>NZ_JAKIKQ010000003.1 GCF_023284045.1 Shewanella kaireitica
TTTCCACATTTCCACATTTCCACATTTCCACATTTCCACATTTCCACATTTCCACATTTCCACATTTCCACATTTCCACATTTCCACATTTCCACATTTCCACATTTCCACGTTTCCACATTTCCACATTTCCATATTTCCACATTTCCATATTTCCACATTTCCACATTTCCACATTTCCACGTTTCCACGTTTCCACATTTCCACGTTTCCACATTTCCAAGAGGCTTGACTCCATAACATCTTGAATATAATGAAAGACAAAGGAACCTAAATGAAAATAACCATAATTGGAGCCGGTAATGCAGGTTCTGCTTGTGCGTTTATGGCTGCAGAAGCAGGACATAAAGTAACAATACTGAAGACTTCGAACCGTATTACCCATGATGACCATTTTGAAGCTATGGCCAAAAACAAAGGGATATATTGTATCGATAACACCAAAAAGGGCCATTTTACCGATAGCGCTGATGACGCAGAAACAACCTTTCAACCTTTAGAATTGATTACGCGAGATCCCAAAGCAGCCATTGAGGGCGCAGATGTGATAATGGTGTTTATTCAAACCACATACCATCATGCTTTGGCAGCTAGAATTGCAAAGTATTTTAGAGATAATCAGCTTGTTATCTTAATTCCGGGCTATGCCGGCAGTATCTTCTACAAGAAATATTGCTCAAATAATCCGATATTTGCGGAAGGAGAATCAACACCAAATGACGCAAGAGTTGTCGAACCCGGCACCGTAAAAGTGTTATTCAAAAATGCCAGAAATGCGTTATCATTTTTCCCAGCCACAAGAACCACAGAAGGCATGGCCATTGCGTCACGTTTGTTCCCTGCATACAATATTGAAATGAATAATGTTCGCAAGCATATATTTGAATCAGCTCTGCACAACCCCAATATCATCGTCCATACCATAGGCCTGTATGTGATGTATCCGATGCTTGAGTACTGTGCTAAGCATCATCCTGACGAAGTGCCCTATATGTACCGTGATGCACTTTCCACAAAAATAGCCTGGTTGATGATTGAAAAATTAGATGCTGAGAAGATGGCAGTATTAACAGCCCTTGGCTGTGAAGCGATCCCTTATTTGAACGCATGCCTGTTTAGAAATGAAGAAGATTTGAATCAAGATCCTAGAGCCGTTTTCGAAAGCTACAAAATTTCATCTCCTCCAGGCCCTTATAGTTTTGATAATCGCTACGTCACGGAAGATGTGCCCATGGGGCTAGTGTTGTTATCATCACTGGCAGACAAACTCGAAGTTAATGTGCCTGAATGTAATCGACTTATCGAGATCTGCGGCGGCATATTAGCCAGAGACTTTTTTACCGAAGGTAGAACCTTAACATCATTAGGCTTAGGTGATTTATCAACAGAGGAGTTAATAAACTTTGTCATCGGCAACGTGTTACCAACCACAAAACTGATCGCTTAACTAAACAACTGCATACCGATGAGCTTTACCCATAAAGAGTAATACCAATCAGTATTATTCAATATCAGCGAAAAGTCGGATACAAAAAAGGAAGCCGAAGCTTCCTTTTATAGATGACAAACTGCCGTTTACTTATACTTGCGCATAACTAACGTTGCATTTGTACCACCGAAACCAAAGCTGTTGCTCATTACAGTATTGAGCTCTTGCTGTTGCATTTCAGTGACAATTGGCATACCCGCCGCTTTTTCATCTACGGTATCGATATTGATGCTTGGCGCAATAAAGCTGTTTTCCATCATAATCAAGCTGTAGATGGCTTCATGAGCACCTGCAGCACCTAATGCATGACCGGTAAGCGACTTAGTCGATGCGATAGCTGGTAGGTTATCACCGAAGGTTTCACGTAAAGCTTCTAGCTCACGCATATCGCCAACGGGTGTTGAAGTACCATGGGTGTTGATGTAATCAATTGGAGTATCAACATCAGCCAAAGCCATCTGCATACAACGTACTGCCCCCTCTCCTGACGGAGCAACCATGTCGTAGCCATCTGATGATGCGCCGTAACCAATGACTTCAGCGTAGATTTTAGCGCCACGAGCAAGTGCATGCTCAAGCTCTTCAACGACAACGATTCCGCCACCGCCTGAAATGACAAAACCGTCACGGTCAGCATCATAAGTACGTGATGCTTTTTCCGGTGTGTCATTGTATTTAGTAGACAATGCACCCATTGCATCGAAGCCCATAGTCAGGGTCCAATCGACCTCTTCTGAGCCACCAGCAAATACCATATCTTGCTTACCCATTTGGATAAGTTCAACGGCATGGCCGATACAGTGTGCACTTGTTGCACAAGCTGAACTAATTGAGTAGTTCATGCCTTTGATTTTAAATGGTGTAGCTAGACAAGCACTGGCTGTGCTCGACATGATGCGTGGCACAATATATGGCCCAACGCGCTTCACACCTTTTTCTCGTAACGTATCAGCTGCTTGTACTTGGTTAGCAGAAGATGCTCCGCCGGTACCCGCAATAATACCGACCCGTGGATCTGAATATTGTTCTTCGGTTAGTCCTGCATCTTCAATCGCTTCAGCCATTGCTATGTAGGCGTATGCTGCAGCATTACCCATAAAGCGTAATGCTTTACGATCAATGTGCTCTTTAGGATCTAACTTGATATCGCCCCAAACATGGCTGCGCAGCTTCATTTCTTCAAACTGATCTGAGTGGGTAATACCACTACGACCCGCTCTCAATGATTCAGTGACTTCTTGCTTGTTGTTACCGATACTTGAGACAACGCCCAAGCCGGTGATCACGACTCTTTTCATTATTAACTATCCATTCTATACAGGTAGTACCCATTTTGCTGCGCTAATGGTATCGCTTTTAACCCATTTAAGTGGTCAGCTTTCCATAAAGAACACAAAAATAGTGCCTAAATTGAGACATAGCGTGAAAACCTCACCTAAATTGCAGCATAAAAATGTACAATTTAGCTCAAGTTATAAATATCCTACCCTGTTTTTGTGAGGGTTTAATTTAACATTAAAGACGTAACCATGACAGTCAGTAACAATATTAGGTCAATCTTAGCGACTAACAACAGCGAACATATCTCCATTGCGATGCTCGGTTCAGGCTCTGTAAGCCAGATTTTAGAGCTGATAAAACTGCATTCAACTAAAGACTGTTCGCTAACATTAAAGGTTTTCTGTGCTATTGATGATCATATTGACCGAGTATTTAAGGCCTTATTACAGACTCGTCCAGAAATTCATCTCGTCGCGATAGAAGGCTGTCAACGAGTAAAGCTTAACCATGGCAGTTTCATTATAGATTTCCACTTAGGTGATTATGAGCAGCAGTTACGTCAACTGCCATTCTGCAACAGCTTAATTTCTCATTGGTTGTGCACCGCAAGATTTGAAACACAATCGATTTCGCAAGCGTTATTTTGGCAAATGGCCAAACACAGTCAAGATAATTGTCACTGCCTAATATCTGATGAGCTGTCCATTGAGACTCAACAAAAACTGCTAACACTAAGTAATATGGTTGGATTTATTTTTGAAAACTCAATCAGAAGTTCAGGCCAAATAGATATCGATAATGTTCTGTTAATGGAGCGGCAGGCTTTGCGAGCTCAGCAGTCAAGTCAACAAGCTCCCTACCCTATTCAAACTGCAGAAAGTACTACTGAGATTGCCGTAATAGGGGGTGGAATTGCGAGTGCTAGTTTAGTTTTATCGCTGGCAGAGCGACATAAAAAAATCCGTGTATTTTGTGAAGATAGCGAGTTGGCTCAAGCGGCATCAGGTAACAAACAAGGCGCTATCTACCCATTGCTCACACCTGATAATAATAGCTTAAGTCAGTATTTCCAGCAGGCCTATCTCTTTAGTTTGCATCGCCTAAACACACTTGCTACTCACGAGTATCCGATAGATTTTGACCTCTGCGGCGTACTGCATACTGGCCATGATGAACGAAGCCGAAAGCGAGTACAGAAGATAATCAACGGACATCCGTGGAACGACGATATAGCCCTTGCCGTTGATGAAAAGCAGTCAAGCGAAATTGCAGGCATAGAGATAAATGAAGCTGGGATTTTTTACCCTTTAGGTGGCTGGGTCGCACCGCAAGATCTCACCCAAGCATCATTTGAACGAGCGCAGCATTTATCTGATGTTAGTGTGCGAGTAAACACTCAGATAACGGCACTTGAAAAGTCCGATTCAGGTTGGTTTTTAGTCAATAAACAACAACGCCTAGGCCCCTATAAAACAGTGATAGTTGCCAACGGTAAGTCTCTTACTCGCTTTGAGCAGACTAAACATCTACAAGTCACAGGTTTTAGAGGTCAAGTTAGCCATGCTCCAACAAGAGCTAAGCTATCTAAACTCAGTACGGTATTATGTGCCCATGGTTACATGACCCCGGTGAATAACGCCCAGCACTGTTTAGGCGCGAGTTATGTTAAAGATGCCGACAACTTGGCTTATAGCCCACAAGAGCAAGTCGATAATCTACACAAGATCCAACATAGCTACTTAGATAAAGATTGGAACCGCGACATAGATATATCCAAACACAGTGCCCGAGTCGGTGTGCGCATGGTAACTCGCGATCATGCTCCTATGATGGGACCCGCTCCTGACCTAGATGCAATCATGTCGCTCTACAATAATCACCAACTCACTCCTGCAAGTAGAAAGTTTTGGCAAAATACGCCTGCTCCAGTGCACAAAGGCTTATACATCTTAGGTGGACTAGGTTCTCGAGGCTTAAGCTCAGGCCTGTTAGCCGCTGAAGCATTAGCCGCTCAGATCTGCGGTGAAGCCATGCCACTCAGCACGGAATTTGTCGCGCTTTTAAATCCGAACCGAATGTGGATGCGAAAGCTGCTTAAAGGTAAGGCGTTAGAGGTTAGTTAGTTGCCAAATAACTTATAGTCAGACGCCCTTCAAGGCGTCTGACTGTTTAAACTACTCAGCACCCGCCATCATTAGGGCATTCTTAAAGTCATTAACCCAACGACGATAGACGGTTTTAACGTCGCCCCAATTGAAGACTTGAGTATTTTGCTGCCATTGATCAAATCCTTCACCACGATCGGCAGCTTTGGCTAGCACTTCTCCACTCGGACCATCTTTCACGACGGCAAGCAACATCATAGAACCGGAGTTTTGTGTGTAAGTTTTACCCATCGAGCTATAACTACGCCTAGAACTCTCTATCGGTGCACTTAATCGAATATCAGTGACTGCCACCTCAATAACCAAAGTGTTAGGTCCTGCTTTATCGACAAGCTCGAAAGGCTGATCTTCATTAAACACACTGGTGACAATAACACCAAACTCAGTCGACATCTTTTTTAGTGCTTTTTCGGGGAGCTCATAGGTGGCATTTAGTCCATCAGCTCTTCTATCTATTCGTGGTGGTTTATAATCTGCGGGGTGGTCATTGGTGACTGTAGCGGCTTTAAAATAGAGTTTTGTATACTTGCCCCAGTCTACATTAGGTCTTGCAAAAGAGAGATCCAATACTGAGTTGTCGATTTTAACTAAACCGTCTTTGGTCACTTGAGCATCCGGGCCTGTCTCTAATGTTGGTGTTTTTGTCGCACAACCTGTTGTGAGTACGATAAATAGTAGCAAACACCCCTTTAAAAATAGCGTCATTTAATCAGTCCTTTAGTAAACGAGATTCAAATTAAATATGGTTGCTATTTTCGACTAGGTCAATGTTGCATTGAAAACAAATAAGCAATTAGTACAGTAAATTAAAACCACAAAAAAGCCACAGTCTTAGCTGTGGCTCAATATATGTTTAGCACTCTCAGGACTACCGTTTTACTTTAACTCGATTATTGGTATCACGACTAGTACGGATCAACTCATCACCAGTGACGGTAGCAGCTGATTTAGCCAGTCTGTCATACAGTAAAACATTAACTGATGCAGCTAAGTTCATACAACCCACTGTCGGCACATATACAACGGCATCGGCGCGATTAATCACTTGTTGGCTAATAGTGCCGTCTTCTGGGCCAAAGATATATATCGCCTTGTCTGGGTGCTCAAACTCAGGCAGCGGGATAGCTCCCTCTACCAAATCAACACAAACAACAGTCACATCAGCAGCAACGGCATCAATAAGAGACTCGACCCCAGTCAGTGGGATCTGCTCGCTCGCCGCTTTAGTATCGGTATTATACTGTGCGTTACCATTACTCGCGGCTAATGGGTAACGTCTACCGGTATAAAAAACCTCATCAGCGCGGTAACAACCCGCTGCACGCATTATGCCGCCGACATTGGTAGGGCTTTTAGGGTTTAATAACCCTATCGCGCTATATCCCTGAATACTCATAAGCTTAATAACTCAAACATGGCAGGCTCAAGCGGCCAGTTTACTGCTTAACTGTAACCAGGCATCATTAACAAGAGCGTAGTCATTATCATCAAGCTCTTCTCTAGCAAGAGCCAAACATTCAACCATCTGCAATGCTAAAGCTTGAGTGCCTTGATCGCTTTCATTCTCTAGTTTTGATAGCACTACCGCAAAGTGCCCTTGTAGGTATCCGCTGGCAAATAGGGCATCATCGTCGCCTTCAGCAACAATGCTTTCTATCCAATCTTGAAGGGTTTGCTCATACTTATCTATCATTGAGTGCTCCACAATCTCAAACTATTGGGCTTATTCCAATAGGTAATAATTAACGGTATTCGACGCAATTAATGCAGTCTTGTTAGCTAGGCTAAATCTGGGTTGGCCACTTGATACATCACATAATCGTGATAGCCAGTCACCACTTTATAATAACCTGTTAGCTCTTTATCTAATTCAGGGTCGCCACTATCCACAATTAGTGGCCGTCCTTCAAGTGCTTTTAGCTTTGTTTTTGTCGCCAAAATAACAATATTGCTCTTGCCCACTCGTCTTATCAGCTCTGGTGATAACTGTTGATTACCTCGACCTAATATATGGCCTTGCCCGCCTATAAGAGTTATAAACAATTTAACCGACTGGTTTTCAGTAAGTTTAAGTAGCTCTTCAGCTGACAGATCACTCGCCAGCAATTGCTGCTGTTGAATGAGATCAACCCCAAGTAAGGTGTTTTCGAGTCCAAGCTCTTCCATGACAGCAGCAACCGTGCTGCCAGAACCGATGACAATAAGGTCATCTTCCATTAGCTCAATAGCCTCAGCGGCTATGTCTGCAAGCACGAGTTCATCGGTTTCTTTGCCACCCATTTTCACCGCTTGCACATAGCGAGGCTCTGCAGGTACCAGCATTTCGCCAAAGCACTTAGCTTTAACGACTCCCGTTCTAAAAGCAGCTTCGTCGATATCCATCACATCAGCGCTCATTAAGCTAACAAGTTCTCCTTCGAGTAACATTTTCAGCACCACGCCTGATGCATGAGGAGTGATCCCATAAACACCTGAATGGATCTTCACCCCAGCCGGCACTCCAAGTACAGGGATATTATCGTCAGCAATCGCGTAAATATCTCGTGCAGTGCCATCACCACCCGCAAACAACAATAGATCTAATGTTTCGTTGAGCAGTTCAGTCACAACAGCCTGAGTATCTTGCGCAGCGGTGTCAGTCGGTGCCTGATAAACGACGCGAACATTAAAGCCCATATTTCGCGCCAGCGTTTCTCCCATATCACCAGAAGCAGTTATCACCTCTATTCGGTCTTGATAGGGTAAAACAACGTTTAAAGCTTGTTCCATTCGCAGATGAGACTTTGGCTCAGCGCCTTTCGCTAATGCTATTTCTGCAACGCCATCACTGCCTTTTAAGCCGACAGTTCCACCTAAGCCTGCAAGTGGATTAATAATCAAACCAAGACGAAACTTACTCACTTAGACAAACTCCATTTAAAGCCAGACTCACCATTATAAAATGCCTATTAGACTGCGCTCAATTCACGATTAACCTCAGGTTTCGATGAAGGGATAAACAACACTGCAATCATTGACAGTACTGCACAAAATGCAGCAAAGACCCAAGTCGTCACTGCCCCAGTGCCATCTCCCCAAATAATGCCGCATAACCAAGTACCTAATGCACCACCAACACCAAAACTTAGACTGGCATAAAGCGCTTGCCCTTGACTACGTCGACTGATATCAAAGTGCTTATGTACAAATTGAATCGATGCGGCGTGTGTTAGCCCGAAGGTGAAAGCATGCAACACTTGGCTCAAACTTAACCACACTAAACTGTCGACCCCAAAAGCGAGCAACAACCAACGTACGGCAGTCAGTGCGATACTAATAAACAGTAAAAACTTAACCCCAAAACGACCGAGCAGCTTAGGAGCATACATAAACATTATTATCTCGGCGACCACTCCCAACGCAACAAAGATACCAGCCACAGCTTCGGTATAACCGGCCTGCTTTAGATATAAAACAAAAAAACCATAAAAAGGACCAGCACTCATCTGCAGCAACATGGCTGAAATAAGAAACCAAATAACCGCTTTGTTAAATGCGATAGGTTGCCGCTTTACCTCTTTCTCTACCTTTGCTCTGTTTGCCGGTAGCGGCAATGCGCTAGCTAACATACCAATAAAGAGTGCCATGCCGATATAGGGGAGAATTTGTGGCCCCCAATGGCCAATAGCAAAACCACCGCCAACCACTAAAACGATATAACCAACACTGCCCCAACTACGAATTGCGCCATAACGTGTTGCGTTTTCGCCAAGGGTTTCTAAGGTAATAACCTCTAATTGCGCCAATATAGCGTTCCAAAAGAAGGTATAAATAGCAAGACTGATTGCAAGATAGGTCAAGCTGCCATCGTAGAAAAAACTAAGGTAAGAGATAGCTGCTGCGCCGGCGCCAATTTTAATGAGTTCTGAACGCATGCCCGTTCTATCAGCAACAATGGCCCATAGATTAGGGGCAATGATGCGAGTGCCCATTAAAATGGCGAGCAGAAAACCGATCTCTTGGGCATTAAAGCCACGGCTATCAAAAAATACGCCTAAGTAAGGCACCATGACGCCAAGAATAGAAAAAAAGAAGAAATAACAAGCACAGAGCCAGCGTAATTGCTGCTCTGTGTTTTTGGGCTGAAACATTAACGCATTCCGATAACTGGTGTACTGCTATTCACATCCATATTCTGTGCACGGTGACGTAGTAAATGATCCATTAATACTATCGCTAACATTGCTTCTGCAATAGGTACAGCACGAATGCCTACGCAAGGGTCGTGCCTGCCTTTAGTGACCACTTCAGCTGAGTCACCTTGGGCCGTCATACTCTCGCCAGGCACGCTAATGCTTGAAGTAGGCTTCATTGCAATGTGGGCAACAATTGGTTGGCCTGAAGAGATCCCACCGAGTATGCCGCCAGCATGGTTGGAAGCAAAACCTTCAGGTGACATCAAATCACGATGCTCAGAACCTTTTTGGTTGACCACTTCAAAACCATCACCAATTTCAACGCCTTTTACCGCATTAATGCCCATTAGAGCATGTGCCACTTCAGCATCTAATCGATCAAAAACCGGCTCACCTAAGCCAACAGGCACGCCAGTTGCTACCACGGTCACTTTAGCGCCAATTGAGTCGCCGCTCTTCTTAAGATCACGCATAAACTCATCCAAAGCTTCAAGCTTTGACGCATCAGGGAAGAAAAATGCATTTTTTTCTATCTCTTTAAAATCAACAGCTTCAGCTTTGATTGGTCCAAGCTGCGACAGGTAGGCATTAATCTCTACACCATGAACTTGTTTCAAATACTTTTTGGCAACTGCGCCTGCAGCCACTCGCATAGCAGTTTCACGCGCCGATGAACGACCACCGCCACGATAATCTCTCACGCCATACTTTTGCAGGTAGGTGTAGTCAGCATGACCAGGACGGAACAGATCTTTTATGTTTGAGTAATCTTTGCTGCGCTGGTCAGTATTTTCAATCAAAAGCCCAATTGAAGTTCCTGTTGTCTGTCCTTCAAACACGCCAGATAAGATGCGCACTTCATCGGGTTCACGACGAGCAGTAGTATATCGAGAGGTTCCTGGTCGGCGACGGTCTAGATCGTGCTGCATATCTGCTTCACTTAACTCAACACCTGGAGGACAACCATCAATAATACAACCTAAGGCGACTCCGTGACTCTCACCAAATGTAGTGACGACAAAATTTTGCCCAATACTGTTTCCCGACATCGGTTTTCTACACCTCAATTTTCATAATTAGATTAGTACCTACTCCACAAAAGAAGTAGGCACTCACATATAGCAGCCACATTAAGCTAGGTGGCTAACCGCTATTATTCACTATCTTTGTAGATAACGAATAGTGATTCATTCTCAACTAGCTGGTCGCGTGTGAGGATAAACACCCCATCACCACCATTTTCAAAGCTTGCCCAAGTGAATGGCACATCAGGGAATTGCTCAATGATATGCACCATAGAGTTACCCACCTCAACCACCAACAAGCCATCTTCTGTGAGGTAATCCGCGGCATTAGCCAAGATACGCTTGGTTAAATCTAAACCATCACGACCAGACGCTAAACCGATTTCAGGCTCATGATGATACTCATCAGGCATATCGCCGATATCTTCAGCATCAACATACGGAGGGTTTGATACAATCAAATCGTACTGTGGGCCTTTTGGAATCGCAGAGAATAGATCCGACTCCATTGGGAAGACTCTGTCCATAACGCCCAGTGTCTCGATATTAATCTGCGCTACTTCTAGCGCGTCATCACTAATATCCAATGCATCGACTTCAGCATCTTCGAATTCATAAGCACAGGCGATGGCAATACAGCCACTGCCCGTACATAGGTCCATCACTCGATTAACTTGCTTGTTATATAACCAAGGGCTAAAGCGGTTAGCGATCAGCTCTGCAATTGGTGAACGTGGAACCAGCACTCTTTCATCAACATAAAACTCTAAACCAGCAAACATCGCTTTATTAGTAAGATATGGAACAGGCAAACGCTCCCTTACTCGGCGAATGATTAACTCGACGATTTTGTGTTTTTCACTGATCGTCAGGTTAGAGTGAATGACTTGTTGGCCAAGCTGTTCTGGCAGGTGTAATGCATGAAATACCAAGGCAATAGCTTCATCCCAAGCATTGTCAGTACCGTGCCCATAGTAAATATTTGCATCATTAAAACGACTGACGCCCCAGCGCAACATATCACCGATAGTTCTTAATTCATTAACGGCTTCATCAACAAAAATCTTATCCAAAATTCACTCCAACGTTTTTATTCCGACTCATTGTAACTGAACTCTATTCATATGGCATCGGATTCAATAAAATACCCTTATGAATAAAAAAACAGATAAAGATGAATTGGCACTATTTGCCGAGCTGACAAAGGGCATGAAACCTTTGGAGCAAAACAAACGCCACTTCAAAACTGCACCGAAAGATCGCAAAGTCGTTGAAGAAAAAGAGCAACAGTTACACGCTGACAGCTTCTTTTCAGATACTTATCAACCTTTGCTGCCAGAAAATGGTCCAATGAAGTGGGCAAGAGACGATGTTGATAGCTTTGAGGTTAAGCGTCTGCGACGTGGCGATTACGCTCCAGATCTTTTATTAGATCTGCACGGTATGCGGCAATCAGAAGCAAAGCTAGAACTTGCAGCACTGATCCAAGCCTGTGTAAAACAGCAAAGTCACTGTTGCTGCATTATGCATGGCCATGGAACTGGGATTTTAAAGCAGAATATTCCGATGTGGTTAGCGCAGCATCCCCATGTAAAAGCATTCCACCAAGCGACTAAAGAATGGGGTGGTGATGCAGCCTTACTGGTACTCATCGACATCGGCGATCTTCCTTATCGTCGTTGAGAAAATGATTTTACAGCCATAAAAAATGAGTCCATTTGGACTCATTTTTAAGCTATCAATTAAAACATTATTAACCAATCATATGCGGCGCATACTGCCACTCTAATGACGTATTCCCTGCTGTCTTTGTGATCAGTGTGGTACCTGAAGTCGCAAACAGTGGTGGCTCAATCCCTG
This sequence comes from Shewanella kaireitica, assembly GCF_023284045.1. Taxonomy (GTDB): domain Bacteria; phylum Pseudomonadota; class Gammaproteobacteria; order Enterobacterales; family Shewanellaceae; genus Shewanella; species Shewanella kaireitica. Next base: position 11,996 of record NZ_JAKIKQ010000003.1, read on the forward strand.
GGACCAATTCACTCACTAAATAACCCAATAACGGCATATGCGCTAAAACCAGTACATTGTCTGCTTCATAGTGTTCAGCATAGGCAACAATGGTATCGGCGACAGTTGCAGGATCGCCTGCAGGAACAAGTTCATCAAGGGTTAGCCATTTTCTAGGCTTTGGAAAGTGCTTCTGCACCTCTTGCCAACTTTGTTGTGCACGTAAATATGGGCTCACCAAAACTAAATCAAATTCAGTAACGCTCTGCCCTAACCAATTACTCATCAAGCCAGTGTGCTGGCGGCCTAAGTCAGTTAATGTACGCTCTCTATCTGAGTGTGCATTAAAACCTGCTTCACCATGTCGCATTAAAAATAGCTGCATACTTCGTGGCTACTCCCAATTTTTATTGTTATTGGCTAATTGTAGTCTGAATATTGACAGCAACATACCGTTTTTTGTTAATAATTAGTCGAATAGCACATAGTCACGCTTTAGGATAAATACCATTGTTACCCGTTCCTGCAACTACCCAGCTAAAATTGCCCCAAATTTAGCCAAACAGAAAGGTTTATTTACTGTTTAGCCAGCTTGTGTTTGAAGATAAGTAAAAATGATGGCAAGTTAAGTTATTACAGCAAACTTGAACACCTCCCAACACATGCTTAGCCGCCAAGAAGTCATGCAGCTACTTGATGGGAATTAGGTTTTACCCGTGCTTTATCTGTAAGTGATTACTAAAATAAGTATCTAGGTTTATGCTGTTCGATCCATTGGAGCAATACTTTTGCCAACAAACAAAAAAGTTATCACTAGTCCAAATGACCACCGCAAGTATCGTAGCTTAACCTTAGATAATGGGTTATCGGTACTGCTAGTCGAAGATTGTCAGTCAACCGAAGCCGCTGCATCGATGGCAGTAGCTGTAGGTCATTTCGACGATCCTGTCGCTCGCCCTGGCATGGCTCACTTTCTTGAACATATGCTTTTTTTGGGGACAGAGAAGTTTCCTCAAGCTGGCGAGTATTCAGCCTTTATTAACCAGCATGGCGGCAGTAATAACGCCTGGACAGGCACTGAGCACACTAACTTTTTTTATAGCATTAACGCTGCACAATTTGAAGAATCACTGGACAGGTTCAGTCAGTTTTTCGTCGCGCCTTTGTTCGATGTCGCGCTAGTAGAGCGAGAGCGACATGCCATTGAGTCAGAATTTAGCATGAAGCTAAAGGACGATATTCGTCGTGTCTATCAGGTGCAAAAAGAGACCGTCAATCCAGCTCATCCATTTTCAAAGTTCTCTGTCGGCAATTTAGAAACATTAGCAGGCGATGAATCAGAATTAAGAGCTGAGTTAATCGCTTTTTATAAAGAGAAGTACAGCGCAAACAAAATGACGTTGTGCATTGTTGCGCCAAACAAACTAGATGAATTAGTCAAACTAGCTGAGCGTTATTTTGGCCAAATAGAACATCGTAAATTAGTAGTGCAGTACCCGGACACGCCTATTTATCTAACCGAACAGCTTCAATCAAAAATCAATATCGTCCCGCTAAAAGAGCAAAGACGAATTGCGATTACATTTGCCTTACCGGCCCTTGAGACTTTCTACAAACACAAACCATTGACGTTTATCAGCCATCTTCTGGGCTACGAAGGAAAAGGCAGTTTACTCTCTTACTTGAAAGAACAAGGTCTTGCGAATAACCTGTCTGCAGGTGGCGGTATTAATGGCTACAACTTCAAAGATTACAATATCAGTATTCAACTGACAGACCGAGGTTTAAACAACCTCAAGCTCGTTATTGACTGTGCTTTTGAATATATTGCCTTGATTAAAGAACATGGACTTGAAGATTGGCGATACGGTGAAAGAGCTGCGTTACTCAAGGTCGCGTTTCAATACCAAGAGCAAGTAAAAGCATTAGATTTAGCAAGCCATTTAAGCATAAACATGCACCACTACGATATTGAAGATGTTGTATACGGCGATTATCGAATGGATGGTCTCAACCTTGCTGAAACAGAGCAGCTTTTGGCATTGATGACACCAACTAATATGCGGTTACAGCTTATTGCTCCTGAACTTGATACTGATAAACAAGCCGCTTGGTACCACTCTCCTTATCAAATACGACCAATTCCCCTGGATGATTTAACACGTTGGTCAACGCCTAATGTACGCCCCGAATTAACACTACCAGCAGCAAATCCATTCATTATCGATCACTGTGTAGCCAGAGCGGAGAAAAGCAATGGCACTGTCCCCCAAGTCGTTGCTCAAGAAGATGGTTATCGGATCTGGCACAGAAAAGATGATGAGTTTAATGTCCCTAAAGGGCATTTGTATCTATCATTAGACTCAGCTCAAGCAGCCGCCTCGCCAAAGCACGCAGCATTAACAAGACTATACGTTGAGATGCTGCTCGATTACTTAACCGAATTCACCTATCAGGCTGAAGTCGCCGGGCTTAGCTATAATATCTATCCCCATCAAGGTGGTATAACGCTTCACTTAACTGGATTCACCGGCAAACAACAAGCGCTGTTATCTCTTGTGATTGAAAAAGCACGAGAACGAAACTTTACCCAAAGTCGTTTCGAACTAATTAAAAGACAAATATTACGCAGTTGGTATAACCATACTCAAGCAAAGCCAATATCCCAGCTCTTTACCAGCTTGACTGTCACGTTGCAAAAACGCAGCTTTGAACCAGCCCGTATGGCTGAATTTCTGGAAGAGATAACCCTTGAAGATCTGCATGCACATGTCAAAAGTTTTTATGAAAAGGTGCATCTAGAGGGCTTGGTTTACGGTGACTGGTTGGAGAGTGAAGCAAAAGCACTTGGTATTAAACTTGATAAAATCCTATCGTTAGTAACCTCTCCGAGTGCAGAGTCTTCCAGAGAGTTAATTGATCTCACGAATAAAGGTACCCTGTTAAGAGAGATCCCAGTCGAACACCAAGACAGTAGTATTATTGTCTATTATCAGTCTGATACCGCGACTCCTGATAATATGGCAGTGTTAAGTCTGCTAAACCATACGATGTCTTCAACCTTTTTCCATGAGTTGAGAACCCAAAGGCAGCTAGGCTATATGGTAGGAACGGGATACCTACCTCTTAATCGCTACCCCGGTATCATTTTCTATATCCAATCGCCTAGCACGGGCCCACAGATTTTGCTCGAGGCCATTGACGAGTTTATCGCAGACTTTACTTATGCCATCTTACAAATAACCAATGAGCAATGGGAAGCGACCAAAACAGGTCTAATTAACCAAGTGATGGAGCACGACTCAAACCTTAAAACGCGCAGTCAGCGCTATTGGTCAAGCATAGGTAATAAAGACTTTCAGTTTAACCAACGCGAACTAGTAGTCGCGCAAATTAAAACCTTAACACGTTCTGATTTAATCAAATTCATTATGAACAAAATGCGTACTAAGCACTGCGACAGACTGGTACTGTTTAGCACTGGAGAGTCTCATCAAGATCAAACTCCACTAGAGTCCAACAATATGATTCTAGATCTTAGAGCCTTCAAACTTAAAGCAGAACAATTTGATTACTAACGACTATAATTTCAATGATAACTTGTGGCATAGATAAAGCCGAGCCACTTCGTTATCCAGGGCTAAAGGGAACAAGAAACACTAAAAACAAGCTAAATGGACAGATATCATACTGAAAGGACACTAATAATGATAATTAGCTACAAAATACACGAAGGTTTTTGACAATGACTTCACTTTCTGAAAAAGTGAGTATTATCCCCTGTTGCCTTATGACATTGACTAAAAATAAAATTAAAAATATGCCTAAGACATTACTAAAAGTTGTACTTTTTTTGCTCGCCTCTTTTGTCCCGATACAGCCCTCTTTAGCATTTACGCTAAACTCTGTATCGTTAGGTGTACCTGAGGGGCTCTCCCAGAGCAATGTAACCTCTATAGTAGAAGATGCTGATGGTTATGTCTGGGTAGGAACCGTCAATGGACTCAACAGGTACGATGGTAATGAATTTCGCCATTACTTTCCCTCAGAAAGAAATGAATTAGCAAGCGCCTTCATTCGCAGCCTATATATTAGCCACTCTGGAGCTATGTACATAGGAACAGATAAAGGTTTATCAGTTTATGACCCTATCCAAGATAAATTTATAGCCTCAAAAAGTCTAGGATTTGAAATAAGTGAAGCTATATGGACAATACATGAATATGATGACAACATTTTTATTGGAACCGAAAATGCTATTTATATTGTGAGTCAACTCAGTAATAACAAATTACTATTGAAAAATAAATATTCAGGTGATTTTGGTTCTGTAAAAAAAATACTTTTCTTTGAGAGTGAAATGGTTATTAGAAACTATGCCGGTGATATTTACTCCATTTCTAATGATGTTACCTTAATAAATGAAAAAGTTAATTCCATTGGCATTATCAACAACCAACTTTATGCATTTAAAGATGAAGGAACTTTCAATTATAACAATAGTTCTTGGTCAAAAGTAGGTTCTAAATCATACATAAGCACGGCAAATAATGAAAACTTTAACCTGGGGCTAAATAAGAGATCTATTTTCAACATTGATAAAATATCAAGCCCTGAATCACTTGGTGAAATCAATATACCTGAGAAGAACTTAGAGCACCCTCAAATAATAAGAGGATTAACAAAAACCTTCATACTAAACCAAAATAGTGGACTAATAGTCATTGATGACAATAGCAACTTAGTTAGAAGTCGTTTAATCGACAATGGTAATGTTTGGTCTGTATCTTCCACGCAAAAATCAAATATAATTGTTGCAGCTGACGACCCATTTATTCGTATATTTAATCCAGAATTTAAACTTTTGAGTAAATATGACTCTCAGGCAAAAGGGCCTAAGTCAGCAGTTCAAATTAGCAACATGATTTACATAGCCAGTACTAAAGGACTATCTTCTTTAAATACTCAAACAGGTGCGCTAGAGACTATTGTTAGAGGTACATTTTTCACAATAAAAGTTAAAAGCGATGGTAGTAGTTTATTCGTTGGCTCAACATCTGGAAAAATATTACAATACTATTTAGATACTGGTTTCATACAAGAATACAATGTCGACCTTGGAAACCCAATATTTGATATAAAAGAATATAAGAGTAGTTTATTGATTGCAACTCAAGGAGGTTTATTTAAGCTGGACAATAGCTTTGTAACACCACTTTATACAAAGCAATTAGTAGTTAGTGTTAATACCTTTGGTGATAAAATCCTATTTGGAACAGGAACAAGCTTACTAGAATTAGAGGAAGATACAAAACTAGTCAAAGAAATTTACAACAACGATAAACCTATATTTTCCATCACTCAAAACATTAAATATATAATAGCGACATCTATAAAAGAAATTATAGTTAGGAACAAAGAAGATGGGAGCACTTACATTTTAAATAAGGAACTAGGAATTCAAGATGAATATAATGCTCAAGCAATCCTAAATGACAATGAAAACATATACATTGGGGGGATATTAGGTATTAGCATTTTATCTACAGAAAGATTAAATCAATACTTGTCTGAGCATCAGTCACCTGAAGTGAATTTAAATGAGCTCCTAATATTTAACATCCCTGAAAACACAAGTGGTAGCATCCTAAATAAAAAGATAAACGTAACAGAGAAAATAACAATAAAATATTCTGATTATCCTTTTACATTAACATTTAACAGTCCTAAAAGTTCGCTTAAAAATATTAGCTATATCTACCAAATGCGCGGCCTTTCAGATTCACTTATCAACTCTAAAGGAATTAACTCTGCAACTTATACAAATCTATCACCCGATGATTATGAATTTGCGGTTTACGCAATCGATCCTGTTACAGGACAAGCTGGAGAAGAAAAAACACTTAAAATAGAAATCACTCCTCCGTGGTGGTTATCAACTCCAGCTAAAGCTTTATACTTCTTAGTCGTGCTTTTAATATCCATTGCAATAATAAAAATTTCGATGAGAAGAAGGGTGGTTCAAAGACAGATAGCTAAAAGTGAAGAGCGGCTGAAACTGTCACTGTGGGGTAGTGGTGATGAGATGTGGGATTGGGACATTGAGACAGGACAAATATATCGCTCAAATATTTGGGGCTCGTTAGAATTTCCAAGAGATGGTCAACGCTCTGGTCAAGAGGGGGAAGAGAGTAATATTCATCCTATGGACCAAATTCGAGTGCGCGATGCCTTGAATAAGCATTTCTATGGCGAGACTGATCATTTTGAAGCGGCGTACCGAGTTAAAGGCAAGTCTGACGACTGGGTGTGGATTTTGGATCGTGCCAAAATTGTCGAGCGCGATGAGAATGACAATGCACTGCGTATGACAGGTACGATCAAAAATATTAGTAATTTTAAACAAGCTGAAGAGCAACTGAGACTTTTTGAGCGGGCGATTCAAAATATCTCTGAAGGTATGTTTATTTTAGATAGCGAGTTCTGTTTTGTAGAGGTAAATGAAGCCTGTTGCGACCTTTCAATGCTAAGTAAAAAAGATTTTATTGGCACACTGTTTAATTTTGACCTTTATCCAGACAGTTACTCCGAACAGATCCGTTCTATATTAAAGCAGCAAGGTCGATGGAGTAATGAAGTCGAATCAGCTCGTGGTAATGGCACCAGCTTTTTAATGGAATTAACTATCGATGCCATTTACGACGAACAGGGTGAATTGTCTCACTATGTTGGTATTTTTTCTGATGTCAGTCGACGTAAGCAGCAGGAAGAGGAGCTAAGAAAGCTTACCAATAACGACTTGCTAACCAACCTCCCCAACCGCTCTAACCTTATGGTGACACTCGGTAACTTGGTGAAAAGAGATTCTCACCATACATTAATGGTTTTGGATCTTGATAACTTTAAGAAAATTAACGACTCCTTGGGTCATCAAGTCGGCGATGAACTGCTTATTCTTGTTTCTGAGCGAATTCAAGCCGCCGTGCCGCATCACACCAGTATTTATCGTTTAGGCGGAGATGAGTTCGCTATTTTGATTGATAAAAACCCTGATATAGGCGTAAGCGCAGTTATCGCGAAAACAGTCATCCACGCCTTTGAAACCGCTTTTCAACTGTCCGCTGAAAAAGTCGTGGTTGGGGTTAGTATCGGTATCGTTTTGTACCCTGAAGATGATCAAAATGAACAAGCCCTGCTGCGTAAAGCCGATATTGCGATGTACCATGCTAAATCTGCTGGAGGTAATCGCTATCAATTTTATTCAGAATCACTCAACAAGAATGCGATTAGACAGTTAGAGGTAGAAAACCTTATTCGTGAAGGCATTAAAGATGATCTGTTTGAAGTGTATTACCAACCAAAAATAGATTTGAAAACAGGTAATATGGCTGGTATGGAAGCACTGGTTCGCTTAAACCATCCCGAGCATGGCTTAATTCCGCCTAACAGCTTTATCCCGCTAGCCGAGGAGAACGGACTCATCGTTGAGATTGGTGATATAGTCCTCAAGAAAGCGTGTTTTGCAGCGCAAAAATGGCGCTCCCAAGGGTTATTTAACGGACGTGTGGCGGTCAATTTATCATCAAAGCAGTTTGCTCTGCCCGATCTTCAACAGCGTATTGAATCTGTGTTACGCCTAACTCAGTTGCCAGCAGCAAACTTAGAACTTGAAATAACCGAAGGAACGGTAATTCGTGAACCAGAGAAAGCGATAAAAGTGATGCAGCAGCTATCAAAAATGGGGGTAAGTTTAGCCCTCGATGACTTTGGTACCGGTTACTCTTCGTTGTCATATTTAAAGCGTTTTCCAATCCATACTCTTAAGATTGATAAAGCATTCGTTGATGATATCGATAAATCCGATCGCGACTTAAAAATGGTCGATTCAATTATCACTATCGCTCATAACATGGGGCTTTCAGTGGTTGGTGAAGGCGTAGAAGAAACGTCTCAATTGAGTATTTTACGAGCACTAAAATGTGAAGAGATCCAAGGCTATATTTATAGCAAAGCAGTCACCGAACATGAGTTCACCAACCTCTTACATAATGATACCAATGCTAAGCCATTGAAAGCTGTCTCACTAAATAAAGCGCAATAACTCAACCATGTAAACATTGGCACAACATCTGCAACAACCTTCTCAATAGTCAAAAAAATGATACTTTGAGAAGGTTAAGATGAAAAAGATAATTAATGGATTAGTTGCTTCAGTTGCATTTGCATGTTCACTCCCAGTTATGGCTTCTAGCCACACATCAATAGAGAACTTCGATAGCAGTTACCTGGTACTTGGACTTCAAACCGCGGGTATTCCACACATTAAAGTGAAGCCCGTTCAAACAGCAGGTATCCCGCACATCAAAGTGAAGCCACTACTTACTGCAGGTATCCCGCACATCAAAGTGAAGCCATTGCAAACCGCAGGTATCCCACATATTAAAGTAAAACCATTGCTTACTGCGGGTATCCCACACATCAAAGTGAAGCCACTGCTTACTGCAGGGATCCCGCACATCAAAGTGAAGCCAATACTTACTGCAGGGATCCCACACATTAAAGTGAAGCCATTACTTACAGCAGGGATCCCACACATTAAAGTGAAGCCATTGCTTACTGCGGGTATCCCGCACATCAAAGTGAAGCCATTGCTTACTGCGGGTATCCCGCACATCAAAGTGAAGCCATTGCTTACTGCGGGTATCCCGCACATCAAAGTGAAGCCAATGCATACTGCGGGTATCCCACACATTAAAGTGAAGCCATTGCTTACTGCAGGGATCCCGCACATCAAAGTGAAACCACTGCAAACAGCTGGTATCCCACACATCAAAGTGAAACCACTGCAAACAGCTGGTATCCCACACATCAAAGTGAAACCACTGCAAACAGCTGGTATCCCACACATCAAAGTTCTTAACCAAGCTGCGGCATAGAGGAGATAAATTATGTTTGATTCAATTATGCAAATTCTAGGTCTCGCAAAACCAGCTCGTAAGAAAGTTAAGCTACCTGAAGGGTTAAATCATCTAGAAGTGATCCCGGCCAAAGGTTGGTGGAACTAAGTATCAGCAGAGGTATTTAGCTGAAAATACAAACAAAAAAAGGAGCTTAGCTCCTTTTTTTTGTTTGCATCCATTACTGCAGTTTACATCTTTATCGAGGCACCCTGCTTGCCCATCGCTTTACGATAAGCCAGTTGCTTATGGGAATTAAACAACGGATATGCTGCTGGCCCCAAGAATGCCCCCGCAACAACCCAGCGCTTTACTGGTAAGCCAGCGTTAAAAGCTGCCTGTCCAAGTAAAAAGCTGGATAAAACTAAAAATAAAACAATTGGGAATACCACTTACCTACACCTCACATCAAATAAGTCAGCGTCCATACCTTAAAGTCATTCAAGCTGGGCATTATATCCTCTACAACACCTAAAAGAGAGTATTTTTTAGTCAATTTTTTGCCACTTAACATAAAAAATGCGGCTAAATGTAGCCGCATTGTTAATTTTTTGACGCTTTTGACATTATTTAAGCATTACTTGAAGAAGTAGCTTTGCTCATTAGCCATCTGCTTTAGCAATTCTGCAGGCGCAAAGCGATCACCAAACTGAGATTGATATCCACTTAAGATCTCCACCAACTTGGCAGGGCCGAGGGTATCAATGTAATGGAATGGACCACCTAAGAAAGGTGGGAAGCCAATCCCGAATATTGCACCAATATCTCCATCTCGAGCTGAGGCAATAATACCCTCTTCCAAACATCTCACCGCTTCATTAAGCATTTGCACTACACAGCGCTGAGCAAGCTCACTCGCATCACTATTTTGACCAGGAGTTAATCCAAGTACAGTGTATACGCTACTGTCGACCTCTTTTGCTTTCTTCTTACTGCCATATTGATAAAAGCCCTTGCCGTTTTTACGCCCTTTGCGATCATCGGCTAACAACTTATCAAATGCCGATGGAGCCTTAAACCGCTCTCCGAGTTCAGCTTCTAAAATAGGTGAAATTTTGGCACCAACATCAATACCAACTTCATCAAGCAGTGTCATTGGTCCGACTGGAAAGCCAAATTTAACCAAAGCTTTATCTAAATGCTCAACGCTCTGCCCCTCTAACAACAGCTGTGCAGCTTCATTCATGTAAAGAGCCAGAATGCGGTTTACGTAGAAACCTGCGCCGTCTTGAACCACAATAGGCGTTTTACCTTGCTTGCGTGCGAATGCAACCGTTGTTGCAATCGTTTCGGCAGAGGTTTTTTCATGGGCAATGACTTCGACTAAAGGCATCTTTTCTACCGGTGAGAAATAGTGCAAGCCAATGACATTCTCTGGGCGAGTTGCTGCCTCAGCAATTTGCGATATTGGTAGCGACGAGGTATTTGAAGCGAAGATTGTATTTTCACCACATTCTCGTTCTACATCTTTAACCATTTGATGTTTAAGCGACAAATCTTCAAAGACTGCCTCAACGACGATGTCGGCATCTTTAATCCCTTTATATTCCGTCGTTGTCGTCATCAACGCCATTAAGTTGTCACGCACAGCAGGCGTCATATGGCGGCGCTTAACGCCTTTATCGAGCAACTTGTATGCGTAAGATAGCGCATTACTTAAACCCGTCTCACTAATGTCTTTCACCCGAGCCGGAATTTTTGCTTTCGTGGTCGTAACAGAAGCAATTCCGCCGCCCATCAAGCCGCCACCCAAGATCATCGCTTTTTTGACTTTACGAGGCTCAACATCACCAGCGCCAGTCTCTTTTTTCATTTCAGTCGTAGCAAAGAAGATACTTCTTAATGCTTCTGACTCTTTCGACATCACGAGGTCAGAGAAGTGACTTGCTTCCACTTCTAGCCCTTTGATCAACCCCTTAGTCATGCCCTGGCGTACACAATCGATGATCTTGGCTGGAGCAGGATAATTTCCCTGAGTTTTCTTAGCGACTTGTTTGCCAGCTTGGTCAAAAATAATATTTCGGCCCGCACTGGTGCCTTCAAGCATTTTGTTGATAAGTGACTGCTTTTTCTTTTTAGCTGTGCGTTTACCCGCCAGCGCCATCTCAATCGCAGTGCGCATTAATATCGACTCAGGAACCGCATCATCGACTAAGCCCATTTTTATCGCTTGCTTGGGTCTAATCTGCTTACCCGTTAGCATCATATCTAATGCCGTTGTAATGCCGACCAAGCGCGGTAAACGCTGCGTACCACCACCGCCAGGTAGTAAACCCAGTTGCACTTCCGGTACGCCCATCATTGTTTTGCTATTTAAGCTACAAACTCGCTGATGACATGCTAATGCCAACTCTAAACCACCGCCTAAACACGCACCATTAATCGCTGCAACGACTGGGATAGATAAGTTTTCTAACTCATTAAAAACCACATGCCCTTGCTGAGAAAGTAACTTAGCATCCATTGCGGTTTCGCATGCATCTAACATTGATATGTCAGCACCTGCTACAAAAGAATCCTTCTTGCCAGAAACCAACACCAAACCTTTTATGCTGCTGTCTTGCTTTATTTCAGCAAGCATCTCACTGATCTCGGGACCAAATTCTGTACGCAGCGTATTCATGGTCTCACCAGGTACGTCCATGGTTAATATGGCAATACCATCTTCTCGACGAGCTAAATTAAATGTCTTTTCCATTTCGATTACTCCACTTCAACTATCATTGCTGCGCCTAAACCGCCAGCCGCACATGCAGTCGCCAGACCCGTTCCGCCACCACGACGTTTAAGCTCATTACAAACTTGAGTGATCAGTCGTGTACCCGTTGCAGCAAAAGGATGCCCATAAGCAAGTGAACCGCCCAATACATTGAATTTGCTCATATCAATCTCACCAATCGCACGATTGCGCCCCAGCTTCTCTTCAGCAAATTTCTTTGAACCAAACATCTGCATATTTGCTAAAGTTTGTGCTGCAAACGCTTCATGCATCTCAATAAGCGTCAAATCTTCTAACTCCATACCTGCGCGCTTAAGTGCCATTGGCGTGGCATAAGATGGCCCCATTAACATATCTTCCCACACATCTATGGCAGTAAATGCATAACTCTTAATATAGCCAATTGGGGTATAACCTAACGCTTTAGCTCTGCCTTCACTCATTAGCAATACCGCAGATGCGCCATCGGTTAATGGAGTGCTGTTTGCCGCTGTAACCGAGCCATGTTTACGGTCAAACGCTGGTCGCAGTTTTGCATAAGATTCAAGCTTAGAGTTCTCACGGATATTGTTATCACGATCGATAAATGCTTTATAAGGCGGTACATGAGCGGCCATCACCTCTTCGGCTAACTTACCTGCGTTCCATGTTTCAGTCGCTAGCGTATGAGAGCGATGTGCCAATGCATCTTGATCAGCACGGCTAATGTTGTAAGTTTTTGCCATCTGCTCGGCAGTTTGCCCCATGGACAAACCGGTTGAATACTCAGCAACAGCGGGCGGCACAGGCAATAGATCTTTTAAACCTAAACGGCGAAAAATTGATAACTTCTGGCCAAAGCTACGTGCTTTATTGAGATCGACAAGCGCATGTGCGAGCTTTTTAGATACACCAATTGGTAATACTGAAGATGAATCTGAGCCACCAGCAATACCTATTTCCATATTGCCGGTCAAGATTGACTCTGCAACGTTCACCGTTGATTGGAAGCTGGTTGCACAGGCGCGAGTGACACTATAGGCATCAGTGCTGATATCCATGCCAGTACCCAAAACAATCTCACGCGCTATATTTGGCGCCGCAGGCATTTGCACAACTTGACCATATACAAGCTGTTCAATCAGCTTAGGATCTAGTTCTGAACGTGAAATTAGTTCATTAACGACCATTTTTCCCATATCTAACGCAGATACGCCATGAAATGCGGTCGCTTGTTTAGCAAATGGCGTTCTTAATCCCGATACAATCGCGATTCGTTCGCCTCTAGCGTTAGTTAATTGCTGTCTTTCACTCATTTTTCGCCCTCTTGTTCTGCGTCGCTAACCCTTGAAGTTGCTCGCTTTTTTATATCCCTGAGAAACCTGCAAAATAACCAACAAACAGGTCTGACCATTAAAGTGTGATCTGATTCTAACTTTTAAATGAAAAATTTTAAACACTTGTTTGTTTTTTAACACTAGCCAAAACCCAATTGAATTATTTACCATAGAGGTTGTCCATAGTCTCTATACATAATAAATTGAGTACCATCATGCCTTTGAGTCGATTTCATGCACTACGCGAATACTTAAATACCGTTATTCTCGGACAACCGACATTAACTGAGAATTTACTGATAGCGCTCATCGCCGATGGACACTTACTGGTAGAGGGGCCTCCAGGCCTTGCTAAAACTCGCGCAGTCAAAGCACTGTGTGATGGTGTTGAAGGTGATTTTCACCGTATTCAGTTTACCCCTGACTTATTGCCTGCGGATTTAACAGGCACAGATATTTATCGTGCTCAAACTGCTACATTCGAATTTGAAGCAGGTCCAATATTTCATAACCTAATATTGGCTGACGAAATAAATCGAGCCCCAGCAAAAGTTCAGTCAGCGTTACTTGAAGCAATGGCAGAAAACCAAGTGACTGTCGGTAAGAATAGCTACCCACTGCCTGAGTTATTCTTAGTCATGGCTACGCAAAATCCACTAGAGAATGAAGGGACTTACCCGCTTCCAGAAGCGCAGTTAGACCGCTTTTTGATGCATCTTAATCTTGACTACCCGAGTGCAGAAACTGAATTTGAAATTTTGCGTTTGTCGCGTAACGAAGCATTAAAGCAAGAAATCCCTACCATGACGCCGATTATTCAAGGTGATATTTTCGCCGCGAGAGAGCAAGCATTACAGATCTACCTCGCAGAGCCACTTGAAAAATATATCGTCGACATTGTAATGGCAACTCGTCAGCCCGCTGCCTATAGCACCGAACTTGCAAGTTGGCTTGAATATGGTGTCAGCCCACGTGCAACCATTTCGCTTGAGCGTTGTGCCAGAGCACGCGCTTATCTATATGAGCGCGATTTCGTATCACCAGAGGATATTCAGGCAGTTGCACCTAATGTATTACGTCATAGACTGCTGCTCAGCTACCAAGCACAAGCGGACGGTGTATCAGCAGATGATGTGATCAACCATATTCTTTCTCAAGTTGCGGTACCTTAATGCTCAAATCAGATCTGCCTCTTTTTGCTGATGGCATCAACATCACTGAAAAAGAGCTACTTGCTTGCCAAAACATAGCACGAGCCTTACCTGAGAAAAGGGCTAAGGCTAAAGCTAATTTGGCCGGACACCGCTCTAGTGCAATTAAAGGCCGCGGGATGGAGTTCGCCGAGGTTCGGCATTACCAAAGTGGTGATGACGTACGCACGATAGATTGGCGCGTAACGGCTAGAACAGGTAAAGCCCACACCAAGCTGTTTGTCGAAGAGCGTGAACGGCCAATCATTATCTTGCTGGATCTAAGCCATAGCTTGTACTTCGGCTCGAGCTTATTACTGCAAGCGGTGCAAGCTGCTCATGTTGCTACCACGCTGGGGTGGAACGCTATATTACATGGCGATAGGCTCGGCGCTATCATTGCCACCGAGCAGGAACATATTGAGCTAAAACCTCGCAGTCGTCAGCAGGGTATATTGCAATTAGTTTCAGCGATTAAGCAGTTACATCAACGTCAACTTAAGGCTATCTCAGAGCAAGAGGCAGACCCCGAGCACATGCTAAATGCCTGTAAGCGATTAAGGCGTATAGCTAAGCCAGGATCATTAATTTGGATAGTCTCCGACGGTTGTCACTTTAGTCCTGCGTGTTTAGCCATGTTATCAGATCTAAAACGCCACTGTGATATGGGCGCTTTTTTGATTACCGACCCTTTACGGGAGGGGAATCTTGCGTTGCCAAAACACTTTAAACTTCCAGTAAAAGACGGCGGGAAAGAGCGCATTATCGACAGGCACAGTTATGAGCATTGGTTACAAAGCCAACATAAGATCAAAGCGGAATTCACCAATATGATGCAAAAAATAAATGTTGAAACTCGCTTTATTGATGCAGGTAAACGCCTCAACCAGCAGCTCGGAGCATTAAGATAGATGGCGCTACAAACACCAGCAGAAAATCCTGCGTTAGCATCACTGCAGGATATCCAAACTCCGGTTGAAATTGGTTTATGGCCAATTGCCTATGGCTATTGGATTCTCATAATCATCGCTCTTATGTCATCCATAGCGATATTTGTCTATCTGAGTAAGCGCCGAAAACACAACGCAGCCAAACGAGCTGCGTTATCAGAGCTCGCTGAACTCGACCTTAAAGCCACCCATTATATTGCTAACGTCAGCGCAGTGTTAAAGCGCGCGGCAATGAGCTATTGCGATCGCGATTTGGTTGCGAGTTTATCTGGCAGCGCGTGGCATAAGTGGCTCAGCCAACAAGTTAAACAGCCGCCGACTGAGTTATGTCAATTACTCAGTCTTAGTTACCAGCAACAACCATTAACTGAGTCACAAGCTATCGCTTTGAAGCAGTGTGCCGAGCAGTGGTTGAAAAATGCATTACCTCTCTCAACCACTAAAGCAACTTCTATTAGACTGTCTCAAATGGAGGCTAAATAATGTTGACCTTAGCACTCCCTTGGCTACTGCTGCTGCTACCCCTGCCACTATTATTGAGGAAAAAACAGCAGCAACAGCAAGCTAAACTTGGTGGACACCTTTATCTTCCAGGTAGCGATGTTGAAGCACAAAGCATATCGAATAAAGTAGAGACATCTTCAACTAAGGGCTATTGGCTAGTGTGGGCTCTATTAGTCTTAGCCGTGGCAAGACCATTATGGATGGGAGAGCCGATAGAATTGCCTAGCAAGGGGCGAGATCTAATGTTATCAGTAGACTTATCTGGCAGCATGCAGATTGAAGATATGGTCATTGACGGCAAAGTCACCGACAGATTTACCCTTATACAACATGTGATAAGCCAATTTATCGAGCGCCGAAAAGGCGATCGCATTGGCCTTATCTTGTTTGCTGATCATGCTTATTTACAGTCCCCCCTCACCCAAGACCGACGTACAGTTGCTCAGTACTTAAACGAGGCCGAGATAGGTTTGGTAGGCAGACAAACTGCAATAGGTGAAGCTATTGCGCTGGGTGTTAAGCGCTTTGACCAAGTAGAAAACAGTAATAGAGTGCTTATTTTACTTACCGATGGTTCTAACAACGCAGGCTCCATATCTCCAGAGCAAGCGACCGACATCGCAGCCAAAAGAGGGATCACCATATACACCGTCGGTGTTGGCGCCGAAGTCATGGAGCGACGAACCCTTTTTGGCAAAGAGCGGGTAAATCCATCAATGGATTTAGATGAAACCCAGCTCAAACAGATAGCGGAGAAAACTGGTGGTAGCTATTTCCGTGCCCGCAATACTGAAGAGCTCGAGCGCATCTATCAAGAGATCGACAAACTAGAACCAATCAGTCGAGAGCAACTCAGTTACCGACCACAATCTGAACTGTTTTATTGGCCGCTAGGCTTAGCGTTATTGCTCACCATATTAAAAAGCCTTGGGCAGCTATCTGTATTCAGCAATAAACCCAAACAGCCATCGAGAGGTCGTTAAGCATGCATTTTATACGTCCTGAGTGGCTATTAACGCTTATCCCGCTGGCTATATTGTTAATTTTTATTAAAAAGAATCACGGTGCCAGTTCCAGCTGGGATCAATACATTGCCCCTCACCTAGCAAGTGTATTGCTTAGTCGCACAGATAAAAAACGTAGCCATTCTATTGCATACCTTGCAATGGCATGGTGTATCGCCGTCGTTGCTCTTTCTGGTCCCGCGATTGAAAAAACGGCACTGCCAGTCTACGAGTCAGCACAAGGTCGAGTCATTGTGATGGATATGTCCCTGTCGATGTATGCCAATGACCTTTCACCCAACCGCTTGACCCAATCAAAATACCGAGCAACAGATCTGCTTGGAGCGATTGCTGAAGGTGAAACAGGACTTGTCGCATACGCTGGAGATGCATTTACTATTAGCCCGTTAACTCGAGATAATGCCACGCTATTAAACCTACTACCGACATTAACGCCAAGCATCATGCCAATAAAAGGCTCCAATATAGAAGCCGCACTAGAACATGCTAAATCTCTGCTAAGTCAAAGCGGACATATAAGTGGTGATGTGATTTTATTTACCGATGGGATTTCCCCATCCCAGCTTAGCGCTGCTCAATCAGTGTTAAAAGGCAGTGCCTATCGGTTGGGAGTACTAGCATTTGGTAGTGAACAAGGTGCGCCAATTAAACTACCTGACGGCCAACTGCTACGTGATAATGCCAACCAAGTGGTTGTTGCAAAGACTGATTTGGGGTTGCTAAACTCATTAGCTTCTTCGAGTCATGGTACCGTCATCTCAACACGTGCAGACGGTAAAGATATTGCTCAACTTGTCGATTGGCTTGCCACCACTAAAGATACAAAAGAGAGTGATAGGCAAGGTGAAGTTTGGCAAGATCTTGGCGGTTATATCGCACTGTTACTGCTGCTGCCTGCTCTTCTCAGTTTCAGGCATGGATTGCTTGGTGCAATCGCTTTGGTCGTCGTTTTACAGCCAACACAACCCGTTTACGCTAACAGCTGGGATGATTTGTGGCAGACTCAAGATCAACAAGCGGCTAAAGACTACCAAGCCGAGCAGTATGAAGCTGCAGCCCAAAAGTTCGAGCAAGCTCAATGGCAGGCAAGTTCTCATTATAAAGCAGGGCAATATGATCAGGCACTAAAAGGGTTTGAGCAGGACAACTCTGCCAATGGTCTCTATAACCAAGGCAATGCACTGATGCAGCTGGGTCAATATGATAAAGCTGAACAACGCTATCAAGAGGCACTTGAGTTAGCACCCGATATGGATAGCGCAAAGCAAAATCTTGCATTGGCTAAGCAATTACAGCAGCAACAGCAGCAACAGCAGCAACAGCAGCAAGATTCTAAAGGCGACGGTGACAGCCAGAAAAATTCAGATGAAAAACAAAACTCAGAGGATCAACAAAAGAGTGATGAGCAACAATCTGATGATGGTCAGCAAAGTGATAAAGAATCCAATGACAGTAGTTCAGACTCTGACAGTGGTCAGGGAGAGCAAAAGCAACAGCCGTCAGATGATACCAACTCCGGCGATGATGCTAACGATAGTGCTGATGAATCGCAGCAAAGTGGAGCCAATGATGCGGCGCAAGATGAGCCCAACAGCAACGATGCGCCCATGGATGCTAAAGCGTCTGATACTCAAAAGCCAGAAGACAAGCTGCAGGAAAATGCACAACAAGCAAATGCCAAACAAGCTAGCGACAATGAAGACTCACAACAGGGAGATGAAGCAGCCTCTATGGTACCCGCTACTCCCTCTGACGAGCCATTGCCACCAGAAATGGAAAGAGCTTTAAGAGCAATTGCTGACGACCCACAAGTATTACTGCGTAATAAGATGCAGCTTGAATATCAAAAACGACGCCGCCAAGGCATTAACACCAAGGAAAACCAACAGTGGTAATTCGACATATACTGGTACTCTTTATTCTCGTAATTACGGCTACAGCCCCCGCCTATGCAATTACGAGCTTACAAGCATCTGTTGACCGAAATCCGGTCATCGAAGGTGAGTCCCTCGTACTAACTGTGGTTGCAGATGACGATTTAAATAGTGGCGAGCTCAACACCTCTGCACTGCTTAAAGATTTCATTGTTGGCCGAACAAGTATCAGCCGCAGCAAACAGATAATGAATTTTGATGCTCGAAACGAAACTCGCTGGCAAGTGCTGCTATCGCCTAAATCTCGTGGCAATGTAACAATTCCAGCCTTTCAGATAAAAGGAGTCAGCTCAGACCCAATTACGCTTTCAGTGGTGGATAGAAGCAGCCAACCGCAGCAAAAACAAGATATTTTTATGCGTGCGAGCTTATCGTCTGAAGAGGCTTATGTCGGACAAATGCTGACCTATAGAGTTAAGCTTTTTCTTGCTCTTGAGCTGCAACGCGGTGTCCTGAGTGCCCCTGTACTACAAGGCGCCCAAATAAAGCAACTTGGTGAAGATAAAGACAGTAACGAGATAATCAATGGTAAACGCTATCGAGTTATTGAGCGAGCCTATGCCATTGTCGCCGACCAACCTGGTGAGCTCACTATCAACGGTGCTAGCTTTTCCGGCGACGTATTGGTGCAAGCCAAGCGAAATGGTGGCATGTTTTCCTTCAATGAAAGTAGACCTACACAAACACAAGCACCGAAATCAGTGGTACTTATCAATCCTGAGCCTGTAGAATATCAAGGCCAATGGTTAGTGTCAGATCTAGTGGTACTAAAAGAGGACTGGCCAGAATCACCTGTCGAATATAAAGTTGGTGATCCGATAACTCGAACCTTAACCTTGCTGGCTTCCAATGCTGATGAGACCAGCTTGCCAGAATTGCAGCTTTCGATGCCTTCGGCGCTTAAATCATACCCTGAAAAGCCACAGAGAAAGTCATTTGTTCGAGATAAGCAGATGGTTTCACAACTGACGCAAACAACCGCAATAGTCGCCACAAAGGCAGGAACTTATACGTTACCCGAAATTAAAGTCCCATGGTGGAATCCGCACCTAAAGCAACAGCAATATGCGACTTTGCCAGCGCGCACAATAGTGGTAACAGGTGGCGCTACAGAAATCGCTATCGCCCCTGCTGCCACCAATACTGCAACCAATACAGACGCAGGCTACTGGCCTTGGGTAAGCGCCATTTTCGCCTTCTTATGGTTAGTGACATTAGTTCTTTGGTTAAATGCTAGAAAGCAGCAGCCGCAAAACTCACAACCATTAGAAAATGATGACGTCACACTGCCTGTAAATAGCCGTAAGATACTTGAGAGCAGCTGTGCAGCAAAAGACCCTACCGCGGTTATTAACGCATTAAGCGCTTACTTTACTGACATATATGCAAAACCAATGAATCTACAAGATATTGGCAAGCAATCAACTGAGCTATCAAGCATGGTTATCGCTTTACAACAATCGGCCTACAGCAAGCAGAGCACTAACATCGATTATCAGCGACTGTTAAAACTGGCGTTATCAACAAAAGCAGCCAATAAGCAGCAAGGCACTTCTGCTCTTAGCCCTTTAAACCCAAAATCCTAACGGTTCGGAATTATCTACTGCAAATCATAACAAGACGCTCTTTTGGGAGCGTTTTTTATATAAATGGCTTCTTTATCAACTAATTTAGACTTTATTTACCTGCAATTGGTATTCGAAGTTGAACAAGGTTAAGCTGTGAAATATTGATCCAGTTAGAAAAAAGTAAAAATGTTTGATAGTTGGCGAAATAAAAAGTCTAGCTCCACGGTCTCTTCAGACATGGTTAGCAAACAAAGACGATACGATAGCCTTGTCAGGGCACTTCATACCGATATATACCGTTATGCCTATTGGCTATGCGGCGATAAACATGTCGCTGAAGATATCACTCAAGAAACCTTTCTACGCGCTTGGCGCTCGCTTGATTCATTGAAAGATGAAAAAGCTGCAAAAGCATGGCTGATCACTATTCTTCGTCGTGAGAATGCTCGCCGTTTTGAACGTAAGCAATTTAATTATTCAGATGTTGAACAAGAATTTATCGAAGATACGTTCTCCGGAAGCACTGAAGACCATGCAGAACAACACTTATTGCAGAGACAGATTTCAAAGTTGGAGCTTGAATATCGTGAACCACTATTACTACAAGTGATAGGCGGTTTCAGTGGTGAAGAGATAGCTAAAATATTAGATCTCAATAGAAACACCGTAATGACACGTTTATTTAGAGCTAGAAACCAGCTTAAAGATGTACTCGAACAACCGACTATCAGAGGTCAATCCAATGGATGAACTTAAATTTCGCCGCCAAGCTTATGGTGAGCCAAATAACCAAGATCCCGAGTTCCTTCAAGCTGCAATGGAATCGGCTGAAAGAGAAGCTTTTTTAAATGACTTAAAAGGCTTAGATAACAAAATCGAAAATGCGCTTAAGATTGATGTGCCAGACGATCTCGCAGCAAAACTACTGCTGCGCCAGCAGTTGCAGCATCATCATTCACAGCGCCGTAGAACGGGCTTTGCATTTGCAATGGTCGCCTCGGTAGCATTTTTAGCTGGTATTACTTTTACCCTATTAAGAATGGGACCTGTCGATTTAGGGCAGCATGCATTAGCTCATGTTTATCATGAAGATAAAGCATTACATGTTGACCAAAATGTTCAATATCAAGATGTTAACTTTCAGCTGGCCTCTTTAAATAGCAGCAGTAACATGAAGTTCACCCAGCAACCAGGTAAAGTGTTTTATAGCACTTACTGTGATTTTCAGGGTGTGCAGAGTCTGCATTTAGTCATGCAGGGTGAATCAGGCAAAGTCACACTGTTTATCGTGCCTCTAGAAGATAGAATGGTGCTTGACGAAGCTTTTGCTGATAATAAGTATAAAGGAATGGGCTTTGAAACAGACAACGCCTACATGTTGCTTGTTGGTGAAGGAGCTGAAGATCTTAATTACGTAAAAAACGAGATTAAGCAAACATTCATCTAAAGCGTTCACAACCAGTAGCGCTATCTTTGCGCTACTGGTTAGATCTCAATCACACTCCCATCAATTATTGAGCTACAGCTCAAATATCTGCTAGCATAGCGCCACAACTAAAAATGATAAAAGCGTAAATATCTCATGACCATAGAATTACCCATTTTAATTACCTTCATTGGCTATCTAGCTTTAATGATGGGGATTGGCCTTTGGGCTTACAAAGCAACAGATTCAGTAGACGATTATATTTTGGGTGGCCGTGGCATGGGACCTGGCGTAACAGCGTTAAGTGTCGGTGCTTCAGATATGTCCGGCTGGCTACTTCTCGGATTACCTGGCGCTGTCTACTTAGGCGGTTTGGGTGAAGCTTGGATCGGGTTTGGGCTGGTTTTTGGTGCTTGGCTTAACTGGCTCTTTGTCGCAAAAAGATTACGCATTTATACTGAGTTTACCGATAATGCCCTTACCTTACCCGATTTCTTTGAAAAACGATTTGAAGACAGCAAAGGCATACTCAAATTAGTTTCAGCAGTCACTATTTTAGTCTTTTTCACTTTTTATGCATCGTCTGGAATGGTCGGTGGTGCTATATTATTTGAAAAGGTTTTCGGCCTTGATTACACCCTAGCACTGATCATTGGCTCTACTATTATTGTCGCTTACACCTTCGTTGGTGGTTTCTTTGCTGTCAGTTGGACTGACTTTTTCCAAGGTTGCTTGATGTTAGTAGCCTTATTAATCGTACCGGTTGCTATCTTCAGCCAACCAGAAACCCAGCAAGGTTTTGAAACTTTAGACCCTGCAATGTTGTCACTGTTTAGCGAAAACACTACCTTTATAGGCTTAATATCTCTGCTAGCTTGGGGGTTAGGTTATTTCGGTCAACCCCATATTTTATCGCGCTTCATGGCCATTGGCTCTGCCAACGATATTACCGTGTCACGCCGTATTGCAATGAGTTGGATGATCGTCGCACTATTTGGCGCTTTAGCAACCGGACTTGCTGGTACACTCTATTTCGCAGCAGAACCATTAGAAAACCCAGAAACAGTATTTATTCACTTAGCTCATGCCGCTTTTAACCCTTGGATTGGCGGATTACTGATAGCTGCAATTCTGTCAGCGATTATGAGCACCATTGATTCACAGTTGTTAGTGTGTTCAAGCGTGATTACAGAAGACTTTTACAAAAAATGGTTGCGTCCTCAGGCTGAAAGTAAAGAGCTTATGCTCGTGGGTCGTATCGGTGTACTCGCCATTGCCGTCATCGCGGGTGTTGTAGCACTTAACCCTGAAAGCAGCGTGCTTGGTCTAGTCAGTTATGCATGGGCTGGTTTTGGCGCCGCATTTGGCCCTGTAGTATTGATGTCGCTTTTCTGGCGTGATTACAGTCGCAATGGTGCAGTAGCGACGATTGTTGTCGGTGCTGTAACAGTGGTCGTTTGGAAACAACTTAGCGGCGGAATTTTTGACCTCTATGAAATTCTCCCTGGCTTCCTATTTGCTACCATCGCAGGTGTCCTTATCAGTAAAATACAGGCACCATCTGATAAAGTGAGAGCACAATTTAGCGAGTTCGAAGCTAAGCTGTAATCGAGCAAATTAGCATTTCTACAAAAAAGCGTACATCTGTACGCTTTTTTTTATCCCTCAATTCACATCGAAAAAAAAGCCTGCGTTACATACTCTTAACCATAAGTTAAATCTTAATTATCTCCCAAGCCGTTATGCTATATAGCTTCTTTATCCATATTCAATCGAAAGAATGATTTTCTAAACATTTAATCGCCCCAATTAACTAATAATTAACAATTTTTTATCTCTGGTCGGAGTTGTTAGCTTGCCTTTACCTACCTAAGATGCACTGGTCTAACAAGTGGATCTTGCAGTTAATTTCAAATTAACACCTATATAAGCAAGACCAACAATAATAGAGATGATAATAATGAAGTATTTCAACAAGACTCTTATCGCTGTATCAGTTGCTTTAGTAAGCACACAATCAATGGCTGCTGGTTTCCAACTTAACAGCCAATCAGCAACAGGTATCGGCCGTGCTTTTGCCGGTGATGCTGTCATCGCTGATAACGCATCTGTGCTATCACGTAACCCTGCTGCTATGGCGTTGTTTGATGAAAAGCAATTATCAATGGGTTTAACTTATGCTGACGTAGAAGTAGAAGTTAAAGACGTATATATCAATTCGAACATAGGTGAGATCCACTACGGTAGCGTGCCTGATGCAGCCGAAGCGAAAATTATCCCTAATTTTTACTATGTAAGCCCGGTCAATGACAAGTTCGCCTATGGCGTTGCTATGTTCAGCAACTTTGGTACAGGCACTGATACTGGCGACTTATCAAAGCCTAAATCAATACTAGGCGGTGCAGCGCAAATTCCTGCACCTGTAGACCTTCTAGGTAAAACTGAAGTGACTACCATTAACTTTAACCTAAGTGCCTCTTACCGCATTAATGACCACTTTAGTGTTGGTGCTGGTTTAGACGTTATTTATGGACAAGGAACACTGACTCGTTCGGGTGAGCTTCCATTAGGCCCTGATGGTGCTTATGTGCCAGTCGATTTGGTCGATGTTGACGCTGATGGCGTCGCTTTCGGTGGGATTGTAGGCGCTGTTTATGAAATCAATGCCAATCACCGACTTGGCGTAAGTTACCGTTTCAGCCCAGAGTTTACCGCTGAAGGCGATGTTAAATTTGGTGGTGTGGATTTTCAAGAGATTAATATCCCTATCCCTGACATCTTCCAGGTTGCTGGTTTCCACCAGCTAACAGAGAAGTTTGCCCTGCACTACACTGCGCAAATGACTACTTGGGGGGATTTCCATGAGATCACAGTCAACGATCCAGGTGAAGCGCAACTAAAGAAATACGCATGGGATGATTCTTGGTTATTCAGTGTTGGTGGAACTTACACTCTTAATGATAGCTGGACACTGCGTGCAGGTTACATGTTTGACCAAGGCGTAGTCGGTGAAGTGAGCTCTATCTCTATCCCTGATTCAGACCGTCAGTGGTACACGATGGGTGCTACTTACAACCTATCTAAGCACACCAGCCTAGATTTCGGTATCGCCTTTATTAGAGGCGAAGAAACTCAGTTAACTGAACACAGCTCTGTTCTTGACCTTGTTGGCCAACAAATGCCAACATTAGGCAACGACCTAGGTACAGTTCATGCCACTACGCTTTCGAATGCAACATACTACTCAATGCAGTACAACTACAGATTCTAAGTTGATCATTGTATAAGCCGAAAGCCGCATTGTATGCGGCTTTTTTATTGCCTCCATAAACTGCTTTTAATTTTACCAATTCTATAATCCTTGCTAACGTTAAGCTTCTTCATACTCATCTCGCCAAAATTCGCAGCATGGGTATATTTATATAGATGGAACTATCTGTTATGACTAAAAACAACGCTGTTTCAGCCTTTATTCTTGGTGGCTTACTCTGCTTAGGCATGGTGTTACTTGGCAATACCATTGGCGACAAGCTAATTAAAATGAAATCAATGGAGCGTACAGTTACCGTTAAAGGCTTAGCTGAAAAAGAGGTGCGTGCCAATATTGCCATCTGGCCAATCAGGTTTACCGAAGTCGATAACGATCTCGATAGCCTCTACGTAAACGTACAAACTAAGACTGATAAAGTCGCCGCATTTTTAAAACAGCAAGGTTTTGATGAGTCAGAGATCACTATCTCACTGCCTGCTATTGATGATCGATTAGCCCAAGGTTACTCAGATCCAAATGTGAAGTATCGTTATTCCGCTCGAGTCTCGCTATCTCTCTATACCGATAAAATTGATCTTTTGCTTTCTGCTCGCACTAAAATGCTGTCGCTTGCTAAAGAAGGTATTGCCATCTCTGATCAAGATTACAACAGTAAAGCGCAGTTCCTGTTTACCAAGCTTAATGATGTTAAACCTGAGATGATCCAATCTGCTACACAGAATGCGCGTCAAGTAGCAGAGAAGTTCGCTAAAGATTCAGACTCAAAATTAGGCAAGATCAAAAGAGCAGCCCAAGGGCAATTTAGTATCAACGACCGTGATAGCAACACCCCCTACATAAAGAAGGTACGTATCGTGTCGACCTTGACCTACTACCTTAATGATTAACCCTCCACGGCACAGATAAACGACAAAAAAGCACAATCTTCGATTGTGTTTTTTTGTAACCATTGCCAATTCATCGTATTTTACTAATGAATAGTTATTGCACCATGCACCACCATCCATTAGAATAATCTCATGGATGTTTTTACGGTTTATTGAATTATGGCAGCTTACTTTTCTCCTTCACTCGCGTTATTGCTTTTATCATTGCTACCGAGTCTGGCATTTTCAGCTTTGGCGGCTGAAGCGCCTGCGCTAAGCAAAAAATCAGCAGTTAGCGTTAGCTATCAGCCCTACCCTAATTGGGTTACATTAGATGCCGTTATAGAGCCGACAAAAGCGGCTACAGTCTCTGCGCAAACATCTGGACGGATCTTAAAACTCAATTACGATGTCAATGATATCGTCGCTGAAAATGCAGCTCTGTTAGAGATAACCAGTAAAGAGCAAGGTGCTCAGTTGGCCAGTGCTGAAGCAGAGTACGCCAAAGCTAATGCTCAAAATATAGAAGCTCAAGCACAATTGAAGCGTTATAAAACACTCTTTCCTCAAGGTGCGATATCTGAAGGTTCAATGGATGAAGCTGAGGCTAATGCCAAGTCAACACAGCAAGCTGTCAGCGCCGCCAAAGCTGGGATAATTCAAGCAACCGAGTCTTTAAAGTACACAGCAGTCAGTGCCCCTTTTGCTGGTGTCGTTACCAAAAGACATGTCGAGCAAGGTGAAACGGTCAGTCCTGGGCAAGCGCTCTATTCAGGTTACTCTTTAAAACAGATGCGCGCTGTCACTCAAGTACCCCAACGCTATATCAGCGCTCTGAAATCACATCCTCAATTCAAGCTCATCTTGGCGGATGGTACAGAGTTGATAAGTGACAAACTTAATCTGTTTAGCTTTGTAGACCCAGTCAGTCATAGCTACAAGGTGCGTATTGAGCTACCGAGTAACATCGATGGTCTTATTCCTGGTAGCTTGATAAAAGCACAATTTGTGAGTGGTCAACGCCAAACTATGTTTATCCCAGAGTCTGCGCTGATCACTATCAACGATCTGACTGGCGTCTATTTGCAGCAAAATAACAAATGGGTACTCAATCAAGTCAGATTGGGTCAACAAGATAGTGATAACTTTGAAGTCTTAGCAGGCCTATCCAATGGTGATGTTATTGCAAGAGATGCTTATCAAACCTTATTGCGCTTACAAAAGCAGTCTAAGCCATAGGGAGCTAAGAAGATGACAGACAAAAATAATTTAGGGATCTCAGGCAGAGTTGCAGCAGCTTTTCAGCTTAGTGCCATTACTCCACTACTGGCTTTACTGGGTTTACTGCTAGGCCTCTTTGCCGTACTCGTCACGCCTAAAGAGGAAGAACCACAAATTGATGTCACTTTTGCTGATGTTTATATTCCGTTTGCTGGCGCAACACCTGCCGAAGTTGAAAGTTTAGTCACCTTGCCTACTGAGCAAATAATTTCCGAGCTCAAAGGCATTGATACCTTATATTCATTCTCGCAGCCAGATGGCGCAATGTTTATCGTCATTTTTGAAGTGGGCGTTGCCAGAAACGACGCTATCGTTAAACTTTACAATCAGATTTACGCCAACTTGGACAAATTGCCTTTAGATGCAGGCGTTGGTGAGCCGTTGATAAAACCTCGCGGCATTGATGATGTCCCCATTGTCAGCTTAACCTTATGGTCAAAAGATACGGCGATATCAGCTGAGCAGCTGACTCATGTAGCCAACGGTTTAGAAACCGAGCTTAAAAGGATCCCCGGAACGCGCGAGATAAACTCTGTCGGCTCGCAGCAGCTAACCGTCAATGTCCGTATTGACCCAATTAAAATGAACTACTACGGCGTGTCATATGATGAAATCAATACTCGATTAAGCAGTAATAACCATGTGTCTATGCCAGCTTCTCTGGTACAACAAAATCAACAGATTAAAGTGCAAACAGGCCAATTCATCAACAGTATTGATGATGTAAAACAGCTAGTCATTGCAGTTCGAAAAGACAGTGATAGTCAAGCAGCCCCGATATTTCTCGCTGACATAGCTGACATCACTTTAAAAGCAGATATTCCCAGCCAAACTGCTTGGCATGGCGATAAAACCAATATCTACCCTGCCGTCACCATTGCCATTGGAAAGCAACCAGGCGTTAACGCCGTTGATATCGCCGATGCTATTCTTAAGCGCGTCGATAAAGTCGATAATATCTTGCTGCCTGACGCCGTCAATATATCTGTATCTCGCAACTATGGCGAAACCGCTGGCAATAAAGCTAATACCCTTATTTTAAAGCTGATTTTTGCAACCTCTGCAGTTGTGGTGTTGGTGCTACTCACTATGGGCTTTAGAGAAGCATTAGTGGTTGGTATCGCCATTGTCATTACACTAGCATTGACGCTATTTGCCTCTTGGGCTTGGGGATTCACTTTAAACCGGATCTCACTATTCGCGCTTATCTTCTCGATAGGTATTTTGGTGGATGATGCCATTGTGGTAGTTGAGAACATTCACCGCCATATGGCAATGGGCAAAAGAAGCTTTAGCGAGCTAATCCCCATTGCAGTGGACGAAGTCGGTGGACCAACCATTCTAGCGACCTTCACTGTGATTGCAGCATTGCTACCAATGGCATTTGTTTCAGGGCTTATGGGGCCATACATGAGCCCTATCCCTATAAACGCCAGCATGGGCATGCTCATCTCTCTAGCGGTCGCCTTTATGGTCACCCCTTGGCTCAGTCGTAAACTGTTAAAGCACGATGGAAATCAGGCTGACAATAAGACGACGAACCAAGGAACGGATCACGACGGCTTGATGGTACGCACTTTTAATCGACTCATTGGGCCGTTCGTCACGGGCAGGAGTGCTAGAAAGGCGCGCTTTGGTTTAGCCGCTGGGATCTTTGTTCTTATCGCTATTGCCGTTGCATTGCCTATTGGTAAGTTAGTGGTACTGAAAATGCTGCCTTTTGACAACAAATCAGAATTTCAGGTCATGGTCGATCTGCCAGAAGGTACACCTGTAGAGCAAACCCAAAGAACACTAAAAGCACTAGCACAGCACCTAAACACTGTTGAGGAGGTTGATAACTATCAACTCTATGCTGGTACCAGCGCACCAATGAATTTTAATGGCTTAGTGCGTCACTACTTTTTGCGTCAAACACAGGAGCTTGGTGATATTCAAGTGAACCTTGTTGATAAACAACACAGAGACAGAGACAGCCACAGCATTGCTCTAGCTGTCAGAGGGCCACTGCAGGAGATAGCCAAGCAATATAATGCCAATGTCAAAGTGGTCGAAGTTCCACCAGGGCCACCTGTTTGGTCACCTATCCTTGCTGAAGTTTATGGTCCCAGTGAAGCGATTAGAGAGAAAGCCGCCAATCAATTACAAGATTTATTTCATCAAACAACCGATGTTGTGGATATCGATATCTATCTACCTGCCGAACAAGCTAAATGGCAAGTTAATATAGATAGGAGCAAAGCGAGCTTGCTTGGCGTTGAATACAGTCAAGTGGTCGATCTCGTGGCCACCAGCATAGGCGGTAAAGATATTAGCTTCATGCATATGCCCAAGCAAAAATACCCTGTGCCAATTCGTATTCAGCTCAAAGAGTCTGACAAGTTCAACTTAGAGCAAGTGATGAATCTGACGATTAAAAACAGTGAAGGTCAAGCTATTGCAATGTCAGAGCTCCTGCATATTCAACAAGGTACAATTGATGCGCCAATAATCCACAAGAACATGATCCCGATGATCATGGTGGTCGCCGACATGGCGGGTCCGCTCGATAGTCCGCTATACGGTATGTTTGATATGGTCGGTAAAATAAATGCCTCTGATGGTCTTCTATTTGAGCAACACTATATTAATCAACCCACAGGGCTCGATAGTGTCGCGGTGCTTTGGGATGGCGAATGGAAAATCACCTATGAAACATTCAGAGATATGGGGATCGCGTACGCTGTCGGTATGATTGCAATATACTTGTTGGTCGTCGCACAGTTCAAATCATATACCGTGCCACTTATTATCATGGCACCGATCCCACTGACGGTAATTGGCGTTATGCCAGGTCATGCTTTACTTGGTGCACAGTTCACTGCAACATCGATGATCGGCATGATTGCACTTGCCGGAATTATCGTTCGAAATTCCATTTTATTAGTTGATTTTATCCATCAAGAAACGGCCGCAGGCCTGCCATTTGAACAAGCCGTGATTCACTCTGGCGCCGTTCGGGCAAAGCCCATTATGTTAACAGGAATGGCTGCTATGATCGGTGCCCTTTTCATTCTGGACGATCCGATTTTTAACGGCTTAGCGATCAGCCTTATTTTCGGCATATTGGTATCAACGCTACTGACGTTAGTTGTTATCCCTGTGCTTTACTATGCGGTGATGAAAAAACGCTATCAATAACCGATAACTAAATAGCATGCCTGATGTCGGCATGTCTTTAACGAAAACTTCATTAACACTGTGAGAGGTAACACTATGTCTTTAGAACGCGCCATTATGGCTTTTGCCGGAATGATGATCTTGCTTTCACTAGCCTTAACATTATGGGTTAATCACAACTTTGTCTGGTTAACTGTATTTGTCGGGGCAAACTTAACTCAAAGTGCCTATACTGGATTTTGTCCCGCTGCAATGGTGTTGAAGAAGCTCGGCTTTAAAACTGAGGCTCAATTAGCAACGGAAGGTTAGTGGAGATAAATGCTTTAACATTGATTAATATTTAAAAAGCAAGAGCTGTTAGTCCGTTATCGATATAATACCAATCAATATAAAGATTTGATCGCTCAGCCAGAGTTTAGCGGTTTTGAGATAAGTGAAGGGCATAGTGAAACTAAATTCAAGCTCATTAACGCAGAATCATAATCGCTAAAACTCACCTGTTAGGTGTGTTTTTAACTACCGACTTCCGCGTTAGATAAACGCAAAAGGGAGCAACCATTATGTCATTATGCACTTTGGATTAGCCTGCCTTGAATTAGCTCGCAAAAAGCACTCTGAGTAGATAAACTTCTTATACTGATTGGTATAACACTCTATCAACCAGTTCTAAATTATTATAAAAAGGAAAACTGATGAGTAAGATGCTTAGACTACAGTCTCTAAAATCAAATGCCATTGTTTTTGTTGTAGCAACTGCGTTGCTATTTATGTTTAGTAAGCTCGCACTTGCGACAGATCAAAATGTTGAGCAAGCTTGGCAAAAAATTGATGCTGGTGCTTTAGTTGTAGATGTGCGAACCGCAGAAGAGTTTGAACAGGGTCATCTGCCCAACGCTATCAATATTCCTTTTGAGCAGATCACAACCGTATTTGCAGATAGAAAAATTGCTAAAGACAAATCAGTGGTTGTTTACTGCCGCAGTGGTCGCCGCAGTGGTATTGCTAATGAAGCACTGATCAATGCAGGCTACACTAACACCTATAATGGTGGCGGTTACCAAATGCTAAACCAACAGCAAAAATAGTGCGATGACTTAAAAGGAACTAAGTCAACATGCTATATACCCACTTCTAAGGCCACATTTTGTGGCCTTAACTTTAAATAGACGCATCTACCTCTATACAGCAAAGAAACGCAAAGCCTAAAACACCACAGGCAAAGACAATAACCCCGATAATCAGATCTTTACTCCGTATACACCAAAAAATTCAGTATATAACCCCAAAAAACTATACAGCAAAGACTGTTAAGCCCTTACGCTTATTCCAAATGCATATAAGTTATACCTAAAGTTAGGGTATGACTTATAGCTTAAAACATCAATAACTTACTTATATATTTCTCTGTAAAAATAAAATTGAATACTAAATACAATAAAAATAAAATTCCGAACCAATAGCATAAAAAGCCATGAAAAGTGACTTTAAACCCGCAATCAACACAAAATTAAGGAATAAACATTCAAGTAAAGAATTCTGTCCATATTGCAATGAAAGCCCTTTCATGATTTAACATTTATTTTACAACCGTAACAACTGCGGATACATTCTTAATCGCAGCCAGTCTTAGCATTGGTAACTGCAAAAACTATAAGAAACAACTAAATATCCTGATTAACATGGAAGACAGTTATGACTACAAGTAAAGTAACAACAGCATTAAGCCTGTCCGTTCTTGCACTTTCGATTTCAGCAAGTGTTAGTGCGGCTCCCTCTTTCACTCCTGGTTTACACAGCAATTCAGCGCAATTAAATAGCGAGAACCCGCTGCCTAAGCGTTATATCGTAAAGTTCAAAACTGCAGACGCCGCCGCTGGCTTTTCAACAACAACAAACGCAATTGACGATGCAGAGTATCAACCACGAGCGAACGAAGTCTTTTCTCACTTCCGCGCGCTAAATAGCGTCTCAGCAAAAGAGATGAAGCGTATTGGTCGCAGTAATAGCTATACCGTTAAGTTAGATAGTAAGAATATTCAAGCGCTTAGATTCCGCGCTGATGTTGATTATGTAGAAGAAGATGTACCCCGTCGCCTACTAAGCGAAACCACGCCTTGGGGTCAAACTTATGTCGGTGCAACAACGT
Source organism: Shewanella kaireitica (assembly GCF_023284045.1). Classification (GTDB taxonomy): domain Bacteria; phylum Pseudomonadota; class Gammaproteobacteria; order Enterobacterales; family Shewanellaceae; genus Shewanella; species Shewanella kaireitica. The sequence goes on from NZ_JAKIKQ010000003.1 coordinate 44,287, forward strand.
TAAGCGATAGTCAAGCCGGCAACCGTACCATCTGTATCATTGACTCTGGTTACGACCGAGGTCATAACGATCTTAACGCTAACAATGTAACCGGTACAAACAATTCAGGAACCGGGAACTGGTTTGATCCAGGTGCAGGTAATGCTCATGGTACTCACGTAGCGGGTACCATCGCAGCCATTGCTAACAACGAAGGTGTTGTTGGTGTTATGCCGAATCAAAATGCCAATATACATGTGATTAAAGTGTTTAACTCGTCAGGCTGGGGATACTCATCATCCCTAGTGTCTGCCGTTGATACCTGTGTTAGCAATGGCGCCAACGTAGTGACAATGAGTTTAGGTGGTTCAAGCTCAAGTAACACAGAAAGAAATGCCCTTGCAGCACATGAAAGTAATGGTGTGTTGCTCATCGCTGCCGCGGGTAACGATGGTAATAGCACCCATAGCTACCCAGCATCTTATGATGCCGTCATGTCTGTTGCTGCAGTAGATAGCAATAAAGACCATGCAGCATTTTCACAATATACCAACCAAGTTGAAATCTCCGGCCCAGGTGAAGCTATTCTTTCAACGGTAACCCGTGGTGAAGGTCGTCTCGCTGATATTACTATTGGTGGTCAGTCTTACTTCGATAACGGTGTTGTACCGCATAATCGTTACGTACAGTCAGGTTCAAGTCATGTACCAACGCCTTATATCGGCACAGCAACTGCAACACTTGCTGAATGTACTGTTAACGGAAGCACATTCAACTGTGGCAACATGGCAAACAAAGTGTGTCTAGTTGAGCGTGTTGGCAACCAAGGCGCAAGTTACCCAGAAATAGATGCCGTTAAAGCCTGTAGTTCAGCTGGCGCAAGTGCAGTCATTGTGTACAGTAATACTTCCCTTCCAGGTCTACAAAATCCGTTTCTTGTTGACAGCAATAACGAAGCACCTCTTGTCTCAGTATCTGTTGACCGTGCGACAGGCCTAGCATTGCGTAATCAAATTGGCGCAACAGTAACGGTTGCCAATACAGACAATGAAGATTACGAATATTATAACGGTACCTCGATGGCAACGCCTCACGTATCAGGTGTCGCAACACTGGTCTGGAGTCATCATACTGAATGTAGCGCAGCGCAAGTTCGCGCAGCACTTAACGCGACAGCAGAAGACTTAGAAACAGCGGGTCGCGATAACAATACAGGCTATGGCCTAGTTGATGCTGTTGCAGCAAAAGCTTACCTTGATGCATCTTGTACAGGTCCAACAGACCCTGGTACTGGTGGTGGCGACAACGTGCTAGTTAATGGCGTGACTAAGTCAAACTTAGCGGGTGCGAGCTCTGATGAACTTCATTATTCAATTGATGTTCCAGCGGGTGCAACCGACTTGAGCTTTGCTATGAGCGGCGGCACAGGTGATGCTGACCTTTATGTTCAATATGGAGCAGCACCGACCACAGCAACCGGTGGTTATGATTGCCGTCCATGGAAAACAGGTAATAACGAGTCATGCCCAATCGACACCGTTCAATCTGGTACTTACTATGTGATGATTCAAGGCTATAGCGCATTTAGCGGTGTGAATCTTGTTGCTAACTTTACAGAAGATAATGGCGGTGGCACTGGCGGAACAGGTGGTGCAGCGACATATAGCAACAACAGTAGCTACGACATTCCTGATAACAGCAGCGCAGGTGTAAGCAGCTCTATTGCAGCAACTCGCACTGGAGACTCAGGAACGGTAACTGTAAACGTTAACATTAGCCATACCTACATTGGTGATTTGCAAGTCGAGCTTCATAGCCCAAGTGGCCAAGTGGCAGTACTGCATGACAACACTGGTGGCAGTGCTAACGACATAGTAAAAACCTATACCGTTGATATGACAGGAACGGACTCTGCTGGTAATTGGCAGCTAAAAGCCGTAGACAGTGCAAGACGTGACACCGGCACAATCAACTCATGGGAGCTAAGCTTTCAGTAACCCCTGACTTTTGTTAAAAGCAAATTTTGAGAGCCTTAGTTAAAGGCTCTCTTTTTTTGCTCTGCATTGATAACATTTTCGATGATAAAACTGATATAATTACTGCAATAGCATCTGCAATGAACATACATCATGACCCAAGTAAACAACCCATTACACGGTATTAAGCTAGAAGCCTTACTGACTGACCTCGTCGAGCATTATGGCTGGGAAGAGCTTGGCGAGCGTATTAACGTGCGCTGCTTCAAACATGACCCAAGTATTAAATCAAGCCTAAGGTTTCTGCGTAAAACCCTTTGGGCCAGAGAGAAAGTAGAGTACCTCTACCTAAAGATGAATAAGCTACCTTTACCCGCAAGAAAGCCTAGAGAAGATGGCTATCAGGCCAGTGATAAAACATTACGCGCGGCGAAGAACAAAGCAGCTGATAGACCTAGCGAAGACTCCGATGATAACTCTCAAGTAAATGCCAATATCTGGGGCAATTAACCTCTAGGACAGTCAGTAATAAAAAGGCTTAACAATCAGTATTGTTAAGCCTTTTTATTTAGTCACGATACCGATTCAACCAGCACAATTCAGCAGAAGCTATATCGGGAAGTCAAAGATAAGTCGCCAAACCTGCACACCGTCTCCCGCTCGATAACTCACTCCGAATCGGCTCATATTAAACAGATCCCAACCCACTGGTTTGGAGAAAGCTAACGTGATCCCCGCTTCAAAGCTGTTGGTCACTAATACATCTTCCTCGAAGGGTGTTACAAATCTAAGCTTGTCAAAATACCAGTAGCCGGCGACAAAAAACCGTGGTTCTACGCCGACATCAGCTATTTGAAAATGAAAGTTAGTGCCAATATCAAGTCCAGATTGAATCGCCGAATAGGTTTCATTGGGTCCATCATCAAGACTGTTATATCCAGCAAAAAATATGCGATTGACCCAAATAGGCTTACTCTCTTTAAGTTCGAAATCAAGTAAACTCGACATACCTGCCGAATAGATAATGACATCGTTGCCATTAGTGGTATTCGTGCCAACGCCTAAGTCTGCATAGGTTTGAAACTCATGGGTATCAGAGGTTCGTACGCGGTATTCAATCCCGGGAGTAAATGTTGCAGTCCCAACACTACTGGGAAAGTCGCCTTCTGGCAGATCGCTCCAAGTAAAGTTAAAAAAACCGAGTGATAATGGTGTGCGTAGCACTAAAGATTCTGTTTCGGTACGCTCAAGATCAAAACTAATTGGGATATTGACTACCGTTGCGTTTTGCCCAGAAGTTCGGTAAATACCGCTACCCAGATAGTTTGCAAAAGCATAATGACTGTAATCCGTTTCAGCATTAACAGGGAGTGTAAAAAGTAACAGCAAAACAGAAAGGGAACGCACAAGGGCCATCATTAAAAATTAACTTAACTGGTCTCTAATAGATAGCCCTGAATATAGCGGTATAACCTTGAAAAAGCCACGGTTAATGTAGCTTAGTCTTTACCTTCCTCGGTAAAATGATGCTCAGACATCATATGACCTAGTTCCGTCGATTTTGTCTTTAGGTAACCTTCGTTATAACGATTTTTACCGACTTGCAGTGGAACACGTTCAACCACTTCTAGTCCAAAGCTTTGCATCGCTTTTACTTTTCTAGGGTTATTGGTCATCAGTCTGACTTTACTGACACCGATCTGCTCCATCATCGGGATGATCATGTCATATTTGCGCATATCCGCAGCAAAACCAAGGCGCTCATTGGCCTCTACGGTATTTGCACCGCCATCTTGCAGCTCGTAAGCACGGATTTTATTGAGTAATCCAATCCCCCGCCCTTCTTGGCGCAGATATAGGATAAACCCTTGTCCGACTTCAGCGATATTCTGCATTGCTGTTTGCAATTGAAAACCACAATCACAACGCAAACTGAAAAGCGCATCACCTGTTAAGCACTCAGAGTGAATACGGCCTAAAATAGGACTTTCGGCATCAAATACGCCTAATGTCAGCGCAACATGCTCTTTACCTGTCTCGCTATCTTCAAAGCCATGCATTTCAAAAACACCCCAAGGTGTTGGCAATTTAGACGACGCGATATATTTAATCGACATGATAAAACCTTAACGACTACTCTCATTCCTTGAGACTGCTGAAATCCTAGTAACGATATTAATTTCGAACCAAACTTGCTGAAGAATCAAATCTAATGTTAGACATTACAATGAACAGGAATACGTTAGACAAATTACAAAGCATTTCAGCGCAGCATAAGCTGCGCGTCTATACATAACCTTGAAGCGGCTCACTAAATGAAAAACTTAATAGGCAATTAGCCTAAAATTCTTTCGGAGCAAAGCCTGTTACTTGCTTGATGCCCATTTCGCGACCAAGTGCAGTCATTGGATGCACGACCACTAAACCACGAACAGACTTCTTCAACTTACCCATGTCCGCTTGCTCGGCTTTGGTCAATACACGGCTAAATTTGAGGTCTTTAACCGAGGCACCTTCTTTACCTAGCTCACGAGATTGCTGATTTTTAACATTAGCAATACGCTTAGTTAAAGTGGCTATTTCACGTTTAAACTGGATTATGACCCCAGGATCATCACGCTTTTCAGCTGCTGCTAACTTACGACGAAATTTGTCGAGCTTATCGTTGAGCGTTTGCAGCTCCTGCTTTAAATTCATTTACAAACCTTAAATTCAAATCTAAATAACTTATCTAGAAACAAAAACAGCCCCAAAATATTTTGACGCTGTTTATCATTATTGCCTCATTATAACAGCAAATAGTGCAATATTACCTAGGTTTATGCCTAGCTTATCTTAGATAATGGATCACTTGGTTACTACTACCTTTAAAAACTAAGCTAGGATCGGCAAGAGATTGCTCAAATTTACCATCAACTACCACATTAACCCATTCAACAATCGCTTGCTGCTCGGCGGTTAACTCATCAAGAAGATAGCCTGTCCACAACCAAATATCTTTACCTGGACATTGCTCTTTAACTCGCCTGACAAGCTCAAGTATGGCGCTGAGGTTACCTGGAAATAGTGGGTCACCGCCAGATAAAGAAAGACCACGTCTTTTAATGCGACTATCATTGAGATCGTCAATAATGGTTTGCATCATCTGCTCATCAAACACATGACCAGAGCACGGATTCCAAGTTGACTGATTATAGCAACCACGGCATTGATGCTCGCAGCCAGAAACAAATAGCGTCGCTCGAGTACCTGGACCATTAATCACATCGGTTTGATAGTATTGATGATAATGCATAAAAATCTCTTCTAGATAACAAAAAGGTGCCTGTAAAAGCACCTTATTGAGTTTGCCGCACACGCTATATTAAAGGTGCTTGATACGGCGCTTAACCTCTTCTTGCTTACCATAATTAAATGGTCTTGCATCAGGACTACCTAAATAGCCACACACTCGGCGTGTTACCGATACTCTGCTAGGTTCATGGTTGCCACATTTAGGACAGGTAAAGCCTTTGCTGGTACAGCTAAATTCACCAGTAAAACCACAGTCATAACACTCATCAATCGGTGTATTCGTGCCGTAATAAGGCACTCTTGAATAGCTGTAGTCCCAGACATTCTCCAACGCTTCAACGTTGTTCTGCATATTGGGGAATTCGCCGTAACAGATAAATCCGCCATTTGCGATTTCAGGGTAAGGCTGTTCAAAGTCAATCTTGTCGTACGGATTGACTTGCTTTTCAACATCTAAATGGAAACTGTTGGTGTAGTAACCTTTAGCTGTGACTCCCTCTACAACACCGAATACTTTGGCGTCAAGATTACAGAAACGGCTACACAAATTTTCACTTGGCGTGCTGTATAGACTGAAAGCGTAACCAGATTCTGCTTTCCATTTATCGGTTGCCGCTTTTAAGTATTGAATCACTTCAACCGCTTTAGCGCGCAACAATGCATTGTCATATAGATGCGTTTCGGTGCCATAAAGTGCATTTATGGTTTCATGAAGGCCTATGTAACCAAGCGAAATTGAAGCGCGGCCATTTTTAAATATCTCAGAGATATCATCATCAGCGCGTAAACGAACGCCACAAGCTCCTTCCATGTAAAGAATCGGTGCAACTCGTGCTTTAACACCTTCTAAACGTTCTATTCGAGTATCTAACGCTTTGCGAGCAATGGTTAAACGCTGATCTAAAATCCTGTAGAATTCAGCTTCATCGCCTTTAGCTTCAAGCGCAACTCGTGGCAAGTTTAAGCTCACAACACCAAGGTTGTTGCGTCCTTCATGCACTAGCTCGCCATCTTCTTCAAAGGTGCCAAGGAAGCTACGGCAACCCATTGGGGTTTTAAATGAACCCGTTACCTTTTCTACTTGTTCGTAATTGAGGATATCCGGGTACATACGCGTAGTCGCACATTTTAATGCAAGCTGCTTGATGTCGTAGTTACAATCGCCATCTTTGTGGTTAATACCATCACGAATGGCGAAAACCAGTTTAGGGAATACCGCGGTTTTACGGTTCTTACCTAAGCCTGCAATACGCACTTTCATCATCGACTGTTGAATAAGTCGAGACTCCCATGACGTCCCCAGTCCAAAACCAAAGGTCACAAATGGTGTTTGACCATTGGCGGTATGCAATGTGTTTACTTCATACTCAAGTGACTGAAATGCATCATGACACTCTTTTTCGGTCAATGAGGTCGCAAATGCTTTGGCGTCTGTAATCCCCCAAGTTAGCGCAACTTGATAATGCTTGTCGTAACTTTTGGCAACAAAAGGCGCTAACACTTCATCGATACGGTTAATCGTGGTGCCGCCATATATATGGCTAGCAACCTGAGCAATTATCTGCGCGGTAACAGCTGTCGCTGTAGAAATTGATTTAGGTGTTTCAATTTCAGCGTTGCCCATCTTAAAACCTTTGGTCAACATGCCACTGAGATCAATCAACATACAGTTGAACATCGGGAAAAACGGCGCGTAATCTAAGTCATGATAGTGAATTTCGCCTGACTCATGCGCTGCAACAACATCTTTTGGTAAGATATGACATTTAGCGTAGTGTTTAGCCACAATACCAGCTAATAGATCACGTTGAGTTGGGATTACTTTTGAATCTTTATTGGCATTTTCATTTAACAGCGCTGCATTGCTCTGCTCAACAAGACCACGGATCTCTTTATTTAATCGACTGCTGACTTCGCGCTTTATATCTCTATCGTGGCGGTATTCAATGTATACCCGAGCCAAAGATTTATAAGGGCCTTCCATCAATAAGTTTTCGACGGCATCTTGCAGATCGTGGATGTTTATTTCATCTAGCATAGCGACAGAGTCGGCAGCATTTTTTGCTACTTTTTCTGCATAGGCGCTATCATCAATACCTGCCGAGTTAGCAGCTGCTATCACTGCATCTTTAATCCTTGTTTCGTCAAAAGGCGTGCGGTAACCATCCCGTTTAATAACCACTGGCATTGTAAAGCTCCTATTTAGCATCATCCACAAGTAACACTACATATAGTATTACTTTAAATCAAAATCACAATATGTGGCGCATTAAGCTATAAAAAGACAACTAGTACTTTGATCCAGATCATTATTTTACACAACGAAGATAATAAGAAAAAATAACTGGGGACGATCCCGCTTATCTAAAATTATGCCCTTGACGATGGCAATTAAGACCGCTAGTAGCAGGATAAAATTGGGATAAATTGTGGATAAAAACCAAGATGACATTAACGCCTTAGTTTAACCCTTTGCCATGGCGACAGGAAATGAGTTTAAGCCGCTATAAAACGCTATTATCGCGCGGTAAAGTCGACACAATAATAGCCTGATTAGTGTTAAATACTATTTCAGCTTTTTAACAAGAAATGGTTTACACAGAGATATTAAAAGGCCAGTCACCTTAATGCCGTTTTGCCAGTGCCAGATAACTGTTTAGTTGACCGGTTGCCTGTTGATGCTCACCCGTCATTGAGGCTAGTTGCATTAACGACTTAATGCCTTGATATTGGTTTTTCTGTTGATCGGTAAGTGTTCTATCTGACTCCAGCAGTGCTGTAATGTCACTTGCCACTCGATTAGCTTTTTGGGCTACCACTGGTGATTGAATCGCATCCATAGTGCGCATAACCCACTTTGCTTCATCTAAGGTACCGGCCAACTCACGATCTTCACTGCTGTTGGTGAGTGTCGCACGCTGCTCATCAATAAAATCTGCTAAAGATTGCGCTTCAGTCGACGGGATATCAAAACCACTATTGGTCAAGCGATTCAACTGTCCATCCGACAGAATGCCATCTTGATATAAGCGTTGTATAAGGCTGGGGAGCTTTTCACTGCTAAAGCTGCCATCTTGGAAGAAATCTTTCGCCATCGCTTCGATTTTTTGCGCCCGCTCTGCACGGCCCGATAATACAAGGCCGTTATCGTCTTTACTCGGAGCATTTGCAGCCGATGTTGTAGCACTAGCATTAACGCCATTAGCACTGCTAACACTAGATTGGCTACCAGAAGCACCGTAGGCATCGGCGAGAACTGCTCCGCTATTCACTGGGTTATTGATACTACTTAATGGGTTCATCGTCAAAAATTCGGCGTTAGCTTAATCATGCAGCTATTGAAGCAGGAAGTGTGCCGCTTTTTGAACGATTAAATTGACTGGTTACTTTTGATTCAACTGTGTGGTCAAGTTTAAACATAGTACGCGCAGAGACTCAACCTCCTGCTCAGTCATACTTACCTTCTCTAATAGTGTTTGCTTTTGTGACAACGCATCGGCTTGCAGCGCCAAGCCGGTGTTTGTTAATGCAATCACTTTTTTACGCTCATCGGTTTCATCTGGCAGTCGCTGCAGAAACAATTTTGTCTCCAATCGCTTTACGATTGGTGTCAACGTTCCCATATCCAAACGTGTAGCTTGAGATAACTGCGTCATACTCGCCCTATCTTTTAGCCATAGCGCTTGCATAACCAAATATTGTGGATAGGTCAGTTCATATTGATCCAACAAAGGGCGGTAAGCGCGCATAAGTGCATTGCCTGCGGTATACAGCGCAAAACATACATTATCTGATAAACATGCTGGGCTATCATTATTTGACACTTTGTTATCCGCCACTAGTTATTATCTCGATTAAGAGTGGCAATTTTACCTGACTAGAATTAACAACACTAGCCAATCCTTATTTTATTTGCGCAAAAATAGTTTGCGCACAAACCATTTGCATCACTCTTAATCTTTAGTTATGATGCGGGCAATTACTTTGCGCACAAACAAAAATAAAGGATCACTATGAACGCTAAGCAAATACAACTTAAATCTCGCCCTGAGGGCCTACCTAACGCCAACAATTTCGCTGAAGCTGAAGTGGCATTAGCGGCGATTAAAGACGGTGAGTTCTTAGTTAAGAATCTATGGATGTCAGTCGATCCATACATGCGTGGCCGCATGATTGATAGAAAAAGTTACATTGCACCTTTTGAAATAGGCGCTGTACTTGAAGGTGGCGCAATTGGCGAAGTAATTGAATCGAACAATAGCGAGTTCCCAGTTGGCAGCAAAGTGAACAGCATGCACGGTTGGCGCAGCCATTATGTTACCGACGGAACAGAGATCACTCGTCTGCCACAAACACCGATCAGCGAGTCACATTTTTTAGGCGTGCTTGGCATGCCAGGTATGACAGCTTGGACTGGCCTTAACCGTATCGCGGAGCTAAAATCGGGCGAAACCTTATTTGTCTCTGCAGCATCAGGCGCCGTTGGTAGCGTTGCGGTACAAATAGGCAAACTAATGGGTGCCCGAGTGGTTGCATCGGTTGGCTCTGATGAGAAGGCTGAGCACATAAAATCACTCGGTGTAGACGCTGTGATCAACTACAAAACCTGTGGCGACCTTACAGCAGCACTTGCCCAAGCAGCGCCAGAAGGGATTGATGTCTATTTCGAGAACGTAGGTGGCGAACACTTAACCGCTGCACTTAACAATATGAAAGACCATGGCCGCATTGCTGTTTGCGGCATGATTGCGCAATATAACGATACGGTGCCAACCCCGGGACCGGCAAACTTAGCGCAAATCATTATGAAAAAGCTAAAAATTGAAGGCTTTATTGTGTTTGAACATTGGGCACATTACCCTGAGTTTGCCAAGCAGATGGGCCAATGGTTAGTGGAAGGCAAAGTCACCGCTGAACAAACGGTTTATGAGGGGCTGTCAAATGCACCTGAAGCCTTTATCGGATTGTTTGAAGGTAAAAACCGCGGCAAAATGATTGTGAAGTTGACTTAATCAATACTTGATAACGGCAATAAAAAAGGGCTTTAAGCCCTTTTTTATTGCCCCATTTTTAAGGTTTATTCGGTTATTCGATGTGGCGCTAAAGCAGCTTCAATAAGATGCGCAACTTGCTCTACAGCCGCCTCTCCTGCTGCAATAGCTTCTTCCGCGCGATGAAACTCCATAGTACCAATATCACCTAGATCTGGCACAATACAAATATCAGGCGGATCGCCCATTAATCGAGCTCTTTTATGCCGTTGCTCCAATATATCCATAGACTGCGACATTACCGCTAACATTCCAGGGTTTGGGCTTTGGCTATTTTCGAGCTTTTGACTCAATGAAAGCTTATCCGTCAGGCCGCTAATGTAGTCTCTTCCCCGAGCTAACAAATCAGTAAAACCTTTCTCTTGATGCTTTTCAGCTTCTGCTTCTTCCTCTGTAGTTGGCTTGTTACTCTTCATGTTGACTGGTAATACTTGCAAACGGCCACGGCGCAAACCATGAAGATCAACCGCAATCACAATATCGACGCCCATTGCACGGCTAACTGACACAGGGACAGGATTCACTACTGCGCCGTCCACCAGCCAACGTTCGCCCACTTTAACGGGCGGTAAAATACCAGGCATGGAGCATGATGCTCTCACCGCATGACGCAAATCCCCTTCTGTAAACCAGATCTCTTGTCCGGAATAGAGATCGGTAGCGACTGCTGCAAATGGTTTTTTTAGCTGCTCAATCTGCATATCGCCCATGCGTTTTTGCAGCACATCAAATACTTTTTCACCACCGATTAAGCCACCTTTTCGCCAACTCAAATCCATAAGTCCCAATAGATCCCAGCTACTAAAGCTACGTACCCAGCCTTCTAACTCTGCCAAATTATCATTAGCATATGCGGCACCTACCACTGCACCAATAGAGCAACCAGCAATTTTATCAGGATAAACACCCAACTTAGCCAGCCCATTCAACACACCAATATGTGCCCAACCCTTTGCAGCACCACTTCCAAGGGCAAGCCCTATTCGAACTGAATGATTTTTTTCTGACACGATTTTTGACTCCTACAGCCAATATTAAGCTCTACCTAACAATGCAAGTGTTCTTTGACACGCTGATTTTAGCACTCTACTGTGTTGTTGAACCACATTCACCCTTCATGAGTGCTTATTTCTACCTCTTTAAGGAAACTTAATCGCTAGTCATAGCCCTGCTCTATCTATCTAGGCTATAATACTCGGTCAGATTATTTAAGGAGTTCACCTTTGCAATTCACCGATTTTTCACTGGATCAACGTCTGTTACAAACATTAAAGCACATGGGAATAGACACCCCTACTGAGATCCAGGAACAAGCCATACCGATTGCCCTTGCTGGCAAAGATCTAATGGCATCATCTAAAACGGGTTCAGGCAAGACCTTGGCGTTTTTGCTACCTGCAATGCAAAGGATGATTTCGTGTAAAGCATTGAGTAAGCGCGACCCTCGCGCGGTTATTTTGCTACCCACTCGTGAGCTTGCAACTCAGGTTTATAGTCAACTGCGTTTATTAGTTGCTAATACTCAGTTTAAAGCGACTAAAATTCTTGGCGGTGAGAATTTCAACGACCAAGCAAAAGCACTGGCTCGTGACCCGCACTTTGTTGTGGCCACACCGGGTCGCTTGGCCGATCACCTGAAACAGCATCATCTCCACCTCAATGGTCTTGAGCTGCTTATCTTCGATGAAGCTGACCGTATGTTAGATTTAGGTTTTGCCGAGCAGCTTAAACAAATTAACGGTGCGGCCGATCATAAACGTCGCCAAACCCTGATGTTTTCAGCAACACTTGATCACGGTGATGTCGATGAAATCGCCGCTGAGCTGCTTAAAACCCCAGAACATGTGGCTATTGGCGCTGGTAACTTAGAACATAAAGATATTACTCAGCGTATATTCCTTTGTGATCACCTTGACCATAAAGAAGCGTTGTTATCGCGCATTTTAAAAGATGAGCAGCAAAAACAGATCATCATCTTTACCGCCACTCGACAAGATACCGACCGCCTAGCAAAGAAACTTGCTGATGATGGCTTTAAAACAGCATCACTCAGTGGCGAGCTAAAACAAAACGCCCGTAACCAAATTATGGATGAGTTCAGCCGCGGTTTACAACAGATATTGGTGACTACTGATGTTGCATCTCGTGGTCTAGATTTACTCAACGTATCTTTAGTGATCAACTTTGATATGCCCAAATTTGCCGAAGAGTATGTTCACCGTATTGGACGTACTGGCCGTGCTGGCGCTAAAGGCGACGCGGTTTCATTGGTCGGTCCTAAAGATTGGGTTAACTTTACCCAAGTACAAACCTTCCTTAATAAGCAGTTTGCTTTTAGTGAACTTGAAGGGTTAAAAGGTAAATTTACCGGCTTAAAACCCAAAGCAAAGAACAACAAGAAAGCAAAACCTGCAGCAGCTAAGAAAAAAGCGGCAACCGCGAAGAAAAAGTCTGCGGCTAAAGCTACAGCTAATCGCGATAGACGCTTTGCCACTGGCGTCGACGTCGGTGATGCACCTATGCTTAGAAAGCCAAAAGCTAAGCTGCAGGATACACCAGAAGATTAATAAGCTGCTTACATAACGCTTTAAGCCGCTGTGATAGAGCACTATCACAGCGGCTTTTTATTTAAACAAAATCAAAGTAGAAGATTTATTTAGCAATTTTTTCCAACCAGTTTTTGTCTGCACGCTCTATATACAAAGCGGTATCTTGTAACCATGTCTCGCGCACTCCAAGGCTATAATTTAAGTAAAGCTTATTATTTAGTATGGTAAATGCATTTGGGTCAGTGTCCACCACAAAACCTTTCGACATGCCGTAGGCACAGTAGCCACCATATTGTGGAAGGTATTGTTGTTGGTTTCGCTCAAACAACAACTTGTGTTCTTCACTGCTAAAAAGCCATTGGGTATCTTTATAATGGCTGCTAAATTCAAGGTTACCCTTAACTGGTTCCTGCTCAGTAAAATAAGCAACCACATCGTAACCATTAACCGCGATACCTTCGTCCTGAAACGTTGGCTCACCGCCTAAGCTCGTACAGCCAACTAAAACAAAACTCAACAAAATAGCCGTTAGATTGTAGATCCGTTTCATAATTTCCCTCTCTCCCATTACACAATACATAACCAACTAGACCGAGCGACGGCATAACGTATTTCATTACTACTCATTTAAATGAAGTTAACTGAAATGTCATACAACAAACCAAAATATATTTGCAATATGCCAATGCTAAACGCTGACCACTGAGCAAAATAACGCTACAATATGCGCAATATTGTTATTGTTAAGGTTTATCATGAGAGTTTGTGGCGTAGAGTTAAAAGGTGGCGAAGCCATCATCAGTTTATTAAGTTATGAAGGCGAAACCTATAATGTGCCTGATTGCCGTCAGAAATCATTCGCTATTTCAAACTCAGCGCAAACCGAAACGATTCGAGAGTTTCACTTTGCCTTTGGTAAACTACTAGAAGATTACCGTGTTGATGAAGTTGTCATCATTGAACGTGAACAAAAAGGCAAAAACGCAGGCAGCGTGACGAGCTTTAAACTTGAGGCTGCGATTCAAGTATTATCACTGCCGGTAACACTCATCTCCCCTGTTACGGTTAAAGCACAGCTCAAGCGTAATCCACCGCAAGTTGACTTTGAAGGTCTTGGGCTTAAGCGATTCCAAAAGAATGCTTTCGAAGCGGCTTATGCTGCACATAACTTAACCATCTTCAAGGTAGAAGAAGAGTAATTACAGAGAAACACAGCTAGGGACGTTAACCTTGATGAAAATTCATTGTTTAAGGCCAGGCTAGATGCCATCGTCCCTTTTGTAATATCCCCTAATTTACTAAACTCATTATGCAACCTCTTCCCTATCTAAACGGCTACCAGAGCGAAATTCAACAGCAAGTTCAAACCTTATTATCTCAAGGTAAACTGGCTGATGTGCTACTGAAAAGACATCCAGAAATCCATTCAGTACGCACAGATAAAGCACTGTACGACTACACCATCGCTATAAAGAATCAATATCTGCGTAAGTCTCAGCCACTGTCTAAAGTTATCTTTGATGACAAGATATCCCTGAAGCATCAAGCACTGGGTTTACACTCCTATGTTGCACGTAAGCAAGGTTCAAAGATAAAAGCGAAGAATGAAATTCGTATATCTTCACGACTAAAGAGAGTACCGGAAGGGCTGCTAAGAATGGTGGTCATACATGAACTTGCCCATCTAAAAGAGAAAGAGCACAACAAAGCTTTCTATCAGTTATGTTGTCATATGGAAGGCGATTATCATCAACTTGAGTTTGAACTTAGGCTGTTGTTAACCCTAATCGATGCTGAGCAAAACCCCTATTGCTAAATTTGAACACCCTTTTATTGATAACGATTTTCATTTACAATATGCACAGTAAAGTCAATCTGTGAGTTGTAATGAAGCCAAAGCAGCAAAGTCATCAACAAAAATATCAAATCAAGTTAGCTAAATCACAGCGTAAACTTAACTTTTACTTGTCTTTAACCGCAACAAACTGCATCGAGCGTGCTATATCACAGAAAAAGCGCCAACGAAAAATAGAGAAATATCAGCTTAAAACTCTCAAGTATCAAGCGAAGCTTGCAAGCCTCAATAACGTAATCTCACATACTATTGCTTATAAAAGGCTGCATAGCGCGAATGACAACGGTGCTTTTACATCACTGAAACTCATCAACAAATTAGATCTTAGTAGCACAATGGCTCATCGCCCCTACAAAGCTAATCCATGTAAGAGTTGTCCAGCACTTAGAGGCAAAGCCTGCCTTTGCGCGATGAAACAGCAACAGCGCCTGCAAGCTTTATAGATTTGCTTATTTTGACGAAGATTGGCTATATTCGCCTTTGAAATACCGAATTTAAACTTGTCCCATCATCATCTTTCTCACCCGAACTAATTGTTCAAAGGCACCCATCTGCTTTTTAGATAATTGATTTGCCATTGGGATCTTGGCTTTCATTGGATCAACCGCTCGGCCATTAATATGGAATTCATAATGTAAGTGCGGCCCAGTAATCCTGCCTGTATTGCCCGATAGCGCAATGACTTGGCCACGAGATACTCGCTGACCTTTATGCACCAAAGATTTCGACAGGTGTAAATAGCGAGTGCGGTACTTATTACCATGCTCTATCACCACATACTTACCTGCAAATCGATGATCGGTAACCAATGAGACAATACCATCACCAGGCGCTACAACTTTGGTACCAATAGGCGTGGCAAAATCAGTACCATTATGTGGGCTTGTACGGCCTGTTACAGGGTGATGACGATGTGGGTTAAATCGAGAGCTTATACGATAATTTCGCTGCAGTGGAATTCGCTGAAAGGCGCGCGCTAAGCTTCTGCCCTGCTCATCATAGAAATTACCATCGGTGAATTGATAAGCATTAATGCTGCTGCGGCCACGGTCGATAGTGACCCCTAAGATATCACTAGACCCCGTAGCTACGCCGTCAATATATTGATCATTGATCAATACAGAGAACTTATCGCCTGCACGTAAGTCACGAGCAAAATTAAGTTTCTCTTTCAATAATGACTCAACCCGTTGGATCTGGGCGGCATTTAGCCCCATTTTCTGCGCTGAGAGATAAAAAGAACCATTTATCTCACCAGTAACACTGCGATTACGCCAAATGCCCTCAATGTTGACTTCATCGACATTAAAGGAGCCATCATCAAAACGGCTATAGGTAACCTGTCTAGCAGCGCTAAAGTAGAGTGTTAACTTCTCAAGTTTATCAGCTTCATCAAGCCAAAACTGAATCTCGTTACCAGGTTGCAATGTATCAAGTGCAAGTACGTTTAGATCTGCTTCTAACACACGATACATGGTTTGTTGATCTACGCCACCTTGTTCAAAAAGACCACTTAACGTGTCTCCTTTAACAATCACTTTTTCAAATCTAGGTTTATCTAACAGTGTATTGATTGCAGGGATCGGTGTTGACTGCGAGATCAAAGCATCTATATCGAGCTCTACAGGGATCCTTTGTGATAATAACTGTTGATTCTGTGGCAACATAAATGCAGCGCCAAACAGTAAAACCGAACCAATTAAGATTTTCCGATGCAGAGAAGGCAGAGCTGCAAAACGAAAAAGCGACATTTTAAAAAAAGAAATTTTACCTGACTGCAACCTAAGTCCAACCTTGAATTATTATTTGTTTCATTCACGCCAAATGCCCCCTATTAATGAAGGCTAGCGCCAATTTATACCAAATAAACTGCCTATAAAAAACTATTTCAGCGCACAAAACAGCAATTTTATTGCATGTTTAACCTGAAGTTCATCCGTAATAATCCTGCAAACAGGTGAATTAACTTGAAATATAGCGTCGATAAAAATGCTTAATCGATACAAAAAAGGCCTAAGTCGAATATCTAGGCCTTGTTAAAATCTTAAAGCAGGTTTCTAACGGCAAGCACTATCACTTTAAGGCAGAACGATAGAAATTTCGCTACCAACTGCGCTCTTATTAATATCGATACGGGTGGCAATCTGCTCTTTCATTTCAGAAACATGAGAGATAACCCCTATCATGCGCCCTGCTGATTGCAAGTCCATCAAAGTACGAACCGCCAAGTCGAGCGAATCTTGATCTAAGCTACCAAAACCTTCGTCGATAAATAAGGTATCTAACTTAATACCACCAGCATAAGCCTGCACCACATTCGATAATCCTAATGCCATAGACAGAGCAGCCATAAAGCTTTCGCCACCACTGAGTGTTGCAACAGGCCTTACTTTTGAGGTGTAGGCATCTTCCACTTCAAGCTCCAGCCCTGATGCTTTATTGCCTTTGGCACGCTCCTCCTTGCGGATTAAACGGTAACGCCCCTTACTCATAAGCTGCAGACGTTCACTCGCCTCGAGTAATACATCGTCAAGTAATACGCTCAATACAAAACGCTGTAAGCTTACCTTGTTGCCCGTTTGACCGTTGGCTACATCTGCTAAAGTACCAACGATTGCGTACTCATCTTCTAATTGTTTAGCTTGGGAATCGGCATCGTTAAGCTGCTCTTGAGTTTGCGTTAGCTGAGTCATGCGCCCTTGCATTGCTTGCCATTCTTGCTCAGCTTGCTGGCGCGCTGTTTGTAACAGGCTCATTTGAGCTGCAATATCTTCCAGTTCAGGTTTCGATTGCTGCTGCAGTTTCTCATGTAACTGAGCCAAATTAGCTTGGTTTGCGACACAATCCTGCTGATATTGATTTATCTCGGCAGCAAGTTGCTGTAACTGCGCTTCCGGCAACATGGCTTGCATTAATGACTGTTGCTCACTAAAGCCTGATGATACTAACTGTTCGTTAAGTGATATTTTTGCGTTACCAGCAAGTTCTGTCGCTTGCGACAGATTAACCTCTGCACTCACCAGCGCCGCTTTGGCTGATGCATCTAGCTCCAGCGCATCAGTGTGAGATTGACGAATAGCGTTTATCGATTTTTGTTGCTTAGCAAACTGCTGATTAGATTGAGCGATTGCGCTATTAAGCGAATCAACAGTGCGGTATTGCTCTGGAATAGCTGCCAAAAGCTGCTCTAACTGCCCTTGCAATGTGGCAACTTGTGTCTGTACGCCTTGGTATAGCTCGCGCTCTGTATCTAGTGCTGCTCGCAGTGTCTGCTCTTTAACTTGCCAAGTTTGTAGCTGCTCTCTTAATCTTGCTAATTGCTGTGTTGCTTGGCTAGCGGTTTCAACTTGCTTATTCAACGCTTGTTGTTGCTCGCCAAGCTGCTCAGCTGATAATGCAGCACTATCGGCTGTAAGCTCTATTCTTTGCTTCAGTTCATCAGCAACCTTTACTTGCTCTTGCAGTTTAGTACTGAGTCCGGAGTATTTTGCTCTAGCTTGAGTAAGAGCCTCCGCTGCTTGGTCCTCAGCCAACTGTGCTTGTTGCAATTGCTCTTCAGTTGGCAATTGTTGCTCACTTTGAGCAAGATGAGGGTGCTCAACACTGCCGCAAACAGGACAAGGTTGTCCCATAGTCAACTGTTGGGCCAACATCGCCGCCTGTCCACGGTGCCAAACTAACTTTAATGTTTGATGCTGAGTCTGAGCTTGTGTAAATACCTGCCGAAGCTGCTGACCTTGGGCTTTTGCAGCTGCCAAAGCAGCCTCTGTGATCTCAACTTCAGATTTGGCTTTTTGCCAATGAGTAAAGCGTTCAATTAATTCACTGTGCCCACTAAGCGCTTGTTGAGCATTCACCAACTCGGTAGCCGTAAACTCAAGCTGTGGCACTTGCTGCTCCGCCGTTTGCCTTTCAGCTAATAACCCATCAAGCGCAGCTTTTGCTGCCACACCTTTTTGTTGCGCCTGCTCGCGCTGGCTGCTTGCTAATGCCAAGGCTTTTTGCGCACTATCTAGCCCTTGAAGTTGAGGGACCAGCTGAGTTAATTGTTGTTGCTCACTTTGAGTTTGTTGAAGCGTTAGTTCTAGTCCCGCCAAGCGATTAAATTGAGTTAAGCTAAGCGCCAATGCGTTTTCAGTTTGCTGCTTGGCTAATTGCGCCTGCGTCACCACATGTTGAGCTTGTGACGCCTCGGTATCGCGCGCTAAAGACATTTCAAGCACAGGTTTGAGCTGCAGTGCCTTTTGACCTGCGTCTAGACTTGACAGCTGTAGTTCAACAGTCTCTTTTCGCGCGGCTAATTCAGTAGCGGTTTGCTTAAGTTTATCTAAGTATTCAAAATCGTTTCGCAGCAGTTTAGCCATTTCAAACTGCTTATTGATCTCAATAAGAGCAAGCTGTGCGGCTTCTTTCTTCTCTGCTGACACAGTAAGTTCTGGTGCAAGGCTATTAAGCTCATTTGCCAAAGCCTCATCAGACTCCACTGCTATATTATGCAACATACCTTCACGTTTATTGCGGTGATCTCGCACGGCGCCTTTTATTGCCGCAGCCTTAAACTTAAGTTTATCTTCTATTTTTCGATAAATTTGCGTCTGGAATAACTGGCTGAATATCTTCTCTCGATCTTTAGAGTCTGCCATTAACAACTCTCTAAATTTACCTTGAGGCAATACCATCACCTGCCGAAATTGATCCGCATCGAGTCCAGTGAGTAGCTCAATCTCTGCCGTAGCTTCAGACACTTTACTCGCTACAAGCAGGTGTTCAGTACCATCGGCATCCAGCTTAAATAGCTGCGCTTCAGGCTTTTGTACTGTATAACCATCGCCACTTTTCTTCGCTCGCGGCTGCTCAGGCACCCGGCGGATACGATATTGATTGTCAGCCAATGCAAACGTAAAAGTGACCTCTGTTAACACATCATCATTAGCAATATCGCAGCGCATCTGGCTGCCTTCACGCTCATCACCGGTGGTTTTACCATAAAGCGCAAAACAGATTGCATCGAGTAAGGTTGTCTTGCCCGCGCCTGTTGGGCCATTAATCAAAAACAGTGGATGAACGCCAAGTGCTTCAAAATCTGTGACTTGTTGGCCACTAAAGGGCCCAAATGCAGACATGGTTAACTTAATCGGCCTCATGTTTGCTCTCCCTTATGCAGGGAATCTATGGTGTCGACTATCGCACTGTGCTGCTTTTCAGTTAAAGACTCGCCATACACTTGAGAGAAAAAGTCACTGAACATATCCAGTTCACCTTTTTTAATATGCTCTTTACCAATATCAAGCTGTTGATTTTGTGCCATTAGACCGGTTCGCTCAAGATGCAATACATTAGGATACACCGCGCGTAATTTACCCATGGCGTCGAGAATCGCACTTTTATCAAGAAGGCGAACCATTAAGTAGTCATCTCGGTTAAGGTCAGTTTGTCCCGCAACTAAGATATCCGATAACAGCCCTTCAACGATACGAACATCTCGCATGCCATTTAGGGGTAACAAACTAATATCTGCTTTGCCAGCCGAGTCAAACTCAACCAGAGTGACTGACTTTTTCTGATTTTGCTCACTAAAAGAATATTTCAACGGCGAGCCTGAATATCGGATCTGTTCACTGCCTTTATATTGAGGGCCGTGCAAATGCCCTAAGGCCGTATATTGATAATCAGAAAATAGACTTGGTGATATTTTATCTGCGCCGCCAATACTTATTGGCCTTTCAGAATCCGACTCACTGCCACCATCTAAAAAGCAGTGACTGATCACCACTTTAGGTAGCTCTTTAGCATCATGTTCAGTCACTTGCTCAAGCAGCTTTATCATCGCCTCTTCATGAGTACTGACTTCACATTCAAACACGTGACGCACCGTGGCAGGATCAGCATAAGGAAGCGGGTAAAAAATAGCGTTTCCTTGCTTGCCTTTCAGCTCTATAGGATTTAGCGAAGCACTTAAAGGCCCCACAATATGCAGTCCACTGTCCTGCATCTGTCTTGAAGCAAAGCCTAATCGCTCATGGCCATCATGATTACCAGCAATCATAATGACTGATATTTTAAGTTCATTAACCAAGGTATTTAACACTTCATCGAGTAATGCGACTGCATTTGCTGGCGGCACTGAGCGATCATAAATATCACCTGCAATAATCAGGGCATCAACGTCTTGCTCTTTTGCCATTTCAATAATTTGCTGCAAGACATAGCGCTGATCGTCTAGTAGCGACTGATTATGCAGTTGTCTGCCAATATGCCAGTCAGAAGTGTGGATAAATTTCATGCATTCTCGTTTAAAAATGAAGGAGATGAGAGAGGCTTCTATAGTAAGAAAAGCCTCCTTGCTATACAAGTGTGATTGCCCGTCTTGGGGCTATTGGTCTTTCGAGCTTAGTTTTTTTTTCGAATTCAATGCTTTTAAGGCAAGGCTTGAGCGATGATGCTTAGCGGGCTAAGTGAAAAGCTCATCACGCAGCAATAAAAGCATTGAAACGAACCCGAAGGGCAGCGCTTCTTGGCTGTTTTTACTGCGCTGTAGGCTATTTGTGGAGAATAACTAAACGGAATAGTCTCCAGCTTGTTAAAATAGCCAATTAACGATTAAGGGGGAGAGTTTGGTTATTTGGACTATTACCCGCATTAACTTTTTGTAATGAATCATCCACGTTGGTGCAAGGAGCGCAACGTACAATTCAGTTCTCAGCAAACAACTCATTAGGATAACAAAATGAAATGTACTAAATTAATCTGTATTGCACTGGCTTTCACACCACTTGCAGCCTTTGCCGACAAAGAAGATGATGCTCTAGCTACATTGGCACTGCAACGGGCGAATTTTAGCTTAGAACAGGCAGTCGATAAGGTTACTACCGATTACGCCAAACATATCGTCGAGTTTGAAATTGATGATCATAATAATCAAGCAACCTACGAAATTGAAGCGGTTAACCTTAAAGCGGAAGAGAAACATAAGATTGAATTAAGCCTTACTGATGGTAGCGTGCTAAAACACAAAACTAAAAATAGCTTAAGCCGCTTAGATGATGAGGATTTGCTAGCATTACAAGAGTTACAGGCATCAAACTTTAACTTAAGTACAACCATTGCCCAGTTGAAGCAAAAATATGCTGCCGATGTCATCGAATTTGAATTAGAGAGCAAAAAAGGTATTACATTCTACAAATTTAAATTAATGGGTGAACAAGGCCTAACTCGTGTCATTGTAGATGTCACAACAGGTAAAGTTATACCGGTCATGAAGCGCTAATTCAGTCTATTTTATGGGGGAGACACACTCCCCTTAGGAGTATTTTTGCGAATTCTTGTTATTGAAGATAACCTAACAACTCGTCAATACTTACAAAAAGCCCTTAAAGAACAGGGTTATGAGGTTGATTTGGCTGAAAATGGCCAAGATGGTTTATTTTTAGCCCTTGAAGGCGACTACCAATTAATTTTACTTGATAGGATGCTGCCTAAACTAGATGGTTTAACAGTATTAACCACGTTAAGAAATGCGGGCAAAAAAACACCCGTTTTAATTCTAAGTGCTTTAGACAGCGTTTCTGAACGAGTAAAAGGATTGCGTGAGGGAAGTGATGATTACCTGATCAAACCTTTTGCTCTTTCTGAACTGCTAGTACGTATTGAGATATTGATTCAGCGTAAAGGGTCGAACAGTGACAAACAAACCAATGTCTTGCAGGTCGCTGATCTAAAGATGGAATTACTGTCTCGAAAAGTGTTTAGAGGAAATAATGAAGTTATTCTTCAACCCAAAGAGTTTAAGCTACTACGTTATTTAATGGAGCATAGCGGACAAGTCGTGTCTCGCTCATTACTGTTTGAAGCCGTTTGGGATTATCAATTTGATCCACAAACTAATGTGATTGATGTGCATATGGCAAGATTACGAAAAAAGGTAGAATTTGATGGTCTTCCCTCCCTTCTTGAAACAGTACGTGGCGTTGGTTACCGCATGGTGGAACAGGGTTAAATCTGCTCACTCAGTATGGCGTTTAACCCGCTTATATACGGGCTTATTACTATCAGTAGTCGCCATTTTGCTTGTTGTATTGTACCAATTAAGCATTGGTCAAATGAACCGACAACAACAATTACAAATGGCGAATATTATTGCTCAACAAACATTACTTGCTGAGCAATTGACGACTGCGCAATTTGTTGAACAATTTGAACTACAAGCTCAAAGCTCAAGGCAATACATCTTAAGCTATCAAACTAAACAACAATCTATTGGTAGATTGAGTGAAGCCCCTACATTACCTCAATGCCCAACCCTAAGTCGCTTCCCAATTTGGTTAGATCAATACGATGAAATTAGACTGGTTTCTGGTTGTGCACAGCCTTTAGGCTCGGGAACGCTCATCGTCGCCGTTGATGATGAATCATTATATGAGCTTAAAGCACAATTCATTAGCGCATCTGCGATAGCTTTGTGTTTGGCCATCTTGCTAGGCCTAATAACAGGCTTAATATTCTCCAAACGAGTGTTAAAACGCATCAATGGTTTTAACCAAGTGGCGTTGCAGGTTGAAGCAGGACACCTTAGCGCGCGGGTTGCGGTATCAGAGCAAAATGATGAGTACGACCACATGGCCTCACATATCAATACTATGCTTAGTCAATTGCAACATTCTTTTGAAACCATAGCGGGAATAACTGATGCGATAGCCCATGATTTACGCACTCCGCTTAGCCATTTAAGACAGCAAATGGAATCTGAAATATTAGATAAGCAGCTTGAAAACCTGCCAACTGAACAATTGGAATCGATGCTACATAAACTTGATGAAATACTATTCACTTTTAGTTCAATGCTTGAGCTCACCCGTTTGCAGCAGCAACGAGAGGACAATAGCCAAAATTTCACTAACGTTAATTTACAACAAGTCATCATCGACGCAGTCGACTTAATCGAGCCTCTTGCTGAAGAGAAGCAACAACTTGTGACTCTGCAGCTACCGTCTCCTTTATCGCTCCAAGGTGATGCCACTTTACTGTTTCGCGCCATATACAACCTATTAGAAAACGCCAGTAAATATGCAGGTGTTAATGCACAAATTGAAGCGAGATTGACGCCTAACGGATTTATCATTAGCGATAATGGCCCTGGGATCAGCGATAGCGAAAAAGAGAAAGTCTTTCAGCGGTTATATCGCATTGAAAAAAGCCGTGGAGTTGCAGGTTTTGGCCTAGGTTTAACCTTAGTAAAAGCCATAATACAACTGCATAGTGGCACCATTGAGTTGTTGGATAATAAACCAGGGCTCGCTGTTCAAATTACATTCTCAGACTAAGTGCTATTCGTAATTATCTACCAGCCGCTTACAGAGCACTTTTATTGTGCTTTGCCATTAATGTTCAACGGCCCAGCTTGGAAAGTGGTCCGCCATAGTGACAGCTTGTACCTACAAGAGTAAAAATATGTGGCTATAGAGTTAGCAACAAAGAAGAATTGCCTCAGAAATGGAGATGCTGACCGCAGAAAAAAGTGCAATGATGAACTTGCTCTGGGGCAGATAATGCCATTCACAGTGTACCCACGATTAGAATCTGCAAATTAAAGTGGTAAACAAAGTCAGCTCAGGTAAGACAATCAAGCTTAACGGCTAACATTGACCGCTTTGATGGCTAATACTCTAATGTGGACAAATTATTTACGATTTATCTTACAAAACATGACCCATTGCAAATTAGTCACTATTAAATAAAAAAATCAGTGCGTTTGTCGGTGAATATTGTTACTACAGGCTCTGATAAACCCTTTCGTCATTTTCAGGTATCGTTTTCATGCAGTATTCAAAGTTTGGTGAGAAATTTAATCGTAATTCCGGCATTAACCAATTGATGCAAGATCTTAACGACGGACTGCGCACACCAGGTGCGATTATGCTGGGAGGCGGCAATCCAGCCACCATTCCAGCAATGCAAGATTACTTTCATCAAGCATCAGCAAAAATGCTAGCAAATGGCGAACTTGTAGCAGCCTTAGGTAATTATGATGGTCCTCAAGGGAAAAATACTTTCTTAAAGGCGTTGGCAAACTTACTTAAAGAGACCTATGGCTGGGAGATCAGCGAAAAAAATATCAGTCTCACTAATGGTAGCCAAAGCGCATTTTTCTACTTATTTAATCTGCTCGCAGGCAAGCAAACTGATGGCAGTCATAAAAAAATTCTACTGCCGTTAGCACCTGAATATATTGGCTACAATGATGCAGGTTTAGACGATGATATTTTTGTCTCTTACCGCCCTGAAATTGAACAACTCGATAACCGCCTATTTAAATACCATGTCGACTTTGAACAACTAAAGGTTGATGATTCAGTGGCGGCAATATGTGTATCTCGCCCTACTAACCCAACGGGGAATGTACTGACTGACGCCGAAGTCGCCAAGCTCGATCAATTAGCCCGTGATAATGACATACCACTTATCATCGACAATGCCTACGGTACGCCGTTTCCCAATATCATTTTTGAGGAGGTTACTCCTTTTTGGAACAGCAATACCATCTTATGTATGAGCCTATCAAAATTGGGGTTGCCAGGCGTTCGCTGCGGCATAGTGATAGCGAATGAAAAGATAACACAAGCATTGACCAACCTTAATGGCATCATCAGTCTAGCACCTGGAGGTTTCGGACCTGCGATTGCCAAGCACATGATTGAATCTGGCGATCTACTGCGCTTAAGTGAATCGGTTATTAAACCTTTTTATCAGAAAAAATCTGAATTTGCGCTGTCATTGCTGCAACAGTCAATTACTGATAAACGATTCAAAATACATAAACCCGAAGGGGCTATGTTTCTCTGGCTCTGGTTCGATGAACTGCCGATTACCACTATGGAACTCTATCGCCGCCTTAAAGAACGGGGGGTATTGATTGTTCCTGGTGAGTATTTCTTCTTTGGTCAAAAAGAAGATTGGTCACACGCACATCAGTGTTTACGGATGAACTACGTTCAGGATGAAGAAAAAATGCGCACAGGAATTGCGATAATCGCTGAAGAAGTGATTAAGGCGTATAAACAAGCATAGCCTATTACTAAACAGAGCTTATAGATCATATAAGCTCTGTTTTACTTATCTGCAGCGCAATTTAATACGACAATGAATGACACACACCTGTAGTCAAAAACTCGTACCAATTCAGTAATGTAATGCCCTAATGTAGATAGTTTTCTCATACGGGGCATCAATCCAATACAGCAATTTAAGAAAAAAATCCATATTGATCAGACAGTAGCTTTACGCTCATGGCAATAGACATAATAACCACTAATGGCTTGATTATTTTGGTACCTTTAGTGACCACTAAACGCGACCCTAATGTTGCTCCTATTGCTTGACCAACAAGCATGACTGCGCCAAGCACCCAGAAAACTTTACCGCCGATGGCAAAGAAAGTGAGTGATGCGATATTGGTGGAAAAGTTAAGTACCTTGGCGTGGGCTGTCGCTTTTGCCAAACCAAAACCTGCGAGCGATACAAAGGCTAAAGCAAAGAAACTACCCGTGCCAGGACCAAAAAAACCGTCATAAAACCCAACGCCTAACGCCGCTGTAAAGGCAAAAACGGCTGGCGTAAGTACTTGATGCTTATCTTCTTCACTGATTTTCTTTGAGAACAGAAAGTAAGCACCAATTCCCAAAATTAGAAACGGCAGCATCACCTCAAGAAACGCCGTGTCTATCATCTGAACAGCAATAGTACCAAGAGCAGCGCCAACAAAGGCGCAGGCAATACTGAGCTTCATATCTGCCAAACTAACGAGCCCTTTACGGACGAAATACATACTGGCAAAAAAACTACCACCGCAGGCTTGTAACTTATTAGTGGCTAACGCTGCTGTTGGTGGTAATCCTGCCCACATAAGAGCTGGAATCGTTAACAGGCCGCCTCCTCCAGCAATGGCGTCTATAAAACCAGCTAGCATTGCCACAAAAAATAGCAGAGCAATAAGCTCTAAGGTAAGTTCGATTGTCATTTAGAATAAAGCCCAAGCCATTAAGTGCAGCTATTAAACGAGGTTTGCAGTCGAAACACAAAGGAGTTATCGTATATTTAGAGTGAGATAAACTCACACAAAAATTACTAAGGCATGACAAATGTACTCACATCTTCCGCCACTTAACTCACTACGAGCATTTGAGTCTGCAGCAAGACTCATGAGTTTTACGCTTGCTAGCAAGGAATTATTTGTTACCCATGGCGCTATTAGTAAACAGGTAAAAATATTAGAAGAGTATGTTGGCTTGCCTCTTTTTATTCGCCAACACCGCAGTCTAAGGCTCACTGATGAGGGCGAAATGTACTTTGTCAGCATTCAATCGGCGCTACAAACAATAAATAGCGCTAGCGCTGATTTGATGATTCAGCCATTACAGGCGCAGACACTGGCGATAAATGTACTGCCAAGCTTAACCATCAGCTGGCTTATTCCTAGAATGGAGCAGTTTAAATCACGCTTTCCGCATCTTTATGTTGATCTCTCCATTGGCGATTTCGATGTTGATTTCAGTAGTGCTAAGTACGACATTGCGGTTCGCAGCGCTACAAGTGCACCGAAAGGTGCCAATGTGATGAAGTTGATGGATGAGGATCTTTGCCTTGTTTGTTCACCAGAAATGAGTCTGCAACTATCCTCTTTGGAAGCAATCAATCAAATGACGCTGCTCAAACACACAACTCGGCCCGATCTTTGGAATGTCTGGGCTGAAGATGTTGGCATAAAACTCACCACCGAAAACAAGTTTGGCGTAGAGCATTTTTATATGCTGAGCCAAGCTGCAGCCAGTGGTATGGGAGTGGCACTCATTCCGCGTTTCTTTATTGAAGATGAACTCGCGAGCGGTAAACTGGTGATCCCCTTTGACGCAAAATTTACCAGCCCATACAGTTATTACTTATTAACGCCAAAATCAAGTAACCTATCATTGAAGGTACAATCATTTATTGATTGGTTACTGGAAATCTTTCAACCCTATCGTAATTGATAAAGCGGCTTTAATTAAGGACTGTTAACCCTCATCTACTTCAACATAATAATTGAAGTAGAATGAGAGGATAGCTAGATCTAAAACTCCTCTTCAACTAAATCGAACAACTCTAAATAGTTCATTCCAGGTTGAATACTTATTTCAAATCGCAACACCTTTTGGCATACATCGTAGAGCGCTTCTCCGAACCATTCTCGATCAAATGCATCAAGTGCTTGTATGATCCCTGCTTGCCCTAAATCACCCTTTAGATTGCCTGGAGTCAATGCATCAATAAAGCTAGCGACCAGACCATAAAGATCCTTCTCAGCCGGCCCCTCAACATCCCAAAGTGTAGGATCAGCATATTGACTTGCGTAGTGACTTGCAGCGATATCTAAACCTATTCCAAAATTGACCAAAATTGCCTTATTTGGGTTACAGATAATATTTTTAGGACAGATGGCGCCGTGGTAGATATCCATTTGATGCATATACTGCAAACCAGTAATTAACTGGGTAAACCACATTATTGGTTGACCCAGTTCAATATCGGTAAGCTCATCAATTGAAACCCCATATTCCCAAGCTCTCGCAATAAACAGTTCTTCACTTTGTGGCAATTGCCCAAAACTAAGCACTTTCTCTATATGAGGGTGGTACACTTTTGCCAAGCTTCGGTAGATATTACTCAACATTGGCCAAGTCGCTTCTACACTGCTGTATATTGACACACCACATTGATATTGGCCTTGCAGGTGCTTTGCACGCCAAAACTGACTCGTATTAGTGGCGGCGATAAACTGTTTTAGCTCAAAATGGTGGTCAATTATCGCCCCTTTAGTAATATCAATTTTCTCAGGAACCGTGTCACATACTCCTTGATCAATCAAGGCTGACAGATCACACCGCAACGCATCTAAATCTGTTGTTTCTCCCGCTACAGCGGCTCTGTACCATTGGTAAACTCTAGGCTGCTTTGTTTGTTCTGCTAGCGCTAGGAAACCTTGTGCGTAAGCTTTAATATCGCTACTCACACTCAATGTGTCCTTAATATCGATAAACTCGACGTCACCCATGTCAGTCACAAATACACAATTACTCGTCCAGCCGCTGACTGTAAATCCGCGGCGATGGATCTGTTGCAACCCGGACACACTTCGGCGTAGGATCTCCAGTAATTGATAAGTGGTCATCTGCTCAGACTCAAGTACATTGAGCGGTACACCACGAGGCATACGAATAGGTAGCACTAATTGCTCACCATCTTGTATTAATGGCGCACAATACGGTACACCACTGCAGCCTGATAATGCTTGTAAACGTTGGAATTCGCTTCTTAACTGAGCTTCATGTGTTTCTGATTGGCTTCGCTCTTCAAACTGAGTCGGGATCAATACTTTCAACAGCCAAGGTGCCGTCCATTCACCTGGGTTATACTCGGCTTGCCATACTTCTAAGCCGCTTTGAATAAACAAACATTTTAGTTTGGTAAAATCTTGAATTTTGTTATTTCGCTGCTCAACAATTGCCACTTGGCCAATTGTTTCAAGTACCAACTCTTTCTGGGTATCGGTAACTTGGTGTTTCCTCGGTGCAGTCAGCCCCCACTCTTTAGTAAGCGCTGCAACTATCTGCTTTGGCGTGTAGATACTTAATGAGCCTTGATGCTTTTCGAGTTCAATCTCTTCGCCCTTTCGCCCAGTAATAAATACCATACCTTGGCACCAAGGAGCATAAACGCCGACAGGGATTTTGTGCTTGACGTTACCCGCTAAGACACGCGCTACATAGTTGGCTTTAGCTAAACTATTATCAACTTCACGTCCATCAAGAGACCATGCATGCAATCCTGCATCTAATCGTCCTATATAACCTTTAACATCGACGACATAAACGCCCCACTCACCAATGACGAGTGCATCAACTTCCATTGCTTGACCCGATTTAGTCGGGATCTCAACATTGGTCAATAAGATATAGTCTTCAGGAAGCTCGTCGGCCAACAGGGAGAATGCCCAACGTTCGGCATCGTTCACCGGTGTTCCAAAACTAATCATTCTTGCCATTCTTATCTCCTTCAGTGGCAATTATATTATCTTCAACATTCTCAACGTCTGGGCACAAAAAAGCCACTTATTTAAGTGGCCTTTTTTAAAACTAACACCTTACGCTTAATTTATGCGCAATTTAGTGTTTGCAGTCATCGCTGCATTCGTGGTCATCTTCAGCGAACTCATCGTCGCCCTCTTGATGCTGCATAACGCCCCAGCCATCAGTGATACCACCAAACTCTTGTGCAAACTCATGCAGGCTAAGCTCTTGCTCTACTATCGTATCGTACTCAGGGATCATATTCAGACATACGATCAATTCCCACTTACCAGAGTCATCATTTAATAGAAGCTCGATCTCGCCTTCTAAGTCTGACTTTCCTAACTCTTCAATCGCAGATTCGGCATCACGTTGATCTTCAAACACCAAGAAAAAATCAACATCGAGTGCTACGGATAGATCGATACCAGCATCGGCCATCGCTGCAAGCATTTTGCCGTTGTCATCATCTGGAAACTGCATATAAACCTCGTTTGATTGTTAAGCTTCGGCAATAATCTGCACAGATTCACCGTTAAAGCTAACCACTTCACCAGCAATCACTTTTTTACGTTTTCGGGTTTCAACTTCACCGTTAACAGTAACCATACCTTCAGAAATAACATGCTTGGCTTCTCCGCCACCGCCTATCATTCCCTGTACTTTAAGTACTTTGTATAATTCTATGTATTCTTCGCCTGACTTTAATGTCAGCGTTGGAGTATCTGAACTCACTGTAATTCGCCTTAAAATAACTAAACTGACAGCATTATAACACTGTATTGGCAATCGACCTGAAAGCTTTTGTTGTGATTACACTCTTTCTGCGACGAGCAACCCATATAGTCGTTCATCTAGCCATGTATCACCGACTTTCCAGTTTTGCCTTAGTAAGCCTTCTTGAATAAAGCCACACTTATCAAGTACCTTGGTCGAAGCAATATTGTCGTTTGCACAATGAGCGATCAGTTTATGTGGCCTATGCGCTAGGCATACCCAATCAACCAATGCCTTGAGTGCTTCACTAGCATAACCTTGCCCATGGGCCTCAGTATGCAACATATAACCAACTTCTAATTGCCCTAAAGCCTCGCTGATATTATGTAAGCTAATAAAACCTACAAATAAGTGTCGATGAACATCCTCTATCAGCAGCAATAATGTATCGTCTTCTTCCAATTTATTCGGTTGAATAATACGCTCGAACTTTTGCCGTATAACCGATTCAGATTGAGGTTTTCGCACATACTTATTCAACTCTTCACTTGAATGAGTATAGAGAAAGTTATCCCAGTCACTGCAGACAACACTCCTTAGTCTAAGTCTATCGGTATATAGTTCGAGCATACATTGTCCTACTTAACCACAAACAATTGTGGTTAGCCTCTGCTTGTTACTTCTAATAAATGGTAACCAAACTGAGTCTTAACAGGACCTTGAACTTCATTCAAAGGCGCGCTAAACACAACTTCGTCGAACTCTTTAACCATCATACCTGGGCCAAATGAACCTAGATCGCCACCTTGAGCTGAAGATGGGCAAGAAGAATTCGCTTTCGCTACATCAGCAAAATCAGCACCAGCTATAATCTGTTGCTTTAGCTCTTCACATTTTTCTTCTGTTTCTACGAGTAAGTGTCTTGCGGTTGCTTGTACCATGGGGTAACTCCTAATGATTATAAACCTGTCAGTCAATACTTATGTATTTTTGACGAATTTTAGAAAATAAAAACCCAGCTAGTATATTGATAAAAGCTGGGTTTAAAAAGTATTTATATTACCTGTTGCTCGAGCAGCAAAAGTTCATTTACTGTTGAGATGCAATCCATTCATTAACTTTCAGTTCCATCACTTCCATTGGCAGTGAACCTGAAGTCAGTATTTGATCATGAAATGCCTTCAGATCGAACTTATCACCTAAGGCTTCTTCCGCTTGTGCTCTTAGAGAGAGGATCTTAAGCTGACCAACCTTATAAGATAATGCTTGACCAGGAATTGCCATGTAACGTTCTACTTCGGCAATGATGTCAGACTCAGCCATAGGTGAGTTATCCATCATGTACTGAATAGCCTGTTCTCGCGTCCAGCCCTTGGCATGTAAACCTGTATCAACAACGAGTCGCATCGCACGGAGCATCTCATCTGACAATTTACCAAAGTACTGATATGGATCTTCAAAAAGTCCCATTTCAATGCCTAGATACTCAGCGTAGAGTGCCCAACCCTCTTCAAAAGCAGTATAGCCACCAAAACGCTGGAACTCAGGTACGCCGGTTAGCTCTTGCTTAATCGCTATCTGGAAGTGATGTCCTGGTGCAGCTTCGTGTAATGACAGAGTCGTCATCCCCCACTTTGGCTGCGCTTTTAGGTTATAGGTATTGATATAGAAAACACCAGGACGCGATCCATCAACAGCCGGAGACTCGTAAGATGCACCCGCAGCAGACTTCTCTCTGAAGCTTTCAACTGGTTTAACAACATAATCGGCCTTTGGCATGACGTTAAAATATTTAGGTAATTCAACATTTATCTTATCTTTTAACGCCATATAGCCATCTACAAGCCCTTGACGGTCGTCAAAGAAATACTGTGGCTCAGAAGAAAGCGATGCAAAGAAAGCGGTCAAATCGCCTTTAAAGCCAACCTGCTGACGCACCTTATCCATCTCTGATAGTATTCTGGCAACCTCTTCGAGACCTATTTTATGGATCTCATCGACAGGCATTGTAGTTGTAGTATGAGTATTGGCTAAATGTTGATACCAGACTTTGCCATTAGGCAGGCCCCACCAACCGTCACTCGCGCGCGCTGACTTGAGATACGTATTCTGGAAATAATCTCTCAACGCCGTCATTTCTGGGATCAGCTTGTCAGCAACAAGCGCTGTATATTCGGCCGTTAGCGCTGCTTTATCTTCAGCAGAGAACGAATCTGGCATCATGCTGATAGGTGTATAAAATAAACTATCTTCTGGCTTAGCAACTAACTGAGCAGTCAGCTGTGGGATAATGCGATCGACTAGCACTCGCGGTAACACAACTTTGCTCTCAATCCCTTCATTCATACGCACTTGTGCTTGCTTCATCCACTCGATAAAACCAAGCAGACGCTTTTCCCAATTCCGATAATCTTCCACCGTTTTAAATGGTTGTGCGCTTTCGGCGCTGCCTAACTGAACCATGCTAATCACAGTGCTATAAAACTGGTTCATCGGCATAAAGTGATTCGGGAATGTCTCATCAGCTAAGGCGACATTACGATCATAAGTAAACATGTCATAACTGAGCCTAAGATCTTCAGGTAACTGACTGCGATCTAACTTTTTAACTTCAGCCAAGTAGCGCTTATTTAAATTGTGACGCTTAGTAAGGTACTCATCAGACAAACCATCACCGAATTGGTCGTTAAAATCATTTACGCCAACAAAAGTTGCATAAATGGGCTCTAGTTCTAGCTGCTTTTTGAAAAAATTATCGACTAATAATAGATACTCTTGCGCAACAGTCTGCTCTTGGCTGGCGACTGGATTCTTAACTGTATCTACTTCATTTAATTGGCTGTTTGATTTTTCACCACAACCTGTCATAGCAAGTGCCATACCTATGGACAATGCGACTATCGCCTTTTTCATTCCAAATCTTCCTTTTATTCAATGTAAGTGAGCGATCTTTTCTATACTTAACCATAAGTCGTATAGGAGTGACTCATGATTTACTCTTTTAGTAATTCTGGTTTTAGAGATCCTGAAACTGGCGTGTATAACCAAACCTATTTCATGGAAGTATTCAATCGTGAATGGCATCGCCATATACGCGATCACCAAAGTCTGGCCTTATTGTATCTATGCCCGCACATTCATGAAACTATTTCCCAACCTCAATTGTTAGAATTATTCATGAAGCAGGTTCAACAGGCGTTAATGCGCACCACAGATCTGCTCGCTAGGATAAATAATCAATCATTTGCACTAGCTATTTTCGAAACAGATATTAATGGTGCTAAGGTGGTTATTGACCGCGTAGAACATAAAATAGCCGACTTCAATAAAACCTATCAAAGCCAAGCGCATACGGAAATATCCTATGAACTAAATGGTTGCATCTGTCTGCCTTCAGCCAATAAATACCCAGAAACACTCTTTGAAACAGTCGAACAGCAAAGCCTCAGCATGCGTGATAATCACTCTAGAGCAGGCCAACTGATTAAACTTTGAGTCTTGCACTCCGCTTCGATAAGTACATATAAGCGGTGTTTTCTTCAGGTTTATTTATTACAGAAATAAAAAAAGCCTCTATAAAGAGGCTTTTTTTCACTCGTTAAAGTTAAAGCGTTACGTTATGAACACGTGCTTTTTCTTTAATGTAAGAGATATAACTTTTAGCTGCACGACCTGTTTTCTTGTCGTTTGCCGCAAGCTTGGCATACTTGTATGCGCTCTTATACTGCTTCAAGTTAAGGTAAGCAAGTGCGAGTTCAAACTGAACTTCACCAGGGCTCTTAACGCCAGCATCAAGTGCTTTCTTAAGTGCTGTAATTGCAGATTTGCTTTTTCCATCCAAAGACAAAATACGTCCTTGGCGAAGGTAAAGCTTACCGTCATTATCTATAGCAGCAGCTTTACCGTAAGTCGCAGCAGCCTCTTTCAGCTCCTTCGCGTTATGGTAAAAACCAGCCAAGATGGTCAGCGTTTTCTCATCTTCTTTAACTAAACCTGACTTCATATGCTTAGCATAGATTTGAGCTGCACGGTATGGCGAACCATTCTGTGCTAACAACTGGGTTAAACGTTGAATGTTACCCGCTGTTTCCAAAAATCCATTCTTATAAGCCAAGTCATAAGTCGCTAACGACTTAGTGAAGTCTTCCGTCATCAGATAGAACTGAGCAAGTTGAACCCAAAGGCGTTTATCGTCTTGGAACAACGGCACCATGGTCTCTAGTACTTTAACGGCTTGCTTATAGTTCTTTTTGTTGAAATAAGCAGTCAGCTTCATCTGGTATAAACCTTTATCAGGTTTTTCAGAAATAGCTAGACCTTTATCTGCAACTTTAAGAACGTCATCCCACTGCTTTTGCTCAGAGTGCGCGATACCTATACGACGATAGACTTGTGCGTCTTCCTTACAGGTAAACTCCATCCAGTTGTAATAAGCTGGAATTGATTCCTTAAACTTCTTCTCTTGAATCAAGAGATCAGCATAAAGCCTCAGAGTGCCTGCATGGTCAACACCACCTAAAATATCGGCATCAACAGCTGTTTTTAGATACTTAACAGCGGTTTTCATCTGACCTTTTTCAGCGTAAAAGTTACCAAGCATTCTTGCTACATAGGCTTTATCAAAATCATTTTTAGCGTTTGCTTCTAGCAGAATAGCAAGTGCTTCATCAAGATTGCCTTCTGTATAAGCGTCAAATGATTTCTGAACTTTTTTAGCTACACTTTGACCTACAGCTTTAGATTTACGCTTTTCTATCGGGCATTTCTCTGCAGCAGATACTGCAGGCACGATAGCAAGGCTTCCGCCTAAGCTAAGCAATAAGGCGGCTGCGATAGTATTAACTTTACGCATAACTATCTTCCTCCTTTATCTAAAGTAAAATCAAGTTGGACAGTCTGACCTGGTACCCTTTGCGCTTTACCATCAATAATTCTAGGCTTGTATTTCCACTTTTTAAGTGCTCTACGAGCTTCTTTATCAAAGATACGCTTAGGTTGAGCTTTAATGACTTTTACGTCTTCAACACCACCCAGTTCGTTAATAGTAAAGCTTAGCTGTACCCAGCCTTCTTTACCATCACGGGCTGCTGCAATTGGATACTGAGGTTCGATTCGTACGATAGGCGTAGCATCGCCATCTCGTGTCATCATATTACCCAGTTTAAATCCAGTGTTAGCACCACCAGCGTCTACTCCACCCATGTTAAATGACATATTTGTATCTATGTCAGATGAACTATCTGGTGGCGTAGTATCCGGCTTTGGCGGCTGCTCTGGGGGCGTAGGCGGTTTAGGCTTAACCCTTGGCTTTTTCTGCGCTGATGCATCATCTTTGTTCATGGTGATTTCAATGACAGGTGTTTCTGTCGAGGAATCGTGGCGGGTTGGACCGCCACCTACCAAAAATGCCATGAAGACAAACAAAGCAAAAGTCACAGCACCACCAATAATGAATGATACTATTCCTCTCAGCATATTATTCGTTCCCCGCCGATACAGATATCTTATCGATACCCGCAGCTTTAACGTTATCTAAGACCTTAACCACTAAACCATGTTTAGCTTCTTGGTCTGCTTGAATTAATACTGCAGCCTCAGGTGCTTCTGCAAGCATACGTTCTACGTTTGCAGTTACACGCTCGATATCAACTTGACGGTTTTCCATCATGATGACACCTGTCTTGCTCACACCAATAAAGATGTTAGCAGAAGGCTTCTTAGTCGCTTGTGACGCTTCAGGCTTGTTATAGTCAAGGCCTGATGGCTTTACAAACGAGGTTGTTACAATAAAGAAGATCAGCATGATAAACACGATGTCGAGCATCGGTGTCATATCAATCTCAGCTTCTTCGTCTACGCTTGAATGCTTTCTACGTGCCATGTTCAATCTCTCTCTAGTGGTGAGGCATGCTGTCTTTTAGCTTTGCTAAACTGATTTTCATTTTTGCATCAAGGCGAGTACTAAAGAATACTCCCGATAATGCTGCAACCATTCCCGCCATTGTCGGCATGGTCGCCATTGAAATACCAGCTGCCATCATACGAGCATTACTCGTCCCATGAACTGCCATCACATCGAATACTGAAATCATACCGGTTACAGTACCTAGTAGACCTATCATAGGACAGATTGCTACTAGTGTTTTGATTAACAGCATACGTGCGGTTAAATCTTGCTTCGCTTGGGATACCCAAGCTTCACGGATGCGGTGAGCATACCAAGAGGTTGAATCCTCTCGTGCTTCCCATGCGCTAATGATTGCTTTGTGCTCTTTTGGTGATATCCAATTTAGATACCAGTAGCGTTCAAGCATCAATACCCACATGACAAACAATACAGCCGCAACCAGCCAGAGGACGTCGCCCCCGGAGGCCATGAAGCCCCTGACGGAATCCCAGATATCCATCAGGAATAACATTAGGCTTTCCTCTTCTCAGCGTGTGAAGCAACAATACCCGCACTTTGCTCTTCTAGAACTTGTACGATTGACTTGCTACGTGCGATAACAACTGCATGCATAAGCATAAGTGGTAGAGCAGCAACTAGACCTTGTACCGTTGTCATAAGCGCCATAGAGATACCACCAGCCATTAGCTTAGGATCACCCGTACCGAACAACTGAATGCTTTGGAAGGTTGCAATCATACCGGTTACAGTACCTAGTAGACCCATCATAGGAGCGATAGCCGCAAGTACCTTAATGATAGAGATACGAGTTTCAAGCGCTGGCGTTTCTTTTAGAATTGCTTCGTCAAGTTTCAGCTCTAGCGTTTCAACATCAACATCTTTGTTGTCTTGGTAAGCTTTAAGTACACGACCTAATGCGTTGTTACCAGGGTTATCAACATTCTTACGTTGTGCATTCACTTTAGCGCCAACAACACCAAGAGTAATTAAACGCTCGATAGAAATTAGAGCACCAAGGATAAGTAGACCAATAATGATGTAACCGATTGTTCCGCCCGCTTCGATACGCTCTTCAATAGTCGCTTTCTGCGTAAAGATATTTAGTAGAACACCTTTTACAGGGTCAATGTAAAGCTTAGCAGTGCCTGAAGTCGTTGCTTCGAACTTAGCGACAGGGCTTACTTGGTAACCGTCAGGCTGCTGTGATAGCTCTTGAACTAGACCTAGGTCAGCGTTATAAACAACGTACTTACCATCTGCAAGCAGGTTGAAAGGACCAACACGAGTAATTGTTGTGTTAGTAACACTACCGTCGATGCCAGTTACTGAACCGTCAAACTTAACAACTTTTCCAGATTCAGCCATTTCAAACAGCTGCTCTTCCCAGAAACGCTCTAGTTCGTCAATTTTAGGTAGTTGCTTACGAGCACCAAGGTCAGCAATAAATACGTCACGACCAGGGTACTGTGCAGAGATGTTTGAACCGCCTAGCTTACCAGCGAAATCACCTGCATCACCTTTAACAACACCAAACATCTCACCCAAGTCACCTTGAGCTGTTTTCAAGTCTTCTTCTAACTGGCCAATTTTACGCTCATTGTCCAAGAAAGCTTGGTTTAAGTCTTTACCGCGTTGACGCTCTGCAGCTAAAGCATTTTTCTCACGCTTTAACAGTGCAGCTTTATCGCCACGCTCGTTTTTGAACTCTTGCTCACGCTTTGCGTTAGTCTTAGATGCATTCGCACGGTCAACTTTAACTTGATTAAGTAGTTGATCGATTGTTTTTGGTGCATCAGCAGCGCTAGCAAAACCTGCAGTTAATGTCAGGCTCGCAGCAACGATTGCTGTAGTAATTAACTTCTTCATTATTGTGCAGCCTCCGCAGCAGGAATTGGTAACGAGAATAGATCCGGAGCACCCTGTTTACGTGCAATTCGGATACCTTTAGTTAGTTCACGTAGATAGCTATCATCTAATGCGTCCCAACCTTTTGTTTCATCGTTATACATCCAAGCAGCCTTTCCGTCTAAGCTTTGTGCATATAGAGCAACACGACCAAGGTTGAAGAAGTCAACAAGTACTTCTTTACCATCAAGCTCTAGCTGACCGGTTTTAACTGCTACGAAACTGCCGTATTCACGCTCAATTGAGTATGCATCTAGAATTAGACGATACTTTTCAGCAAGTGTAACTTCAGCGCTATTAAGAAGGTTCTTAAGGTTTTGAACACGCTCTACACGTGTTTCAGTGTTAAATGGCAGATCAAGAGCGACAAACTGCTCTAATGCATCAACCATCTTAAACATCAATGGCACAACGCCTTGACGTAATGCATCAACACCGTTGATGTCATCTTGAATAGATTTCATGGTAGCTTCTTGGTCTGCAACCAAGCCTGCTACGTAATCGTTATAAGATTTTAGTGACTCACGCTCGTCAGCAACTGAACCATACTCGAACAACATGTCCTGAGCTTGGTCAAAATACTTATCAACTTTCTTCTGAGACGTTGCCGCTTCAGCGTGAATTTTACTGTCTGCTTTCTGAACATCAGAAAGAGGATCGGCAATCACTAAGTTACTGCCTGCTAGGGCTAGTGCGCCTATTAGCGCTGTAGCGATTTTTGTTTTATTGCTTACCTTGGACATAGTTCCCAACCAATTTGAAGTGATTAAAAAAGCTTTAACTTATCGACAACAGGGTGCGTACGCTTATTTTGCTTTAGTTCCCAGTGCCTAAGCTCGTCTTTCTATTGTGATTGTTAATTATTATCTTCCCTTTTCTACACCTTCGAGGATGTAGACCCGCTGGCATCATTTCACAAAATGTTGACCTGTGTCAACATTTGGAATCACCTATAACTGTCTAAAAAGGGGCTTACAGGATACAAAACATGCAAAAGGGGCATTTTTAAACAACTATGCAAAACAACACTGTAGAAGATTGGTACAAACCGAATTAAAAAAATAAACTTAACTATTGATATTACTGGTTTTATTAAAATCCACCAAGACCAAGAAAGTTTAACATTTCATTAACCTAACATTCGTAAGTTAGCAAATTTTTTAGCAGGACATTCAGATAATCGTCCCCAAACAGCACGGCACCTCACCTATTCCATCATGTATTTTTGGGAATATGCTTTTATTGCTAAGTGTTTCTAATAATTTGTTTACAGGGTGCAACGGCACTGAATGGAGGGAAGTCCAGCTAATAAAACAAAATAATTTGTAGTAGTAAAATGCGAGGAGATATGAAGTGTATATTGTAGTTAAAAGCGAAGAGGGTAAATTGCCCATTTAAAACAAATAAACAGAGTGTATCGTTAAAATAGGCATGTATTTAAAAAGAAAAGACTAACTACCAACTGTACCGCCAGTCTTTTGCATTCTTTGCAAAGAACGTTCTGCAGATTCTTTATCTTTCTCTATTTGCTCAATAGTCCTACAGACTTTAGTTTTTCTATTTGTTCCGGTCCTAGCCATCATTTCACACCTTACTCCAGCATCGACGGTGGAACCTTCATCACTCTGAGTTTTAAACATATCTTGCGAAGACTCGCATCCGCTTAAAACAAAGACGAATAATATAATTATTTTTCGCATGTAAACTCCCTCTTAATTAGGCAACCCACCTTCCCTAGGAATTGTGTAACCTGTTCTTTGCTTACGATTAAGTGAAGAATAAGCTTCTTTTTCGTCCTTCTTAATCTGCTCCACTGTTCTACATACTTTCATTTTTCTATTGGAACCCGTTCTCGCCATCATTTCACAGCGTATGCCGGAATCAACGATTTGCCCCTCTTCATTTTGATTCTTAAACATATCTTGAGAGGACTCACATCCAATGAGTAAAAGTGATAAGAACATTACTGTATATCTCATAAACCGCTCCTTGGTCTAAAATAAAAAAGGGCGCAAATGCGCCCTTATATTTGGTTCAACTTTAGAATCGAATACCTGCACGTACATAGATAGTACGTCCGATAACATCATAAGTAGAAACGTCAGTGTTGGCACCAAATGCTGAGTAAACAAATGGTGGTTGCTCATCAAATAAGTTATCAACACCAGCTGTTAGCACTAAGTGCTCAGAAACGTTGTAGTTAGTTTGGAAATCTACAACAATATTTGAGTCAACATCTCTTTCAAATGGATCTGTCCACCAGCCTGCTTCAGTTTCGGTTACACCGCTAATATAACGAGTAATTAGAGATGTATCAAAATCAGAAATTGACCAATTAATGGTAAAGTTAGTCTTTAACTCTGCAAACATACCATCATGATTTCCTTCGAAACGGCCCACATGATCAATCACTGAACCGTCTGCAAGGAACTTATCATATTCAAGCAAGTATGTACCGTCTAAACCTAGACCCCAATCACCAAATCCTGACTCAAATGTATAACGAAGGTCGTAATCGATACCAGAAGTATTAATACCACCAACGTTAACTGTGTAGTTATCAACTGTTATAATACCACCAGCTGCCGCGCTATCAGCACCGAAACGAGTAATCGAGTCACAGTATTCAGCTGATTCAAAACAACCATCTAAACGAGTCTGAGTACCTACAGTAGAAATTGCGTTTTCTAGCTCAATTTTCCAGTAGTCAACACTCATCGAGAAGTTTTCAATGAAGTCAGGGTTAAATACAACACCAGCAGTAAATACATCAGCAGTTTCTGGTGTCAAATCTTGTGTGCCACCCCAGTTGTCTGAACCACCGCCATTAGTTGGGATCTGCTCTACGCCACCTGAATCGTATCCATTTGCAGGCACGCCAGTTGCAGTACAGTTAGCCCAATTTGGAGACGCTTTTATTGCAGCGTATTCAGCATCGGTATAGAAATTACCATCACATGGGTCGATCGCTTCAGGGAAACCGACTGATGCTCCACCATATAGATCTGAAGTCGTAGGCGCTCGGAAAGCTTCCGACAAAGTAGCACGAACCATTAGTGATTCTACTGGCATCCATTTCACACCCAGCTTACCACTAGTATTTGTACCAAATGTGCTGTAATCCGAGTAACGAATTGCCGCTTCAAAGTCTAGCAAGTGAGCCATAGGAGCTTCAGATAAAATTGGAACAATTAATTCACCAAAGAATTCTTGTACGTCATATCCGCCACTTGTACCAACCGCAGAACCTGCAGTAGTAATACCTTGAAGAATCAGAGAGTCAGGCGTATATGAACCAGATTCAGTTCTGCTTTCCCAACCTGCTGCGAAACCTACTGAGCCAGCAGGTAAGTCAAATAAATCACCAGAAATAATTGCCGAAAGTACTTCTTGCTTATTTTGACCTGTTTCTGTTGTGTTGTAATCACCAGAAATATATTGCAGCATTTCAGGCGAGATTTCATCCGCAGAACCTGGAGTTCCAAAGATGTTTAATGGAACACATCCGTCAATAGCGGCACCTTCATCATTTAGACAAACAAGCTGTGAACCACTAGCATCGACAATAGCATCGCCATTACCATCAACAATTAAGTTTCCGTTCGCATCTAACCAGCCCGTAGGTCCAACTGCTTCAGCTACACGATCTAGGTTGAAGTAACCAGCAGCTTTTTCAACTGAGTCACTTTGGCCCCAAACGTATGAAAGTTCCCAATCCCAGCCATTGTTGAGTGCACCGTTAAATCCAACTGCTGTACGGAATGTTTTGTAATCTCGTTCATTCGCACGACCACCAGTTTCAAGCATACGTCGACGCCAGTCATCTATGACATATGCATCACCGTTTGAATCTTTTGGTCCCATTTTTTGGTTGTAGTAGTTATTTGGTGAGTAAGGAGCTGGTGAACCAAAGAAGATAAGTGGTGCTAATGGCTCAGGAGCAATAAGTCTATTACCCGTTGTCTGCACATAACTTGCTTCAGCAAAAGAATTAACTTCACCTAAGAAACCAAATTCACCTAATGTGTAGTTTGCAAACATTGACGCATAACGACGCTTGCTCGGTGTTTGAAGGTAGTTTACAGGGTTGTAGTTATATGAATCTGTACTACCATCATACGCTCTCCAATCACCATATTCAGGACCACGAGTAACTCGGCCGTCTGCAGTGTTAGCGTTTACCCATGGCGGTGCTGAAGAACCACCTTCCTGAGTTGTACCATCTTCATAAGCACGTAATTCAAACTCAGAGAAGTCTCGGTCGCCCATAAACGCGTCGCCCTGGTCGCTATAACCTAAAGCAACAACAACGTTACCTCTATCATTAGCAGCGCCAAATGTAACATCGATACCCTTAGTTACAGCATCACCTTTATCACTACCACCATAATTTAGTTTTGCCTCGAAACCTTCAAA
The DNA here is from genome assembly GCF_023284045.1 of Shewanella kaireitica. GTDB lineage: Bacteria > Pseudomonadota > Gammaproteobacteria > Enterobacterales > Shewanellaceae > Shewanella > Shewanella kaireitica. Next base: position 87,035 of record NZ_JAKIKQ010000003.1, read on the forward strand.
ATCGTCTTTAGTAATAATGTTTACAACACCAGCAATAGCGTCAGAACCATAGGTTGCTGATGCGCCATCTTTTAGAATTTCTACACGCTTAACAATAGCGGTTGGAATGGTGTTCAAATCGACAGATGAGTTTGCACCGCCGCCGCCCGCAACAACACGACGACCATTGATCAATACGAGTGTGCGTTCTGAACCAATACCGCGTAGAGAGAATCGAGTACTTGAATCGCCACCGTTGTTGGTTTGAGTATTGGTCGCGGCACCAGCAGATGAAGTAAGGTTTTGCAGAAGATCACCGACGTTATTAACACTCATCTTTTCGATTGATGCTGCGTCAATAGTCGTTACAGGGTTTGCGCCCTCCATATCAGTTCTTTTAATACGTGAACCAGTTACTTCAATACGTTCTACTGTACTTTCTTCAGCCGCTAATACTGCTGGAGCAGTAAAAGCTGCGGTCATAGCACCACTAACTAATGCGAGGCGCACTGAGTTAGCAAGTAAGTTATTCTTATACATTGTAAATCTCCCTGGACTTTCTTTTTTATTTTATGAGGCGGACAACGTGGTTAACAAAATGTTACACAAACACCACCTACAGCCAAATAAAAACATATTAGAAACATATTTACAACAAACGTATGACTAGACAGAGATAATCATGAGTTACTTTTAGGATCGCTATTGAATGGTATAAGTAATTAGAATCGGAGGTACTGTGATATCGGAACAGGAGTAAAGCGCCGAAGTAACTGAGTTTGAGGAATAGACTGAAACTAAAAAATTACTTTAGCAAAAGTACAATCAAACTCTGATAACGTTAAGTTATTGTAAAAAAATAAGATGTAACAAGTAAAAGTGAATAATGAATAACTGTTAAATCTTGTTTATGGTAATTAATACTGACGAGTAAAGTGGCAAAGTTGAGTAACTTTTTCAGCCCAAATATTGAAACTCTTCGATGAGGCCACACTCTTTGTTATTACCAAAAATTATGCCGAACATAGAGAAATAGAGGTTCTATTGTAAAGTCTTCATTACAACAGAATCTTCATCACGAACGCTCAAACTATTCACGCTAAAGCAATGTTTAATAAGAATTAATAGCATTACTAGCTGCATTAAAAGTAAAATTAGATAATCTTTTTTAAAAAAATTATTAAATGGTTAATATTTACCCTTTTGTACATTCGTATCAGTCAATATCTACAGTCTATCTAAACTGATAAGCAGGAAAATGGCTTTACTGCGCCATATAAATCAATCTATATCTGTTTAACCTCGCTTTGGCTTTTGACTGCTTGTAAACTCATCTAGCTTGCCCCGAATAGATAACCTTCAAGCATTAGATATCGCTATTAAGAATGATATTCATAGAGAGATATTTTTCCATTGGAGGTTTACAGCAAATTAAGCTAGCTGCTTTTTACTTAGACGATGTCAGTATTCCTTATCTAGATTAGATAGAATTTGATTGAGCACTAAATTCGCTCAGTACTCATCTATGAGCGGTGTTAATGAGGTTTTATTGATAGTGTTTTAGTTCTTGGGGGAGGTCTCCTCCCTAAATGAGAGAGTTTCCCTATCAGATACACAAACAAAAAAGCCAGTAACATAAGCTACTGGCTTTTAAAGTTTAAACTGTCTTCAAGCGTTACAGCGTGTAACGAATACCAATTGCGATACCGTCGTCTTCTGAGATCTCCATAGCTGCTTGCTGTGCTTTATCTGCACTAGTGAAGTCACTAAAATCTTTACGACCTTCTAAGTAAAGTACAGTGTTTGAATCCCAAACATAGTGAACACCTGCTACTGCAAACTGGCGTTTAAACACATCACCATTATATGCTGCTTCATACTCGTCACCAGCATCTAAAATGTTGTAAGAAACGAAGGTACGGATGCCGTTATCGAACTTGTATGAGAACAGTGATTCAACACCCCATGCCTCTGGAAGCATGCGACCTAGGTTATCAGTATCATGGAACTCTTGCTTGTTGACGTTTGCTGCGCCGTAGAAACCTTCTCCGTCCCAGTCGCCCCACGTGATACCAGCACCATAGATTGAGTCAGTTTCAGTAAAGCGCTGACCCGTTGAAGTCGTCGCTTCAAACTCACCTAAGTTAAAACCAGCAGTAAGTGTAAGCTTGTCAGTAACGTTATAGGTTGCCGCACCACCGTAGGTGTAGTTGTATTCAACCGTTGTTACAGCATCGGCAGTATTTGTGCCAATCGCTTTAACAGCCATAAAGTTAGCAGTTGGTAAGATTGGTGATGAGCCATCTTGCTCTTCATCTACATCAAAACTGTCTTGCTTTAACTGTGCTTGTAGCGCAAAGCTAAAATCACCGAATGCATTACGGTATTGAACAGTCTTATCGCCACGACCAGTACCATTTACCGCACCGTCTGCTTTGTTGTAGGTGTAAGTACCAGAAGCATTACCATCCCAAACAAAACCGTAGTTAGTGTTGTACACGACGTCATACCATGCGCCCCACTGCTTACCAATGGTAATAGAACCATAAGTATCGTGGCTTAAACCAACATAACCTAAACGGTTATTAAGAAAGTCACTGCTTTGAGATTCAAAGTTACTTTCACTGCTGTATGCAATAGTACTGTTACCAAATGGGTTAACGCCCCACTCTAATTTAGTGTAGGCCTTCCAACCGTCGCTCATTTCACGTGTAAAACCGAAGTTAATGCGTGAAGCGCCGTTTACGACTTGAGTATCACCCTGAGTGTTAATGATTCGAGCATCAATGAAGCCGCCGATTTCAACTGCGTTTTTACTGTCTTTATAAATTTCGATTGCTGATGCTGTTGGTGCAAAGATCACTGCGGCCAAAGCCGATGCTACTAAAGTCTTTTTCATGTAATGCCTAACCTTTAATTATGTTCAGTCTGCTTCATCAATATTTATTCCATTCCGTTGTTTTCTTTCTATCCTAATTGCAAACGAGGTTAGCAAAAGATTAGCAATCACTCAAAGACGAACATCACAAATACAGCCATGTTTTGCACTAAATTAACTAGTGAAACCACAACCCACAAAGGATTAAACCAACTGTTAACATTTAAGCAGCAGCTTATTAATAGCTTTCAATCTAAATTAACGTCATCTGATTTGATGTCACTTGACTGAAACTTTTATTCATTATTGAAAGTATTGGTTCGGCAATGGGCCCTAATTGACGATTAATGTAGTAATCAAAATCAATGGGAGATGTTTGGTGGGAAACAGGTTCTGCGCCTGATGTTGTCATCACGTACTCTATTCTGGCTCCTCTTTTCGTCACGCTCTCATCGTTGGTAGCGTCAAACAGTATTCTAGCCGCTTTTAGGTGTGGAGAAGACTTTGCAGTGTAGTCTTCAAGGTTACGCCTTAGATTTTTTACGAAGATCAGCTCCTCGTCATAGGCTCCTCGATTTAGTGCTTCAATCGTGGATTTAATGTAGCCCTCTACATCTTGATGATCGAACAGTCGCTCATACAGCTCATATTGCACACGCCTAGCTAAGGGGGACCAGTCACTTCTCACTTGCTCCATCCCTTTAAAAATTAACTCCTTCTCACCTTTAACAGTTAGTTTGGTACCGACGTAGCGCTTTTTAGACCCTTCGGTAGAGCCGCGGAGCGTTGGCATAAAAAACTGTTCAAAATGGGTTTCAAACTCCAACTCAAGAAAACTCTCTAGTTCAAAGTCGTTGGTTAACTTTTGTCGCCATCGCTGATTAACTTTTGATGCTAGAGATTTACCGGTCGCTTGTACTTGTTGTTCGTCATAATCATTTCCCAACCACACAAATGTTGAATCGGTATCGCCATAAATAACCTCAAACCCCTCTTCTTCGATCCAGCTGCGTGTCTGTTTCATTATTTCATGGCCACGCATTGTGATAGAGCTTGCAAGCTTGGCATCATGAAATACACAGCCACGAGAGCCGAGCACCCCGTATAACGAATTCATAATAATTTTAATTGCTTGAGATAAAGGAGCATCCTGGCTGGCTTTGGCCTGCTCTCTTTGCTCAGAAAGGTACTTAATCAACTGCGGCAATATAGGAGTTTTACGACTAAAACTTGCACCTAAATAACCTGATACCGTTTCTGTTTCAGCTTGCTCTGCAGATTCAACGAGTCCCTTAGGATCAATAAGGAACGTTCGAATAATTGAAGGGTAAAGGCTCTTAAAATCTAACACTAGGACATGCTTATACAGTCCTGGTACAGAGTCCATCACATAACCGCCGGGGCTTTCAATTCCATCACTTGCAGGCGAGCTTGGCGCAACATAGCCACTTCGATGCAAATGCGGTAAGTAGAGGTTCATGAATGCTGCAACAGAAGCGCCTACCCGCCCAAGTTCCAAGCCGGTCAGCTTGGCTCTCTCGATAGCAAAATCAAACAACTGGGTTTTCTCAAATATGTCCCATACCAATCGGCTGTCTGTTAGGTTGTAATGGGCTAAGGCAGGCTTATCATTTGCAAAGAGTTCATTAATCTCATCCATTCTATTGACAACATTGTCGATAGCTTTCCCTTCATCTAGCAATGCTCGCGAAACAAATTCCAGTGAATAGCGATCAAATTGGTAAAAAGCAGCTTTTAACCAATCAATGCCATCAAGCACAACTCGGCCATACAGTGAGAGCGTCTCAGGTCGAAATTTATCTTCGACTTTCCAAGATAGATTTTGGTTATTGCGTCCAATGGCCAGTGCTATGCCATGATGTTTTGCGCGGCGAAATAGCAAGGCTAAATCAAATGTCACTACAGACCAACCGATAATAATGTCTGGATCGTATTCTTTAAACCAAGCGACAAGCTCATGGATCAATGCCACTTCATTGTTAACCCACTCAATATAATTAACCTCAACCTCTTGAGGCTGCCCTACCATTATCACTTTTTCAAATACGGCACCATTTTCCGTTTGGCCATATAAGCCAACAGAATAGAGCTCACCAGAAAAACTACACTCAAAATCAAGCGAAACAGCTTTTAGAGGTTGTACGAGCTCTGCCGGTCGAGCTTTTTTAGCGATAAATCGCGGCTCTGTACCTTGTTCAGCTTCTACATAATGACCACTAAATTCAACATCTAAGGCGATAAAGCGTTCGATAAGAAATCGATGCTCAGCCCTAATGTCACTCTCATACAGCTCTATAGCTTGGTCTTTAGCAACTCGAATCAAATTTCGTTGCTGCCTTATATCACTGCAGTAAAGTGCGCTAACGTTTTCGAGTTGGAAGTTTCTTAGCGGCAAACGCTTGCTGCGGATATTAGTAAGCTCACGGTGCTCGTTGAGTAGCCCTTCATCTGTTGTCCGAATAAAGCAAACATGCTCTTGCTCCGGAATTTCAACTATGACGGGGCCAAATTCGGTCGCCACAACATATGCTAAACTTAACCCCGTTTTTTGCTGGGTGACGTGACGAGTTAGCACGCGACCTTTCAATATCTGTGACGCACTAACAGTAGGGTTCATAGCTATAGACTCAATTAAATTCACGAATAAGCACTTATTTCTTCTTAGGCTATGTAATCACTGTTATTATGTACAGCATTATTTACTGGACCAGTGCATTCATGTTATCCGCAGACGTTAAAACCCAGATCCGTACTATATATAAAGGCATCGCTTCGTCTTTGCCCAACTTTCGCTCTCGGCGAGAACAGAACTATATCGTCGCGGAGATCTCGAAAACGCTTGCGGGGGAATACGATAAACAGCGTCGAATAATAGTAGTAGAGGCAGGCACGGGTATTGGTAAGTCACTGGCCTATATTCTAGGGACAATCCCACTGGCATTAGCCAGTAAAAAAAAGGTCTGTATCGCAACGGCGACTGTGGCACTGCAAGAGCAGTTACTGCACAAAGACTTGCCCTTTTTCCTGCAGCATTCAGGGTTGGATTTTACCTTTGGTTTAGTCAAAGGCCGTCAGCGTTATGTGTGTTTATCAAAGCTAGAGATGCTTGTTGGTCCAGACAACAGTTCGCAAATGGCAATGTGGCAATCAAAGCCCGATCAAAGCCAAGTTGATATGCTCGAAGGCCTACTTAAAGATTTTAAAGAGTCCCGTTGGAATGGTGAGCGCGATACACTCACCAAACCACTGCCAGATCACCTATGGCAGCAAATAGCCTGTGATAAACATAGCTGTCACAAACAACTCGCCAGCCATAGAAACTGCCCGTTTCATAAAGCCCGAGAAGATATCGATACTTGGGATGTTCTGATTGCTAACCACAGCTTATTGTTTGCAGATCTAGAACTCGGAGGAGGTGTTATTTTACCCGATCCAGAAGATCTCTATTATGTCATAGATGAAGCACATCACCTGCCTATCGTTGCTCGTGATTTTAGTAGTGCACAAGCCACAATTCGAGGTGCCACCGATTGGCTGGAAAAGCTAACGAAAACGACTTCGAAACTGCAAAACCAGATTAAGAGCAATTATATTATTGCCCCTGCGCAAGCAATGCTTGACCATATCGGTGATATCAGTGGTTTACTCAACCAAGTTGCCCATTTTTGTGATGGCCAAGCTAAGCAATTCGATAACCCTGAAAATCGCTTTCGTTTCGAACATGGTAAATTACCACCAGCTCTGCTTATTCTCGCAGAAAACTTAGCCACGGCCTCTAATGTTGCCCTTAAACAGTTTAATAAAATGCTCGCCCTGCTCAATGAAGCGATAAAAGATGGTGATATCCCCAAACATCAATCGGAGGCATTACTGTCAGAAACCGGCTTTATGCTGCAGCGAATCGAGAATTTACAAAAGCTGTGGAGGATGATGGCTAAACAAGATAATCCTAAAGGCGCACCAATGGCTCGCTGGATAGAACAGCTGACAGGTAAGCAATCAGATTATTTATTCAGTGCTTCACCAATTGAGGTCGGCTTTATGCTTGAGAATTTACTCTGGGATAAAGCTGCTGGGGTTGTACTTTGTAGCGCAACACTCAGAGCACTGAACAATTTTAATCATTTCACTCATCAAGTCGGTCTGTCTATTAATGATGGTAGCCGTTACCTTGCGCTCGACTCACCGTTTGATTTTGAACAAAACGCCACCTTGTTCTTACCCCAAATGGACACGGAGCCAACCCATGACAATTATACCGATGAGCTGGCAAAACAGATTATCGCGCTTGTTGAAGATGAAATGGCAAGCTTAGTGCTTTTTGCATCATACTGGCAGATGGAAAAAGTGGCAGATCTGGTCGAAAACAAAATTAAAACAAGCTTACTCATCCAAGGTACCTTGCCAAGACAAGAGATCTTAAAGCAGCACAAAGCCCTTTGTGATGACACCAAACCAAGTATTATCTTTGGTACTGGCAGTTTTTCAGAGGGACTCGATCTACCGGGGGATTACTTAACAAATCTCATCATCACTAAGCTACCCTTTGCTGTGCCGACCTCCCCTGTAGAGCAAGCTCACTCAGAATATATTAAAATAAAAGGTGGAAATCCCTTTTTGCAACTCACAATCCCAGATGCGTCGCGCAAACTGGTACAAAGTTGTGGTAGATTACTCCGAAAAGAACAGGATTATGGCCGAATTTCTATTTTAGATAGACGCTTAGTGACCAAGCGTTATGGAAAATCTTTATTAGATGCCCTACCACCTTTTCGACGTGTTATTGAATAGGACAACGATTGGACTTAATACTAGACCCGAGTAGCTGGGCTTTACTGGCATTGATAGGGTTAATTGCAGGGTTTATCGACGCGGTTGCTGGCGGCGGAGGACTACTATCAATACCGGCTTTGCTTACCATGGGAGTACCTCCTCACATGGCACTGGCTACCAATAAGCTGGCAGCGTGCTTTGGCTCATCAATGGCTGCATACACTTATTATAAGCAACGGCTATTCTCTCCTAGCTTGTGGTATCACACATTTATAGCCACTTTTATCGGCGCAGTTATCGGTACCTTTATTGTTTCGATAATCGATAACCGATGGCTAGAAAAGTGGTTACCGCTAATAATTATTGCTATTGCTATCTATACTCTTTTTCAGCCCAATGCCATGGGTTGCAAAAACTGTGACATTCCAGTGAAACCCAAAAGTAGGTTTAAGCAGTGGCTACAAGGTCTGCCACTTGGTTTCTACGACGGGTTTGCCGGGCCGGGTATTGGTGCGTTTTGGACAGTAACCAGTACCGGGATGCACAAACTGCCTTTGCTTTATAGCTTAGGGCTTGCTCGAGCGATGACCTTTACCAGTAACTTAACGTCACTCATCATCTTTTTTGTGATGGGACAAGTCAATATAAGTATTGGCCTAGCAATGGGAGTATGTATGATGATTGGTGCTTATATTGGCGCGCATTCTGCCATTAAGTTTGGCCTCCCTTTTATTAGGCCTATTTTCGTCACCATGATTTTACTTATTGCTGCCCAGTTAGCTTGGAGTGCCTGGGTATGAATACCAATGAACTCATCAATAAACTCAAGCAGCAGCTAAAACAGTTAGAACAAGATGTATTGCAGCACGATGCACAATTGCCGCAAGGGCAGCGTAAAATGATGCAAGATGTTGAGCGCTTTAATAATGAGCTCTTTATACAAGAAGGCGCTCAGCTCAAACCATGTATCGATCAGCTATCTAAAAATATAGCCCAACTGCAACAGCTCCTTGCTGCAAAGCGCTCACATCCTACCATTATCTCTAGCTGTGAGAAGATCCAAGACAGGTTTAGTGCAGTGCGCCGCGCGCTGGCAACCACCAATATCAACATTAAGTCGCTAGAGCAACAAAAGCGTACCCGCCGAGCACATGCAATTAAGCGGGGGGCGAAGGCTCACCAACAAAGTGGATTTAGCTGGATAGCATCAAATGTCATGCAAAACAGCCATCAACTGTATGAAGAACTTAACAAACATTTGAACTGGGCTAAAATTATTGAACAAAAAATTGAAAATTTGCAATCTTCTCTTGAAAACTGTCATAGTGCTGACAAAATCAAGCTACAGAATGAGATCCTTGCTCAACACTCTCGCCTCGGCAAGTGTCGGCAAGCTACTAGCTATATTGAAGATCGTATCCAATTATTTGAGCGACCTTTCAAGAGCCAAAATCGTTAAGGAGCAACAATGAAACCGCTACTACCCATCACCGCTATTCTCGCTTTATGTGGTTCTTCTGCGGCATTTGCTGCAAATTTAAATATTCCTATGGCATTTGAGTATATTGCGCTTGATGGAAAAGAAGTTGAAACCAGTTTGTTTAACCACAAATCTGAGCTTGAATTGGACAACGGCACCCACAAAATTGCCATTCGTTATAACGATCTTGTCGAAGACGACTTTAGCGACAGCGAAACCAATGTTAAGTCATCTCCGTTTATCATCACGCTTAAAGTTGATGGTGATTATGAATATCAGATGAAACCAGCAGATGGCGATTTTGTTAAGCACCCAAAAAAGTTTGCTAAATCGCCTCAAGTGGTTATCACTCGTAACGATAATGGCAATGTAAACTACCAAGTAAAGCAGACTAATATTACAGAAGAGTCATTTGTATCTCGCCTGTTTAGCGGCAATACCGCGACTGATATTGATGTCGAAGCGGCAGTTGCAACGGGGGCTGCAGCAAGTGCAGCTACGGCATCTTCAACGCCAGTAGCGCCAGTAAGTAAAGCTTCACCAGCTGTTGCAGCAACCGCAGTCACAGCGACAGCTGCTACAGCGAATAGAACGGTCACTACAGCTGATGACGCTGCAAAGGCCGAACAGATGCTACAGTACTGGTGGTTACACGCAGATGAGAAAACACGTAAAGAGTTTATGAGTTGGGCTATCAAACAGCTTTAAGTTTTTTAAAGCATGCTGCCACTCATCTATCACGCCAGCTATTCCAAGCTGGCGTTACCCTCCAAACACCGTTTTCCTGCAACTAAATATCTTTATCTATACCAGTATCTGTTACAGCAAGGCATTGCGAAGCAATCGCAATTTTTCGCTGCACAAGCGGTCACACAACAAGCATTAACTGAAACACACTGCAGCAACTACGTAAGTCACTTCATCAATGGCACACTTGATGCTAAATTAATGCGACGCATTGGGTTTCCCTGGAGCAAGTCCTTATTAGAAAGAACACTGCGCTCTGTCGCGGGTACTGAATTAACCTGCAGAAAAGCCATAGAATATGGCTGCGCCATCCATTTAAGTGGAGGCTACCATCACGCCCATCATCAATTTGGCAGCGGTTTTTGTATTTTCAATGATTTAACCTATGCAGCTCAACAAGCTTTAAAGTATCCAGACATAGACAAGGTACTCATTTTTGACTGTGATGTGCACCAGGGCGACGGCACCGCGACAACCGCAGCCACTTTTAATAGCATCATCACTTGCTCTATTCATTGCCAACATAATTTCCCCGCACGTAAGCAGCAATCAGATTACGATATAGAACTTCCTCGCGGTACTGCTGATAAATACTACTTGGAAACTGTAAGTCAAACTCTTAACTACCTTATTCGCCTACATCAGCCCGATCTCATTATTTACGATGCCGGTGTCGATATTCATACTGATGACAACCTCGGCTACCTTAATATCAGCACTGAAGGTATTTATGCCCGCGACAAGTCGGTAATACAGCAAGCGTATTCAGCCAAAATACCCATTGCTTGTGTGATTGGAGGGGGATACAGTAATGAACAACACCAACTCAACATTCGACATAGCCAGCTGTTTTTAGCTGCTAATACCGTTTTTAGCAATGACCTTAATAAATAGATTTATAGATTTGATCATTAAAAATGATTCAGGGAGAGGTATATGCAATTGGACATTAGAAATTACTATGAAGTTCTTTTACTTGAGATGCTTTCAGACGAAGGCTTGTTAGATGAGTTACCTGCAGATTATCTTGCAGATCTATGCTGCATTACACTGAATAAATTACCGACTCGATATATTCGACACTTAGTTGATACCTACTTTTTTGAAGATTATGCCGAGCTAACCAAAATGAAGTCGGAGATCCAACAAGCATTGGAAGAATCTAGAGCATTTTTGAAGGCAAATCAGAAAAAAGAGGCTTAACACAATAATGGGAAGCTTACAGAATATTTGCAGGTTTCCCTAGAGCCACACCACATTGGTTAACAATCACATGAGTCACTGTTAATATTGGTATTATTCACAAAAATTATAAGATTTATAAGGGTAATAACCAGGAAAGTTAGAAGTAGAAAGGATTTGGAGGTTTCCCTAGAGCCACACCCCGGCACATGAGTCACTTGCTGCGGTTGCTCCCTTCCAGGCCTGGCCGAGTTCACAAGTTATCATTGCGGGGGGACCCTAGGGTCACCACTGATTTCGTTGAAAGCAGTTGCTCTCAAGAACGGCAGCATTATCTACCATGTATCGACTCCAAGCAAGTCATTATCGAGTTTCAGCCGCTACTTTTGGTTCAATCGCTGATTCTATAGACAAAAGCCTTCAATAGAAGGCTTATTTATCCTTAATTGCCTGAGTAAAACGATATCACTACAGGCTCAACACTGCCTTATTTTGCTCTATCAACTTTTCTCCGATACCTTTTACATTTGATAGGTCACTGATTGAGCCAAACTTACCATGTGTCGTTCGGTAGTCCACTATTGCTTTCGCTTTTGAATCACCAACACCTTTCAAGGCCGATAATTGAGCAGCACTGGCAGAGTTAATACTAATAATCTGAGCACTCTTTTGAGTAGATACTTTATTAGTTTCGGCAGCAACGTTATCAACGGCTGCTTGTGCAGATGAAAATGACATAAGGCTAGTAAGTAATAAAGCGGGTATTAATTTCTTATTCATTGACTGTATCCTTGTATGTTCCATTAGTTAGTAACCTCACTCCGTCTCCTTGGTTACGTTGCAAAATGTAGATCACACCCACGAAATACGCCACAAACCGACCAACATCTCACGCTAAAGTTTTACGCAGCGATCAAGATCACAAAACAACCTTACAAATGAACTTTCAATTATTCTAACTAAGTATTCAAATCGATTCCGTTTGACGGATAAATTTGTAAGTCGCAAACACACTTTACAAACACACCTCAAACTTAGCCACTTTATGAGCTCTGCATCACTTTAGTTGCGCTTCAGTTTTGTTAGATAATAACAACTCAACTCATTTTGAAGTTAATCACGACTGCTCTAGAGTGTTTCAATCGACAATAATAATGGACTGACAAATGTCATTAGACTCTACAGAAGCACCCAATCCGATCAGCAGTAGTATTACTGCTCAACAGAAAAAGCTAATAATACTAGCCGCAGATATAGTATTGCTTTTCCTGATGTATAGTTTTCTCCCTTTTGAACAGGGAGTTAATACTGGACTCGCTTTGCTGACCTTTGCCGCCATATTGTGGCTAACAGAAGCAATACACATCAGTATTACCGCGATTATGATCCCGATACTCGCGGTGCTCTTTGGCGTGTTTGAAACACAAGCTGCGATGAGCCATTTTGCCAACCCCATCATCTATCTTTTCTTTGGTGGATTCGTATTGGCTGCGGCCTTGAATCATCAAGGGATAGACCGACTGATTGCCCAGAAAGTACTCATGGCATCTAAAGGCCGGTTATCTGTAGCCTGTGTCATGCTATTTGGGATCACAGCACTACTGTCGATGTGGATAAGCAACACTGCTACCACTGCAATGATGCTGCCTCTTGCACTTGGGATTTTGCATCAGATAGACATAACTAAACATAAGAGTACCTATCTGTTTTTACTTCTCGGTATTGCTTATTCTGCAAACATTGGTGGTATTGGTACATTAGTGGGTAGCCCACCGAATGCGATTGCTGCAGCTCAAGTCGGTTTATCTTTTAGTGATTGGCTAGAGTTCGGTTTAATCACTGTCGCTATCATGCTGCCGTTGATGTTAGTGGGTCTTTACTTATATTTAAAGCCCGATCTGTCGATGATCTGCGAAGTAAAAGCTGAAAAGCAATCACTAACTTTCCAAGGTAAATTGACACTACTTATATTCATCACAACAGTTTGTTGCTGGATATTTAGTAAGCCGCTTTCACAGGCGTTGGGCGGCATCTCTAAGTTTGATACAGTTGTGGCGCTTAGCGCTGTTGTGACCCTCGCGGGACTTGGATTAGTGCAATGGAAAAAAATTGAGTCAACGACCGATTGGGGTGTATTAATTCTATTTGGCGGTGGCCTCACGTTAAGCGCTGTACTTAAAGCTACTGGGACGAGTGTATTTTTGGCCCATTGGGTTACCGATATATTTGGTAATGCTCACATGGCACTATTTATTTTTGCTGTAATAGCATTTGTTGTCATGCTGACCGAATTTGCCAGCAATACCGCTAGCGCAGCACTTTTAGTCCCCGTGTTTGCCGCTATAGCAGAAGCGCTGGGACTATCACCTGTGATGCTGTCAGTCCTCATCGGTATTGCTGCTTCTTGTGCATTTATGCTACCAGTCGCCACACCGCCCAACGCCATCGTTTATGGCTCAGGCTACATTAAGCAGTCCGAGATGATGCGAGCAGGCGTTATTATTAACTTCATTAGTATGTTTGCGCTTTACATTATTGCGCACACCTTCTGGAATATTTAGCGCTTCCGAGGTCAATTCTAGCGTTTAACTAATAAAGCAATTTGATTGAGTCAGTAAAGCCGCTGTAAGTGAACACTTACAGCGGCTTTACTGCTTGAATGACTGCAAATTATAACGCAGCTAATCCTTTATCGAGCGCGGAAATGATATCTTCAACGGCTTCCAATCCGATTGAAATCCGCAATAGGTTGTCCGTAATTCCCGCCTTCGCTCTTTCATCGGGCGTATAAGGTGAGTGTGTCATTGATGCAGGATGCTGAATTAATGACTCAGCATCTCCTAGGCTCACGGCAATAGAGAACAGCTCTAACTGGTTTATAAACTTAATAGAAGCTTGCAGATCCGCATCTAGTTCAAAGGCTATTACGCCACCTGCTCGTTTCATTTGATGCCCAATAAGCGCATTTCCACTGTGACTTTTTAGTCCAGGGTAATAAACCTTTGATACGTTAACATGCCCCTCTAAAAACTCTGCCACACGTTCAGCGCTATCACAGTGGCGCTGTAATCTGACATCGAGAGTTTTAAGCCCACGTAGGATGAGCCAAGCATCGTGAGGAGAAATAACCCCACCAATGTCTTTAAGCACTTCATACTTAATCACGTCCATCTGCTCACGGCTTGCACACACTACTCCCGCAATCACATCGCCATGTCCATTGAGGTACTTAGTAGCACTATGGATCACAATATCAATACCGTGTTTTATTGGTTGTTGCAGCAACGGGGTCATAAACGTGTTATCAACCACACTAACCAGCTTATGTGCTTTTGCTATCCGAGCAATGGCATCAAGATTGAACACCTTTAGATGAGGATTAACAGGGGTTTCACAAAATATGACTTTTGTATTGGGTTTGATAGCCACTTCTATTTCATCGAGATGACTAAAATCGACTAAACTCACCTCTATACCAAATTTGGCGAGCTGTGAGTTCATCAACGCAAACGTACAGCCGTAGACAGCATTAGAAGCAATGAGGTGATCGCCACTCCTTAAATTTGCCAATAATGCGGCCGAAACCGCCGCCATCCCTGATGCGGTCGCCGCAGCACAATCACTGCCCTCGAGTGCTGCGATTTTGCGTTCGAGCTCAGCGGTAGTCGGATTACCTAAGCGAGTATAAATAAAGCCTGGTTCCTCCCCGGCAAATCTAGCCCCGCCCTGCTCTGCACTGTCAAACACAAAAGTTGCACTTTGGCATAGCGGTGTAACCAGCGCACCATGTTCATTAGATATATGCCCAGCATGAATAACCTGCGTTGCTTGCTGCCACTTGTCCTGCATTTCAATCTCCCACTCAATGCTTGTTGAGCTGATGCGATTTAATAGTTGTTGTTTGCATCTGCCTGGTGCCAACTAAATCAATAAGTAACAATTAGAACTGCATAGCTGGCTACGATGTAGCTCATTTCATTAGGCCATTAATGGCCGATGACTTTGAGCTCAAATTACACGTGTTTTAGATAATTACCTTGGACTAGTCCAAGGTAATTAAATACTATTGAGTGAAGATTAATATCTTGCGGCTTGTAAAATAAATGTTACGTGAGGGCGGCATGTGTTTATCTATAAGGCACAGCAGTCGGTCAAAACTTGCTATCTGTCTTCAACTTCTTGCTTTTCCTTCTTGGCTGTTTTGCCCATGACCACAGAGGTTAACTCTTTTAAATCCAATAATAGCTCTTTATGGATCCCTTTTAACTTAGGTTTTGTCTGTTCATTAAACTCAAGTGGCCGACAGAGCGCCATCGCTTGATAGCCTAAACGTGCTGTCAACAGCCCTCCACCTAGTCCCTGACCTAAACGTGCAGACAGCTTCCCCGACATTTCAACTGACAACAGTTGAGTACCCAAATCGGTGACGATTTCACTGGTACCCGCGTAGATAATATTGCCAATAATGCCACGAATGAGCTTAATACGACTCCAATACCCTAGTTCAATGCCATAACATTGAGCGAGTTGGTTAATCATGCTTTGGTTACGCCAAAGAATAATTGCCATATCAAGCACAGCTAATGGGCTAGCAGCCAGCAACAGCGCTGATTCTTGTGCAAAACGTCTCACTATTTTTTTAGCCTGTAGATCTCTATCGACCAGCACACAAGCTTCAAATAACACCAGCTTCTCAGCGTCGTTATGCTCGACACTCACTTGCTGCAAATAGCGCTCACGGTGTGAGTTATTGGGTAACTGCGCTAATAACTTATCGATAAAGAGATCGGCTTCTCCCATCTGCATACTGTTGAGTAATCGCATGCCTGTTGCCTGGGTTTCCTCAACCTTTTTAAGCCTTTTTAGTTTACGCCATTCAGTAACGCTGACTTTTAGTGCCCAAGATACCACCAGTGTTGCCACAACGGCGTACAAAGTAAACAACCATGAGCTTTGGACAAATGCATCATATAAACCGAGGCTCGTCTCAACGGTTGCAATAGCTAACACACCAAGTAGACAGGCTCTGCCTAACCAACCACGCTTTGTTTGTTGCGTTGAAGAAAGGCCATCATTAAGCTGTTCGACATGATCAAAGTGCTCATCTAACTTAGTTTCTAACTCTTGCTCTGATAGTGACTCAATTTCGACAAATTCTTCATTCGTCGAAAAGCTAGATGCCGGCGCAATGTCCAATACTGTATCTTCATCAACGGATTCGAATCGCTGTTGCTTTTTAATTGAAATGTTATCTGTATTCACTTTAATTTATCACCAACTAGATACTGCAATACATGATCGAGCCTAATATGCTCAAAGTCAGCCTTATTCCCTTGCTTTCTAGCTACCTTACGCGGCGCAAAACTGACAAAATCAAAGCCTTGCTGCTGCCAAAAGTCTGCTGAAGGAAGAGATTTAGGCACTTCTCCAGGAAACAGCGTAACCACTTCACGATTATCAAGATCGATTCCTTTTACAACTTCAACGTCACGGCCATTTTGTTTTACCATACCGTGGGTCGTCGACTTAATGGCACTGATAGCCATAGTCTCAACCTCACAGCCCTCAAATTTGGCATGTTGCTGACTTTGTTGCACCAGCTGACTAAGCAAAGACAAAACATTACCCTGTTGATCGCGGGTGACATGATCAATTTTGCTTGCGGCAAACAGCAATTTATCAATTTTGGGAGAAAATAGACGCTTTAATAAACTTGATTGGCCAAATTGAAAGCTTTCCATCACCGCTTGAAGTGCATTTGTCATATCGTCAAACTGCTGCTTACCACGATTTAACGGCGTAAAGCAGTCGACCAATACTAACTGCCTATCAAATTTTGCGAAGTAGTCATGATAAAAAGGCTTCACTACGCGAGAGACGTATTCAGCGTATCGCTGTTTCAACGTATTATAAAAGCTATTTGATTCAGTTTTTTCAAGTATAGAGAACTGCTCAGTGCTGACATTTATCAATGGGAAAAGCGCCAGTACAGGCGTACCTTCGAGCTCTCCAGGCAGCAGCAGTCGCCCTGGTTGAGCATAGTAAAATCCATGCTGCTCAACGCAATCGAGCAATAGCTTTTGATAACTATCAGTAATTTGTTGTAGCTTTGCTTCATCAGCAACGGCTGCTAATTCAATGCTATTGAGGACTTCTATAAAGTCGCTAAAGTAGCTTGAACACTCAAATATTGATACTCGCTCAAGCTGCGACTCTGACCACTGTTGAAAATTCTGTTTTAACATTGGCAAGTCAAGCAACCACTCACCGGGGTAATCAACAATATCCAAATACAAAGTGGCACTATCAGTTAGCTTTGACAGCAATCCTTTTGCCGGGCGGTACTTAATGGCTAGCCTAAGTTCACTGATATTGCGGGTTGATTGCGGCCATGATGATGGCTCATTGCTGATCGCGCTAATCGCGCTTTCATAGTTAAAACTTGGAATGGTCAGATCAGGTTGTAAATCTCGTTTAACACCAAAAAGACGACTGTCTCTAGCAACCCGCCACAAAGGTAACTGACTGTTCCCCTCTGTAATGCCGCTGTGTAATAGTTGATTAACCAGCCCGGTGATAAAAGCGGTCTTACCTGCGCCAGCAAGACCCGTTACCGCTAAGCGTAAATGTTTATCGGTAGTTCGCAGGGCTAGCGCTTGAGTATTTTTACTTAGTTTTTTAAGAGAACGTTTGATACTTGCCATAGGCAGAATTCGAACCTGTTGAGGGGAGTTCTAGGGCAGTATACGGGTATATACTTGTATGTGCTGCCCTGCTTCGAACTATAGGTTATTGATTTCGTTTTTAAGATCGTAATTATCAGAAGTTACATGTCGCTCTAAACTTTGTAATCTAAGCTCCAGTGCTCTAAATTGGCTATTCACATCCCTTAATGCCATCTTAGCTGGTTCACCTGATTGCCAAACTTTCTTTTTTACTTCTATCTCTTTATGGCTCGACTTGTTCTTATCTGTGCCTGGTTTGATATCTAAAATCATCCAAAGCAAAACATAGATAATCAATACAATTCCGGAGCCACCAAGTAAAAAGATAGAGGCTGCAAGCACTCTGACTAACCATGTTTCAAAATTGAAGTAATCTGCAATCCCTGCGCATACTCCCGCTATTTTACCTGATTGAGGAATTCGATATAAAGTTCTGCTTGTGCCTTCACTCATGTCTAACTCCTCCTTTATTTAATCACCAAATTGAATTTATTTACCTCAGTGGCAAAACCTTGTGATCTATTCATCTCGCCCCCTCCACTGTGGTGCCTCACTGTCCAAGATTGCCTCAAGGGTTTCAATTCGTTGTGACATTTTGTCAGCTTTAGCAATAAGTTCGTTTAACTGGCCAAACTCTTCATCGGTAAGCCCCTGACTCACTTGTCGTTTACTGCGGTAATGCAGTATTAACCAAATCGGAGCCACGACAATCATAAAAATAATAATTGGGGCGATCAAAATATCCATGTCCATAACTCACCTCTGCTCCGTTGTTATTTAGCTTTTGTTTTGCTCTTGCTAGCCTTCATTTTAGCTTTCATGGCTTCAAGCTCATCGTTTACAGAATCTTCTGCTTCCAATGCGGCGAACTCATCGTTAAGGGTTTTCTTGTTGCCAAGGTCATAGGCATCAACTTGTGATTCTAAGCCTTCCACGCGACGTTCATACTGTTCAAACTTACTCATCGCGTTATCAATCTTACTTGAATCTAGCTGTTTTTTAACCTCAAGACGTGAAGATGCTGTTTGTTTACGCATGATAATCGTCTTTTGACGTGCTTTGGCATCAACAAGCTTCTCTTGTAATAGGCCAACTTCATCTTTCAAGCGAAGAATATGTTCTTCGACGACAACCAACTCAGCTGCTAAAGTGTCAGCAAGCTCATTGGCCTTTTGCTTTTCTATTAGCGCCGCTTTAGCAAGGTCTTCACGATCTTTTGACAATGCCAGTTCAGCTTTGCTTTCCCAATCTTGTACTTGCTGCTGCACTTTAGCAATTCGACGAATAATCTCTTTCTTTTCAGCAAGTACTTTCGCTGATGTTGAACGAACTTCAACTAGAGTATCTTCCATCTCTTGGATGATCAGACGAACCATTTTTTCAGGGTCTTCAGCTTTATCAAGTAATGCGCTGATGTTTGAATTTATGATGTCTGCAAAGCGTGAAAAAATTCCCATAATATTTTCCTTAAATTAACGTTGGTTTCGATAATTACTATTCATCATTCGTGCCATTTTTTCATTTTCGTTATAATACAATAAGTTAACCAAAATATTAACTTTTACTTTCATTTATAAACAGAGCATCATATTATTATTTTCACCAATTATTAGCGTGAAAGACTAAAACTTACTGTGAGTAATCAATTTCAGCAAGATAATCTTATTGGACAATCTAATGCATTGTTAGAGGTCCTGGAACATATTTCTCAAGTTGCTCCTTTGTCTAAGCCAGTGCTAATCATTGGTGAGAGAGGCACGGGCAAAGAACTCATTGCAGAGCGTTTGCACTACCTATCAAAGCGTTGGGACGAAAGTTTTATCAAGCTTAACTGCTCATCGTTGAGCGAGAATTTACTCGAAAGCGAACTGTTTGGCCACGATGCAGGCGCTTTTACAGGCGCAAACAAGAAGCATGAAGGCAGATTCGAGCGTGCAAATGGTGGCACTCTATTTTTAGATGAACTGGCCAATACCTCAGGGCTCATTCAAGAAAAATTGTTAAGAGTGATAGAATACGGCGAATTTGAACGGGTTGGCGGTAATAAAACCGTTAAAACCGATGTTAGACTTATTTGTGCAGCCAATGAAGATCTGCCCTCATTAGCAGAAGCCGGCGAATTTAGACCCGATCTGTTAGATAGACTAGCCTTTGACGTCATCACTTTGCCACCACTGCGTCACCGAACTGAAGATATTATGCCTCTCGCTGAATATTTTGCTGTTGGCATGGCGAGACAACTAAAAATGGAGCTATTTGAAGGCTTTAGCCCACGTGCTGTACAGCAGTTAATGGAGTACCGTTGGCCAGGCAATATTCGAGAATTGAAAAACGTAGCTGAGCGCAGTGTTTATCGCAATGCAGAAACAGGCAAAGCAATTGATGACATTATTTTAGATCCATTTGCATCTCCTTATCGACCCACTACGCGGGTAAAAACTAAAGAGAGACAGCAAACAGCTGATGCTCCAGTTGCCAGTAAAGCAACAGAGCCCAGTAGCAGTGCCAACATCAATGAGCCAGTTCGCTTCCCAATCGACTTTAAAACTCACTGTGAAGAGAGTGAAGTCAGTTTACTTAAACAAGCGCTGGAAGCGGGTCAGTTTAACCAGAAAAAAACCGCAGAATTACTGGGTTTGAGCTACCACCAGCTTCGTGGGATCTTAAAGAAATACAACTTACTGGATAAATAATTGCTGTTACGCTGTAGGCACTGTTAAAATGTCTGTTAACGTTCAGTTTAAAATAATGATTGCTTAATGAAACAGCAGCTCAAGCGAATAGGTCTAGTAACCTGTTTATCTGCGATAAACATGCTACTTGTTGCCTGTGGTCCGCAAAAGATCCCCACAGGCCTTGTCTATTGCTCCGAAGGCAATCCAGAAAGCTTTAACCCGCAAACCGTGACATCGGGAACCACTATCGATGCCACCTCGCAACAGCTATATGACACACTCGTAGATTACGACCCTGTGACCAGTTCTATTGTTCCAGCGCTTGCCACTTCATGGTATAGCAGTGATGATGGCTTGAGCTATCGATTTAAACTACGTAGCGGTGTTCAATTCCATCAAACAAATTACTTTACACCGACCCGTCATTTAAACGCCGATGATATTTTGTTTTCATTTAATCGCATTATTGATAGTAAAAACCCTTATCACGAGGTTGCCGCGAATGGTTACCCATTTTTCCAAAGCATCGGACTTAGTCAAACAATCAGTAACATAGAGAAAGTCTCCGATAACGAAGTCATATTTCATTTGCGCCATAGTGACGCCTCTTTCTTATCGAACCTTGCCACAGGGTTTTCGATTATTCTATCCAAAGAGTATGCAGATAATTTACTCGCAGATGATAAAGCTGAGGATCTCGACAGGTACCCGATAGGTACCGGACCTTTTAAGTTAACCAAGTACGTAAAAAATGAATATATTCGCTACCACCGAAATGAGCAGTTTTGGCGAAAACTCCCTGAATTTGAACACCTAGTTTTTGATATCACACCGAGAAGCACCGCTCGACTAACCAAACTCATCACTGGTGATTGTAATGTGTCAGCGCTTCCTAAAGCCGGTGAGCTGCCAGTAATTAAACAACACCCGCATTTAGAGCTAGATACCCAGCTCGGATTTAACGTTGCATTTTGGGCTTTCAATACCCAAAAGGAACCTTTTAATGATGTAAGAGTCAGACAAGCACTCGCATATGCCGTCGATAGCCAGAATATTTTAAGGGCGGTGTATCAAGAGACAGCTATTGAAGCAACAGGTATGCTGCCCCCGCAGTCATGGGCATACAGCTACAATAAAAGTCGCTATGATTATAACCCACAAAAAGCTAAAGCTTTGCTCAAGCAAGCAGGTATAGATAAGTTAAATATTGATGTTTGGGCGATGCCTGTCGCCAGGATCTACAACCCAAATGCATTAAAAACAGCGGAACTGATCCAGGCCGATCTGGCCAACATAGGTGTAACAGTCAACATTGTTACTTATGACTGGAGTGTTTTTAACCAAAAACTGAGCCGTAGAGACTATGATTCAGTACTCATAGGTTGGAATGCTGATAATAGCGATCCAGATAACTTTTTCTCTCCGATGTTAAGTTGTGATGCACAACGCTCTTCCAGCAATAGAGCCCAATGGTGTAACGCAAAAATGGATGGTATTTTAGCTAAAGCCAAGGCCACAACAAATACAGCCGAGCGAAAAGCGCTTTATCAACAAGCTGAAAAACTCTTTCGTGAGCAGTTACCTATGCTACCTTTTGCTCACGCGACTCAATTAACAATTAAACAGAGAAATATCAAACAAACCCAACTCACACCATTTGGTGGGATTTCATTTGAAAACACCATGAAAATAGTCCCAGAGGACAAACATTAATGGGCCGTTATCTACTAAGAAGGCTTAACCTATTTTTAGCGACATCTTTGGTACTAATTGCCGTGTTGTTTATCACCACAGGTTATTTCCCAGTTGATAAGCAGTACGCACTAACAGGCATAGAGTCACCAACCTTGCAGCAGCAAGCATTAAGTCGCGATGAGTTTAAACTCGACAGCAATGGCTTCAACCAGTTTCTGGCCT
Organism: Shewanella kaireitica; assembly: GCF_023284045.1. Classification (GTDB taxonomy): domain Bacteria; phylum Pseudomonadota; class Gammaproteobacteria; order Enterobacterales; family Shewanellaceae; genus Shewanella; species Shewanella kaireitica. The sequence continues at coordinate 109,412 of NZ_JAKIKQ010000003.1, forward strand.
ATACCGAGCAGCGACTGAGCGGTAATCTTGGTCTATCCGTTACCTCACAAAAACCCGTCATTGACGAGTTAACTCAAGTGTTACCCGCATCATTTGAGCTGGCCATTGTTGCAGGATTATTAGCAATACTTCTCGGTGTTCCACTTGGAGTCTTAGCATCACTAAGTAAAAATAAAATTACTCAACACAGTATTATGGCAATTACCCTAACAGGGTATTCAATCCCAGTGTTTTGGCTAGGGCTTACCTTGTCACTGTGGTTTGGAGTAGAACTTGGCTGGTTACCCATTTCAGGACGTATAAATCTATTATATGAAATAGAGCCAATAACTGGCTTTATGTTAATAGATACACTCTTATCGGATTCTATCTACCGCATATCTGCTTTCCTAGATGCGCTGCAACATATCGTACTGCCTGCAATTACACTTGCGGTATTACCCTTTACGGTGGTAGTAAGGATCACTCGAGCCGCAATGCTGCATATTATGAATGAGCCCTACATTCGCGCTGCAGAAGCTCGTGGCCTGCATACGGGAACCATTGTACTGCGTCATGCACTTCCAAACGCATTAATCCCTGTACTTAAAAATATGGGGCTGATGCTAGGTACTTTTGCTAGTTACGCAATGATTGTGGAGGTCATTTTCTCATGGCCTGGCGTTGGCAGTTGGCTGGTTTCAGGAATTTATCAACGGGACTATACGGTGATCCAGGGCGGTGTTTTAGGTGTGGCATTGATTATCATTTTTTTCAGCATCCTGATTGAAGTACTCCACAACGCCATTAACCCTATCAGCAGGAAAGAAATTTATGCCGCGAATTAGCATTTATCAGGAAGATGACATCCCATCTCCGATGCGTAAGCTCTGGCAAGCCTTTGCTGATAACCCATTTGCACTCATGGGCTTATGGGCTGTAACTTGTTTATTGTTTTTGGCAATTTTCGGCCCCTGGATAGCACCATTTTCACCTGAACAACAAGATCCATTAGCGCTGCTTCTGCCCCCGTCATGGGATGCCAGTGGTACCGTTGAGCATTTTCTCGGAACGGATGATCTAGGTCGAGATATTTTTAGCCGACTACTTCATGGCGCACACTTAACATTTGGCATGGCGCTAGCTATCGTTATGGCCTCTCTTGCTGTCGGGTTCGTGATAGGCTCGATATCAGGCATGATGAAAGGGCTTAAGTCTTCAATATTAAGCCACTTGCTAGATGCCTTGTTATCAATCCCATCTCTATTAATGGCTATTCTAGTGGTCGCCGTTATGGGGCCAGGCCTAAGTAACGTCTTTTGGGCTGTAGGGATCGCATTAACGCCACAATTTGTTCGTGCAATTCACCAGGCGGTACATGAAGAGCTGCAAAAAGACTATGTTACAGCCGCTAAACTTGATGGTGCAAACTCCATCCAAATTTTTTGGTATGTGATTATGCCAAATGTTTGGGAAACTCTTATTATTCAAACTACCTTAGCTATTTCTGCCGCTATTTTAGATATTGCAGCATTAGGATTTCTCAACCTCGGCGCCCAGGCGCCGAGCCCTGAATGGGGCGCTATGGTGTCCCAAGGGCTCGATAACCTGCTGACAGCGCCATGGACAGTGACAATTCCGGGCGTTGCTATCCTATGTAGTGTACTGGCCATTAACCTAGTCGGTGATGGATTAAGATCGGCATTATCGCCGATAAGAAACTAATAATATGCCTCTTCTCGACATTAGAAACCTCACCATTGAACTAGATACTCCCCATGGGCGCGTCAAAGCTCTAGAACGAGTGTCTTTAACCATTAACCCAGGAGAACTACATGGTTTGGTTGGAGAGTCTGGTTCTGGGCGAAGCTTATTGGCTCGAGCGATATTAGGTGTACCGGGTCATAATTGGACCATTACCGCTGATCGCATGATGTGGGATGGACAGAACTTAATGGAGATGTCCAGCAAGCAACGACGAAACCTTATGGGCAGTGAGATCGCAATGATCTTTCAGGACCCAACCAGTAGTTTAGATCCCGCCATTTCTGTAGGCAGCCAAATTATTGAAGCTATGCCCATAGATAAAAGTTTACCGCTTTGGAAGCGTGGTAGAGTTCGCAGGAAAATAGCTGAAAAGTGGCTGCATAAAGTAGGGATTAAAAACACCGATAAAGTCATGGATAGTTATGCTTGGGAACTCTCTGAAGGAGAGTGCCAAAAAGTAATGATAGCGATGGCTGTTGCCAATCAGCCACGATTACTAATAGCTGATGAACCAACAGACTCAATGGAGCTCAGTACTCAAGCGCAAATTTTTCGGTTATTGAGTAAGCTCAACCAACTGCAAAATGTATCCATTTTATTGATAAGCCACGAGTTAGAAACTTTATCAGGCTGGTGCGACCAATTAACGGTACTGTATTGTGGTCAAGTGATGGAATCGGGTCCAACATCAGAACTAATAGCACAGCCATTTCATCCGTACACTAAAGCACTTGTTGAGAATGCACCGGATTATTCCGGAGAGTTACCGCATAAGTCTATGATGCAAACGTTACCGGGCTCTGCACCCGCATTGCAACACTTACCGATTGGTTGTCGATTAGGTCCTCGCTGCCCTCAAGCGCAGAAAAAGTGTGTTAGCCAACCTAGCCTATGTCATAAAAAAGATCGCTATTTCGCCTGCCATTTCCCATACCATAATGAGCCTTGTAATGACGACACCTCTTCTTAAAGTCACCAACCTGAGTAAAAGTTACTATGCAGGTTATAAGCGTTTCAAGCGTCAATATAACCAGGCACTATCTCCAGTATCGTTTGAACTTAACACTGGTGAAACACTCGCCATTGTCGGAGAAGCAGGCTCAGGGAAAAGCACCATTGCACGGATCTTAGTTGGCGCCGAAGTTAGAAGTGGCGGTGAAATATATTTTGAAGGCGAATCGCTAGATAAGCATAATTTAAAGCAACGCTGTCGTATGATAAGGATGATTTTCCAAGACCCAAATACCTCTTTAAATCCAAGGTTAACAATTGGTGATTTGCTTGATGAGCCATTAAAATTTAATACTGATCTTCCCGAGAACGAACGACGTGCCATAGTGGTCGATAAACTTCGAAAGGTGGGTTTACTTTCAGAGCATGTAGACTTCTATCCACATATGATCTCCGAAGGGCAGAAGCAACGGGTTGCGGTAGCACGCGCTTTAATGCTTGATCCTAAAATTATTATTGCAGATGAAGCGCTCACTGCGCTAGATCTCTCTGTCCGAGCACAGATATTAAATCTGCTACTAGAATTGCAGAAAGAGATGGGACTTTCTTACATTTTTGTGTCACACAATATGAACATCATTCGCCATGTTAGTGACAAAATTATGGTATTAAAAAAAGGTGAGCTCATTGAGAAAGCCACCACTGAACAGCTATTTAATGCACCGCAACACGAATACACCCAGCGCCTAATTCAGGAACAAAGCCTCTTTACCCGTAAGAAGTAATACCGCTTGTTTCAAGGCTGCAGAGGCTTTTCAATACAAGATGTATTACTGTAAATGCTTGCTCCATTTAAAATCGATATTAGGCATTAGTGGGCTCCTGAAAAATTCATACGATGCATAATATATCGCTAGATACGATTTCATGGGTACAGCAGAGCTATGGTCCTATATTTATAGGACTTAGCCTCTGCTGTACAATCAGATGTTTAATTAGATGAGTATAACTGCTCCAACCACTGATAAAATCACACAAATTAACGAAAATTAAGTGTCATTTGGTGTGGGTTTATTTATCCTAGATACAATTTTTTCAGAGAAATAGAAAATATGATTATCAAACCTAGAATCCGTGGCTTTATTTGTACAACAACTCACCCTGTTGGTTGTGAAGCCAATGTACTTGAACAGATCAACATTACCAAAGCTAAAGGCAAAATTGCTAATGGTCCCAAAAAGGTATTAGTTGTTGGTTCTTCAAGTGGTTACGGTCTTTCTTCGCGGATCACTGCAGCATTCGGTAGTGATGCGGCCACCTTAGGTGTATTTTTTGAAAAACCAAGTACAGAGACCAAGCCAGGCACCGCTGGCTGGTATAACTCTGCAGCATTCGACAAGTTTGCTAAAGCTGAAGGCCTATACTCAAAGAGTATTAACTGTGATGCCTTTAGCCATGAAGCTAAACAAAAAGCCATTGAACTGATTAAAGAAGACTTAGGCCAAGTCGATATGGTTGTTTACTCGCTAGCTTCTCCAGTAAGAAAGCTTCCTGATAGCGGCGACCTTATTCGCTCATCATTAAAGCCTATTGGTGAACCTTATAAAGCAACAGCGGTAGATACCAACAAAGATATCATTATTGAAGCCAGTGTTGAGCCAGCAACAGAGCAAGAAATTGCAGACACTGTTACCGTAATGGGCGGTGAAGATTGGGAACTATGGATGCAAGCTCTCGCAGAAGCGGGCGTATTGGCCGATGGTTGCAAAACTGTTGCCTATAGCTATATTGGTACCGAACTTACATGGCCAATTTATTGGCATGGCGCACTAGGTAAAGCAAAAATGGACCTAGACCGTGCAGCACATGCATTGGATGATAAGTTATCAGCCACTGGCGGCAGTGCGAATGTAGCAGTACTGAAAAGTGTTGTTACCCAAGCCAGTTCAGCAATTCCAGTAATGCCATTGTATATTGCGATGGTATTTAAGAAGATGCGCGCAGAAGGTCTTCACGAAGGTTGTATTGAACAAATTAACCGTATGTTCAGTGAACGCCTCTATAAAGCCGATGGTAGTGCTGCTGAAGTAGATGAGAGCAATCGCCTACGCTTAGATGATTGGGAGCTACGAGAAGAGATCCAGCAGCATTGCCGTGATATGTGGCCGCAAGTGACTTCTGAAAACCTTGCTGAACTAACAGATTACCGTGAATATAAAGAAGAGTTCTTGAAACTGTTCGGCTTCGGTATTGAAGGCATCGATTACGAGCAAGATGTAAACCCTAATGTTGAGTTTGATGTGGTTTCTATCTAAAGCTAGATAAGTCATATAACACAGTCTAAACGTCGCTATATGCGGCGTTTTTTTTGCTTAAAATCGACAATGCCACCCAGCCCTGCAGACTTCTATCAGCTCTGATGTCAATCAGTTTAAGAAGTTGGTCTACTCCGAGTGCTTTTTCAAACTCATTCAAGCCAGGCCAATCCGAAGTGAGTAATGATATAATCGCTACGCCCTTATGAGTTTATTCTTTACCGAAATAGACAGCAAAAAATGCTCCTGACAGGCGATTTTAAGCAGCTCAAACCCTGCATTAACGCGCTTGAACCTAGTTCAACTATACCCATCACTCATTACAAACCACATGGCCATTCATGTTCCTGACATACTTAAGGCAACCCTCCCTCCTTGAAGGTCTAATATAGGAGGTACGAGAGCAAGGACGCTCGAAGCTAGAATAACAGCAGTGATTATCGAGAGTAACGCAGGAGCAGTTACCAAGGAGCATTTAATGACCTTACCTTAAAACCGCTAAACTCTCGCAGAGCGATCAAATCTTTATATTGATTGGTATGTAAACTTTGAGGTCTCACTTACTGTATAGCTCATACAACAAAGCTAACAACTACCGATAAAAGCGCAGTCATAAGCCGTCATTGATTACTTTCCTGAAAACCAGTCCGGATTATAACCTTTCCATTAAAAGTTGCTTTATAGCCGCCTTATATCTGCTCTTTTAGCTCTAAGAATTAATTCTGATTAACACCACAGAAGCACATCTCCTCGCTAACTACCGTTAAATCAATAAAGCCCTAGAAGAGTCAAATTTCAGACACAAAAAAGCCGGCTATTGCCGGCTTTAATTATTGATGAAGTCGCTTATTGCTTATTCAACAACGGGGTAAAGTACTTCACCCTTAGCTTTTAAGCCTGCAATCACTGCACGGTAATCGTTTTCAGTGTATTGCGAGTTCAAACGCTGCTTTAATGCATCAATAAGGTTTGCATCTACGCCTTCAGCTGCGTTTACCTTATTAAGTACAACAACTGCGTAACCAGTAGCAAGTGCTACAGTATCTACGGTAGCAGTATCTGTAGGCTGAGCCATTGCAAATGCTTTACTCACAACAGCTGCATCGATGTCTTGCTCGAAACGTGCTAACTTTTCTTTGACCAAATAGCCAGCTGTAGAGCCATCAGCTTTAAATGCAGTCATTGCATCTTGAGCTTGTTGGCGTGCATTTTCATTGGCTTGCTCTTGTTTCAAACGTCCAGCAATACCGTCTCTGACTTCAGCAAGCTCCATGGTGCCTGCAGCTTTATGCGAGTTAACACGAATAACAACAACATGATTAGCTTCAACTTCAAGCACATCACTGTTCATGCCATCAAGCAACACATTTGATGAGAACGCTTCTTTTAGGATAGCTGGCTTTGAAAACAGGGCTGGCGCACTATTGCGAGTAAACTCTGGCGTTGTTTTAACTTCAACACCAAGCTCTCTTGCCGCTTCAGATAAGGTGTCTGGAACTTCATAGCTAGTATCCGCAAGCACTTGCTGTAGCTCATAGAACTTATCTACTGCTTGTTGCTCTTGCAGTTGGGCAATGATTTTCTCTTTTACGTCAGCAAAAGGCGCTTCTGCACCAGCTTGAATATCTAGCGCTTTGATAATGTGGTAACCAAAGTTGGTCTTAACCACGTTTGAGTAGCTGCCTTTATCTAAAGCAAAAAGTGCAGCATCAAACTCTGGCTCCATGACACCAGCTTCAAACCAATCAAGTTGTCCGCCCTGCTCGCCGCTGAATGTATCTTGAGACTCAGCTTTAGCAAGCGCTGCGAAATCTTCACCATTTTGTAGCTTTTGGTAAATTGCTTCAGCTTTCTCTTCAGCATTATCTTCGTCTAGGCCAATCAGGATATGGGCAGCTAAACGCTTTTCAGGCTGTAAATATTGAACTTTGTTTTCATCATAGTACGCTTTAGCATCAGCTTCAGTCACTGTCACATCGGCTGCTAACTGCTTAGCATCAAGTTCAATATAGTTAAGGCTGACTATCTCTGGTCTTACAAATTGACCAAGATTAGAGTTGTAATAAGTCTGGATCTGCTCATCAGTCACACTCGCCGCAGCAAGGAAAGGAGTAGAATCGATAACTAAATAATTAATATCGCGTGTTTGACCTTGGATATTAGCCAAATATTCAGCTTCACCTGGTAACACAAATTCTGAACCGACTAGCGTTGCCACTAACTGACGACGTGTCATATCAACACGCATCATGTCTCTGAATGAATTGGCTTGATAGCCCAATTGACGCAAAATAGCTTGATAACGATCGTTATCAAATCTACCGTCAGTTTGGAATGCAGGTTCCTGCATAATCGCAGTGCGGATCTGTTCATCAGATACACGAAGTCCAAGCTCAGCAGCATTTTGATCAAGTAACTTTTCAGCCACAAGACGCTCTAATACACTTTGCTTAACGCTTTGCATATAATTGTCGTCGGCAGATAAAGTCGAGAACATGTCACCAAGCTGTTGCTCAAGACGACCACGTTCATTCTCATATGCTTGTTCTAACGCTGAGTTGCTGATCTCTTCACCATTTACGGTAGCAGCTGCAACCTCAGTTGAAGAACCTAAATAACTACTCACGCCCGTAAATGCAAATGAAAGTATCACTAAGACTAAAATGCTCTTTGCAATTACGCCTTGCGACCCTTCACGAATCTTTTCTAACATCAGACTTCTCGCTGGTTGCGATTAATAAAATAAAAAGGCGCATCACTTCTTGGATGCGCCTTTTTGTAATTTAATAGTAAAGAGACAAATATCTCTTTACTCTTTTGACCATCACTAAGTAAATACTTAGCCATTGTCTTTTTACTCGTAAAAAGCACTATCAAGTAGTGCTTTTTACAATAACCTTACAAAAGCTGCAGTTAACGAATTTCTTAGTTAACAGCGTCTTTAAGCGCTTTACCAGCTTTAAATGCCGGAATGTTTGCTGCAGCGATCTTGATCTCTTTACCCGTTTGAGGGTTACGACCAGTGCGCTCTGCACGTTGACGCACTTCGAAAGTACCGAAACCAACAAGAGCAATCTTATCGCCTTCTTTTAGGCCGTCAGTAACAGCGCCGATGAAAGAATCTAATGCGCGGCCAGCAGCGGCTTTAGAAATGTCAGCACCAGAAGCGATTTTCTCGATTAGTTCAGATTTGTTCATGTCATCCCCTTGAATGTAATTTTTGTACCGCACCCAAATCCTTGTCTAGAGCGGTCTGCGGAGGCTTTTTATAACAAGCTTGGAACCAAAGTTCAAGCCTTATAGGAAAACCAAATAAATATTTTAGGATACTGCTCAAAACCAGTCACTCCAAGGGCTGGAGCGACTGACTCTCCACTGACTTAGGCTACCACAGCTAGGGGCTTTGGTAAGCCCCTTTTTACACTTTTTTTGTGCAATACTGCAATTTATTGCGTTAGCCCACGTTTTCCACTACTTCGAAGCCTTCAACTGGGCGTTCTAACGCGTGTTTCAGGACTTCTTCAACCCATTTCACTGGGTAAATTTTCAAGTCAGCAATCACATTTGCTGGAATTTCTTCCAAATCTCTTTCATTTTCCTTTGGAATTAGAACGACTTTCGTTCCACCGCGATGAGCTGCAAGTAATTTTTCCTTTAAACCACCGATCGGTAACACCTCTCCACGAAGCGTAATTTCACCGGTCATAGCAACATCAGCTCGAACAGGATTGCCCGTCAAACTAGATACTAGCGCCGTACACATTGCAGCACCGGCTGAAGGACCATCTTTAGGCGTTGCTCCTTCGGGAACATGCACATGAATATCGCGCTTTTCATAAAAATCTGGATTAATGCCCATCTGCTCAGCACGAGCACGAACAACTGTCATAGCCGCTTGAATCGACTCTTGCATTACATCGCCCAAAGAACCGGTATAAGACAGCTTACCTTTACCCGGTACAGACGTCGCTTCTATCGTTAGCAAATCGCCACCGACCTCGGTCCATGCCAGACCCGTTACTTGGCCAATCTGGTTGTTAGATTCTGCTTTACCATAATCACAACGCTGCACACCTAAGAACGACTTAAGGTTCTCTTGGTTCACTTCAACGTGTTTAATACTTTTATCAAGCAGGATCTGTTTAACAACTTTACGACAGATTTTTGAAAGTTCACGTTCAAGTGCACGCACACCCGCTTCACGAGTGTAGTAGCGGATAATACCAATGATGGCACTATCATCAACTGTTACTTCTTTTGTTTTCAGGCCGTTACGTTCAATTTGCTTTGGCAACAAGTGCTGCTTGGCAATGTTAAGTTTTTCATCTTCGGTATAACCCGACAAACGAATCACTTCCATACGGTCTAAAAGAGGCCCAGGTATGTTCATTGAATTCGATGTAGCAACAAACATTACATCAGACAGGTCATAATCGACCTCCATGTAATGGTCACTAAATGTCGCATTTTGTTCTGGGTCAAGCACTTCAAGTAATGCCGATGCAGGATCGCCACGCATGTCGCTACTCATTTTGTCGATTTCATCAAGCAAGAACAGTGGATTTTTCACACCCACTTTTGACATTTTCTGAATCACTTTACCTGGCATTGAACCGATATAGGTACGACGATGACCGCGGATCTCAGCCTCATCTCTAACACCACCAAGAGCAACTCGTACGTACTTACGTCCTGTCGCTTTGGCGATAGATTGCCCTAAAGATGTCTTACCAACACCTGGAGGTCCAACTAAACAAAGGATTGGTCCTTTAAGCTGCTTAACTCGGCTTTGAACTGCTAGGTATTCTAAAATACGCTCTTTGACTTTCTCCAAACCAAAATGGTCTGTATCAAGTACATCCTGCGCCTTGGCTAAATCGCGTTTGATCTTAGAACGCTTATGCCATGGGACAGATACCATCCACTCAACGTAACTTCTCACCACTGTCGCTTCAGCTGACATTGGAGACATCATCTTTAACTTGTTGAGTTCAGCTTTTGCTTTTTCCTGAGCTTCCTCAGGCATCTTGGCTTCTTCTATCTTTTTCGCTAAGCTTTCAAACTCATCGTGAGACTCGTCAATATCACCCAGTTCTTTTTGAATAGCTTTCATTTGCTCATTCAAATAGTACTCGCGTTGACTTTTTTCCATCTGTTTTTTAACGCGACCACGAATACGTTTTTCAACTTGTAATAAGTCGATTTCTGATTCCATCATCGCCATCAAATATTCGATGCGCTCACCCACATCAACCATCTCAAGCACAGATTGTTTATCTTCTAGCTTAAGTGGCATATGTGCAGCCATAGTATCAGCAAGGCGTGCAGCCTCATCGATGCCAGACAAAGATGTAAGTACTTCAGGTGGGATCTTCTTGTTTAACTTGATATAGCCTTCAAACTGACCCACTGCAGAGCGAACAAGTACCTCTTCCTCTTTTTCTGTAAGAGGCTCTGACTCTAAATAATGAGCCGTGGCTTGGAAGATATCATCCTGCTCTGAATAGTTATCGATGCGCGCACGTTGACCACCTTCGACCAACACTTTTACGGTGCCGTCAGGGAGTTTTAAAAGTTGCAGGATTGAAGCTACGGTACCAACGTCGAAAATATCGTCGCTGCTTGGGTCATCGAGCTCAGCATCACGCTGAGCGACCAAAATAATTTGTTTACCTTTATCCATTGCTTTTTCTAAGCAACGAATGGACTTTTCTCGTCCTACGAATAACGGAATTACCATATGAGGATAAACCACCACATCTCTCAGTGGTAGTACGGGTAGTTCGATTCGCGTATCACGCTCTTGAGTCATAGCTCGATTCCGTTTTATATGAATACTTAAGAGTATATTGGGATGATTCGATAGGTTTCAATGGCGAATAACAATTAAATAATAAACTGCACAAAAAAGGAGCCATAAAGGCTCCTTTTCGATACGCTGATGCTATTGCAGCAATGACTTATTCAGCCGTTGCTGTTTGAGCTTCATTTGTCGCGTAAATAAGTATAGGTGTTGATTCACCTTTCACGACCGACTCATCGACAACCACTTTAACCACATCATCTGTTGAAGGTAGGTCATACATGATGTCGAGTAAAATGCCTTCAACGATAGAGCGTAAACCACGAGCACCGGTTTTACGGGTCTGTGCTTTAAGAGCAATCGCTTTAAGTGCATCTTCTCTGAACTCTAGCTCAACGTCTTCCATTTCAAATAAAGCAGCAAACTGCTTAGTTATCGCATTTTTAGGCTCTGAAAGAATTTGAATAAGTGCAGCATCATCAAGCTCAGCTAACGTGGCGAGAACAGGAAGACGACCAATAAACTCTGGAATTAGACCAAATTTCACTAAATCTTCTGGTTCTACTTGCAATAACGTGTCTGAGATTGTCGCTTTGTCAGCTTCGCCTTTAACTTCAGCGCCAAAACCAATACCAGTACCCACATGAGAACGTTGTTCAATCACTTTCTCTAGGCCTGCAAACGCACCACCACAGACGAACAGAATTTTAGAGGTATCAACCTGTAAAAACTCCTGCTGCGGATGCTTACGACCACCTTGAGGTGGAACCGCAGCAACTGTGCCTTCAATAAGTTTAAGCAAAGCTTGCTGAACACCTTCACCAGAAACATCACGAGTGATTGATGGATTGTCAGACTTACGACTGATTTTATCAATTTCATCGATATAGACGATTCCGCGCTGGGCTTTCTCTACATCGTAGTCGCACTTTTGCAATAATTTCTGAATGATATTTTCTACATCTTCACCCACATAACCCGCTTCAGTTAGCGTAGTTGCATCGGCCATAGTAAACGGTACATTCAAGAAACGAGCGAGCGTCTCTGCAAGTAATGTTTTACCACTACCCGTTGGACCAATCAGCAAGATATTACTCTTACCCAGCTCAACCCCATCTTTAGGGCTGGCATTTTTAAGGCGTTTGTAATGGTTATATACCGCTACAGATAACACCTTTTTAGCTTTGTCTTGGCCAATAACATAATCGTCCAAGTGCGCTCGTAATTCATGCGGTGTTGGCAACTTGTCTTGATCTTGTTTAGGAGAGATCTCTTTGATCTCTTCTCTAATAATGTCGTTACAGAGTTCTACACATTCATCGCAAACATATACAGAAGGTCCAGCAATAAGTTTTCTTACTTCATGCTGGCTCTTTCCACAAAAAGAGCAGTACAGCAGCTTGCCGCCGTCACCTTTGTTCTCGCTCATTACCTTACCTCTGTTTGCAGCCTATCGGCTGCAGAATTCTTTATTTCACTTCTTTACTCAGCATAGCTCAGCAGAAAGTAAAAATCAGCCTCGTTTTGCTAAAACTGAATCAACTAGACCGTATTCAGCCGCTTCGTCAGCACTCATAAAGTTATCGCGGTCAGTATCACGCTCAATAACTTCAAGTGGCTGGCCAGTATGTTCTGCCAACATGGTGTTTAACTTGTTCTTTATACCCAAGATTTCTTGCGCATGAATCGCAATATCTGATGCTTGGCCTTGGAACCCACCTAATGGTTGGTGGATCATAACACGTGAATTAGGTAAACAATGACGTTTTCCTTCAGCTCCACCTGCTAATAAGAATGCGCCCATGCTAGCCGCTTGGCCGATACAAACTGTACTTACGTTTGGCTTGATAAACTGCATCGTGTCATAAATAGCCATACCCGCTGTAACTGAACCACCTGGCGAGTTGATATATAAGTAGATATCCTTATCTGGGCTTTCAGACTCCAAAAACAGTAACTGAGCCACGATAAGGTTCGCCATATGCTCTTCAACTTGACCGACTAAAAAGATCACTCGCTCTTTTAAAAGACGAGAATAGATATCGTATGAGCGTTCACCTTTAGCTGTTTGTTCAACAACCATAGGCACAAGTGCATTAAGTACTGATTCTGGTGCTTTGTGCATGATTAACTTCCCTAAATAAAAATGGCTCGCATGAGGAACCTCATACGAGCCATTATAAATGGCTAATAGCCATTTAAGTCAAGCGATCGTTATGCGCGACCGGTAGCCTTGTTCATAAATTCTTCAAAATTGACTTCTTTTTCAGTCAAAGTTGCAGTTTTAAGTAACTCTTCTACTGCTTGCTCTTCAAGTGCAACGTTACGCATGTTTTGCATAAGCTCTTCGTTACCATTGTAGTAAGCCACAACTTCACTTGGATCTTCGTATGCAGACGCCATTGAAGCGATTAAACCTTGAACACGTTCGTCTTCAGCTTTAAGTTCGCTAGTCTTGATAACTTCACCTAGTAGCAAACCAACTTTAACGCGACGCTCAGCTTGCTCAGTGAACAAGTCTGCAGGTAGTTCAGGCATGCTTGCAGCTTGATCACCAAAACGTTGCATAGCTTGCTTACGCAATACTTCTACTTCGCCTTCGATCAATGCTTTTGGTAGTTCCAAAGCATTTTGCTCTACTAAGCCGTTAAGAACCTGTTCTTTAACATTCGCTTTAAGCGCTTGCTCAAGCTCACGACCCATGTTCTTGCTGATTTCAGCACGTAACGCGTCGATTCCGCCTTCGTTAACACCAAATAGTGTTGCGAACTCGTCATTAACTTCAGGAAGGTCAGCACCTTGAACTTCAGTCAAAGTAATAACAAACTTAGCTGCTTTACCTTTCAAGTTCTCTGCGTGGTAATCTTCAGGGAAAGTAACTTCGATTTCGAACTCTTCACCTGCTTTATGCCCTTCAACACCAGATTCGAAACCTGGGATCATACGGCCGCTGCCTAGTTGTAGTTCGAAGTCATCAGCTTTCCCGCCTTCAAACTCTTCACCGTCAACTGAACCAACGAAGTTGATTTTAGCTTTATCGCCTTCAGCAGCTGCACGCTCAACAACTTCAAAAGAAGCGTGTTGGTTACGTAACGTTTCAATCATTGCATCAACATCAGCTTCAGTTACTTCAGCTTTAGGTTGCTCAACAGCAATTGACTCTAGACCTTTAAGTTCTACTTCTGGGAAGATTTCAAAAGTAGCAACAAACTCGAAGCTTTCGCCTTCAGTCGTTCCAGGAACGAAAGTTGGTGCACCCGCTGGGTTCAACTTTTCAGCAATGATAGCTTCAACAAAGTTGCGCTGCATCACTTCACCAGTGATGTCTTGACGAATAGCTTTACCATAACGCTTATTAATAACGCTTACAGGTACTTTTCCTGGACGGAAACCTGGGATACGAGCACGCTTAGCTTCACTTTTTAATGCTTCTTTAACTGTATTTTCGATCTGCTCAGCAGGTACCGAAATAGTTAGGCGACGCTCTAGGCCTTGTGTGGTTTCTACAGAAACTTGCATTTTTTTACCTCGAAATATGTCTATCGTCCTTTGTAATAGTCGAATTTTCAACTATTAAGGTATTCGTTTCTTGACTCGTAAATTTAACCAAAATGCCCATAAACGCTGGCGTTCGGCACTGGTCACTCTTAGTTGATAATGATCAAGACGCGACATTATAGCTATCGAATGCGCTGGAGTCGAGCCTCAAAGCATGATTTACAGACGTAAAAAAAGCGACCTAGGGTCGCTTTTTGAACTTCTTTACAGAATGAGTGGGGTGACTGATGGGGCTCGAACCCACGACAACCGGAATCACAATCCGGGGCTCTACCAACTGAGCTACAATCACCACAAAAATGGTACGCCCGGCAGGATTCGAACCTGCGGCCACCCGCTTAGAAGGCGGGTGCTCTATCCAACTGAGCTACGGGCGCTCGGCAATGAAATAATTTCATTTCCTGAACTGGGCAACTAACGTTCCACGTTAGCTTAAAATGTGGTCGGTGATAGAGGATTCGAACCTCTGACCCTCTGGTCCCAAACCAGATGCGCTACCGGGCTGCGCTAATCACCGAAATTGAAACTTAGTGAAAATACATATTTGGGAAATATTTTCAGTTTCTGTTTTCAACGAGCAGTCTCGTTGAGAACGGAGCGCATAGTAGCCCCTAGCCTAAAAGTCGTCAACGACTTTTTTAAAAAAATCATTCGCCTGCTTATTTAACACGCTATAGCGCTACTCATTGATGCCTTCCTAAACAATGTGTTCAACATAACAACTATTCGCTCGATAATTTAATATAGCGCTTATCAAGCAGCAGCGACTTCTTACCCATAGATTTCTTTCAATAATGGCTTAAATTTATAGAGCAACGATAAAACCATAGTCTGTAAACTAGATTAGACCACTCAAGTAATCCTCGCCTAAATAAGTCGACTCTTCTAAATAGCTTCAGTCCAATTTTATTAACTGCCTAATACTGCATACTTTCTACAACTCTAAGCGAGCTCATTATCCGTATTTAAGAA
Source organism: Shewanella kaireitica (assembly GCF_023284045.1). GTDB lineage: Bacteria > Pseudomonadota > Gammaproteobacteria > Enterobacterales > Shewanellaceae > Shewanella > Shewanella kaireitica. The sequence goes on from NZ_JAKIKQ010000003.1 coordinate 124,757, forward strand.
CTGATTGTTAGCAACCTAAATCAATGACACCTCGGACATGTCCTGTTAAAATGTCGCCGTTTTCCATTATCGTGCCGTATAAAGGACACCTTGCCCCATGACCGCTCAAAACATCGATGGTAAAGCGATTGCTCAAGCCATTCGAACTAAGCTCAAAGACAAAGTAACCGCCCGTAAAGAGGCTGGTCAAAGAGTACCAGGTTTAGCTGTAATTCTCGTAGGAGCGGATCCTGCTTCACAAGTGTACGTAGGCAGCAAACGCAGAGCCTGTGAAGAACTAGGCTTTATTTCCCGCTCTTACGACTTAGACAGTTCCACCTCTGAAGACGCCCTGCTGTCTCTTATCGATGAATGCAATGAAGATCAGAGTATTGATGGTATTTTGGTTCAACTCCCACTACCTGAACATATCGAAGAATCAAAGGTTATCGAGCGCATCCGCCCAGATAAAGATGTCGACGGTTTCCACCCATATAACGTAGGTCGACTCGCTCAACGCATTCCAGTACTGCGTTCATGCACACCGATGGGCATTATGACTCTTATTCAGTCGACGGGGGTTGATACCTATGGTTTAGATGCCGTGGTTGTTGGTGCATCAAACATCGTCGGTCGTCCGATGTCATTAGAGCTGCTTCTCGCGGGTTGTACGACAACAACCTGTCATCGCTTCACTCGTAATCTTGAGCAAAAGATTAGACAAGCAGATTTAGTTGTTGTCGCTGTAGGCAAGCCTGGATTTATTCCTGGTGAGTGGATTAAGCCTGGCGCGATTGTGATTGATGTGGGGATTAACCGTCTAGAAAGCGGTCAATTGGTTGGTGATGTGCAATTTGAGAAAGCAGCAGAAAATGCTAGTTTCATCACGCCAGTACCCGGCGGCGTTGGACCAATGACAATTGCTAGCTTGTTGGAAAATACACTTTATGCCTGCGAGCAATACCACGACTGATGCTTTGCTAAGTGCATAAATGTTCCAGACATAAATACCAAGCTATCCCATCCCTGGTGCTTGGCATAAATGTTCCAGACATAAATACCAAGCGATCCCATCCCTGGGGCTTGGCATAAATGTTCCAGACATAAAAAAGCCTGCTAACTGCAGGCTTTTTTGTTTTTAATGCTTAATCGCAATAGATTTACTTCTTACGCCAAGTGGTGCCTTCTGGCCCATCTTCAAGAATAACTCCTAACGCATTAAGTCCATCTCGTGCCACATCTGCTGCCGGCCAATCTTTCTCTGTACGTGCTCGGTTACGCTCAGCAATTAACGCTTCAATCTCAGCTACCTCATCATCACTTCCTTCGCCTTTAAAGAAAGTATCAACATCTTGACCAAGGATCCCCAACACATCAGCGAGCTCTTTTAAGGCAACACCTAATGCAGAGGCTTGTGTCATATCAGTTAGCTTAAGTCGATTGATCTCTCGTACCATCTCAAACAACACTGAGTAAGCTTCAGGTGTATTAAAGTCATCATCCATTGCACGCTTAAACTGCGCAACAAATTCTTCAGCAGGCGCAACAGCTACCGTTAAGTCCAAATCTTTAAGTGCAGTGTAAATACGCTCTAATCCAGATTTAGCCTGTTTAAGGTTCTCTTCTGAGTAATTAAGCTGGCTACGGTAATGTCCTGACAATAAGAAGTAGCGTACAGTTGCAGCATCATAATGGTTTAACACGTCACGGATGGTAAAGAAGTTATTCAAAGATTTTGACATCTTTTCTTTATCAACCATCACCATGCCAGTATGCATCCAGTAATTTACATATTTGGTATCATGGGCACAGCAAGACTGAGCAATTTCATTCTCATGGTGAGGGAACTGAAGATCGCTGCCGCCGCCATGGATATCAAAATGGTTACCCAGATGCTTACTGTTCATTGCTGAACATTCAATATGCCAACCTGGACGACCAGGTCCCCAAGGTGACTCCCAAGTAGGTTCACCTGGTTTAGACATTTTCCAAAGAACAAAATCCATCGGATCGCGCTTAGTATCTTCAACTTCGACTCGAGCACCAGCTTGTAGCTGCTCTAGATTTTGCCCTGATAAACGACCATATTCAGGGAAAGAAGATACGCTAAATAAAACATCACCGTTGGACGCCACATAAGCGTGTTCTCGGGCAATGAGCTTCTCAACCATTTCGATGATTTCTGGCATATGCAGCGTTGCACGAGGCTCAAAATCAGGACGTGCCATATTAAGAGAATCAAAATCTCTGTGCATCTCACCAATCAAACGCTCTGTTAACGAGTCACAGCTTTCATTGTTCTCATTAGCGCGTTTGATAATTTTATCATCAACATCGGTGATATTACGCTGAAAATTAACGTCGTAACCGCTATACCTCAAGTACCTTACAATCATGTCAAATGAAACAAAAGTACGACCATGACCGATATGACATAAATCATAAATGGTCACCCCACACACATACATGCCTATTTTTCCGGGCTGTATTGGTACAAACTGTTCTTTTTGGCGGGTAAGCGTATTGTAAAGCTTCAACATTGATTATTCTCTTCAACGGCTATATTCAGAAATAGGTCGTTCAGTCTACCACTGCAAAACTCACGGTTCCAAGCAGTTTTCCCATACCAAGTGCGCAAAACCGTGCTGAACTGATTAATATTGTCTAGAAAGCGTTCTCTCATCCAACTTGGTTACATTATTAGCCACAACTCATGCTTTTATGGCTTATCTATTAGCTGCTCACTGAATGCATTATTTAAAGTGACAAATCACGCAACACTTTATGCAGCAGCGCAATTACGTTAGAATCCAGCCATTATTTACCATGTGTTAAATTGCGAGAGTAAAAATTATGATCACACTTCATACCAACCACGGCGAAATCAAGCTTTCTCTTGACGCTGAAAAAGCACCAAAAACTGCAGCCAACTTTGAGAAATATGTCAAAGAAGGTTTTTACGACGGAACTGTTTTTCACCGTGTAATTGACGGTTTCATGGTTCAAGGCGGTGGTTTTACTGAAGATATGCAACAGAAAAGCTGTAATGAAACCATTGAAAACGAAGCAAACAATGGTCTTTCGAATAAAGTAGGTACCATTGCTATGGCACGTACTTCAGATCCGCATTCAGCAACAGCTCAGTTCTTTATCAACATCAACGATAACACTTTCTTAGACTTCAAGTCTGAGTCAGCACAAGGTTGGGGTTACTGTGTATTTGGTGAAGTTACTGAAGGCATGGACGTTGTAAATAAAATTAAAGCGGTAAGCACGGGCAATCGTGGCATGCATCAGGATGTTCCTCTTGATGCTGTGATCATCGAAAAAGTGACTATCGAAGAATAAGATTAACTCGATGCGCACACTTTTTGTGGGCGATCTGCACTTAAGTGCAGATCGCCCCGATATCACCCAAGCTTTTCTTACTTTCTTAGAGACTCAGCTTACTGATACCTCAGCACTCTATATCCTAGGCGATCTGTTTGAAGTTTGGGTCGGGGATGATATTGCAGAACCATTTGCGAATCAGTTAGCAGACGCCATTAAATTAGCCTCAAAAAAACTGCCTATTTTCTTTATCCATGGCAATCGAGACTTTCTTATCGGCAGCGCATTTGCCAAACGTAGCGGGATGACTTTATTACCTGAAGTCTTTACCATTAACCTCTATGGTATTGAAACCGTTATCCTACATGGTGATAGCCTTTGTACTCTAGATAAGCCTTATCAACGTTTTAGAAAGTTTCGTAACCTAAATTGGGCAAAGTGGCTGTATGCCCATCTTCCCAAATCTAAAAGACTTGGTATCGCCGCAAAATTACGTAGTAACAGCCAAAGCAGTAATCAGCATAAAAGTTATAGCATAATGGATGTTGAACCCTCCGCAGTGCTTGAACTACTTGATAATACTAATTCGCAGCAGATGATCCACGGTCATACACACCGTCCCGCTATCCATCAGCTTTCAAATGGAAAACGCCGTATCGTTGTCGGTGATTGGTATGAGCAAGGCAGCATGCTATGTATTAGCGAAGACAATGTAGAGCTAATAGAACTGCCTTTTGGCAAGTAACCTTCTACTTGCCTCTCAACTTTTTCGCCGCTTTTAAATTGCTTCCACAATCAATGGCGCACCACTATGAAACTTAAAATCTTCATCTGATGACGAGATTAATTCAGCTTCTACTGCTGCGAAATGGCTAACTCTGTCAGCTATATCCGTGGTTGAAATAGCCTGTGCGAGCTTTAAATAGTCTTGGTAATGACGAGCTTCAGAGCGCAATAGAGAGATATAAAACTTCTTCAACTCTTCATCTAAATGTGGAGCAAGCTTAGCGAAACGTTCACATGAGCGAGCCTCAATAAATGCACCAACAATAAGCTTATCAATTAGCGTGGCTGGCTCATGGGTTCGTACCTGTGTCATCATCCCCTTTGCATAACGGCCGGCTCGGGTATTTCTGTATTCAATACCACGACTATGCATAATCTCTAACACTTGCTCAAAATGGTGGAATTCCTCTTTGATCAAGCGCACCATTTTTTGAATAAGATCATCACTATGGGCAAAGTCTTTGCGGGCAACAAGCTCACCAGCTAACTCATTCTTCTTACTGTCTTTTGATAAAAACGCTGTCGCATCTCGATCTTTAATGTAGACAAAATCTTCATAAGGTTTTGCCCAAGCCAATAGAATCTGACCACTTGGTTTATCAATGGCATATTTACGCACCAAAAACATCGCAGTTTGCGCCGCTTTTAACTCACAGTTACAGTGATCAATCAGCAAACCTTCGAGCTGTTCCGGCTTTTTTGCTTCTTCGATCCAACTATCTGGGGTTTCACATTTCAAAAATGAGTAAATAGGGGCAAGTAACTGCTGCATGTAAAGGCTCTTTAGGCTGATGTTAGACCCAGTATTTTATCAGTTATTTTCAGCACAATCCCAGCTTAACATCTATGCTTAAAATGATTGGCTTGACTCTTGGTTAGTTTTGTTCAATAAATAGCCTTAGAGCTGTAAAAAGTTCGTCTGCAGTTTGGCGAGCCAATTTAATCTAAAAGTTAAATGCTAAACAAGGATAACTATAATGATATTGAATCACTTAATGGGGTTATACACTCATCCAAAAGAAGAGTGGCACACAATTGAAAAAAACCACGAAGCGCTTAGAAGCAGCCTGAGCCATATCTTAATCATTGCGCTCATTCCTGCTATCTGCACTTTTTTTGCAACTTCACAAATTGGTTGGGATCTCGGCGTTGGCGAGCGTCAGTTCTTAACCGCTAACAGCGCTTTAATCATGTCTACGGGTATGTATTTTGGCCTAATTATCGGCGTATTTGCACTGGCCTACCTTGCTTTTTGGATGGCTAAGACATTCGATGCAACACCAAGTTACACTCAAGCATTAGAGTTAGCAGCATACACTGCCACTCCATTATTTATGGTGGGCTTAGCGACTCTCTATCCAACATTGTGGTTCATCATGGTGGTAGGTTTAGCTGGTTTGGCTTATTCGATTTATCTGCTCTATACCGGGGTTCCAATCATTATGAATATTCCGGAAGAAAAAGGCTTTATTTATGCTAGCTCAGTTGTGACAGCTGGTTTAGTGTTACTTGTCGGGCTGATGGCATCAAGTGTGATTTTATGGAGCGTGGGATTTGGTCCTATGTACCAATAAATTTGATATTTTTTGCTAACAAAAAAGCCGACATTTCGTCGGCTTTTTAGATCGTTGAGTTATTTAACTCAAATTTGTATCACTTTACGCAAATGAATCACGCAGTGGTACTGTTAAATTAAAGACTAGGTTATCTTTTGTTGAATCTTTATTGTCTGCACAGAAGTAACCTTCTCGCTCAAACTGGTAAGCTTTTTCGACTTCAGCATTAACGAGCCCAGCTTCAACAAATCCATGTTTAACCGTTAACGACTGTGGGTTAAGCACTTCGTCAACTGATTCTGCAGCAGCAGGATTAGCATCATTAAATAAACGCTCATACAAACGGAATTCAGCTGGTTTAGCTGTCGTTGCTTCAACCCAATGGATCACGCCTTTAACCTTACGACCGTCACTTGGATTTTTGCCCAATGTTTCGTCATCATAGGTACAGTAAATAGTGGTCACGTTGCCATCAGCGTCTTTATCACAGCGTTCAGCCTTGATGACATAAGCATTACGCAAACGAACTTCTTTGCCCTGCACTAAACGTTTGAACTTCTTATTCGCTTCTTCACGGAAATCATCCGCGTCGATGTAAAGTTCACGCCCGAATGACAGCGGACGTTTGCCCATCTCTTCATTACTTGGATGTATAGGTGCTTGGACTGTTTCAACCTGATTTTCAGGATAGTTTTCAATCACTACCTTAACAGGGTTAATAACTGCCATTGCCCGCGGAGCATGCTCATTTAGCTCTTCACGGATACAAGCATCTAACATGGCAACTTCAATCATGTTCTCTTGCTTAGTCACGCCGATACGTTTACAAAACTCACGAATTGAAGCAGCGGTATAACCTCTACGCCTAAAGCCAGCAATCGTTGGCATACGCGCATCATCCCAACCAGAGACAATGTTACGTGCCACAAGATCGTTCAGTTTACGCTTAGACATTAGCGTGTACTCAAGGTTTAGTCTTGAGAACTCATACTGACGCGTACGGCTTGGAGACTGGAAATCATCTAAATGATCCAACACCCAATCATACAATCTGCGGTTGTCTTGAAACTCTAAAGTACAAAGCGAGTGGCTAATGTTTTCAATCGCATCAGAGATACAATGAGTAAAGTCGTACATTGGGTATATGCACCACTTATCACCTGTTTGATGATGATGCGCAAAGCGTACACGATAAATAATCGGATCGCGCATACACATAAATGGCGATGCCATATCAATCTTTGCTCTTAGCGCACATTCGCCCTCTTTGAACTCACCATTACGCATTTTTTCAAATAGCGCTAAGTTCTCTTCAGGTGTTGTATCACGGTATGGGCTGTTTTTACCTGGCTCTTTTAACGTGCCTCGGTACTCACGAGTTTGCTCTGCATTTAAAAAACAAACGTAAGCTAAGCCCTTAGTGATCAATTCAACGGCGTACTGGTGCAGTTGATCAAAGTAATTTGAAGAGTAACGAATATCGCCACTCCACTGGAAACCAAGCCACTGCACATCATTCTGAATAGAGTGCACATAATCAATGTCCTCTTTTTCAGGATTGGTATCGTCAAAACGTAAGTTACATTGACCTTGATAGTCTTGTGCGATGCCAAAGTTTAGGCAAATAGACTTAGCGTGGCCGATATGAAGAAAACCGTTGGGCTCCGGCGGAAAACGGGTATGCACAGCACTGTGCTTACCGCTGGCAAGATCTTCATCTATGATACTACGTATGAAGTTACTAGGACGTACTTCAGTGTCCACATGACTCATGGAATTCCTCTTTGCGAACGATGGTTAATGGCGAAAAAAGCATAATCCTACAGATCCCCAGTAGGGTCAACGGTTCACGCTTAAAAACACAGGTTAATGGTTACAGCATAGCCATTTAAAGGCAAAAAAGCAGCGAATCATCGCTGCTTTTATCTATACACTCAGATTATACGCTAATACTGCTATTCCGTAATCACTTTAATACCGGGAATAATCGTCTGCGTTTTTCGCCCTTTCCTCTTCAGCCATACATAAAATACAACTAACGCGATAGTAAAGAAGCCAATCCATAAACTTGATTGCAGAGGGTGCTGAGCAAACGTAGCGCCTTGGTAGAATACCGTCGCAGTGCCATATGCTAGACCAAAGGTCCACAATCCTGCGAATGCAGCCCAACGCCCGCCAAATTCGTTTACAAGTGCACCCATTGCAGCAACACACGGAGTGTATAGCAATACAAACAATAGATAGGCAAATGCCGCGGTCACACCAGAGAAACCAGCCTGCAGCGCACTAAAGGTTGAGGTATCAACTTCTAGTTCTTCTGATGCAGACTCTACAGAGGATACATCGCCAACAGAGATAGACAGTGGATCTTCAGGTGCAATACCAAATAGGTTTTCAGGGATCGTTGCCAGTGCTTCAGTAAAGGTTTCAGATAGCGGCGCTAAGTCTTCATCACCAGCACTACTGTCAGAATAAAGACTATTCAAAGTCCCAACAACCGCTTCTTTTGCAAAGATACCGGTGATAATACCCACGGTTGCAGGCCAGTTATCTTGCTCTACACCCATAGGTGCAAATAACGGGGTGACTTTTTGGCTTGCTACACTGAGAACTGACTCAGAGCTATCTTCGTGACCAAATGTTCCATCAATACCGATCGCATTAACGAAGTTGAGTAAGGTGACAACGATGACAATCGTCTTACCCGCGCCCATGATAAAGCTCTTTGTTCGCTTACCTGTTCGCGCCATTACTGTTTTGAACTTCGGCTTTTCATAGCTAGGTAGCTCCATTACTACCGCACTGCTTGAGCCTGGTAGTAACGTGGAACGTAGCAATAAGCCGGTGCCAATCGCAGCAAAAATACCAATCATATATAGCAAGAACACTAAATTCTGACCGGATTCAGGGAAGAAAGCTGCTGCAAATAATGCATATACAGGAAGGCGTGCACCACAAGACATAAATGGCGCCATCATGCCAGTGACGATACGTTCACGCTCACTACCTAGCGTACGAGTCGCCATAATCGCTGGCACTGAACAACCAAAGCCAACAATCATAGGGACGAAAGCTCGTCCAGGAAGACCAATGCGGCGCATCAATCCATCTACAACAAACGCGGCACGCGCCATGTAACCAGAACCTTCAAGTACTGATAGGGCTAGGAATAGCGCTGCAATAACTGGAATAAACGTGGCAACAGTTTGAATACCTTGGCCAACACCACCAGCTACAATAGTCACTAACCACTCAGGAGAACCTAAGCTCGACATTAATGCGCCGAAATGATCAACAAAAATAGCCCCAGCTGCGATATCAAAGAAGTCGATAAATGAGCTACCAACATTAATACTGAACATAAACATTAGGTACATCACAAACAGGAATACTGGGATCCCTGCAACTGGGTGCAGCACCACTTTGTCTAGTTTATCGGTTAATGTTTCGGCATTGTCACTTTTAACTGAACCAGTAAACACCTGCTCAACGAAGTTGAAGCGAGTGGTGGCCACCATAATTTCAATATCTTTACCTTGAGCAGACAACGCTTGAGAATATTGCTCTACCTCACTAACCATTTGACTATTTTTACACTTACCACAGCCTAATCCATTAGCGAGCATCGCCAGTGCACGGCCTCGACTTAATTTGTCATCGGCAGCAAGCAGGTTACTGACACCAGACTCAATTTCAGTATCGTAATCAAGTACTAGAGGCGCTTCAGAAACTTTACCATCGAGTAAAGCAACAAATTGCTGTTTTACCTTCTCAATGTCTTGTTCATCACGTGAGCAGACGGCCACAACAGGACAACCTAGCTCTTTGCTCATCTGTGCTACATCGATATGAATACCACGACTAATCGCAGCATCTATTTTGTTTAGCACTACAACTAATGGAATACCAAGCTCACGCAGTTGTACGGTTAAGTACAAGTGACGTTCAATATTGGTTGCATCAACAAGGTTAATAATACCGTCGATAGGCTGATCAGCAAGATACTGCTGCGCAATCTGTTCATCTAAAGAGCAGTCACAGCTGTTACCAGCAGGTAGTAAGTCATAGATACCGGGAAGGTCAGTAAGAAAAACATCGGTACCTTGCAATGCGAATTGCCCCGTTTTCTTTTCAACAGTAACTCCAGACCAGTTACCTACTTGTTGATTCGACCCAGTAAGAGCATTAAAAAGTGTCGACTTACCCGCGTTAGGGTTACCGACGGTGACGCAATTAAATTGCTTATCCATTCGCTTTTTCAACCTCAATAATATCTGCTAAATCGCGACGCATGCATAACTTACTGCCTCGGATATCTAATTCTACGCCCGAGCCCATTGGTGCTCTGCGGATCAAAGAAAATCGAGTGTTGGGAGTGATCCCCATCGATAGGAGTTTGCGTTTAACAACGGCTGGTAGGTCAATTTGGCCTACTTGAGAAATTCTGGCGAAATCGCCCGGATTTAGTTCACTTAACTTCATTGTGCATCCCACCTAATTACAGGCCTCAACTTTCTTGAATTGATACTGATTCTAAAGGACTGTTGATCTCAATAACTTTACCTAGATCAACATTTCAGACTGTAAACGATAATAATTTTCAATTGTGTTCTCTATTATGTGACAAATCTCTCAACTAATAAATGACCTCAACCCAGATAAATTAGAAATGACTTATCACCCTTAAATATAAATGGTTATTATTTACACTTAATTCAATTGAATAGCTCAGCCCAAGGTGGCGTGACGTAGATCACACTTTGACAATTACCCTTTAAAGATCAGCGATAAAAATAGCTAACCCCACTTATTTGTTATGGGTTTGTCATGTTTTTGTTCTATTATTTTATGTTAGTAATTTACATAATTACTAATGTAACAATTCAAAAAAGAACGCTTAGAAAGCGAATGGAATGGGAATGACATGATGAACAAGACCACAGGATGGTTCTCTACAAAGCTAGTGAACTTGCTAATGCTTACGACTATGGCATTTTGCTTTAATGTCATGTCAGCCCCATGGGACGATCAACCACCTAAAGAGGTTGAAGCACTACTAGATAAAAAATTTGCTGAAGGAAAGTATTCATCTAAAGGTGCTGACACCTGCTTAATGTGTCACAGAAAAAGTCCTAAAGTGATGGCGCTATTCGACGGTGTTCACGGCAATTCCGATGTAAAAGGTTCACCAATGGCAGATCTTCAATGCGAAGCATGCCACGGTCCACTAGGGTCACATAACCGCGGTGGTAAAGAGCCAATGATTACATTTGGTTCAAATTCACCCGTTCCCGCTGAAAAACAAAACAGTGTTTGTATGAGTTGTCACAACGATGATGAACGCATAGCTTGGAGCGGCAATCATCACGACAATGCTGATGTCAGTTGTGCCAACTGTCATCAAGTTCACACTGGACACGACCCAATCGCTGATAGAGCAACTGAAGTTGCAGTATGTACTGATTGCCACACTCAGCAAAAAGCTGACATGAATAAACGTTCTTCTCACCCATTAAAATGGCAACAGATGGTATGTAGTGACTGCCACAATCCACATGGCACGCTTGCAGATGCCAGCTTAAAGCAGATGAGCGTCAATGAAAATTGTTACTCATGCCATGCCGAAAAACGTGGTCCAAAATTATGGGAGCATGCGCCGGTTACAGAAGATTGTGCGTCTTGTCATAATCCACATGGCAGCGTCAACGAAGCGATGCTGATCAGTAAACCGCCTATGTTATGTCAACAATGTCACGCATCTGTTGGACACACCTCAAATGCCGTATTCGGTGGAAACCCCAACGCATTTAATGCGGGCCAAAGCTGTATGAACTGCCATTCACAAGTACATGGCTCTAACCATCCATCTGGCAAGCTGCTACAGCGCTAACAAGGAGTGGCAATGATGAAAAGTATACAGTTCCATATCAATAAGCCGTTGCAGCTTTCTCTAATAGCGTTGGCTGTCAGCGCATCTATAACATCGGTGCATGCAACAGGTTACGGCGTCCAGAATGCCAACCGCGACAAAGCAAAAGTCGAAAAGTGGGAGTGCAAACGCTGCGTAACAACCTCAGGCTTTAATGGCAGTGTGGGCATAGGCGCCGCCTATAATGATGCTGGTGACATTCATTTTGGTAATACGACCGGAACTGATACAGACGGTGCAGTCGGGCATATAGAAGCTGACCTTAATTATCAATCAGAAAATGGTTATCAAACCACAATAACAGCAGACAAACTGGGGTATGACACTGGCAGCGCGGCAATAGAAACTGGCCGAAGAGGCCAATATTCCATCGCTTTAGGTTATCGAGGACTGGCGAACTACGACACCAATGCGGCGCTAACACCCTATATGAATAGTGGAGATCAGCTTTTTCTGCCCGATGATTGGCAAGCAGGTGCAACCACGGGGCAAATGTCGAACCTAAATGACGACATTTCCGATACAGCGTTAAAAACTCAACGTGATAGGTTTTTATTAGAAGCTGACTATAAAGGTAGCTTCTACAAGGCTGATATTAATTACCAGCATGAAAAGCGTGAAGGTAAACGCACTTTTTCCGGTAATTTACTCACCAATAGTGCCATGCTAGCCCAGCCTATTGATGATACAACCGATGAATTTGGTGCAAAAATCTACTTTAACGGTAAAGGTTGGTTAGTCGGCATAGACTCTTCTTTTAGCCAGTACAAGAATGACCATCAAGCCGTTAATTGGGAGTCAGCCTTTACACCCACATTTGGTGCAGCCTATGCAGGACAAAGTGCTGCAGCACCTGATAATAAAGCCTATCGAGTTGGCGCAAATGCACAACTGAATGGTAACGGTCATCAAGTGTTGATGAACTTAAGTGTTGCGAGCTTTACTCAAGATCAAGCTTTCCTACCCGCAACGATAAATGGTCCCTCCCCCGCACTGCCAACCAGTAGCCTTGACGGTCAGGTTGATACCACCGACATGAAACTTAAATACTCTGGCCGACCTTTACGAGGCTTAAGCGTAAGAGCGCGTTATGACTACTCAGATCGAGACAATAAAACAGCACTGAATGCCTATCCACAAGTCATCACCGATAGTTATTATGCAGGCACAGCTGTTAACCCAGAGTATGATCGTACTAAGCAGTTAGTCGATGTTGGCGCGAAATACCGTTTCAACCGCAGTATATACGTAGATGGCGGCTATCGTTATGACCATAACGACTATAGCGATTTAGACCGAGACTCTCTGCAGCAAAATAGCCTCTATGCAAAGCTAAACTACCGAATCTCTCCCGCTTGGTCTGCTTGGTTAAAAGCCGAAGCGAGTGATAGAACAGGAAGTACCTATAAAGCTGTAACGACGACATCAAGTCCAAGTAATCCATATTTAAGAAAGTCATACCTTGCAGATAGACAGCGTCAAGAATATAAACTTAACGTGGCCTACAGTGGCTCAGCTGCATTTTCTGCCAGTGCCAACTTGCATGCTAGCTATGACGATTATAACGATACAGAAATTGGTTTAACTCGGGTTGATACCCAAGGCTACGATATATCAGCCAATTACATGATAAGCGAGAATTTCAATCTTAACGCCTACCTCAACCAAGATTGGCGTGACAGTGACCAAGCTGGTAGCTCAAACTTTGGCTTAGCTAATTGGTATGCCAACACCGATGAGCAATCCACATTAGTCGGTGCAGGGTTAACTTACCAAAACTTGTTAGATAGCAAACTCAATCTTGGCCTAGATTACTCATACGCCGACGGGCAAAGCGATACCAATGTTATTCAAGGGATCACTTCTCCTTACGGTGATTACTTCTCCGAAAAACACAATATTAATGCCTTCGCTAAGTATCAGCTCGCTGAGAAAATGGCATTACGCTTTGATTGGATTTTCGAGAACTATAAAGACTCTGATTGGTTGAACCAAGGTTTATCCGTCGACTCAATCCCCAACGTGCTGACTTTTGGCGATTTAAGCCACGACTATAACGCTCATTATTTTGGCCTGACATTTAGCTACCAAATGTAGCTCTGTCAATAAAAGGAATTCAAGGAAATAAAAATGAAACTGATCACCCAATCACGACTTCATAAAAGTATTCCTCTAGGTCTAATCGCCATATTAGCCGCTTGTGGCGGCGACGACGGTTCACCCGGCAACCCAGGAGAACCGGGAGGACCGCCCGCGTCAGTGATTACCGAGCTAAATATCACAGTCAAAGACGTAGCTTTCGATGCTGGTATTGCCACGGTTAATTACCGCATCACGAATGAGGAAGATGAGCCAGTAGTCGGTATCCCTTCTGCAACTTACCTTGCGGCACAACTGCTACCTATGGGCTACACCAATGCAGGTAATGCGAGTCAATGGCAGTACTTTACCTCGGAGTCTTGTTCAGACGTTTGTGACGGCGAATTTGTCGACCATAAAAACGGTCAATATAGCTACACCTTCAGTGGTGCATTTGACGGCATGAATGACGTCAGCTTTATGCCAGGCGGCACCCAACGTGTGGTCATAAAAATTGGCGGCGATTCTCTACCCGATGGTACAGCACTGCCAATAACCAACCAACATTATGATTGGCAAGATAAAGGTGACACCCCTGCCTACACGCGAAACCTCATCGAGATGGAAACTTGTAACAGCTGTCACAGTGATCTCGCTTTCCATGGTAGTAAATACAACGAAGTTGAAACTTGTGTAACTTGTCATAACACCGATAAGGTCAGTAACCCAGATAATGTTTTTGCTCCTATGGTTCACGGCAAGCATTTAACTGGATTTCCAGGCTCACTAGCAGATTGTCAAACATGTCATGCACCCGATGAGACATTGACTGAAAATATGAACTGGGCACGAGTGCCAACAATGGAAGCGTGTGGTAGTTGCCACACTGATATTGATTTCCCCGCCGGACAAGGACATCCGACTCAGCAAGACAACAGCAATTGTGTCGCATGCCATAACTCAGACTGGACCATGAGTGCCCATAGCCAAGCAGATACTGATGCGGTTCTTGGTCAATTTAGTGTTGAAATTGTCAGCGCATCTTTAAATGGCACAACGGTCGATTTAGCGGTGAGGTTATCTAATCCAGCCACTAACGAGATCTATAGCGATAGCGCCGACAAGCTTAACTTTGTCAATGACCTTAGGGTTTATGCCAACTGGGGCGTAAGTGTTGATTATACAACTCGAAGCGCTAAGTCTATTAAGTTACAAGATATAACGCCTATCTCTGGTAGTGATGGCATCTTTAATTATCAGATAACGGGCTTAACTGTTCCAGCTGAACTTGAGGATGACAAAGGTACCTTAGCTATCCAAGGTAAACTATGTAGTGATGACGATATGCTGGCAAATTGTGCAGATATAGACAATACCACTAACCTGAAATCTAGCCATCAATTCTTTAGTGCTTCTGCAATTACAGATGTGGGTCGCCGAGTTGTTGTGACGAATGAGACCTGTGGTAGCTGTCATGGTGACCAAGAGCTTAATTATCATGGCTCTCGTAATGATCTTGAAGGCCAATGCCAAGTTTGTCATAACCCTAACATGCAAGCTGAAGCGAGCGCTGCTAATCCGTCGGCATCAACAGCCGACTACAAGCACTTAGCTCACACTCTGCATGCAGGGTCACGTGAAAGCTACCCAGATATTAACTACCCAGCCAACATAGGTAACTGCGCCCAATGCCACACAGAAGATGCTTCGGGCGTGCTTACAGCAGCGCTGCCACTTAATAGTGCAGTGCAGCCATTAGCTTTTGACGACGGTAGTTTTACTAGCCCCACGTCAGCCATCTGTAGCGCCTGTCATACCAGTGACACATCTAAGAGTCATATGACCCAGCAAGGAGGTGTGTTTAACGGCACAGAAGCTGATGCAACATCTGGCACAGAAAGTTGTGCCACGTGCCATGGTCAAGGTGCATCGGTCGATGTGTTGGCAGTTCACCCAATAAAATAATAATCATTAGCCCAATAACCTCCGTTATTGGGCTTTCAATGTTTAGTGATGAGAAATGGAACGCAAAATTATGGAAATCAAAACTAGAAGCTCAAAATTCAGTTTGATTGCTCTCGCGAGTGCCGCTTTGTTATTTGGTTGTAGCGACGGTAATGACGGTGAAGATGGTAAAGATGGTGAAGTTGGTTTTTCAATTGCTCAAGCTAACGAGTTGAAAGCGTCCATCTCATCGGCCTCTGTGACTGAAGGTGTGATTGCAGTCGAGTTCACACTCGAAAATGCCAACGGCGTTGCAATCACCGATCTCGACACCTACCAAGCTGTCGACTGGATAGGTATGGGGATCGCGAAATTAATCCCTACTGAAGGCAAAGGTTATAAAACACCGCAATGGGTAAACTACATTAATAGTACTGTTGAACCCGTCGCTGCTAACGTCCCACCAGGATACGAAGACAAAGCGGGTACACAGTTCCAGCCGGGGCTTGAATCTAGCTGTGCTCAGGAGTGTATAGAAAATCTAAGCAGTGGTATGTACCGCTATACCTTCCAACTTAATTTAAATGACGTGCCTGAACTTGAGGGACTCGACTTAACCTTTGATGATAGTCTAACTCACCGAGTTACCATGGAGCTGAGAGCTGATGGTACGGCCAATAAACTCATCAATGCACATTACGACTTTTTACCCTCATCGGGTGAAATGGTCGCAGCAGATGCGACTCGTACAGTAGAGTTTTTAGAACAATCATGTTTACGTTGTCATAGTGACGATTATGACCACCCTTGGGCGTCAAAACTGTTATTCCACGGCGGCAGACGTTTCGATATCGCTAATTGCCAAATGTGTCACACCAGTTACGCAGGAGATCCTGAAACCGGCGCACCAATCGACATGGGCTATATGGTACATAAAATCCATAAGAGTGATTACTTGATGGTGGGTTATGGTGGCAGTATCCACGATTACTCCGAAGTGACCTTCCCTGCTGATATGTATGACTGCCGCGCATGCCATCAAGAAGGCGACACGAGTCCTGTTGACGCGTTTAACTTTAAGCACCATCGCGCATTAGCATGTGGTTCATGTCATTCAGACTCTACCGATCCTGAACAGATAAAAACCGATATGCACGACAGATATATCGAAACCACTGATTGTAGTACCTGCCATGCAGAAAAAGGCGAACCAGGCGCAGCGCACCACTTCACTGATGCAGTCGCTAAAGATAATGCTAAAGACAGCTACTCCGCAACGTTAGTACCAGGTTCAGTGTCAGTCGCGACGGGGATGATGACATTTGATGTGCAATTTGCAGATTCTTCCTTAACGACTCCAGTGATGAGTCCTGATGCCGATAAGCGTATTACATTAAGCGCAATCTATTTTGGCTTTGGTAATGACATCGACTTTGGTTCAGGAACACAAAAAGTGGACCTCCTCGGTTTAACACCAACAGCAGTGAGTGATGGTATTTATCGATACACAACATCGACGTCAATTACAGCCGATACAAACCAAGCAGCTACAGGTGTTATTTCAACCAAAATGTGTGTTGATAGAGATACGCTAATGGGAGTGGCTTGTGGTACAGGTACCGACGAATCGAATAATCCTGCGGTGATCACCGGTGATTTGGTAGCATTCAACCTTAATGGTGATGACAGCGTGATGGCTAGACGAGTCGTGGTAAGTAACGATACTTGTGCAAATTGTCACGACGAAAAGTTCATCGGCAAATTTGGTATAGGTTTCAAACACGGGGGCAGTTACAGTAACTTTGAAGGCGAGTGTCAGATGTGTCATAACCCGACTCGTTCAGGGGCTGACTCTAAGTCGATTCAAGACCATATTGACTTTAAAGTACGTATACATGCACATCATGCCAATAAGCGCTCGATGCAAGATCCAATTACCTTCCCAGAGCACTATGGTAACTGCGCTGTCTGTCATGATAAGGGTCAGCTTAAAATGGATGGACTTGGTGCGATGGTCGCTACACCCTCTACCGATGCAGTCTTAGGTATGGTTGAGTTCTCTCCTATCGCATCAACATGTGTGAGTTGTCATGGTACAAAAGACTCATTAATCTCACATATCCGCAGTAATGGCGGTGCAGCAAATGACACTCGCGGCACTTATGTTCCAGGAAGTGAATCTTGTGCAACCTGCCATGCTGAAGGTAAAACCAACGGTGTTGATTCGGTCCACCCTGTTGAATGGTAGTTGTTGAGCTATTTTTCTAAAATAAAAGCGGCGTTAACACGCCGCTTTTTATTTCGCCACAGAAATCGGGATAAAACCAACGCGCCACATACAAACCCGCAACACCAACACCACAACCCCTATCAACATGCAAACACTTGCCACATAACAGCTACAAGAGAGCCTACCAACACCTTTGAATACCCTGAATAATTAATGATCTAAATCAATTTTAATCTCTAAATTTCGAATCAATTTCAGCCTCAATTAAGATAAGCCTTAGTTATATTAACCCAAGCTTAATAGAGCCTCCACGCCACCGCCAAAGCCTTGTTTTACAAAGACTTATATTGGGTTGAGTTTTTAATATTCTCAAGTTGACTGGCATCACATATATCTTTGTCATTTTTTTTAGAACTACCTCTTTTGGGTAAGATCGTGGTGAGGAAGCTCCTCACGCTGTAAGAGGTAAAAACCTCACAGCAGATAAAAACTATGCAGGGAATAAAATGATGAATCGAATAAAACTCGCAACAGCTGTAAAGTCAGCAATCGGTATCGGCGCACTCTCTTTCGTGCTCGCTGGCTGTGGTAGTGATGGTAAAGATGGCGAAGATGGTAATAATGGTGAAATTGCAGTACACATTGATAGTGTTACAGCAGTCAAAACTGAAGTTGACCTAGCAAGTTACGACGATACAAGTGGCACGCTAACTGTAGAATTTAACCTAACGAACCTAAATGGTGTAGCTGTGACTGGTCTTGAAGATTTAACCGACCCTCTGCGCCTTAGCTATGGCCGAATGGGAACGAGAGCTGAAGCTTTCTTGCCTTATGATATTATCGACTCAGAGGGTAATAGCACAACGGTTGACTCTCGTGGCGATGGTGAGCGTGAAATTTGGTTATCCTACCGTAACAAATCAAAAGATGATTTAGTCACAGGTACTGACAACTGGCGCCCAAATCGTAACTGCCCGGATGGTGAGCAGTGTTTAGAGTATCTCGGCAGCGGTAAATACCGCATTACAGCACCAGATGTCATTGACACTAAGAGCTTAGATTACGGCTACGACGCTACCCAAGTTCAAGGTATTTACTTAATGACTTATGGCGCTGGCGCTAACAAAGTTAAAAATGTTGAAGCTTATTACTGGGAGCCAGCAACAGAGCGCCCTGTCAGCTCGCCAAAATCTGTTTTAGAAAACCAAACATGTACTAGTTGTCACGTCGGCGAAGAACACATTCGTCACGGCAACTACGGCAACACTGCTGACGGCTGTCTTTTCTGTCATACCGATTACACTCAATACGCTGGAACAGGTACTGACAATGAAGGTAATGAAATCAGCTTTACCATTGATGGTTCAATCAAGGGCCTAGCTCACGCAATCCATACCGGTGCCACTGAAGCTGACCGCCGCGATGTTGGCAAGTTTGAAACCGTTATCGGCAATGCAGCAAAGAACCCTGTATTTGGTTATAAATATGACCGTGCAGCGCAAGTCGATGAAGAAGGTAACCCGTTAAAACCGCTTAACTACCCGGCTGTGACTGCTAGCTGTGAAAGTTGTCACGTACAGTACACTGAAACTGAAGAGACATTACCAGAAGATGTAACTGTTCATGCGCTTGACTGGTTTAAAGATATGGACGCTGATAGCTGCCAATCTTGCCACGGTGATTATCATTACGGTGGTCGAACGACTACAGATGAGACCGGCGTTTCATATGTTGGTTGTGTAGCTTGTCACTCTTCAAATGATGGCAATACCCGTGGTGGTGCTTTCCGTCACTTTGCTGGTCACGAAAAAGATAGCCGAGAGTCAGCGATTGAAGCTGGCAAACTTATCGAAACTCAATACAGCAATATCGTTTGGAATTCAGATGTCAGTGAACTGAGCTTTACCGTTAACCTAATGTTAGGCGAACAAGCTGTTACCAGTACTCATACTCCTAGAGTATCAATTTATGCCAACGCAATTGATGCGGCTGCACCTGATGCTTTCCTTGCATCACGCCCTAGTGCAACAGTAACAGCAAATGCAGATGGAAGTTTTGGAGTTGTGGTTGATGCTACAGGAACTGGCTACACGCTACCGGCATTAGCAGAAGCGATTGATAATGGTGCAGACCTTGCCTTATCAGCAAGTTTCAGCGCCTGTTTCACCAATAAAACATCAACTCTCGTTGAACTAGATTTTGAAGGTGAATGTTCTGGGGTTTTAAGTGCCAATGCTGCGAAAACTGAGTTCTTAAAGCTAGACGGCTCAGACGGTGCAGAACGTGCCAGTGCGGTAAATTATGACAATTGTACCAGTTGCCACAATAATGACATGGTTGTTCGTAAAGGCGCTCCGCACTATCGTAATGCAGACCTTCATACCTGTGCTCAGTGTCATGAAGCCGGTGATTACAACAGCATGATTGTCCGAGTTCACGGTACATTTGGCAAAGCGCACGGTCGCGAAGACGTTCAGTCTTTAGTTGATTCTAAGACCTGTACAGCATGTCACGATGATGCAAACTACAGCTTAGAAAATGCTCGTTCGACACCAATGCGCTGGAATCGTAAAGATGAAACATTCTCAAGCCCACAAGCTGGTGTTTGTGCATCTTGTCACGTTTCAGAGAGCTATCAAGACAGCCCACAAGTTGAGTCAGCCAAATCTCACATAGAAAACATGGGCGGCATCGTCGCTGGTACCTATGAAGATGCACAAATGGCCAACGAGACTTGTCTAACTTGTCACAATGCAGACAAAGTAGCGGAAAACCATAAACTAAAATAAGTGATTTAATAGTCGGCTTTGTCGGTTATGACTACTACCTTTTAGTCATCATTTAGTGTTTAAACGCCTAAGCGAGAAGTTTATCTTCTCGCTTTTTTCGTTTTAAATAAAAATGAAACCAATCGACAAACGCGCTAAAGATATAAAACTAATTAACGCCGTCAACACAGACGCTTACCAAAGAACAGCAACGCTGCACTCTCGCAACAAATAACCCACATTTCAGGCAAATATTAGAATGAAATCTTAAGTGATCGTTAAAATAGTCCTAAAAACACACTTTTCTCTCTACCCCTAAAGAAATAGTCTGACCTTAATCACATAAAGCATCTAAAACACCTGCTAAAAATTACGCTGTTAGTTAGCCTTAGAGGTGGAAATAAAATTCCACACACTAAATAAGGGTAAATGAGATTTGTTCTCAAATTGAATCCCTTTTTAGTGATGATTAAAAAACTATTGCAGGGACAAAAATGATGAAATTTTTCAACTTAAGCGCAACTTCAAAAGCGCTACTTACAGCAGGGGTGCTTTCATTAGCAGTTTCTGGCTGTAGTGGTGATGATGGTAAAGATGGCGAAGATGGTAAACCTGGTCCAGTAGGTTCACCTATCGGTGAAGTGTCTCAAGTTAAAGCAGACATTACCTCAGCGAACGTCAGCGAAGACGGTTTCCTAACGGTAAACTTCAACCTTAGTGACGCAAATGGTGCAGCAGTATTCGGTCTTCAACAAGATGGAATTGGTGCAGTATCTTTCGGCCGCGTAGGTTCAGAAGATGAAGTAGGCACAACCGATCTTGAAGGTTCTCCAAGAGACGTTTGGTTAAGCTACTTCAATAAAGACAAAGGTGAAGGCTACTATACTGGCTCTTCATACTTCCAAGGTAAAAACTGTGAAGATTGCCTAACTGATAATGGCGACGGTAGTTACACATTAGTATTAAATAAAGAAATTGATACTTTAGAAAAATATTCTTATTCAGCAGATGCAACAACTGGTATCTATTTAGGTGTTAAATCAGCAAATGATGCTGGTTCAACTCTAGTCAATAACACTTTCTATTACTGGCAACCAAGTTCTGATACCGAACAAGACAAGCCAAAAGCAGTTATTGCCAATGAAACCTGTCAGTCTTGTCACCGCCCAGGTCAAGATGGCTCATTAGCGATGCACGGTGGCAAACACGTCACACTCGAATCTTGTACTTTCTGTCATGCTGATTACAACTCATACATGAAAGATGTAAAAGACGAAGATGGCAATGTAACCGGCAGCGTTGAATTTGATGGTTCAATTAAAGCCATGGCACACGATATTCATAGCCATGCTTACTATAATGGCGTCTACCCACAATCTGCGTCAAACTGTCAAACATGTCACCAAGCAGACGAAAATGTCGCTATGGCAGATGCTTGGAAGGCTGATTTAGATACTGCAACATGTATGAGCTGTCACAACAGCCCATATGCAGTGCCTAGCTGGCACTGGGATAGTGACAAAGGTCAGATTGCAGAAGGTAAAGAAAACTGCGTATCTTGCCATAATGATCCAAACGGCGGCCAACGCGGTGCTGAATCTGGTCACTACCTGAAAAATGATAATGCTCAAGCAGCGGAAACCAAAGTCACTTTCAATAGCATGACTTACAATGCAGCAGCTAAAACAGTTGTCGCTAACATGACTGTTACCAATGGTGATAACACTATTACATTGGCACAAATTGATCCTAGCCCATACAAGTATGGCGGAATGACAAGTGCTATCGTATTTAACGGTGTTGTGAGTGATGACTTCTTGGTTAACTATCAGAAAGTGGGTTACAACCTGTTTACTGCTGGTGCCGATGGTTCTATTGACGTAACAATTAAAGATGTATCTTTGATGCAAACGGGTGATGATCCACATGACTTCTTCCTTGTTGAAGATGTGATGAATACAGCAGACGTTAACGTTGCACTAAGTAGCCAGATTCATGTTTGTTTCGATGGTAAAGGCACAGTTGAAGACTGTGATTTTGACGGAACAACAGTAAGTAACTCAGGCCCTTACGCAAACTCAGACACTGCTTACTTTGAAGTAAACGGCACTGCAGTGACTACCTCTCCACGTGTTCAACACGCAGAGATGGCGGCTTGTCAGCAATGTCATACCACAGCAATTAAGCATCGCTTTAGTAACGACATGGACGGCTGTGCAAGTTGTCACAATGGTACACGAGACAAGAAAGGCACAGGTTCTTCTAACCTAGCTTATATTGCTCATAGCAAGCACTACGTCTATGACAGCTCAGGCGATTTGTTCTTCAAGAAGACTGAATGTCAAGCTTGTCACGGTGAAGATGGTTACTCGCTAAGCAAGATTGTTAGCGACGCAGCACCAGTAGCTTTCGGTAAAGTAACAACAGGTATTGATGCCGAAGGTAAGCCAGTATATGGAGACGAGCAACTTGTTGTGTCACCACAAACTGCGGCTTGTGTAAGCTGTCACCAAGCGCCTTACGGCCTTAATGATGCTACTGCTTCTCATATCCAAGGCATGGGCGGTGTGTTATTGCAAGAAGGTGCTGAGCTAACGACTCTTGGTATTCCAGCGTCTACATATGAAACGCTAAATGTGCAAGAGACTTGTTCTACTTGTCACAATGATAGCCAGATTCTTGAAGCTCATTCAAACTGGGGCAGCAGCCACTAGTTTGTCCGCTAAATAGTTAACGGATATACCACTAAAAAGGGAGGCTTGGCCTCCCTTTTTTAATGAGAGTTATTCCCAAGTCATCAATACAAATTTTCTTACATATTTTGTACATTTAACGTTATTTTAAGCTTCCAAAACGTCGTTTACCCACCCTTACTAATACCTCTTTAGAAATAGAAAGATCCGCATCACACATTAGCACCTAGGCTGCTGATTTTAGCCCTACATTACGTTAGCCTTTCATTGGGGAATCTTATTTCCAGCATTGACTTAAACGGCAATTAAAAAATTACAGTCGGTCTACCCAATCAGGCCACACGTTTGAGACAGTGCCAAACCTATGCAGGGAAAAAATGATGAACGTAAAAAAATCTAAAATTGCACTGCTGCTAGCAGCAGGCGCTGTATCAATGGCCTTAACCGGCTGTGGTGGCGATGATGGTACTGACGGCAACCCAGGTAACCCTGGTGGCCCAGCAGCTGATTACATCAATACGCTGAATCTTAAAGTTACTGACGTGACTTACACTGATGGTCAACCCACTATTAAAGTGTTTGCCACTAACGAAGAAGACCTTCCAGTTATTGGTCTACAAGACCTAGGTGTTGTTGCTGCTCAATTAACACCTCAAGGTGCTACTGGTGCAGGTAATAGTGCACAGTGGACCCGTACAGCTCGCGCTTCTGGCGTTGACAGCTACATAGATAACAAAGACGGTTCATACTCATTTACACTCGAACTTAGCGAATACAGTGCTGACATGACTCAGCGTTTTAACGTATACGCAGGTGGCAAAGGCTCAACACTTGCCGACGGCGCGACAACAGTTCCACGCCGTGAAATAGTTGCAGACTTTGACGGTCAAGGCTATGAAGCCAAGTACACTAAAGACATCGTGTCTCATGAAACTTGTACTAACTGTCATGCTGAAGGTGAGCCGCTAACCACTCGTCACAGCAGCTACTACACGCAAGAAACCTGTGCAACTTGTCACAGCAGTTCAATGTCGACTGAATCTCAGTGGAACCACTTAATCCACAATATTCATAACACTGCGAAGACATTCGAAGATAAGTACGGTAAAGAATATACCGGTGAAGCAGCTGAAGCACTTATTCAAAACAACTGTAAATCTTGTCACGTTGAACCAGAAGCTGATAGCGGTGAGCTAGCTGAATGGGGCAACTGGTCACGTATTCCAACGATGGAAACTTGTACTAGTTGTCACACTAACATCGATTTTGAAGCGGGCAAAGGCCACTCTCAGCAAGCTGATAACTCCAACTGTATTGCATGTCATAACTCAAGCTGGACAGAAGAGCTACACACTAGCAGCTTCGGTGACACTAAAGCACTGATTGATACATACGGTATCAACGTAACTTCTACTATTGATAGCACAACTACAGCTGCCACAATCAGCATTCAAGTTGTTGATTCAACTGGTGCTGAAGTTGATATCAACACTATTTTACCAATGGTACAGCGTTTTGAAGTTATCACTAACGTAGGGCCAAACAACGTCACCCTAGGTTACGGTGGAAAAGACTCAATCAACGCGATTAAGAACGGTGTTGTGGACGCAAAAGCTGCTATCGAAGACGGTAAGCTAGTTTACACAACCACTAAAGATCTTAAGCTAAATACTGAAGCCGGTGCTGATAACGAAACCGCGTTCACCTTCGTTGGTTGGGCTATGTGCTCTGCAAACGGTGAGTTTGTTAAATGTGATGATCCTGACTTTGATGGTAAAGACACTGACAAATACACAGGTATGAAAGCTGATCTTGCTTTCGCAACACTTTCTGGTGAAGCGCCAAGCATGCGTCACGTTGACTCAGTTAACTTCAGCGCTTGTGCAAGCTGTCACTCTGATGAGTTCCAAGTACATAAAGGTGGCCACCATGCAGGCTTCGTAATGTCTGAGCAACTTGCTCACACTAATGATGCTGATGGCATGCCAATCATAGGTGTTGATGCTTGTGCTTCTTGTCACACACCAGATGGCACCTACGCTGGCGGTGTGAACATGGGCGCATTGGAGATGAAACTGCATAAGACTCATAGCCAAGGCGATTATGCTGTTATCCCAGGTATGAACTGTGACCAGTGTCATAGCGATTTCAACCGCGACGCCTTTAAGAAAAAAGGTGCTCTAGCAACTGCTGGCGGTCAATACACCACACCTATCGCAGCAACTTGTGCATCTTGTCACAGCTACAACATGGACAAGTTCAAGTCGCACGTTGAAGGACAAGGCGCACTGGTTAATGTATCTAAAGAAGCAGCGACTGATGCTGCGCAACTAGAAACATGTTTCTACTGCCACGCACCAACACCAGCGGATCACACTGCGGTTAAGATGTAATTTGTGCAGTTCTTCTCAATGACTTAAGTCATTAAGAGTGTTGAAAATAGGGGGAGTCCTCTCCCCCGCTTTCACAAAAATTGTGCAAATTTAGGAAATCGATTATGAAGATCACCAAGAAATTAAAAACCTTACTTCCAGCGCTAGTCGCCTCGGCAGTACTTTCACTTGGCTTTGCTCAAACAGCAGTAGCGTCAAAGTGGGATGCCAAGATGAGCCCTGATGAAGTTGAAGCCACACTAGATAAGAAATTCGCCGAAGGACAATATTCTCCTAAAGGTGCTGATTCTTGCCTTATGTGTCACCGTAAATCAGAAAAAGTCATGGACATCTTTAATGGTGTTCACGGTTCTGTAGACTCAAGCAAGAGTCCAATGGCAGGCCTTCAATGTGAAGCATGTCATGGCCCAATGGGTAAACATAACCGTGGCGGCAATGAGCCAATGATCGCCTTTGGCCCAGACTCTACACTGGCTGCTGAAAAGCAAAACAGTGTATGTATGAGCTGTCACAAAGATGACAAGCGTATGGATTGGAATGGTGGACACCATGACAATGCCGATATCGCTTGTGCTTCTTGTCACTCAGTTCACACAGCCAAAGATCCAGTGTTATCTAAAAATACTGAGATGGAAGTCTGTACTAGCTGTCATACCAAGCAAAAAGCTGACATGAACAAGCGCTCTAGCCACCCAATGAAATGGGCTCAAATGGTATGTAGCGATTGTCATAACCCACATGGAACAATGAGCGACTCAGATCTTGTTAAGCCTAGCGTTAACGATACCTGTTACTCATGCCACGCGGAGAAACGTGGCCCAAAATTGTGGGAGCATGCACCCGTCACTGAGAACTGTGTCACTTGTCACAACCCTCATGGCAGCGTCAATGAAGGCATGCTAAAAACTCGTGCTCCGCAATTATGTCAGCAATGTCATGCCTCGCCTCATAGCGGTCAACCTCAGTTTGGTAATACAGAACAAGGATCGACTGTCGGCGGTAACGCCTTTACCGGTGGTCGTAGCTGTCTAAATTGCCATAACCAGATCCATGGTTCAAACCATCCATCTGGCAAGCTGTTCCAGCGCTAAAGGAGTGAGAAGATGAAATTCAAACTAAATTTGGTCACGCTCGCCCTACTTGCAAGTGCTGGTGCAGTTGCACCTAGCATAGCAATGGCAGACGGCTACGGTATTCAAAATGCGAATACTGACAAAGTGAAGTTCGAAAAATGGGATTGTAAGCGTTGTGCTGTTGAAACAGGTTACAGCGGCTCTATCGGTGTCGGCGTTGGTTACAACGACAGTGACGACATTCACTCAGCGAACGCGTTTGCTGCAGAAGACGAATTCGCTGGTAAAGTTGATGCTGACCTAAAATACTCAGGTAAAAGCGGCTACCAAGCTTCTATTGAGGCTGATAATTTAGGGATGGAAAATGGCAGCGCTGACATCAATGTCGGTAAAGCAGGCCAATACAATCTAAACCTTAACTACCGCCAAATTGCTACCTACAAAACAGATAGCGCTATGAGTCCATACCAAGGGGTTGGGAGTGATGACCTTACCCTTCCTGGTGACTGGGTTCATGCTGGTAGCACCCAAGATATGACCAACTTAAACGCCAGCCTTAATCCACTTGAGCTTTCGCTTAAGCGTAAAAGAGCGGGTTTAGGTATTGAGTATCAAGGTGAGTCGCTATGGAGCACGCATATCAACTATATGCGTGAAGATAAAACAGGCCTTAAGCAAGCTTCTGGTAGCTTCTACAATCAATCAATGATGATTGCAGAACCTGTTGACTACACGACTGATACTTTAGATGCCGGCGTTCGTTTTAGCGGTGACAACTGGTTTACCGCCCTAAACTACAACGGCTCAATGTTTAAAAACGCTTATAGCGAATTGTCTTACGACAACGCGTTTAGCCCAACCTTTGGTGCACAAACCACAGGTTATATGTCACTTGATCCAGACAACGAAGCCCACACTGTATCGTTAATGGGTCAATATGTTGCTGGCAAAACCATCATGAACGGTCGCGTTCATTATGGTCAGATGACCCAAGACCAAGATTTCAATACTTCTGGTTACGGTTATCAAATGCCTTCTGAATCGCTTGACGGTAAAGTTGAAACCACGGGTGCAACCCTTAAGGTTGTGTCTCGTATCAATCGCCAGCTACGCTTAAATGCCAGCTACGATTACAACGATCGTGACAACCAAACCAACGTTCAAGAGTGGACGCAGATCAGCATCGACTCAACAACGGGTCAAGCGGCTTACAACACGCCTTACGACATCACCACACACAAAGCTAAACTAGGTGCAGACTACCGTCTTGCACGTGGCCATAAACTTGAAGGTGGATTCGACTACCGTAAAGATGAGCGCAGCTATCAAGACCGCGAAACCACTGAAGAAAGCACAGTATGGGCAAAATACCGTATCAGCGCATTCGACAAGTGGGACATGTGGGTTAAAGGTAGCTACGGCGAACGTGACGGTTCTGAGTACCAAGCATCAGAATGGACTTCTGGTGAGTCAAATGACTTACTACGCAAGTACAACCTAGCCGACAGAAAGCGTACTCAAGTTGAAGCTCGTGTTACTCACAGCCCAATTGAAACGTTAACCATCGACTTTGGTGCTCGCTATGCACTTGATGACTACAGCGAAACTGAAATTGGTTTAACTGAATCGAAAGATATCAGCTACGATGCAAGTGTGAGCTACCTACTCACTGAAGACATGACTTTGACAGCGTTCTACAACCGTCAAAACATCGATTCAGAGCAAGCTGGCAGCAGCAACCTCTCTACGCCAAACTGGTTTGGTGTAGTAGAAGATCAAGTTGACGTCATAGGCGCAGGGTATAGCTATAACAACCTGATGGAAAAGAAACTGCGTTTAGGCGTTGATTACACTTACTCAGATTCTAATAGTAATACTCAAGTTACCCAGGGGATCACTGGTGACTACGGCGACTACTATGCCAAAGTTCATAACGTGAATGTTTACGCACTTTACCGCGCAACAGACAAAATGGACGTACGCATAGACTACAAGATGGAAAAATACAAAGATAACGACGCTGGCAACGATATTGCGCCAGACGGGATCTGGAACGTGTTAAGTTTTGGCAGCAACAGCCACGACTACAACGCGCACCTAATCATGCTAAGCATGAGCTACCGTTTATAGTTGTTAGCTTCTCTAAAAAACCCGCCTAGTGCGGGTTTTTTTATGTGTACAGTATTGTACGACAACCTGTTTATATCCCTCTCAAAAACGCTCAACACAGCAATATACTTCGCTTTACTAGCAAACTACCAACAATCCTTCTGATTAAAAACTCCACCGTAAACAACATTAAAAATACTCACTTTCACGCATTTAACATATTGTATACATTTATCTTCCTTATTAAATTAAACACAAGGATGTTCCTTTGAAAACCTCGTTATTCAAACTCTCGCTTATCACGTTAGCCTTAACGGGCCTAACAGGTTGTGATGACGAAAATAAAGCCCCTACGGTCAGTTCAAATGCACCAGTAAGTATTGATGAAAGAACTTCAGCCTCTCTTTCTGTCACAGCAAAAGATGCCGATGGTTCAATAAAATCATACAAGTGGTCACAAGACTCTGGGCCTGAATTAAGCTTTACTGACAGTGGTTCAAGTATCGAGTTTGACGTTCCAGAAGTGACAGAAGACACCACTATTGGTTTCACGGTCACCGTTATGGATAACGACGGTGATACTGCGAGTACTAGCTTTAATACATTAATAAAGCATGTCAATCGGGCCCCAATAACTGAAGATATCGAGCTAGACATTGAATTTAACGATATATTGCAGTTTACTCTCCCTGTCAGTGACTTAGATGGTGATACGTTAACTGCGAGCTTCCCAGAACAGCAAAGCATCGGCAGCATTGAGCTACTTGATGCTGATCAACATCAATATCAGTACACATCTGCAAGCGACAACATTAGTCCAGACACAATCAATATCGAAATCTCTGATGGTGTAGATACTGCAGTTGCAATCGTGAGCTTAAACATTGTTGATAACAGCTCGCCAAATACGCTATCTGTATCACCAGCGGTAGATAGTGAGAGGGTTGAAGTTAATACCCAAGTAATAGTGGAGTTTGATGATGTTATGTCTGCATTTGCAGACGTAGATGCCAATACCTGTATGGGACCAATACAAATATCTCTTGATAACTTCCAAACCTGCAGTCCTTATTCCGTTGCCAGTGCAAACCAAAAGCTATTCACTTTAACCCCCAATACACTAGAATTTGGCAGAACTTATCAAGTTAAAGTTACCGCTGATGCAAGCAACTTTCATAGTGTGGCAGCTGAAGAAGCGATTCTAACAACCTTTAGAACAGCTAATAACGATCTTCAAATAACCGAAATATCGTCTTCTAAATATTGGGATGACAATCGCTGGCTCGAAATATTTAACGGAACAAACCGGGAAATAAATTTAAGCAATTATGTTGTACACACTGAGACGATTGATCTTGATACATATACAGAACTTGGTCTGCAGACTTTCTCATTACCAGAGAAAGTCATAGAACCCGGTAACTATATCGTTGTTCAGGGACGTTTTGGCAATGGTTACTGGCAATCGAGTGTTGAAGAATCATCGCAACTGGCGTTAATAGGTAATGATAGTGACAACATAAGACCATATTGGGATGAATCAGGCTTTGTGGAGCTACTCAATAAAGATGAAACAGAAACTGTAGACTTTTATCGTTTTGGTGAGGATGCTCAAGAACCCGTTACCGCAGCGCAATGGGATACTCGTAGCTCTGGACCTGGGATCCACAATACGTTAGGAATGAGCATAATTCGAACAATGGGTGCGAGTGATACAAACTCTAGTAATGATTGGCAAGTAGCACAGTTCATGACCCCAGGCGGACAAAATGATGTTACCTGTACTGAAGACTCAGATGCCGATGGTATACCAGACTGCGCAGAAACCGAAGGTAGTACATTTGCAGGCCTCCCTCTATACGACTGGGGCGCTAGAGTAGGCGTGAAAGATATATTTGTCGAAGTTGACTATATGCAAAGTGATGACCCAGGAATCACTCCTCATCAAGAGGCTTTGCAAAAAGTAGTAGATGTATTCGCACAACAAGAAGTGGCGCACGCTATACATTTCGACGTGGGCGATCTTTACCACCAAGAGGAAGGAACCTCAACTGAGTATTTTGACTTAGGTGGCGGTAATGAAGTCGAGTTTTACCTTCAGGCTTCATTTGAATCTAGTGACACAACACCTAGTATTGTAGACCTTAAAGTTAAACATTCTGATATAAGACGTAAACCGATTTTCCATTATCTACTGATGGCTAATAGCCAAAAAGCAGACGGCTCAGGCGGGTCTTCAGGTTACGCAGAAATGTTTGGTAATGATCTAATTGTTAGTATCGGGAGCTGGGGCTTAGAGATGGAGACTGAAACAGGTCGAAATCAAACAATTAACTATCAATCATCAACCATTCTGCATGAACTCGGGCATAACTTAGGCCTTAGGCATGGTGGTGATGAAAACAGGAACTGGAAACCAAATCACATAAGTAGCATGAACTATCTTTATCAACTAAACGGCTTACCTACAATAGGCGAACGTGAAGGTGATAGGTACTACAAAGCTTACTTCTGGGGAAATCTAGATTGTAACCTAGAAGATAATGAGCTTGTCAACGGACCAAGTGCTTCACCAGAAGATTTTAAGCTTGACTACTCTTCAGGAGCCAGCGCTAACATTGATAAAACCTCAATAGATGAAAACTTAGGTTTCCAATATGCAAACTCTGTAGCGATCGACTTCAACTGTAATGGCAACGCTAATGACGTTCTCACTAACTTCGATCTCGATTGGTCAGGAAGTAACACTGATACCATTAGAGATGTCGATGAGTGGGCAATGTTAGACCTCCAGTTTACCAAGTATTGGAGCGGTAATGTCAGTGGTGCAGACAATTCAACTAAATCTGATGACTCACCACAAAACGTGATGAACAATGACAAGCAAGTGACTATCAAAGAAGAGGCCCCTAGTGAGCAGTTCTTCCGCGAAATACAAATGCTCAATCGTCAGTAGTGATGAATACATCATCCTTAACAGCTTGTATAGTTTGTATAGTTTGTTTGTTATCACTGTTGCTTGGCTGTAGCCCAAGCAACAGTGAGCAAGCCAACTGGCAAATAAAGCACGGAAGCCTTTGGCTTGCCTCTGAAACCGCGGACTGGCAATCAACTACGGCATTTGAGATGTGCAATACTTGTAATATTAAGCAAATAGTTGATTTGCACCCATCTGGGCCATCAGTAACTTATCAATTATTCGAAGCTGATAAGTGGAAAGCATCGAAAGTCGACGAATTTCGAAACTGGATTATAATCTGGCAAAATAACCATCCCGTTAAGATTTTTGTTAAAGATTTTTCTGATACGAATTTATTGCTTAGCTTACCCAATGGCGAAATTAAAATGGATATTCAATCTAAAACAGATTTCAGCTATGACGGTAGACGCTATCAACTTTGGATAGAGTCCTATCGCAGTCCTGTTATTTCAGCGCATTTTGCAAATGAGCTCGACTCCCACCATCTAAATTATTTGCTGCTATCTCTTGAATAGGTAATTACAGCTTTAATCAAACGAAAGCGGTAACAACCCGTTACCGCTTTTTATTTGCGAACTTGCTACTTTCGACTTAAACAAGATCTAAACAGCTCTTCGCTTTGATAGCCGACCCAGTTCTAAATCTAACAATATTGTTTGTTTTCATGTTGCAGTCAGGCTCACTTTAGGCGATTGTAGCTTACATTCTCAATGACTAACCTTTGCTTATGAATCACACACAATATCGCTTAAGGTCAACATTACCTCTGCTTTTAGGCACTATATTAGCCCCTATGCCTGCATTGGCCTTTCAATCTGATACCACCAATATTTTAATGTTGGCGATTACATTAGGTGGCTTTTGCTTTTTTAATTTATTACTAACGGGCTTGTTTTACTTTACTGGTAAATACCAGAGTAGCCGTTTTGCTAAATTGCACTCATTTATCTCGCTTATCCCGGCAGTTATTACCTTTGTTGTCGCTATGGTTTATATCAAGGGTGCCGGTGCAATCTCACTTAATATAGGCGTTATCATCGTCAGTATTGCGCTGAGCTTACTGCCGATACAGCTGAGCCACCATGCAAAAGCCCCAACAGAAAATACAGCATTGATTTTAGCGATTGTAGCCCTGTTGATGATGCTTAGCGCTTATTACGCTGCGCCGCTGACACTATTTGCTATTGCTATTGCCCATGTCGCAGCCTGTAGTCGTGGCAGTATAGTCAGCAAACTACTTAGCTACGCTACACTCATTGCAGGTTACAGTTATTTAGGATATTGGGCTTATCAAATTGCACTGCATAGTTAAACGCAGTCAAACTAGGCTAAAAGTGAATAATGCCAAAAGACAACCGTCTCGATAATTTACTTAATCAAGTGCAACACTGTCAGCTTTGCAGTAAACACTTGCCGTTTGCCGCAAAGCCCATTGTGCAACTTGCTAGCAATGCAAAAATATTGATTGCTGGACAAGCACCTGGGCAAAAAACACATCACAAAGGACACCCTTTTGACGATGCCAGCGGAGAGCGCCTCAGGGGTTGGCTAGGGGTCACTCGCGAACAGTTCTATAGCCCTGAACTGTTTGCCATTCTGCCTATGGGTTTCTGTTTTCCGGGAAGCTACTCAACAGCAGACAAAAAAAGTGGTGATAAGCCACCGCGTCCAGAATGCGCAGCCACTTGGCGCAAACCAATTCTCAATGAACTTAAGCACGTAGAGCTCACTTTACTAGTCGGCCAATATGCCATTGAGTGGCATCTAAAACAAAAGCTAACCGTCACTAAAGCTGTTGAACAGTGGCAAGAGTTATGGCCAGAAATATTGGTTATGCCCCACCCTAGCCCAAGAAACAATATCTGGCTAAAACGACACCCAGAGTTTGAAAATCTGATCATTCCTAAATTGCAGCAACGTGTTTCCGAGCTCATAGACGTCAAATAGTATTGAGATTCTATAAGTGTCGCTTACTGCGCCGATGAAAATTGATACTCAATCACCTATAAAAAAACCTCAAGCCGAGGATCTGGCTTGAGGGTGTAAGGAAAAGAATGGTAAGGGAAAATAAACCAGTCACTCCATCAACAAAACTACCGTTATTTAACCGTTATAGTCAGTAAGCCGTTTGCAACGCCTTGCTTTGTTCCTCTAACGGCGACAAACCATTCACCTGCTGCTGGAGCATCAATGGCTACAAATTCACCGCTGTTATCTTTCGCACTATAACTGCGAGCACTCGCTTCCTCGCCTTCATTTAGCATCAGCATCGCTGAGCCATCGCTTTCATCCAGACTCACCTCAATCACTGTGCTCCCAGCTGGCACTGCCACCATGAAGTGCTGATAACTGCCGCTTGCCACATCAACCTTATAGCTGGTTACAGAGCCATTGCCTCCTGGTGGTTCACTGCCTAAGTCATATTCGGCCACCAAAGAGACATCAGCAAAAGCTTGTCCGTTGTATCCTTTAACCACAAAGAAGTAGCGCCCTTCGAGGGTTTCCCCAAACTCAGACTCTGTGCACAACTCCACGGCACTTGAACTGTTTAAGAAGCAGTCGGCGCTGCTACTGTCATTAACTATGCCGTAGTTAACATATAGATCTGCATCTCCACCACTGTTATGCCTGAGCGATAACTGAAGCTTGCTCGCCCCTGCAGGTATGTCGATATAACCCGTTAGTGCCTCACCTTGGTTTGCAACCAAAGACACTGGTACACCATTTTGCAATACAATCTCCTGCGTTGCGCTACCGCTGCCTAAATCAAAGGTCATTACCGCCCCTTTGGCGGAGATGTTTGTCATCACTAACTCGCTTTCGCTGCCATCCCACCACTGACTGCTTGGTTGGCTTTGACTAGAAAACTCTGTGTCCCAGTCTTGCTCGGTACTGTATTCGTCACTGCCACCGTCACCATCTTCACCAAATAAGTCATGAATATCGCCGTCATTAAAGTCATGCTCTAAGTCAAAATAATGGTCAGCACTGACAAGTTGTACACCATTGTGCAACGTCGAGCAGTCTTGAAAGCCCAGATCACATGGGTAAGCATTCACATCGCTTTGGGCTGTTCCATCTGATTTAGGCGCCGATATCGCATCATCTATATGCCAAATCGCGAGCCCTTTTCCTGGCGCATAGGCATCAAACCCTTGTTGATCGCGATTCTCGATCAGAAAGTACTCTTGAGGGTTACTCGGGTTTTCATAGAGGAATGCTGTTGGGTTATTGGCCGACTCGCCAACTTCAATCCCGCTATTGTTAACACCATTGAGCTTGGTCGGAGCGATCCAACCAAGGGTATATTTACCCCAAGCGGAAAGGTGCGCTGGCGATTCTCCATCTCGGTTAGGCCCTGTTTTGCTCCCCGATGCCATAAGACTCCAGTCTCCTGCACCAGCAGTTTGTCCCGAGTTGCTGCCCCCGGTATCGTACAAGTCAGGCAAACCAAACACGTGACCAAACTCATGGGCAAAGGTGCCAACATTGGCCCGAGTGCCAGCATTACTGAGCTCTGGTGCAACAAAGTAATCGTTAATGGTCACCGTGGTTGTAGGATCGGCTAAACAGATGTCATCAGTACGATATACCCCATTACCATCGCCCTCAGTTTCAAGCCAGTACATGCTGTACTTGTGCGCCCATATGTCATTGTTTACGCCAACAGCTTGGTGCTCACCGTTGCCTTGATAGATAAATGAGACTAAATCAACCTGACAGTCTTGGTTAATATCGGCATACAGGGAGAAATCGATGCGGGCATCGGCAGCCGTTAAAGTATCTTCAATCATCACCCCAATATTACTGTCATAACCCGCACTGTTATTACGACCATAAAAGTCATGGGTTTGTGGCAGGTTTACCCAGTCAATCACACCACTGCTTCCGCCTTGCAAATTCAGGTGGCCATAGGAAACTTCTTGGTAGTAAGCAGTTAGCCCTTGTGAATCTTGGAACAAAAATTGGTCAAAATCATTGCGAGTGACTTTAGTATTGGTATCAGCGAAATTAACCAGGATCACTGGTACGTTAACCGTCCCCGATACCTGCTCAACAGCAGTCGTATTAATGCCACCACTGCTTGTCGATAGGCCATCAGCCATAGAACGCGAGAATAAATTTTGTTGATGAGATTGTGTTCGACGTAAATTTGCCCGTCGCAGGGCTTCTCCCTTAATACGTGGTTCAACTGCTTTTCTATTTGCAGCTCTCGCTTGATTAATATTTATTGTTGATTTCTTGCGGTAACCCCTAGCATCAAATTGAGTGACAAACCAATCACCACTCAGCTCATCTTGCTGTACAACAACCCCCTCTTTGGTTTCCCAGCCATGGGCAAACTCATCACCCCATTTTCGAAGCCAGACTGTGCTACCGTCACTTTGTTTAAATTCAATCAACTTCTTAGAAGCAGGTTCTGCATGCAGCGGAGCGTGATTTGCAAATAATGGCGCGAATATAGCGCTAGATAATAATGCCAACTTAAGTTTTTTATTCATTATATTTCCTTAAGGTTAATCGGCAAGATACAACGGCTTAATTAAAAACTAAGTCATCTTGGTTATAAATATTAAGGCTAAGACAGCCAATAAATAATGAGCAATTAATAATACAAATCATCAAACTGACTTGTTAAAAGCTCAATAAGAGTAGAACTTTTTAAATTATGTCTTTTATTAAAAATCGGTCTGTATTAATGGAAAAAAATAGAGCGACATCAACATGCCACTCTATGCTTTATAACGAGTTAAAACTGAATATTGAAACCTGCGTTATAACCACGACCACGAATTGGGTACGTTGTACTACCGCTACTTGCCCCCGCAGTTCCCAACCAGTCTTGGTCAAACACGTTAGTCACTCCCACATAAGCGCGAACAGAGTCGGTAAAGTCGTAACTTAAGCGGGTATTATGCAAGATTGAAGATGGCATAATTGGGGTATCATGGGTCTCCTCAGTCGCTGTACGGCTATATTTAGTGCTTGAAACATAGTTGATCTGCCAAGTCGCCTTAAAGCCTGCATCTGCATAAGTAGTAATGAAAGATGATTTCCACTCAGGAGCCTCTCTTACACCAACGTAATTATGAACCTCTGAATCGTTTGCATCTTTGAAACTACTATGGATAGCGTAAGTACCGTATAACGTCAGATCGATATTAGCGCCGTCATTAAGATCCCAATCGTAATTGGCTTGAAAGTCGATACCTTTGCGCTTCATTTTGGCGTTATTGACGTAGGTGTCATTAACGAAACTGATATTGCCGTCAGCTTTACGTGTCACTTGGCTACAAAATGGATTATTAATCGTTGTTGAATCTACGCAGCGGTCAACAATTGTGCCCGCACCAACTCTAGTAATTACATCTTCAATTTCAATATCGTAGTAGTCAAGCGACACAATAAAGTTATCTAGCATTGACGAGGTATAGACTAAACCTGCCGTTAAAGTATAAGCGAGCTCAGGGTTCAAGTCTTCATTACCCTTGGTGGCACCATCAACTTGAGTTTCGATACGCAGATCCGATACAAAATCAGCAGGTACACCTAACGCTTGGCAGTTTGCTGCTCGAACGTCTGGGTTGTCCCCAAGGTGCAGATTATCCATGTCACAAGGGTCAGTTATTTTAAAAGAACCTGTAGACTCGGGAGCAAATAATTCAGTCAATTGTGGCGCTCTAACGGCTTTGGCATATACGCTGCGTACGCGGACTTCATCATTAATCGCCCAGTTAACACCAAACTTCCAGCTATCGTTAGTCCCTGAGGTCGAGTAATGGGCAACACGTAGTGCGGCTTCTACATCTACCGACTCAGCATAGGCAACGTCGGCAATCACCGGGATATTAACCTCAACATAACCTTCGGTAATGTTGCGGTCGACATCTTGCGGAGCAACAGTGTTACCTCTATTTAACCCCAACAGCATCACATCAGAAGGTTCAACTTTAAAACCCTCTTGCCTGAACTCAGCGCCGAAACCAACCTGCAGTGGACCTGCAGGTAATTCAAATGCCGTGCCATTAACATTGGCGGAAACAGTATGCTGGAAGCTACTAGTGGTATCAGTAAATGGATCTAAACGTAAGTAATCTTGTGTCTCATCCGATAACGGCATAAACGGATTAAACTCTGGACAGCTATTGGTCTGTTCGCACACACCGACGGTCTCAAATTTGGAAAAACGTGTGGTATCTACGTAATTTGAATAAGTGCGATCTTTATCTGTTTTGCCACTAGAGAGGTAAGTATCCCAATACCAATCATCAGAGATATCACCCTCAAGGCTTACTGATGCTGATAGGTACTCGCGTTCATTCTCAGTGACTCGGTCACCAATCTGTTGAAAGGTGTATGGCACCTTAATCCAGCTACTGCCATCATTATGATCAGCAACTACATCGAGTACTTCTTGAGGTACTGTGAAATTAGCATTAGCTGTATCCAGCCATGTAGAGTACATGAATTCAGGATCGATGCGTTGTTTCGCCGTTACCTTGCTGTATTGCACGTTACCAGATAAGCGTATGCTGTTATCAAAGTCGTAGCTAGCACTGACATAAGCACTGTATTTTTCATCAGGGATCTGAAATTGTACAGGTCCGTTACTCGAGTACATATAAGGGTTATCAACTCTAGACTGCTTGTAATAGCTGTATAACTCTTCATCCGTTGCAGACAAATAGCCTGGCGTTAAACTACCATCATCGTCTCGACCAAACTGGTAATAGCTATAATCTGCATCAGGTAAGTAAATAGTCGGCCGATCTACCGGAATGTTGTAATCGACCCAACCAACGTTACGCAAAGTGATGAGATCGGGGATCCCCTCCTTTTCACCGTATGGGTCAAGTTTATTGCGTACATAACTCGTTTCTGCGCGAGAGCCTGCACGATCAGCATAACGCAATTCATTTTGTTTTGAATAATCTAAACTGACAACGAAGTTGCCTTTACTGTCATCAAAAGACAGGCCGGTTGTTAAAGTTACGCCAGCTTGTTCGCCATCGCCCTTTTCGGTCGTTGAACCATAAGCATTAAACTCAAGGCCTTCATAATCTTTTTTAAGGATAATATTCACAACCCCTGCGACCGCATCTGAGCCATAAACAGCGGAAGCTCCACCCGTTAAGATCTCGACCCGGTCGACAAGCGTCGCCGGAATGTTGTTTAGATCAGTAACAAGTAAGTCACTAGAGTTTAATGTTTGCGTCGGTCGGTGACCGTCAACCAGTACCAAAGTACGGATAGTACCTAAATCTCTTAATTCAGTAGTGCTTAAGCCTGCATTTTCTGGGTTATATGAATTTGCAGATGCTTCAATTCCTTGAAATTGTGGCAATGTAGCTAACATTTCATTTAGGTTCATGCTGCCAGTAATCGCTAGCTCTTCAGCGGTAACCACTGTCACTGGCGCAGTGGTATCAGCACCGGCTCTTGCCAAACGAGAACCGGTAACAACGATTCTTTCGTAGCCTTCTTCATTAGCGCCATCGTCGACAAGAGCCGCCTCAGCAACCGCACTTTGCGCGATTAAACTCGACATGACCGCCACAAATATTGGCTTTAACTTCAATGCTTTCATAACCCTTCCTTTAAAAAAATAAAATTATTTTTCTTATTGTTAAAAACTAACTTTGTGCAAATATCAGTTACAGTCAGATGCCATTCATCAGTGCTATATCGCTCCAAATAAATAGCTACAACCTCATTCGCTAGATAATTTTATACAGTATAAAAAGTGGTTTTCAAATTGTGAGAGATTTGTTTGAAATGAAGACCCAAGAAACCAACGCAGAAAAATAAAGCGTTAAAATCAACACTTTAATGGCGATATTTATCTAGTTATAAATGAAAGATGATAATAGATGAGCTGGATGTTGCAGCAAAATGATAAATGATGATTAAAGATTATCGCTATATAAGCTATACCTTCAAAATGCCTTGCTCTAAAGAGCAAAATGCCACTCTGCTTTGTATCTCTATAAGAGATAAAACTGTCATATTCTTAGCAAAAAATTGATTGGCACCTCAAACCAACACGAGTCATCAAGCTCGTGTTTAAAGAAATAGGAGAGAATAATAGTAATGAGATCATATCCCTTGAGCCACTAAGTGCTTTATTGATATCTATTCGCTGACCCTTAAAAACAACACAGACTGGTGTTAGCTGCAGTTGAAGCGCTGAATGTTTTGAAGTTAGGAGGTTTAGGT
Organism: Shewanella kaireitica; assembly: GCF_023284045.1. Classification (GTDB taxonomy): domain Bacteria; phylum Pseudomonadota; class Gammaproteobacteria; order Enterobacterales; family Shewanellaceae; genus Shewanella; species Shewanella kaireitica. The sequence continues at coordinate 164,823 of NZ_JAKIKQ010000003.1, forward strand.
TTAGGTTTAGGTTTAGGTTTAGGTTTAGGTTTAGGTTTAGGTTTAGGTTTAGGTTTAGGTTTAGGTTTAGGTTTAGGTTTAGCCAGAATGGTGGCCAAAGTGAGAGAAACTGGATGATATATTCTTAACTTACAACATCACTATTATTACGCAGGTTTTGCTCAAGAAGTCAGTAGGAAAAATAGAGGATTATCACCGATATAAAATGTCTCGCACAGGGAAGTGCGAGACATGTGCATAAACATTACAAATTAGTGCAGTTGCACTTCGACATCAATCCAAGCACCAGCTGTACCTAAAGTGCCACCCGTTTCTTTTGGCGTAATGGTAAATGCACCCCATTTATCGGTGTAACTTTTTCCAATAACTAATGCGCCATCAAGAAAGTCTTCAAAATCGTCATAGTCATCATTCAGATCATCTGGCTTAGTATTTGGCGTCATATCCAGTAAAAATGAAGTGCCGTAGTAATATGAACGGGCATCCTCATCGGGGAAGTATCCTTGAGTATTAACAAGCACTCCGCGCGAGTCTGCACCATCTCCGGTTCGATACTCTACCCAATAGGTTACTTCACCATTTCCTGCTTTCAATCGTAACCCTAAGTCTCCTTTTACCGAACCTTGATCGAAGGTGTAGATCCTATAGGTTCCTGATTGGGTAATTAGCGGTACTTCAGCTTCTATTCCCCAACTCTTAAAGAAGTTTTTGTAGTACAGATTAAAACTGCCGAAATCCCAAGCGTTATTGCCCATCATACTGAAGGCGTTGCCATAACCAATCATTTCGCTGTCATAATCGCCGACTCCAAAAACGGTATCTTGTCCATCAAGCCCTTGAGCATGATGCAGCCCCATAGCATGACCCATTTCATGTGCGATACCGCCAGCTTGCGAGCGTTCATCTCCAGTATCGTACACGCGCATTGCACCAGGGTTTACACCCGCTTTAATGCCCCAGTCTGAGATTTGTGGTGCCAAGATTAAGTAAATAATATTATCATCGATATCCCAGAACTCTGTTTCGCCCAATGCAACCAGCTTATCAGCGTAATAATCTTTCCAATCATTTGCTTCCTTACTGTCCCATACCGCAATCTTCTCGCCAACTTGGATAACATCACTATAGATCTCATAGTTCACTTCAAAGCGGCCATAAGACGATTTATCAAAGTAATCGACAATCTCTGCCATTTCAGATTCAATGCGACCGATCGACCAAGTAAGCTCAACATCGTCAAACTCGAATCTAAAAATTTTTACAGTTACTGAGTCATGTTCCCACTGTACATGTGGACCGTAATTCTTTGCTTCGTTGTCATTGTCATTGCCGTCTAAAATAACATTGACACTATAGTCTTCTATCTCACCATACCTAAACCCAGTGGCGATGGCAGCACTATCGCCACTCATTGCAATTCGCATTCGGTGGCTTCCTGCAACGATGTTACTCAAATCTAAGGTGCCGTTTACCACAGCGCCTCGTTGAGCTGCAGCTGAAAAAACCTGCTCATGACTATCAAATTGTCCATTGTTGTCACTATCGATCCAAATCCCCCAATCAGTACTCCAGTCGCTAATTGGTGTTAGTTGTATGGTATCTCCATCTGTAACCTCAAAACTCTTATTGTTTGAGTTATCTTTATAGCCTCTATCATCACCAGATGTGAAACTATCTCCGGCGATCTCGACATAAGCAATATGTTCATTTGCGCCCCCTCGAGGTTGAGTCGTTAATGCATAATCATCATTGCCATTATCGTTATCAATGTGAGAGTTAATGCTGACACTAAAATCTCTCACATCACCGTAACTATCATAACCGCATGAATCACCACTCACCGCATTAGCATGAAGCAGCACCCTAAGTTGCGTATTATCAAGCGATATGTCGTCAGCAAAGATAAGCGTTGCTTCAACTTCATCATCTGTCGGACTGCTTGTTTGCAGTAATCGCTCATTGGCGTCAGCAAAATCTCCATCACCATTTAAGTCAACCCATACGCTCCAATATTCCTGATATCGATAACTGGCAAAACTTGGAGATAATCGAATAACATCACCAGCAGTAATATCCGCTCCAGCGACAAGTTGTGCCCCATTCACAGTAATAGTGTCGATAAATTCATAACGGCTATCAGGCGAAACAGCGCACGCGGCCAATAGATGTTGACTTGTCAGGCATGACATCAATGTCATCATGCCAATAAACCTTCTCACTAAGACCGGTTTATTGGATGTTTCCAATTTAAGGTTTTTCTTATTATTTAATTGCATAGTTGCTTTCCATGTTGAAAGTCAAAATTGCCAATAACTGCGCCGCATAACGCAATAGTTATTGACGAGAATGATAAAACTCACTCATCGGAAGCACCGCACATGTGGTAAAACCATGATTGCTCGAAAGATAAGCAAGCCAATTCTATGCACGCTTAAATACAGGCAACAACAGAGGTAATTGACTCAAAATAGGATATATCGACAAATCGAGTGAAGTTTAAATTCTACATATACAACTACTTAAGTAGAATATTTCATTAGTGTGACGATTAATAAGAAATTATAAATCGTGATATAGATGATAAATTATGACGCTACACTATGTGTTACAAGACCTAAAAACAGCCTAAATTGATAAAGCAGATGTATAGTGGCTCAACATTCTAAGCTCAAAAAGTAAAGCTCAAGGCTATTTTGTGTCGCTATAATTTCATTAATTATAAAGATATGGCTACTTTGCAAGTGTTCACCTGTTGAGTCAGCGTGGATTACCAGCAGGAGGCAAGTATTCAGCACTGACAAGTAGCCATAACAATCAAAACTATTGTGAGTAGCAAGTACCAAAACTCCGCTTAGATTACGTGGTTAGCGTTCAGCGATATAAACGCTAACCCATGCACTAAATACAACGTTTATCATTGTAATAAAAGCAAGTGAGTATCATTGTGAGCGGATTGGAGCAAGTAAATGAGTTGCTGATCATCACTCAATACGATATTTGGATATAAATTGGGAGTATCAAATAGATAACGAATTGAATTATTTGAAAAGTCATAGTAATAGATAGCATTACTTTGATTTAGAGGCTTATCCATAAAATAGATCCCCTCATTAACAACGACAAAATCATTGGTGGTGTAACCGTTCGCAATATAACTTCTATCAATCAGCTTTTTTGACTTTTGTGTAACTAAATCAAACTGATATATATCATTACCGGGTTCTATACGATAATAGAGTATTCCCTTGCCACCATCACGAACCATATTGGCGTTTTTCAATAAAGGCAACGCTTCAATAGGATAACCTGTGTAACCCATTTTAACGGCTTTTGACTGATTATTATCAAATGTAGCGAAGTAAATTGACTGCAGGTCGGCAGAGTAAGTTCCAGCGTATAACATCTCTCCTTTAGGGCACAAAGGGCTGTCTTTACCTGTGTTTATATTAACACTGCGGCAGCTTCCATCCACCGCTAACAAAGCTTGTTCGCTACCTTGTTGCCAATGTAAACTAAGCGGATAACGGTAAGCTGCTTTTTCAATAAATTCATCGAGCTTGTAAGCTTTGCCCTCCTTATAACGCCAAAGTTCGATCTGACGATTAGGTTTAACAGAGGCAAATATAAACCCACCATCATTGACTCCTTCAATTGCTCGAATCGCTAAACCGTTGTTAACCACAACTTGCCGAGTACCATCTCCGCCGACGACAGGATTATTAACACTAACAATTTCGGTTGTAAGCGAAGACAAGCCCCAATCTTGCTGCAACAAAAACTGGTTTTGCCCTGGTATTTTAAGCGGCCAATAACCAACATACTGTTGCTGAGAAATGCGTTCAGTAATACTGCTAGCTAGATTAAATTCAGATAAATAACCATTACTATCAACAAAATAAACTGACTTACTATCATCGCTAAAGCTAACATTAAGTCTGAAATGACTTAACTTTATGCCAGTCTCTATAAACTTATTGGCCATAATGTCATACAAGATAAGTTCAATATCCCAATAACTATCCGCTCGTAAAATAGCCATCCACTGCTTATTTGGTGAAACCGTATTTGCAAAGTCACCATGGGAGTTTAGTGCAGGAGAACTGATCTGCTCACTTAACCCGCTTGAAGTATCAAAAAGGTAGATCTTTTTAGGCGCCCAAGAGACTTCATGAATGCTGTAATAAAAGCGGGTTTCATCTAACCAGCTTATTGACGTTGAAAGGTTATTCGGTTTTAAAGCAATAACCCTACGTTCTTGAGCCGCCTTTAAGGTTGAACTATCAAAAGTAGCAACGTAGATCCCCTCGTCCCCATCTTTCAAACGGTGAAACGCAATTTTTCGACCACTTGGGGCGATGCTCGGAAAGTTATCCCTGTTACCTTCGTTATTAAACACTTTTACGCTTTTTGAAGGATTGTCCATACTCGAAGCAAACAGTTCCCAAGCTTGCTGCTTAGTCTTTTTGTTGGCAAAAACGATGAAGGTACCATTTGCTGCGACGCTAGCAGACTGCTCACGACCGGGTAGCTCAGTTAGTTGCTGAACATCTTGATAATCACTCGTTTGAAAAAACGGGTAATAACCAAGAACAACAAGACAAACAACAGCCACTATTGCAGCCAACATCCGCCCACTAACATGCTGCGTTATTTGACTTATCTCTTTATCATTAGCCTGCACAAGTGATGCAGCAGGTACAATTTCAGCAGGATCATCATTAGGCGACTGACGGGCATCATAATGAACAAGAGTCTCTGCCAACCGATAACCACTGCTTCCACCGCCGGTAACGGTATGAATATATTTTACATCGGGATCCAGCTTGCCAAGATTTCGTCGTAAACTATAAATATGGTTGTTGATAGTATGATTGGAGGTGGCAGTATTTTTCCAAACATCGTCACGCAGATTATCTCGAGTAACTAACCTATCAGAGTGCTCGCAAAAGTAACAAAGCACTTTCATCGCCATCGATTGAATTTCAATCTGTTTATCAGCACATTTTAATTGATCAGTTTTCGGATCAACATCAATATTGCCAACCCTAAATACAGCAGAAAATTTAGCCATTAGAATGTCATTTTTATTATTCTTTATGCGAAACAATACGCTATATGACAATAGTATGAATTACAAGTTAGCTATATTAAAAAAGGCCTGCAGCGAACGCATAACTAAGAACTATTATTCCATTTAGATAAACGGCACAAGGCATAAAGACTAAAAATCGATGATAGTATTTTACACATCACTCTTTAAGTAAAAAACGCGATACTAAGATGCTTTTAGCTTAGTAATTTATAAGTGCGCGCAATTGACTCACTTCACTGTTTTATATTTATAAACAAAAAAGCGACCCATAATTCATAGTTAACAAAAGCAGAATACTTTAAGCTAAACCAAACCCAATAGAGTAGCCGACATGTACTTTTTAGATGGCGCACTTGCCAAGCAAATAGTCAACCGAACCATGAAGATTATTGGTCATAATATCAATGTAATGAATAAGCATGGCGTAATCCTTGGTTCAGGAGAATCCCAGCGTATCGGTGAAGTACATGAGGGTGCGCTACTGGCAATTAGCCAGCAGAGAACCGTTGAAATAAGTCATGCGAGTGAAGGAACGTTACACGGTGTCAAAGCTGGCATAAACCTGCCACTGCACTATAAAGGTGACATCATCGGCGTTATTGGTATCACCGGTGACCCAACCGAACTTGGTCATTATGGTGAGTTGTTAAAAATGACCGCCGAAATTATTGTTGAACAAGCAAACTCCATTGAGCAAGCACAGTGGCAGTATCGTCAAAAAGAGGAGCTGATTATTGATCTCATCAAATCTGACGGGCCCTTTAGTGCTCACCAGCGAAACTGGGCATCTCAGTTAAGCATAAATCTCGATACCCCCCGTGTAGCAGCGATTATTCAAGTACGAGCTGATGAAGAAGAAACCTCTGCCAACTCGATGTTAAAGCAAGTTCTTCACTTGCTAGAAAACCCATCCCGCGGCAACTTAGTCGCCATGACATCAATGACCGAACTGGTGATCTTAAAGCCTGCATTTCTTGACGGTAAGGCGTGGGATGCTGAACTTGAAAGCCAACGTATAGATCAATTGATAACGCGGTTACCCATTGAGTTAAGAAGCAGGCTTAAAGTATCTCTTGGGCATTTTTTCCCTAAACCACAAGAGATAAATCGTTCTTATCAAACAGCGTTAGAGACTCTATCTATAGGTAGTCATATGCAGCCAGAGTTGAGTAAATACCTTTATGAAGATTTTTCGCTATTAGTACTTTTGTCTTCCCTTAAAGGAAACTGGCGTGGGAAGGAGTTAATCAGCCCCTACCAATCTTTAATTGATGCAGATAAAAATGGTCAACTCAGCAAAACCTTAAGTTGTTATTTACAAAATTTTGGTGATCAACAACAATGTGCTAACGCATTATTCATCCATCGCAATACCCTGCGCTACCGTATTGAAAAAATCGAGAAGATTACTGGAGTCAGCATGCAACAACTGGATGGATTGCTGCAACTATACTTAGGTCAGGTATTGTTAACGCAGTAATCAACAAGTAAGTTGTCCCCTAAATTCAGCCTGGATGACTCCATGTGATGAAAGGCTTTACAGTGATACGGAAGCAATATATGACTAATTCTCGACTAGAAAAAGGTTTCACACTGATTGAATTAGTCGTTGTGATTATCGTGCTCGGCATTCTCTCGGTTATCGCAGCACCTAAGTTTTTAAACTTGCGAACAGATGCCAAAATAGCTGATCTGCAAGCTATTGAAGGAGCAATGAAAAGTGCTCTGTCGCTTGTTTACAGTAAAGCGGCTATTGAAGGAGAAAGCGTCGAAGCAGGTACCATCACCCACGCAGGTATTGATATACCGCTTTATAATGGTTATCCCGCCGTGGATGGTGGCGATAGTTTCGATGAGCTTAATGAGCAAGTACAAGCTTGGCTAGACATTGACTCTGTTTCATTAACAGCAATCAAACAAGACAATAATGCAGCGCCGCTTTTTATCGATAAATCATCGGCTAATAACCAAATCTATATCTTTTTTTCAGAAGATTTAGCCGATAAGAGTGTCAACTTTGACTGTCATATCCTCTATCAAAACAACGAAAGCAGTAGCCAGTATGAAGTATTCCTGAGAACAGATGACTGTTAAAATAAAGCGAACCTTTCCACTTAAAATCACATACTGTGCGTACGCACAAATATAATTCATTACAGGTAAAGTATTTAGTGCTTTTCGCCAAAGAATTTCCTCACTTGCGCCCCCATAATAATCTAGCCTGAAATTCTATGACCTCTAATTAATAAGAGCGATTGTTATATTTGGCTTAAAACCCTACACCTAACTAAAAATACCCCTACAGGGAAACGCTATGAGCCTCGTACTGATCTTACTGGCAGTGATTGCATTTATTGTAATTGCTACCTCAAAATTCAAGCTCCACCCCTTCTTGACGCTAATCCTCGCCTCCTTTATGGCGGCATTTGCTTACGGCCTACCGAGTGCCGATATTGCTAAAACCATAACCTCAGGTTTTGGTGGCATATTAGGTTATATCGGTCTGGTGATAGTACTTGGTACTATCATAGGTACTATTCTTGAAAAAAGCGGCGCGGCAATTACCATGGCAGACGTGGTGATCAAAGTATTGGGTAAGCGTTTTCCAACACTGACCATGTCAATTATCGGTTATATCGTTTCTATCCCCGTATTTTGTGACTCGGGCTTTGTGATCTTAAACTCTCTGAAGCAATCGATGGCAAATCGCATGAAGGTTTCAAGTGTGTCGATGAGTGTCGCGTTAGCAACAGGCCTTTATGCTACTCACACCTTTGTACCACCAACGCCAGGACCAATTGCGGCAGCGGGCAACTTAGGCCTTGAATCTAACCTAGGCTTAGTGATTTTTGTCGGTGTATTTGTAGCCGCTATTGCAGCGCTAGCAGGTACGCTGTGGGCTAACCGCTTTGCTAATGTTCAACCTGACGGCGAAGGCGCAGAAGAGCTGCAGAATCAAACTGAAGATTATGAAAAGCTTAAGCAAACATACGGAAAACTGCCTAGCCCTACCCGCGCGTTTGCACCTATCTTTGTGCCGATTTTACTTATCTGTTTTGGCTCAATTGCTAATTTCCCGTCAGCTCCGCTAGGTAATGGCGTATTATTTGATGTATTGGCATTTCTCGGCCAGCCAGTCAATGCACTGATGATTGGTCTTTTCTTATCCTTGTCTCTACTTAAAAGCAGCGACAAAGTTAAAGAGTTTAGTGAGCGCATTAGCCAGGGGCTAGTTGTTGCGGCACCGATTCTACTGATTACTGGTGCTGGTGGTGCATTTGGCGCAGTCCTTAAAGCAACAGAAATTGGCGCATTCCTAGGGACTTCGCTATCGGCACTCGGAATAGGCATCTTTATGCCGTTTATCGTCGCTGCCGCGCTCAAATCTGCGCAAGGTTCGTCGACTGTTGCGCTAGTGGCGACCTCTGCACTTGTTGCGCCAATGCTAGGTGATATCGGTCTTGCAAACGACATGGGCCGCGTACTAACGGTTATGGCTATTGGTGCCGGTGCAATGACAGTCTCACACGCTAACGACAGCTTCTTCTGGGTAGTGACTCAGTTTAGCCGCATGAGCGTTAAACAAGCCTATAAAGCACAAACAATGGCAACACTGGTTCAAGGTCTTACCGCCATGACAGTGGTGTACATACTAAGCTTAGTCTTGCTATAAGCGGATAGTTAACGGCGAGCACTCCCACTCGCCTTTACCCTGCACATACCACTCATTAAGATTACCATTACAACGCTAAGCTTTATCTCACCAGTTTCAGCGATGAGTTAAAAATAGGAACACTGCATGAAAATTGTGATTGCCCCCGATTCATTTAAAGAGAGCCTAACCGCAATGGAAGTGGCTAACGAAATTGAGCGAGGATTTCGCACAGTATTACCTAATGCTGAGTATGTAAAAATGCCTGTAGCCGATGGCGGTGAAGGCACGGTACAGTCAATGATTGATGCCACAAACGGCAGCCTGATTTGGACAACGGTAACGGGACCTGCTGGCGACAAAGTGAATGCCTTTTATGGCATTTTAGGCGACAGTAACCACGGCAGTGAGAAAACTGCAGTCATCGAAATGGCGGCCGCTTCAGGCTTGCATTTAGTCACTGGTGAGCAGCGTAATCCACTGTTTACCACAAGCTACGGCACGGGAGAGTTGATTGTTGATGCGCTTAATCGTGGTATCAAACATATCATCATTGGACTGGGCGGTAGTGCTACCAATGACGGCGGTGCAGGTATGGCACAGGCGCTAGGAGCTCACCTTCTAGATGCAGACAATAAGCCTATCGCGCCCGGTGGCGCGGCGCTAGCAACTTTACAACAGATTAACCTAACAGACCTGCACCCTTTACTGACCCAATGTCGCTTTGAAGTCGCTTGCGACGTCAACAACCCACTTTGTGGCGACCATGGCGCTTCTGCAATCTTTGGCCCGCAAAAAGGGGCAACGAGCGAGATGGTTGAGCAGCTCGACACAGCGCTAAATCACTACGCTGATGTGATTGCAAAAGCGGGGATTAAAGATAATCGTCACTTAAGCGGCGTTGGTGCTGCTGGCGGTATGGGCTTAGGTGTGATGGCATTTTTTGATGCCGAACTAAAACCTGGAATAGACATCGTGATGCACACCGTTGATCTTGCAAGCCATATTAAAGGAGCGAGTATAGTTATCACAGGTGAAGGTCGACTAGACAGCCAAACTTTACATGGTAAAACGCCGATGGGGGTTGCTGGCGTTGCCAATAGTCTCAACGTACCAGTGGTTGCGATAGCAGGTTGTGTCAGTGACGACGCCAATATACTGCTAGAACATGGTTTTAGCGCACTATTTTCAATAACGCCACGAGCTCTGCCGTTAGCCAAGGTACTTGGCAACGCCAAAGGCAATTTGTATGCTTGTAGCAAAAATGTGGCTGCACTGTACACCCTTTCGGCAAGTAGCAAGTAGCAAGTAACTAATAAATCAGTTGTAAAACCAAAGGCGCTTAGGCGTCTTTTTGTTTATTGCAACGTCACTTAAACAGCTAACCACAATCCCAAAGCACTTTTCTACTTGATGCGCTATAAAGCTTACAGTAAAGTTAGCCACCAACTTAAAGACTGATCCAACGCACAAAAGTAGTGTGATAAGTAGAGATAGTTAGCCAATGACACCAAGACGAGCCACCGCTTCTGAAGAGGCACTACTGAGAATTTTTACGGTTCCAGAAGCCCCCGATTCAACCCTTAGTGTTATTGAGCAAAATATCTCACAGAACTTAATGGGCTTTTTGCAGGAAAGTGTAGTCGCGGTTGAGAAACCTCTCACCGAGATTGAACTAGACTTCCAACAACACCAAATTCCAGCCGCGCCGCAATTTGTCTCTGATTACGCCGACGACATGATGCAAACGCTTGTCGCCCACTCTGTGCATACCTCTGCGCCGAGCTTTATTGGCCACATGACATCAGCGCTGCCCTACTTTGTACTGCCACTATCAAAAATGATGGTGGGTTTAAACCAAAATCTGGTCAAAATAGAAACGTCAAAAGCCTTTACACCGTTAGAGCGCCAAGTGTTAGGCATGATGCATCATCTCATTTATGCGGAAAATGACGACTTCTATCAAAGCTGGATGCACAGCGCTAACGTCTCTTTAGGCGCATTTTGCTCTGGTGGCACCGTTGCTAACATTACTGCTCTTTGGACTGCCCGTAACCAACTGTTAAAAGCTGATGGCAGTTACCGCGGCGTCGCAGCGCAAGGGGTAATGAAGGGCCTACGACATTACGGTTATGACGACTTAGCCATTCTAGTGTCTGAGCGTGGCCACTACTCTTTAGGCAAAACAGCCGACCTACTCGGCATTGGCCGCGAAAATATCATCCAAGTACCCACAGCAGAAGACAACAAAGTCGACGTATCAAAAATGCGGGACTTAGCCAATCAATTGGCAGCAGACAAAATCAAAGTGATGGCGATTGTAGGCGTTGCAGGCACCACTGAAACCGGCAATATCGACCCACTAAATGAGCTCGCTGACTTAGCGGGCGAGCTCAATTGCCATTTCCATGTTGATGCAGCATGGGGCGGCGCCAGCCTGTTATCTGAAAAGTATCGTCACCTGCTTGCAGGCATAGAACGCGCAGACTCTGTCACCATCGATGCTCACAAACAGATGTATGTACCTATGGGCGCGGGCATGGTGATCTTTAAAGATCCCACTTTCGCTAATGCGATTAAACACCACGCCGAGTATATTCTCAGAAAAGGCTCGAAAGATTTAGGCAGCCAAACCTTAGAGGGCTCACGCCCCGGCATGGCAATGCTAGTCCATGCATGTTTAAAAGTTATTGGTCGTGACGGCTATGAAATACTGATCAATAACAGTTTGGAAAAAGCCCGTTACTTTGCTGATTTGATCAATCAACATCAAGAGTTTGAGCTGGTGTCAAAACCAGAGCTTTGCTTGTTAACCTACCGCTATGTGCCGCAGACCGTGCAAATCGCAATGGCCAATGCACGAGCAAATAATGATGTAGAAAAACTAACAGAGTTTAACGCACTACTGGATGGATTAACTAAGTTTGTGCAGAAACGTCAGCGAGAACAAGGCACATCTTTTGTTTCTCGCACGCGGATTAACCCTGAAAACGCGCAAATGATGGACATCAAAGCGGTGGTATTTAGAGTGGTACTAGCCAATCCACTAACGACGCCAGAGATCTTGCAGCAAGTGCTTGCTGAGCAAACCGTTATTGCTTCTCAAGAGCAGCGTTTTTTACCGCAACTTTTGACGCTAGCAGCGCAGTAACGCTTAAGCTTAATAACACACTTCACGTGCATTTTAGTCAGCATCTAGCCTAGCGGTGATAAATAGATCCGTCACCTCACCAATCGGGCTTAACTGCTGTTTACGCTTTAGTGCCAATAGCTTAAAACCACGTCGGCTCAATGCTGGCACTAACAGCTCTGCATGGTGAAAATAGGTATAAACCTTATCACCATCACTTGAAGTGTCCTCGCGTACTTTTGGGCACTCCCCTTCCATTGTACTTAAATACAAAACCCCCTGAGGATTCAGCCTTTCAGCCGCGGCATCGATAAGTGCAATAGCCTCATCTCTATCAAGATAAGGCAAACAAAAGCCACACATTATTGCATCGAACCTTTCTGTAACCTTGCTTAAGTGGCGACTGTCTAACTGCAACACTTCAATTTTAGGGTTGTTTTTCTTAGCAAGCAGCAACATATTGGGCGCGAGATCCGTCGCCAATATCGACAAATTTGGCTTCTCAGATAACAACATTTTGGTAATATTTCCTGGCCCACAAGCCAGCTCTAACACACGGGCATCATCAGTTGGCAGATGGTTGATGAAAGAATCAAAAGTATCAGCATGCATCGCAAGATCCATGTATTTGTCTTCATACCTTTGCGCTAATTTATCAAAAGTATTGACCGATATTTGATTATTATCCATTGCCTATTCCCTAGCACTTGGTGCTTTGTATGAATTCTAATTTTGATGTTGTTTATTATTTAATCATCTACACTAGCGTGCAATTAGCTGTTCTACAACAGCTAATTCAAGCAAGGTTCAATTACGAGTTAACTATGCTATTAACCCGCAAGTGCGTTCTAGCATTATAAGCTAACGTAGTTTGGCAACTTCGACAGGGAATAAGTGTTTTCTATTGGCTTCGTAAACCGTTTTCCCAGAGTTAGGTTAGGGTCTAGCACGTTTATGCCCCAATCCAAGTTACGTTCATGAAGCTTTGCTTCCATTTTAAGTAAAAGAAAAGTCGTGGCGCTTCGCCCACACCCGAGCCAAGGGGCAAAGCGCTTGCGCCCCTTGGCAATCCCTCAGCGCCCCAGACGAAGTTATTTCCCTCGTACTTATTTGAAATCACCTAACGCTTCCGATGGGACATCCTGTCCCGCGAAAGCTATGCCCACATCCGTGTGGGCATTACGGTTATTTCTTCAACGCACTTCGGCAACTCCGATGGGGAGTTGTGTGTTCTGTAAGCTTTTGAAACTAACTTTTGCCCCTAAGTGAACTTCGGATTTCAAAACTGCGATAGAGCTACTAAAGCTTTAGCTATAGAAAAGCTAATCAGAAAGTTTATGCACAATCTAGAAGTTATACCTTTTTCATCTTTTTTATTAGCGTGTCATAAATTAGCGCTAATAGAGTAAAAGAGAGCGCGTCACCACGGAGAACATGAAGAAAAGCGTATAAAAGTAGACAAAAATAAACTATATCAGTATCTTAAGTGGCTAGCTGAGGAATGTTTAAGTATTTAACCTTGCTGGTCTGAATAGAGTGTAAATGCTTATTTTAACAGGTTGATTAATGAGAACTTATTATGTCAAATGAGTGTAGCTACAAGTTTGATTGGAGTGACTCTGTCACATTGGAGCGTGTTTCCGAATTTAGCTCTGATAAATTAGACCGTGCTAAGTACGCTAATTTTCTTACTAATTTTCTCATTGGTGAGGCACAAAAAGGCTACGTACTAAACTTGAACTCAGGCTGGGGGACAGGCAAGACATACTTCCTTAAGCGTTGGCAGCATTCTATCGATGAAGCTCATCCTACAGTATATATTGATGCTTGGAAGCAAGATTTTTCGAATGATCCCATGCTCGCCGTTATTAGCTCAATTATCTCTCAGCTTCGCGCTCAATCCCAGAGTGAATGTGAACAAAAGATACAAAACATTGGAAGTAAAGCTTGGGGTTTCTGTAAACAAGCTAGCCCAGAGATAACTAAAGCTGTTGTAAAGAAATTAAGCGGCATAGATGTCGACAAGGTTATCAACGAAAGCAACGATTCTAATCCATTTGAAAGCAAAGATTTTGCAGACGCTTCTGGGAAGTTAGTTAGCGCAATTATTAAAGATCATGATTCAAAATTAAAGAGCATCAAAGAATTTAAAGACTCAATAGCTGCGTTCATAAATGACACTCTTAGTTGTACAGAAAAAAGTTACCCAACATTCATATTTATTGATGAGTTAGATCGATGCCGCCCAACTTATGCTGTAGAAATGCTAGAGGTCATCAAGCATTTCTTTGATATGCCGAATGTTGTTTTTGTTGTCGCAACCGATACAGAGCAATTACAACATGCCGTGAAAGCTGTTTATGGGAATGATTTTAATGCCAATGTATATTTAAGTAGGTTCTTTCAGAGGCGCTGTACATTGCAAGAGCAGCCTAGGTTAGAGTTTATCCAAAATAAACTCTCTAGCTTGAGCGAGTCACAACTTGCTAACTTTAATGAGGTAATTTGGCCTGCCATAGATAGTGATGTTGAACACATATCATATCTAGTTGCTTCCATTGCAGATGTTTTTTCATTACCGCTTCGAGAAACAGAGCAACTTGTAGATAAGTTAAAAGCCGTTCTTTTTACGGTTGAAGGTAAGAAAATTGATATTTTACTGCTCTGTTCCTTGATGATTATTCATGATCGGTATTTTGATTACTATCAAGATATTATGTTCGAGAGATGTCCATTAGGAAAGAATGAGCTTTATCATCATCCTAGAATCATTCAAGAGATTTTTTTTAATGAAGAGTTTGGGAAGCTAATTGAATTGAATTTAGAGCCATATAAATACTTTAAGGATGGATACGTTTCATCTGGAAACCGCGGATACAAGATAAATATTGAAAATGGAAAGCATTCGGTAAGTTATATTCAGTTGCTATCAGTACAACTTGAAAGCACTCACACAAGTACCGATAGCAGAAAGTACCTTGCTGAAATAACACACATTTGTTCAAGAGATCAAAATCAGTCTGCACCTATAAAAAACTTTATAGGTGTGGAGATGCTTAGCTTAGAGCAATCAAAGGGTGATTATAAGAACTGGGTAGAATTGGCAACTTCATTTGATTCATAAATTAATTCTGCTTTGGTTTCAGATGGGGAAGCTAAGAGGGAGCAAACCGTCTTAAGTATTTCAAATAGCGGCTAACGCTACAATTAGTCCCCGTTGGAAGGTGAATATGACGCAGTCATGAGCTTATGAACGAGAGCTAGGGATAGCGAATTGGCTAGGTAAATAGATTTCCCTGCCGCAGGGCGTCGGAGACAATAGTGTAAGTGCCACATGGTTGTGGCAGTAGTTTTCGTGGGGCAAACCGTTCTTTGGCATCCATGCCATTACGGGGTAGGTCTTGTATTTTGGAAGATCAAGGCGGTGCGAGTTATAGCCTTTGGATAAATTAAGATACTTTTTCTTATCAATGTCAGTCTAATCAGGCTCAATGCTCTAAGTGGCTTCTGTCCAATAATTAGCTTGCCCGTTAGGCAGATATCTAGTGACTAACAGCCATTACAGACTCACCCAATACACCCACTCCCCATTGGAGTTGCCGAAGTGCGTTGAAGAAATAGCGGTAATGCCCACACGGACGTGGGCATAGCTTTCGCGGGACAGGATGTCCCATCGGAAGCGTTAGGTTATTTCGAATAAGTACAAGGGATACAACTTCGTCTGGGGCGCTGAGGGTTTGTTAAGGGGGACAAGCGCTTTCCCCCTTGGCTCGGGTGTGGGCGAAGCGCCACGACCTTACATCAAACGAAGTTTGATTGGTTTGGCTTTTAGATGCAGAAGTGCTTTAAGCACCAACAAACTTTTGTCCAAAAGCGAGTTAGCGACTAAAGTAGACTTACTCGTTATTCATCTGGTTTGGGTTGTGCGAGCTTCTAAATCATGGATGATTTAGCAGAGCCTATAGGGATATATTCTCGGCGACTTACAAAAGCTTAATGCAGCTGCATGACGCTTGGCTGCTTAACCTCGATACTGATCTTTAGATTCCTCAGGCTACCTCATACCTATGCAAAAATGGTTTCTTATTTAGGTTAAACGCCACTAACATTGCAATCAATACCGTCTATTCCAATAAAAAACCACCTTGCGGTGGCTTCTCAATTTTAAAATGGCGATTAAGCTATTTAGGCAAATCTGCTTGATGAGCGTTAATAAATGCGTCCATATTAGCCTGTGCTCTTTGCTGTGCACTGGCTAGCGTGTCGTTTGCATTCATAGTCTCGACCACTTCGTAGTAGCACTTAATCTTTGGCTCTGTGCCTGATGGCCTTACAATCACTCTGGCATGGTTATCGAGGCGGTAGATAAGCACATCGCTGGTAGGCAAATTAATGGCTTCTTCACTGCCATTGGCAAAAAGGCGTTTGCCTATACTGATGTCATCGGTTGATACCACTTTATGCCCTGCGATTGCTTGCGGCGGGTTATCACGCAGATAAGCGCCAATATTCGGTGTGGTCGGCTTTAATGCGATACTCACTTGGCTATTAAGATGGAAACCATGCTGCCGATAGATGAGCTCCAATCTGTCCCAAATCGTTTGCCCTTGACTGGCAAGTTCTGCAGTGAGCTGCGCGAATCCAACCAACGCCGATAAACCATCTTTATCCCACACCATAGTGCCAAGGGTGTACCCGAGTGCTTCTTCATAGGCAAACAAGAACTGATTAGCATCTGTTTGCTCGCTCATACCCACATTGGTTAACCATTTAAAGCCGGTGAGTGTGGTTGTGCAAGTCGCATCCATGCTCGCGGCCACTTTTGATAATAGGCTTGATGACACAATCGTTGTGCAAGTTAAACGCTGGTTGTCACTGGCATGTGATAGCAAGTAATGACCAAACAAGACGCCGACTTGATCGCCTGTGAGCATTTGATAGTTGATCTGATCGTTGTCATCAGCGGTGCGCACGGCAACCGCAAATCGGTCGGCATCCGGATCGTTAGCACAGGCCAACATCGCGTTATGTTTTTTCGCCTCTGCAATGACTAAATCCATCGCCCCTTTCTCTTCAGGGTTTGGAAAATTCACCGTGGGAAAGTCACCATCGGGCTGTGACTGCGCCGCTACCGAGTAAACGTTGTCAAAGCCAGCATCTTGCAGCACGTTTAACGCCATCTCATTACCCACGCCATGCATAGCAGTGTAAGCGAGGCTGACTTGTGCGGGCTCAGTGTTATTTTGTAACACTGGCGACTGATGCACGCCATCACGATAAGCTTGGTAAAAGTCATCCCCTAAGATCTGTAAATGGCCAGCCATTAAGGCCTCATCTAACGTGGGCAGCTTTATCTGCTCGGTGGCCGCTTTTTCAATACATGCAGCAATCCCGCTATCATGGGGGGGAATAATTTGCGCGCCATTACCCCAATACACTTTATAGCCGTTATATTGCGGTGGATTATGGCTCGCGGTCACCACTATGCCCGCTCCTGCACCAAGGTGCAGCACACCAAATGCCACCAGCGGCGTGGCTGCTATCTGTTTGGTCAGGTACACTTTAATACCCAATCCACATAATACACTGGCTGCATCTTCAGCAAACTGTTGTGAGTCGTGGCGGCCATCATAACCAATGACTACACCGCGAGTGGCAATGTCACTCACTTGTGCCTGTAGATATGCGCCGAGACCAGCAGAAGTTTGCTGCACCACTAAACGATTCATTCGAGTTGGCCCTGCGCCAACTACGCCACGAAGGCCTGCTGTACCAAATGCCAAACGCCCAGCAAAGCGCGCGGCTATGGCTTCATTGTCATTAGCGTCAAGCAAAGCCTGTAGCTCTGCGCGCATTAATGGGTCGGGATCATTGTTGAGCCAGTTTTGCACTCTAAACTTTAACTGCGTATCCATGATTCACTCCAGTTTTTACCTGCTAAATAGCCGCACTGATTAATACCAGTGTCGGTTACTGCAATTGAAAACGATTAAGATCCACATTAAGCCTAGCTCATAGCGAGAACAAGATAATTTGCATTAAAATTTTTACATCTAGCCAAACGCCTTCATCCTGTATGTTCAGCTGCCAACGTTCTTTACAAAATCGTTGCCTCGATACGCTCGTATTAAACACATTGATAGATAGAGGTCGCAGCGCTTGCAGTAGTTAGTGTAAAATAGCTGGCCAATCTTTAAAGACTATGTAACCAAGCCATGAGCCTGCAAAAAACTGAATGCCATATCAAAGTCATCGATCCTCAAATTGATGCTGTCAGCCTGTTAGCTAAGCAAACAGGTCTGAGCAAACAGTTAATCAAGCAGGCGATGCAAAAAGGTGCGGTTTGGCTCACTCACGGTAAACAAACCAACCGTTTAAGACGAGCAAAAAAAGCGCTTAATCAAGGTGATGAGTTGCATCTTTATTACAATCAAGCAGTATTAGATGAACAAATTGAAGCTGCTGAGTTACTATTTGATGAAGGACAATATAGCGTCTGGTATAAGCCATTTGGTATGCGCTGCCAAGGGTCAAAATGGAGCGACCACACCACGATTAATCGTTTTGCAGAGACACGTCTAACGCCCGCTCGTAGTGCTTATATTATCCATAGACTCGATCTCGCTGCCACCGGATTGATTGTGCTGGGTCATAGCAAAAAGATCACTGCGGCTATTGCCAAATTGTTTGAAACTCGCGCTTTAGATAAATACTATCAAGTGATCGTCGAGGGTGAATTTCCAGATTCAAAAATCACTATCAATAGTGATGTAGATGGCAAGTCAGCGTTATCTCACGCCCATAGGCTTGAATACAATAGTGAATTAAATCAGTCTAAAGTGCAGGTGGAAATCGAGTCAGGTCGTAAACATCAAATACGGGTGCATATGGCAAGTGTTGGTCATCCTGTTATTGGTGACAGACTGCACGGTAATGGCAATGAATCGACGCCCAATTTACAGCTCACCTCATGTTACTTAAACTTTATCTGCCCAATCACCCATCAAGATAAGGTGTTTGAGCTACCTCAAGCTTATCGACCTCACTTTAAAACAAGTTGATAAAACTAAGGCCACGGCTATTAAGCAGTGGCCTTTTCTATTATAAAAACTTAATCAAGTATCATTGATGGACATCAGTTAGCCATTATTCATTACCGTCTTCACACTTGCCTGCTATACGTTTCTTGCCTGAAAACATCGCTGAAATAACCCCTGGTTGATGACGCAACTCAGCAAATATCACACCGATGACATGCATGAGTATCAGCAGCATTAACAGATAAACACTGTACAGGTGAATGTCGCCAGCAAGACTTTTATAAGGCTTGATGTTGGCCTTTTTATCTAAATTCACCCCAGTATCGTCGTATGCTTTTATGGTTGTCGGGTCAACAGTATCCGCAGCGATATAACGAGTGACAGCGCCACCAAATGGTGGGTAATAGATATCAGTACCAGCGCGCATTAACCCAGTTACCATGATTACAACCAACAAAGCCATTATCGTAACCACGGCAAACTTGCCGATAGGATTATGCCCAAGGTACTGAGGGTTTTCACCGATTTTTAAGCGTTGCTTATAAGCGGTAACCTCGCTGATTTTTGGACGCATACTGGCAAACTTAGCAAAATGGTTCCCCGCAAAACCCCACACCAACCTAACGAGAAGGTTAATGGCAAACAAATAGCCAATGATAGTGTGTAACTCTTTCAGTTTGATCTTTGCAGGTAGGCCGCTGATCCCAAGTTCAGGCTTAAACAGCATAATTAATCCAATAAACATGAGCGCTGTAATAAGGATGACATTAATCCAATGGAAAATCCTAACTGGTTTATCCCAAACTCGATACTCTACGACTCCAATTTCCGCTTTGTTATTATTAGTTTTATGACTCAAATTGTCGTTCATATTACTTCTAGATCCCCTAGCCTTTTAAAATGGTAATAAAGGTAAATCAACCGCGAATTTACTCGCGCTGTAAAACCACTATTTCAGTGACCTTATTGCTAACTAATTGATACCAAGTTGCTACCAAATTGAAGGTGACAAAAAAGTCATTATAAACCTGGGAAATTAAGTTTCAGTTAATATTCATTAATTATCCCGCATATGCCCCCGCTAAGTAAAATAGAATCAATACGCCCACAAGCCCTACACAAAGGGGCTTTAAGGGTTATTGAATTATAAAAATCAATAACGACCACAAGTGACAATGCTCACATAAATTATCAACAGCAGAATCAAGTGCTCAGACAACAACCAATTAAAATTGCTATTGATAGCAATTCTCATTAGCATTCGCACCCATAAAGCAAACCTCTACAACATAATTCAATTAACTTTAGCCTGCGCTTAACATTTGATACGGAATATCGAAATTAGCTTACGTAAGAGCTGTCGTCGCAAAGAGCTATAAAGGCATGACCACATGAATACTCAAGTAAAGCTAATTTCCGCGCTAGTAACAGGCATTTTATACTCAGGTTCAGCACTCGCAACCACTGTTGATGATACCAATATCGAGGTCATCACAGTGACTGGGCACCAGCAGCATTACAAAACCGATCAAGCCCATGGTGCGATGCGATCAGATGTATCTTTGCTAGATACTCCCCAATCTGTAGTCGTCATTCCTAAAGAAATCATGGATGACCAGTTAGTGCGCACACTGGGTGATGCGCTCAAGAATGATGCGAGTATTTCAATTGGTCGAGTGACCACCGACAGAGAACGCTTTAGTTTGCGTGGCTTTAGTTTGGATGAAAGTACTAACCTGCTCAAAGACGGCCATCAGCATTTTTCTAAGTACCGCTTACCGATGGCATTGGTTGAAAATGTTGAAGTATTAAAAGGGCCATCAAGCTTGCTTTACGGCCAATCAACACCAGGTGGCCTTGTAAATTTGGTCACTAAAAAACCAACTTACGATTCGTTTTTAACCCTAGGCATTAAGGGTGATGAGCACGGCTCGATTCGAGGTTCACTCGATGCAGGTGGCAGCTTAAATGATGAACAAACTATTCGTTATCGTGCGGTTCTTGAAAAGGAGCAGAACAAGAACTGGCGTGAGTACCAAGATGGCAGCGCACAGGAGAGTGACTTCTTCGTTGGTAGTTTAATGACTGATTTCGATCTTAGCGATGACCTCACGCTATCGCTACACTACGACAAATCTGATGAACTTGCAGGCCAAGACAGTGGCGCCCTAGTCGATGACAATGGCGACGTTGTTGGTGGTAACGAGATGATATGGGACATGCCTTGGACCAAAATTGATGCCCAAAGTGAAAACTATGGCGCCGATCTACGCTACCAATTGTCTGACGATTGGGAATTTGCAGCAGGTTACAACAAGCAGCACAATGAACGTGAACGTTGGGAAAGCAAGCCACAGACTAGCAGTTACGACCCAGACACTGGCAGCTATAAAAATAAGCCTTACAACAAGCTTGAAGATTGGCAGCAGCAGGCATTTTACTTTGACTTTGTTGGCTCTATCGAACTCGCGGGTATGCAACATGACCTGCTATTTGGCGGTAACTATGTTGACCATCAATACAGCTCACTCAAAGTGAAAGGGAAAATGGACAACGGTAATATCAATACTGGCGTTATTGTGCCTCAGCCAGACTTAGATTATGCCGACGCTAAAGCTTCTAGCGAAGACTACCAATACTACGGTGTGTTTGCTCAAGATCTGATCTCACTCACCGATGAATGGCAAGTGTTACTGGGCGTGCGCTACGATCAGCAAGACAAAACCGATGCCGACAGCAATTCAGTCTTACCTAAATTTGGAGTCATTTACCATCCGGTCGACAATGCTTCTATTTATGCCAACTACAGTGAGAGTTTTGAGCCACAAGGCAGCGTACTTGACGATGAAGATGGCAACTATGGTTTAGAGCTCGACCCAATTAAAGGCAAAATGGTTGAATTGGGCACTAAATGGGAACTGCTATCGGGAAGAATCCGCTTAAACGCTGCAGTGTTTGATATCGAACGAGAGAATATTCTAACGAATGCTGGCACCTCTGATAACCCTATTACCACCCAAGGCGGCGCACAGCGCCATCGTGGATTCGAGTTTGGTGGCATGGGGCAAATAAACGATGACCTCTCTTTAATCACCTCGTTAATGTATCTCGATGCGGAATATAGCTCACACGATGAATTTGAGGGTAACCGCCCTGAAGATGTACCTGAATGGACAGCTTCAATCTGGGCTAAATATTCAGTCACTGACAGACTAGCCGTAAACCTAGGTGCATTTTACGAAGGTGAACGTTTTGGTGATGCAGCGAATACCTTTGAAAAAGATGCTTATACTCGTGTTGATACCGGAATTAGTTACGCTATACCTGTGGCAGGGCAAGATCTACAGCTAAGAGTTAACATCGAAAACCTATTTGACACTGACTACTTAGGTGGCGGTGAAAATGGTGAGGTGAATGTGGGTAAACCAAGAACGGTTAAGTTTGGCGTAAGTTATACTTTCTAAAATCTTAAGTTTCCCAATTAGATATTTTAAAGCCCAGGCTCAAGTCTGGGCTTTTTGGTTACAACGGTAAACGGATATTCAGTTACTTTCCACCAGCTAAATCAATGAATGACCCTGTCACATAGGAAGCAGCATCTGACAGCAACCAAGCAATTGCTTCAGCAACCTCTTCAGGCTCCCCGCCCCGCTGCAGTGGTATTTGTGGACTTAACCTTTCAACGCGATTAGGCTCGCCGCCATCGGCATGCATATCGGTATGAATAAAGCCTGGCCGCACTGCATTAACGCGTACTCCATCAGCAGCCAACTCCAGTGATAAACCTTTGGTCAATGAATCCATAGCCCCCTTTGATGCGGCATAATAATATACCCGTTCGACCTCAAGATGCGGGATTTCAGTGGGAATAAAAAGTGGTTTAGACAAGGCTTAGACCGCTGTGCAATAGCTAGCCTACTGTCAAGGTCTGTAACGCAGTATAAACCACTTTTAAACCCACCCAACGGGAGCGTCTGAGCATATCCACTTCTATGTTGCATTACTTCATAAGGAAACGTCATTATTACAACAATGCGCCTTGAAATGAATCCGCTCAGGCAGCTCTGAAACCTGCACTTTGAAGTTGAACGGGTATGTATTCATTGGGTGCGCCGCTTCTAGACGCTGCAGAGGAGACATTAACGATGGCGCTGCCTGCTTGCATTGTTTTAATGGCTTCTCGGCAACATAAGAAACAGCTACTGGCATTGGTATTCATCACGCGATTAAACCGCGCTAAACTCATGTCGACCAGCTTTGACTGAGTAAACAACACGCCGACGTTATTCACTAGGTGCGTCACTACGCCCAGTTGCTGCGCCGTTTCAGCAAAGAGCCTGACAACATCCACCTCTTTTGATACATCAGCTTGAATGGCAATAGCTTGTCCACCCGCGGACTTTATATCGTTGACAACCTGCTCTGCAGCTTGTAATTGCTTATGGTAATTCACGCACACACTATATCCTTGTGCGCCCAATAACTTAGCGGTTGCAGCGCCAATGCCTCTGCTCGCACCCGTAACTATCGCCACTTTATGTTGACTGGTACTAATATTGGTATGAGTCATCAGCGTTCCTCTCTGTCAGCTGAAGCAAGTAGATTTGCAGGCATTACCGCTTTTGACATCATACTGTAAGATTGAGGGGTGCCATCGATACGAAACATGTCTGCTACTTCACCGCACTTGGTAAAACCGCTGCGCTCATAGAGTCGACAGGCCACTTGATTATTGGATAATACCCACAAGTCGATATATTCAATATCGGTGTGGGCTGCCGTCCAGTTAAAAATTGACTCTATAAGCACATTACCGAGTCCTTTCCCACGAGCAGTAGCATCAACTCCCATACCCAATAAAGCTCGGTGAGCGGTATGTCCTTCAGCGTGAGCGCGTATATCAATATGACCAACGATATTACCGTCAATAAATGCTAATAACATTTTACGCCAACCTTGCTCACCCATTTCAGTCGCTATCCCATGTGTGAAGCGAGATTTCATCGCGTCGCTCAAGTAAGACTCTTTACGAGACATAGGCTGAAATATCGCTGCACCGCCAACACCGTTTTCCGCAAGTTGACGCGAGAGGTAGCTAAAAAATGCTCGCATGTCCTTTTGTTCAGCTAATCTAATTTGCAAGGTGTTACTCCCTAGATACACTTTCCATTTAATCTTTTTTATTACTGTTCATTGATGACACTGATGCGTTAATTAACTGCGGCCTGGCTCAAAGCCATCATATCGGGGCAGAGCTGCATCCAACTCATCCCAATTGGCTTTAGAGCTCACAAAGTTGTGCGAGATGGGCCGCTCAGTAATATCAGACTCTATAATCCCTAATCGCACCCTGACTCGGCTAGGGTCTTCAGCGTTCGAGCTATAAACCGGCGAGCCACAATACTGACAAAAATGACGCTGACGGCCTGGTTTAAATGAGAAGCTAGTTAATGAACTCGCCCCCTTGGTAATGGCAAAGTCACTCGCGGCAACAAATCCGTTGGTCGCATAAGCAGTGCCGCTATTTCTACGACAAAGTGAACAGTGGCAATGAATAATTTCACTTATCTCACCACTAATGGCCACGTTAACTTCACCGCATAAACATTGTCCTAAGTACATGCTATTGTCTTTCCTTGATTAACTGTTTAATAGGTTACAATCTATTACTCATCGAGGTTCCGTTGCTTGTTGTAAGGCGGCAATATCAGCGCCAACTATGGCCTCTAAGTTGGTAGTAATTTTCTCAGCAGTCCAATCCCACCAAGCAATATCGACAAGTTTCTCAATAATATTTTGCTCAAATCTGAGTTTAATAAGTTCAGCGGGGTTACCGCCAACCACGCCATATGCAGGTACATCTTTAGTCACTACCGACTTACTGGCGATAATGGCGCCATGGCCCACTGTGACCCCTGGCATAATCGTCGCGTCATAGCCAATCCACACATCATGGCCAATATGTGTATTACCTTTAAAAGGTAAATCGCCCTCTTTCGGCATCACCTTTTCCCAGCCATTAGAGAAAATCTGAAACGGGTAGCTCGAAAAGCCAGACACCTTATGGTTAGCACCATTCATAATGAACTTGACGTCTTTAGCAATAGCGCAAAACTTCCCAATAATCAGTTTGTCACCGATAAAGGGGAAATGATAAAGCACGTTATTCTCGAAATTCTCAGGACCATCGGGATCGTCATAATAGGTATAATCTCCGACTATGATGTTGTCGCCCTTTATATAGTTTTTCAAATACCCCACTTGCGGGAAGCCTTTCATCGGCGATTTATCATCGGGGTTTGGACCAAACATAATGACTCCTGTTTTCTATCTTTCAACCTTTATCGATTACACACATTGGGAATGTAATACGCATTAAACTCTGTTACTAAAAACAATGTCTTGCTTCGCATCTAACCACATTGGGTATTGCGTCATCACCTTACTAAACAATCGACTCTGCAAATAGCTATTTAGCCACTGCCTTAACTTCGGATATGGCGCTTGCAGATACCATTGCCGCTCTACTCGACCAAACTGGCGAATAAACGGCACTAACGCTAAATCGACCAAACTGGGTTTATCTGACATCAAGTATTGATGGCGGCAAAGTCGTGATTCTAAATCAACAAGATAGCGCTCACATTGCATTCTATCTTCAGTGAGCGATGGTTCGTGATAGCGCTTTGAGCAGCGGTATTTCTCTAGGTGCCCTTTAAACTCACTATCAAATAGGCTTATCAATAACAGCATATCAGCGAGTGCACTCGGGCTGTCTCCACCGAGATAATTTTGAGGATCGGACTGGGTAAATGCCCACAACATGACCGCTAAGCTCTCATCAATAATCTGGTTATCTGCGGTGACAAGCACTGGCACCGTCCCCTTAGGTGAAGCCTGTAGCATTTCAGCGGGCTTATCACTAAGCACTATGTCTCGCAGGTGTACTTGCTGACCAGAGGCGTAAATAGCCATTCTAGCCCGCATTGCGTAAGGGCAGTTTCTTAAAGAATACAGTACAGGTAATGCCATGATTTCACTCATTGTTGCTCAAGTCGCTCCATTAGAGAATGTGAATAATTTACTTTAACGATATTCATTAGCAAAATATACGGGTAACATCCCCCCATTAAATTGCTAACGACAAGTGGTAACCATGGATCCAAAGATAGAATTATTAGCACCAGGCGGAGATATTGATGCGATTAAAGCAGCTATTATTGCTGGAGCCGACGCTGTTTATTGCGGCTTAGACACCTTTAATGCGCGCAACCGTGCAGCTAATATTTCCTTTGATGAACTGGTTGGTATCATTCGTCTCGCCCACCAATACCAGTGCGAAATATTTCTCACACTGAACATTGTGATTTTAGAAAACGAGTTTAAAACCCTTGCCAAGCTACTGAGCAAACTGGTTAACACCACCTTAGATGGCGTGATAGTGCAAGATATCGGCATGTTCCAGCTGATTAAAAAGCACTTTCCAACATTAGATGTGCACGCATCGACTCAGTTGACCACTCATAACGCTGGGCAGATCCCGTTTCTTAAAAAGCTTGGCGCATCGCGAGTTAACCTTTCAAGAGAGCTTAATTTACGTGAAATTACTGCGCTAACGGCAACCGGTCGTGAACATGACATCACCACCGAGGTGTTTGTTCATGGTTCGCTTTGTATCGCTTTCTCGGGTCTATGCTATTCAACTTCTGCCAGTGTCGGTAATTCAGGCAACCGAGGTCGATGCAGTCAAGCCTGCCGAGAAGAGTACGAAACGACTGAGTCAGGGCATAACTTCCCACTTAATATTAAAGATAATTCAGCCTTTTTTGATCTACCCGCATTAATTGAAGCTGGCGTGCACTCCTTTAAAGTAGAAGGTCGCATCAAAGGCGCAAGCTACGTTCACACAGTGATTGATAGTTTCCGAAAACAGATAGATGGCTACCTGAAAACCGGCGAGCTACTTGAAGATGGCGAGCGTTTATATAAGGTGTTTAACCGCGATCTCACCAATTCATTTTTAAAGGGTGATTTGAATCAGTCGATGTTTATCGATAACCCGCGCGATAATTCAAAGAATCATCTCAAAGACAAGCTGACTCAAAACGGCACCCAGTCTATTTCGGTGGTGCAGATCCATGATGCAGAGCAAACACTGCAGCAGGAAAAAAGCCAAATTCAAGCAAGCGTCGATGATAAAATCAAACACTTAAGTATCGCTAAATTGCCACTAACATTGACATTCTCTGGTCAAATAGGCGAGCCGCTATCGATCACGGTTAGCACTCAAGACTTTGTTGTTGGGCAAACTCAGTTAGTCAACAAAACCTTTACCGTTCAATCTCGTAGCTTACTCAGCAGCAGTGATGATGCCAGCATCGATATTAGCGCGATAGAAAAACGCTTCAAGAGCTTAAACAATGCAGAGTTTGAGCTTACCCTGCAAACTGAAGCATTAGTAGCAGGCTTGAGTGTTCCATTTAAAGAGTTAACCACCTTGAAAAAGCAGCTGTTGTTAGCCCTTCATCACGGTAAAGCTGTATTACCTGCAATAGATCTACCCAAATTAGAGAAGCACCCAAAGCCTGTAGGGGAAGCCCCTAAGTTATCATTGCTTATCTGTGATGAAGCGGATATTGCCCTTGCCGACATCACTGATGCCGACATTTACTTCAAGCTGCCTGACGCCTATAAGCGCGGCTGCACTAAGTATGTTGATTTCTTCAAGCAAAACCCAAGACTCATCCCTTGGTTTCCATCGGTATTAATTGGTAAAGATTACGACGTTGCATTGAACATTTTAGAGCAGGTACGACCGCCGTTGATCGTGACCAATAATACCGGTATTGCTAATCGCGCCTACGAGTTAGGCATAAAATGGATTGCTGGCCCATTTTTAAATACTACCAACTCCTATGCGTTGCTAGCGATGCAGGAGCAGTTTGATTGCCACGGCGCATTTATCTCAAATGAGATCAATCAGCAGCAAATCAAGCATATAGCTCGCCCGGCAAACTTTAAAATGATGTATAGCATCTACCACCCTATTTTACTGATGGCCAGCCGCCAGTGCTTTTTCCAACAAAGTGTTGGCTGTGAGAAACCCCGCATCGACAATGGTTGTATGCTCTCTTGTGATAAGTCCACCAGCATTACTAACCTTAAAGGTGATGAATTTGCCATTGATAAGCAAAAGGCAGGTTATCCGAGTATCTATAATCAAGATCAGTTCTTAAATACTGAGATTATTGACGATCTAGCCCACCTGTTTGACGGCTTTATGGTTGATCTCACCAACATAGGTGCTGGTGACAAACCATCTCCTGATAAAGCGCAATTAATTAGCCAGTTTGAACAACTGCTTGCTGGTAATCACAGTGCTATTACTACGCTTGATAGCATGGTGACGCAATCAACAGTACAGCAGTACCACAACGGGTTATAAATTAACGGACAATTGCAAAAAAGCCAGGAATAATAAGTTGTTCAACTCTGGCTTTTTTGCAAGCTCTCTATCCTTGAACATAGACCTAAAGCAATTCTTAAGTCTTTATTAAGCACCTTGTTTTACAATCGAAATCCCCATAAAGTAATTATATAGTGTCAAGGTTAACCAACCTTTAATATCGCTTGAAAAAACAATAGAGGTAGCCATTTTTGTGGACAAGATAATGCTAGTCGTCGACTTCTTTCTCGAGCACAAACTCCTATTAACGGTGTTAATCATCGTACTTATCTCGCTAGTGAAGCGTTTTATCATTTCGCGGATTAGAGGCGACGTCGCATTCCTGTCTGATGTACAACGTAAATGGATGTCACGCACCAAAAACAGCACCTTTTTTATCATCGTCATGATTTTATTCATGCTATGGCAAACCGAAATAAGCAAGTTTGCCCTATCTGTTACCGCGATAGCTATCGCTTTCGTGGTCGCGTCTAAAGAGATCATTCTTTGCTTTACCGGTTCGATTCAGCGGGCAAGTTCTCGCTCATTTGTGATCGGCGATTGGATTGAAGTTGGCAAGATTTGTGGTGAAGTGATAGAGCACAATCTAATGGCCACAGTGATTCAAGAGATCGACTTGCACCATGGTCAATACCATTTCACAGGAAAGACAGCCACCTTGCCTAACAGCATGTTTTTCACCTATGCCGTAAAAAATCTAAACTTTATGAAACGCTATGTTTACCATAGCTTTAATATCACAGTGGTTGAATTTGTTAATCTTTACCCGCTATTCCCAGCACTTACCAGCCAAATAGAGCAGCATTGTGAAGACTTTAATGAAGTGGCAAAGCGGTACAACAACATCATTGAAAAACATGCTGGTGTAGATCTACCCGGTAGTGAACCCCATATCCACGTCAACAGCGGTCCCGCTGGCGAGCAATTAGTGCATATTATGATTTTCTGTCCGACAGAGCGAGCCATACACCTTGAGCAACAGATAAGAGAAGATTTTATGATTGCCTACCATCAAGCTTTTGGACTAAAAGAGGCACATACTGAACAATCAGCGGTTACTATATAGACTTTATTACTATTGTTACCTTATAAAACAAAGGTATAGTGATCAGTCTTTATGCTTACAAAATAGCTGGAAAATCGACTAATTTGCTCAGTTCATTCAGCAGCACCAAAGGATAGCAAAGGTTCAATTCTCGCTTATCAAATACTTAAACGATAAAACAAAGGAATGTATATGAGATATTTACTGCTTATCGCGTTAGCTATGATGACAATATCAACGACGAGTTTCGCTAGGAGTAAGAATGTGTACGGGGAGGTGCTAGTAACAAACATCAGCCCAGCCGATAATGCTCTTTGGAAACGCGAAAACACAGCCCCCCCTCATTATCCGATGGAGCTGGCACGTGAAGGACTTCAAGGCTGCACCGTGTTATCTTTTGATATTTCAGAATCTGGTAAAGCTAAGAATATAGAGGCTATTCAATCAGTACCGCACAGAAGCCTCGGTAAATATTCTAGAAAAATGCTAAAGAAGTGGAAATGGATTCCAGTTTCAACAGCGGGTGAAGCTAAGACAGAAAAAAGAACATTACGACTCGACTTCTGTATAGATGATCAATCATCCGAACAAACACTACAAATGTGCCAACAGCAAACTCAACTTGCCTGCAATACCAATTAAAGATATCAAATCAACATAAGCACACCAAGTCTCATACCGCTCCCTTTAAAGCTACGCATCTAAAAGGGAGCAAAGCTAACGTTACTAGGGGCTGTTGATCTTTCGAGCTTAGTTTTTGTTCGGTTCTTTATCGTAAGGAATAATGCTTCTAGTACAAGGCTTGAGCGATAAAGCTTAGCTAGCTAAGTGAAAAGCTCAAAACACATTCTAGTCATAAAAGAATAGAAGCATTGAATCGAACCCAAAGGGCCGCGTTTCTTGGCTATTTTTACTGTGTTGTAGACTATTTGTGGAGAATAACTAAACGGCATAGCCTCCGCCTTGTCAAAATAGCCAATAAACTGCGGCAAAAACAACCGTGAAAAATCAACAGCCCCTAATATATCCCTTGATTAAAGTCCATTAAACTCCCACTGAACCCAGCATCTTCATGTAGAACAGGTATACTATTGTTTATACATTCTATTTATCATCAACATCGAGTACCTAATGGAAGCTGAGCTACTTGAAATTCGAAATTTCATTCGCCAATACCCACCGTTTGATCAGCTGCCAGAAGAGGCATTAATCGACGTATCGAAAAGTGTCGAGATCTCCTATTACCGCGCAGACAACATGATCATCGAGTTTGGTGATGAGATCCACGATTTGTTTATGATCCGCAGTGGTGTTGTTGAAATTTATCGTCGTACTGGCGAGCTCTATAACCGTCTTGACCAGGGCGGCTTATTTGGACAGATGGGGCTACTAACCCGTAATAAGGTTCGCTTTCCTGCAAAATCTGTAAAAGACACTTTGCTGTACTGCATTCCTGAAAGTGTTTTTGGTGAGCTTTGTGAGCAGTACGACGCCTTTGCAGACTTTGTAGAAGTTGAAGGCAGTATTCGATTACAGCAAGCTGTTGAAGATAATAGTGACGATGCCAATTCACTAACCACCTCTAAAGTAAAAACCTTACTCAGTGGCGCGCCAGTCATGCTGCCGATTAATACCACTGTTCAAGGTGTTGCTAGCATTATGTCAGAGGAGAATGTCTCGGCTGCTATTATTCATGATCCTAACCTTGCTGATGAGGGCGGCAACAGCTTTGTCGGTATCATTACAGTTCGAGATCTCTGCGCTAAAGTGATTGCTGAAGGCTTAGACGTTGATACGCCGGTAGTTGAAGTGATGTCGACTGAACTTATCTCTTTAGATCACAACGCCTATATTTTCGAAGCAATGCTATTAATGCTTAGATACAACGTCCATCACCTACCGATATTAAAAAACAAGCAACCTATTGGCTTAATAGAAGTCACCGACATTATTCGTTATGAGTCTCAAAACAGTTTATTGATTGTCAGTAGTATATTTCAGCAAAACAGTATTGATGACCTCATTGTGCTATCCAGTCAGCTCAAGGATTGCTTTGTACGTATGGTAAACGAAGATGCCAACTCACACATGGTTGGACGCGCGATGTCAGAGATAGGCAGAAGCTTTAAGCAGCGCTTATTAGAGTTAGCAGAAGAAAAGCTTGGCCCTCCTCCAGTCCCGTACTGCTTCTTAGCTTTGGGCTCGATGGCTCGTGACGAGCAGCTAATTGTAACCGATCAAGATAACGCCATTATTCTCGATAACGACTACTCAGAATCGCTTCATGGTGAGTACTTTAGAGAACTCGCCACCTTTGTGTGTGATGGATTAGCCGCCTGCGGCTATACCTATTGCACTGGTGATATCATGGCCACTAACCCTGAATATCGAAAAACACAATCACAATGGGAGGAGTGTTTCGCCGATTGGATTGAAAACCCAAATCCACAAGCTTTGCTAAATAGCTCAATCTTTTTCGATCTTTATGGCGTCTATGGCAGACCTAAATGGGCGGAACAGTTAAACGCCTTTATTTTAAGAAAAGCGAAAAAGAACAACCGCTTTTTAGCTTGCCTTGCTAGAAATGCGATTAACCGCACGCCACCGCTGGGATTTTTTAAAGATTTCGTGATGGAAAAAGATGGCAGACACAACAACTCAATTAACCTAAAAAGGCGCGGTACTGCACCATTGGCGGATCTGATTCGTGTGCATGCGCTTGCTATTGGTTCTCAATCACAAAACTCTTTTGATCGATTGGAAGACATTATTGAGGCTGGTATTTTACCACCGTTAAAGGGCAAAGACCTGCAACATGCTATGGAGTTCATCTCCTTAGTGCGTATCCGCCATCAGGCACTCGATATTGAGGCAGAACAGGAGCCTGATAACAATATTGAACCTGAAAACATGTCCGACTTTGAAAGGCGAAATCTAAAGGACGCTTTTTTAGTACTAAGCAGCGCGCAAAACTTTTTAAAATTCCGCTACAGTGCCAACAGTATGCAGGGGTAAATGATGCAAAACTTCACCAACCAAGAGGTGTTGAACTGGAAAGCATTTCTGCAAATTAAAGCGCAAGAAAGTAAAGATAGTCGCCTCACCAATTTTTACAATGTCAGCACCTATCATGGTGAAACAGCGCTGAAAGATATTAAGTTTGTCGCCTTAGACTTTGAAACTACAGGTCTTGATGCCAATGAGAACAGCATCATCAGTATTGGTTTAGTACCATTCACTCTGCGACGTATTGCCTGTCGCCAAGCTAAACACTGGTTTATTACCCCAGAGGACAAGCTCAAGGAAGATTCAGTTATCATCCACGGGATCACCCATTCCGACCTGAAAGGCGCGCCGGATCTGCTGCGAATATTGGAGCAACTCTTAGACGAGCTAGCGGGTAAGATAGTCGTGGTGCATTATCGCAGAATTGAACGGGACTTTTTCGATGCTGCACTGCGAAGTCTAATCAATGAAGGCATTGTTTTCCCCGTTGTTGATACCATGCAAATTGAAGCTGATGTTCAACAAGCCAAACCAAAGCGCTTTTTAGATTGGTTTAAAAAAGGCCGCCCCGAATCAATTCGCCTGGCCAATAGTCGTACTCGCTATAACCTACCGACCTATCCACCACACGATGCACTCACAGATGCTATTGCAACTGCTGAGTTACTGCAGGCACAGATCTATCACCACTTCAGCCCTGAGACCCCTATCAAAAAGCTTTGGCTATAATAGCTCGATATTAAACCTATAAAAAATAAAAAAGGCCGTATGATAAATCACACGGCCTTTTTTGCTAATCTACATTCAGCTTAACGAAAGCGCTTCTCTGTACGTAGTCCCAAGATCAGACTGACACACATTACCAATAAAATAATGGTGAATGGTAAGGCAGTAGAAATGGCGCCAGCTTGCAAGGCTTCAATGGCTTCTGTGCCACCAACCCAAACAAGACCAGCAGCGATAGCTCCCTCAATAAAGGCCCAAAATACGCGCTGAGGCACTGGCGCATCAACTTTACCACCCGAAGTA
The DNA here is from genome assembly GCF_023284045.1 of Shewanella kaireitica. GTDB lineage: Bacteria > Pseudomonadota > Gammaproteobacteria > Enterobacterales > Shewanellaceae > Shewanella > Shewanella kaireitica. The sequence continues at coordinate 198,283 of NZ_JAKIKQ010000003.1, forward strand.
ATGCTATCAATCACTAATGAGCCTGAGTCCGATGAGGTCACAAAAAAGACCAATACCAATACAACAGCAAGCAAAGACAAGATATTACCCATTGGTAAAGCATCAAACATTTGGAACATTGCTAATGGTACTTCAGTTAAACCTTTCTCGCCTAAGGTACCTATTTTATTAGTGATTTGATCAATCGCAACGCCACCAAACACAGACATCCACAGCGTGGTCACTACGGTAGGGACAATCAGTACTGCCGTCATAAACTCACGAATTGTGCGTCCACGAGAAATACGTGCGATAAACATGCCCACAAAAGGAGACCATGAGATCCACCACGCCCAGTAGAATACTGTCCAGCCATGCATCCAAGCTTCATCTTCTCGGCCACTTGGGTTACTCAACGGAATAATATTTTCAATGTAGCCCATTACTGTTGTCGGGATCGTGCCCATTGATACTGCAAAGGTCACCAAGGCAACAAACAGCACTAAAGCTGCCGCTAGTAGCATATTGACATTACTGATGATTTTTACGCCACCATCAATGCCACGAATAACCGAAACAACAGCCAACAGGGTGACGATAAAGATAATCGCTATTTGCAACATTAAGCCGTTATCCATGCCGAACACATGATGGAAACCGCTTGCAGCTTGTTGAGCGCCAAGCCCTAGCGATGTTGCTAAACCAAACAGGGTCGCAAGCACCGCTAAGATGTCAACAACATGTCCAGGCCAACCCCAAGTACGATCACCTAAAATAGGGTAAAACACCGAGCGCATTGAGAGCGGCAAGCCTTTGTTGTAAGCAAAAAATGCTAACGACAATGACACAACACCGTAAATGGCCCATGGGTGTAGTCCCCAATGGTACATGGTGGCACCAAGGGCTAATTTCGCAGCTTCTGGCGTATTTGGCGTGACATTCAGCGGAGTTTCATACCAACCGGTAAAGTACGCAGCAGGCTCTGCGACACCCCAAAACATAAGGCCAATACCCATGCCAGCAGCGAACAACATCGCAACCCAAGACATCATCGAGTAATCCGTTTTGGCTTCGTCGCCACCTAAGCGGATTTTACCAAACGGAGAGACAATCATGGCTAAACAGAACACCACGAAAATATTGGCAGACCACATAAACAAACCATCAAATGCACCAATGATTTTCCATTTTATGCCGTCTAATGCAGCTTTAGAGGTTTCAGGGTCGACCACTAATATCGCTATTAAGAAGAGTCCAATTAAGGAAGCGCTGATCCCGAAAACAGGGTTGTGAACATCGAACCCCCACTTTTGAATGTTATCTTGTCCGACTGTGTAATCGGTATTATCAATACTATATTTATCTTTTTTAATATTCATTGATCCTCGTTTAGAACGAATTTCATTCGAAAAATGTGGGTTTATTTTACTTTATTTGACGATAACTTGCAGCTTATAGATTCCTAACAAACGCGTCACATGTCACTTTACAGACTATAGCTTAGCAGTTGTGAGTTAATTGATTTAGTTTGATTTAGTTTGAAATACCAAAATATTTTACTTTAAGACATGTTAAATAGGTGTATATACGCTAAATCATACTTAGCTAAACCAACAAGTATGCCTATCTTTAATACTAAAATTGCGGATTAGATAGTCTTAACAACAAACCGTTGAACGACCAATCCAGCTTGGGTGATTTCAGAATCAAGCTTTCCGCCGCAGGCTTTTATCATATTCGCTGATGCGAGGTTGTGTTTATGACAATGAATATGAATAGACGACACATTCATCTGGACTAGATAGCGAATGGACATTTGCATTAGCTGTACTCCAATACCCTTGCCTCGGTATGAAGGCCTTATGCCTAAACCAATATGACCGCCACAGTATTTAATTGCATCATTGAGGCGATGCCGAATATTAGTGACTCCGACAATCTGTTCATCATCCACTAACCACAGCGTGGAGCTTTGAACATAACCATCGGGTAGGTTAATACCTTGGGCAAAGTCATTTAGCCGTGTGAGCAATTGCTCAAAATCATCGGACTCGAAATCGAGGGGAAACGGATAACGCTCTTCATCGCCCAACTCTTTAATGTACTCTCGATAACTCTGTTCATAAGCGGCTGATGGGATAACAAGCTTCAATAGAACCTCCGAGATTAGGCTTAGTTAAATGTACAAATATTTGCTGATCACATTGGACTGCTGGCAGCTGCAGCCATAACTTCATGTTGAGCAATATCTTTAAATACAATTGTTGAGGCTGCTAATGTATTTTCACCTTGGTAGACTGCAACATCTCTAGCCCCTGCGCCTAACGCCATTTCCCGCAGCGCTCTAATTTCAATCATGGTTAAGCCACCCTCTGTTTTCTCCATGGGATGAACAATGATTACTGGCGCCGATAACGTCAATTTGTTTCCGCCGAGTTTTTGTATGATCTGTTTCAATAAAAGCTCAGCAATAAAAAAATCACGCAAAAGGGTTCTCGGATGAGAAAACGGATTTACGGCATCAACATAGGCTTGGTTACCAAATGCGACAACGTCCAATTTGCCATTTTTTAAGCTATTAAACTGAAGTAACGGCTGCTCATCAAACACATTATTGCTGTCGATATCGACGGCTCTAATGCGATTTTCCCATATTTGAACATATAGAGTAGTGCCGAGCTTTTTGGTAAAACGGCTAAACATAAATCAATCCTTTGTTGAAACGACACTATCTACAATATCGACTGGCGCCATTTCCACAACTCTCTTAGCAAAAATGAAAACTGCGGTTAGTGGCTACTTTGGTGACCACTTTATCTGAAACTCAATCTCTTCTTCATCGTCGCTGCGCTCATGTTCAACCGTGTACTCCGCGCGAACAGGCACATAAACTCGCTCACCTGCAATTTGTATTTCAAATTTATCACCAGTCTCTAATGCGTCAGCTAGACGTCTTAATTTGGCTGCAAACTCTGCGTTTGTATAGCCTTTTTCGATATCTCTTTTTGGTTTAACAGTCATCATTTACCCCTTATCTTTGTTGGCTAATTCAATCTTCAGCATTCAATCTAGTTTCTTCCATAACTCTTGCTCTTTTAACTCACCATTTTCAACCCGCTGTGTTTGCCACTTATCCCCTTTTATCTCATAAGTGAAAGCGAAAGGCTTATCTGGTGCAACACCAAAGGAGTTTAGCTGTGGGTATTCAATATAATCGGTTTCACTATAGGTATAGCTGCCAGTGCCGGCAGCCCAAAACTCTTGCTTAGGTTTATCAAGAGTGCCAACATTCTTCATGGTGGTAAAACTAAAGTGGGAGGCTGAGATAACTTTAATAGCGCTTAATTTCAAGTCACCGTAATGTATCCACTTGCCTTTGCCATCAAGGTACTTTCCAGACACAAGTTGCCAGCTGCCAACAAAGGGATTGTCCGCCGCAAGCGTTGAAGTTTGAACACCAAGTAATGCAGCTATTACTAACGTTATTCGCAAATAGAGATGTTTCATTTTTTTTCCTTAAAATGCAACCAGTATATAAAGCTCAATTAATCATAAACTTCATCAATTCCTTCAAGCTTTACCCAATCATGACAGCGGTCTTGATAAACCACCACACTAGGCGCTGCAAGCTGGGATTTATGCACCGCATCATCGGCAAAATTGCCTAATGGAATAGCAACCACGTCCGGCATAATATCCATGGTGAACCACAGATTTCCGCCACAATGAGGGCAAAACTCAAAAGTTATCGTCGCACCATCATCGCCAACACGTTGATAGTGATGACTGACACCAGTAAAAGAGACTTGCTTTAATGAGTAACGGGCTTGCACACCAAAAGCGCTACCAGTACGTTTTTGGCAGGCATTGCAATGACACACGGAAACCCGAATGGGATCACCGCTTACAGATAGGGATAATTGGCCACAATTGCAGCTGGCTGTTTGCATAACTCTACTCCTTGAGTTGCGACTTGAATGCGATTGAAATAAAGCTTTAAGCTAACGACTTTTTAAGCCGCTGCATACCCTCATCTATACTAACAATCGCGTTGTAGCCTAGATCAGCCTTAGCAGCACCAATATCAAAATAGTGACTCGTTGAAAGTTGTCGGGCGACAAAGCGAGTCATGATAGGCTCTTCTGTCTTACCCAATAAGCTATATATCGATTCAAGCAACGCGCCCACGCCATAAGCAACCGCAGTAGGCACTCGCTTACTAACAGCTGGCAGGCCTTTGCAATCAAGAATTTTATTTAACATAGCTGCCATAGTAATGGGCTGATCATTACTCAAGTAATAAGCTTTACCTGCACACTTAGCCTGTACTTCGTGCGCACTGGCAACGCATAACTTCTCAGCCGCTAAAATATGGGCATAAGCAGCATTACCGACATAAATGGTATCAACCAATTTATCTTGCTTACCCACAAGCTTTAAACGCCCCGCTTTGGCACGTTCAAGTACCCGCGGCACCAAATGTGGATCGCCCGGTCCCCAAATAAGATGCGGCCTTAACGATACCGTTTGCAATTTATCACCAGCTATCGTGGCATCACCATTAGCCGCTATCATCATCTTCTCAGCAACCGCTTTAGATTCACCGTAAAAATTGAGGTACTTATCAGCATAAGGCGCAGACTCATCGCAACCGTTTTCATCAACACCGGCAAAGGTCACACTTGGGGTACTGGTATAGATAAGCTTACTGATATTGGTCTTTTTACACGCGTTGATGATGTACTGAGCCCCATCAACATTGGGTGAGTAATAGCTTTGTTTACTGCCCCAAACTCCGGCTTTAGACGCAACATGAAATACAATGTCACAACTTTGCATCGCAGCCATTACAGCCGACTCATCAGCTAGGTCGCCCTTGACCATCGTCACTCCCATTGCAGAGAGCTGCGGATAATCACCACGGGCAAAGCCTGTCACTTTAATGCCGACAGCCAACAAACGCTCACAAATGGCTTTACCTAAAAAGCCACCCGCGCCAGTCACAAATGCATGGGATGCGTACTGTTTTAAATTGGTGAGTGCAACTTGCTCGGCTTGAGCAAAATCACTTAGCACGGGAGTATTTGCGTTATAGTCAGACACAATCAACTATTCCTTGATCTGTTTCTGGGCCCAAACGGCCAATTTCTCTCTAAATATTTTGGCGTTGTGACGAATATCAACCGGAAAATCTGCATGGATAAGGAAACGTTCTATCCCTTGGGTGTAGCTATGTTGCTCTGCCAGTTGTCTAAGCTCAGCATATAATACCGCTGAGTTTGCACACGCCAAAGACTGATTGAGTTCAATACAAACTAACGGTGTTACGTTACCTGCAACAGTAACCCCCACTAGCGCACTTCGTTTAATATCAGGGTGTGTATTAAAAATACGCTCAGTTGGGATAGAGTAGTAACGCTGTATGTTGTCACCAGCGGTTGTTGCATCAACTCGGTGCGCCTTACGGCCACACATCCATAACAATCCATTGTCGTCCAGATAGCCTAGATCGCCCATACGGTGACGAACATCATCGCCATCGATGATTTTAGCGGCCTGAGTAGCACTATCTCGTTGATAATATGCACGGCTCACCATTGGGCCTTTTACCACTATTTCACCGATTTGATTGGCCGCAAGCGTTAGCTCATCATGCCACTGGTTAATCGGGCTTTCATCAATATCAATAATAGTTATATCAACGCCATCAATGGGGCTACCCACACAGATCCCACCACCATTGTCAGTGACATCCGTCGTCTCAAATAGGGCCTTGCTGCCAATTTTACTTAACGGCAGCGATTCAGTCGCGCCATAAGAGTTAAGCACCTCAACATCGTGATTGAGCATACTGCTAAAACGTTTTATTGATGATATCGTGGCGGGAGCTCCCGCGGAGATAACCCGTTTAATGCTGCCTAATTGATGATTAGTCAGCCTTCCAGCTTGCCCTAAACGCTCTATTAGCGCGGGATTAACAAACATATTGCTGCACTGATACTTATCAATGGCAGCAAAGATAAAATCGGGGTTTGCGGTTATCGGCTTGCTGGCATCCATATCAGGCACAATAGAAGCCATGCCAAGAGCTGGACCGAATAACGAGAATAACGGAAACGTGGCTAAATCACGCTCACCCGTTTTAATGGCGTAATCATGTTTAAGTGCGCTAATTTGCGCCTCAAACATCTTATGTGAGTAGACCACGCCTTTTGGGGTGCCAGTGCTGCCGCTGGTAAACAATATTGCCGCCATGGCGTCTTTTGCGAGCCATTGCATTTCAAACGGTTTATCTTCAGTAACCTGGCTGACAATATGCTCAAGTCGAACTGCGCCAGTTATTACGCTAGCAAGCTTACCACCACTGACAGTGATTAAGTGTTTAACGCTACCTTTCGCCCAGCCAAATAAACGCCTAGCAACATGGGCTTTAGGGATGCCAATAAATACATCTGGTTTTGCTTCAATAAAACACTGTTTGAGGTTTTTAACCCCCATACCAGGATCAACCAAGATAGGGATGATCCCCGCTTTAAATAACGCAAAAGTTAAACAGAAAAAGTCGATACTCGGTGTAACCATCAATACCGATTTCATACCGGGCTTTAGCCCAAACTGAATAAGCGCCGCCGCTATGCGGTCACTTTGGGTATTAAGCGTTTGAAAGTCCATCTCTTCATAGCTTAAGCCCGCAACGGACTGGCCATGCGAGTGTTGCACCGCAACCGCAAGAGAGTCGGGAGTATTGTTAGCAGCATTAACCAAGTGACGACAAAGGTTAGCTCCTACCTGCTGGCTCTCAAGCGATTTGTTCATCGTTTTTTAAGCCACCGAGTCTTGGACAGCTTCAATGCTATTTTCATCGATAAAGGTTTTTACATGCGCAATCACTTCATCAGATGCATCTTCTAAAATGTAATGACCACAGTCTGCAAATTCATGCACGGTTGCATGGGGCATTCTCTGTTTCCACTCATCAAGGAAGTGCTTATCAAATACAAAGTCTTGTAGACCCCAACAGATAACGGTTGGCACCTTGGCAAACTTATCTAAACTTGCAGCAATGTCGGACACCATCTCGTAGTTACGATCGCCCGGTTTTAACGGGATATCCTGTACAAAACGTAAAGTAGAGATACGATTAGCCCACGAGTTAAATGGCGCGACATAGGCCTCACGGATATCTTTATGCATAGGCTTACGCTTAACGCCAACGTAGGATGCTGCTGATGAGAAAGCGTTAAAACCACGCACTAAACAAGTACCGAGTAACGTATTGCGGCAAATTGATAGCGCCCATGGAAAAGGCTTAGATTCTGGCAGGTGGAACGCGCCAGTGTTTAAAATCACCAAACGCTTAATGCGCTCAGGATAACGGGCCGCATAACCCATACCAATCATTCCACCCCAGTCGTGAACTACCAGCGTGATATTATCTTTTACATCAAGATGCTCAAGCAGCGCTTCAAGATCGTCAATACGGCTCTTAAGGGTATAATCATAGCCGCTATCATCTGGCTTATCAGATAAGCCACAACCAATGTGATCAGGGACAATACACTGATGCTTGTCGCTCAATGCACTAATAAGATTTCGGTAGTAGAACGACCAACTTGGATTGCCGTGAACCATGACAACAGGATCACCAGAGCCTTCGTTGACGTATTGAAGTTTATTGCCGTTTCTATCTAAATAATTACGTTTAAATGGGTGCAGAGTGTCTAACATGACGCTTCCTATAATTCTTTACTGAGCTTATCTATGTAGGGCTAGCTAGCAGTGTTTAACTGCTAGTGTATTCAATTACCACTTCAGCCCTAGCATCATGCAGTTTAAGCCACTGCCTATACCTAAAAAGCTCACTTGGTCGCCCGTTTTCAAGAAACCTTGATCGTGCGCCATCGCAGCGGTAACAGGTAAAGAAACCGTGCCCATATTGCCCAATAGTTTGTAGGTAGGAAACTCTTTCTCTTCTGGAATATTCAGTGCTTCAAGTACATTGCGACGATTCGATGAGCCGACTTGGTGACAAATCACCTTATCGACTTGCTCTACCAACCAATCGCGCTGATCTAAGAAGTGCGTCCAAGTATGACGTGCAAGTTCGACACCCTCTTTCAATAGTGCTACGCCATTGGTACGCATAAACTCCCGGTATAATTGTGGTCCAGCTTCTTCAAGACCCCACTGACATAAATCGTAATGCTGCGGTGCAGACAAATGACTTGCACCTAACAACTGATGCTGACGAGCGCCTTTTAAACCCAAGCTACCATCAGTCAGTAACACAGCAACAGCGCCTGAACCACCGGTTAGCGTGGCCAGTGACTGAGCAAAATTCTGCATGGTTGGTTCAGCCAGCATTTTATCGATAGTGATATCAACAATATGACGCGCGGATTCACATGAGACCACTAAGCCTGCTTTGATCTGCCCCAGCTCGATACGGTTTGCAATATCAAGGATACCCGACAGCACGCCTAGACAAGCATTACTGATATCGTAAATGGCGGTGTCTTTGGAAACGCCCAATTCAGCGGCAATACGACATGCGGTAGCAGGTTCATGTTGATCACGACAAACACCGGTGTAAACCACCGCGCCTAAATCGCTGATCTGAACATCAGTTTCATTAATTGCCTTATGCGCCGCCGCCAAAGCTCCATCAGAAAGTCGATGCCCTTTTGGCCACCAGCGTCTTTCATGGATCCCTGTCAATGTAGCAAGTTGCCCCATTGGGATACGAAACTTTTTGTATAACGGCGCTAAACGAGATTCAAGTTCTGAAGTCGAGACAACTTCAGGCGCTAATTCGTAGGCCATGCTATTGATAAAAACGCGGGAATATTTCATGAAACTTAATTTAATCGCTCACTGCATTGGTTAAATATCAACCAACATAGATAATTATTTATTATTAACCAGCCATTTGAGCAAGAAAAAGCCGATGATTCAATAAAAAACCTCACATCTGAGACCTTTTAATACGCTATATCATCGGCTTTTCTATAAAAATGGCACTACTTTCACACCTAATTCAATCACAGCAGACTTAATTACAACTTAATAAACAATTTGTTACGCACTTATTAAATTACAAATCTACAGTTTTTCTATTTAAATGCACTAATTAGCGCATTTCGAGGGCTAACACTGTTTGCACAAAATTCACTCAACTCAACTCGGTAGCCACACTCTTCAAGATAGCAAACGCGGTCAAGTAACAGCCACTTTTCGAGAACCGCTCTAAACAGATGCGCCACTATATCTATTCGGCGAGTCAGTCGCTGTCGCTCATATCCCAATGCTTGATAATGTGCCCAATCTATCGACTCATTTAAAGCCACTTGTTTGCTAGCAGCAGCCCAGCGACAAAAAGCCTCAAAAGAGCCATTTAGCTGACTCTGCTTTATAGCCGGAACAGGCAGGTACTCGTCAACTTGGCGCATTTCTCGCTGTAATGAATCAAAAGCTAGTCGCCACGCCATCTCTTGTAAGCGGTATTGCTTGTGTTTCTCACTCGCTATCGTGCTTTGCTGCAGTGGCAACTGCAGATCTGCTCGGCTCAATAAGAGCTCACTTTCTTTAGCGACGTTAGACAGTGGCTGATAGGTCTTAGCCTTAATAAGGTGGTAGCAACATGGTGATATCACCAGCTGCTTAGTCCCGGCTTGTGTAGCATGTTTAAGCAAAGTGACATGTAGATCGCCACACGCATGTAGCGCCACTGCAAGTTGTTCTTTTTTAAGCTGCTGTTGCTGTGCATCAAACGCATCAGCGCATATAAAGCGCTGTGGCAGTCGCCATTTATCGGCGAACTGTTGGCCTGCATCACATAAGTTCTGCTGCCATTCTAAACTGGTAACACTGCGCTGATTTAACTTAGCAATCAAGCGACCTAGATGACCTTTACCTGCGCACCATTCAAGCACAGGTAGATTACTTTCCGGTATCTTCGCCGAAAATGCGGCTATCTGCTGCCATTTTCGGCCTTTAATATGTGCACTGAAATGAGCCATATCATCAAAATCAAGCAAGGGTTCTATGGCGGTAGCTGTTGTAAACGAGCTCGGCAACAGTAAATTTAAGTCCCAATCGTTACCTTTCGCCAATAAATCTTTTTGCAGCGATGGCAACAGCAACTCACTAAGACGTGACTGACAAGTATCAATTTCATCGAGTTCAATGTCAGCTAGCTGCCACACCGTTTCAGCAAGAGTCGGAAATGTCTCCGCCCAAGGTAACTGTGTACACTCAAAACTGCGATTCTGCCACAGTGGGCGACTGGCACAGAGTAAGCGATCAAGTTGCTTCAATTGAGCGGCAAAGCTGAGTGTATGGCTATTTTTTTGCGGCATATTCAATAATGGTTAATTCAACGATGAAAGTGTAATACACGCAACTTCAATACTGACGACTTTAATATTGAGCACTTAAATATTCGCGGCTTAATACTTGCTGGCATATAGGTCAGTAGCAAAAACGATAAAAGGAGGCACAGTCTGTGTCTCCTTACAATTATTGCCGCTAGCTTATCACAGCTACGTGCTAGGTTTTATAGCCTGCTTGTCACTGCTTCGCATTTGCATGCGTTTACCCAACCACACCCCGAGTCCAAGTGGTGCAAAAAATACCACCAGCAAGAACAGCACAAAATAGAGGATTAAGCTTTTTAAGGTTTTGGTGAGCTCTTCAAACACCACTTTAACCGTTTGCTCCGAGATTGCTTCTAAGTCAACAGCCGCCGCAGCCCTTTCTCTGGCAACCATGGTTTCAAGCGCAACACGCTCATTTCTAACCATCAATTCTAATGCTTGTCGCTCAACAGAGAGCTGACTAAGTTTATCGTCAGTGGTCTCACTTAACTGTTCAAGCAATGGTGTAAGCTCTCGACGTAGATCAACTGCCAGTGCTTGCATCATCTCAGGGCTTTGAGCCATCAACTGCTGGAACTTAGCTGAAGTATTACTAATACTCATCAAGGTTGCTTGTACCTCTTCCGCGTTGATATTGGAGTGCAGGGCATATAACTCCGCTTTCCACCCAAGTATTTTTGGCATCTGCTCGGCGATCATTGCCATCCTGTCAGAGATATCACTCATCACCTCAGGCACGGTGCCAAACGTAGTTACCGCATCAAACTCATTGATCTCATTATATTCAAGCCAGTCGGTGAAGGCCGATTGGCGAGTAAACGACATATCTTTAATCGGATACTTGGCCACATACTGCTTTACGAATGCTTGATTCTTTTTAAAATTACTGGCACCAAAGTTTTTAATTGTTCGTTCAAACTGGTCTCTCAAACTATTGCTGACATCAATCGCTGCTTGTTGCTGCTCACCAAATACATTCTTGCCTGCACCCGCTTCAAAAAACTGCGCCATCTGTTCGGTGAATACCCATGTATCAACCATCGCTGCGGTCGGTGATGCTTGAAAGATGGTATGTTGCAAGTTTTGCTCGGCATTAATTTTCCACATTAAAGTGTTAGATTTGATTGGAATACTATCGCTATTTCGCTCTATCATATCAGCCGCACTTTCCACTTGGCTGTAGAATACAGTACTAAAATCGCGACTAAACACCCGCATGTTTAGCTGATCTTTTGGCAATGGTTCAATACCACTCTCAAGCTTTACCTCTAATAGCGAACAACCAGCCACTAACACGGCAATAACACTGACAAAGCAAAAGCGATACATCGCTCTCATAAAGCCTCCAAAAAATTGCAACATGCTGAATATTATATCTAAAGTGTGATTTCCGCGGATTCTATCACTGGTTAAGCTTGAGCACTACTTGTAAAGTTATGCACCAATAAATTTCATTTAACCAATTGATAAATAGTCAGTTATTACTAGATTACAAATCAAAGAGATAACCACTCACTTGTAACTCAATTCTAGCTAACTTACACTTCGACGCAAATTCGAACAAGTACACAATAAAATGCAATCACCCTGCGTAGCTCGTTGTGGGCTAAATGAAGATGATTACTGTATGGGATGCTATCGCCACATTGACGAAATTGTCGGTTGGGGTAGCGCCAGTGAAGAAAGAAAAGCGCAAGTCTGGTCAAAGCTTAAACAGCGTAAAGCTGACATGATCGATGGAGAGAATAGCGCGATTTTAAGCCGAGCCAAATGGTTAGAAGCTGAGGCTAGAATAGCTGACGCTGACAACAGCTCAACATAAAACAAAAAAGCCGCATTATGCGGCTTTTTCTATAATGTATGACTCTTCAATAAAGTCGATTACTTCTTGAGCATGCTTTTCAAGTCAGCAAACGGATTATAGGTTGCCGCATCCACCTTGGTTTCTGTCGTTGCACCATACTGAATCAACTCTTCAAATTTCGAATGTTCGTTGTCATGACAGTACAGACATAACAATTCCCAGTTCGAGCCGTCCGATGGGTTGTTATCGTGATTATGATCACGATGATGCACCGTTAATTCTCGTAAGTTGGCGTTGTTAAATTCACGAGTACAACGGCCACAAACCCAAGGGTAAAGCTTAAGCGCTTGCTCTCGGTAACCGGTTTCACGTTTAGCCTTATACTCTCTAGCTTCGGCCAGTACTTTATCTAACTTACTTTGTCCTGGTGCAGGCATTCACTTTATCTCATCTTGAATTAACACTTATGAGCTGGATTCTAACACTGAAAGTCATCTATACCCAAGCTTCTAAAGCTAGCTTTCTCGACTGTTTGGCCAACGTGATTACATTGACTATTTTAAGTCACACAATCTCCTAAATGCCGTGGCACTCAGGAGATATATACTTAGGTTACTTTGCCTCGTCGCCCATATATTCAGAGCTAGAAAGGTGCAAATAATGTAAGTATTTTTCGTACTGCGTTACCACGTCAGCCAACACCTGCTCTTGCGTAAAGCCCATTACATCGTAGTGTTGCCCGCCGTGCTCTAAGAACACTTCCACGCGGTAATACTCCGATCCACCCTCAGCAACTTCAGCAACCTCACTTTCAACCGGGTTGGTAATACTAAAAGCACGGATCCGCAAGCCATAGACAAAGTCATTATGCTCTTCATTAGCAATGATGAATCGAATTCTGTTTTCGAAATTCAATAACTCCGCCGAGACGCCTTTGCTATTAAAGGCTTCACAGGCTTTATTCAGCGCAGGTTTGGCAACTTTATCTAAAAATCCGAGCGCTTCATCTTCACTTGGATGCGACACCAAAACGTCAATATGATCTTCCCAACTAACATTGGTTTTAGTGAACTGCACACTGGTGTTATGTGACTGTACACTGCTGATTTTCAGCCAATCATCTTGCAGTGCCTTAAATAGTCCAAAGCACATTAATAACATGACAATCAAGAACGGTAAGGCACTAGCGACGGCAGCCGTTTGCAGAGCTTGTAAACCACCTGCAAGCAAAAGCACAGATGCTACAACTCCTTGCAGTAGAGCCCAGAAAATTCGCTGCCACACAGGTGCATTATGATCGCCCCCAGAGGTTAAGTTATCAATGACCAGCGAGCCAGAATCCGATGATGTCACAAAGAATGTCACCACTAAGCACAGTGCAATGGTCGACAACAATGTAGAGAATGGCATATGTTCAAAGAACACAAACAGCGCCACAGATACATCTGAAGACACCGCATCAGCAAGGTAAGTTGCACCTTGATTCATAATGGCGTCAATCGCCGTATTACCAAATACTGTCATCCACAAGAAGGTGAAAGCCGAAGGCACGAATAACACACCGATTAAGAATTCACGGATAGTCCGACCACGTGAAACACGCGCAATAAAGGTACCAACAAATGGTGACCATGAAATCCACCAGCCCCAATAAAGTAGGGTCCAGCCGCCAATCCAATCGTTCTTTTGCTCATAGGCGTAGAGATTGAATGTCTTGCCAACAATATCGCTTAGGTAGCCACCCGTGTTCTGCACAAACGACTGCAGCAGTTCAACCGTTGGACCGAATATCATGATAACAATCAACAGCAGCACCGCGAGACCTAAATTAAGCTCACTTAAGCGTTTAACTCCTTTGTCTAGCCCTGAAAATACCGACAAAGTCGCGATAATCGAGATCCCCACAATCAAGCCAACTTGCACGTAGGTGTTGACTGGTACACCTAACAAGTAATTAAGACCTGAGTTAACTTGCAGCACACCAAAACCAAGAGAGGTTGCGACACCGAACATGGTGCCTAATACCGCAAAGGTATCGACAGCATGACCAATCGGCCCATAAATACGCTCACCAATTAATGGGTAAAGTGCACTGCGTGGTAACAATGGTAACTTGTGACGATAAGAGAAATACGCCAAGCTTAATGCAACTACAGCATAGATAGCCCAAGCATGTATGCCCCAGTGGAAGAAGGTAATCTTCATCGCATCTTTAGCCGCTTGAATGGTCTCTGGGGTGGCATCAGGTGGCGCAAGATAATGCATCACAGGTTCAGCAACACCAAAGAACATCAAGCCTATACCCATTCCCGCAGAGAACAGCATCGCTATCCAGCTTTTATAGCTGTAATCGGGTTCAGAATGGTCTGGGCCGAGTTTAATGTCACCAAACCGTGACACCATAACGAAAATAACAAACAGTAAAAAAATCGCTACGCCTAAGATATAAAGCCAGCCAGCTTTAAGCTCAAACCAGGATTTAGTAATAGAGAACACTTCTTGGGCTTGTGTTGGCCAAATTGCACCAAACAGCACCATTACAGTAATAAGAAAAACAGAAGAGAAGAAAACAGGTGGATTAATACTCGATTTAATCGACATACAGTTACCGCAGTTAATGAAGTACGCGCTTCTATCTAGCTCGGCGCATACGTGGCCTACCAGAGATAAGAAGCTTATAGATTAATATAAGAATACACTGGCGGGATTATCATTTTGTGGTTAGGCCCGTGAGTTGTACTCACCAAAGTAATGCTTATGAAACCAATAGCCTGAAACTGTGTGAGTTTAGCTATTGAGCAACTTACATATTCCAAATTGCATTGAATAGCTCAACCCCAAATCTGCCATAACGGCCTGATCCAGCTATTTAATAGAATTTGTCTTTGATGATTAACGGTCACAAAATTCATCAACGATAATATATTATTTCCTGAGTTGAAGTTTTCGTCCAGCTCTCAAATACAAAAAAAACAGAAAAATGCTGTTTTTAAGGCTAAAAAACCAGCAGCAACAATCAATCTGTGGCGCTGGTCTCATATTTAAGTCGTTCGTGTCAGAGGCTATCTAGTCTGCAAAACGTCAAGGTTAAAAATTGAGGTCTTTTTCCATCTCTTCATAAGAGATATGGCGTACATCTTTACCTTTAACGTAATAGATAATGTATTCGCAAATGTTCTGACAGCGATCGCCGACACGCTCAACAGCGCGGGCAGCCCAAAGTACGTCTAGCACTTCAGGGATAGAGCGCGGATCGGCCATCATATAAGTCATCAATTGACGAATAATACCTTCATACTCTTGATCAAGCTTGATGTCCTCTTTATGCAATTCAAGCGCTACATCAGCGTCCATGCGAGCCAGTGCATCAAGTGTTGAGTGCAGTGTCCGAGTCGCATGACGCCCCATGTTCTCAATACTCACTAACAGTGGTTGCTGATTCTTAGAGCGCTTATCCATCGCTGCTTTAGCAATCTTCACGCAGGCATCGCCAATACGCTCTAAGTCGGTAATGGTTTTAGAGATAGCCAGCACCAAACGCAAATCACTGGCTGCAGGTTGGCGCTTAGCAATAATGCGGGTGCACTCTTCATCAATGGCCACTTCCATACCATTAACTTTATGGTCACCCTCTATCACTTTTTGCGCCAATTCAGAATCCAGTGCCGCTAACGCATCAAGCGACTGCTCAAGTTGACGTTCAACCAAGCCGCCCATGGTTAATACTCGGTTGCGAATATCATCTAATTCAGCATTAAACTGACCAGAGATATGTTTATTTAAATTCATGTTTTCCATTGCAATAAACCCTATCAGTTCAATTTATCCGTAACGGCCAGTAATATAATCTTCGGTCTTTTTCTTACGCGGCGTAGTAAAAATAGTGTTGGTGTCGGCATATTCAACCAGCTCGCCCATGTACATAAAGGCGGTTTGATCTGACACCCTTGCAGCCTGCTGCATGTTATGGGTCACGATAACCACGGTGTACTTAGATTTAAGTTCAGTGATCAACTCTTCAATGGTTAATGTAGAGATAGGATCAAGTGCCGATGTCGGTTCATCGAGCAGTAACACTTCAGGTTCAATCGCAATCGCTCGCGCGATAACCAAACGCTGCTGCTGACCACCAGATAAACCAAATGCATTGTCATGTAGTCTGTCTTTTACTTCGTCCCAAATTGCTGCGCCACGCAGTGAACGCTCAGCAGCATCATCTAAATCACGACGATTATTAACCCCTTGAAGGCGAAGTCCATAAACCACATTCTCATAAATCGATTTAGGAAATGGGTTTGGGCGCTGGAATACCATACCTACGTTACGACGCAATGCCGCCACATCAACTTTTTTGTCGTAGATATTCTGACCATGCAGCAAAATCTCACCACTGGTATGACAGTTATCAACTAAGTCATTCATACGGTTAATACAGCGCAGTAGCGTTGATTTACCACAACCACTTGGGCCAATAAAGGCGGTGACCTTTTTCTTAGGGATATGCATAGACACATCAAACAGTGCCTGTTTATCACCATATTTAAGATTTAAGTCACGGATCTCTAATGCCGTATCTTCTTTGCTTAAGTTTTCTAGGTCTAGCATGTCAGTCTTCATTACCGATTGATCTATTGAAATCATGTTGTTTCCTATCACTAAGGATAATCGTCAATTAATGCTCAAGCGAACGATATTTTTCGCGTAAGTGGTTTCGGACACCAATGGCAGTTAAGTTTAACGCCACAATCACCGAGACCAAAAGGAAGGAAGTAGCGTATACCAAAGGACGCGCCGCTTCTACGTTAGGGCTTTGGAATCCAACATCATAGATATGGAAACCTAAGTGCATGAACTTTCGCTCTAAATGCACAAATGGGAAATTCATGTCGATAGGCAGTGTTGGTGCCAGCTTAACCACGCCAACCAGCATCAAAGGGGCCACCTCACCCGCCGCTCGTGCTACCGCTAAAATTAATCCAGTCATAATGGCAGGGCTTGCCATTGGAATAATAATTCGCCATAGAGTCTCAGCTTTCGTCGCACCTAGTGCCAAACTACCTTGACGTACCGAACTAGGAATACGGCTTAAGCCCTCCTCAGTCGATACAATCACCACCGGCAAGGTCAAAATAGCCAGTGTTAATGCCGACCAGATAACACCAGGCGAGCCAAAGGTTGGCGCTGGTAGTGCTTCAGGGTAAAACAGTTGGTCAATCGAGCCACCAAACATATAAACAAAGAAACCTAAACCAAATACACCGTAAACGATAGAAGGGACACCCGCTAAATTAATGACCGCAATACGGATCATCTTAGTAACGGGTCCTTTCTTAGCGTATTCATGCAGGTAGATTGCAGCGATAACGCCAAACGGAGTCACGATTACCGCCATCAACATCACCATAAATACGGTGCCAAAAATAGCAGGGAACACGCCACCTTCCGTATTGGCTTCACGTGGGTCATCGCTGACAAACTTACCAATACCGATGAACCAGTGGCCAACTTTACCTAAAATGCCAAGTCGATTTGCGTAGGTGACATCTAAAATCGTATCGAGTTTAAGCACAACCTCTTCACCGCGCATGTCTCGAATAATGACAGAGTCACGACCAGCTTCGGTTTTAAGAGCAAAGAACTCTTTTTCGACAATCTGATACTGTGCGTTAAGTTTGGCCCTTTGCGATTCAATGTCAGCTTTACGGCTCTCGGTGAGCGCGTTATTTAACTCATATTTGCGTGACTTTAAGCGCAGGTTCTCCAGCTCATAGTTTATGGTGCCAATATCGCCTTTTTGAATATCAAGCGCTTTATCGTTTAGCGCGACTGCACGCTCGATATGTTCAGCAAAAGCAGATTCAATATTATCTGGGGTTAAACGTTTACCATCTTCAATGATCCCAACAGGGTAACCATAAAAATCGCCATTTTTACTCCGTTCAATCACCGCGATATCATTAGGCTTAGAACGCGAAATAATATCAGTCTCCATAACCCAGCGAAAATCTAAGCTGACGAATTCGCGGTTACCGGTTTTAATCAGGTAGCGAGTAACGGTATCACCCACATCCGCATCAAAGGTGTGACCAGCAGAAAGTAGACGCTCAACAGGCACTTCTTCCCTGTCGTAAACTTCACCGATAATGGTGGAGCGCACATTATTTTGATCTTCTATCTCCCACTGATAAATATCAGCAGGCCAGAAGTAACTTAAACCACGCCATGCGATAAGCAACAGCAATCCAAGTACTGCAATTAGACATACGCTGACAGCGCCGCTGGTCATCCAAATCCACGGAGAACCAGACTTAAACCACTTACCCATTAGCTAAACCTCTTACGGCCACAAGCGACTTCTTATTGATTAAAAACATATTCAGTATCATCTCAACATCCATATAAATAAGCGGTTACAGTGAGCTATAGCGTTCACGTAGACGTTGTCTCACCACTTCAGCAATCGTGTTGAAGAAGAAGGTAAAGATAAACAGTACAAATGCTGCAAGGAACAATACGCGGTAGTGAGAACTGCCAATGGCAGACTCTGGCATCTCAACAGCGATGTTGGCAGCTAGCGTTCTCATCCCTTCGAAAACACTCCACTCCATAATCGCGGTGTTACCTGTGGCCATCAGCACAATCATGGTTTCGCCGACTGCACGGCCAAGTCCCATCATTACCGCGGAGAAAATACCAGGGCTTGCAGTCAGTAGCACAACTCTGGTCAATGTTTGCCATGTGGTTGCGCCCAATGCCAAACTACCGTTTGAGAGGTGACGAGGCACAGAGAACACTGCATCTTCTGCAATTGAGAAAATAGTCGGAATCACCGCAAAGCCCATCGCTATTCCCACCACAAGGGCGTTACGTTGATCAAAGGTGATGCCAAGCTCATTAGTAATGAACATACGGGTGTCGCCACCAAAGAATGCCGATTCCAGGCTTGGGCTGATTGCAAATGAGAACCAACCGATAAACAGGATCACAGGAATAAGCATGATCTCTTGATAAGTATCAGGCAGACGCTGCTTCCACTTTGCAGGTAATTTATGCCAAGCATATGCACTGGACAATACTGAAGCTGGCAGCAACACCAGCAGGGTCAATATTCCGGGCAAGTTATCTTCAATCAGCGGCGCTAACCAAAGACCCGCTAAGAAGCCAAGAATAACGGTTGGCAGAGCTTCCATAATTTCAATGGTCGGCTTAACAATAGCGCGCACTTTAGGCGACATGAAGTAGGCAGTGTAAACCGCGCCAGCAATTGCCAGTGGTGTAGCAAACAACATGGCATATAGCGCCGCCTTCATGGTTCCAAATGCTAATGGCATCAAGCTTAATTTAGCCTCAAAGTCATCTGAACCCGATGTAGACTGCCATACATATTTAGGCTCAGGGTAACCTTCGTACCACACCTTACTCCACATTGCGCTCCACGACACTTCAGGGTGGGTATTGGAAACACTAAACAAGTTTAACTTGCCACCAGCTTCAACAACCAATGCATTTGAACGTGGGCTAAAGCCAATTGTGCCAGGGTTTTTAAGGTCAAACTTTTCAGAGAACAGTTCACGCTGACTGGTGGTGTAAAGCAGGCTTAGATTGCCATCATCGGTGATGGTAACAAAGCTTTTACGATAAAATTCTGAGGCAACACTCTTAATACCTGCGTGATTGTCGAAATCACGGATCTCTTGGTATTGACGTCCTTGATCACCATTAACTTGAAAATATTGCTGCACTAGGCCGCTATCGTAGCTAACAAGCAAAGAGCTTGCTCCCGCCAATAAACTCACGTTAGTGACTTTGGCTTTAGCACGTCCCAGTTCTAGTACTTGTCTAAGGCTGACAGCTTCAGCATCACGAATATCATAAACAAATAGCTTGTCACCCGAGCTCAATATTAGTTGGCGTTGATCTGGAGTCATCAATTGCTGCTGCACGTTCACTGGAGCATCAGGAATGGTACCAGAATAAGAAACCCACTCGACCTCTTCGGTCATCATGTTCTCTTCGCCTTCTTGACGAGAGATGCGCCATACTTTGTTATCATCTTGATAAACAAAGCTCATTTTATCGCTGCTGTAATCGAATGCTAAATGGTTAAGGGCATGTCCATCTGCATCAACGGTCAATGGCGCACTACCATTATAAAAACGAAGCTTAGGGGTGATAAGACGTTTGTTATCTGGGTATGTGACCCCAAATTCAACCCCTGCAATAATCACTTGCCCATTGCTTAAGCCAAGTGCAAAACGCTGCTCACTCGGCATTGCCGCAGAACTACTTACCACATGAGAGCCAGCAGGCGTATTTATCTGTTCCGTTCTAACTAGCTGCGATGTTTGTGTATCAAAAAAATCCACTTTACCCAGTTGTGATACACGGTACATCACTTCGTTTTGTTCATCGCTGCCAACCATTAATGCTGGTTTGCTATCGTGATAATCAGCGCTAGCAACAGGGGCTACCTCAGCGCTATCAAATATCGGCTTAACCACATAAAGTAGGTAAAAGAAGATCAGTAGCAAGGCCACAAAAACCATAGTACCACCTACGGTGACACCAACTTGGGCTGCTTTGTCCATGATTGCTCTGCGCGAAGTACCATTGTTTATCAATAGGTTTTTTGCAGCAGATCCAGGCTGAGATACCTGAGTTTCCATTAAGAACCTCGATTATTAAAAAGCCAGCAAAATAAACTGGGCTTGTATCAACGACTATGCTAACTGTAGTGTTACCAAATAAGCACTACAGTGACGTATTCTAATGTGGTGCATTATATGACGCAAAAATGACACTAGTGTTACAGTGGTTAACTTATTAATTAATGGAGCTATATCAGTATGTTAAGGTATCTAGTTACGCTACAAGCAACAGATAGAGAGGGCTTAGTCGAACAAATAGCCCATGCAGTTAGCCATCATGGCGGTAATTGGTTAGATTCTGAGCTACGTCATATCGATGGTATTTTTGCTGCCATCTTATTACTTGAGGTACCTTCTGCTCATTGGGATGAGCTCATTGAAACCTTGGAAAGTTTGGAAGGTGTGGCGTTAACCTTTGCAAAAACAAAAAAAGTCGCCGATAAAGTTACCCACCTAAGTTACTCTTTAGTCGCTTACGACAGACCGGGGCTCGTGCATGAGATCTCAAATAAAATCAGTGCACTTGGCATTAATATCGAGCACATGAGTACCCGGTACGAGAGTGCCAGTCACACAGGTATTGCGCTGTTTAGAGCAGAATTTAATGTCGGCCTTAAAGATGCAAGCCATGAAGATAAGTTAACCGAAGCCTTGCATGCTATTGGTGATGATGTGGTATTAGATAACCTTACGGCTTAAGTAATTTATGCCGACCTTGCAGCATATTTATAAAAAAGGCAGTCAAGTTACAATTTGACTGCCTTTATTCATTGCGACATCAAAATTACGCCTGAACTAATGATTAGTCCGTTGCTCACGGTTATAGCGCTCCACTACGTCACGAGCTCTGCTCACTTTGATTTCTTGTAATAGAATGTGAAACAACCCTATGATGACTAGGCTCAATATGACCCCATAGAAAGGTTTATTGTGCAATATGCTAAAAATTGACAAACCTAATATTAAGCCGTTTGAAAGCAGCGCCGCTATCGCCCGTGTATGAATAACATACCTTGCTTTAGCAAAATCATATTCGACTTGTGCACGGCACAAATCTCCCAAGTTAATTGTTAGCCTGCCGTTTTTAGCGGTAACATCGAAGCCACTTATCTCAAGCTCATCCTTAAGCTGTTGTTCACCAATCGGAAAATCTACCTTAGCGATATCATCCTTAATCATTTAACCCTCCTTTGACTCGATGCTAACTCATCATTAGCCGGCGTTAACTAATATCAATCAGTACAAGCATTAATAATTAAACAATGCCCGTACTGATTTCTGCACCACCATCCGGGCATGCAGCACAGTCACCGTGCATAATAAGCACTGATGACAAGCTCACTTCATGTAGTTTTCTCACTACAAACAGCGTAGCTGTAACCCTAATCCGCAATAAAAAATAAAACACTTAATCATCGCTTTCATGATAAAAATAAACAATAGCAATCGATAAAACCATTCCAGATAGCAACAAACAATCTGTTAGACTGTTCTAAAACCTAATAAGAAAGTAATGTCATGCTTGGAACACTCAGAAAAATGCGCAGTCACCTTGATGAAAATCAACAGGTGCAATATCAATTACCCGTCGGTGAAGAGTTACTTGATTTAAACCCACTTATCGGCTCTGAAATAACCCTGACACACACAGGAAAAATACTCTGTTGTAATTGCGGTAAAAAAACCAAGAAGAGTTATTCGCAAGGCCATTGCTACGTCTGTATGCAAAAGCTTGCCAGTTGCGATATGTGTATTATGAAACCCGAAACCTGCCATTTTGCCGCTGGAACATGTCGTGAGCCATCTTGGGGCGAGGCAAACTGTTTTGTGCCGCATTATGTTTATTTATCTAATACTTCAGGTGTTAAAGTAGGTATTACCCGCCATACGCAGTTGCCAACACGTTGGATAGATCAAGGCGCAACTCAAGGTTTACCGATCTTCAAAGTCGAGACCCGGTTAATTTCAGGTCTAGTTGAAACCGCATTAGCTGAGATGATTGCAGATAAAACCAATTGGCGCACGATGCTTAAAGGGAATGCAGATGATCTCGACCTTAAAACCCAAGCACAAACACTGATCCCGCAGATAGCTGAGCGCTTAGCTGAAATTACCGCCGAGCACGGTGAGTATGCTGTGACTCAACTTGATGAGCCTATCCAACAAATTAATTTCCCAGTAAGCGAGTTCCCAACCAAAATTGCTTCGCATAATTTCGATAAGAACCCTGAAGTCTCTGGCGTGTTAAAAGGCATTAAAGGTCAGTACTTAATCTTTGATACCGGCGTGATTAATATCCGTAAATTTGGCTCTTACGAAATCAGTATCTCTTATTAGTACAAATAGAGTGCAATGAGCATACAAAAACGCCCTGTTCTAATACCAAACAGTAACCAGGGCGTTTTACTAGCGATATTCTATATCATTAAACGGTAGGAATCGGTTTCAACATCGTCGATAGTAACTGATCAAATCGCTGCTCTCTATTGGCAGGCTTTTTATCTAACTCAGTAAAGCCTTGTGCTAATACGCGCCAGATTGGTTGTGGATTATGAGGAGAGAACAAAGCAACCAGCACCGAACCTTTCTCGTATTTATCATCCACACCTTGAGTCGATAAACCAGCGACTAAACCCGCGCGCTTTAATATCTCTTTATCACTCATCTCCGACTCCAACGCTAAGCCAAACCCAACCAGTATATTGGGTGCTTCATGGGCAGCTGCCTGTCGGTAGCCTTTGGCTAGCATAGCTTTTGAAATGGCACTTTTCATATGTGCAACCACCACTTGTTTATTCACTTCATCATTTGCATGAACCGCAAGCATAGTTGGGTGCCAATCGAAAACCTTAGTGGAACTATTAATGACAGACAGATCTCCAGAGGTAACCATTGTGGTTCGAATGACCTGCAACTCTTCTGTCGGTTGAGAGCTACAACCAGTCAGCGCCATGAGTCCAAGCAATATTGCGGTAATATAGTGTTTAGTCATATGTTTTAAATTCCATCTCTTCATGTGCGTGACAGGTTAACATCTGAAACATTAACCTAACCTGACCTAATAACAATTGCACCTATTATCTCTGTTTAGCGATTCTGGATTAATTCAGGTACATGGCTAATTGATTGGTATAAATGCAGGATAAAAAGAAGCAATAGAAAAAATGAAAAGCAAAAAGCCGGCTTATATCGCGCCGGCTTTAATACAGGGTTCGTTCACTTTAGTGGTTAGTTTTGCACACTAACAACCAAGCTTGCCCCAGTGCTAGATGGCGCGCCTTCAGCACTAATATAGTACCAACCGCTAGCTGGATTGTTGATTGTTAATGTTTCAGCATTGCCACTATTTTCAGACTTAACTTCATAGGAAGACGCACTTGCCCATGTGCGGCTATCTCCATATAAGTTGACGTCACCGCTACCATTACCACTCTTTACTGTCACTTCTGTCGCACCGTTTGGTATATAGAAGTAGTAGCTAGCATTCCCATCAGCAATACAGATTGCATCATCGGCATTAAGTCCGCCGTAGCTGTATGGATTTTCTGTTGCACAAGCATCTTCAACAACAGGTATTGGTGTCACTGGATCGCCACCACCATTATCAGGGTTACTACCAGTCGGTGCAGTCTCGCTTACCGTAATGCTAACGCCTTGGTATTCAGAAACAGCCACAAGACTGATATAAACCCAACCGCGATTAGCTGTCACACTCACTAGCTCTTTGTTTCCGACATTTTCAGACTTAGCAGTATAGCTATTTACATCTGCCCAAGTATTTTGGTTGAAGTAAACATTAACGTCTCCGCTTCCTCCCGCTGTTGAGATATACAGTGGTGTATTGTCTGCATCGACATAAGTGTAGTAAGAGTTACGCCCAGTCCCTGATACACAATACGCATTATCAGCAACTAGGTTACCGCCAGTAATAGTCGTCACACCGCAGTCTTCTACTGGCGTTGTGCCATTATCAGTGTCTGCATTGTCACCGATACCGTCACCATCTGAATCCGCCCACTCTGAAGAGTCGTTAGGGAAAACATCGCTGTTATCACCTACACCATCACCATCAGTATCCTTCGTTTCAGTTGCATCGGTTGGGAATGCATCAGCATTATCACCCACGCCGTCACCGTCGGTATCTTTAGTTTCATTTGGATCTTGTGGGAAAGCATCTTCGCTATCAATAACACCATCACCATCACTATCTGTCGGTGGCGTAACCCCAGTATCAATGCCAGTATTGTTGCTCGTTACAGTTGCAAGCCAAGTATTCCACTCTGCATCATAGTACTGACCTATATTACTGTTAATGTAAGTTAACCAGCTAGTCGTATTCCCTGCACGAGCATGAACCAGCAATTCGTCAACATCAGCGCGGTGATTTTCAAACATGAAGCGCACGGCTAAATAGCCCCAGCTATATACTCGCTCACTGCCACTGTCATAATCATTGGCTAGAATTTCACTTAGTGTATACGTTTGAGCACGAGCCAAAGCAATGACATCATCATTACGGTTTTGCTTAGAAATATATTCAGCTAAACCTTCAGTCCACCAAACTGACTTGTCTGTCTTATTATTAAAATGACTAAATGAACCGTATAAATTAAAGCGACCATCAAGATAATGTACATATTCATGGCCTAAGTTCCACACAAGTACATCATCAAGCCAGGTGGCTTCATGGGCGATAAAGCGTGCCTGATTGCCTTGCTGAGACGGCGTGCCCTCTAGATACATGCCACCATTGTCAGTACTAATACCAAAAATAGTTCCAGCGAAGTCTTTATAATCTGCAGTACTGTTGAAGATATTCACTTCGAGGTTGGTGTTGTAGTCATCAGCGACAGGTTGATTGCCAGTCCCAAGAACATTGTGAAACAGAACCTCCTCTTCGCCCATAAGGTCACAAGATTGTTGTAGCTCTGAAGTTGTCATCTGCTGTGCGCGTATGGCGATGGTACTGCTACAGCTGTAATCAACTGACAATACATTCGCTTCAAGATTTTCTTTCCAGTTACAGACACCAAACTGTTGGCAATCATTCGGATTGTAATAAGAGAGGTAATCAGCGGCATTCGCCCACTCAGCACTGTAAAGTTCAAACTTGTCTTTATAAGCAACTGTACCGTTATTCAAGCGTGTTTTAAAACTGGCCGACAAATTATTGTCTTTGTGATGTACATAGAATCGAGCAAACTCACTAAACGCGTCTTTAGATTGAAAATCTGAAGATGAGTTAATTATATAGTCAGCTGTTGCCACTTTACGCAATGCATCAAGCAACTCGCCATATCCTTCAGCCGCTTGACTAAATCGAGTATCATTGCGTGCATAATATAGCGTTGTTAATGCTTTAGTGAGCGCTTTACTATGTTGTGCATTAGCTAAGTGAGCAGAGTTAAACCCATCTAAATAGCGAGTAATACTTGGCACACTTTCCTTATAACTACCAGCGTTACCCCAAGCAATGAAAAACTCGGTCAGTGTTTCAGCCTGCATAGTACTAGTATCAATAAAGTAAGGATTTGTTCCATACGCAACCAATACATCAGTCACCGCGTTCGCTGCACTCGTATCTGTGTAAGTTAAGCTATCGTTATAATATTCAACGTAAAATGCAGCACGTAAAAACGTGATGAGCTTGAGCATCTCATCACCATTACTGCTATCGTAACTCGCCGCTATATTGAGTGCTCTACTAGCAACATCAACCACGTTTTGGCTTTGGTAAACTGCAACTGAAGTTTCGTCATTATCAAACAGCTGATTAATACACGACATGTCCACGGTGCGGACATGATCAAATAATGCCTGACCGCTCAAACTAGCAAATCGGCTATAATCGGTACATTGCACCTCGGCTTGTGGGCCCGCAGCCCCTTTGAGCCCCCTTTGTCCACTCGCACCTTCAACTTTTGCCTTTTCTTCGCCCTTTTTTGCTTCTGGCAAATACTCTTTTTGATTAATCTCAGCTCCATCACCACCAGGAATGTTATCACCACGTTCAAATCTATGAGCAGGTTGCTCAATGTGAGCTGGTTTTTCGGCAATTTTTGTCGGACTAGGCTTGTCATTTGCCATGCTCATAGCCGGAAAAAGTGCTGCAGAACATGCGATAGCCAATACATGCGCTTTAAAAGTCTTATCTTGCTTTGATTTCTTCAATAGTTGTTGCATAAATTACTCCGCTTACTGTGGTAAATCTGCATCAATCACCTAATTCAGGGAAGTGAGTTAATGGAATACTCAAAGGTATTCATTGCCACGCTTATAGTTTTATTGTTAACACTATTTAACAAATATGTAACAGTGCAGATACAACCTATAATTTATATTGTATACAGTCAACATTGAGGGGGAAATTACTTATAAGAAAACACACTTATTGGCAATAAATATTGTAATTGGCAGAAGATTAAAGACATTAAAATACTGTAATAGCTTTCAGTTACGTATGTGCAAAAAACAAAATGAGTGCCGAAAAATAGAGGTAACTCATTATAAATAGTAAGCTAATCATATTTAGACTGAGGAAGCATTGAACAGAACAAGTGTACAAACTCCGATGAGTACCGTCGTAAATCGTTTGAAAAGTGAGGGGCGAGTTATCGTTTAGCCACCACCTATACTAATGGTGCTTTTTAGGCACAATACAGACCACCTTTGCTAGATATCTCTGTAAAATCGTTGCTATGCACGAAAGGAAAGATAGAATGAAGATCGATTTCAGCAGTTTTGGCTTTAGCTTTAATGGAACTTATTTTCACCATCGCGCTGTTTGCGTTTTCATCGGGTATCACCCCTGGTCCAAATAATATTATGTTGATGTCATCAGGTGTAAACTTTGGCATCAAGCGTAGCTTGCCGCATCTATTCGGGATCTGCTTTGGATTTCCAGCCATGGTATTAGCCATAGGATTAGGCTTAAGCACCATGTTCCAACTCTTCCCCGTGTTGCATGTCATCGTTAAGTATGTCGGGATCACCTACCTGCTCTATCTAGCTTGGTTGATTGCCAACAGCAGTAATAAGTTAAAAGGTAAAAATACTCCTGCACCTTTTAGCTTCATTCAAGCGGCCGCTTTTCAGTGGGTGAATCCCAAAGCATGGATTATGGGCATAGGTGCAATTGCCACCTTTACCACTATGGAGCAAGCACTCACGCCGCAAGTCATCACTATAGCGACCGTGTTTTTCTGTGTTGCGCTACCAAGTGCCTTTATTTGGCTTGGGTTTGGTGTTGTGCTAAAACGACTATTAAAGAATCAAAAGCAACAGAAAATATTTAACGTCACCATGGCGCTCTTGCTTGTACTCTCAATCATCCCTATGATCGCGCCATAACAACCACAGGCAGTATGCAATGACCAATAATATCGACCCAGAATTGCAAGAGTATGCAACCCAAACAGAGAATTGGGTTAAGCAAGTGATTATGAAGTACAACATTTGCCCTTTTGCTCGTCGCGAAGTCGAGCGTGCTAGCATTCGTTATGCCGTCATAGACGAAGCTAAATTGCAGTTGGTTTTAGAAGCATTAATCCAAGAGTGTATCTTCCTTGATGAACATGACGAGGTCGAGACCACGCTGTTTATATTGCCTCGTGGTTTTGAGGGCTTTTACCCCTATTTAGATCTGGTGGATATTGCAACTGACTTGTTGTTTGAACAGGGTTATGAAGGACAATATCAACTCGCGAGCTTTCACCCTGATTATTGCTTTGATGGCGAGCCACAAGACAGTGCTGCCAATTATACTAATCGTTCACCTTTACCGACATTGCACATTATTCGTGAAGCCAGTATGGAGCTCGCCTTAGCCAATTACGACGACCCAGAAACGATCCCTGAGCGCAATATCGCCTTTGCTGAACGTAAAGGCAGTGAGTTTTTTGTCGAGCTACTCGCTCAGTGCAAAAAACCACAATAACTCTGCCCATAGCGTATTAAATACGAGGAATAACAACAGATGGCAACTAAGTATTATGTAGTGTGGGCAGGACGCGAAACAGGCATTTTTACCAGCTGGGACTACACAAAAAAACAGGTAGATAAGTTCCCGCAAGCGAAATATAAGTCGTTCAAGACCAAAGCAGAAGCAGAAGCTGCATTTAAGCGTGTACCGAGTTACGGCGGTGCAGCGCAAAAAAAATCACCGACTAGCACAAAAAGTACAGCCACAAAGGTTGAAAAAGCTAGTAAAACAATGGATTTAAGCCAATTTGAACTATCTATCTTTACCGATGGCGGCTGCGAGCCTAATCCAGGAAAAGCAGGTTCTGGGATTGCCGTTTATCGCAGCGGCGAACTAAGTGAACTTTGGTATGGCTTATATAATGCTAATGGCACCAATAACTCAGCAGAATTAAATGCACTACACCAAGCAATACTATTAGCTGATAAAGGCATTAAACTGGGGCAAACAGTACAAATTTTAAGTGACTCGCAATACTCAATTAACTGTATTACCAATTGGGCTTACGGCTGGAAAGCTAAAGGCTGGAAGCGACAAAAGCCAGGTGATATTAAAAACCTCGATATCATTCAGCAATCTCATGAGTTGTATGACAGCATTAAAGATAAACTTTCAATCAAACATGTGCCGGCACATGTGGGTATTGAAGGTAATGAACTTGCCGACCGAATGTCTATCTACGCTATAGATAAAAAAGACAGCCAGTTTTGCCGTTACCCTGACCCCATTGAGCTCTCCGCGATCCTTAGTCTGCGCGCTGGTTAACCGTCAAAACCTACGGTCAGTTTAAAAACCAACTAAACTGACCTTATATCACATAATTTTACCTTTAATTAATAGGCTTAAGACTAAGGCTATGCGACAATCGCGCCCATGAACATATACCTGCTTATACACAAAGCCCCTATTCGCGTTCTCCGTATTGGAAGACGTCGTTTTTGGCTGCGTTTAAAACTGGATATGTTGGTTGTGAAAGAAGCCTTATCTCAAGAGAAGCAAGAAACCAAAGAGATGTTGGTCACCTACAAACGCTATACGCGCAAACAAGCAAGTAAAGATGAATTAGCCGATGCTAACAAACAATTTGCAGACCTACTAAAAGGCTTAGGTCTTGGCGTGTTTGCCGTTTTACCCTTTGCACCATTAACCATTCCATTGGTGTTGAAGCTTGGCAAAATGGTTGGGGTAGATGTGTTACCGAGCTCGTTTAATAACATGTCTGAGCGTAAAGCCAATGCACGCCAGCTTTCAAGAAATAGTGCTAGAAAGAATCGCATAAAAGCCAGTAATGCGGGGCAATAACGCCAACCTAATCGCAGAAAACCTCGCACAGCGATAACGTTACATATCCTCGTAAAATCATCTCTTTGCTTTCTAGATAGACTCCAGCCTGATATTCTTATAGCTATCTTTTTAACTAATCGTTATTACTATAAAGAGTCCCTACATGAGCAATATCATCGTTTCAGGTGTTTCAGGCATTCCCCTTTCTATTTTCAACAGCGAAACATTTGCACAATGGCGCGATAAGCAAGCTAGCAGTGTGACTAACTGGCTGAAGACTACACAGTTCTCAGGCAAAGGCATGAGCCTTATCCCAAATACCCAAGGCGAACTCGCTGAAGTTATTTTTGTGAGTAACAGCGACGATTCCTACTGGCTTTGTGGAGATTTAGTTAACCAACTGCCTGCGGGTCAGTATCAATTAAATGCCGATGATAAGCAGATTAAAACCGCTGCTTTTAGTTGGGGTTTAGGTGCATACCAGTTTGACCGTTACAAGAAAAGTGACAAGCAGCACCCGCAACTTATCGTGCCAACACAAGCACAAGCAGACGAAGCTAATAGATTCATTCGCTCAGTCTCTTTAGTACGCGACTTAGTCAACACTCCCGCCGCCGATATGATGCCGCAACACTTGGCTGAAACCATGACAACAATGGCAAATGAGTTTGGCGCTACGCTGACCCAAATTGTCGGTGATGAACTGCTTGAGCAAAACTACCCAACTATTCACATGGTTGGCCGTGCGAGTGAAAATACACCTAGACTTATCGACCTCACTTGGGGCGACGAATCAGCACCAAAAGTGACATTGGTCGGTAAAGGGGTATGTTTCGATTCTGGTGGGCTCGACTTAAAACCAGGCGCTGGTATGCGTTTGATGAAAAAAGACATGGGCGGCGCCGCTCATGTTATTGGTTTAGCGCAGCTGATTATGGCTAACAACTTACCCATCCGCCTACGTGTATTGGTGCCAGCCGTTGAAAATGCAGTATCAGCCAATGCCTTTAGACCCGGTGATGTGATCACCACTCGCAAAGGTATTACCGTTGAGATTGACAACACTGACGCTGAAGGCCGTTTGGTATTGTGTGACGCCCTTGCAGAAGCCAACAACGACAAACCAGAGTTAATGATCGACTTTGCCACGCTAACTGGCGCTATGCGGGTCGCACTAGGCACAGAGTTACCAGGCTTCTTTAGTAATGATGACCAAGTTGCCGCTGGCATTACCGCATCAGGCTTAAGTGTTGACGATCCAGTATGGCGTATGCCACTACATAAGCCGTATCTAGAGTTAACTGGCAGCGACATTGCTGACTTAGCCAACTGTGGTAAAACCCCATTTGGCGGCGCGATTACCGCAGCACTTTATCTCGAAGCCTTTGTTGACAAAGAGATCAGCTGGAGCCACTTTGACGTGATGGCATGGAACAACCGTAAGCTACCGGGTCGCCCAGTTGGTGGTGAAGCCTTTGGTATTCGCGCGGTATTTGATTACTTGCAAAACCGCTACGTAAAAGCCTAATAGCCGCCTCACCAAGGTCACCTTTTAAAGTTCAAGTTAGCAAGTTTAGTAATGCACTGGTTATTTACAGTGCATTACTGCCTCCCCTCTCACTCTTTACTTCGCCACGCATATTCACTTCAACCCAATTAAACATTGCGCATGCCTAAACGTTACAAGGTTACCAACCGCCTACCTCAACACTGTAAATAAAAAGTTTAAGTCAAAGATACAATGTAACAAACTAGTTGCAACCACTAAGTTGCTAGTGTTTGTAGCGTTTATTTTATGGGACTAGAGTCACATTATTCATCTGCATATCAATTAGCCATTGAAATTTTTTTACTAATTTCCTACAGTGAAATTTAGCTTTAAAAACATTTGTATCACTTTGTATCAACTGTTTTGAGTTTAAAATGACCTATTCAGCACTAATTTATTGAGAACCAGTTTGAAGAGATTAAGTAAAACTCTACTTTGTTTGCCTATTTTGATCGCCATCTTTTTGGTCGGTCAATTTATGGTAACTAAAACAGAAGTTGACGCTGTCTCGTCTAATAATCAGTCTTTACTGCAGACAAAGCAGCATGAGTTTTCGCTGTATAAAAACAAGTTTGCGCTGTCTCAAGTCGTTATTGTTACTATGCTGTGCCAAAAGGTGAGCTCAACTGTCGAGCGTGTATCGAGCACACTCGTGGCGGAAACCGAAGAGCTTGATATTAATTTACTCCCAGCTAATTCGGCATTCTTTTGTCTATTGCTACTCTTCAGCAATTACTTAGTAATAAGAAACCTCAAACACAAGACGCCTAAAAAAATCATCAATTTGGTGTCGATTGTCCATAGCTGGATCAAGCCAATTAAAGGCTGCCCTTCCTAACTGACTCACTTTGAGTCATCAAAATGCTGATCCGATAATCGGATAAAGCAGCAAAAACTGAAAATTAAATCTTAACCGTTTGGCTTTTTAATCATTGCCAGCTAATCAACAAGTGATCTCTTAAAGGGTGGAATTATGCCGTCTAAGAATAACTGCGCCTTGCTTTCGGGCAAACGCCGACTCAGTTATCAAAAAGCACTACTTTGCACTGCTGTAATGGGCTTGAGTTGCACATTATCGTCATCAGCTCTCGCTGATAATGAAAATGTATCAGCGGCAAATAGCTCAACCACTTCCAACTGGTCAGGTTATGTCAGTGCGACCGCAACAACCAACGTCTACGGGCAATCGGAGCCTAGCTCTTATCAATCAATAAGCGGCAATGGCCGTATAGGTTATCGAGACAGTTGGGGCAGTATCCGCTTATCTGTTGGGGGAGAGGTCGAGACCCATCACGACCAATCGTACTACTACGACACATTTCTTGAGTACCGCACGCCAGTGAAAAGCTTTAACTCAGACTGGAGTTTAATCGGCAGCGCGGGGGTATTTTTGCCTACGAGCCACACCAGTCAAGAAAACAAACTACAAGCTGCACCTCGAGTCGCAGGTTACCTGTTCTATCGGCCCAATAATGTATGGAATTTCTATATATCACCAAGGTTTAGGTACAACGCCTACAAGTATGAAATCGGCCGACAGGGCGAGCATTTTGTAGAGCATCAAATCGACATATTGGCAGATGCGACCTGGCAGTTTACCGATAACTGGTATTTAGATGTCAGTGGCTCGTACGGTATGGCCAAGAAGTTCAATAGCAGTCGCTATGACAATTTATTTACTGCTAGCCAAGAGATTGGCTGGGAATTTTCACCCAGTTGGATAGTCGCTGCTGGCCACAATAACAGCGGCGGATTCTATGACCCAGAAAGAGGTTCATCTCATGGATTTGAGATCTATGACAAACGAAGTTCAGTCTTTTACTTGTCGATAACAAAATACTTATAACATTAATTGGAAGAGAGGTTTACATGAAAATATCGACGATAACGCTCGCCATTGTTGGGGCCATAGCCCTCAATGGTTGTGGCTCTGATGAGCCGTATCAGGAAGTGAAGAAAGATGAGAAAATGGTCTCGGTGCAAAATCTCAAAGAAGCAACCACTGACACCAGCGTAACCAATGGCCAACAAACGACGGCTACATCCTTGTCTGAACTTGCAGTTAAACAGCCAGAGCGACTGTTTCTATATACCCGCAGCTTAGGCGACGCACCAAGGTATTCAGCCCCCATACATGGCTTTTCGCAAGGAGATGAAAAACTCGTCACCTTACGTATGACTGAAAACGGTATTCAAGTACGGCAAATAGACCGCGATAACATCGGCCTTGGCCATGGTTCTCGCTACGACAATGAGTACAACAAAGCCCCTGTGCTAACCATTCCTGGTGAATACGTTGATTTCCAATGCCAAAAAGACAATTGGAATGACTGCACTAACAAAGAGGAAGAGATCACCGACCGCAATGTCACTTGGGATCAAAAGAAATTCTTTATTCCTCACTTTGAAGCGGCACAAATTGCCGAAGAGAACTATACCGATCTGGTCACCTTCAAACAGTGCACCACCGAAACAGAATCGGCGCACTTAGTTAAAGATGGCGATTGGCACGGTTATGAAATGGACTTAGCCAATGGCGTAATCAACTTTGAAATCGAGCATACCTATCAAGCCAACCCCGCTTGTTTTGGTAAGTTCTTTAAAGGTAATTTCGACAACCTCTCTTTCACAACCACTGAATATATCTCCATTGTAGCTGTTGACCAACTCGCCAGTGATGACTTTGACGTGGTGCCATATAGTGAAGATGAAAATGGCAGCTATGGCTTTTTTAGAACCCAACATAACTATCGTGACGGCAATCATGCCGCGGGTAAAGACGGCTATGTACGTCAATACTTGAACCACTACAATCCGAAAAAAGCGGCGATTACCTATTACCTCAGTAATAACTTTTTTGAAGATAAAAACAAGCCATTCTTAGATGCTGCCAACGAAAGCATCACCGCGATGAACATCCAAAATAAGATGTTCGAAACAGGCTTACCGCCAATCAAGCTAGAAAAAGCGGGCAACCACCGTCACGGCGATCTGCGTTATAGCAATATTACCTTGTTTGATGAGCCACTCGACAATGGCTTGGCAGGGTATGGTCCATCAGCGGCTAACCCATTAACCGGCGAAATTGTTAGCGGCCGGGTCGATCAATATAGCGCCAACCTAGAGCAAGGTTCTACCCGTTACTACCGTCGCGTTCAGCTCGACTATAATCGCGGTATGCTTGACCCAAGCTCAGTAAAAGCACTCACAGGTGTCGACTACACTCCAGCACCTGAGGTGATAGCCCGAGCCAATGAAGTGGCGACCAACAAATTGGTTGCCCAGCAAACAGCGACCAGCGATAGCTCAATGAGCAGCCAGCCACTGCAAGCTGAGCTACCGCAAGCGAAAATCCCAACGCTCTCAACTGACACAGCCGACAGTGCACCACTAGAAGAGCTGGTCAATCAACACAACAAAACCGATGACTTCTGGGCTGAACACAACCTAATGAGTGTTAACGAAGCATTTGGTCTAGGTGGCGGTGCGCTGCGGGAACTACCAAGAGGTCTGAAAGGTCATGAAATTGATTGGACCAATAGCGAATTTTGGATCGATGGTATTGTCGGTGGAAAATTAAAAGACATCGAAAAAATGTCGACCGCTTTCCAATCAGATCTGGTCATCAAACTTGCAGCGCAGGCCTTTGCAGGCACCCTAACCCATGAACTTGGGCATACGTTTGGCTTACGCCATAACTTTGCTGGTAGTCGCGATCAAGCTAACTTCTTTAATGAACAAGAGATCAGCAAATTTGAGTCCGCATTTGCCGCCGCGGGTTACCCCAACCTCACTGTAAAAGCGGATTTCTCAAGCCAAATGGACTATAACGCTGACCGTTTTGCCACTACATTTGAGAAGTACGACCTCGCCGCACTGCGCTTTGGTTATGCACGTAACGTTGAAACCACAGATGGCGCTATGGTGTCACTGAAAGAGCAAGATGCAATTCGTCGTAAAGAGCTTAGCGAGGGTAACTTAACTGGTGCAACGCAATATGGTGCACTGCATAACATTGCCGCCGAAAATGACTTAAGGTACTTTGCTTTCTGTACCGACGGTCACGTGTCGTTAAACAGTAACTGTAACCGTTTTGATGCAGGGACGAACAACGATGATATCGCGCAATACTATGTTGATCGATACTTCGACAGTTACGACACCATGAACGTACGTCACAACCGTCAAACGCTGTTTGAAGACAATATACTGCCCTACACTATCGACCGCCTCAGCGGCTTTAACGATATTCGTCAGTTTGTTGAAGATACCGCGACGGCGGAGGAGCTATTTGCCTTTAGTCAAAACGATCTGGCCGAGTTTTGTCCTACGCATCAAACGTACTGGTTCTGTGCATCCCAACGAGCAGTCAATAAAGCTGCTGACACATTTTTAAAAGTGGCAGGCATGAATGATATCTTCCTGCATGTCACCTACAAAATGAACAGCGATGACAGCACGGCATTTACTAAGGTTCATTCACTGGAAGATCTACTGGCGAGAATTTACCGTCTCAACGGGAATAAACTCGATGAAAGCTTAGATGTTGGTAAAATCATCATCAGCTTTGAGCAAGATCCTGAGAAGCTTAAGCAACTATTAGTAAAAGCAGATGTAGTGCCTGCCTACCAAGATCTGGTTTATGCCGATGTCACCGTCAATAAAGGACGTCTACTTAACGGTCTTAAAGCGCCACAATCAAACCCAAACCATCCTTATGTTAACGAAAGAGATGTACTGGGAATGTGGCCTGATAAGCTGTTAGCTGTGCGCCAATTGCTAACCAGAAAGTCACCTAGAAGCACCACAGGTCGTACTTACTATGCATTGGCCGATACCGCAAAAGTTCATGGCCAATTGCAAGGCATGCTTTGCCACATGACCATGGGCAATACTGTGAGTGATCTTAATGGTTACCTAACTAACCCAGCGCTTAAAAATGCCTGTGCCGATGTTGACCCACAATACTATAGTAGCGATGTGGATTATGCCGACCAGCAGATAGAAGCCCTACCGAGCTATGCCACATCACTTGGGCGTTACTTTGGCTTCCCGCAAAGCACTGGCGAAATGAAAGGTAAGAGCAATCTGCTGCAGATGATGCTCAAGCAAGTGGTGCTGGCCTCACATGACAGTGACTACCGCGGCGAAGAGAAAGCCCGAGTATGGCGTGAATTTGCCGGTATTCATTTGGCAAGTGACGCAGTCAGTTCAGTGAAAACCATCTCGCTACAGGGCAAGAACTATGTAGCCACTGACGAAAACACGCTAGCGATAGCACTGATTGAGCAACTAGAACAGCTTGATACATTAATGACCAATAAGCCGTTGATGGATCATGTCATGAATGCCGATGGCGCCACCTTCAAAGAGTTAATCGTCGATCCTATGGTCGCCAGAGACAAACGCGTGCTGACTTACCTACCCGTATTGTCATAACGGTTAGATCAGATAACGGTTAGTAGCCCTAACCAGTAGTTAAAGACTGCTCCCCCAAAAAGGCCTGTATCTACAGGCCTTTTTTATTGAAAGCATATCTTGCTTAACATTGAGTTGGCCTGCTGAAGGGAGACACGAAGTTAAACCATCTACTCTGGCCCGAGAGCGCTTGATAAAGGGGTAAGTATAAGGTTTATTCTGTGTTCACCCTGCTGAAGCATTCGAATTGCATATACAAAGTCATTTAATGTATTTCATTTTTAATGGGATTATTACCTCAACCAAGGATTACCTTGCTTTTAAAACTAAACTTTATTGAGGAATTGATTATGAAAAACGTAAAACTTATTACACTAGCAACAGCGCTTACTACTGTACTTGCAGCACCAATGGCAGCCAATGCAACGGGCTTTTACTTAGGTGCCAACGCAGGCTCTGGCCAGCAAAGCCATCAGTTAATGGAAAAGGCTGAAACAACTGGCGTAGCAGCCATTAAGGCTGGCTATGATTTTAACGACTACTTTGGCGCAGAAGTACGATATGGCGGTGTTAACCAGCGCTCATCTGATATTGAACTGAATAGCTTTGCTTCGGTTTATGCAAAAGTTCAGTACCCTATTACTGAGTCATTATCTGTTTATGGATTGGCAGGTGCGACTTCTGCAAACTTACCGAAGGATAGTTTAATTGCAGTGCCACATAGTAAAAGCAAATCGAGTGGTTCTGAAAGCAGCGCTAGCTTTGGTGCTGGCGTGCGTTACGCTGTAACGGATAGTTTTGGCATCAGCTTAGAAGCGATGCGCATTTCATCTCACGATGCTTACAAGCTAGATGCTGTCATGCTAGGTGTTGACTATAAGTTTTAACCACTTATAGATAGATTACAGCCCGCTAACATAAATGCTGCTCTGTACTTGAAAGCTAAATAACTAAAGCCTCAGTCACTTTCAATAGCGCTGAGGCTTTTTGTATCTGCTGTAGTGGCCAAGAAATACAAGTTGCCATTAACAATGGCCCATTAACTATGGCTGTCTATGTATTTACTCTGGCCCTGGCAGCTCCCACTATTTCAATAAAGTGCTAGACCATAGGCTATTATTGAGTCAACCTACTCTTCAGTACCACCTTTACGAGCCTCTTGGATCTCTGTTTGCATTTCGATTGATAACGCCTGCATTTTAGGTAAAAAGTCTTTCATCAACTCTTGTGAAACCAGCATCGAATCTTGCATTATCATAGGCATCTTTCTAACCATACTTTTCCCAGTGTCTGATTCATAAAAAGTGATGAGTCCTTTAACCTCTTCTTCGGTGAAATGGTTTGAATATACCTCGATCATTGGCCCCTTAAAAGTTTGCCAATTCATCTGCTCTTCTAATAAATCCGCATACTTACTCATATAATTATCATAAATAGGTTTGTCCTTTTCTGAAATATCCATTTGTTTTGACATTTCATCAAACATGAGGCGCATCTGTCCGTGCATAGCATCCATCATTTTTGCCACCTCAGTTAACTCCATTAACTTTTCAACAGACTCTTTTGATGACTGTTGTTCAGCGTGAGCAGAAAACGTAACCAAAGATATAAAACACAGCATCGTAAAAATTTTCATTATTAATCCCTTAATTAAATGTCGCAAAAGTTAATAGCCAGCCATTATTAATCAACAACATAACGAGCTAAGAGCGCGAATTCAATACTTGGTCGTATTCTTATCATGAATATTCCTAGCTAACAGCATTCTGCTGGTGAAATATGCCTGAAATGATGAAATTTGACTGATATTGCTTTCTAAGGAGCGCAGATAATCAACTCAGCGATATTGTCTGAGGAAAGTCGATATTAGATGACCTCTATTTTGAAAAACGCTGGGTTAATGGCTTGGCATATACTCGCAGCTGCTTGAAAAATGCCTTCGCCGTTTGTTGAGATTCTCACAGTAACGGCTGAACTCCTGCAATGTACCAACGGGACCATGAAACAATTGGCCAAATTCTCTGACGATTTTAACCCAATTTGTTGATGGTATATTGAGTCGATTCAAAATGGTTTCTGCGCTCGAAGAGATGGCCCCACGCTTATCGTCGCGAATAACTCTTCCCGTTTCATCGACAAGCTGTAGGTAATCTTTTATCGAAAATGCAATGCCTTTAGGCTGATTGACTCTTTCGTTACCAATAAAGGGCAAGAGTGACTTGGGCTGCTCGCCTTTTAGTGCAGCTTCGATTCTTAATTTGATACTCGTAAAATTAGATTTCTCCGGTGTATTCGCCATCTTGGCACGAATAGGGTTGAGCTCAACATAGGCCATACAGGCTAGGACTGCAGCCTCATCTAGCAGCGCCTGAGATTTAAAACGCCCTTCCCAGAAGTGCCCCGTGCAGCTATCCTCAATATTGGCTTGCCTCGCGATAGGTTCATTCAAGCACCGCAACTCTTATGAAAACGTTAGCAACTGATGTCACTAAGGCGTGAATGGTAAGTCGCGATAAGCTGTTTAAGTTGTGCGACCATGCACTCTTCAATCACTTCACCTTTAACAAATTTTTGCGTCAGCGCTGTGCCATTGAACAGTTTATGCCATTGCTCGACAACCTCTCTATCTGACCAGCTATTCACGGTATCTAAATCAATATAAAGTACAAGGTGCAAATGATTACTCCCTCTCTTTGGTAAAGAATGCGTATGCCGCAACGTCAATGGCAAATGCTTCGGTTAACTTGAGTAGTTGCTCCTCAACCCAGCCTCTGCGGTGGTCATAGTTTTTGCCTGTGTATTTATCATCACCACACACTTTT
Source organism: Shewanella kaireitica (assembly GCF_023284045.1). Classification (GTDB taxonomy): domain Bacteria; phylum Pseudomonadota; class Gammaproteobacteria; order Enterobacterales; family Shewanellaceae; genus Shewanella; species Shewanella kaireitica. The sequence continues at coordinate 238,144 of NZ_JAKIKQ010000003.1, forward strand.
TGTTTCGACAGCATGCACGCCGAACGACGCGGCTACAGCAGTGATAATAGGGACTTCTTACCAAATAAAGAGCTCAATACTAATGAGAGTTCGTCTTGGTCTCGGCATGCAACCTCCTTGTTAAATGCTCAAATCAAGCATAGTAGGAGGTCGCGATTGATGCCATTAACTATGGCTGTCTAAGTATTTATTATTGGCGCGCATTAATGAGTACAATCACCAAAGTCGTTTACACCTTAAATGAGCCTGAAACTAACTGTGCAAAAAGCACCTCTGACTTGAATAGTGCCATCTTAGGGTTAACCGATAACTGTCTAGTGCCCCTGATATTTCAAAGGATTGAAAAGCGTCAGGCAGCGATAAGATCGCACTAAGAGAGCCTCTATATGTGTTTGCTGTAAACGATGATTTGACAGCTAACTGACAGACGAAGTAGATGAATTTGTTGATTGGTTTTAATTTGACTGCAAAGCAGCCAAATAAGTTAGGCTCGCCTATTGACCAGCAGGAGGCTCATATGTGTTAGATGCTATGTTACGTATGAACCTAGCAACGGGCTTTTCAAAATATTTAAATGATACAAATGCTACTGAAACAGTTAGAACGAAAGATAATAATAATTTCAATTCAACACTTAAATTGAGCTTGTTTACAAAAATAATAATTGGCATGTGAAGCAAATATAATGAATAAGATACTTTTCCCAAGAAGTCACCGAACCTGTTAGCTAATAGTACATTGTTATCAGGAACTAAAAATACAATACAAAAAAATACGGAACTCATTACAAGTAATACTTCATAGCTTAACCACATTCTTGTCTTAGCATCAGACGTAACAGATGAGATCTCTGGATACATAGCAGGTATTAAGAGTAACACGAAAATAAAGTAATGTTTCTTAAGGTATTTCGGTACATCAAAAGACTTATAATGCATTCCAAAAATAACCCCAATAAAAAAATAAGGTAAACTTCTTAACGTATTAAATAAGTTGTAACGAACTCCGTTTATGTCTCCATATACTCGTGGAAAGTTTGCGAAAAATAGCAGGAGCATAACCGCTAATATTGAAAGGTAAATATAGCCTCTCCTATTCTTTGAAAATGACCAAAAAATCAGGAATACGAAGTAAAATTGTATTTCAGGGGGGATTGACCAAAGTACACTGTCACCATATAAAAATAGTAGATGACTAATCAGTGCATTCGCATCTGGAATGTTATAAAGACTATCATTGCCGATTAAGGACAAAACATAAGAGCTAAGTACAATAACCAAGAATAATGGAACTACTCTTGCGACTCGAGCTAATAAGTAGCGCTTGATATTAACGTTGCTGAATTTTTGGGGCAGGTATAAGTGAGACATTAAAAAACCACTCAGCAAGAAAAACAGCATTACACCGTACGCTCCAGAGCCTCCGCCTAACATTCCATTAAGCCAATTTGTAATATCGCTAAAATGAGTAATAAACACAATTAATGCAGCCAACCCACGCAATGTGTTTAATTTTCTAATCTCCAACTAAAACTCCGGACTCAAAATAATTACTAGCCAGCCATTGATAATCAACAACATAACGAGCTAGGAGCTAGACTTCAATGACCTAGTCGTATTCTTATCGTGAATATTCCTCCCTAAAGAGGATCTAAGTGTGAATTATGCGAAAAGTGATGAAATTTGGCTGAAATAGCTTTCAGAGAAGCGCAGTTGGTTAACCCAGCTATTTTTTCTGAGGTAAGTTGATGTTTTAGTGCCATTTAGAGTGAGTGGTTGTGCATATATTCGCAACTACTTGAAAAGTGCCGTCGTCGCTTATTGAGGTGTTCACAGTAGCGGCTGAATTCCTCCAATGTACCAACTGGACCATGAAATAGTTGGCCAAATTCGGCGACGATTTTAATCCAGTTTGCAGCTGGAATATTTAGTCTGCTCAAGATAGCTTCTGCACTGGAAGATATTGAGCCACGCTTGTCATCACGGATTACTCGACCCGTTTCATCAACCAGAATTAAGTAGTCTTTGAGTGAGAAAGCAATGCCTTTAGGCTGGTGTACTCTCTCATTGCCAATAAAGGGTAGCAGCTGCTTGGGCTGCTCACCGCTCAACGCAGCTTTGACTCTTAGCTTGATACTGGTGAAGTCTGATTTTTCAGGCGTGCTCGCCATTTGAGCCCGTATAGGGTTGAGTTCCACATACGCCATACAGGCAAGGACTGCAGCTTCATCCAGCAACGCTTGAGACTTAAAACGCCCCTCCCAGAAGTGCCCGGTGCAGTTATCTTCAAAATTAGCTTGCCTGGCGATAGGTTCATTGAGGCACCTCATAAACCAGCTGATATCACAGAGCCTTGAGCGATAGGTCGCAATGAGTTGTTTGAGTTGAACCACTAAATGTTCATCGATAACTTCACCCTTAGCGAATTTCTGCGTGAGCGTTGTACCATTAAACAACTTATGCCATTGCTCAACAACCTCTCTATCTGACCAGCTATTCGCCGTTTCAAGGTCAATATAAAGCACCACATGCAAATGATTACTCATCACGGCATAAGCAGCTACATCAATAGCAAACACCTCGCATAGCTTGATGAGCTGTTCTTCAACCCAACCACGGCGATGGTCGTAGTTTTTACCTGTGTATTTATCATCCCCACACAGAAAGGCACGCCGAACTACGCGGCTACAACAATGATAGTAGGGAGTGTCTTCAATACTAATAAGTGTTCGTCTTGGTCTCGGCATGCAACCTCCTTGTTAAATGCTCAAATCAAGCATAGTAGGAGGTCGCGATTGATGCCATTAACTATGGCTGTCTATGTATTTTTCGAACTGAATAGCTTTGCTTCGGTTTATGCAAAAGTTCAGTACCCTATTACTGAGTCAATATCTGTTTATGGATTGGCCGGAATGACCGCAGCCAATCTACCAAAAGATAGCTTAATTGCAGTGCCACAAAGTAAAGCTAAATCGAGTGGTTCAGAGAGCAGCGCCAGCTTTGGTGCAGGCGTACGTTACGCAGTAACAGACAACTTTGGGATCAGCTTAGAAGCGATGCGCATTTCATCTCACGATGCTTACAAGCTAGATGCTGTCATGCTAGGTGTTGACTATAAGTTTTAACCACTCATAGGTAGATTGCAGCCCGCTTACAAAAATGCTGCTCTGTACCCTAAAGCTTGAAACCTAAATAACTAAAGCCTCAGTCACTTTTAATAGCGCTGAGGCTTTTTTGTATCTGCTGTAGTGGCCAAGAAATGCAAGTTGCCATTAACTATGGCTGTCTATGAATTTTTTATCATCACCACACACTTTTTGTTTCGACAGCATGCACGCCGAACAACACGGCTACAGCAGTGATAATAGGGACTTCTTACCAAATAAAGAGCTCAATACTAATGAAAGTTCGTCTTGGTCTCGGCATGCGACCTCCTTGTTAAATGCTCAAATCAAGCATAGTAGGAGCTCGCGATTGATGCCATTAACTATGGCTGTCTATGTATTTCGTTTATACTGAACCCAAACCAAAAATGCCAAGCGTGTCGAATCACTCTTAAATTGTTTGTTGTGTTTTTAGCTGATAAGAACTAACTCTGAAGTAAGCTTGTCCTTTTCTTCTGCGCTTTTAATTGCTGAAATAACATTAATCGATAATTCTTTTAATCGCTCACAACCTTGAATTAACTCTTCATTTGATGGGGTCTCGACACCGTGAAGCAAATTATTCCGAATTCGTCTGAAATAGCTAAGTTCATTAGCTTCTTCCTCTGTTAAAATATTTTTATTTACTAAGTCGTCAAACTTTGCTGTGTGGTATTTTTTATGGTGTTTATTCTGCTCACTATTAATTATGGAAACAGCTTTCTCAAGGACTATCCACGATTTTACAAAAGACTCAAATCCAGAAACATCTGCTACTTTCCCTAGAGAGCGTTGGAAATATTTTCGTATTTTATTGTCTTCACTGCCAGAGATATAACTATCAGTTAGCATCATTGTAAGTAATTGATCCGATATTGTTTCGCTTTCACTTTGGTTTACTTTATTCAAATAGATTGAAAACTTATTTGCATCAAAATCTATTTCATCTTTTAAATAATTAAATAGTATTTTTGTGTCACCTAGTTTTAGCTTCTTTAAATAATTCTTATTTAAAGAATTGGTTATTAGGCTAGTCAGCTCATATCTATTTGAAATATCATTACTCTCTTTAGTACGCTTAGTCATAGCTTTTTGAAGTCTTTCTAATGCGATTTCTCCAGTTAGTACCAAACCATTTATCTCATCTAAAATAGATAGCTCTTCCTCAGAAAGGCTTCCCGAAAGAGGTTTATAAACTAGATCATGCTCGACCTCTGACCATGCATGCATAAGAACTGATGCTACTTGTATCTCAAATGTCGCATTTTTGTACCTGTCGGCACCCTTGTTGATATTACTTATATTAACGCGATAATGAGATGCCCAATACCCAGAAAATCGTTTCTCAAATTTTGGCTTATAAGATTTCTCAGGGAACTCTTTTCTCTTATTAACCGAAAATAGTTCATGCACAATTTCATTCACTAACTCTCGATCCGATGGAAAGTAAAGAGCGACTCGAACACCAGCAAGATCAACGATATCATCAAAAACATCACTCACTTTTTTGTACGGTTTATCAGCATTTCTTTGCTCTAGTTTACTTTTAAGCCTTTCAGGTTTTTTAGCCCGATAAGATACAATTGCCTTAATACCACGCTTTGCTAGTTCCTGCTCTAGTTGATTTGAACCTATCCTTGCTAGTTCCGTATAAAAATCATACTGACGATTATACTGTTCTAAAAAATCTTCAATTACACTCATAATTACCTACATTCTTGCAGAACTAACCCTAGCGACAAAGATGTCATTCTAAACGGGAACGATACAGCTATACGATAAATATCTTTTATTTAAGTGGGTTATAACTCATTTTAAGAAAGACATAACGCCGCATTAAGCGGACTAAAATAGAGAGTTAAAATGTGTAACGAAGCTAAACGTAACCCGCTGTTTTAGTATCGTTTAAGTGCCTTGTTAGGGCTTGAGGTAGAGCTCAATTGGTGAGGATGGCATATTGATTTTTGGCATGGCATAGCTGAGCCATGTCATGAAGTCGAATAATACTCCATCTTTACCGTCATTTGTAATATGAATACCGGGCAACTTGCTACCATCGTCTGTAATAAAATGATAAGCCCCGTTTCCATTACCAAAATTCCAGATGGCACCTCGATCTAAGCAGAATATTGCATCAATTTGATGTTCTAATGGTATTTCATTTAAAGCATAATGTTCAGTGATTTTCTGATGAATTGTCTGTAACGTTAGCTGTGACTCATAAGCAAAAATAAAATATGGTCTATGGTTTACAAAACGCATGGTATCTTCAGGATTTGAACAAGTCATGGTACCACGCTGAATTACAGGTTTAATCTTTTTATATGTAATACAGCTTTCGATTAGTGTATTTACATCTTGAGAGTTGAGCTTAGTTTTAACCTCACCTACACATGATACACCTTCGATTATAAATAATTCAGGGCCTGACAGATCATTTAAAAATGGTTGTCCATCATTTGTGATAACAATGTCTAATTGAGTTGACTGATTACCTTTGGTATCAATTATTTCACCTTCACCAATCCTATTGTAGGGTGGTAAATATTCTTTTAAAAAGTCTTTCAGGATGCTCTCAGCAGAACTGCCTCTATCTCCACGATGACTTAGCGTAGCTCTAATCTCTTCTAAATGAAGATCCATACGCTTTTGGATGATTTTAAATTTTTTTTTGAACATTACTACATCTCCGACGTTCAGTTTACTTCGAATTTAGAGCCCTAACATTTATATACACGTCTTGCGCGTTTATCAGGTTAGATCTGTCAGCGCGTGTATCAATAAGCGATTGATTTTCAGTCGTTTTTAACAAACCCGCTCAAAGCAGCCGCCGGAAAAACGACAATGCACACTTTGTTTGCCTCGTATCTCCTGCAAACCGAGCAAGATCTCTTTTATTTACTTGAATTTACTCTTCTTTTTATTTTCGCTCAATAGCAAACCGAGAACTGACTGCGCATAATTTGATGATTATCCGCACAAAACCAATAATACAGTGTAAAAATACAAGCACCGATCTTTCCGAGTGATGAAAAAATATTGCAAAAAGAATAGTGCTCTATTAGCCCCCTCGCCTACTTACACAAATTGATTATAAATATCTTTGCTTTAAAAAACTGTCCGCTAAAGGACACTCAATGGATATTGGTACTCAGAAATGTTGCAGGTATTCAAAAGGGAAACAATCGCTTTGCCCTAAACAGCGCCCACAAAAAAGCCCGACATCATCGGGCTTTTAGTCAAAAAGTAATGTTTAAAGGATTAACCTTCAACGACACCTTTGCTGACTAGGAACTCATCGTATGTGCCTTTGAAATCATTAACACCTGTTGGTGTGATCTCAATAATACGGTTAGCCAGTGATGATACGAATGCACGGTCATGACTGACAAACAGCAATGTACCTTCATACATCTCAAGTGCGTTGTTGAGCGACTCGATTGATTCCATATCCATGTGGTTGGTTGGCTCATCAAGTAGCAAGATGTTTGGCTTTTGCATAATAAGCTTACCAAATAGCATGCGACCCTTTTCACCACCTGAAAGCACTTTGACTGACTTTTTAATATCGTCAGAGCCAAATAGCATACGGCCTAAGTAACCACGTACTGATTGGTCATCATCTTCTGGCTTGCGCCACTGGCTCATCCACTCAAACAAGGTCATGTCGTTTTCGAAATCTGACTCATGATCCTGGGCGTAGTAACCAATCGATGAGTTTTCAGACCATTGAATAGTGCCGCTATCTTGTGGGATATCGTGTACTAATGTACGTAACAAGGTGGTTTTACCCACACCGTTGTCACCCAAAATGGCGATACGCTCACCCACTTCGGCAATAAGGTTAAGGTCTTTAAACAGTTGCTCGTCAAAGCCTTTGCTGAGCTCTTCAACGATTAACGCGTTACGGAACAATTTCTTCTCTTGCTCGAAACGGATAAACGGGTTCACACGGCTAGAAGCTTTAACTTCATCAAGCTTAATCTTGTCGATTAGCTTAGCACGCGATGTGGCTTGCTTTGCTTTAGATGCGTTAGCAGAGAAACGTGCGACGAAGCCTTGAAGCTCAGCAATCTGTGCTTTCTTCTTAGCGTTGTCAGACATCAAACGCTCACGCGACTGTTGTGCAGCCATCATGTACTCATCGTAGTTGCCTGGGAATACGCGGATATCACCGTAATCCAAGTCAGCCATGTGAGTACATACTGAGTTCAAGAAATATCTATCGTGCGAGATGATAATCATGGTGCTGTTACGTTGGTTCAGCATCTCTTGCAACCAACGAATAGTGTCGATGTCCAAGTTGTTGGTTGGTTCGTCAAGTAGCAGTACATCTGGGTCTGAGAATAGTGCCTGTGCCAATAGCACTCGTAGCTTAAAGCCCGGTGCGATTTCGCTCATTAGGCCAAAGTGCTGGTCAACACCAATACCTACGCCCATTAGCAGTTCGCCAGCGCGAGATTCAGCGGTGTAACCGTCCATCTCTGCAAATTCCATCTCAAGATCGGCAACTTTAATGCCGTCTTCTTCAGTCATTTCAGGTAGAGAGTAAATACGATCTCGCTCTTTCTTCACTTCCCAAAGCTCAGCGTGTCCCATGATCACAGTATCAACGACGTTGAACTCTTCGTAGCCAAACTGGTTCTGGCTCAACTTACCTAAACGCTCATTAACATCTAATGAAACGTTACCTGAAGTTGGCTCAAGATCACCGGCAAGGATCTTCATAAAGGTTGATTTACCACAACCGTTGGCGCCGATTAAACCGTAACGGTTGCCGCCGCCAAACTTAATTGAGATGTTTTCAAACAGTGGCTTAGAGCCAAACTGCATGGTGATGTTAGCTGTAGTAATCAAAGTGACATTCCGCTTTTGGTTATATGACTTAAAGAGATCATAGATAAAACAAAAACCAGTAAATCGAGTAGAGTGCTTCACTCCACCTCAACTTACTGGTCGAAGACTCACGCAAGTGGGCGTACAGCCTATAAAATTAAGCGCGATACTATAGCATTCTAGCCTAAATTATCAACTGCGATCGTCCTCAGCGAATGAGATAACTATTAAAAAGTTGGCTATAGCTGAAATCAGCTTTTATCTCTGTCTATAACGTTAAACCAACTTTACCTTACGCAGTCTATTTGCATTGCTGACCACAGTGAGTGACGACAGCGCCATCGCGGCGCCAGCGACCACAGGACTTAGTAATAAACCGGTAAATGGAAACAACACGCCAGCTGCAAGCGGGATCCCTAAACTGTTATAAATAAAGGCGCCAAATAAGTTTTGCTTGATGTTTCTCATGCTGGCTTTTGCAAGCATTAGGGTCTCTGCAACCACCATCAATCTTGCTGACAAAAGCGTAAAATCTGCGCTTTCGATGGCGATATCCGTTCCACTTCCCATGGCAAGGCCAATATCTGCACTCATTAATGCAGGCGCATCATTGATGCCATCACCCACCATGGCGACCACCTCACCCTTTTGTTGCAGCTCTAGCACTTTTTGCTGTTTCTGCTCAGGTAGCACATTGGCAAATACTGTACTAATGCCAACGACATCTGCCACAGCATTGGCTGTTTGCTGATTATCGCCAGTTAATAGCACCACCTTGAGGCCACTGTTTTTCATCGCGCTTATGGCTGCTACAGCATCCTCTTTGATTGGGTCGCTTATTGCGATGATGGCGACTAAATGCTGATTTTTAGCGACAAATACTGGCGTTTTACCCAAGCTTGTTAACCGAGATATTTGCGGTTGGTGCACTGAAACATCATCGATACCGATATGCTGCATTAAGCTCAGGTTACCAATCGCGTATTGTGCACCCTTTACCTTGCCCGTAATGCCTTGCCCTTGTAGGTTAGTAAATAGCTCAGGCTCTAACAGGGTCGCATTCGACTGTTTGGCTTTGGTTAAAATTGCACTCGCGAGCGGATGTTCAGAATGCTGCTCTAACGCGGCCACATCACTGAGAAGGCTTTGTTCATCCATTTGTGGCTGTAGCATAATAAATTCGGTCACCTGCGGCGCACCTTGAGTAACCGTGCCGGTTTTATCTAACACTACGGTTGTGACTTTACTGGCGGTTTGCAACGCCTCGCCATTTCTAACCAGCACTCCCATTTTTGCAGCACGTCCCACTGACGCCATAATCGACATAGGTGTTGCTAGCCCAAGTGCACAGGGGCACGCAATAATAAGCACACTAGTGAGCACGACTAACGCATGTGACAATGCAGGTGCTGGGCCTGCTAGGTACCAAATAATGGCGCTTATTAGTGCGATAACGATGACTGCTGGTACAAAGTAGGCGGATATCTTGTCGGTTAAACGGCCAATCGGCATTTTAGATGTTTGTGCTTGCTGTACTAGCTCAATAATTTTGGCCAGTTTAGTGTCTTTTTCGCCCGCGGTGACCCGATAAATCAAACTGCCATTACCATTAACGGTACCGGCATTAACGCTGTCTCCCTCAGCTTTGTGCACTGGCACTGGCTCGCCAGTTAACATCGATTCATTGATCAATGTTTGCCCGCTAACAATCTCGCCATCGAGTGCCACTTTCGCGCCGGGCCTTAAGCGTAACTTATCGCCTAGCTTAATTTGGTTTATCTCAACCTCCTCATCGCCTGCATCGGTTATCCGAATTGCGGTGTTGGCTTGCATACCAAGTAAGCGCTGCACTGCTTCACTGGTTTTTCCCCGCGCTCTAAGCTCCAGAGCATGACCGAGGTTGATTAAACCCAAGATCATCACACTGGCTTCAAAATAGACATGACGTGTATCAGCCGGGAACCATTGCGGCGCAGTGACCACCAACATTGAATAAATCCATGCCGCGCTGGTGCCTAGCGCAATTAAGGTGTCCATGTTCGCGCTGCGGGCTTTTATTGCGCGCCACATGCCTTGATAAAAATGCCGTCCAGTAGTGAGCATCACCAGTAACGTCACTAAGCCAACAATGCCCCAACTCAATTGCTGGGTTGGGCTATTGACCATCATCTCGCCGCCAAGTAAGCCCCACAACATTAATGGCACGCCTAATCCAAGGCCGATGACAGCTTGAATAATGCGAACTTTATACTCTTTTGCTTCATCCCGCTGTTTCTGCTGTGCCCCTTTGCGTGGATCTTGTAGCAGCTCAGCCTGATAGCCAACGGCTGCAACCAACGCAATGGCTTTGTCTGCAGTTATCTCACCGAAGACCTGCACCTGCTTGTCAGCAAGGTTTACCCTAGCGCTAATATCAGCATTTAGTTTTGTTTGGTTATTAGCCTGCGTAAACGCTGACTCGATTTTGGCGACACAGCTTGCACAGCTCATACTGGGCACATAGAGGTTGATTGATTGCATAGTTCTGCTCCAGATCTGCTTAATATTTGAACCTTTGATGTATTAAGCGTAATGTCTCCCATAAGGGGAGAGTCAAACATCAATCCAATTTATTTTTGAGTGGGGCAATAATGAAGATAGGCGCTGTCGCAAAACTGACAAATTTGTCAGTAAAAAGCATACGTTACTACCATGACATCGGTTTGGTGGAGGGGGTAAAAAACGATAACGGCTACCGAGATTATGGCCAAGCACAGATTGATGCTTTGAGCTTTATACATCACTGCCGTGCATTGGGGTTTACCTTAGAAGATTGTAAAGCGCTACTCGATCTGCAGCAAGATAGCCAGCGTAATGCCGCCGATGTGAAAGCACTAGCCCAGCACCACCTTGAGGATGTCGAGCAAAGGATTGCTCACCTGACTAATTTGAAAAACCAGTTACAGCATCTAATACATGATTGTAAAGGCGGAAAACAACCTAACTGTGCCATTTTAAAGGGGCTTAGTCCAACCCCTTAATAATCTAGCCAGGATATTTATCTGCGCTTTAAGTTAGCGATGTTCTCAATGATAAGCGTTGGTGTTTTTCCTGCTGGCTCAAAACCAAATACCTGACCATAGAAAGATAACTCAGATTCGAGCGCCCGTTTTTTACTTTCAGGGGAAACGCGATTGGCTGCGTCGTCATTGAACTCTAAGTAAGCGACCGGCGTTCCTTTACGTTTGACCGCATTATAAAGCTGCAATGTTTGTTCAGCGGGGATCAATGAATCATTCACCCCTTGAATAAGCAGCAAAGGTTCATTGATCCCTGATAAATTATTCATTGCCGAACGCAGCTTATAGTTATCGATTGTTCCAATCAGCCTTTCTAAATAGTTACTTTCAAACTTATTGGAATGACGTCTAAATGACTGCGCGTCGCTAATGCCTGAATAACTCACGGCGGCACCAAAAGTACTGTAATAGGCAACCGCTGACAGTGCAGTAAAGCCACCCGCTCGAGAACCTCTAATGGCCAGTTTACGACCGTCTACATCACCTCTATTAACTAAGAAGCCTGCGGCGCGAACAGCATCTTCTACATCCGAACGACCCCACTGACCATATAAACTATTGCGGTAATCCCTACCAAAGCCTGTACTACCACGATAGTTCAGATCGAAAACGGCGAAACCGCGGCTGGTCCAATATTGAATATCGCGCCTAAAGACTCGACTTGCTTGTGCAGTCGGGCCACGGTGCAGAAACATCACCAAAGGCGGCTCTTGTCCTGCTGGCGCTTGAAAATTCGGATTCTCGGGTTTATAGAAATACCCGTAAGCGGTGTCGCGATCACCCGTTTTAAAGCTAACGCTTTCAGCTCTTGAAATGAAATTAGGGTCCATGACCGCCAATTTGGGCGCATACATCAGCTCTGCAGCGCGACCTTGCACTTTATAAATCCCTTTTTCAGGTGTCTCTTTAGAGCCAACAAAAATCACTCCATCGTCACTTTTAGTGACATAAGCGATATCAGCAAAATCAACCGCGATAGGTTCTGTTACGCCACTTTCAGTGTCGATTCGAACCAAACCTGCTTGCCCCTCATGGTTGTAACTTGCAACTATCGTCTGATCACTTTCGAATGCATAGTTGTGATTACCTAGATGCCAATTAGCAACAGCAAACTCTCCTTCCTGTGCCAATACAATTTCAGCTTGTCCCAGCTCATTTAAACGGTAAATATTCCACCAATTACTATAATCGGCGATAAAGTATAGCTGCCCACTAGGGCTAAAAAGTGGCTGAATAATCGAGCCTGACTGCTCCGTCGCCACCTGTTTAACATTAATAACAGCACCTTTGTTATCAATATTGCCAAGCCATAGCTGGGTGTTGTCCCAAGGCATATTCGGGTGCTGCCAGGTCACCCATGCCAATTGAGTTTGATCAGGTGATAATACTGGAGTTGAGTAAAAGTCGGCGCCAGTAGCAAGCACCTCGCCTTCATCGGCATAACTCAAATTAATGCCCACCAGCTGATTTGTGACTTTGCCAGCCTCTCGATGGTCTTCACGAACACATATTAAGCGGGAAGCTCTTGGGTTTGATATACAGTCAGCGTGGCGCGTTCCAGGAGGCGTTAATGCAAACGGTGTTTGATTAGGCGCAATACGGTATAACAGCTGATCAGAGTATTTAGTGGCGAACAAACTATTGCCAATGGCAACAAAGGGAGCGCCGCCATATTCGTGTACTCGGCTGCCTATATCAAAATTCGATGGAATAGCTTCGGTAACAGTGCCATTTTCTTCTATGCGTTGTACACCACGTCGCCCCTCATTACTTTCATCGCGTATGGTGAAATAGATACTGCCGGTGGTAACTTGCAGCTCACCAATACTGTCTGATAGATCGTATACATGCTCCGCATCAACCGGGGATTTCCAGCTACCATAATCAGCCACCTGAACACCATCGGGCAGCGCTTCAGAATCGGCGACTTTGGGTTGTTTTTTAGGCGAAACGTCACAACCAGTAATGGTCAATAACAAGGTAGCAGTTAATATCGATGCAAATATAAATCTCATTGGCCGCCTAGAAATCATATGAGTGATGAAGTTGCTTTCAATCTTATAGTGATGATAAAGCTAATATGGCGATTATATCAACTGCATTAATGAAACGGCAATTAAATGTATTTAATCCAAAGGGATCGGTTGCTTGCTATCCAGTATAGAGACTTTATTAGTCGTATAGCTTTAGCTTAAGGTTGTTTGCGGCTGAACTTGCTCATAAACCAACGTATCACTTCAATTTGGGTGCGTTGTTTTAGGCCAAAGTAGATACATATCCACGGGGAGATTAAAATATACCAAGGGATAACGGCGGTGCTTCGTCCATTAAACATCAAATAAAAAAAGCCGAAATAGATCACCAGCAGGCCGCAAGTGCCAACAATAAGCATCATCCATTTAGTCGTTTTCTCTAACCACTCCATCTAAGCCCCACACTCCTTTAACAATAACGTCTTGCTATATTATGGCCTATACCTTGGCTATAGTTCAATTGGCGTCCGTTCAGTCGCGAATATTGCCATAAAAAAACGGGCCTAAGCCCGTTAATGTTGTTGAAGCTGATATTACAAACGAATACCGCCATCAATCTCAAATACACGACCATTTACATAGTCGTTTTCAATGATAAAGCGTATTGTTGATGCAATCTCTTCAGCTTGCCCTAAGCGCCCAACCGGCACCATTTTTTCTAGTCGCTCAAGCGCTTCAGGCTTCATTGCCGCGGTCATTTCTGTTTCAATCACCCCTGGAGCGACTGCCGCACTACGGATATTATAACGCGCAAGCTCTTTTGCCCAACCGACACTCATCGCCGCCACACCAGCTTTAGAGGCTGAGTAGTTTGACTGCCCCATGTTACCCGCTTTAGCCAGACTAGAGATGTTAATTATAACGCCCTCTTGGCCAGTTTCGATCATCGCAGCTGCCGCTTCACGGCCACATAGGAATGTGCCAGTAAGATTCACATTAATCACCGACTGAAACTGGTCGAAAGACATGCGATCAATCACCTGCCCCTCTTTGGCTTTTAGCATTAATCCATCACGCAAAATACCCGCGTTGTTGATCAGTACATTAACTTGACCAAAATCTTCTTTAATAAACTGAAAACCAGAAAAAACATCTTCTTCGTCGGTAATGTCTAGTGCGTAACCTTGAACTTCTGTAGTTGCCCCAAGGTTGGCACAAGCCTTTTCCAGCTTCTCTTGGTCAACGTCGATAAGTGCTAGCTTAGCGCCTGCAGCGGCTAAATTTTCCGCCATTGCGTAACCTAGTCCACCAGCACCGCCAGTGATAACAACTACCTTATCTTTTAAATCCATTGAATTACCCTTTATTTTTTTACTTGTTGATTACTCTGATGAGCTAGGAGCAAACTGCTCAAAAATACTCGAAAAATCTCTTCTACCGTTGCCTTTACGTGCATGATTCACATAAAGGCTGCGCGCTAAGGCTCCCATAGGCGTGCTTGAATTCGATAACAATGCCGCTTCTTGGCTTAATCCTAAGTCTTTCACCATCAAGTCAACCATAAAGCCACCTTGATAATCGTTGGATGACGGTACCGAGTCCATCACCCCTGGACAAGGATTATATTTATCTAGCGTCCAATTACCACCACTACTGACCTTCATGATGTCAGAAAGCACTTTTGGGTCAAGCCCGTGATCGACGCCCATCTGTAAAGATTCTGACGTTGCTACCATTAATACTGACAGCAGCATGTTATTACAAATTTTGGCGACTTGGCCAGCACCAGGGCCACCAGCATGGAAGATATTCGCCCCCATTGCAGTAAGCACACCTTGTGCCTGTTCAAAGGCGTTATCTGTTCCGCCACAAATGAAGGTCAGTGTGCCAGCAGCAGCGCCTGCGGTGCCGCCAGAGACTGGTGCATCGATAAATTCGAGACCTTTATCAGCAGCATGGTTTGCCACAAAACGAGCGCTGTCAGCATCGATTGTCGAGCAATCAATCAGTAAGGTTCCCTTACCCACCACATCGATAAGCCCCTTGTTATCAGCATCGCCAACATAAAGGCTGCGCACGTGTTTGCCCGCAGGTAACATTGTCACCACGATATCACTACCTGCTGCAGCGCCACATGCGCTTGTTGCAGTGAGTGCGCCTTGCTCGGCTAACGCTTGCATCGCCGCAGGAACCAAGTCAAACACTCTAACGGTAAAGCCCGCTTTAATTAGATTAACGGCCATTGGGCCGCCCATGTTTCCTAAACCAATAAATGCAACAGTACTCATCTTTTGCTCCTGGGCACTTTTACAAGTGCGTTAATCTTTCCTTTGTACAAATAGTTTAGCTTTGTAGCCTTAATGGATGATCATTTTCATCCCAAGGTGACTGCATCAATGACACCAACAGTTCATTGGG
This sequence comes from Shewanella kaireitica, assembly GCF_023284045.1. Taxonomy (GTDB): domain Bacteria; phylum Pseudomonadota; class Gammaproteobacteria; order Enterobacterales; family Shewanellaceae; genus Shewanella; species Shewanella kaireitica. The sequence goes on from NZ_JAKIKQ010000003.1 coordinate 253,572, forward strand.
TACTGAAGCTACGTCTTTATATCGCCAATTTGGATTTCTATCTTTATCGATTAGCAGTGCACGTACACCTTCAGCAAAGTCTGCTTTAGCACAGCAATTTACACTTAAACCTAACTCAAACTTAAACACTTCAGCCAAAGTCATTTCAGTGCCTAGTTGCGCCTGTTTGTGCACCAAAGCCAAGCTTATTGGGCTACCCGCTACCATCACTTTACAGGCTTTGGCTAACCAAGGCAGCGCCTCTTTAATCTCGCTCTCAAGTGAGCTTGCGCGTTCAACAATGGCTGGTAAATCACCGCTCATTAGCTCATCGATTTGCGCTTGATGGGCTTGCAGCTGACTCTCTGCTAATGGCGTTTTACAGTCTGCTTGCATATCGTCGATAAGCGCATGCAACATCTCATGGTTTAACGCTTTGTCATCTGACCAATCAATGGTTGCCATCGCATCAAATAACAGCTCTTTATCGTCACGATTAAGATAGTGGTTACCAATACCAACATAGTGGGCATCAGCGCCATTCATGTTGTATGCAGTCATTCCCAAAAACAGCCCTGCTTTACCGGGCATACGGTTTAAGAAGTAACTGCCACCCACATCTGGATACAAGCCAATAGTGACTTCAGGCATCGCAATACGCGAGTGCTCAGTGACAACGCGATGACTGGCGCCCGCCATCAAACCAAGCCCACCGCCCATGACGATACCATCGCCCCAAACCACGACTGGCTTGCCAAAGCTATGGAGCAGGTAATCGAGCTGATACTCTTGGCTAAAAAACTCGGTCGCTTGCGCGGTCACAGCACCAGGGGTTGCAACCGCAGCGTGATATATCGCCCTCACATCACCGCCTGCGCAAAAAGCCTTTTCTCCAGCGCCATCTAATACTACTGCCGCAATATTATTGTCACTGCGCCATTGGCCTAATTGATGAGTAAGTGCCTGCACCATCTCTATATTCAACGCATTTAACGCTTTTTCGATATTAAGGGTGGCAACACCTATCTGCTTACCTGACACTGTGCCCAAAGTTTGGAACACCACGCTGTTACTCTGCGTATTAGAAGTTGTCGTCATTAGCTGTTCTTCCAAACTGCTTTGCGCTTATTTAAGAATGCGCTAACACCTTCGGTTTGATCTTGCGTATCAAACAGGTCAGCAAACTCAGTGCGCTCTAGTGGCAACGCCTCTGCGCGCGGCATTGTGCGACCCGCTTGCACTAATCGTTTACATGCTGCCACGCTGCTCGGGCTTTGATTTGCTACTTTTTCTGCAAGCGCCATTGCGGCATTAAAGCTATCGCCCGTTGCTACCACCTCTTCAACTAAGCCTATCGCTTCTGCTTTAGCCGACTTAATGCGCTCACCGCAGAGGATCATACGTTTAGTCCAACCTTCGCCGACTAATGCTGTTAGGTTTTGGGTACCGCCTGCACAAGGAAGCAGACCGACAGTCGCTTCAGGCAATGCCATTTGTGCTTGCTCTTCACATATACGCAGATCACAGGCTAGTGCGACTTCTAAACCTCCGCCCATGGCGTAACCATTAATCGCAGCAATCGATACCCCACGAAAGGCACTCAAGGTCTCGAACGCTTCACCAAAGTAACGTGCCATATCTGCAGCATTACTTTTATCGCCATCGGCGAATAATTTTAGATCGGCGCCAGCAGAGAAGAACTTTTCGCCTTCACCAGTAATAACTAGTGCATACACTTCTTTGTTATCATTGAGTTTAAGTACTTTTTCTTTAAGCTCTTGTAAGCTCTGCGCTGTCCATGTATTTGCCGGCGGGTTATTCATGCTGATAACCGCGGTATGGCCGACAATTTTTTCTAATAACAGTGACATGGAAACTCCTTTTAAATAATTTTATTCGACAATGAAAAGCCTAATGCTTATAAAATTGCACCAGCGTTTTCATCCAGTAAACGACGAGAGATAATCAAACGCATAATTTCATTTGTTCCCTCTAGGATCTGATGCACTCGAACGTCACGTACATGGCGTTCTAACGGGTATTCACGAATATAACCGTAACCACCGTGGATCTGCAGCGCTGCGTCACACACTTGGAAACCAATATCAGTCGCGAAACGTTTGGCCATGGCGCAATATGCCGTCGCTTCAGGATCTTGTTGATCCAATTTAAAAGCGGCTAAACGTACCAGTTGTCTTGCTGCAACCAATTCTGTTGCCATATCGGCTAATTTAAACTGCAGCGCTTGAAAGGCTGCTAAAGGTTTACCGAACTGCTTACGCTCATTCATGTATTCAGTTGCACGCTCAAGCGCTGCTTGCGCGGTACCGATTGAACAGGTAGCAATATTGATTCGACCGCCATCAAGCCCCTTCATTGCAAAGGTAAAACCTTGCCCCTCTTCACCCAGAAGGTTGCTCACTGGTACGCGTACATTGTCAAAGGTGATTTGGCGAGTTGGCTGTGCGTTCCAGCCCATCTTGTCTTCCGCTTTGCCATAGCTCACGCCATCAGCATCTGCAGGAATCGCAATGGCAGAGATCCCTTTAGGACCGGCTTCGCCAGTGCGGCACATCACAACCAGCATTTCGGTTGCGCCAGCACCCGAGATAAATACTTTAGAGCCCGAAATTAGATAGTCATCGCCATCACGTACCGCTTTAGTCTGCAATGAAGCCGCGTCGCTACCTGCACCCGGCTCCGTTAAGCAGTACGATGCCAGTTTTTCGCCAGTTGTGAGTTGTTCAGACCATTCATCACGTAATGTTTGTGAGCCAAAGCTAGTGACCATCCAAGTGGCCATATTGTGAATGGTTAGCATCGCGGTAGTGGCGGTACAGCCCATTGCTAGCTGCTCAAAAATAATCGACGAGTCGAGGCGTGACAGCCCCATACCGCCTTCTGATTCTGGCGAGTAGAGAGAGCAAAAACCTAACTCGCCCGCTTTTTGAATGACATCTTTAGGAAAGTGATGCTCTTCATCCCACTTGGCTGCAAAAGGAGCTAACTCTTCGGTAGAAAACTGTTGTGCAAGATCTGCAAACTGGCGTTGGTCGTCATTCAGATTAAAGTCCATCTGGGTACTCCTGTTGTACTTGGTACAATACTGTCTATTGCCTTTATGATTGCTGCTGCAATATAGGCTAAGGGTCTTTAGCTAGCGGGTATGTAATGTCACCCGCTGCTGACCTCTATTCATTATTAAAGGGTTCGTTTACTAGGCTTGAAAGCCACTAGCTAAACGAATATTGCCACCTCAGTGAGGTGGCAATTAACTTTTGCTTTTACTTAAGGTCAATGGTCATGTTTGGCGCTGATGCCACGGCGATGTCTGACTCAAACCAGCGTGCAGTAATCGTTTTAGTCTCAGTGTAGAAACGCACTGCTTGCTTACCATAAGCATGTTGGTCGCCGTAGAAACTGCCCTTCCAACCAGTGAATGAGAAGAAAGGTAGCGGCACAGGGATAGGTACGTTAATACCTACTTGACCAACTTCAATTTCATGTTGGTATTTGCGCGCTGCAGCGCCACTGGCAGTAAAGATTGAAGTGCCGTTACCGTATGGGCTGTCGTTAACTATCGCAATCGCATCTTCTAGAGTTTCAGCGTTCATACAACACAGTACTGGGCCAAAAATCTCCTCTTTGTAGATACTCATCTCTGTAGTGACTTTATCGAACATGGTAGGACCTACCCAGTTACCTGACTCATGACCTTCAACGGTGAAGTTTGTGCCATCAAGTAAGCAATCTGCGCCCTCTTCAATGCCTTGGGCGATAAGACCGACTACACGCTGCTTAGCAGCAGGACTAATGACCGGACCGTAAGCGGCATCTTTGTCATCCCAAAGACCGGGCTTAACCTTAGCAATAGCTTCTTTTAGTTCTGGGATCCACTCTTTTGCTGCGCCAACAAAGACGGCAACCGAAAGCGCCATACAACGCTGACCTGCCGCACCAACAGATGCGCCAACTAGGTTATTAATCACTTGCTGCTTGTTAGCATCTGGCATGATCACGCAGTGGTTTTTAGCGCCAGCAAACGCTTGCACGCGCTTAAGGTTATCAGTACCTGTTTTATAGATGTACTGGCCAACATTCACTGAACCCACAAATGAGATGGCTTTGATGTCAGGGTGACGTAACACAATATCAACCGCTGTCTTATCACCGTGAATTAGCTGCACCACACCTTTTGGTGCACCCGCTTGTTCAAACAGCTCAATGAGTCGTTGCGGCGTCATAGGATCTTGTTCAGACGGCTTAAGAATGAAAGTGTTACCACAAGCAATCGCCAGCGGGAACATCCATAGTGGGATCATCGCTGGGAAGTTAAATGGAGTGATACCAGCACACACGCCTAAAGGCTGGGTGTAGCTATAAGTGTCAATTGAACGGGCTACGTTTTCAACGGTTTCGCCCATCATCATAGAAGCGATGTTACATGCATGCTCAGCGACTTCGATACCACGCCAAACATCACCTTTTGCATCATCGAAGGTTTTACCCGTCTCTTGTGCAAGGATGGTTGCAATCTCGTCGTGGTGCTCTTTTAGCAAATGTTGGTACCTAAGCATAACGCGAGCACGCTCAGAAACAGGTACCTCTTTCCAACTGCTAAATGCTGTTTTTGCACTGGCAATCGCCGTTTCGACCTCACTTGGAAGTGCTGCATTTACTACTGCTATTGTTTCGTTATTAGCAGGGTTAGTGACGGCGATCTGCTGCTCGCCATTACCTAGAATCCATTCGCCATCGATGTAGTGCTTAACTTGAGTGGTCATATCGCTTCCTATTTTCATCATCTATCTGGGATAGTGATGAGCAAAATGATGATTTAACTAGCGCCTTTATTATTTTGTTTTACAAGCTAGCGCTGGAGTACAAAGCTAGCTTGCAGGCTGTTAGTTAAATCGAGTCTTGTTGATTACTAATATTCAAACCTTACGTCCAATAGCGCTTAAAGCTCAATCGCCATTGCAGTTGCTTCGCCGCCACCAATACACAGTGACGCCACGCCTTTAGAAAGGCCGCGAGCTTTTAGTGCATGGATTAAGGTAACCAGCAAACGTGCGCCAGAGCAGCCAATCGGATGACCTAGTGCACAAGCGCCGCCATTAACGTTTACTTTCTCGCTATCGAGCCCAAGCTCAGACACTGCCAACATGGTGACCATAGCAAAGGCTTCGTTGATCTCAAACAGATCAACCTCATCTTTGCTCCAACTTACTTTTTCTAGCAGTTTACTCATCGCACCAACTGGCGCAGTAGTAAACATTGAAGGTTCTTGTGCATGGGTTGTGTGACCTTTAATAGTGGCCATCACTTCCAATTTAAGCTCACTCGCCTGTGCGCGGGTCATTAGCATTAACGCTGCAGCACCATCTGAAATAGAGCTAGAGTTAGCCGCTGTAATGGTGCCGTCTTTAGCAAATGCTGCTCGTAATGTCGGGATTTTATCTGGACGGGCGTTACCGGGCTGTTCATCGGTATCAATCACAACATCGCCACGGCGATTCGCAACTGTTACTGGCGTAATTTCAGCATTGAACGCGCCTGCTGCAATAGCTGTATTCGCTTTTTCTAGCGAACTGAGTGCAAAACCATCCATTTGCTCACGTGTTAAGTTAAAATCATCAGCTGTGTTTTGGGCAAAGGTACCCATTGCACCGCCGGTGTAAGCATCTTCTAGTCCATCAAGGAACATGTGATCAAGCACTTTGCCATGACCCATGCGCATACCGCCGCGGGCTTTATCTAGCAGATAAGGCGCTTGGCTCATGTTTTCCATACCGCCAGCAATCACCACGTTGGCGCTGCCAGCTTTAATTAAATCATGCGCAAGCATCACGGTTTTCATACCAGAACCACACACTTTATTGACAGTGGTTGCACCGACGGATAAAGGTAAGTCAGCACCAAGAGTCGCTTGACGCGCAGGCGCTTGACCAAGACCTGCTGGCAGTACACAGCCCATTAGCACTTCATCTACCTGCTCACCCGCTAAGCCACTGTGCTGCATCAGACCTTTAATCGCAGTCGCCGCCAATTTTGGAGAAGCGACGGTTGCAAGTGCCCCTTGGAATCCACCCATTGGTGTGCGCTTAGCTGCAACAATAACGATATCTTGGTTTGACAGTTCTGAACTCATAAATACTCCAGTAATACTATTAGGCTTATTCTCTGCGAGATTTACGCTTAAACTCTATTTTCACATCAGTATTAATAAGCGTAAGAACAATGACTTAATCTACAATTTTCGACTCAAAGTCTATTTGTCATCGGCCTCACATTTTTCAGTGACTAAATGTGATCTCGCTCAACATTTCCACACTGTGACGTTTACGCGAACGTAAAGCAAGCGTTAGCTGGTCAAACATCTACCAAAGTATTAGCAGCAGATGTCACTTTGCATTTACAGCGTTAAAATTGAGTGCATCGATTTTGTGACTTTTACCAATAAAGCGCAGCTATCTCAGTCATGACTTCCAAAATAGGCAGAGCAGATAAAAGAAAGGATAAAAATGGGTGCTGTACCTCATCCCTTGATCTCGCCACCAATGAACATGAAAAATAGTCAAGGTATGGAGAGTGGACACAACTCAGAAACATAAGGGTGTTAACCTACCATACAAAAGATCGCTAACACCCTGAAATTAAACACTTACCAATTAACTATTCTGAAAAAAACACAAACCCTCCTTTAATTATTCCTCTCAATTTCCTCCCTGCGTTAATTGCATACAATATCCACCATATGATATAACAAAAACCGACCGCGAAAGTAACAAAAAGATAACAATCTTTACTGCTGTGTCGAATAACTAGAAATGGATTTATTAAGGGAAGAGTATGAACATGAATAAATTGGCCAAATTTGTTGGCCTAACCTGCGGTAGCATCGTTGCGCTATCGTCTCCAGTATACGCTGCAGAACAAAACGAAGATGGCGAAGTTGAGCGCATTGCTGTAACAGGTTCACGTATTAAGCGTGTTGACATGGAGGGGGCGAGCCCAGTAACAACTATTACTGCTGATGACATGATTGCTGCTGGCTTTACTACAGTTGGCGATGCGCTTCGCGCTTCAAACCTGAACTCATTTGGCTCTTATGGTGGCACAGCAAACAACTCATGGTCATCACAAGCGACTATTCAACTTAAGGGGGCTGGACCTGGACATACGCTTATCCTTCTTGATGGTAAACGTATGGCAAAATCTCCAGTATTGGGCGGAGATGCGGCTAACATTAACACCATTCCATCAGCTGCTGTCGAGCGAGTAGAGATCCTTTCCGATGGCGCATCGGCAGTATATGGTACTGATGCTGTCGCAGGTGTAGTCAATATCATTCTTAAGAAGGATTTTGAGGGCATTGAGTTTAAAGCACGTGTTGAGCGTCCAGAAGCCGAAGGCGGTAATAGCAAAAACTTTTCATTTTCTGGTGGTTTGAACTCAGAACTTGGTTCGTTAGTATTTACTATGGAGCATTACCAAAAGTCAAAAGTACTAATGGCTGACCGTGATTATACAGCTGCAATGCCAAGTCTTGGTGACGATCCTCAAGATTACAGAAGTTGGAGAGGTTTGAGTCAAACTGGTCGTACACTTGATATGGGAAGCAACGGCGGCTGGGCTTGGTTAGCCCCTTTCACAAATAACGACCTAACCTGTGCAGAAGTTTATGGTGAACGCTTCGTCGGTCCTTTAACTGACTCTAAGTACGGCGGAGATACAGCATGTGCATATGATTACACTCATGCAGCGGCTTTAGACGTTGATAGAGAGCGTACCAATACTCTGATCAATTACACTTACAACATCACTGACGATATAGAGCTAACAGCTCGCGCTTATTGGGCTGCCAATAAGACCATTGACCAATCTGCTCCCGTTCCAGGTACTATTTATTTCAATGAAGCTATGCCTGCATATACAACAGCAGAAGGGTTAGATCTTCGAGCGACACCTGTAGGTGCTTCGATGAAATATCGTTACGACACTTCAGGTAACCGCCACAAAGAAAATCATGACAACATGTACGATATCCTGATTGGCCTCACAGGTACTACAGGTGAAGTCGACTGGGATTTATCTGCAACTTATAACCGTTATAACAACTTCGTTTGGGGTACAGGCTACGAATTAGCAAGAGCTGCAAGTGACCTGCTTGGTTCTGTAGATCCTGATACTGGTGTATTTGAGGGCTGGGATCCTCGTGATCCAAAATCTGCAATGCCTGAAGGTGCTACGGCCAACTTCGATATGCGTCAAACGGCATCGTACAGCGAAATTTCTGGTGGAGCGTCATACGAAATTTTCGAATTGCCCGCTGGCGGTGTTGGCATGTACCTAGGTGCATCTTACCGTGAGGAAAGCCTCGACTCTCAAGCTGATGCACTTTCTGCAGCAGGAAAGATCAAAGGCGCAAGTGGCGGCGGTGGTGGCATTGGCGAGCGCGACATTAAAGCAGTATTCACTGAATTATCATTACCTATTCTTGAAAACCTAGATCTTAACTTAGCTGCACGTTATGACGATTACTCAGATTTTGGTGATACATTTAACCCACAAGTTTCAATTCGTTACAACGTTATTGAGCAGTTGCTATTGCGTGCATCTTGGGGCACAGGCTTTAAAGCACCGAGCTTGGCTCAGTTAAACCAAGATCCTTCTGAAGGTTGGGGAGACGTTACAAACTACCTATCATGTTATGAAGCAGGGGAACTTGACTCATGTGGAGTTGAGGACAACATTCCTACGTACATTGGTAAGAACACTGAGCTAAAACCTGAAGAGTCAGAAAGTTATAACCTTGGCGCTGTATGGGATATTACCGACAATATCAATATGACGGTAGATTACTGGAAGCTGTCTACTGACAATCTTATTGATACAATGGGAGAAGATGCACTACTACTGTTTTTAGCAAAGCAATGGGAAGCTGCCGATGCTGCTGGTCAACCTAGAGCGGAACTTGGCGATCTATTCCCTGGTACAAGTGTTACACGAAATAGTGCTGGTCGACTTGTTTCTATGCAAAACAGAAACATCAATTTAGGCGAAACTGAACGTGAAGGTATTGATGCAAATGTTGCTGCAACATTTGAAACTGGTATTGGTGAATTTAAGCTAGGTCTAGCTTGGTCTCACTACATCAAGTATACAGAGACTTCTCCTGAAGACGGTGCACTTGTCGTTTCACATAACAAAGCTGGTAAATGGGATAACCCTGATGACCGCATCAGCTTTACCACTAATTACTTCTTTGCAGAAGATCATAACCTTTACTACAAAGCTGACTATATTGACTCTCAAAGCACAAACTTTGTTGAAGATAATGGTTCAACATTTGAAATTGACTCTGTAATTTACCACACCCTGACATATACCTATGATATGCCATGGAATAATACTATTAGCCTTGGTGTGAATAACTTAACAGACGAAGAACCTGCATTTGACTATAACGGTGGTTATGAAGCAAGTCTTTATGACATTAACGGTAGAAGCTACTGGGCATCATTTACCCAACGCTTCTAACTTCATATTTATTAAGGCTAGCTAAATTATTTAACTATGCCAAAGTAATCTGAGTTTAAATCAAAAAATGGCACTCCTTGAGTGCCATTTTTTATGCTCTTTCAATCTAGATCACAGCTCAAACATAATCGCCTTATAATCTGCACCAACTTAGACAAAAAAACCAATATCGATATGGATATCGGTTCATTAAATCTCAAAAAAACCAAAGCAGCTTACAACACTTCAGACTCCCACGGAGTACGGCCGCTCATATCATCAAGATTATAAGGTGTTAACTGGTACACGTAGTAATTTAGCCAGTTGCTAACTAGCAAACTGCCATGGCTGTGCCAACGGGCTATGGGTTGCTGAGTTGGGTCATCATTGCCAAAATAGTTTTGTGGTATTTCAGGTGATAAGCCTTGAGACAAGTCTCTGTCATACTCATCTTTTAAGGTCGATTTTTGATACTCAGGGTGCCCCATTACGAACAGGTTACGGTTACTCCGACTCAGTACCATATAGGCGCCCGCTTCATCTGATTCAGTCAATACTTGTAGCTCTGGGTGCGCTCTAAGTTGTTCAATATCCATCTCGGCAAAGCGAGAATGAGGCGCATAAAACTCATCATCAAAGCCGCGCAACAAAGGAAAATGTTCACGGGTTCGTTGATGGCAGAATACGCCAGAGCGTTTGCTGGTTAGTAAGCTGCGATTTAAACCATATAAATGATAAAGCGCCGCGTGTGCTGCCCAGCATAGGAATAGCACTGAAGTGACATGCTGCTGCGACCAGTCAATGATCTCTCGAATATGATCCCAGTATGAAACATCTTCAAACTCTACCTGCCCTAACGGTGCCCCGGTGATAATTAGGCCGTCATAGTTTTTATTTCTCACTTGTTCAAAATCACGGTAGAAATTGTTCATGTGGTCAATCGAAGTATGCTTGGACTCTTTATCGTGAATACGCAGCAGATCAACATCGACTTGCAGCGGCGTATTACCCAGTAAACGTAATAGCTGCGTTTCGGTTTCAATCTTGTTAGGCATTAAATTGAGGATCAATACCTTCATCGGGCGTATATCCTGATTCGCAGCGCGCGTTTCAGACATTACAAAGATGTTTTCCGACTCTAAGATCTCAGCAGCAGGCAAATTATCAGGGATTTTAACGGGCATACAGCGCCTCTTATTCAATTAGAAAAATCAAACAGAAAAGGCGCCGATTAGAAGTCGTAATCTAGCTGATTATTACCGCGCCACTTTCTGCAGTAAAACTGACATTGGCTCTGAGGAGTCTAGGTCAACTTTATATGCTTGTTCATTTATAAACATGAGTTTGTCATTAAGGCTAATGCGAGCCCCAATCGTATAAGTATGCCCAGCTTCAAACTGATCTCTGTTGATCAAAAACTGAAACGGTGTTGGCGTACTGACATCACTGCGCTCGAACTCTGCTATTACAACCGCTGGCGCATCCATCAAAGATACGTCCTGTACTTTTATTGAAATGACCGCTTCTGGAGGCAAGGCGATACGCTCTTTGTACCAAACCTCTCCTTGGATCTCGACCATGGCATTAGAGGTCGCACAACCCGACAACAAACTCGCTGCAACAACAAAAGAGAATAAAAATTTAACGCAGTTTTTCATGTTAACGCTCCTAATAATACATTAAGACTTCTAGAAGTCTATATGTCTGTACTTGAAATTTGTATGAATTCACGTTGTATGTCACTGCCACAGGCTGGTATTACAACATTTCACTGAAGAGAACTCAGCACCCTTGTCACAGCAACAAACAATTAATCTTGTTCTAATACACTTAACTTCCTATGATAAGTGACCGATTCGAAGTCGAATACCTTTATGACACAAGCAACTGCAATAATTGTCGGCGCTAGCTCATTACTCAGCCGTGAAATAGCAAAACAGCTTGCTGATGACGGCGTAGAGCTCGCCTTATTAGCCCAAGATCCACAGTCTCTTATTGAGTTTAGCCAATCTCTGCCAACCAAGGCAGAGGTTTTTCCATTGCAAATAGATGATCCGCAAGCGGTAATTTCGACACTCAATGCAGTGTGGCACTCTCTTGGAGGTGCTCATCTGGTACTGGTTAATACTGGACTAAACAGTTATGACCCCGAGCTGCCTTGGCAACCAGAGCAAGATATCATCACGGTTAATGTGCAAGGCTTTTCAGCGATATGCAATACCGCCTTCAGGCTATTTCGCGATCAAGGTTATGGTCAATTAGCCGCGATCAATTCGATTGCAGGTTTAAGGGGTGGGCCTAACGTTGCTTACCATGCGTCAAAAGCCTTTGCTGAAAACTACTTCGAAGGTTTAAGTATGCATGCCCAGAGGCTAAAACTGCCTATAACAATAACCGATATCCAACTGGGGCTGCTTGATAAAGCCGCCCTGCAGCAAAGTCGTATTTGGTTATCTCCACCGGCAGAAGTCGCAAGACAAGTCATCAAAGCAATGAAAGCGGGCAAACGCAAAGTATATGTCACTAAACGCTGGCGCCTTGTTGCTTGGCTAACAAAGCTACTACCTGAGTTTGTTTACAACACCCGTCACTGGAAAACTAAAGCACAGAAGCAAGCTGAAAAAGCGGCTAAAAAAGACTAGGTTCTGTGTTCAACATAAAAAGGAGCCATTAGGCTCCTTTTTATTGGGGGGAATCCAAGTTAATCAATATGATTAAAAGGTGTAGCCCACACTCACCATGTAAACCCATGGATCGATGTCAGTTTCAACGTTCTGCGGAGCATCACCTAAGTTAAAGGTAACGTCTGTACTAATCTGTGCATACCAGACTGAAGCGTTGATCAACCAATTGTCATTCATTTGGTAGTCGATTCCGACTTGCGCCGCAACACCCCAAGAGTTTGATAAGCTCAATTCTGAAAGCCCTAAATCTTTAGCTTCCTGAGTAAATTCATTATCAAAAAAGTTGGTGAAATTAACACCTACACCGACATATGGACGCAACTTAGAGTTGGCATTACCAAAGTAGTACTGCGCCACTAAGGTTGGTGGTAGGTGCTTGGTTTCAGCAATCTTTCCAAGAGAACCCAGTGAGATGTCGTGAGAAAATGGCGTCGCTGCAAGTAGCTCAATACCGATATTATCGGTAAGCATATAACCAAAATTAAGGCCAAGTTGAGTATTGTTGCTGACACTGAACTCGGCAATGTCAGCAACAACTGGACTAGATTCATTCGGCGTCACTGCAGCAACACCAGCACGTACAATGATATCACCAGCTTGGTGAGCTAGTGCTGAAGAGGTAAAACCGGTAGTCAGTAGGGCTGTGGCGATCAAACCAGAAACGATATTTTTGTTCATCATATTACTCCATCAATACAACATGAGCTGCTGTTTTTGTTATCAATATCCTTACATTTGCGCGTAGCCTGCCAGAATATTCGCAACCATTTTTTGATCCAGATCAACAACAAAACCAAATACCTATTTAGTAATAGCTACCAGTGATCGCGATCACGCTTTTATAAGGTACATTGAAGTTGCAGCTTCAATTTTAGTGACATACAACACGCAAGATCAAAAACCAAGCAGCCGGCTCACATCGACTGAATTACATTTGATTAACGTGTACTTAGGGGGAGTTTGGGAGGTGTTTGCGATTTATATCACAATCAATTGAGAGTAATGAGTAAGCCACTTTTTACTCTTCAATCTTTGCTCAAAAAGCAGCTTTGATTTGATAGGGTTATGGGAAACAGTAAGTTCGAATAACCTTTCACAACCAAATGGGGAATATAGCTCTATCTGTGGCTGAGCTGCACGACTTATGCTCGCAGCAACCGCAGTTTCCTTTTCAGGCCAATAACTCATCGCATCAATACAAGAATGGTAAGCTCTATCTTGATTTTTCAGATGCATTCTCGCTTGGTTCTTTACCGACCAAGGATACTCGGGGGCTTTTGCGTTGAGCTGACTTTGATAGTGCTTGTCGATTTCAGGATCTAGGTTATCTGCATCAAAGTAGATAAGATCAATATCGTTTAACTGGCGAGAATTAAGTGCATGCAGTTTATCCCAAACCAAATTTCGCACAAAACCGGCAGCCAGCATCCATTGAGGAAGGTTGAGACTTTCAGCTATCAATAATGCTTGGTAGCGATACTTATCCTCCTCTAACCATTGAATAATCTGTTTACGGCGCTCAATCATAACGGCTAAAAACTCAATTAACGGCTAACAGCCTAGCTATCAAATGGAATGCAATAAAAAAGGAGCCGTAGCTCCTTGATTAAAATATCGACTTACCTCGGTGCAGGCACCGCTTTCATAAGCACTTCAGTCGTGAACTTGTCATTGTTGATGACAGGAAAGCGATCATAGGTTTGGAAAATAACCTGGCCTTTATACTTGATCATCGCGACTACACCGTAGTTAATAGCACTATCAATGGTATCTGCTGGCAACAGAAACTTAAAAGGCACTGGTGCTCTGACAATATCAAAACTTTTTTGCGCAATTATGGAGCCTGGCGTATCGAAATCTATAATTGCTATTGTAATAGAACTCCCTTGCGGTAGCGCTATCTTCTCCAGGTAACCCGCTGCGCCATTGACCATGACTGGTGGCACATCTTTAACCGTGACACAGCCCGTCAATGCGATTAAACATAATAAAACAGTCCACTTTTTTAATGCAGTAATCATTGTCTCTTCCTGAATATCAAATTCAACACTTCTGTAGTTATCTATTTTTTACTGGTCATACGAATAAGACCTTCTTGGGTTGCTGACGCGACTAATTGCCCCTGCTGATTGAAAAACCTTCCAGTAACAAAGCCACGTCCGCCACTCGCATTAGGGCTTTCAATACTATAAAGCAGCCATTGACTTAAATCGAATGGTCGGTGAAACCACATCGCATGATCGATTGTCGCCATCCGCATCCCAGGCGTTAAAAAGGACACGCCATGAGGCTGAGCAGCAGTCACCAAAAAGTTAAAGTCTGATGCATAAGCAAGTAGATAATCATGCACACAGAAGTTCTCTGGTACCTTACCGTTTGCTCTGATCCAAACATGACGTACAGGTTCTGTAGCTTTAGGTGCCATTGGATTACATGGGTCAACCAAACGCATCTCAATTGGGGTGTCTGCCATGAACTTTTCTAGCATTTTGGCTGGCACTTTATCTTGCAGTGTCATCGCCAACTCTTGCTGATTAAGCAAGCCCTCAGGACCTTCAACCTCAGGCATTTTAGCTTGATGTTCATAACCTTCTTCAAATACTTGAAAAGAGCAGGTCATATAAAATATAGGTCGACCTTTCTGGATAGCTTTGACGCGGCGAGCACTAAAACTGCCGCCATCACGCATAATTTCAACGTCATAGACAATCGGTAGCTTTTCATCACCTGCACGTAAGAAGTAGGAGTGTAAAGAGTGCACTTTACGATCAGGAGAAACGGTCTGCTTGGCAGCGCTTAATGCTTGCCCCATAACCTGACCGCCAAACACATGACCAAAACCTAGATCTTGGCTTTGGCCTCTAAATAACCCTTCCTCTATTTGCTCTAAGGAAAGTAGCGCGAGAAGATCGTCTAATACTTGACTCATCGGAACCTAAAAGTTGTGACTATTAGCGCTAGCTTAACTCAAGTTCACCTCGCCTCGCTAGTGTTACTCTAACTCAATATCTCGCTGTTCAGCTGAAGCTTTAGCCCAAGCAAGCACCTGCGCTTCGCCCGATGATCGACTGCGATAAGGCTTCGTCCTGTGGATATCCCCCCAACGGCTATGGATAATCTCAGGTGTGCACTCTTCAGCGGTAAAGCGGCTGGCTGAAAATTCAATAATTTCTGCCTCACTGATGCTACCTGCAGCTGCGAGTATGTGTTTACCTGATGGGCATTTTCCACTGCATAAATAGAGCACTGCCGATAGCGCGGTTGTCTTTGAGAATAGAGGCCTAACGGTCGGTGCTAAATGTTCGGCAGTCATTTGAGTGACGGCGTGAGGCGTAATGGTATTAACCGCGATATCGAACTCTTGCCCTTCTAGATGAAGACTATTGACTAGCCCTATTAAGGCCATCTTACTGGCACTAAAACTCGTTTCATAGACATCACCAAAAATTGAACTAGCACAAGTCATAATAATGCGACCATAGCCACTGCGCTTCATACTTGGCCACACGGCTTTAGTCATATTGAAGCTACCATTTACATCAACATCAAATTGACGTTTCCATGTCGACTCACTTAACTGCTCGAACGGGCATGAACGGTGAATCCCAGCATTGTTGATGAGTATGTCTACTTTTCCCCAGGCTGATATCACGTCATCAACCATAGCGTTAACAGCGGCGGAATCACTTATATCGAGGCAAAAAACTTGTACATCTCCACCTAGAGTAGTGATAGCTTTGGCACAGCTTCGTAGTCCCGAGTCTTTGCTTGAGAGTGGCTCATTATCTATAATGACCACCTTCGCTCCACGCTCTGCTAAAGCGATCGCATAAGCTCGTCCTAACCCCGCTGCGGCGCCAGTAACAATGGCAACTTGCTCTTCAAAACGCATGTCCTTAGCCCTCAAACATCTAAAAATTTGGTTACACACTCAAGCGGCTTCAATACACTAAATTTGCAGTGCTGCGAAGATACGAGCTCTTTATGATGCTCGTAATCACTTTCGATATCTTAAGATTTGTAGTTACGAGTGATTTGGATGTAGGCCACTTCCCTGTAACACAAACAACGGCTTAAAATATTTAGAAGCGAATACTAAATACGTACGTTTAAGCTAGATACCCAATATTGCATACAATACTAGGGCACAAGTGTGCGCTAGCTCTAAAATTTCAAATGGCTAAGCAGACCAGAGCCTTAAGTTGACAATAATGTTAACTTCGACGTAATTGGCGACATAAAATCCACTTTTTAGATGCCGTCAATCTTGCTATCATATGTGACATACCTCCTTTTGTTACATTGCAACCAGTCGATGTATCTCTCTGTAAAGTAATAATAAATAATGAATCCTTGGATATTAGCAATACGCCCACGTACCCTACCAGCGGCGATTGGACCACTATTAGTGGGCAATGTTTTAGCGCTGCAGCTAGAACAGTTCAGTTGGTTTATCGCTGTTATATCAATGCTATGTGCTGTGCTGTTACAAATCGCAGTTAACTTAGCCAATGACTACTTTGATTATAAAAGTGGTGTTGATACAGATGAACGAGTAGGCCCAATTAGAGTCACCCAAAGCGGCATGTTAACGCCCAATGCGGTACGTAATGCGATGGCTCTATGCCTTATACTTGCATTAATTGTGGGATCGTTCTTAATCGCGCATGGTGGTTGGCCAATAGCATTTCTTGCGGCAGCAGCAATATTAGGCGCTTTAGGTTATAGCGGCGGTCCCTACCCACTTGCTTCTCATGGTTTAGGTGAAGTTGCTGCATTCGTCTTTTTCGGACTGGTTGCTGTGGTTGGCAGTTACTTTCTACAAGCTGCTGAAACCAGCAGCAGTGCTTGGTTACTCGGCTCTGCTATAGGTTTTTTAAATGCAGCGATTATGCTGGTCAATAACACTCGAGATATGGACACTGATATCAAGGCGGGTAAAAAGACTTTGGCAGTGCGCCTTGGTTTAGCCCAAGCGCGTATTTTTTATCAAAGCTTTGTCTATATGCCTTTTGCAATCATAATCGCTGGCTTTTTAATGGGAGCACTTCCTGGAATACCTGTGCTGCTAGCTGGGTTAGCATTTATCTTAGCCCGCACTTTGTGTAGAGACTTTAACGAGGTGACAGGCGCAGCACTTAACCCTTTACTTGGCCGCACGGCAAAACTCACAATGATCTTTAGTGCCTTATTTAGTATCGGACTCATCATTGATTTGCTTATACCAATCAGTATAAAGATTTGATCGCTCAGCGAGAGTTTAGCGGCTTTGAGGTAAGGCAATGAATGAAGGACATAGTTATTCTACGTTCAATTTCATTAACGCTGCATCAAAGCCGCTAAAACTCGCCTGTAGGAGTGTTTTTGGCTTGCTACTTCTGTGTTGAATAAACTCATAAGGGAACAACCATTATGTCATTTATCCGCCTTGAATTAGCGTGCCAAAAACGCTCTGAGTAGATCAACTTCTTATACTGATTGGTATTACTTAGCATTTAGTTTTCATAGCCCACAAAAAAGCCAGCTAAATTAACCATTCAGCTGGCTTTTATATCACTTAAGATGACTAAATTAGTTACTCGTATCCGTACTTGGTCACTTCAGACCAATTCTTATCAACATCTTCTTTAATAAACTTCTTCTTCGCTTCAGTTAGCTTTTCAAGCTCAATACCAACAGCGGCATGAGCAGAGGCTTTAGTGCTGATATCAGGATAGTTAACACTCTTTACATCAAACTTTTTCAAAATTTCATCAAGGGATGTACGAGCATATTTTACTTGTCTTAGTGCCATATCAAGCAGCGCATTCCCCTCTTCAGGGTTATGTGCATACAAACCATGTGACGCCATCGCAAAGTCCCAGCGCCATTGAGAGTGACGAATAGCCATAATGGCATCATTCATCACAGGCCATGTCGCTCCAGCATCCCAAGCCGCTCCGGCCTCATAGTGTGCCTTAACCAATAACCCTTCGACTTCACGCGCTTTAGCGTCAATCGTTGCCTTGTTTTTATCGAGCGCACTAATGATTTTCTTCTCACTCTTGTGACAGCTCTGGCATACCTCATCAAAGTGATCCAGTGCTTTACTTACCTTGTGGCTTGTAAAGCTATTACCTTGCTCATCAGTAGTTTCAGGCATATGACAAGTAATACAGGTAACACCTGCCTCAGCATGCTTACTGCGACTCCAATGCTCAAATTCAGGATGACGCGCCTTTAAGATAGGCGTTTGAGATATAGGATGGATCCATTCATAGAAACGACGGGTGTCATAATACTTTTCAATATCATCGACGTTATTGCCAAAGATCCAAGGGATATTAACTTTATTGCTGCGTTCAGGTTGAAAGTAATAAGTGACATGACATTGGCCACACACCTGCGCACCCTTCATGTTGTTATTTTGCTTTTCAAAAGGAAGATGTACTTTCGCCATCGCATCTTGGGCATGTGGTCGCGGCAATGCAAGTTCTGCCTTTCCATCCACGTGGCAATCGGTGCAGTAAACGACACTATTGACCTCTTTACCCACTTCAGTGAAGTTCTTCGCTGAAAAACCTTCAATACCCAACTCATTCATTAAGCGCGGGGCATCAGGCGTTTTACACGTCCAGCAACTGGCTGACAAACCTTTATCTCCAGCTTTAGGCGGCACGCCAGTTCGCAGAGTATGAGTAACATCAGCTACCGCAAAATGATGGCCTCTAGGGCTGTTGTACTCTTTCGCAAAAGAGGAGCCCGCCCACAAAATAATCGCAGCGGGATAACTTGCTAACATATCTTCACGCTCGGTCTGCTCAGAGGTTTCCAACCAACTCTCATATTGAACAGGGAACTTCTGTTTCAAGCTCGCATCACGGGCAGCTTGCTCTTTGGCTGCAGCACTTGGCTCTGACGCTTGGGTCAAACTGGTCATACAAAGAAGCGACACTAACCCAGCAGTTTTAACGACATTTACTAACATTTTTACACTCATCTAATTCTCAACTTTCTTGACTAATATTTTATATTCTTTATCTAAACAATATAGCTGAACTCAAATTGACAGCACTATCCAGGTCGGCCATCGATACGGGGCTTGGACAATATTGAAGCATAGTTCACCACAAACATCGCAAAGGCTAACGACCAAAATGCTCCAGCTAACCACAACCATAATTGATAATGTTCGGGTGCAATAATCGGCATTAAAGACCGAAGCACTGCTGCAATAGGTATACATAAGAAGGCAACCGCCATCTTAGGCCCTTCATAGATATTTCTACTTGTATGACCTAGGGATACTCTGGAAATCATCGACAAACAAATTCCAGCCAAAGTGCCTATTGCAAACAGGTGTATTAAATGGCGATAAGCCATAGAGTCATCAATATTGGCAGCAAGTGCGAACAGAGTAATTGGCAAGAAAAGATAAGCGATATGCAGTGACCAAAGCATTGGCTCTTTTAACGTTCTATGGGGGAACCAACGCAACCAACGCCCAAGATGCAACGCACCAGCAAGCATTAATAACCCCTGCTCAATGCCTTGTGGCAGCACTTTAGTCATTGCTTGAATGACTAAAACTATCATTACCACAATCAAGCTTTTTTCTAACAGAGCGATTGGAGTTGGTTTCGTTTGCTTGATCCTTATCGCGGTGAAAAATGGAATAACACGACCACCAACAATAGTGATCAGTAAACCTAACCACCAGATCATCGCTTGCCATATTTGTAGGCTAAGGGAGAAATCTCTGCTACTTAACGCGTAATAGCTGAGTAAGTTTATCGATAATGCTGCAAGCAGCATGATCGGAAAGCCGATATTGTGCCACTGCTTAACCTTGTAAATACAGCGCCACAACTTGATAGCAGTTAGTCCAATAAACAGGGAATCAAAGATCGCTGGCAACCATAGCGGAATCGAAACTGGCAGCAATAACATTATTCTAGCAAGTAGCCAGCAGCCAAACGTTAGCGCCAATGCCCAACCTTTCATGCCCGGTTGATTGGTCCACGTTTGCACTGATGTGAGCAAAAAACCGCATACTATTGCTAATGCAAAACCAAAAAGCATCTCATGGGGATGCCACCATAGCGGTACCACTTTTACCCAAAAGTCCGTTTGAAAAAGGCTGTAATCAGGATAGAACCAAGTCACCAACCAAAGCGGCACAAACAACATCGCAACAGTTGCTCCGCCAAGAAAAAACGGCCTAAAGCCTAATCGAAACAAAGCTGGAATTTTCTCTGTTGCCGCTGGATCATCAATATTTAGCATTGTTAAGCCTTAATCTTTAACAGGCATTTTTAATGTACCTTTAAATAGTAGCACTAGTGTATCGAGCAATATTTTCGATAACAAATGATATTGAAGTTGTTTGTGACTTCTGTGAACTATGTAGTTATCTGTCTGATTTGGTTATTCCTTTATAGGTATAAAACATCAAATTACCGCTCTTTAGAATGACTGTTAGAAGATTCACTCACAAAAAATACCAGCTAAATGGTTAAACTATAATTTGCAGTTTTCATTGGCAAAATCACTAACACCTATTAAATGGCGTAGAGGAAATA
Source organism: Shewanella kaireitica (assembly GCF_023284045.1). Classification (GTDB taxonomy): domain Bacteria; phylum Pseudomonadota; class Gammaproteobacteria; order Enterobacterales; family Shewanellaceae; genus Shewanella; species Shewanella kaireitica. The sequence continues at coordinate 274,318 of NZ_JAKIKQ010000003.1, forward strand.
ACTAAATAAGTCTCTAAATTACAGCTCGACGGTTTATATATTAGTCTAGACTAGAAGCAGCAGTTCATATACAAGGATGTATTATGTTAATTCTCACCCGCTCGGTAAATAGTGCGATAATTTTAAGTAATATCTACGATGAACATGGCAACTCGTTAGGTGAAATCGAAATCAACATTTTTAAGGATAATCGCATCGGCGTAAAAGCCGATAAATCGATTGATATTGTGCGTGCAGAAGCGCTCGACGCTGAGCGAAAATTACAAGACTGTAAATGATACTCAAACAATAGAGTGCCAGAGTAACGCAGCGTATTGAACTTATTACGACTGGTTGTAGATTTTTTAAGCTTAGTTTTTGTTCAAGCTCAATCCATTTAGGACATGACTTGAGCGATGATGCTTAGCTAACGAAGCGAAAGCGCGTTGTAGGTGATTTGTGCAGAATGACTAAACCACATAGTCTTGGCCTTGCCAGAATAGCCAATATGCTGTGGCTAAAACAACCATGAAAGATCAACAGAGCCTAGTTTATCTCTGAAGATTGTTATTGCTTTTAGCTCGATGTGCTAGATTAAATAACAAGTAGTTAGGATGACTTAACTGGATTAACAATGGTTGAAGCAACAAAAAAAATTCTGGTTCTTTATGCACACCCCTCTCAAGAACGCTCAGAGATCAACAAGCCGCTGTTTAATGCAACTGTGCATCAGGACAATGTAACCGCCGTTGACCTTTACGCTGAATATCCAACATTCAGGATCAACATCGATAAGGAACAACAACGTCTGATTGAACATGACGTCATTGTATTTATGTTTCCGCTGTACTGGTACTCAACGCCAGCGATCCTAAAAGAGTGGCAAGATCTTGTGCTCGAATATAACTTTGCCTATGGCGCTGATGGTAATGCTTTAAAAGGTAAAACCTTTTTATGCGCTATCAGCGCTGGCGGCAGTGAATCCGCTTACCAACACGACGGTTATAACAGCTTCACTTTAAGGGAGTTGTTATCTCCGCTAGAGCAAACAGCTTGCCTTACCGGTATGACCTATCTAGCGCCTTTTGCGCTATTTTGTGCCCGCAGTGCCTTTGAAGAGAATCGATTGCAATCTCACATCGAAGATTGGCAAAAGATATTAACAGCGCTAGCTAATGACACCTTAGATATTACACAAGCCAGTACATTACCGAAACTTAACGAAAACCTACCCACGCTAATAAAGGACTGATAATGACCGCTTACTTTATCCAAGCTTTTATCTATCTATCAGCTGCCGTTATTGCCGTTCCTCTCGCTAAACGATTAGGTTTAGGCTCGGTATTAGGCTACCTCATCGCAGGTGTTGTCATAGGCCCTATTGCCGGTCTTGTAGGCAGTGAAACCAACACCTTGCAACACTTTGCAGAGTTTGGCGTGGTGATGATGCTTTTCCTCGTGGGTCTTGAACTTGAGCCACGAATGTTATGGGATATGCGCCATAAACTAATGGGGCTAGGTGGACTCCAAGTCGCTCTATCAACATTTGTGGTGATGGGAATTGCGCTTACATTTGGTTTGACTTGGACCGTAGCACTTACCGTGGGGATGATATTTTCATTATCATCCACCGCTATCGTTCTGCAGACCTTTAACGAAAAGAACCTAACTAAAACTGAAGGTGGGAAAAACGCATTTTCGGTACTGCTATTTCAAGATATCGCCGTTATTCCTATGTTGGCATTTATTCCATTACTTGCATTACCAGAGCTGATCGAGAAGGCGCAATCTGCCGCAGCATCGGCTGCAGAGCACCATGAAGAGATGTCTTTAGTTGCTGGACTTCCTGGCTGGGCTTACGGCATTGTGGTGCTGCTGGCCATTGCTTCTGTTGTTGTAGGCGGAAACTATCTTAGCCGACCTCTATTTCGCTATGTTGCCAGCTCAAATTTACGCGAGATTTTTACCGCTACCGCGCTAATGTTAGTCATAGGAATTGCCGCGCTAATGAGTCTAGTGGGGCTGTCGCCCGCTTTAGGCACTTTCTTAGCTGGTGTAGTGCTGGCTAACAGTGAGTTTAGGCATGAACTTGAATCGGTCATTGAACCCTTTAAAGGGCTATTATTGGGGCTATTTTTTATTACTGTAGGTGCGGGAATTGATTTTACCGTGCTCGCCAGCAATATCGGACCGGTAATGGCGATAACATTAGCAGTGATGTTAATTAAGGCGCTCGTATTACTCGTACTGGCGATGATTTTCAAAATCAAGAATAGCGACCGTTGGCTGTTTGCTTTGAGCCTTGCACAAGCCGGCGAATTTGGTTTTGTACTATTGAGCTACACCGTGCAAAACCACGTCATTCCAGTTGATTTGGCACAAATGTTATCGCTTGTCGTTGCGATATCCATGTTCCTCACTCCCGGGCTCTTCATTTTCTATGACAAAGTGATCTTGCCGCGCTATGAGCAGTCAGAAAACACCCGCGACCCTGATACTATCGACGAGAAGGGCACCGTTATCATCGCAGGCGTTGGTCGCTTCGGCCAGGTCGTCAATCGTCTGCTTGTGACCAATGGGTTTAAAACCGTGGTACTCGACCATGAAGCCCAGCAAGTTGAAAATCTCAGAAAAATTAAAACTAAAAGTTACTATGGCGATGCAACACAGCCGGATTTGTTACACACTGCAGGGATTGCTGAAGCCAAAATGCTAGTCATTGCTATCGATAACCCAGATAGAGCTGTTGAGCTAACGGAATATATCAAGCATACCTACCCTAATGTCATCGTGCTTGCCCGAGCTTTTGATAGGAGCAATTTATATCGCCTACGCAAAGCGGGGGCTGACTTTATGGTCAGTGAGACCTTTCATTCGGCATTGCAACTAGGTAAACATGCGTTAACCAAACTAGGGGTACACCCCTTTAAAGCGGAGCAACAACGAGCTATCTTTTTTGAAACTGAAATGACCCATAAAGATACTCTCTACGAATCTTGGAAGATGTTCGCAGAAGATGATAAACACTTGGTGCATTACCGCGATATGTTTATTCAGTTGGAAGAAACACTCAGCGCAGCAATGAAAGATGAGCGTTATCGTAGTTTTTCAAAAATGGAGCGTGGCTGGACACCACCGCCAAAAGATAACCATACGGTGTTCTCTAAATCTGAGTCTGATGAAGTCGAAACCTAATACCAGTTGTATTAAAATTTTGACCATTCAGCGGCAATTCAAAACGCTGTAGGCAAGTAGTGGGGTTTGAGCTAATAGTTATTATCGGCTCAGGCATCCTGCTTCGCTCTCGATAATTGCTCCTGCATTATTCTACCTTCGACCATCCTTGGTCTCGTACCTCCTAAATCTGACCGCCAAGGAGGGCCGGAATGTCTTATTTTGTATGGAACAAAATAGACCATTTAGTCGTATATCCAAATCCCATAGCGAAGCATATAATACCAATCAGTATAAGTAGTTGATCTACTCAGAGTGTTTTTGGCGAACTAATTCAAGGCAGGCTAATCCAAAGTGAGTAATGACACAATGGTTATTCCCTTATGAGTTTATTCAACGCAGAAGTAGGAAGCCAAAAACACTCCTTACAGGCGAGTTTTAGCGGCTTTGATGCTGTGTTAATGAACTTGAATGTAGAATAACTATGTACTTCACTCACTGCAAACCACATGGATGTGGTGAATGTCATTAATGCAGGAGCATTTAATGACCTTACCTCAAAGTCGCTAAACTCTCGCTGAGCGATCAAATCTTTATACTGATTGGTATAACGTTTTGCCAATTTTTTTCACCTAAGTCGCACTTCGTGAGCCCCTCAGTCTTTCCACTTCTGTTTTGCATTGGCTTAAAAGGGAATAACCATTTCTTTACCAATGCGCTTTTAATTGAGAAGACTGAGGGGTCTGAACTGCTCAAATACTTAACGCAATTGGTATAACCATTAATTTACCAATGTGCTTTGTATTGAAAGGACTGAGGGGTTCTGAGCTGGCCAAATACTTAATGCAATTGGTATAAGCATAAAAAAGCCCCGGGCTAACTCATTAGCGCGGGGCGATCTTATTAAAACGCCTCTATTAGCTTAAGTTCATCTCTTGAACTTTTTCATGGGCAATTTCTGGAGTAGTAACCACTGGCTTTGAATGAAGATCAGCCTTTAGTTGGCCTTTACGATGCTTTAGTGCCGCATCGAGTTTTTTAGCTGCGCTGGTTATCGCTGGGTACATAACTGGATCTGTACCTGACGATGAAATTCGACTTCCCTCATAATTGGTTCTAATTTCAACCTGGAATTCGCCATGCTCTTTAGCAATGATAATATCAAGTGCGATCAGGGTTGGAAAATGACTCTCTATCTTCGAAAACTTCTCTTGGACATGCTGCTTAACAACATCAGTTACATCAACGTGGTGACCAGAAAGATTTATTTTCATAGGTTTTCCTTTTTACAATGACTTCTTCTAATACATTTGGGGTTAGCGCGCTAAATTACAAGCTTTATTAATAAAAATTTACGCAAATTATTGCTCAAAAATTGTCACTAATCGCTGCAGCCCAGAGCCTATCAGTAAAGTCAAAAAAATAATATTTTCAGTTTTTAATAAATTTGTCATTTTACTATGGTTAAAACATATGCGAATTGGACAATTACTGACTAACGAGAAATAAACCATACACTCTTAATCAAAATTGCCTCCTACTAATTTAGACAAAAAAACCAGCTTTAGCTGGGTTTTTATCACGCTTTTGACAAATAAATTTAAAATAAATGAGTGCTTTTTTTCACATCAAACACTTAGCGCTAATTTACCTTACTGACACTAAATATTGGAGCCTTTGGATCGGGTCCTGTTACGGTAAATTTATAAGTCCCAGCATCGGTAATATTCAGATGCATATTAGCGCCTTTTGAGGCTAAAACTTGTCCGATATTAAGCGATACATTCTCCTGCTCAGCCGCCGCTCCTAAATCAACCGTAGACCAATCGCCGGTGGCAATCTTAAATTCATTATCACCTACCTCTAGCGCGATATCGACAGTATAGGTAGACATGCCTTGATAGCTAAAGGCATCGACCTCACCCCAGCCATTCATGCCACCACGAATGTAAACTGTATGACCAGCAAACATCTCAGCTTTATACACCGTAAGGGTGATCTCGTCTCTATTTGATGCATCAAATATAAACGCATAGGTCGTCGCTTCCACAGCTTCAAAGGTCATGTTGGCGCCGCTAACAGCCAGCAACTCTGCTACCTCAATGGAAACTGCTGCGTCTGATTCTCCAGAACCATAGTCCACTGTAGACCAATCATCTGATGCCACCTTAAACTCATGGTTACCTGCTGCTAATGAAATATCAGCGCGATAAACACCTGCGCCCATGTAGGTTAACGTATCGTCTGTGCCCCAACCATTCATGGCACCGCGAACAAACACTTCTGTACCAACAAAAGGCTCTTCATTGTAGACCTTAAGGATAGGTGCCTCTTTATCAGCTGCATTAAACGAGAACACATAAGTTGCATCGGTAGCTGCGGTAAAATGCAGGTTTGCACCAGAGCGAGTTAATGGCTCATCAACCCCCTCTTCAACTTGCGCCTCTTCAGCAGATAACCCACCAAAATCTACGCTGCTCCAATCAGCCGAAGCAACTTTAAACTCATAATCGCCAGCCGCTAAAGTAATCGCGATGCGGTACTCACCATCGCCAATGTAGGTTAACTTGTCCGATTCGCTCCAATCGTTCATGCCACCACGCACAAAGACTTCAGTGCTGCCAAAAGGCACCACATCTGGTGCGCCAACGGTTGCATTGGCTGCTAAACCAAAACCTTGAGCATCGCCCTGAGCTTTAACAAAAACGGCACTGGTATAAGCTGGTACAGTAAAGCTACCTTCCCCCTCTCCAGCGCTAAAACTAGCCCCAGTTACAGTAGAATCAACCGACGACATTAAAGTTGGGTGGAGCTCAAACCCAGTTGCTGTAGGTATAGTGTGGCTGACCTCATTGGCACTAGCATTCACCATCACGACCAACGCATCGATAGCAGGGTCTATATCAACTAAGTCAGCGCCATCATCAATACTCATCACAATCACACCTTGAGTTTGACGCTTACCGACGTTATGGAAACCGACACGCTCTATGATCTCTGCTTCAGTTGTCAGTCTAAATAACGGGCTCTGACTACGAATATTTAGGAACTCGTTAAAGACATTAGAAGCCATCTCAATTTCAGACATTGAAGCAGCTGCATTAGGATTGGCCGAGATCCCAGCAATCTCCTGCCACTTAGCTTCATTATCCTGTTTTCGAGGTAAACCAACGTTCCAGTTATGGCTATTTTTAGTGAAATCAACCCAGTTAAACCAGTCTCCTGAGTCATAACTATTTCTGTCCATTGATTTCGATCTTAGTAGGTCTCCACCCATTTGTAAGAATGGGATCCCTTGACTGAGTAACGGCAATGTCGCGGCGATATTCTGCACCCGCACACGCTCATCTAATGTCATTCCAATTGGATTTTTATATTGCAGGTTATCCCACAGAGTTTCGTTATCATGTTTAGAGACATAATTAATACTGTCAGCAGGATCTAAAGTGTAAGCCGTTGGTTGGTTATTCCAGCTAAAGCTACTGCCTTTTGCCGAATTGCCATTAAAATCTTTAAGGATGTAGTTTTTAAGATTACCGGCCATCGATAGACGTAAGGTATCTTGGTCACGCAGCGCGTCATCCGATGCTTCGAGTTTAAACAGGTTACCGCCGCGAACACTCTCACGAATGCGGTCATTAAAGGTGCCCACTTCACTGCCCGCCATATTGGCCTGTGTGGCTTGCTCAAATAATCGATTATCGGCGACTTCGCCAAAGTTCCAGCCTTCGCCATAGAAGTAATTATCAGCATCAACCGCTTGTACAGCAGTGCGAGCATGGAGAATGCTCTGCTTAGGCATGTGCCCCATCACGTCAAATCTAAAGCTGTCAAAGCCGTACTCTTTAGCTAAAATCACCATAGAGTCACTGACAAATTTATCCATCATACGGTGTTCGGTCGCGGTATTTTCACAACAAGTTGAACGCTCAATAACACCCGACTCTTCGTTATAACGGTGGTAATAACCTGGTACGAGTTTGTCGAGCACTGAGTTGTCCCAAAGTCCCGATGAGCTGGTATGGTTATAAACCACATCAAGCACCACCCTTAACCCCATATCATGCAGAGCTTTGTTCATCGCTCTGAGCTCTAGTACTCGCGCAGTGCCCTCACTTGAACTGGCATAACTGCCTTCTGGCGCGATAAAGTGATGTGGATCGTAACCCCAATTAAAACCATCTAGGCCGCGCATGGCTTCTACAATCGCCTGTGCATCAGCTGAGCCTGGTAGGCTGTCAGCTAATACTGTCTCAATGGTTGCGGCTTTATTTTGAGTGCTACAGGCATCTGCTGCATTATCAATTTTGTCACACAACATCCCCAAGGTATCAGTTAACTCTATACGCTCTGCACTGTCTTCGTTAATACTAGCGATATCAGTTACAGGTAGCATGTGGAAGTGGGTTAAACCATTCGCCACCAGCTTTTTAAGATGTTCAACAGGCGCTGTACCCTCTTCAGTAAAAGCTAAATACTTACCGCGGTTCGCTTTAGAGGTACTTTCATCACGAATACTAAAATCGCGTACATGGCCTTCATAGATCACCGCATCTTCAGGGTTATTAATAGTGGCTACGCTATGGTCGTCCCAACCTTCAGGCTTTAAATCATCATCGCTTAGATTAACAAATTGGCTGTAACGCCCATTGGTTGACACATTAAGCGAGTATGGGTCGGTTGCTTCAACGGTCTCTAACTGTTTAGTTAAAGGGTGGTAAACCGTCACTTCAAAGCGATAAAACAGCCTATCTAGGCTCATATCGCCTTTGAATGACCAAATCCCAGTCATCGTATCAAAGCTCATCTCTTCGCTACGATTTAAGCTCTTATCAGCGTTGTAGATATTAAGTTTTAGCGCTTGAGCCGTTGGCGCCCACACAGAAGCGGTTACGCTACCATCACTATAATCTAGCCCAAGTTTAGCTTCATCGGCATCGCTTTCTCCTACCGTGTAAAGTGCATCTAGCACCTTAGCAGCCTGCACAAAGGTCGCAGCCACTGGCACGTCATCGCCGTTATGGGCAGCGACAACCAATTGTGCTTTGACAATCGCTTTAGCTTCATCAGCGGTTAGATTGGTGCTGTAAGCTTTCCAGTCAGCCATATGCGGGATCAGTGCTTTCTGCGCATCGCTAAGTTCAACAGCGGTTAAGGCAACAGTTTCACTATTGAGGATCCGGTCGGGTTCCGCTTCAACGCTAATATCTGCATTCAGAGAGTAATGCAGCTTAAAGTTACTGATATCGGCATCATCTTGATTCCAAATGAGTGTGTCAGCATCAAGCCAGTGTGCACTCATGCCTGTTATCGATAACGGCTGCACGCCTAAGCTTAATATCGGATATTCAAAAACCGACGGTTCGCCGTGCAGGGTAAAGTTCATTCGCACAAATGTTTCATCATCTTGCATCAACGGCATACTTAAATCGCCATCACCAAGCGCCTTGCCCGAACCTTCTGTGCCAATGTGAATAATGAAATTACCGCAATCGCTATAACCCTCTTTCAAGTTCACTATCCAGTAAGCACCGTAGTTAGGATCGATACCATCAAACTGATGACCATTAGCCCAATCGGAGCTATCGAACGGTGCTGCATAGGCATCACACGTATCATTGTTCCAAGTGTGCAACCGGTAACCATCATAAGTTGGGTCACTTGGGCTGTTGTCAGCGTCTTGCACATTGTTGTAATACACCACGGCTTGATTGGCGGCAGGGGTGAATACAGGCGCGGGTAAAGTTGGATCAGCGCCAACAATGCACTGCTCATTGTTTTCATCAGGAACCGTTGGAGCTGGGCAACTAATGGGTTCAGGCGCGACACAACTGGTACCAGCGGTGTCGGGTACCATAGGTACATTACAAGTAAGCAACACGCTACCTGGTTCTGACGAATCTCCGCCACAACCCGCTAAACTCAACGCACTGATAGTCAGCGCTAAAAGAGATATATTATTAGAGATCCTCGACATGAGTGATTTCTCCTAAATTATTTAATCGTTGATTTAAGCAAGCCGCGTCTTTTTATTTCTGATTGATGCAACGACTTGCCTGGATTGAATTTTTTACAAATGTCACTACAGCGTGAAGGTCATCCCCAGATAAAACTCCCGGCCAAAGTACTGTAATGTGCCGGTTTGGCTTTCATTGCCAAAGTAACTTTTGGTGGGTTCGTCGGTGAGGTTATTCACTTGAAATAGCACGCCTATTGCGTCATTGACTTGATATGAGGCTTGGTAATCAACCACGGTTTCTGCGGCGAAATTGACGACCTGATTGTTAATTGCAACTTGTTCAGAAACGAACTCATCTCGATAGCGCGCACTCACACGGGTTTCAAAGCCTTCATAGGAGTAGAACAGCGTTGCACTGGCTACATTGTTTGATAAGCCCGGCAGCGATTGCGTTTGCTCATCGCCGCCAAGCGTTGTGGTCGTTTCAACTTCACTTTCAGTGTAGGAGTAGCTTAAGTTCAACCCAAGACCATTGAGGCCATCAGGTAACGCAGTAAAGACTTGGGTATATGCCAGCTCAAGACCACGTATATAACCGCCTTTATTGTTGTTTACCGCTGTGGTGTAAATGCCATTTGTGGTTTCAATCTGCTCACCACTAACCGGATCTTCAATGCTATCAGGCACGTTAAAACCGTTACCGGCAAAGTCAAAATTGTCGATGGCTAACTTTTCAATGAATGAGTCGATATCTTTATAGAACAATGCTGCGACAATCGCGCCATCTGGTAGGTAATACTCATAAGAGATATCATACTGATCGGCATAGAACGGCTTGAGAAATGGATTGTTTTCACTCGAACCATTGATCACACCATCATCGCTCACATTAGCACTAGCATCACCCGCTAGGCGGTTGATTGGTGGACGAGACATTACTTTCGCTGCAGCGAAACGGATTTGAGAGTCATCCGTCACCTTAAAATTAAGGTTCAGTGATGGCAGGTAATCAGTGTATTCAATGCCTTTAATGGTCGGCGCATAGTAGTTGTTAACAATACCAACACCGTCAACAATATATTGAGCACCTAAGCTAGGGTCGCCTTTCACGTTCTCTAGTAGGGTCGCTGACTGGTCTGTGTCAACACGACGCAAGCCTAAGTTACCGGTAATAGGTAGATCGCCAAGCTCCATGTCAAAATTAACCATTACATAAGCAGCTAAGATTTTTTCGTACACTTCGCCACTTTGCAATACCGACCATGAGTAGTTGCTGGTATAGCCTTTAGCATCATCAACCCCATCGGCATTGCCCCAAGTTTGCACCGGTTGTGGCGTACCATCTGGGAACCAAGCAGCAAGCGCCTTATCTAGGTCAATCGCTAAATACGACGGGAAGTAGTTAAAGTCTCCCTCCCAGTCGACCACTGTGGTCATGTCATCAGTTAACCGTAATGGCGGCTCAGTTGCTGAAAACGCGCCATCATTACCGTATTCAAACACAGAACGATCGTTGGAGTAGGTTCTGTCTGAGTAGCGAGCGCCAAACTCAATTGAAGCAATGTAGTCGTTATCTAACTCATATTTAAAATCTAATCGATAGGCTTTAACTTCATCCTCATTTACAAAAGGATAAATACCGTATTTGCTGACCATCACCTTATCAATATCGGAAAAAGCTTCAGCCTGATTAAAGCCAACGTTAGGCAGATCTAAACCGTTTAACTGGTAATTAATCGCTACATTTTCATCGAAAATTGGCGTGCCTAATGTTGCATCTTCTGCGACATTAGCCCACAACAAACCATTTCTAAAATCACTTTTTGCCGCAGAGTAAGACACATCGGCGGAAACACTCAAACTGTCGGTAGCCTGCCAGGTTCCGTTAATGCCAAAGCTGTCAACTTCATCATAATCTTGGTTATCATCGTTGACGATTTCAACGCGAGTATAGCTTTGTGACGTGCGGTTAAAATTACCACCGATGACTGCATTACCATCCAGCACTGGATTAGCAACCGCTGCGTTCGGCCCCCCCAATTTGACTCGGTAACCTCGAGCAAATGCTTCGCTATCAAAACGTGACACAAAGGCGTCAGCTTTCAGGGTAAACGTATCGTTAGGCGCCCACTCTATTGCGCCCATATAGCCATTTCGGGTCTCAACACCGCCTAAATGCTGCACTTCAAAGCCTTCACTTATGTACTCTTTAGCGGAATCAGTGCCTTCAGGGCCATTGCTATCATCAGCAAGTCCATCAACATCCTTAAGATCGTTATAAGCCAAACCTATAAATTGTGTTGCTACACTTGGCTGCTCTAAGCGGGCATAACCCAATGCGACACCTAAGGTGTCGTCAAAATACTTGCCTTGATAAGAAAAACTCAGGCGGTGACCATAGTCCTCAGCGCCATAAACCTCGCTGGCGCGATCGTTGTACATGCCGCGCACGTTAGCAACAAAGCTGTGCTGCTTATCAATAGCCAATGGGCTAGCGGTGGCAAGCTCGACGGTACCTGCAACGCCGCCTTCAATTAACGAAGCTTTAGGTGATTTGTAAACGGCTGCTGATGTAATGAGCTCTGAAGGGTATTGGTCAAACTCAATGCTGCGACTGCCACTGGTTGAGACCTGCTCACGGCCATTTAGTGTTGAAAATACAAACCCGCCCGACATACCACGAATATTAATTTCTGCAGCTTGTCCGCCAGTACGTACCGCTGATATACCGGGTAGACGCGTCAAGGCATCCGCCATAGAAACATCAGGGAGCGAGCCTAAATCATCACTACTTAACTGCTCAGATACCGTATCGCCATAACGCTTTTGGTTAAGTGAGTCGATAAGACTGCGGCTATACCCCGTCACCTCAATGCGTTCAATTTCTGGCTCATCCGCATCATTTTTATTTTCAGCTGCAGGTTTGCTGACTTCTGCAGCCACAACCGTATCGCTGGTTTTGTTATCTTCTGCTGCTTGTAGAGGCTGAACAAAAAAAGCGCCTCCCAACCCTGCAGCAGCTAGCGCTAATGTTAGAACACTGGGTTTAAAGTGTGACATTGGTTTTCCCCTTCGCCTTGCGACTTTTTTAGTGACCCAATGTCTACATATACGACTCAGACTAAGCTGACATTAGGCTTATTTTTAACAGCCATACTAGCCAAGGTTGAATTTTAACCACAACACGCTGCATACGTATTCATAACATTTAGATAACAACAAGCAAAAAGCAAAACAACTTAAGTCTTTGAATAAATGAAATTAAACGTTCAACCAGCCCAAGTGTCTTCATGCACAAATTTTGGTGAGAAGCCATTTTTTGCGACATACATCGCAGGATTCAAACATTTACACGCAAACGCGAATAAAAACAGTTCTCAATAACATTTAATGATGTAAAATGTTGCTCCAATTTATACATTTAGACGCACAAAATTTACGTCTAATATACGGATGCATTCACTTTGTTCTCACTAAACTCTAATGTTAAGCCTTTGATTGACTCTCAAGCGTTTAATATTGTTTCTCGATTACTTGCCGCTATATTTGCCGGTTATCTAGTGGCCGCGACAGGGTCGGGTCTGCTAGCCATTGTGATTCCTCTTGCCCCCGCTCAAAGCACCTTGACTGCAATGATGCTGTCATTTTCAATTTATGCCACAGCCATTATCTGGGTGTTCAGCGTAAGGAATCATTTTGTTGCTTGGCGAGATCTGCTCAGTTTGAGCAGTATTTTTTATCTGTTGATTAGGTTGATAAACTAACCATGAAAGAGAACTTTTTTCGCAGCATGACTTGGCTGCACACTTGGGTTGGTTTACTTGTCTGTTGGGTATTGCTATTGATTTTCTTTGCCGGAACATTGAGCTACTATCGGCACGATATTAGTCTTTGGACTAAACCTGAACTGCATAAAAATGTTATCCAAAGTTATGATGCGAGCCTCATCGAGCCTGAATTAGACAAGGCTCAGCAATACCTATCTCAACATGCAGAGGGCGCTCGAGATTGGCGTATTAGTTTTCCTACAGACCGCAAACCCTATCTAAGCTATAGCTGGCAAACGCAGCCGGAAGCGGGTCAACGACGTGGTCAATTTATTGAGCATGTCGTGCAAAAGGATCAAGAGCAACTTATCACCGATGTTCGCCAAACCAAGGGCGGTAATTTTTTCTATCGATTGCATTTTGACCTGCACTATATGCCAGCCAAAATTGCTCGCTGGATTGTCGGTTTCTGTACCATGTTTATGTTGATTGCTTTAATCAGCGGTATTGTGATTCACAAGCGCATTTTTAAAGATTTCTTTAGCTTTAGACGCAACAAAGGCAGTCGCTCGTGGCTTGATGCTCACAATGTAAGCTCAGTGCTTGCTCTACCCTACCATTTGATGATCACCTATACGGGTCTAGTGACCTTAATGGTGATGTATATGCCTTGGGCAGTAATCACAGCATACGATGGCGACTCACAAGCCTTTCGTAAAGAGTTAAGACCAAGTCGAGTACAGGTTAAACCAATTGGCGAAACAGCAGACATGGTGCAACTAACCTCTTTACTGCCTCAGCTCCAGGGAATTCTCGGAAACTTGCCCATTAGGCAGGTAGTCATTAACAACCCTGGAGACCGAAACAGCAGAGTTAATGTTTACAAAGATACCGGCGAAACCGTGACTGACAGAAGAACCGCCATTGTGTTTGATGCTGTAGATGGCAAATTGCTCAACAGCGGCGTAGAGCCTGATTCTGGTGCGCAAAACACCCACGACACCTTAATCGCCCTGCACACCGGTCGTTTTTCGGGTCCAGCTTTACGGTTACTTTTCTTTATCTCAGGGATCATGGGCTGCGCCATGATTGCCACCGGCACACTGCTGTGGGCTAATAAAATTCGCCAAAAGCAACAAAAACAGTTAAAGCAAGGCAATAAAGCCACATTTGGGCTGCGGTTAGTTGAAGGGTTAAACCTCACCTTTATCGCCGGTTTACCACTGGCGGCGAGTGCGTTTTTCTATGCTAATCGATTACTCCCCCTTGATATGGTTAATCGCGCCCAATGGGAAGCCAATAGCTTTTTCTTGGTGCTGGCGATTCTTGGTGTTATCGCTTGCTTCAAGCGTACGTTGTCAGTTTGGCGCGTAGTATTAGCGCTATCGGGGCTGAGCTTAATCGCCATTCCGCTGCTCAATGCCTTAACCTCAGATAGCAATCTGCTCACTAATATGAGCCAAGGACAATGGTCACTAGCAGGATTTGACATCATCTGCAGCATAATCGGATTAAGCCTATTGTATGCTCGTAGCAAGCTTTCTCAACGCCACAAGCAGCCTGCAATACGACAGCATGATGCTTCAAGAGCAGATCTACCTCTAGGCAGAACTGCAATGAATAAAGAGGCATAACGGCTATGGTGAGCTTATTAGGATTCAGTTACATCGCATTTGGTCTATTGGCGCTGGCAATGTTCTCTCATCATAGAGAAGTCTTAGGCTACGCCCCGAGTGAAAAGCGCTGTAGAGTGTTATCAACTGCGGGTTGGTTTGGACTAGCGTTAACCTACTGGGGCTGCACGTTGCTGCAAGGTTTTGCCTACGGCAGCATCATCTATTTTGGCCTATTAGCCGTTGCGGGATTGCTGGTGGTGATAACTTTAAGCTACCGGGCTAAATTTATGCCGTATGCTATGGGATTAAGTGCAATAGTCAGTTCGATACTGCTTTTAATTCCCCCATCACAATAAGCTGCCACGGTCCTTAAAGTTGACACTATAGGTCTAGGATTATTCTGACATGCCCAGCAAGTATTCTCGCTGGGCATACTTGTTAACAAGGGACTATACCCACCACCTGCATCTGTCTTATGCCTCCCTCTCAGACACCTTAGCTTTAAGCGGTAAACACTGAGGGTTGTCGTTCTTTCGAGCTTAGTTTTTGTTCGATTACTTACCGTAAGCAATAGTTATTTTAGTACAAGGCTTGAGCGATGCTGCTTAGCTGGATAAGCGAAAAGTTCGTAACGCATGCTAGTCATTAAAGAATAAAAGCATTGAAACGAATCCGAAGGATCGCGCTTCTTGGCTAAAACAACCGTGAAAGATCAACAGCCCCTAAACTGAGCTCACAAAAATCTAGTAAAAATACCTGTTCGCCATTGATTCAGTTCACATTCAGTTTCAATCACTTAAAATACTGACTAATAAATTATTTTTAGATGACTGAGGTTATATGCAAGTATCACAGCCCCTTACCCAAACTGTTACTCAGTCTTCGGCTCAAAACCCTGAAAAAAGTGCGCAACAAAACGCTCTGCCAAGCTCTAGTCACTCCCTCTCCCAAGCCGCGCAGCCGGATACAGTCACCCTTTCAGCCAATGCTATGACTTTGGCCGCAAAAGACAGTTCAGCAGCAACAGTCACCTCAACCAATGAAGCAGAAATTTTACCTGTAGAGCCCAAGTTGCCTAATGAAGGCGAGAAGGTAGAGGATTATGTTGACTACAAAAAAGCTAAGGCACAGTACCAGCTTTATGCCGATATCGCTGTCGTAGGCACTGGAAACAGTAGCCTAACGCCAGTATCAGCTTATTACTTATCTAATAATGATGATGCTCGAGAAGCTGTAGTTAACAACAAAGCACATCAACAACAGCAAGCGGTCATGCAAACCTACGTTGAAACAACTCAAACTATCAATGTCTATAGCTAAGCATATCTCCCCTATCAATAAAGAAAGCCGCTATTGCGGCTTTTTTATCCCAATACAATCCAATTAGAAATTAATTTCTTCGTTACTCGGTCTGTTGAGATCTGACGCGAACAGCTTAATGGATGATGCTGATTTACCCAGCCTTAATCACATCCATGTCATACCATGGTGTTGGGTTGATCGGGCATCTAAAACGAACGCCTTCTGCTGTCACTTCAACAATATCGCTTCGAAGTGTTTTACCAGGTTCAATTGGAAACATATCTAACGCTTCATGAGTGGTAAAGTTTTGCAGCTGGAAACCAACTAACTTGCCAGCTTTATTAGTAATAATGAACTGGTACTTACCTGGTTTTAATGACGCTAGTGTATCTTTGGCGCTGAAATAGCCACCGTGTTGCTCTAAGTAAATTTCTACCACACCGTCGGCATTTTGAGTAGGGATTGCTGCTGACGCTGCAAAGCTAAACATCAGTGCTGTCATTAGCATTATTTGAGTGATGAACTTTTTCATTTTCTATTCCTTAATGATGTGTTTGAACTAACAACACCAGAATAGCGAGCTAGAGAAAAAGAGAGTATGCCTGAGGGTCTGCGCTTTATGCCTGATCGTCTAATCTTATTAAATAAGCCGTCTTAATACGTACTTTTTAGAATTTAACTTATAACAGAAAATGGTTATCAATGACTGATATCAACAGTTTACTTGCAGGTTTCCACCTTAACGCGACGATTTTTCACCGCTCCTTACTTTGCAATACTTGGAGTACTGATACCTCCGGCAGTGGACTGGCAAGCTTCCACTTAGTTAGTCAAGGTCAAGCGTATCTATATTGTGATGATATTAAAGCCCTAGAATTAACCGCTGGTGACTTAGTGGTTTTCCCCCATGATGCGCCCCACATAATCAGCAGCAGTGATGATGCAAAAACAGCTGCTAGCATCGATAGCTTTATCGCCTACCCAATGGCTCTCGAGTCAGCTAATCAAACAGGTTTGATATGCGGTTACTTTGATTTTAGCGAAGACAAAAGCCACCCGCTTATTTGTCAGTTGCCAACATGTATGGTGATCCATAAACATCAGCAGCAAGGCGCACTTGCTGGCATAGTCCAAAGCCTTATTGAAGAAGCAAAGCTGGGAATACTGGCCAACGAGGTGATTTTATCGCGGTTAAGTGAAGTCTTTTTCTTAAATCTAATAAGAAAACTATCCTTAGATGAGCAGACCAGTATTGGTCTATTCAAAGCGTTACAAGATCCAAAAATGAATAAGGTACTGCATGCAATCAATACCGACTTAGCTCACTCTTGGACCGTAAATACGATGGCCGAAATAGGAGGTTATTCGCGGGCAAGCTTTGCGAGTTATTTTAAATCCTACCTTGAAATGACCCCGCTTGAGTATCTGACTCGTCTACGTTTATCGCAAGCACAAAAACAGCTACGCGCAGGCGACAGTGTTTATAAAACAGCGCTCGATGTTGGTTATCAAACTGATGTCTCTTTTGCGAAAGCCTTTAAACGCTACTTTGGTTATGGGCCTGGCAGCAGTCGCAAAAACAATACAATAGCTTAGCGCTATTAATTACATTCAGCTTAGCCGTCGTTAAGTTGACCCACGATAAACAAGAGGTTACTTTCACTCTTTTGGCAGCGAGTAAACAACATGAGTTTTAATATAGATATTAGCTGGATAGCACCTGCAACACCGGCTACAGAGCCCGCTGATTTTTGTCGCGATCACAGTATTGTTTATGGCAGCGGCCAACAAGTTAACGCGTCATCAGCGCCAGAATATAGCGGAAACAGTGCCTTTGTTAATCCAGAAGAGAGCTTATTAGCTGCGTTATCATCCTGCCATATGTTAACATTTTTAACCATCGCTCACCTGAAACGCCTGGCCGTTGTCAGCTATCATGACCATGCAGAAGCTGAGCTTGGTAAAAATGAGCAAGGTAAGCTGTTCGTCAATAGAATCACTTTAAAGCCGCAAATCATCTTTGCCGAAGATGTTGACGTGAGTGAAGATGTGATCGCTAAAATTCATGAAAAATCTCACGCAAACTGCTTTATTGCCAATAGCCTTAATCCAGATACCGTTGTTGAGATCCTGACTAAATAGCTAAGTGAATAGCCCTGCTGTAAGCTAATTTCCTCCAGAGAAGTTAGCTTGTATTGCACTGATTCAACCTCTCCTATTCAAGCGAAAAACACTTGCAGTCAGAAAGCCTAATTTAGCAATTATCATCATTAGTTCGATTCTATTCGCATAAAAAATGCGACTTTTCGCTAGTTAATTCAAAAGCCTAAAAAATAATTTAATTTCAGAGTACACGCGTAAGCTTATGAAATTTTTATAGTTAATATTCATCGCCACACAAAAATCCAAACAAGCGTTTAAATTTATCGTTTGAAAATTTGATCTATCGCTCATTTTGTGACGTAATGTGAACCATACTTCTGGTCGGACGAGCATCGAAAATGAGCATTAGAACTAAACTAAAAAAAGTATTACCGAGCATTTCTACTACTGAGCAAGAAGCACTCGACGCTGGCGATGTGTGGTTAGAAGGTTCAATTTACCAAGGTGTGCCTGACTTTGCCGCCCTGCGCGATATTCCTGTAGCAACCTTGTCTGCGGACGAACAAGCCTTCCTCGACGGTCCAGTTCAGACATTGATTGAGATGGTTGATGATTTTGAAATTCAGCGCAGTAAACATCTTCCAGAGAACATTCTTAACTTCCTTAAAGAAAACAAATTCTTCTCTCTTATCATTCCAAAGTCATTTGGCGGCTTAGAATTTAGCCCTTATGCCAACTCCACCATTGTTGCGACTATCGCAGCAAAAAGCTCTGCAGTAGCAGTAACTGTTATGGTGCCTAATTCACTCGGTCCGGGTGAGTTACTGATGCATTACGGTACTTCAGCTCAACAAGATTACTGGTTACCGCGTTTAGCAAACGGTCAAGAGATCCCTTGTTTTGCTTTAACTAGCCCTGAAGCGGGTTCAGATGCTGGCGGAATTCCTGATATTGGCACCGTGACAATGGGCGAATATCAAGGTGAGCAGGTCTTAGGTTTAAGCGTGACTTGGGATAAGCGTTATATCACTCTTGCTCCTATTGCGAGTGTACTTGGTCTTGCCTTTAAGGTTGAAGATCCAAATGGCCTGCTTGGCGGTAAAGAGAACTTAGGCATCACTTGTGCCTTAATCCCAAGAGCACATCCAGGTGTTGAGCTAGGTAATCGTCATGACCCAATGGGCATTCGTTTTTATAACGGTACCACTCGCGGCGAAAATGTATTCATACCAATGGACTTTATTATCGGCGGCCAGAAAAATATCGGTCGTGGCTGGGCAATGCTAGTCGCATGTCTAGGTGCAGGTCGCGGTATTTCACTGCCAGCTCTAGGTGTGTCAGTTAGCCAATGTTCATTTAAGTCTTCTGCTGAATATGCGGCAGTACGTGAGCAGTTCGGTCTATCAATTGGTAAGTTTGAAGGTATTCAAGAAAAACTTGCTGACATTGCAGGAAAGACTTATTTGCAAGAAGCGATGCGAGTACTGACCACTGAGGGCTTGGGCCTTGGCTTAAAGCCGTCTGTTGTGACCGCAATTGCCAAATACCATATGACAGAACTGGGTCGTGACATTCTTGACTCTGCAATGGACATTCAAGCCGGTAAAGCGATTCAAAATGGCCCTCAAAACACGTTAGCCTCAGGCTATGTTGCCCAACCAATTGCTATTACAGTGGAAGGGGCGAATATTCTCACCCGTAACCTGATGATTTTTGGCCAAGGCGTGATGCGTTGTCATCCGTACTTGCAAAATATGGTTGAGTCTATTCACTCTAACGAAAAGCAAGCAGATAGAGTGTTCAACGGCATTTTGCGCAAAACCATAAGCTACAGTGTGGGTAACAGCTTACGTGCCTTTAAGCTTGGGTTACTGCCTTTTACCGCAGCGGCAAGTTCAACGCTTACAGAAGTGAAACCTTATGAGCAATCGGTTCATAAGTTAGCGTCTAAGTTAGCAGTCTATGCCGATTTTTCACTACTCGTGCTAGGCGGCAAGTTGAAGCAAGCTGAGATGCTATCGGCACGTCTTGGTGATGTAATGAGCTACCTATACGCAGCAATGGCATCGATTCGTTACTATGAGCAAAAACTATCCGCTAGCGAAAGAGCAGAAGCAGCGCCTTACTTCCATTACGCGACTCGCTGGTCACTTTGCCAAGCAGAAAAAGCGTTATTGGACTTCTTAGATAACTTCCCATCTTCAGCAACACGTAAATTCATGCGTTTAATCACGGTCACTTACTCACCTAAGATGACTAAGATTAACGATGACTTAGTACGGGAGTTAGCCGAGCAAGCCCAGCTAAACACTGAGTTTAAAAAGCACCTAACCCATCTTGTTAAGCCAGTGGCTGGCGACGGTAACTACATCAACGAGCAAGCATACCTGGCTAAGATGGAATGTTTACCACTGCTTGCTAAGGTAAAGAAAGCAATAAGATCCCGCACCTTTAAGCCCGGTGTTAGATTCTCGCTTACCTTAGATGCTGCACTTGAAGCTAAAGTCATTAACGAAAGCGAACATCAATTGCTGCAAGATTATAATCTGAAGCGTGAGCGTGCTATCCGGGTCGATGAATTCGATTTTGATATGAACCTCATCACTGATAAAGCTGACCTAAAAATCGCTAACTAAACCTCTTTTTAAAAAAGCTTTAAATAACAATGGCCGTTTTGTGTAAACAAAACAGCCATTGTTTTTAAGGTAATCGCTGTTAAGGCTTTAACGGCAAGGACGAGAGCTTACCGATTAATACCCAAACTTGCTGGTGAACTGCAAACCAACAACCCATACATCTTCAGCATAAGAAACCCACTCTAGTGCAAAACCGTTATCCTGATTAAGCTCATAGTAAAGCCCTAACCCAGCAGCAAACTGTTGATCGCTATTGTCATCAATATTTAGAGAGCCACTCGTTTCAGTTTCTAACCAACTCATACCTGCTAAACCATAAATTGCCAAACCTGAATCACTAAAGATACCGGTTTGATATTGGGCGAATAATGCTGCACCTCGATAATCAATCTCAGCATTGAGTCTGCCGTTCTGGCTTAAATCAACTTGACCTAACTCAACGCCGCGTAATTTAAGCCACCAGTTGTCAGTGAATCCATACCCAAGCTCAAGATTGTAAGATAGGTCGTAGTCATTATCTTTATCGATGTCGGTATAAAGTGTTGGTTCAAGCTTAACAGCTCCAATACCGGCTCCAATAGAGTATTGCGCATAAGCTGGTGATCCACAGGCAAGGATCACAAGCAGAAAGGCGGGCATTGCTCTTCCAGCTGACATTTTTATCCGACGCACCATAGCTAATAGAAGCAACGCTATTACAGCGCTGTAATGAAACGCGCCACCACCTGTAATCGTTTGACCATCAGCCCCAATGTTGTTAGTGATATCCTCACCATCATTAGTACCGTCATTGTCAGAGTCAACATCTAAATGGTCTGCTATACCGTCATTATCTGTATCTAACATTTCTCTATCATCCCTGACTCCATTTCCATCACTATCGCTACCATAAATGACACCATTAACTTCATGATCTACCCCATCATCTATGCCATCAGCATCGGCATCAAAACCTGTATAAAAAGCTTGCTGCGGGTTCTCATCAACGTCAGGAATGCCATCGCCATCATCATCGTCATCGGCATGGTTAGCATATCCATCGCCATCAAGATCAGGCAAGCTACCAAATGCGCCAACCGCTCCATCTACAATATCGATAAGTCCATCATGATCCATATCGATAGTATCGTCTAATCGTCCATCTTGATCTGCATCCATTTCAAGGGGTAAACCAAAGTTGATTAAGTCAAACACCTCCCCGTCACTTTTTAGCTGAAGAAAATCAGGCTTAGTATCACTATTGGTATCGATAAGCGCTTCGACAGTATTAACCATGCTGCTAGGATCATCATTAAACCCATTGCTATCGGCATCCTCAAGCACTGCTTCCAATACATCTGAAACACCATCATTGTCTGAATCCAGATCTAGGTGATTCGCGCTACGATCTTTATCTATATCAAACGCTGATAAAACATCTAGCACAGCCTCAATTGACGCTAAATTGTCATCTACACCATCAAAATTGGTGTCGACTCGCCCTTCATCGACTTGGTTATCTCCATCAATATCAGCATCAAAGAAGTCGATAATGCCATCTTCGTCACCATCTATAACCCCTCTGCTTATTAAAGCAGAGTTGGCTAAAACTGAACTAGTGCTAGATTTAGCATTTGACATGGAGTTTGAGTTACTATTTTCTGTTGCAAGTAATACGGAGACAGAAAATTCAGCAGCATCACTGATACCATCATTATCTGAATCTGCATCATTGGCATCAGTTATCCCATCGCCGTCAGTATCAACATCGCTTTCAACTAGATTAGGAATACCATCACCATCACTGTCTTGCCCTTGAAGGATAAGTGCAATTAATGTTTCAATTTCCGCGACCTCGTCAATATCAGCTGCATGGTAATTTGCCACAGCATTGTTGAGCAAAGCCAATATGCTATCTAATTGCTCTAATGATGCATTACTGACTCCGGCATCGAGATAAACTTGGGCAAGCAATTGAGCAGCGTCGCCATCGAGATCCGCAAAATCACTAATCAGTGCAAGCGCGTACTCAGGAACAGTCATCACCATGGCAGTGAGCTCTGACGAGACAATCTCAGTTCTGCCCGCATCATCGAGGTAAGTTGCTATCACGGAGATCGCTTTGCCTGCTTCCTCACTCGTCAGCAGATAGAAATCATCTTCGCCACCAATACTGGTACTTTGTTCATTCAAATGACTGAACCATTGGTAACTCGCAGCGGGTTCGGTTATGCCATCAACATCATCAATTACCGCTGTGATAGTCTGTTCAACAACTTTAAAGCCATCAATGCGCACACTTCCAGGGCTGTTAGTTGGATAGGCAAAATTAGTCGACTCCAAATTACCGTTTTCAGCACCGTCTTCAGCAACGTCGGCAGGAACCTGCACTAAGACATCTTGCCCTACTGATGTTACCGCTCCCTTGAGAATATACTTATCCTTTTCTCCGACTAAACTTAAGGCTATGCCATTCTCAATTTGAAAATCTTCTAACGTCAAGCCAATCACAGGCTCAGTAAAGAGCACATCTATGGCAAACTCTTCACGCTCTTTCATTGTCAGCAGTGATAGGGTCACTTCAGGTTTAACACTATCAAAATTAACTTTGAACAACTCTGAGGCTAGACTCAACCGACCACTCTTATCGGCTGCTGCATTCTCTTTAACGAGCAGTGACACCTCACCTTGTTCGATAGGTGTTACTAGAACGCTATAACTTAACCCCTCACCGCTCCACTGAGATAAAGTAGCATTGGTCAATTCCACTCCTGTGAGGTCAAAGCCTTCGACCTCCTCACTAAAGATCAAATTAGCGGTAAATGCACTATTAATGTCCCCCGTAGCTCCGTTAATAATAACCGTTGGCGGCGTATCATCGTAGATAACGCTGAACGCGTCGGCGGCGGTATTGCCGTTATCAGCCGAGTCCACTGCTACATCCGCGGCGATATCAATCGTCAGGCTACCTGCTGCTGTTGGGGTAATGAGTGCCGTATAGGTTGTACCTGAGCCTGCGAAGTTAGTGACAGATGCGTTGCTGACTGAAATGTCAGCGCTATCGAACCCTGTAACCGACTCACTAAAGGTGAAGGTGGACGTAAAGGCCGCGTTAATATTACCGCTAGCACCTGAAATCACGACACTAGGCTGACTAGCATCATAGGTCACGCTCAGCTGCGTTGCTGCTGTATTGCCGTTATCCGCGACATCTTTTGCCACATCCGCGGCCACATCGACCGTGACACTACCTGCAGCTGTTGGGGTGATCAGCGCGCTATAACTGGCGCCACTTCCACTGAAGCTCGAGAGCGTTGCATTACTGACTGAAATGTCAGCGCTATCGAACCCTGTAACCGACTCACTAAAGGTGAAGGTGGCCGTAAAGGCCGCGTTGATATTACCGCTGGCACCAGAAATAGCGACACTTGGCTGACTGGCGTCATAGATCACGCTCAGCTGCGTTGCTGCAGTATTGCCGTTATCCGCCGAGTCCTTAGCAACATCAGCTGCGACATCAACGGTCACGCTACCTGCAGCTGTTGGCGTGATCAGCGCGCTATAACTGGCACCACTTCCACTAAAGCTCGAGAGCGTTGCATTACTGACTGAAATATCAGCACTGGTAAAGCCTGTAACAGCTTCGCTAAAGCTGAAGGTCGCCGTAAAGGCTGCGTTAATATTACCGCTAGCACCTGAAATAGCGACACTAGGCTGACTCGCGTCGTAAGTCACGCTCAGTTGTGTTGCTGCGGTATTGCCGTTACCCGCGACATCTTTTGCCACATCCGCGGCGACATCGACCGTGACACTACCCGCTGCAGTTGGGGTAATGAGTGCCGTATAGGTTGTACCTGAGCCTGTGAAGTTAGTGACAGTTGCGTTACTGACTAAAATATCAGCACTGGTAAAGCCTGTAACAGCTTCGCTAAAGCTGAAGGTTGCCGTAAAGGCCGCGTTAATATTACCGCTAGCACCTGAGATCGCAACGCTTGGCTGACTTGCGTCGTAAGTCACGCTCAGCTGCGTTGCTGCGGTATTACCGTTATCCGCGACATCTTTTGCCACACCCGCAGCGACATCGACCGTCACACTACCTGCTGCAGTTGGGGTAATGAGAGCCGTATAAGTTGTACCTGAGCCTAAGAAGTTAGTGACAGATGCGTTGCTCGCTGAAATATCCCCCATCACAAAGCCAGTCACGACTTCACTGAAAGTAAAGTTAGCCGTAAAGGCCGCATTGATATTGCCACTAGCACCAGAAATCACGACACTAGGCTGACTAGCATCATAGGTCACGCTCAGTTGCGCTGCGGCGGTATTGCCGTTATCCGCCGAGTCCTTTGCCACATCAGCGGCGACATCAACGGTCACGCTACCTGCAGCTGTTGGCGTGATCAGCGCGCTATAACTGGCGCCACTTCCACTAAAGCTCGAGAGCGTTGCATTACTGACTGAAATATCAGCACTGATAAAGTCTGTAACAGCTTCACTAAAGCTGAAGGTCGCTGTAAAGGCCGCGTTAATATTACCGCTAGCACCTGAGATCGCAACGCTTGGCTGACTTGCGTCGTAAGTCACGCTCAGCTGCGTTGCTGCGGTATTACCGTTATCCGCGACATCTTTTGCCACACCCGCAGCGACATCGACCGTCACACTGCCTGCTGCAGTTGGGGTAATGAGAGCCGTATAAGTTGTACCTGAGCCTAAGAAGTTAGTGACAGATGCGTTGCTCGCTGAAATATCCCCCATCACAAAGCCAGTCACGACTTCACTGAAAGTAAAGTTAGCCGTAAAGGCCGCATTGATATTGCCACTAGCACCAGAAATCACGACACTAGGCTGACTAGCATCATAGGTCACGCTCAGTTGCGCTGCGGCGGTATTGCCGTTATCGGCCGAGTCCTTTGCCACATCAGCGGCCACATCGACGGTCACACTACCCGCAGCAATTGGGGTAATGAGTGCCGTATAAGTTGTACCTGAGCCTGTGAAGTTACTGACAGATGCATTACTGACTGAAATATCAGCACTGATAAAGTCTGTAACAGCTTCACTAAAGCTGAAGGTCGCTGTAAAGGCCGCGTTAATATTACCGCTAGCACCTGAAATCGCGACACTAGGCTGACTAGCATCATAGGTCACGCTCAGTAGCGTTGCTGCGGTATTACCGTTACTCGCCCCATCTACAGCCACATTAGCAGCGACATCAACCGTGACACTACCTGCTGCTATTGGCGTAATGAGTGCCGTATAGCTTGTACCTGAGCCTAAGAAGTTACTGACAGATGCGTTATTTGCTGAAATATCCCCCATCACAAAGCCTGTCACCGACTCGCTGAAGTTAAAGCTTGCTGTGAAGGCCGCATTAATATTACCGCTAGCACCTGAAATCGCGACACTAGGCTGACTAGCATCATAGGTCACGCTCAGTTGCGTTGCCGCAGTATTGCCGTTATCCGCCGAATCCTTTGCCACATCCGCGGCCACATCGACGGTCACACTACCCGCAGCAGTAGGCGTGATCAGCGCGCTATAACTGGCGCCACTTCCACTAAAGCTCGAGACCGTTGCGTTATTGGCCGAAATATCAGTCATCACAAAGCCTGTCACCGACTCGCTGAAATTAAAGCTTGCTGTGAAGGCCGCGTTGATATTGCCGCTGGCTCCTGAAATAGCAACGCTTGGCTGACTGGCGTCATAGGTCACGCTCAGCTGCGGTGCGGCGGTATTACCGTTATCTGCGACATCTTTTGCCACACCTGCAGCGACATCGACCGTCACACTGCCCGCTGCAGTTGGGGTAATGAGAGCCGTATAAGTTGTACCTGAGCCAGTGAAATTACTGACCGTAGCATTACCAGCTGAAATATCAGTCATCACAAAGCCAGTCACGACTTCACTGAAAGTAAAGTTAGCAGTAAAGGCCGCGTTGATATTGCCGCTGGCTCCTGAAATCGCAATGCTTGGCTGACTGGCATCATAGGTCACGCTCAGCTGCGGTGCGGCGGTATTACCGTTATCTGCGACATCTTTTGCCACACCTGCAGCGACATCGACCGTCACACTGCCCGCTGCAGTTGGGGTAATGAGAGCCGTATAAGTTGTACCTAAGCCAGTGAAATTACTGACCGTAGCATTACCAGCTGAAATATCAGTCATCACAAAGCCAGTCACGACTTCACTGAAAGTAAAGTTAGCAGTAAAGGCCGCGTTGATATTGCCGCTAGCACCTGAAATCGCGACACTAGGCTGACTAGCATCGTAGGTCACGCTCAGTTGCGTTGCTGCGGTATTACCGTTACTCGCCCCATCTACAGCCATATTAGCAGCGACATCGACCGTGACACTACCCGCAGCAGTTGGAGTAATGAGTGCCGTATAGCTTGTACCTGAGCCTAAGAAGTTACTGACAGATGCGTTATTAGCCGAAATATCAGTCATCACAAAGCCTGTCACAACTTCACTGAAACTAAAAGTTGCGGTAAAGGCCGCGTTAATACTACCGCTAGCGCCTGAGATAGTGATATCAGGCGCACCATTATCTATTACCACAACGCTAAATGCCTTTTGGTAATTGGTCGCACCATCACTAACTTGCAAACAGACTTTGTAACTACCTGCCGCTGTTACCGATTGGGTTTCAAAAGCGGTGCCTGTGACTTGAAATAGGTTGTTATTAGCATCGTTATCAGCGCCGCAATTGCCATTAATGGATGCACCGTCGGCAACCAAGCTAAACGTAAAGCTATTACTATCGATATCTACAGCACTGAGCGCTCCAACCTGAATTCCTGTACCTGTCGCACTTTGATTAATGCTCGTTGCGCTTAAACTAATATCCTCTGGTGCATCATTTTGGGCTGTTATATCAATATTGATAGTGCCAAAAGTAATATTACTACCACCACCGGAACCACTATTACCACCATCATTTCCAACTAACGTTAATACCCCAGCGTTATCACCGAAGGCATTAGCCGTGCCTAGAAATTTGATATTTGTGGCTGTATCTAAATAGCTATTTATACTTGCAGGAGTACCAAAGATAGAAACCGTTGTACTTCCAGAACCAGTAATATTGAGACTATATCCTGCACCATCAGCTGCAGTTAATGCTCCTCCAGTCACACTTAACTTTAATGTCGTATTAACGGCATCCGCATCACTAATACTGACTGCGCTTAGATCTAAATTACCGGTCACATCTTCACTTACAACGATATCTGTGGGTAATACTCCATTTTGCAGCGGATCGTCATTCTGCGCAGTAACAGAAACTGTGCGAGTATCATTTACTGAGGCGGCATTAGAATCCGTCGCGGTGAAAGTAATGGTGCGATTACTGGTGCCTGGGTTATCTGAGGTATTTCGATAACGCAAAGACTGCAATACTTCCTGCACATTTGCATTGGTGGCGTCACTATCGAAAGTAATGGTTAAGAGTGTGTTATTTGTTACTACAGCGCCAGATACGCTTACATCAGCAATATCTGTACCGTTAGCAAGAATATTGGTACCAGAAACAGTGATTGCAGTTCCGTCACCATCAGGGTCACTTAAGCTGATTTCGTCAGCAGCTTCAGCGTTAGCCGTTATTTGAACCTGTAACGTGCCACCATTCCAGTCGGCATCACCGTCGGCATCAGACAGCGCAGCAGCGTCATCAATCTGGATTGTCGTTGCATTCTCAGTGTAACTTGCTGTTGAGTTATCAACTGAAATAGTCGGAGCGGTGTTAGCAGCAGGGCCATCATTTATCACAAAATTATGAAATTGATGTCCATAAAAGCCAGGGTAAGTTGGAGCGAGTGTCGCTTTATGGCGGATCCTGACTTCATCAACGTTATCAAAGTCACTTGGAAGAGTAACCGTCGTTATACCTGCAGCGCTTGGATCGTCATCAATTGTAGAAGGGTTGATAGCGAATTCAACTCTGGCAACGATGGCATCGTCTCTTAGCCCCAAAACTTCTAGTCGATTATTCTCATCCCTTAAGACTGCGACGGAAAAACTCGTAAAATCGAACTCCTGACCAGCCTGCTGTCTAAATACCAACCAAATAGCATCAGGGTTTCCGAACGGCGCATTACTTGAATAGACTGACAAACCAAGAATTCCAGCAATGGGCTCATGTTCACTAGCTCCATAAAAACCAGCAATATTCCCACCGCCACAATCCATTAACGCAGCAAACGAGACACTGTCAGCATCTTCGGTACATTTAAAATCAAAGCTACCATGGTTGGCACTACTCAGACTGAACGATTTGACTGGACCAACGTCTACAGGGTCAGTATCTAAGATGGTACTCGTGGCAGCATTAGCTGAAAGACTGAAAAGTGATAATAGCAGTAGCACTGAACCAACTAACTGCTTAACTAAAGATAAAATGGGCAGGAGTAGTTTACTCATAACGGACGCACTTCCATGTGTTAACGATTGATATCAAAACTTTCACTTCAAGCGATTAACTTGAAGCAATTAACTCGAAGCTACTAACTTCAAATAGGCCACATTAAAGACTTCGGCTTCAATACATCCCAATTTTTCCTATTCGCAGTAAAGCGCTCCATGGGATCTTGCTTTACTGCGCGGCTAGCAAAACACAAATAAGCCTAGCTTCTGGTCGGATAGATCCCATCCAACGCCATAATATAGTTAAGCGTTAAGTAGGGTTGCTCTACACCTATAAATGCACCAGTACCTGTATTGCCTATGCTGTTGGCAGACATTGGCGTCAAGCTACTCGCTGCAGTGTACATTTCAGTTGTCACTGAACCGCTGGCAGTCTTGGAGTCAGAGGTCTGTCCATTTTGTAATTGGCTAGCTCCTGGGCCTGAACCTATCTGCCCGCTAACAGGGATACCTGCTGGGATAGACACCGTAACCTTAGAACTACCGCTGCCTGTTGCAAGCACCGCATTAGTAGGAACGCTGGTAGTGCCCTCTTTTGAGCTAGCATTAAGAGGGTGATTGTGGGGAGGAAGTTGAGCTGACTGCAAGGTAATGTTTTGGCGTCCACCTAACTGACCAATAACCCTATTAGCTTGCCCTGGGGGCTGACCTTGTCCGGTTACTGTTCGGCCACGCAGATCGGCTATGCCAAAGGTGACTCGACCATCGCCACCATAATTACTCCCAATGAGAGAGAACAAAGAACCATTCTGGCTGATCTCCATCAACTGCCCTTTACAAATAGCCCAATTTCTAGGTGCAAAAGAAAATCCAACTGCTCTTATCTCTCCAATAAACGGATCAGCCATAGTATATATCCTTATAAAACTGTTAATGTTTTGGTTGTTACTGCGAGTAAAATTTAACCTTGTAGCCTTATGCTTTTAGTGAGCTAACTAAAATCTCAAACTCTGTTGACGAGTTAAGTGAAAGGCAGAGATAACTTTTTTCAATTTTTGGGTGTTCGACATAGTAGCCACCATCTTCTAACAAACCACCCGCTGCAAACTCAAAAATTGCGCTAAATGATGTGGTCGACTCACGTTTAGATTCCGTTATATGGGTGAGTGATACGGGCAATTGATTCCCCAATTGATCTTTAACCACAAACTGTTCACCAACTAATGACTTAATATTCTCGAAAGTAAACGGCTTCATTCCCCAACTCCTATTTGATTTATTGTTAGATTGCTAGTTTGTTGGATACCAAACCATTAATTGACAGGGCGACTTTATCGACTCGACTGTAAAGCCTAGATTTTGATACATAGAGATTGCTGCCGTATTACTTAAATCAACCACTAATGTCATTGGAACACTCACTTTGGCAGCAGCTTGCTGTAGCGCATTGATAACAGACTTACCATAGCCCTTTCCTTGGGCTTGCGGGATAAACATGAGATCAACTAAATGAGCCACATTCGCACTAAAATCTACCACAGCTCTGCCAATCCGCTCACTATGAAGCTGCACAATAAAGGTCATTGCATTGGGGTATTGATTGCCATAACCGGAGGTTTGCCAACATAGTTGTTGCTCAACCAGCGATTCGACAAAATCGGTGTCAGAACTTGCATTGAGGAGAAAAGAACGAGTGCTGCGAAATAGTGCTTCAATAAACGGCGCATCAGTTGAGCGCGAAGGGACTAACGCTAAACCGTTATTAAAATGTAATTTTTCCATCATTAATTCCGTTTAATGAGTCAAACTTAAAATCAGCCGATGTACGCTTCTAGCTCATAGGCCCAGTGAACATTACTCATACTCCACCCACTATTATAGATACCTATTTGATTGTTTTAACATTGTTTTTATCAATGTTAAGCAAAAAACAGGTAATACTTTAGTCTTGATAACTGGCCATCAGTTCAGCTTTATTACTTCTGGACGACTGAGCTATTACAGGCTACTAAGCCAATACAGCGTACAAGCACAACTGGCGCCCCACCAAAGACAAAATCAACCTAAAGTACGACCACGCAATTGTTCATCTACGACATTAATGGTATTCAAGTTCGGATTAATTTGCTATCACCTCCCGCTTGTTCAGGGTACATGTTTATATATTGGACAATCCGAGGAGAATCGGCCTTGTTAGGACTGCCTCCATGGGGCAAAGCATGATGCCAAATAATAAGATCACCAGCCTTTGCGGCAATAGCGGTTCCATGGAGGTTTGGGAAATGATAAGGGTCATCGTCGGCTGACAATAATAAACTATCTGAAGCGACTTCGGTCAGCTTCTTATGGTAACCAGGAACGCAGGTGAACGCTCCTTGTTCGAGCCTAGTATCGGTTAAGTACAGTATTCCTTGTAAGCCAAAAGTCTTTGCTTTGGCACGGTTAACATCAATATGCAACAAAGGGCCAGGGTAAGACCATAACTCGGTTTCTGGTGGGTTAAAGCCTACTCTATCCGTCGTTGTACACAACTGGCTTTCGATGCCAAAATGCCGATATAGCTGCCGATAAACTTGGCTGATGACTGACGTATTTCGATTCGCCGTTAAGGTAGGGTGATCAAACATCTGTACCATTGTTTTCTGCCATAGAGGGTGTGGCTCAGTCCAAGTTAAGACCTCATCGGGACGCTTATTTAGAAACTGCCATATTGCGCTGCAGGTTGCCTCGCAATGCGAGGGAGGAATAGCATTTTCGATGATGAGATAACCTAGCCTATCAAACTGCTGTAGCTGTTCCATTGACAAGATATCTGCAGCCGCAAAAGACACGCTACCTCCTGATTTGGAGCATACATCCAGCATTACACCATCCGTTTTATCATGCTCAAGATTGCTCATTCTTTGCCATACCCACAGCTCAAACTCTGCGAACGTCTGACTCGCATAGGCGAAGCTAACCCACTCTTCAATCCCACATCCCAACCTATCCATTATCGCAACATCAATGAGCCACTCTTCGCTTTTAACAGCGGGCTCTAAACCTCCCTTCAGATCCAACTTGGCCTTATGCCAGATCCTTTTAATGCCAGCTATTCCCCTGTCACCAACCTCACTATAATCAGGTAATCTAATGCACAGCTGCAAGTGTTCAGTTTGCCAGCGAAAATGCCACTCAGGCTCCTCTATATAATCGAATGATATTTTTGAGCCAGCCACAAATTGATGTTCGATTGTGACCTCTGGAATAGTCAAATCTGATTGCCGCTCAGTGATGACAAAGCATTTATAAACTTTTATTTCAGTTGATATTTTAAAATCTGGGTATAGAACGCGGCACCAAGTTTCACTGTCAGGAATACTCAACTCACACGCCAAGCTGTCAATGCCTTGCTGCTGTACTGTATGTGCTGACTGTTTATTTAACTCGTAGACGATTCCCAACAATATAGGCGAAAGTTCTGCTTCAGTTAAAGACAATTGAGATCCAGTAAACTGCTGCTCACTTTCACGCCCCAAATGGGTCAACCATGCCGACACCTGAACACATTCAGGGATCAGAACACCATCAGCCTTTAAAAACTGCTGTAGATGGGCAAAAATAAAAATCTGTGGTTCTTTTTTTAAAGCATTTTTCATTGTCTCTGACACAATTAAATCGAACTCTACACCTTCCTTAGGGTAAAATTTCGTCGCATCTGCAATGATGATTTCACTAATATAATCCTGTAACTCAAATTCCTTGATTATTTTAGTGATACCATCAATTGACACCTTATGGATATCAATGAGGGTAAGAGATAGCCTTATTGGGCTATTTATCACTTTGTAATAACAGAGCAGCGGTAAGATGAGCAGTCCGAAAGGTCCCGTCCCCGCATATAGAATGTTCACTTCATTACTATGAGAGCTTTTATCCAATATTGCTTGCTCTATCCCTTGGATAAATAACTGAGTTCTAAGTAGATCTTGCGCACATTTTGCTGCAACCGTAGGTGAGACAGCTAATCCACATACGGTACGGCTCTCTCCAAAAGTAATGTTATCCTCTTTAAGATCATCAACCCCACTCGCCTCCGATAGAATGAGGGCTAAAGAGTCTATACTCTGCTGCACTGCGCCAATCTCAGCCGGGTTAGAGTTCAAAATTGCACCGACATGTATGCTCACTTCATCTATAGACATCATTAACATAACTCCATTTAATCTACTTTCACTTCAATGTGATATCGACTCGTGATGGTCTTGAGCAGACTCATATTTTCAATAACAAGGATGAACATCTTGCTATCAAGCAGCAAGTCGAAGCTACCGCTTAGGTCCATCAGTTGAACATTAGCTAAATTTAAAATACTGCTTTATGATAAATAATCAATCGATTAAGCATATATTCCCGTTTTACGAGATGATGACTGATTCAGAGGCATGATGGCGATTCAATTTTAAGCGTATAACATATAAATGGTTATTCCTCTTCAAGCTAACGCAACAACGAATTGGGCAGGCACAATGCCTTCGTTATTGGGTGTTAAAGGAAGGGGAATATAATACAAAACAACACAATGCGTATATTTGCGACGTAGAGACAAATTCATGGATGAACTAACGACGTTACAGAAAATATTAACTTTTCTGGCAGAAATAGATATTGAAACCAGAGAAGCTCGCATTGAGCAGAAGACTTTTTTACCTGGCATTTTGATTGATAAAGGTAAGCTAATATTCGATAAAGATAAAATGAAAAACCCTGGGGATTTACTCCATGAGGCTGGGCACATTGCAGTGACGGAGTTTGCAGCTAGAGGCACCCTATCAGGTGATGTATACACAGCAGGTCATTCCCCAGCTGACGAAATGGCTGCGATTGCCTGGTCTTGGGCTGCACTACAATTTATTGGCCTTCCAAGTCAGATTTTATTTCACCAAGATGGCTATAAAGGGGCTTCAGAAAATTACATAGAAGCCTTTAGTCAAGGCCAAGGATTTGGCTATCCAATGTTAGTTTATTATGGTCTTTGTCTCGCCCCAGAAACTAAAGAGGGTTATCCATCAATGTGTAGCTGGCTACGAGATTAATCCCCAAAGCCAGACATTAAAAAGCCATGATGCACACGCATCATGGCCTTAACAGCATAGACTTAGTACTTACAGCTACAGTTTATCGAGTGTGCGATCTTCACTGCTCCAGTTTAAGTGATACTTATCACCAGCTGGCTTATCGGTACGCTCAAAAGTATGCGCACCAAAAAAATCACGTTGACCTTGCAATAAGCTCGCTGGCAGACGTTCGCAGCGGTAACTATCGTAATAAGCCAGTGCCGAACTGATGCATGGCGCAGGAATACCGCTCATCACCGCTGCGGATACCGCACAGCGCCAATCATTCTGTTTTTCTGATAATGCCTTAGCAAATGTTTCAGCCATCAATAGATTCTCAAGATCCGCATTTTGCTGGTAAGCCTGAGTAATTGACTGCAAAAATGTTGCACGGATAATACAACCAGCGCGCCATATTTTAGCTATTTCAGCAAAATCTAACTGCCAGTTTTGCTCTTTGGCTTGCATCGCCATCAACTGGAAGCCTTGGGCATAACAGGACACTTTAGCGCAGTATAAAGCGTTTTCTAACTGAGCAATAAATGCCTGTTCATCGCCATTATTAAGGCTCGCAATTGAAACGCCTGTTGGGCCAGCAAGTTGTTGACTCAGCGTTTGTCGCTGAGATTTTTGGGTACTGACAGCGCGGGCATAAACGGCTTCAGCAATAGTAGGAGCTGGGCAACCAATTTGTAAACTGCTCACTGCAGTCCACAGTCCAGTGCCCTTTTGCCCGGCTTTATCGAGGATCATATCCACAAGCGGCGCGCCAGTTAATGGGTCGGCTTGCTGTAATACATCAGCACTGATCTCCATTAAATAGCTATTAAGCGAGCCTGCGTTCCAACGCTCAAACACCTTGCCTACTTGAGCTGGTGTGTAACCCAGTCCATCGCGTAGCAACTGGTATGCTTCGCAAATAAGCTGCATATCGGCGTATTCGATACCGTTATGTACCATTTTTACGTAATGACCTGAGCCTGCTGGGCCAATATAAGTGGTACAGGGTTCGCCCTCTTTTACTGGGTTACCGGGCTCAAAACGCTCAATAGGCAAACCCGTCTTAGCATCAACCTTAGCGGCAATCGCTAGCCAGATGGGTTCGATGCGATTCCAAGCTGTTAAACTACCACTTGGCATCAAGGAAGGACCAAAACGAGCTCCGACTTCACCGCCAGAAACGGCGCAGCTAAAAAACAAGAAATCACTGGCGTAACGCTTTTCGCGTTCAATCGTATCAGTCCAAAGGCTATTGCCCGTATCGATAACAATATCATCAGCTTCGATACCCGCCTCAATTAGAGACTGGCACACACCATCAACAGGCGCGCCCGCTGGCACGGACAATAGTACTACACGCGGCTTCTCTAATTTAGATAACATTTCAGAAATATTATTACAGCCAGCGATACGCGCATCGGCGACATTATTTAGATACTTAATACGTTCTAATTCTTCTTGGCGAACAACACCTTGTACTTTGTCGGCATCGAGGTCGAATGCAGCAACTCTATATTGGTTATCAGCTATATTAAGCGCAAGGTTCTTGCCCATTACGCCTAGGCCTACAACGCCAATATCATAAAGCTCGGTTTGATTATTCATTTAAGTATTATTCCGCAGGTCACAGAGAATCCCCTATCTATTTTAGTCGTAAATTCAAAAGACTTTGCTGACAGGATAGGTTTTATTTTGTTGCGGATTATACAGACTTTGGTAACTAAATTACTAGCATCACATCTAGTTGAGCCCTAACTTTCACAACCTTGTTTTATATAGAGAACAGTGAATCCCCACTAGAAAATAGCCAGCGGTATTGGCTCTTGTATTTAGCTGAATCGAATCATCAGTTAAAGGTGTAGCTGCTAGATAGGATGTTGAGGTGCCGTCATTCCATGAATTTGCAGATACTGCCAAGGCTCGCCTCTAGTACGTCTAAGTAAGCTCATCGAAAACATCTTTGATTTCGATGAGCTCTTCCGTACCGACTCTTAGTATTTGGTGGCTGATTTAGTTGGTAATAGATCTAAAGTTAACTTGGTAGTGCCCAAAACGTATTAGTTAGCTATTAGTTTTATCAAGCTTCTCTTACCATTTCTTTTATAAAGAGTCCGAGCCGCCCCGGCGAAGTTGTTGAACCGCACTCATTTTAGAAAATAGCTATCGCCTTATATTCGCCATCTGATAGGCAGGAAGTCTGAATGTCTTGAAGTGCGTGGATACACGAGAAAGACCATGGCTCGCCTAAGTCTACCTTGGTAGACCATACCTCTTTCACGCAATTTTTCTTCGATGAATTCGGCAACTTCGATGGGGAAATAGGTATTTTCTGTTAGTTTTCTAACTCACTTTTTCCCAAAAATGAGTTAGACATGTTTGAATTCGTGGTTAATTTTTGTTGGTTGACACAGCGAAAGTCTAACTTTCGCTTCCTAGGTGAGATGGAAGAGATAAATATGGAAAATATTCGAAAAGGCATATTTTCCATATTACGATAAAAGATGTTTATTCTACCTATACTCAATGCTCGCATTTTCTTCAGATTCGATCTCATTAACCTTATTGATATTTTCAACGCTATCTTGAATGTGTAAATCAGTACTATCAACCGAGGATTTAACATTACGTTCAAATGTCTCTGCGTGGCCTTGAATTTCCTCTTCAGCTTTAATAATTACCGATTCAACATCGCCTTGAATTTCATCTATGCTGCCTTGAATGGTTGATTCTGCATTTTCAATTACATATTCAATGTTACTCTTTATGTTTTCGATATTAGTTTCAACTTTATTTACAGATTCATCGTCTATTGATTTATAAATATCACCGCCATAAGTAACTAGTGTCAATATAGTCAGAGTAACAACTCCGGATAAACCTGCAGCCACCGCTACTAATGTTTTCATTATCATACTCTTACCCACAGTACTTCATTCGTTAAGCCAGTATTTATTGTTTGATTAATAAAGAGTCAGCATCAATTGAAATTTGCTTCCACTCTTTATCTACTTCACCAATAATGGTAATTAGTGTTTCAGGGGTTACTGCTTGACCCTGAAATAAATTGTTGTCAATTTCAACTTGAATCTCACCTGTTTCATCTTTAAATAAGTACTTTTCATCTCCTTGCGTTGAGATAATATGACCAGTGATTGAAATCAAGGTTTCGTCTTGTGCATCTTGAATTTGTAACACTGTTAATTTCGGGACTGAACTAGGACCTTTAAACCCACCTTGTTGAATAGGTGTAATATCCGCAAAGCTAATGCTAGTAAACATAACAAGTGTTAATGCACATAATTTTTTAAACATAATTTTTCCTTATAAATTAAATAGCCTAATAAAGGCACGTTGTTAACTTACTTTTCATTCTCTAGTAAATTAGTATGTGGGCATTATGCTGGTAAAGGTGTGAAGAGAACGTGAAGATATTTTTTTAAATTCAAATAAAATTAAAAATAATTCAGCGCAGTAGATTTAGTCTATTTAACTTAAGGCTAAATGTTTGAAGGATAGGATGCTAACTAAGGTAATACTGGCTAGGTTTTGTGGCTGGAATAAACTAAAATTTTACGAAGGAAATAAACTCTTCTCCTGTATCTTTACTGGTAAACACCCAGCCCATTCGTTCGCACACGCGCTCAACAATCACCAAGCCACAACCATAGCCAGCTTGATAAGTTTCGTTTCCTTGATGACGATTAGTAATGGTCAACTGTCGCTGTTGTAGGCTGACGTGAATATCAGCAACGCTGTAACTAAAAGCATTTTTAATGAGGTTATTTATCACAATATAAACAAAGGAGGGTGGGCACTTTAACATTCCAGGTTGGTGTAGCTCCAAGGAGTAATTTAATCCTTGTTTTAAAAATAAAACCTGTAATTCATCGAGCTGTTTTCTAAGCGCATCTTCAAGCTGAATATCTTTAAAGTGTGCTTCTTCGATTGATTCCTTACCTAATAATAAAAAGGCTTCAGATAATACCTCCATGTCTTCACAGGCTTGTTGTACGCGTTTAATCGCTTTTTGTGCAACTGGAAGCTGGTTGGGGATTTTTGCTAATAATTCAGTAGAGCCTTTAATCACCATAATTGGTGTGCGTAACTCATGAGATGAAAAGCGACTAAACTCCGTTTCTCGTTGGAAAAAGCCTTCAATATCTTTTTTATTATTAATAAAAGTTTGCTCTATATGCCGTGTTTCACGGTATTTTGTTTGCAGTTTAGACATTTGCTGGTTAGGTTTCATTTGCGTTATTTTTTGCTCAATGGCGAGTAATGGCAAAGAGATTAAACGCATAAAATAAAAACTGTAGATCATCACACCCAAGGCAATAAATAAACCAAGGAATACAATGTAGGTATGCAAACTCTCTTCGTATATGTCTAAAAAATCATCGGCATCTTTTTTAAAGACAATATACATTAACCCTTTACCTGAAGGGTGGTTTGCAATGATGAAGTGTTTGTCCTCAGTGCCTAATAAGTGTTCATTAAAGCCAATGTTTTTAAAAGGAGCTAACCAAGTAGGTACTTCACGTTCAGTCCAATAAGTATCAAATTCAGCGGTGTTGGGCAACTTGGTTGCTAAACCATAGATGGCGTATTCCTTCTCGTAACGATCTAATTCAGTATCTAGCCAATGGTGTAAACTAATCACTTCAAGTTTGCTTTCAGCAAGATAAACAGTTGAACCGAAAAAACCGAAAATCACCAATAAAGAGATGCTTAAATGGTGTCTTATATGGCGATAAATGCTCGGGTACTGTTTGTTATTCAGATTTAAGTCGGAAGCCTTGCCCATGAATAGTCTCTAGTCGGGATTCATTTTGCCCTTCAGCAAGTTTAGTGCGCAAGCTATATACATGACTTCGCAGTGCATCACTAGAAGGACTTTCATCTCCCCATATTGCTTGTATGACTTCTTGTCTACTCACAACATTGGGAGCTTTTTTAAGTAACACTTTAAGAATAGTTAATTGAATTGGGCTGACTTTAATAATTTTACCAGCACAATTCACCTCTCCACTTTTAACATCTACAC
The DNA here is from genome assembly GCF_023284045.1 of Shewanella kaireitica. Taxonomy (GTDB): domain Bacteria; phylum Pseudomonadota; class Gammaproteobacteria; order Enterobacterales; family Shewanellaceae; genus Shewanella; species Shewanella kaireitica. Next base: position 313,331 of record NZ_JAKIKQ010000003.1, read on the forward strand.
TGATATCCGCAAAGCTTAAGTGGCCAATATTTTGCCGCATTCCACGGTGGGAAAGAGCCTGTAAACGTAAACTCAACTCTTCTAATGCAAAGGGCTTTACTAAATAGTCATCACCACCAGCTTTAAATGAAGCTATTTTATCTTCAAGCTGATCCTTGGCGGTTAAGAACATAATAGGCGTATCACAAAATAATTCTTCACGTAATTTTCTGACCGCAGTAATGCCATCCATTTTGGGCATCATTATGTCCATGATAATTGCATCATAGTGATTATCTTGCACTAAGTGTAAGGCTGCCTCCCCATGATAAGCAAAATCAATGGTCATGCCTTCAAGTTCAAGATAATCAGCAATCGTTTCTGCCACGCTATGCGTATCATCCACAATTAGTATATGCATTTAGCACCTTCATAATAACAACTTATAAATTTGAATGATAAATAGTTATATTAGGAAAGAAGCCAGCTTAAATCAATCTATTATAAATTGATTATCAATGCATCTACATCCATTGAACTATCACTCCAGTCATTATCGATTTCACCAACAATTGTCACTAACATTTGAGGCGTAACAGTCTGGTTTTTAAATAAATGGTTATCAATTTCAACTTGGATTCTACCCGTTTTGTCTTCAAACCAATAATCTTCTCCACCATTTGAAAGTACAATATGACCTGTTAAAGAAACAATCGCATCATCTTTTGCTTCTAACGCTTGTTTTACAGACAATTCAAGCTCTGAATTAGGCCCAGAAAATCCACCTTGTTGTACAGCTTCATATTTAGCAAAACTAAGGCTAGAAAATACAATAAGAGGTAACACTATTAATTTTTTAAACATGATTTTTCCTTAATAAATAAAGTGGGTATTACATAAATTTGTATAAGTAACAGAGCGTTTAAGTCTCGTGCCGCTTAATATGTAGCTACTATATCGATTAAGGTGTGAAGACAGTGTGAAGGAAAACCTGTATTGGTATGCAAATTAAAATAGCTTAAATTAAAAGAAGAGGTAAAGTCCTAGCTTCTAAGTCCCCAATAAGCAGCTCACTTTTGCTCATTCTACTAACAGAGTTTACAGGAGCTGATCTAATTAGTTTTTGTCCAATCATGAGCCTGCATCTACAAGGAACTTACTGACTATCCATCTATCATGAGCTATGCAAGCTGCTAAATCATGGATGATTTAGCAGAGCGTATAGGAATATATTCACGGCGACTTGCGTAAGCTCAATACAGGTGAATTACATTCGATTGCGACATATTCTCCTAACAATCCAATAATAAGCTAAGTATCACAATGAGCTCCAAAGGTTCAATGCTGGTAAATTACATTAAGAGTAAATGTTAAGAAGCTGGAAGCAGTTCATGTCTGCAATACTTCCAGCGACAAGGTTTAAACGCTATACGTGGGCGTCAGCGTAGCCCATGCGAGTTAGCGTATTGCGCACAATATCTAAGGTTGCTGGGTCTTCTATAGTTGCTGGCACATTGTATTTTTTATTGTCGGCGATGTTACGCATGGTGCCGCGCAAGATTTTACCCGAACGGGTTTTAGGCAGCTTTTGTACCGCGCTCACTAACCTAAATGCAGCCACGGGTCCTATCTCTTTACGCACTAGTGCCATCAACTGTTTGTTCAACTCTTGCTCATCCAGCGAGACACCTTTTTTGAGTACCACCAGCCCTAGAGGAACTTGTCCTTTTAGCTCATCTTCAACGCCAATCACTGCCGCCTCGGCAACGGCATCGTGCTGACACAATACCTCTTCAAAGCGCCCTGTCGATAAGCGATGTCCGGCGACATTAATAATGTCATCGATGCGGCTCATAATATAAAGGTAACCATCATCATCTTTATAGCCTGCATCACCCGTTAAGTAATAACCTGGGTACATAGACAAGTAGCTATCAACATAGCGCTGCTCATTTTGCCAAAGTGTCGTTAACGTCCCTGGCGGTAGCGGTAGCTTAATCACTACATTACCAGACTCATTGGCAGCAACTTGCTCACCCATGACATCAACCACTTCAATTTGATAACCCGGCACCGCCAGCGCTGGCGAGCCAGCTTTAACCTCAACCGGCGCATACCCCATAAGGTTTGCAGCCACAGGCCAGCCTGTTTCGGTTTGCCACCAATGATCAATAACTGGTTTTTTAAGTTTATCTTCAGCCCAGTGCAAGGTATCAGGATCGCAGCGCTCGCCAGCTAAAAACACATTCTTTAAGCATGAAAGGTCGACACTATTTAAATATTCGCCATCAGGATCGTCACGTTTAATCGCGCGTATTGCAGTGGGTGCGGTAAAAAAGCTTTTAACATTGTATTTAGCAATAGTTCGCCAAAATGCGCCGGGATCAGGGGTACCAATTGGCTTTCCTTCATACATTAAGGTGGTCGCGCCCACCAGCAAGGGACCGTACACTATGTACGAGTGGCCCACTACCCAGCCCACATCTGATGCCGCCCAAAAGCTATCACCCGCTTCAATGTCATAAATGTGTTTCATTGACCATGCGAGCGCCACACTATGGCCGCCATTATCACGTACCACCCCTTTTGGTTGGCCTGTGGTGCCTGAGGTATAAAGAATATACAGCGGTTCGGTTGCATCTACCGCCACACAATCAATATTGGGTGCGGTTGCCACGCCAGTTTGCCAGTCAACATCCCGGCCAACTTGTAAGCTTGCTTCAAGCTGACTGCGATTTAAGATAAGGCAATGTTCAACCTTGTGAGTCGCTTGCTCTAGTGCGTTATCCAGTAGCGGCTTATAAGCCACGACACCTGATGGCTCAATGCCGCATGAAGCAGACAAAATAAGTTTAGGTTTAGCGTCATTAATACGGGTGGCTAACTCATTAGCGGCAAAACCGCCAAAGACCACTGAATGAATTGCGCCGATACGGGCACAGGCCAACATGGCATAAGCGGTTTCTGGCACCATAGGCATGTAGATCACCACGCGGTCACCCTTTTTCACGCCAATTGAATCCATATAGCCTGCGAGCCGGCTGACCTGAGCTTGCAGCTCTGCATAGGTAATTCCGTATTCAGTATCGGTAACTGGACTAACATATTGAATCGCTACCTGCGCTCCGCGCCCCGCCTCTACATGCCTATCGACTGCGTTATAACAAGTGTTGAGCTTTGCCCCTTTGAACCAGTGATAGAAAGGTGCCTCACTGTCATCGAGCACTTTGTCCCATGGTGACACCCAATCTATAGTTTGTGCCGCCTGCGCCCAAAAATGTTGCGGGTCTGAGATCGAACTTGCATGTAACTGCGTGTTTTTATCTTTCACTATGCATACTCCAGTTAACGTCATCTGAGCGTAATCACGACTACATCTCAATGATTATTGTCCTTTGAAGCATTATGCTCCGCTGCACAAAAAATCCCCATTAGACCTTAGAATGAGTATATGGAATAACGTAAAACAACACTACCCCAAAGCCAAACCCAACCATAAGTAACTGTTAAATAACAACTTAACTTCAAACCGCCTATTGAAAAGTCAATCACTTGTCTATCTCATCAAGCGAGATTGGAACGCACAATTGACATGAAAATATTGTTTGCCAACCACCTCAAACTTTACCTTTACGTAAACTTCATATATCGTGCAAGAAAAGTTAATAAATATGGTGTTATTAATGTCAGACAACCAGTTACCCCAAACGACATACTCTATCAGTGATCTATCAAAAGAGTTTGATATCACAACTCGTAGTATTCGTTTTTATGAAGATCAAGGGCTGCTTAAACCTAAGCGCCGTGGCCAGACTCGTATCTACAATCTGAAAGATCGAGTAAGACTCAAACTTATATTACGCGGTAAGCGTTTAGGCTTTTCACTCGCTGAGACCAGACGCTTATTCGAACTTTACGATGCAGATAAAAACAGCAGCACACAACTACATACCATGCTCGACTTGGTGGAAGACAAAAAAGTCGCCCTGCAGCAGCAGATGGATGACATCAAAGTCGTGCTCATGGAGCTAAATTCCGCGGAGCAGCAATGCCGCGATGCACTGGCCAATAATAGCTAGTCAGCAACAGTCATTGATAACACCAATAGAATAATAAGCCTGCGAGTATCACGACACAGATCAGTGAACTCGCACAGATAGACAATTTGACAGGACACAAGCACATGACTCAACTCTACTCATCTCTAAACTTCGGCCTTGGCGAAGATGTCGATATGCTACGCGATGCCATACAAGGTTTTGCTGCCAATGAAATTGCCCCTATCGCGGCAAAAACCGATCTTGATAACGCCTTTCCCAATGAGCTTTGGCCTGTATTAGGCGACATGGGCTTATTAGGTGTCACCGTATCAGAAGAGTACGGCGGAGCAGACATGGGTTACCTTGCCCACGTGGTTGCTATGGAAGAGATTTCACGCGCATCCGCCTCTATCGGTTTAAGCTACGGCGCTCACTCAAACCTATGTGTAAACCAGATAAACCGTAACGGTAATAGTGAACAAAAAGCCAAGTATCTGCCTAAACTGATAACCGGTGAGCATATTGGTGCATTAGCGATGAGTGAGCCCAATGCGGGCTCTGATGTAGTGTCAATGAAACTGCATGCCCGCAAAGAGGGCGATAGATACATTCTTAACGGCAACAAGATGTGGATCACCAACGGTCCAGATGCCCACACTTATGTTATCTACGCTAAAACGGATCTCGATAAAGGCGCCCACGGCATTACCGCATTTATCGTTGAGCGTGGTTTTAAAGGTTTCACTCAAGCGCAAAAGTTAGACAAGCTCGGTATGCGCGGATCAAACACTTGCGAGCTAGTTTTTGAAGAGTGTGAAGTGCCTGAAGAGAATATTCTTGGCGGACTCAACAATGGCGTTAAAGTACTAATGAGTGGCCTTGATTACGAGCGTGTTGTTCTGTCTGGTGGCCCACTTGGGATCATGACAGCCTGTATGGACATTGTTGTTCCTTATATTCACGAGCGCGAACAGTTTGGTAAGTCTATCGGGCAATTCCAACTAGTACAGGGCAAACTTGCCGATATGTACACAGGCATGAACGCCGCTAAGTCATACATCTACAACGTTGCCAAATCTTGTGACCGTGGTGAAACCACGCGTAAAGATGCCGCTGGAGCCATTTTATACTCAGCAGAGCTAGCGACTAAAATGGCACTAGATGCGATTCAGCTTCTTGGCGGTAACGGTTACGTTAATGAGTACGCCACAGGCCGCTTATTGCGTGATGCCAAACTCTATGAGATTGGCGCTGGCACCTCTGAAATTCGCCGTATGTTGATTGGCCGAGAGCTGTTTAACGAATCAAAGTAAGCCATGCTCAATCATTAATAAAAAGGCTCGATTAACGAGCCTTTTAGAGCCCAAATTTGGACAGGGGTGACAACCTTAACGTCGCCCTCTATTCCGCTTCAAAAGGATTGAAATTGTGACTCAACTAAGCAGTCGTATTAATGCTCGCAGCGAAGAATTCAAAGCCAAGTTCGATGATATGGCTGAAGTCGTTCATGATCTTAAATCTAAACTTTCACAGATTGAACTCGGCGGCGGTGAAGTTGCTCGAGAACGTCATCTGTCTCGTGGAAAGCTGCTCCCGCGCCAGCGTGTTGAAAAACTGCTCGACCCAGGCTCACCGTTTTTAGAGATCTCACAGTTTGCCGCTTATGAACTTTATGAAGATGTAGTCCCTGCCGCAGGTGTTATCGCTGGTATCGGCCGCGTCAGTGGTGTTGAGTGTATGATCATTGCCAACGATGCCACCGTAAAAGGCGGCACCTACTACCCTGTCACGGTAAAGAAGCACATTCGCGCGCAAGAGATTGCCAGTCGATGTCACCTGCCATGTATCTACTTGGTTGATTCAGGCGGCGCTAACTTGCCGCGCCAAGATGAAGTATTCCCAGATAGAGACCACTTCGGTCGGATCTTCTATAACCAAGCACAAATGTCAGCCAAAGGTATTCCACAAATCGCAGTAGTGATGGGACTTTGTACCGCAGGGGGTGCTTATGTACCTGCCATGGCAGATGAGTCGATTATCGTAAAAGAGCAAGGCACTATCTTCCTTGCGGGGCCGCCTCTTGTGAAAGCGGCCACAGGTGAAGAGGTTACTGCTGAAGAACTCGGTGGCGCTGAAGTGCATACAAAGATTTCAGGTGTGGCGGATCATATGGCGCAAAACGATGAGCACGCATTAGAACTTGCGCGTAAATCAGTGACTCGACTTAATCATCAAAAACAGATAGCCGCACAGCTTAGCCCGGTTAAACCGCCTAAGTTCGATATTAACGAGCTTTACGGTATTGTCGGTACCGATCTTAAAAAGCCTTTCGATGTCAAAGAGGTGATCGCCCGAGTCGTCGATGATTCAGACTTTGATGAGTTCAAAGCTAATTACGGTAATACCTTAGTGTGCGGCTTTGCCCGCATTCATGGCTATCCGGTCGGCATTGTTGCCAATAACGGCATTTTGTTCTCTGAGTCAGCGCAAAAGGGCGCGCACTTTATTGAGCTTTGTTGTCAGCGCAAGATTCCGCTGCTGTTCTTACAGAACATTACCGGCTTTATGGTGGGTAAAAAGTACGAACATGAAGGAATCGCCAAACACGGGGCAAAAATGGTAACGGCTGTTTCATGTGCCAATGTGCCAAAATTCACCGTCATCATTGGCGGCAGTTATGGTGCGGGCAACTACGGCATGTGTGGCCGTGCATTCGAGCCAACCATGATGTGGATGTGGCCAAACGCTCGTATTTCTGTCATGGGTGGCGAACAGGCTGCTGGCGTTTTAGCAACGGTTAAGCGTGATGGCTTAAAGCGTAAAGGTGTTGATTGGTCAGACGAAGATGAACAAAGCTTCCGTAAGCCGATTGTTGAGCAATACGATAAAGAGGGTCATCCGTACCATGCAAGCGCTCGTCTTTGGGATGACGGCATTATTGACCCAGCACAGACCCGAGATGTTGTTGGTTTAGCCCTTTCTGCTGCGCTCAATGCGCCCGTAGAAGAGACTAAATTTGGTGTGTTCCGTATGTAATGGTCATCCATTGCTATCAGCTAACTTTGGACCTTAACAATGACTAATGAAACCCTACAATTAACAACAGATAAGCTCAGCGAACAACTCACTTTCGTTGACTGTGCACTTAACAATGGTGTTGCAGAGCTTATCCTTAACCGCCCAGAAAAGCACAATGCTTTTGATGAGGTGATGATAAGCGAGATGATCAAAGTGCTAGCGCATTTTGCTGATAACTCGCAATGCCAAGTGTTGGTGCTAAAAGCCAACGGCAAAAACTTCAGTGCTGGCGCCGATCTCAACTGGATGCGCAAGCAAGCTAAAATGGATTTTGAGCAAAACCTCACCGATGCTAATGAACTAGCAAAATTGATGTCCGTGCTCGATAAATTTCCAAAACCAACTATCGCGCTTGTACAGGGCGCCGCTTTTGGGGGCGCACTCGGGCTTATCTGTTGCTGCGATATAGCCCTTGCCAATGAACGCGCGAGCTTTTGCTTAAGCGAAGTCAAACTTGGGCTCATTCCAGCAGTCATCAGCCCTTATGTCACTCGCGCTATGGGCCAACGTGCCGCCCGTCGTTACATGCTTACCGCTGAAAGGTTCGATGTACAAAAAGCGCTTGAGCTACAGATCATTCATGAAGTGAGCGATGAGCTAGACAGTGCCGCAGCGCCTATTATCGCAGCGCTTTTAGCCAATAGTCCACAAGGTATGGCATGGGTGAAAAGCCTGCTATCTAAACTTGAAGATGGTGTTATCGACAAATCGACCCTTGATTACACCAGTGAACGTATCGCCAGTATTCGAGTATCAAAAGAGGGCCAAGAGGGCCTGAACGCATTTTTTGAAAAGCGCAGCCCCGACTGGACTGTTAATCAAAGCTCAGCAAATAACAGTTCAAACAATAACAATAGCCATGCTGCCAATGCGCTAGGAGCCAAATAATATGTTTACCAAACTGCTAATCGCCAACCGCGGTGAAATTGCCTGTCGTATTATCAAAACTGCTCAAGCAATGGGTGTTCGCACTGTTGCACTATATTCTGATGCTGACATCGACGCTCGCCACGTGGCGATGGCTGATGAATCATTTTATTTAGGTGGCAGTGCACCAGCAGATTCATATCTAAAAGGCGAGCTGATCATTGAGATTGCTAAAAAGTCTGGCGCGCAAGCAGTTCACCCCGGTTACGGTTTTCTGTCAGAAAATGCCGAGTTTGCCCTAATGTGTGAACAAAGCGGTATCGCCTTTGTTGGCCCAAGTGCCGCGGCGATTGACTCCATGGGCAGCAAGAGTGCGGCCAAAGAGATCATGGGCGCCGCTAATGTGCCGCTGGTTCCGGGTTACCATGGTGATGTTCAAGAAGATGATGTATTGGTGCAAGAAGCTAATAACATGGGCTTTCCACTGCTGATTAAAGCAGCCTACGGCGGCGGCGGCAAAGGCATGCGTATCGTTGAAAGCAAAGATGAAGTATTAGAAGCGATCCAATCAGCCAGACGAGAAGCTATTAGCTCATTCGGTAACGATAAACTGCTGATGGAGCGCTACCTACGTCAGCCGCGCCATGTTGAAGTACAAGTATTTGCCGATAGCTTTGGCAACTGCATCTACCTGTCAGATAGAGATTGTTCTATTCAACGTCGTCATCAAAAAGTGGTTGAAGAGGCGCCTGCGCCAGGGCTTAGCGATGCACTGCGCGTCAGTATGGGTGAAGCGGCAGTCGCTGCTGCCAAAGCCATTAACTATGAAGGCGCTGGCACTGTCGAGTTTTTGCTTGATACCGATGGCAGCTTCTACTTTATGGAGATGAACACGCGTCTACAGGTAGAACATCCGGTGACTGAATTAGTCACAGGCCAAGACTTGGTCAAATGGCAGTTAATGGTGGCTAGCGGCAGTAAGTTGCCATTAACACAAGATGAAGTTCGTATTCACGGCCATGCGTTTGAAGTGCGTATATACGCAGAAGATCCTCAAAATGACTTCCTGCCAGCCAGTGGCAAGCTTAACTTTTTGCGAGAGCCTGAGCAGAGTAAATATGTACGAATTGACTCTGGGATCCGTGAAAATGACGTCATCAGTAACTTTTATGACCCGATGATCTCTAAGCTCATTACTTGGGATGAATCGCGCCCACGTGCTCTGCAGCGCCTAGTCCATGCCCTCGCCTCTTATCAAATTAGCGGTTTGAAGCACAATATTGAGTTTCTGGCTAACATTGCCGAGCACGAAGCCTTCGCTAGCGCAGACTTTAGCACTGACTTTATTGAGCGTTATGGCGAAGCTCTCATCGGTCACGGCCTAAGCGCTGATGTTGCAACGAACCAGTCTAATGAGCGTCAAACGGCATTGGCACTCGCAGCACTGTATCAACTCTGTGCCCGTAAAGCCGATGCCAAGCGCTGCGCAATTAACAGCCATGACCCCTACTCACCATGGGGAGCCGTCAGTGGTTTTAGACTCAATAGTGCCAGTGTGCATCAAGTCGCCTTACTCGATGATGACCAGAAAATTAACCACCTTGAGTTAACTGAGACACAAGTGGCCAGTAAGTCCTTTTATCAGCTCACCATCAATGATACTCAACTAACATTGTCTGGCGAACTCATTGGCGAAACGCTTCATGCCGAGATCGCAGTTAACAGCCAGTCGATAAAGAGTAACGCCCACAAGATAAAAGTACCTGTTAGTCAAGTCGGTGATGACTTTACCTTGTTTATCAATTCAAGCAGCTACCACTACCAAGCGATTAAGTCTGAAGTGGTTGAAGAGCAAGATAACTTAGAAGATAAACTCAAAGCACCAATGAACGGGACTATCGTGACTCATCTGGTTGCAGTGGGCGACGAAGTCACTGCAGGCCAAGGCATCATGGTAATGGAAGCGATGAAGATGGAGTACACCATCGAGTCGCCATTTGAAGGTGTTGTGAGTGCATTCTTCTTTAACGCCGGAGAACTGGTTAGCGACGGCATGCTACTGGCCGAAGTTACAGCCAGCGAAGAGGAGTAAAAGCAAGATGGAGTACATTACATCTTTAGAGTCTCCTTATGATGGCATCGTGAGTGCTTTTTTCTTTAACGCCGGTGAGCTCGTAAGCGACGGCATGCTACTGGCCGAAGTTACAGCTAGTGATAAGGAGTAAAAACAAGATGGACTACATTACATCTTTAGAGTCCCCTTATGATGGCATCGTCAGTGCTTTCTTCTTTAACGCCGGAGAGCTCGTAAGTGACGGCATCCTACTGGCCGAAGTCACAACCAGCGAAGAGGAGTAATCAATGTCAGCTTCTTTCCCTAGCAAAGTTAGTATATTTGAAGTCGGCGCCCGTGACGGCCTGCAAAATGAAAAGCCGGTCACCACTGCAGATAAAATCACTTTGATTGAAGATTTAGCCACCGCTGGTGTAAAACGTATTGAAGCCGCCAGCTTTGTGTCGCCGAAATGGGTACCGCAAATGGCAGATTCAGCGGACGTACTTAAGGGTGTCACGCGTCAAAGCGGTATTACCTACAGTGCGCTAACACCAAATCTAAAGGGCTTGGAACTTGCGCTTGACGCAGGATGCGACGAAGTTGCCATCTTTGGCGCGGCATCAGAGAGCTTCAGCCAACGTAACATTAACTGCTCAATAGAGGAGTCTATCGCGCGCTTTGAGCCAGTGATGCAGCTGGCTAAAGCCAATAATATCCGTGTTCGAGGTTATGTCTCTTGTGTGCTTGGCTGCCCTTATGAAGGTGAAATAGCGGTTAGCGAAGTCGCCCGAGTGTCTGAATTACTTTACAAAATGGGCTGTTACGAGATTTCATTGGGGGACACCATTGGCGTTGGCACAGCGCTAAATGCCCGTAGAATGGTCGAAGCGGTTGCCAATGTCGTACCCGTTTCACAGCTAGCACTGCACTTTCATGATACCTACGGTCAAGCGTTAGCAAACATTTTAGCCTGCTTAGAAACTGGTGTGAGTGTTATCGACTCATCGGTTGCCGGTCTAGGTGGTTGCCCTTACGCCAAAGGCGCATCGGGTAATTTAGCCACTGAAGACCTCGTCTATATGCTGCATGGACTTGGCATTGAAACCGGCATTGATTTGAACAAGCTAGCAAATGCAGGTAATAAAATTAGCCAAGCACTTGGGCGCACTAATGGTGCAAAAGTCGCACAAGCCATCTCGGTTTAGTAACGAGTTGCTTAAACAGTTTTTAGAGACTTAGCGCTCCCTACAAATTTGGGCTAAGGATCTTAATTAGGAGATAAAAATAATGGCAGGACTGAATAAAGTAGTCGGAAGTTATCAAGAGGCATTAAAGGGCCTGAGTAATGATATGACCGTGATGGTTGGTGGATTTGGCTTATGCGGTATCCCTGAAGGCTTGATTGCTGAGATGGTAAAAACCGGTGTAACAGGCTTAACCGCAATCTCCAACAATGCTGGTGTTGATGACTTTGGCCTAGGACTGTTACTTAAAAGCCGTCAAATCGATACTATGATCGCTTCTTACGTTGGCGAGAATGCCACTTTTGAGCAGCAGATGCTATCTGGTGAGCTAAACGTTATCTTGACTCCTCAAGGTACATTGGCTGAAAAAATTCGAGCTGGCGGCGCAGGTATTCCAGCATTCTTTACTGCTACTGGGTACGGAACTCCGGTTGCTGAGGGCAAAGAAACTCGTGAAATCGATGGCCGTCATTATGTACTAGAACCAGCACTAAAAGCTGACTTTGCCTTAGTACGCGCTTGGAAAGCCGATACCATGGGTAATCTAGTTTTCCGTAAAACAGCCGCTAACTTCAATCCGATGATGGCCACTGCAGGTAAAATTACCGTCGTTGAAGCCGAGCATATTGTCGAGCCGGGTGAACTAGACCCTGATCATATTCATACACCTGGGATCTACGTTAATCGTATTATTCAAGGCTCGTTCGAAAAACGCATCGAACAACGTACAGTAAAAGCTTAAGGAGGCTAACGCTATGGCATTATCAAGAGAACAATTGGCACAACGTGTAGCACAAGAGCTCCAAGATGGTTTTTACGTTAACCTAGGTATCGGTATTCCAACATTAGTCGCCAACTACATCCCTGAAGGGATAGAGGTGATGTTGCAGTCTGAAAATGGTTTACTGGGAATGGGCGAGTTTCCAACCGAAGAGACCATTGACGCTGACTTAATCAATGCGGGTAAACAAACCGTCACCGCAGTCGATGGCGCATCGTTTTTCTCATCATCTGAGAGTTTTGCCATGATCCGTGGCGGCCATGTAGATTTAACGGTGCTCGGCGCCTTTGAAGTTGACGAGCAAGGCTCTATCGCCTCTTGGATGATCCCTGGTAAGTTAATCAAGGGCATGGGCGGCGCGATGGATTTAGTGGCTGGCGCTGACAATATCATCGTCACCATGATGCATGCCGACAAGAAAGGTAACTCAAAACTACTACCAAAATGTGAACTACCATTAACGGGTTTTGGCTGTATCAAACGTGTATTGACTGACTTGGCCTTTATGGAGATCAAAGATGGTGCCTTCTATCTATTAGAACGAGCCCCAGGCGTATCTGTCGAGGAAATAGTCTCTAAAACAGCGGGCAAGTTGATTGTGCCTGAGCATGTCCCTGAAATGAACTTCTAGTTGATTCGCCAAATAACTAAAACGCAGCCACTTTGAGCTGCGTTTTTTATTTCAATATACGCCACAAAAACAAATGACAGCGCCAAGTTGATTAACATCACATATTTAAACATGCCGTAACACTCCATAGCTCACTCAGATAATTAGTCAGATAACTTCACTTTTAAAACAGTAACTTAAACAAAGCAAACCTCACCTATTCAAAAACCTCATAGTACCTGCTTTAAACGATTAAATTAACTGCTATACCATTCAAGCATCGACAAAAAAGCCAACTTAGTCGGTGGTTTTAAGCTCGCAGTAAAGCGCTTGAGTCTAATTGAACCCAGCACTAAGTATTACAAGCTTAACTAAGTCATTTCGCGCAATGTATTAATTCGATACCAGCCAAGAGATGATGAAAAATAAAGGTGATGGGTATGTTCAAACTATTTATCGAAAGGCCGAAACTCGCGATTATCATCTCGCTGTTTATCACTCTTATCGGGGTGATTGCAGCGTTGCAATCTCCTATTGGACGATACCCGGATGTCGCTCCGGTGACCATAGAGGTCAGCACTTTTATGGATGGCGCTTCAGCTGAAGTGATCACCAAATCCGTTGCGCCTGAAATTGAAAAGCAGGTCAATGGTGTCTCGGGCATGGATTACATGCAAAGCACATCTGGCGCCGATGGAACCTACACCTTAACCATCACTTTCGCTAATGGAACAGATCCCGACACCGCAAATAACTTGGTACAGAACAGGGTTAACCTGGCACTGCCGGAGCTCCCTGCTGATGTATCTAAAAACGGTGTCAAGGTTGAAAAAGTTTCTAATGGTTTACTCATCGGTCTGGCAATCAATGACCCTTCAGGCAAGGCTACAGATACTGACATAAGTGGTTTTTCTGGCGGCATATTAAAAGAGTCGCTGCAGCGTGTTAATGGTGTATCTAAAGTCGATGTTTTAGGGGAAAAAAAGTACTCCATGCGAGTTTGGTTAAACCCCGATGCCATGAGCCACCGGTTTGTAAACGTCGGTGACATACAAGCCGCAATTAACGCTCAGAATAAGATTTCATCAGCGGGTTCTGTAGTAAGTAATTCTCTTGAATACTCCGTCAGTGTAGACGGCGGTCTATCTTCAGTGGAAGAGTTTGGCAATATCGTGGTTCGCGGCGAACATTTCAAGAAACCTGTATTCCTAAAAGATGTTGCCACAATAGAGCTTGGTGCCGAAGTTTACACAGCCAACGCATACGCAGGCACCAGTGCGGGTTCTGTTCTTTTCATCTATAAAGACCCTAGTGCCAACGCGATTGAGGTTGGCAAAGCGGTACAACAGATAACAGAAAGCTTAGAGACAGAGTACCAAATTCAGACCGTTTATGATGCAACTGCATTTATCATCGGTGCCATTGATAACGTGCTCGAAACCCTTGTGCTTGCCGTTATCATCGTTGCACTTATCACCCTGGTATTCATGCAATCCTTTAGATTAACCCTCATCACTTGCGCCGCAATTCCGGTGTCACTAGTGGGGACGTTTGCCGCCATGGCCGCACTCGGTATTGATATCAATATCATCTCAATGCTTGGACTGGTGATGGCTATCGGTATTGTGGTTGATGCCGCAATTATTGTTATTGAAGCCGCTGAGCACGAGCTACAGGAACAACCACAACTGACACCAAAGCAAGCGGTATCAGCTAGTCTAGATAAAGTGGTCAGCCCGATTATCGCATCAGCATTGGTGTTGCTAGCAGTCTTTGCTCCCACCATATTTATGAGTGGCATGACAGGAATAATCTATAGCGAATTTGGCATTGTACTTAGTGTTGCGGTGCTGGTTTCAACCGTGGTGGCTTTAACGTTAACTCCGGCGCTTTGCGCACTGTTTATGAAGCCCCCCAAAAAAGGATTTATCGCGCGCTCGCTCGAAAGCGTTATCGGCGCAAAGATCACTATCTTCAAGTTCGCAACCCAGTGTTTTGTTAAAGTGCCGCTGTTATCTGTCATATTACTAAGTGGTGCACTTTACTACACAGTGCAAGATGGAAAAGAGCTTGCGACGGGCATGCTACCAGATGAAGATGCCAGCGCGGTATTTGTTGTCGGCTCATTTCCCGCTGGTACCGCCCTGCCTGTCACCGATGCGTATACGTTAGAGTTAGTCGAAAAACTACAACAGATTGAGGGAGTATCGAATTCAATCTCAGCCTCGGGTTTTAACCTAATCACCAGCACAGCCAATATGGGCAGCTTTCTTTTACTGCTAAATCTAGAACCGATGGATAGCCGTGAACTAAGCGATAACCAAGTGATAGAGGCGGCAAATGCTGTCATTGCAGAAACTGGCGTAGAAGCTTTTGCTTTTAAACCACCAGTCATTCCAGAACTGGGCCTCGTTGATGGTGTCAGCTTTGTTATTAAAGATGCAAAAGGCTATAGCCCTACTGAGATGTTTGAAATTTCAAACTCCATCATCGCACAGCTCAACAGCTTTGAAGATGATGTGGCACTGGCAATGACGCAGTACGCTGTCGATAAACCGTCGATAAAGCTAGAGATAAAGCGACAAGAGCTCAATAAATATGGGATCTCATTTGCTGACACCGTCACAGGTATGCAGGCTCATTTTGGTGGTAGCTACATCAACACTTTTAACATGAATGGTCGCAATTACAAAGTTATGGTGCAAAACTCACCTGAATACCGCACCTCAGCCGAATCCCTCAAAGCGATTAAGCTAAGCCAACCAAACGGAACCCATATCAGCGCCGACAAAATTTTTGATATTAGCGAAGAGCTAGCACCTAACTTTCTCAACCGCTTCAATGCACAACAATCAGTTGCTTTTGATGTCATTCCAGTCAGTGCCACAGGCGACGTCATCAATCTAATCAACGAGCTTGAGTTACCGAAAGGGATCTCTGTTGAATTTACAGGCGCCTCAGCCGAGGAGATTAAAGCGGGCAATCAGGCCATTATCGTACTGGCACTGGCATTACTCGTTACCTACATGGTGTTGGTCGCTCAGTATGAGAGCTGGTTAATACCTGCAGCAATCATGTTAGTCGTTCCGACCGCTGTTATCGGTATTGTATATGGCGTTATATACCTGCAGGGCGACATTAATATTCTGACTCAACTTGCAGCAGTGCTATTAGTTGGAATGAGCGTCCGTAATGCCATTTTGATTATAGAATATGCCAAAGATTTACGAGAAAAAGGCATGGCAATTAAGACTGCTGCAGTCGAAGCGATGCGACTTAGAGCACGCGCCGTATTCATGACAGCATTCAGTTTTGGTGTCGGACTAGTGCCGCTAATGATGGCTGATGCAATAGGCAATGGCGCGCAACAAGCCCTAGGTTATGCAAGCTTTGGCGGTATCGTCACTGCCACCTTTATAGGTTGCATCTTTGCCTGTGTGTTCTTTGTTATCTTGCAAAACACTCGAGAACGGTTCAAGCCACAGCCAGTTGCTTGTTAGTCAGCAGCAAACAATGATCATCAAAGTTTTACCCTTGCAATAACTAAAGCACCACAGTCACTGTGGTGCTTGATGACTCGAAGTCATTAGCCGCCAAACCGTCTGCTACTTCGCCATAATATACTCAGCAGCATCTACAAGTTTACCGTCATTAGGATCAGATATATTGGTTTTCCACACCACTTCACCCAGTCTATTAATATAGAAAGTCGTAGGCGTTCCTATCACGCCATAATCAGCCGCAACCCCATCGCCATCAATCAAGGTTGGTATATGAATTCCCCGAGCCAATAAAGTCTCAGCAGGTTTCGCGCCCTCATCTTCATTAAAGCTAATCGCCAACACTTGCAGATCACTAGCTTGATTATCATTGCGGATTTTTTCTAGCCCCGGTTGTAGCTTTTTACAATAGGGACACCAGGTCGCCCAAAAATGTAGGATTAATGGCTTGCCTTTGTAGTCCGCTAATGAGTGCACTTGTCCATTGGCGTCCTTTAGTGAAAAATCAGCAGCCAGCGGCTTTGATTCAGCGGCTTGCAGCGCGGTCGAAAATACTGCTATAGCGAATACGAGCGCGGCAAAGAGCAGATGCGAAACTTCAATAAGTCTGCATCGCTGGAATATATTGTTTGCTTTGGAATACATATGACCTCTTTAATATCCATTGAACGGGTATCGTTATCTTAGCTATGACATAGCGGTTTGCGCTCCAGACTTAAGGCTGATTAGTGCTGCGCAATATTAAGCCCCGCGAGTACATAGACCGAACCTTAACGGATATTCATTCAAACGATCTTATTTGATGCTTTACTAGGGGAATATTCACTAGAACATGGCGCTCTAATTGCTAACCCTTGAAATTAACTGTTGCTCTGCAGTGTCTTTGTCTAAAGTTAACTTAAGCTAATTTGCGAGGCGCCATTAATGAAGGTATCTATCTCGGGCACAGAGACCATAAACGTGTTTCAACTGACTGCAGTGTTCAGTATGTTGTTTGCCTTAGTGGGCTTTAGCTATAACGTATGGCGCATGGAGATCACCGAATACAACAACAATGTTCGCTCAGCAAGCTTCGAGCTGTTGCTCCAACTTTCAGAGCTAGAGTCAATTATTTACGCGGCACATTATGATCAAGATATCATCCAAGGCAGCCCTCGCAAAGGCTGGGTTAAAGTCAATTTAATTGCTGATTTAAGTGTGGTAACAGAGCCTGAAATTCAAGCCGCTGCGGATGCATTAAAAATGGAGTGGCAGGCCCATTGGGAGCAAGTCGCCAGAGATGAAAACAGCACCATGCAAGTGGTGGGAAAAATTGATGATACCCGCTTAAAAGTGCGACAGTTACTCGTCTCTCTCAATTAGCTTCATCATATTTATGACTTTAACGGTTTGCCCTATCCTAAATTTGTTGCGCGGAGCACATCGAAATCAGCACGCTGTTGCTACAATAATCACTAAAGAAATAGCCTCATCATTGTGGCAGTCACTAAATTTAATCAAGTGCTACGCAAGCATTATCGATAAAGGATAGTAATGACTTTAACTCGTTCAATAGGCCAGCAATGGAGTAAGTCAATTCTTGCCCACCGTTTAGCGTTAACACTTAAAGAATGTGAGGCGGTGCAGCAATTATTTGGTGGCGCAACTCAGCTAACAACGGTCACTAACACTATTGCAGCATTAACCTTTATAGAGGGAACCCCAATTTGGTTGCCGCCTCTTGAAAGCACAGATGAAACACCGCTGTCAGCACCTTTGACCCTGCACTGCCTATTTGCAGCTAGTCACTTATTGTTTGTCAAAGAGATAGAGCAAAATCCATTGAATCAGTCAGAGCATTTAGTGCTGACCATTGGCTTTCAGTGGAGCCAAATGCTAATGAAAAGCGAGTTGTTCGAGTCACTAACCGCTGACAGCAAGCAGCAGTGCCAACTACTGCAAACCATCAACAGCCAGCTTGAAAAAGTGCGTTTAGATAAACGTAAATCTAGTCGTAACATGGGCAGTTAATACCAAGCTAAACCAAGAATAAAAAGCCCGCAGCTGATTAAGCTGCGGGCTTTTTATTATCATGTTCATTCTCTAGCGATATAAACGCGTCTCTTTTGGCAGTAACTGAAAATCCTGCTGCATTTGCAGTAAGAAATCACAGCCTAGTAAAGCGATACCACGGTAAAAATCACTGTTTGCATGCTTCTGCGCAAGCTCAAAACAGCGCGGCGCCCAAGGCAACAAATGCTGTTGCAATAACACCTGAGTAAAGCGAATCAGCGCTTGATTATCGGTTTCCAGCTGCAGACGACCAAAAGTCTGATCTAATACAGCAAAGAAAAGCCCGATATGATCAAGTGGCTGCGGATAATCAACATCAACATTTACGCCATTGGCTTGGTAGAAATCCATCAATGCCATGGTGGAGCGATCATTAAGTAACTGCTCTTCACTCAAATACACCGAACCTTGTGGAACTGCATTTGGCTCACCGGGGCCAAAAAATAGCTGACCATAGTCAAGCTTCAACTCGATAAGTTCAGCCTCATGGGTATCGATTGGCCACTGCGCTAAAAATGCAGCCAGCGCCTCACGCCCTTTGCTATTTTGCTCTCGTTTGGCAAAAATTGGCCAACTACCTGCAACATCACAATCCTTAAGCCCTTGCACAAGCTCGGCTTCAGGATGACGAATAAGGCAATGGTGCAAAATGCGCGCTAGCCCTTGATACTCAGCAAAATCTATCGAGTTAATCGACGCTATATTTGAAGACATGGTTCACCTTTAACACGGCGCTGGGCGCAATATAGCCACAGCTTTTATTTCACTAGAAATTAATCATAGCGAATAGCGCCAGTTTTGACGCTATTCGCAGGCAAGCTTAAACTCTGACTTAAACTTCGGTTGGGTTTAAGATGCTTCCCTCACCGCTACCTGCAGGGCTACCATTTACATTAGCCTTGATGATTAGGTTAGGTGATGTGATTGATGGTGATGGCAATGGCGCAATGTGCCCATCGCCGTCGCCGTACTTCTCACGTAAATTATCCATAGTATCGAAATCAAGTGCACGCAGTGGGCATGACTCAACACATACAGGCTTACGACCATCAGCAATACGCTCATAGCAACCATCACATTTAGTCATTACTTTGCGTTCACGGTCAATTTGCGGCGCATCGTATGGACAAGCGCGTGAGCAACTTTCACAGCCAATACAGATGTCTTGCGCGACGTGCACTAGACCATCTTCACGGCGCTTGTGCATAGCCCCCGTTGGGCAAGCTTTAACACACACGGGCTCAGAACAGTGGTTACAACCAATAGACATATAGTAAGCAAAAACGTTTTGTTCAAAACAGCCATTGTTACCCACAGTCCACTCGCCACCACCGTATTCATAAACACGACGCCAAGTCACACCGTTGAGCGCTGGCAAGGTGTTATCTTGCGGATTGGTATTGTTACGGATCTCATTGCTTTGACGATCTTTACAAGACACGTGACACGCTTTGCAACCGGTACATTTAGTGCTGTCTACATAAAAACCATATTGAGTTGGTTCAGTCATAATTAACTACTCTCTTAAATCTTTTTAATTGCAACACGGATGGTGTGCTGTGGGTTGCCTTTGGCTACAGGGCTTGGCTGATAACGGGTAAGCGAGTTAATCGCGCCGCCTTCATCGATGATATGCCCTGTACTACCAACCGTTTTACCTGGGTTGAACCAAGCACCTTGACCGAGTGCAAATACACCTGGTGCAACACGCGGCGTGATACGTACCTTGACGGCAATCGAACCACGTTCGTTGTACATTTCAACATTATCGCCAGAGCTTAAGCCGTGCTTAGCACCGTCCATTGGGTTAACCCAAACAGCATCTTCAACCGCTTCTCGTAACCAAGGAACGTTATGGTAGCTTGAGTGAGTGCGGCCTTTAGTGTGGTAACCCGCTAACTGAATTGGGTAATCAGTACTGGTATCTTCATCCTCATAACCATCCCACGTCACTGTGTACTGTGGGATTGCAGTGATGGTGTCACCTTTAACGCCTGTTGGGTTTAGTGGGCTGTTTTCTTGATCCCAGTTAGCCGCGCGCCATGCAAGCTCAGCAGAGTAGATCTCAATCTTGCCACTTGGTGTTGCTAATGGCTCACCACCATTGATGTAGCTTGAAAGTGCGACGTGATCGTCTTGCATATGCTTACGGAAGAAACCAATCTCTTGCGCTTCTTTGTAAGTGGCAGGGAACGCTGGCACCACACCTAAGTTGGTGCTGCTGTCTTTGGTTTTTTGGTATAGCTCTTCAAGCCACTGCGCTTCAGTTTTACCTTCAGTAAACTCAGCTTCACAGCCCATGTATTTAGCGATCAATGCAGATGCTTCATACATAGACTTACAGTCCCACATTGGCTCAATGGCAGATTTCATCGCGGTGATGTAACCTAGCGCACCAGATGCGTATGAATCGTTAACTAAGTCGTTAGACTCTAACCAGCTAGTATCTGGCAAGATGATGTCGGCAAATTTAGCGCCTGGCGTCATCCAGCAATCACAACTAACGATTAGCTCAACACCTGATTCGTCTTGGTAAATTTCAGCAGTATTGTTGATCTGTGCATGCTGGTTCAGTAACGTGCTGTCAGAAGCTGAGATAATCACTTTGATGTTAGTGCCAAGGGGCGTATCTAAATCATCAGTACCTTTTACACCATGGCTACGAGCAGTCATGGTTTCGCCATGATGAATGGCTTCAGACCAAGTGAAGAAAGAGATCTTCTCTTTAACTGGATTACTACCCGCTGGAATACCTGCACGGTACATACCGCTCATTGAAGGTAGCTCACCATTTGATGCGCCCAATGTGCCAAGCTTACCGGTCAATACCGACAACATGTAAAGTGCACGCATGCTTTGCTCGCCATTGGCTTGGCGGTTAACACCTGCACCGACAACGATGTAAGGCGCCTTAGCATTTTGCAGATCTGTAGCGATTTGCTTAATTTGCGCTGCAGGAATACCGGTGATTTTCTCAGCCCATTCAGCTGTCTTCTTCGGCGCATCGGTGTAGATGCCAAGACCTAGAATGTAGTCACGGTAGTTCTCTTCTGGCTTCATGACTTGAGCATATTCTTGCTTAGTCGCATCACCGCTGGCAGCAAAGATATCTTTTTGCGTTTGGATAGAGGCGGCGTCATAACCGACTGCGTACTTATTGATGAAATCAAGCGAGTTAGCATCAACCCAACCTGAGCTAATCATTTGATAAGCAATCGCTTCTGCAAGCGCGGCATCGGTACCTGGACGAATAGGTAACCAAGTTGACTCTTTACCTAACATAGAGTCAGTGTAACGTGGGTCAATCATGGTCACTTTAAGACCATTAGATTTTTGCAATGCTTTTAGGTAATCATAACCTTCACCACTGCCCGACTGACGAATTTCACTTGGGTTGTAAGCGATACCCAACAAGAAATCACTGTTTGATAGCGTTACCGTTGATGAGCCTTTAGTGCTTCCAGTACCAAAAGTATGCGCCGCTGCTTCTTGCTGCTGTGCCCATGAGTAGTTACCGTAATAACTTAAGCAACCACCGTTAAGGTTCAACAGACGGTTGAAACAGGCATTGGATGCAAAACCGTAGTAAGCACCTGAGCCGTAGCTACGGAAAATCGCTTTGTTACCATGCTCGGCGATCACTGAAGTCAGTTTGTTACCGATGGTTTTAGCTGCTTCGTCCCAAGTGATGGGAACGAACTTACCTTCGCCACGCTTACCAACTCGTTTCATTGGCGACTTTAGACGGTCAACCGCGTAAGTACGTTGGCGCAGTGAACGGCCACGAGCACAAGCACGTACTTGGTAAATATCATCGCCATCAGTGATGTCATGGTCAGTTTCGACACGGGTAATAACACCGTCACGACTAAACACTTTAACAGGACAGTTTGAACCACAGTTTACTAGGCATGATGACCAAGTAATTTGCTCATCACCAACCGGTGGCTTAGGCGGAATAACATTGGCATCATCAGAGCTGGAATTACAGCCTGTAACTGTTGCTGCACAGCCCAGCGCAGCACTCATTTTTAAGAAACTTCTACGTTCCATAATCTCGTTTTCCTCGAACTTAAATTGTGACTGACTCGACCTAAAGCAGCTTGTAGCTGAAGGTCAACATCAGTTGATGGGCGTTATAATTGTGATTGATTTCACCTAAGGTGATTAATCCTGAATTGCTATCGGCGGTGACCATTGCACTGTCGGTATCAAAGTAACGTTCATACTGATAAGCCAGTTTTAACGCCATTTGCGGCGAGATCATGTATTGCCCATATAGGCTCATGCTATGGCTGTATGAGTAGTAAGCCCCGTAAGAAGCTTCGTTTGAAGGGCTTACACCCGTGTTACTTTCTGAGTTGGCAAATAGGTAATCCATGCCTAGGGTCAGTCTGTCTTCCATAAGACCGGAATAGGTTGCCCCAAGGCCTAGGTTGATAAACTGGTCGCGAATTTCTGTATGCCAAATTGCGCTTTGATCGCCACTTTGGTCTGAGTCAATCCACTGCTGACCTGCAAATGCGTAGACAGATAGCGGCTTAGAAACCTGCAGATGGATATTGGCGTCATAGCCGTAATCTTTGGCTTGAGTTAAACCAATTTCAGTCGCGTCATAGTCGTCGTTGGCATAGTAAGTACTAACATCAACGGTTAACCACTCTAGTGGTGTGTAGCTGGCGCGAGCATTCACTTCAGTACGATTGCGATCGGCTAAATGATACTTGCGCATCAGAGAATCAGTTTCGTCAGAAGTGAGCTCATTGGCCTGATAATCACTGCCACCTCGCTCGCCATAACTTAGGCCGAAATCAAGAGTTAACTTGTCGATAGCACGAATGTTCAGTTTGCTCCAAACTTCGCTATCTTGCGTCTCTTCACGTTCACCATAACTGCGCTCAACCTGCTTATAGTCATAACCCGCTTGTAGGCGGTAACCGCTGGCTAAACGATAGCTCGCATTGGCTTTGAAGGTTTGACGCTCAATATCCATCGGGGTATTTTGCTTAAAGGCACCCGACATTGAATCATATTCATATTGTGCAAAGTCAAATACTGAAGAGCGGTTGTCACGCTTGTTGTAGTCGTAACTTGCGCCAAGACGTAAGCGACTACTTACTCTGGTACTCGCCGCTAAGTTGCTGCTAAAGGTATCGACTTGACCATCCCAGTTTTGAATCGGGTTGCCGCTCATCTGCACAAGCTCTTGATCTTGGATCATACGACCTGAAACCACTCGGCCACTAAACACACTAGAAGCTAAGCGGTATTGACCCGATAACGACACTTGATGCGCTTGGTTATCAGGTGTTGCACTGTATACGTCATAACTATATGGCAAGCTTAAATCGCTAATATTGTTCTCATAACGAGAGCCATGGTAGCTCAGCTCTGACAACCAATTATCACCATCTAACACAATACCTGCGCTAAACTTATCAGTCGTTTCATCAACTGGTTCTGCAAAATTGACCGGACTTGGGCTCATTAAGCTCGCGCTGCGATGGCCAGTTTTATCTTCACGGTCGAAACGCGCATAACTACTCAGACCTAACTCGGTGAGTGCTGAGAAGTCATACTCAAAACCGATGCCACCACGCTGTCTTTGTAAATCAAGGTTAAGCTCACGAGTATGCTCACTTGGCGTTAGCATACCGTTGTTATGCCAAAGATTAGTTTGGGCATTACTGTACTGATTGGTGGTAATGGTTTGAAAATCCATATCAAGCTGGTACAGCTCACTCTTACCCGCTTCGATATTAATAAAACCATTATCCATTCCAAGCTGATGAGCTTGAACCTTAGCGCGATAACCACTTTGCTGATAAGCCATATCAGCGTTAACACCCGCTATGGCACCATCTGTACCGGTACCTAACTGATTAATCGCATGGTCATCGTCAGCATCAATAACGCCAACACTGGCACCCACTGTGCCCGAATAACCGTCGGTTATCACACAACGCTTACACTGGTAATTGGCTGTTTTAAGGCTTTCAGTGTTTGCTCGTTGAACACCAAAGTCAGCAGCCATTGCACCCGTTGCGGTGCCAAACAGTGCTAGAGTGATCAAGTTTAAAGAAAACAATTTAGTTGAACGCATATTACTCACTCCAGGTCTTAACGGGCAAAGTTACTGCCAGCAGGATGGTTTGAACCATGAACTTTGCTGTGACAGTTAAGACAGCTCTTACCGGCACTGAAAGCATCTTGACCCGCTTGCGTAGCAACACGGCTTGCATGCCCATCGTCTGCGTGACATTGCTGACATAATTGCGGCACTCGCGTTTTAAGTAGGGCTTCATTTACACTGCCGTGCGCCGTGTGACAGTTTGAGCAATCTTCCATAACTGGCGCATGCTCCCACAGGAATGGGCCACGCTTGTCGGCATGACACTCAGCACAAGTTTCATTAAGGCTAGGTTTAATCAGCGCACTTTCAGTCATCGAACCGTGAGGACTATGGCAATCAATACAGGTCATCTGGTCCCATTTCATCGGGTGAGATGAGCGCTTATTCATATCGGCTTTTGCACGGGTATGACACGAGGTACAGGTATCGTTAACCATCAAACGGTCTAGTACAGGATCTTTTGCCGCATGGATCTGGTGGCAATCAGCGCAAGCAACCTCTTCGAGGTTATGCGTACTGTTGTGCCAAGCCATCTGTTTAGGATCGTTATGACAGCCCTGACATACACTGTTTTGGCTCTCAGCAGGTAATTTACTGTCTGCACCAAAGCTAATCATCGGCTCTTTACCACCTCGATTATGCTTGCCTTGGGGGCCATGACAGGCTTCACACTGCATGCCAGCCATTGGTGATTTACTGCTACTCATATCACCATGAACGCCATCAAAAATAGCCATCACTTTAGGGCTTTTCTTATGACACATGAGACAGGAATCAGCGCCTTTGGGAGAGTATTTACCCTCAGCGAATTTTTCGGTTAATTTCTGCTCTAACTGCTGGGAATCAAGAGAACTCCAAGGAGTTGCTTGCGCAGGTAAAGCGGTAATGAGTAATGTGAGTAAAATTGTAGCCATTAACTTGGCCATAAAATTCACTGACTTTATCTGTTTTCTGAGGGACATTAACTTACAAGCCGGTTGTATATCGAAGGAGGTATCTTAGTGGTTCGACCTCAGCGATTTCAAGCTAACACCAGCGCGGTTCAATGCTGTTACATATGGCATATTTTTCAGATAAAAGTCTAATAGCTCACAATATAAAGAGGCAGATCAAATACACCTTAAAATTACGTTAATTTAAAATAATTATATTATTCAATAAACTACAATTTAGATGATAATTATTATTATCTTTAGCAGTTATTAATATAGTAATTAATTGTAAACAACTTGATTTTATTAGCTCCAACTATTTGAAATGGATCACTAATTATTTTGTCGTCTTTCAGCTAAAGGAAAGAAGGTACTTCTTAAGGAATAGCTACTCACTAAAAACCTTAAAACAAATGCAACACCGACGCTCAACACACAAGCATCCACTTAACAACTTTCATCATATTTAGTAATAGAAAAGTGATTATATATTCATCTCAAGATGAGCGGCAGCAAGTTGCTTACAGCTTGCTGGGTAAAGTAACAGAAGGTATTTTTGCAACCAATTTACTATTTATTAGCTAAATGAGCACTTATGGCTGTAATTGTTACAAATCACTCAGTTCGAATATCTTTCAGGCAATACTTTTGCCTTTTTAATGCTGCGTCAATGTAATCACGACATTTGCACAATCTATCCAGCTGCAGTTCAGGCAATTGAAACCACATAAACTAAAAAGTCATTCGTTTTTCCGAAACAAGTGAATACAATCAGCATAAAGATTTAATCGCTCAACGAGAGTTTAGCGATTCTGAGGCAAGGCACAGTGAGTGAAGCGCCTAGTTACTCTACGCTTGAACTTGTTAACGCAGCATCATAACCGCTAAGACTCGCGTATTAGGAGTGTTTTTAGCTTCCTAAAACGGTGTTAAATAAACTCATAAACGAACAACCATTATATGCCACTCATCTTGGTTTAGTTCGCCAAAACTAGCCTGAGTAGATCAAATACTAATTGGTGTGACTCACCTTCCCTTCCAAGGTCTTATATTCAAGCATGTAAAATACTGGAATCTCAGAAGCAAATATAACAAAAAAGGCCAGTTGCATTAGCGACTGGCCTTTAGAATAATTAAAATGACGCACTTTATATCAGCGATTAATCCCAGATAAATTCTCTGAAATGTTTACGGCAAACCGACTCATAGCTTTCGTTGCCGCCAATCGCGACTTGCTCACCTTCTCTCATCGGCTTACCTGTGCCATCAAGGCGCACCACCATATTGGCTTTACGGCCACAATGACAAATGGTTTTAAGCTCGACCAGTTTGTCAGCCCAAGCCAGAAGATATTGGCTGCCGCTGAACAACTCACCTTGGAAATCTGTTTTAAGGCCGTAACATAACACTGGGATATCGAGGATATCGACCACATAAGTGAGCTGCTTAACTTGCTCTTTACTTAAAAATTGCGACTCATCGATTAATATACAGTGCAGCGTTTGCTCATCATGAGCAGTACCAATCATTTTCGCAAGGTTATCACTACTACCAAATACCTGAGCGTCAGTCTCAATACCAATTCGAGAAGCGACTTTACCCACGCCGTATCGATCATCGATAGAGGCAGTCATGACTAAAGTATTCATACCGCGTTCACGATAATTATATGAGGACTGCAATAACGAAGTAGACTTGCCTGCGTTCATTGCTGAGTAGTAAAAATAAAGTTGCGCCAAACCGAATATCCTTAAAGATGAATGCGCAGCTAGTCTAGCATCCTTAGTCAATAAAAATCACCCTCTATCCATCATCAGAGTGAGCTACGTCGCTCTCTAACTACTCACTAGCAAAACAGCCTATCGCCAGTTAAATTCACTAGTAAACATAAAACTACTAGCGTATTACCACCTAATTTATTGTTGATTTTTTACAACATGATTTAGCGCAAAGCTAAGTGTTTCTCCCCACCCTACAATTTTGCTACAAACCATAAAAAGATCACCAAATTGAGAAACATTTTGTGACTAAAGCGCCTGTATTTTTAAGGATCATTTAACGAAAAATTGATAGTGTGCCAAGCGCTATCTTTCTATGTTTTTAAAAATATAGGTGGCTGGAACAGCCGTGGTACTAGCTCCTGCAATGTTCAACTTTTGTAAGGGTATAAAAATAAACAACTATAATGAAGGAAGTTCTACACAATGCATAAGACATTAATCGCCGCAGCCATTACTGCGACACTTGCCCTGAGCGCATGTTCAACAACAAATCAGGAATCTAATCAAGCTGCTATGGTGCAAAGCCAGAATCCATTTATGCAAGCAAGCACCCTACAATATCAAGCGCCTGACTTTACGCTTATAAAAGATGAGCATTTTGCGCCGGCGTTAAATCAAGGGATAGCTGAACACGACAAAGAAGTCATCGCTATCGCCAACAATAGCGCAGCGCCAACTTTTGACAATACCATTGTCGCATTGGAAAAGAGCGGTGAGTTGTTGAATCGTACTTCTAAGGTTTTCTATAATCTTACAGGCTCTAATAGCAACCCAACGCTACGCCAAGTCCAAGGTGAAATGGCGCCGAAAATGGCAGCGCACTCTGACAATATCAATCTTAATCCAGCGCTATTTTCTCGCATTGAAACCTTATATAACAATCAGGCAGATCTAGGGTTAACTGCTGAGCAAACCCGCCTTGTCGACGTTTATTACCAGCGTTTTGTACGTGCAGGTGCCAAGCTAACCGAGGCACAAAAGACTAAGATCCGTAGCCTTAACGAAGAGCAATCAACACTCACCAATGAATTCGCCCAACGATTAATGCGCCTATCAAAAGAGATTGCTATTGTTGTTGACTCAAAAGAGCAGCTCGTAGGGCTTTCAGACAGTGCTATCCGAGCGGCAGCAAAAGATGCTGCAGATAATGGTCATGAAGGCAAATATCAACTCAATATTACTAATACCACTCGCCAACCTGTGCTAGCTCAACTAGAAAATCGAGAGTTACGTCAACAAGTATGGCAAGCCTCTGCTAATCGTGGCCTCAGTGGAGAAAACGAAACCGCCTCTCTGGTTGCGCGTTTAGCACAGCTTCGTGCAGAACGTGCCGAACTTTTAGGCTTCGATAGCTGGGCCGACTATCGCTTAGCACCTCAAATGGCAAAGACGCCAGAAGCGGTTTACAAGATGTTTGGCTCTATGGTGCCAGCAGTTGTGGCGAACACCAATAAAGAAGCCGCCGACATTCAAGCGATGATAACTAAAACGGGCGGCGATTTTGAACTTGCTCCGTGGGACTGGGCTTTTTATGCCGAGCTAGTACGTAAAGATAAGTATGACTTAGATGCAGCGGCAATACGCCCATACTTTGAGTTTGACAGAGTACTAGAAGATGGAGTGTTCTTCACCCTTAAAGCACTTTATGGTGTGAGCTTAACTCCTCGCCCAGACCTGCCTGTATATCACCCAGATGTAAAAGCCTACGAGATGTTTGATGAAGATGGTACTAGCTTAGCTATCTTCTATGCCGATTACTTCTCTCGTGAAGGTAAGCGCGGTGGTGCTTGGATGAGCTCTTTTGTGAGCCAATCTAAATTGCTAAATAATAAGCCTGTGGTGGTTAATGTGATGAACATTAAAAAGGCACCAGAAGGCGAGCCTACCTTTGTCAGTTATGATGAAGTGACTACCATGTTCCACGAAATGGGTCATGGCACTCACGGCATGTTCTCAAAGGTAATGTACCCAACTCTCTCTGGTACCTCAGTATCACGAGACTTTGTTGAATTCCCTTCTACTTTTGAAGAGGATTGGGCTGCGCACCCAGAAGTACTTGCTAATTATGCCAAGCACTATGAAACCGGTGCAGCGATCCCACAAGATTTGTTAGAAAAACTGCTTAAGTCTCGCAGCTTTAACCAAGGTTTTGATACTTTAGAGTATATGTCGGCAGCACTGTTAGATCTTGAGTGGCACTCACTTAAATCCGGTGAACCACTGCAAGATGTGGCCAGCTTTGAAGCTGCAGCGCTTAAAAAGCACGGCGTTGATCTGCCAGCGGTTCCGCCAAGATATAAGTCAACCTATTTTGCTCATGCATTCCCTGGAGGCTACTCAGCGAGTTATTACGCTTATATGTGGAGTGAAATTTTGGCTGCTGACGCCTTTGCATACGTACAAACACAAGGTGGGCTAAACCGCGAAATTGGCATGAAGTTTAGAAAAACGATTCGTGAAGTGGGTAATACAGTCGCCCCAATGGACGCTTACAAAGCCTTCAGAGGACAAGAACCGACAACCGATGCACTACTAGAGCGCCGTGGCTTGAACTAATCTCTATGTCCACAAAAATGCCGCTCTAATTAGAGCGGCATTTTTATATCTATAAAGCAGTTAATTGATTAGCTGCTTTGTTTTTCGAACGCTCTGCTTAAGCTGTGGTTCGCTGACAAGATTTAATGCGCAGTATAATCACACTAATTACAAACAGTGCACTACAAGTCAATAAACCTGCAGTCACCGACTCAGTGAAACCAAGAACTATGTAACCCGCTAAGCTAATACCGGCAACAATCAGCGCATATGGCAACTGAGTGATCACATGGTCGATATGGTGGCAGTTTGCCCCTGTCGACGATAAAATCGTGGTATCAGATATTGGCGAACAATGATCACCAAACACCGCGCCAGCAAGTACCGCGGCAAGCATTGGTAGCATCATGCCTGTATGGCTACCCATCGCCATATCCGCTGCAATTGGTAACATAATACCGAAGGTGCCCCAGCTAGTGCCGGTAGAGAACGCTGTTAAGCCTGCTAATATAAATAGCACTGCAGGAAGCATCGCAAACGGAATATTACCAGTAGCTAAGCTCGCCATATACTTGCCGGTTTCAAGTTGGCCAATCACGCCTGCTATCGTCCAGGCAAACAATAAGATGTAGATGGCTGGTAGCATAGATTTAGCGCCTTCAACCACACCTTTAACGATCATCTTCTTATCGACACCTTGGTAGATAACCAATGCGAGTGTAACAACAAGACCAATTAAGGCACCAAAGAACAATGAAGAACCCACATCAGTATTTTCAAATGCACCGATTAAGCTGAACGCTTCATTCTTAGCCGCAAGCGCATCGCCACCACTGCTCACCATAAAGTAGAAAGTGGCAAAAACTAATACAGTGATAGGCAGAAACAAGCCGATAATTTTACCGGTGTCAGCTTCAGGTAAGTCTGAATTTGCCCCTGGCGGTAACCCTTTAGATTCATCATAAAGGTTGCCCTTTTGCGCATTAAGCTCATGCTGGCGCATAGGACCAATATCCAGTCCCATAAGCGCAACGCAAAGTAGCAACAACAAAGCAAAAATAGCGTAGAAGTTCATCGGGATCATCTGCACAAATGTACTTAGATGCCCTGAGTCAGTAAAACCGTGAGCCGTTAAAATGCCGCCAATCAGCGCAATGATGTACGCCCCCCAGCTTGATACCGGTGAGATAACACAGATAGGTGCTGCCGTTGAATCAAGCAAATACGCTAGTTTACTACGGGAAATATAGTAACGATCGGTAAGTGGTCTTGCGACACTACCAACAACCAGACTATTGAAATAATCATCAATAAACACCACACACCCAAGGAACATGGTTAATAATTTCGCATCGCGTTTATTGCGAATGTGGTTGCGAGCCCAATCAGCAAACGCACGAGCGGCGCCGCTAACGGTGATAAGTGCGGTGATCATTCCCAGTAGCACTAAGAAACCAAGAATGTATAGGTTCCAGCTATTAAGTGCCCCGTCATCCCAGACGAGCCCCATCACCTTTTCGCCCACATATTGAACGGTATTCGCTGCAGAAAAATCAGTCAGCAATAGCGCGCCCAACAGGATCCCTACCCCAAGAGAAAGTAAAACACGACGCGTTAACATCGCCAATACGATTGCAACTACCGGAGGTAGCAACGAAAGTGCCGAATCGGCATAGCTTAAAATTGTCATTTAATTATTATCTTCGCTAAGTACGAATGGAGGCCGACTGAACTGGTGGGAGTTAGCATTGAAAGCTGATTACACCTGTCCTATCAGTAGCGCTCCACAGTAATATCAATGTTCGACATTGATATAAATCTTCTTATCTTCCAGATAAGAAATACTATGGCAGTGCTGTTCCTATTTGGTAACAGCCCCAGCAACAAGCCCCGATATGCTATGTCACTTCGGCATCAAATCCTTTCTCAACAAGTCATAGGCATCACCCTACTTGTCGGTACTAATATTAAATGCACCTCTACTTCTAAGGACGCTAAATAGACAGAGCTAATTAACGTGAATGACATAAAAACATAAGCGGCTTTAGGGATGCTACCCTAAAGCCGCTTATCGTGACACAGATCTCAAATATTACCAACTCAAACTCACCACCAATAACATTGCAGCAACCACCGAGTTACAACTGGCTGTTTTTTAACTACCAACAATGAGCTCGTTAATAAATTAAAGCTGTTCCAAAAGTTGTGGCACAGCTTCAAATAGATCAGCTTCTAATCCATAGTCAGCAACCTGAAAAATCGGTGCTTCGGGGTCTTTGTTGATTGCTACAATCACTTTCGAATCTTTCATACCAGCAAGGTGTTGAATCGCGCCAGAGATCCCCACTGCAATATACAAGTCGGGTGCTACGATTTTACCCGTCTGCCCCACTTGTAGGTCGTTAGGCACATAACCTGCGTCAACTGCTGCGCGTGATGCACCAAGTGCACCACCGAGCTTATCAGCCAATTGCTCCAGCATAGTGAAGTTCTCGCTATTACCTAAAGCGCGACCACCAGAAACAATCACCCCAGCGCTACCCAATTCTGGGCGCTCTGATTCAGTAAGGCTTTGAGAAACAAACTCAACCTGTGGTGCAACCTCTTGTGAAAGCGTCACTAAATCTGCGTTGCCATCAGTTGCAACTGCATCAAATGCACTTGAGCGAACGGTCATCACCTTTTTATCATCTAGGCTTTGCACCGTTGCTAATGCGTTACCGGCATAGATTGGGCGAACGAAGGTATCGTTACTGACTACTTCAATCACTTCTGATAGCTGGTTAACGTCTAGCAGTGCAGCAACACGCGGTAAGATGTCTTTGCCGTGGCTTGATGCAGCGGCAAGTACATGCTCATAGTCTGCTGCAACTTCAGTAATCACATCAGCTATGTTTTCTGCCAAACCGTTAGCATAAACGGCCGCATCAGCAATCAAAACATTACGTACACCATTTAGCTGTTGTGCGCTTTTAACTGCATCGCCACAGTTATGACCAATAACCAGCACATCAATGTCGCCACCAATTGCTTGGCCGCAAGCAACGACTTTAGCTGTATCCAGTTTAAGACTGGCGTTGTCGTGTTCTGCTAATACTAAAATTGCCATTAGATCACCTTCGCTTCATTCTTTAACTTTTCAACCAACTCTTCTACAGAAGACACCATCACACCAGCGCTACGCTGAGCAGGAGGGGTAACTTTAATAACGTTTTGATGCGCTTTCAATGTCACATCAAAATCAGCAGGAGTTAGCGACTCAAGCGGCTTGCGCTTTGCTTTCATAATGTTAGGCAACTTCGCATAACGAGGTTCGTTTAGACGTAAGTCAGCAGTGACTACAGCAGGTAAAGGCAGCATCAGCGTTTGTAAACCACCGTCGACTTCGCGGGTTACGGTGAGCTGGTTAGCATCAACCTTTACCTCAGAGGCAAATGTTGCCTGAGGCATTTTACCTATAGCTGCTAACATTTGACCGGTTTGGTTGTTATCGCTGTCAATCGACTGTTTGCCTAAGATAACTAAATCAGCCTGCTCTTTTTGCTGTACAGCATGAATAAGCTTGGCGACGGACAAAGGAACAAGATCTTCGTCGGTCTCAATATGAATAGCTCGGTCAGCTCCTAGTGCAAGCGCCGTTCTCAATTGCTCTTGTGACGCTTTAGGGCCAATACTGAGGACAACCACTTCAGAAGCGCTACCCGCTTCTTTCAAACGAACAGCTTCTTCTACTGCAATCTCACAAAACGGGTTAATCGCCATTTTAAGGTTTGCGGTATCGACGCTAGTATTGTCAGCATTAACCCTGACCTTAACATTGGCATCGACGACACGTTTTACTGGCACCAATACTTTCATAGGGCTTCCTTCTTACGTCTCTTAATGAACGGGATTGTGTTAATAGCGTATATAGCACAGACACTATTACAGAATTTAGAGTCACTTTACGTGCTGTTGACGTTAACGTCAACCAAGAGTCGAACACCTGTTCATATTTATCTATTCATAAACAGAGTATTTACCTTATATCGATACTTTTTCATGAATATAACAAGCCTTTCTAGTTAAACTATAATTAATCCTTTTAATTATTAATAAAATTAAAATAATATTTGATCCTTATTGAAATAGTTTCTATTATTTACCCAGAATATAAAATCCTTTATGAATTTTTTTAATCGGACTTAATAATTATGAGCGAATTTTTAGATATTTTGACCCACGGTCGTCGTTTTAAAGCTGCTGTAAAAGAGTTGTCTCTTGATGACTTGAAAGACCTTTCAGTAAAGCTAGAAAAAATCATCGAAGAAAAAGCATCTCAAGCAGAAGCAGAAAACGAAGCAATGGCTGAGCGAAATGCTAAAATTGAAGAAATTCGTAAACAAATGGAAGCCATTGGCTTATCTGTTGATGATATTGGTGGCGCTGGTGTTAAACCTGCTCCTAAGAAACGTGCTCCACGTCCTGCTAAATACCAAATCGAAGTTAATGGCGAAATGGTGCAATGGACAGGTCAAGGCCGTATGCCAACCGTATTTAAAAATGAATTAGAAAATGGCCGTACTATGGAAGACTTCCTTATCTAAACTTTCTCTTTGGCCTTTAAGAACCCAGCATTTGCTGGGTTTTTTGTTAATTATCGCTACATTTACATTCAAGGTTACAATTACTGCTTAGTAATTAGCATTAAGTTAAGATATCCTCACTGTTCAGCCAACTCCTATAACAAACATAAGTACGATAATGCATAAACATAGAATAAAAGCCCTTGTCGCCCTACTTAGTGTATTGAGCAGCCATAGCGTAATAGCCAATGAGCAGCTGACAGATAATACTCCAAAAATCACAGCCTTAAGTCATGCAACCCTGATGTTAGAGCCAGGAGAAATAGTGACTGATGCCACTTTATTAATTGAAAACAATCGAATCAAGTCAATTATAAAAGATAATGATATTCCAGCAGGGGCCTTAGAAATAAACCTGTCAGGTCATATTATTTACCCTGGATTTATTGACCCATTCACTGAATATGCTATTGAGTATGAAGCACAGAGTGAAGATAGCGATGGTCCAGTTTATGAAATAAAGCGAATTGGCGGTAATGCCGAAAATGGCGCTATCCATTCAGAGAAAGAATGGTTTAATTATGTATACCCCAACAAAGAACAAGCTGAAAAATGGATTAACAATGGCTTTACTAGTGTGCAGTCTAGCTATTTAGATGGCATATTTAGAGGGCGTGGAGTCAGTTTGTCTCTGGCTGATAAAAAAGCAAATGACATAATATACAAAGCTAAAGCCAATCAATTTATGGCATTTGATAAAGGCTCATCGATTCAAGACTACCCGCAATCATTAATGGGTAGCATGGCGCTCATTCGACAAACATTCTCTGATGCTCGTTGGTATAACAATAATATAGCCAAAAGTACTAGTTCAACTAACAATGTTGAATTCAATATTGCATTGGAGCGCCTTTCAAACTTAAAAGAACAACGCTTCATCTTTCAAACAAAGAACTTAAATAATCAATTAAGAGCCGCTAGATTATTAAATAAGCAAAAACTTAAAGGTAGCTTAGTTGGTAATGGCCATGAATACGCTAGAATTGATGAACTAAAATCTTATCCCTATAGCTTAGTGTTGCCTTTAAATTATCCTGCTGCGCCGACGATTATCGATAGCGATAGTGAACGAGATGTCAGTTTGGCATCTTTGAGACATTGGGAAACAGCCCCGAGTAATGCCGCTATGGTCGCCAAGGCTGACGTGCCTTTTGCATTGACTCAATACGGTATTGATGAAGACAAATTTTGGCCTCGACTCAAACAAGCCATTGAGCGCGGTTTAGATCAACAAACTGCACTCGCTGCATTAACGACTGAGGCTGCTGAGATTGCAGGGATCAGTAATATAGCTGGCCAATTAAAGCCTGGCTATATGGCTGATCTCGTCATTAGTCGTGGTAACGTATTTGAGGATGGAAAAATCACCAGCATCTGGTTACAAGGTGAAGAACGTCAGCTTATCAACCGTGATTTAACCCTACTGGCTCAGCCGTACCAACTACAAATTAACGAACTTACTTTCGATCTAAACATTGAACAAGACCCGAGTTTATCGGGTACCTTGTCCAGTGGTGAACAAGAGATCAGCCTGGCCAATGTTAACTTCAGCCAAGGTCGAATGACCTTTAGTGCTGATTTAACCGACGCAGGTATTGATGGAATTAGCCGTTTCACATTGTGGTTTGATGATAATGGCATACGTGGTCGCCTGCTCGATAGCAATAATCAAACAGTACCTTTTGGTGGCACCAAGCTTGAACAAGTAGCATTAGGTGATGATTCACTGAACGCGAAGAGCGCAGAGCTACCGCAAATTGCTAAGCAAACTTCACCTAATGTTGCCTATGGTTTGTTAACACAGCCCGCTCAAGACAAGCTACATATCAAAAACGCCACAATATGGACGTCAGCTGAAAACGGTGTATTGAACAACACTGACTTGATTATCTCTCGCGGCAAAATTGAGGAGATAGGGAGCCAATTAAGCACCCCTTCGGGATATAAAGTCATCGATGCCACAGGCATGCACCTTACTGCGGGGATTATTGACGAACACTCACATATTGCACTAAATGGCGGTACTAACGAAGCAACAGATGCTGTTACCTCAGAGGTAAGAATTGGTGATGTGATTAATCCTGATGATATTGCCATCTACCGTGGACTTGCTGGCGGCGTCACTACAGCACAGATTTTGCACGGAAGTGCAAACCCTATCGGCGGCCAAGCGCAAATCATTCAACTTAAATGGGGTGATAACGCCGAGCAGTTAAAATTTGCAGGCGCTCCTGCCAGCATTAAATTCGCACTGGGTGAAAATGTTAAGCAAAGTAACTGGGGAGACAACTTTGACAGTAGATTCCCTCAGAGTCGTATCGGTGTTAAATCTCTGTTCAGCGAGGCATTTAACGAAGCCTTAGCTTATAGAAAAGCGCAGCGTGATTATAAAAAAATGCGTTCAAGCGAACGCAGACGCACGGTCGCCCCCCAACATAACTACCGTTTAGAAGCTGTCGTAGAGGTCTTAGAGCAAACACGTAGCGTGCATATTCATTCCTATGTGCAATCTGAGATCTTAATGTTCCTCAGATTAGCTGAAGCTTACGACTTTAAAGTGGGTACCTTCACCCATATTCTTGAAGGCTATAAAGTCGCTGATGAAATGGCCAAACATGGTGCTTATGCATCTACCTTCTCAGACTGGTGGGCTTACAAATTTGAAGTTTATGATGCTATCCCGCAAAACACCTGTTTAATGCAAAACAAAGGCGTACTCACCAGTATTAACTCTGATGATTACGAAATGCAGCGCAGACTCAATCAGGAAGCCGCCAAATCGATGATGTATTGCGGTATGAACGCAGAAGATGCTTGGAAGATGATCACCATTAATCCAGCAATTCAGTTAGGCATCGAGGATAAAGTAGGCTCACTGGTTGAGGGGAAAC
This sequence comes from Shewanella kaireitica, assembly GCF_023284045.1. Taxonomy (GTDB): domain Bacteria; phylum Pseudomonadota; class Gammaproteobacteria; order Enterobacterales; family Shewanellaceae; genus Shewanella; species Shewanella kaireitica. Next base: position 350,435 of record NZ_JAKIKQ010000003.1, read on the forward strand.
AAGCTGATATCGTGCTTTGGAGTGACTCACCACTGTCAGTTTACGCCAAAGTTGATTCAACTTGGATTCAAGGACGTCGATACTTTAGCCGTGAGCAAGATAAGTTAGCTCAAAAAGCAGTAGAAAAAGAGCGAGCTGCATTGATCCAAAAAGTGTTACTTAGTGATGATGCCCATAAGCAAGGTGAAACCGATGTTGATTTAGCAGAGCCCGAATGGCACTGCGATACCCACTTTAATGCTTGGCAACAAACAGCTCAAGGAGCACTGTAATGAAGCTTACTCAATCAATTAAAATAGCAGGCTCATTTGCTAGCATTATTACCTCATGCTTATTTAGCAGTGCGCTATATGCCCATGACATGCTGCCAGCACCCGCGCAAAATTCAGCAATACTATTTACCAATGCCACAGTCCATTCGGTGACTCAAGGCCAGCTTGAGAATACCGATGTATTGATCGCAGACGGCAAGATTGTCGCTGTTGGACAAAACCTAGCAACCGCGGAACATGCCACGGATCTTAGCGAGCAAACAGATAATCCAGCAGCTCAATCAGAAACAGCGCTCATGGCTGCCAACGCAGTCGTGCTCGATGCCAGCAATAAACATATCTATCCGGGTCTTATTGCACTTGACACCACAATGGGGCTTGTTGAAGTAGAGATGATGCGTCCAAGTAATGATGCCTACGAAGTAGGCTTTATTAATCCACAACTTGAGGCCATCTCCGCCTTTAATCCTGACTCAGAAATCATTCCCACCGTACGTGTTAATGGGATTACTCATGCTCAAGTCGTTCCGCAAGGTGATGGCCTAGCGGGTCAATCAGCACTCGTGTCGATGGACAGTTGGACGATAGAAGATGCATTAGTTGAGTCAAACAAGCAATTTCATCTTTACTGGCCATATATTCGCTGGATGTCGTCTGATGCGGATAAACGTCAAGAGCAACTTGATGATCTCAGCAAGCGCGTAAACAAGGTTCATCAGGCTTTTACTGATGCTCACCGTTATCAACTGGCACTTAAAGCCGGTAAGGTAACTAAAGCAGACCTACGCTGGCAGTCTCTAACGCCACTATTTGATGGTAATGCACAGTTGTTTATTCATGCACAATCGCAAAAGCAGATAGAGGAAGCAATTGCACTGAGTAAAATCTATGGCTTTAAAATTGTTATCGTTGGTGGCTATGATGCTTGGCGTTTAGCCGATGCATTGAGCGAAGTGAATGCTAAAGTTGTCTATACCCAAACATTGAGCTTACCGAAGCGTAAGGATGAACCCATTGATCTGGCCTTCAAAATTCCTGCGCTGCTTAAACAAGCCAACATCCCTTTCGCGCTCGGTTTTTCGTCTGACTGGAACAGCCGTAACTTGCCATTTGCAGCAGGGCAGACAGTTGCATATGGATTAACCAAGTCACAAGCACTTCAAAGCATTACCCTTGATGCGGCGAAAATACTCGATATTGACGACATGGGTGCTATTGCGCCTGGCTTTAAAGCCAATATGATTATTGCAACGGGAGATATTTTAGACCCGATGCAGGCGGGCATTGAGTCCGTTTATATTGATGGTCGTAAAATTGATCTAAATAATCGTCATCAACAGCTTTATCAAAAGTATCTAAAGCGCTAGAATTTCAAACTTATAGCGCTAACAAGACCGTTTAATGAAAAGTGCTCTTTATGAGCACTTTTTTGTACGCCTCTTTAGTGAAAGCTAACCCCTTTTACTAACCTAATAACTCATATAACAGGCATTCATTATGAAATACCTACTGCCAGCTTCTCTCATCATTTTACTCAGCGCTTGTGCGGGTGAATATGCCTTTAACAGTAACCTCGATGGCGAAGCAATTAACGATTACTTTAAAGTTGGCGATGTCACCCTTTATGAAGGAAGTATTCAACCTAAAGGCCCTTATGAAATAAAAGGTTTAGTAGAGGGTGAAACTTGTCAAATAGGCGAAAGCGATGCACCTGCTTCTATTGTTGAAGCACGCACATTAGCTCGCCGCGCAGCGGCAGATAAACAAGCAAATGGACTTGTCATTAAGAACTGTCTACTGATAGAAGAATCTACGCCAAACTGCGTGACTCGCGCGCTATGCGTCGGCCAAGCAATTGTAACGACCAGCCCGCAGGAATAGCCTAAACGCTAAATAAATGACAATGTCTTTTACCAATCAGATCCAAGCGGTAGCGTACTGCCGCACGCCATATAAACAAAAATTTGGTATCCCGCGCCAACCAGGATTGGTGAGCGCTGCTCGAGGCTTTGTTGAACTAGCGCCGCCTTTCAATCAAATTGATGCCGTTCGGGGCTTAGAGCAGTATTCCCATTTATGGTTACTCTTTTGTTTTCATGAAAACTTAGCCCAAGGCTGGAAAACCACGGTTCGCCCTCCCCGTTTAGGTGGTAATGAGAAACTTGGAGTATTTGCTACCCGCTCAACGTTTAGGCCCAATGGCATCGGTCAGTCAGTGGTGAAACTCCATGCGGTGCATACTGATAACGGTAAAGTCCGCTTGGAGATCTCTGGCATGGACTTGCTTGATGGCACCCCAATCGTAGATATTAAGCCATATATCCCCTTTTCCGACTCGATTGAAGAGGCGGTTGGTGGTATTGCCCAAGAAGCGCCCGTCCTAGCTAAGGTTACTTTTTGCCAAGCAGCTCAACAGCAATTAGAGCTTTACCAAAAAAATGATAACTACCCAAGGCTTGCAGAGTTAATAACAGGGGTATTAGCACAAGATCCACGTCCCGCTTACAAGAAAGCTAAGGCCGATCCTAAGCTTTATCAAGTTGCTCTGTATGACTTAGACATCTTGTGGAAAATGTTAGCTGATGGTATCGAAGTACTTGAATTGCGGCCGTCACAAGTTGGCATCTCCGCCAAGTTGGAGAAAAGTGATGACTGAAGCTGGCAAGCCTGACTACCAATCTCAACATAAAAAACGCCTGTCTTACATGCCATGGCTATATTTCTCCCTCAAAGAAAAACACCTGTTATGGGCTAAACCTTGGCAAGATAAAGTGCAAGCACACTTTTGTAGTGTAGAAACCATCTCTATTGCCGAAAACAGCTTTGTGGCACCAGAAGCCAATCTGTTTGCAGAGCGCGGGCGCGAGATTAAAATCGGTAGACAGTGCATGATTGCCGCCGACAGTTTTATACATGGACCGCTCACTTTAGGCGATGAAGTAGCAATCAATCATGGTTGCTCAATCGATGGTGGTCGTCATGGCATTACCATTGGTAAGCAAACTCGTATTGCTAACAACGTGACTATCTATGCTTTTAATCACGGCATGACTCCTGACACTCCAATCTACCAGCAAGCTTCCAACTCAAAAGGCGTTGTTATTGGCGAAGATGTTTGGGTAGGGGCACAAGCGGGTATTGTTGATGGTGTCACCATAGGTAACCACGCGGTAGTTGGCATGGGCGCGGTGGTCACCAAGGATGTTGAAGATTACGCCATTGTTGCTGGCAATCCAGCAAGGGTGATTGGTGATAGGCGAGATAAAACATAGGACTTTATAAATAAAATCAGCCCGCTTCTCTGCGTTAATACAGCTGCTTCTCCATTACTACAGATGTAATTTCAAAACCTAAAGGGTGCACCCATAAGATTTCTTCTTTAGCCACAAAACCTAGGCGTTGATAAAATTTAACTGCATTTAAAGAGGAAGAGAGCGTTAGCTGCTTAACGCCTGCGCGCTTAGCTACCAACAGCAGCTCGCGAGCAATGAGCTTTCCATAACCTCTACCTGCGCAATCAGGAGTAACAAAAAGTGCTTCAAGACGAGATTGCTGAATATCGACAAAGCCAAAAGCCAATAGCTCATTTTGTACCTCAAAGACCAATGCGCCATGGTGCACTAATAGATCAGCAAATCCATTAGGCATAGGCGCACTTGACCAGCTAGCTACTATCTCGTGACTATAATGGCTGCTGCAACTCCTCAATATCGCCTGGGTTCTTATCTGCCACACGCGACTAACATCTGCCGTGGTCGCTTTTCTTATCATATATCCTCCACTCTACAGAGTTAAACCTTGATGCTAATAAGCAACATTTAAGCGGGCTGGCACTAGCTTTTATCGCTCAGTTATTGCGAATTCTATTAGCAATATATCTCTCAGAAATAAGGAGACGTTAAATGGAAACTTGAATGACTAATATATCAATCACGCTGTCTGAGTTATTAACTAATCCGTGCTCACCAAATGGCTGATTTACAATCATATCACCTTTCTTTATTAAGACATCTTTACCATTTAGCGTCATCGCACCTTGCCCTTCAAGCACGATATACATCTCTTATACCAATTGCATTAAGTATTTGGCCAGTTCAGAGCCCCTCAGTCTTTTCAATTCAAAGCGCATTGGTAAAGAAATGGTTGTTCCCTTTTAAGCCAATGCAAAGCAGAAGTGGAAAGACTGAGGAACTCACGTAGTGCGGCTGAGGTTAAACAAATTGGCAAAACGCTGTATGATTCGCTATGGGATTTGGATATACGACTAAATGGTCTATTTTGTTCCATACAAAATAAGACATTCCGGCCCTCCTTGGCGGTCAGATTTAGGAGGTACGAGACCAAGGATGGTCGAAGGTAGAATAATGCAGGAGCAATTATCGAGAGCGAAGCAGGATGCCAGAGCCGAGAATAACTATTAGCTCAAATTCCACTACTTTCCTACAGCGTTTTGAATTCCCGCTGAATGGTCAAACTTTTAATGCAATTGGTATTAATTATTAGAATGCTTATGGTAACCCACAGTCGAATTCGGGGGGAGCACCACTCTATCAATAAAATCCACATTACAGCTAAAGTCAGCGCGGCTCCAAATCTGATAAAGATCATATTGACCAGTACCATCATGGGACTTGGCAAGCGTTTGCTTGTTTGCATCAAGAAAGTTTTTGATCAACTGGATGACCTCCTTATCAATAAACGATGCTGTATTTTCAGAATGAGCAGTATTCTCGATTACGATTAACTAGCTGCTAAACAAAAAAAGGCCGAGTCATTGCTGAATTCGGCCTTAGAAAATATCAGTATGCGCTTAACTTAATTTGCAGCAACCGCTTTTGGATTACTGCCGTAGCCATTTTCATCATGGCTGTCTTGTACGTAAAAAACAATCAGTACAATGGCGCCAATCAGTGGAATAATACCAATTAGCTGCCACCAGCCACTACGGCCAGTATCATGTAACCTTCTCGCCCCGATGCTCAATGTAGGTATTAACATGCCAAGCGCGAAAACAGTGGTCAGTAACCCAATACCCAATATTGAATCAACGATTGAAACTGCGACATAAAAAATGATGTAAAATAGAAAAAACATCCAATACTCAGTTCGTCTCGCACGTCCTGAAAAATCAGCGTATTTCTTTAAAGCTCCGATAAAATAATCCATTACCTTGGACTCTCCTTGTTAGTATCAATTCCAATGCTCGATTTTTGAGCGAACTTTCCTGTCAAAATATCGGAATGTGGCTTAGCCAAGCCTCCTTTTCGATATTGCGTCAAAGTTAAATTAAATAGCGTTAATTAACAACCTTTTATATTGATAAAGACGTTCTACAACCTTGTTTAAAAACTATTCGCTAGAATCGACATGTTTGCAATGCTCATTAAGGGTATTCTGGTTTCGGTATAGTTGCTAAGCCATATGCACTAGGCGTTCTAGACGAATTCATCTGCTAATTAAGAGCAGATATACATAGCGATTACCCCGCAATTCATCTGCAAGCAGGTCAATATAATTCCAACTAAAAGCAACAATTTTGATTATTGTCGAAATCGTTAGGTGACATCACTTCTACAAGTGATAAAATGGCGCCCATTCAACTCAAATTTGGACTCTCGGTAATGCGCGTAAGCAAGTACCTGCTATCTACTCAAAAAGAAACTCCTGCCAATGCAGAAGTTATTAGTCATCAGTTAATGTTACGTGCGGGCATGATCCGTCGTAATGCATCTGGCTTATACAGCTGGTTGCCGACAGGTTTACGTGTTTTACGTAAAATCGAAGCGATTGTTCGCGAAGAGATGAACAAGGCGGGTTCGGTTGAAATTTTAATGCCAATGGTGCAACCAGCTGATCTTTGGCAAGAGACTGGACGCTTTGACAAGTTTGGTCCAGAACTACTGCGCTTCCAAGACCGTCACAACCGTGACTTCGTCTTGGGCCCGACTCACGAAGAAGTCATCACCGACATCGTGCGTAAAGAGGTTAACTCTTACAAACAGTTACCACTAAACCTATACCAAATTCAGACTAAATTCCGTGACGAAGTTCGTCCACGCTTTGGCGTGATGCGCTCGCGCGAATTTTTGATGAAAGATGCATACTCTTTCCACCTAGAGCAAGAGTGCATGGATGAAACCTATGAGGCTATGTTCCAGGCTTATAACAACATCCTTACTCGCTTAGGCTTATCATTCCGCCCAGTAATGGCTGATACGGGCTCTATTGGTGGCAGCTTGTCACACGAGTTCCACGTACTGGCTAACAGCGGTGAAGACTTAATCGCTTACTCTACCGAAAGTGATTACGCCGCTAACATTGAAAAATGTGAAGCGCCGATGCCGACTGAAACACGTCAAGCTGCAACTAGCGAAATGACTTTAGTCGATACGCCAAATGCCAAGACCATTGCAGAGCTCGTTGAGCAGCACGATATTGCGATTGAAAAAACCGTTAAGACCTTAATCGTTAAAGGCGCAACTGAAGAAGCGCCTTTGGTTGCATTGGTTATTCGAGGCGACCACGACCTTAACGAAGTCAAAGCTGAAAAGATTGAAGCGGTTCTTGCTCCTTTCGAATTTGCTGATGATGCTGATATTCGTAAAGCCATTGGTGCAGGTCCAGGCTCTATCGGCCCTGTAGGCCTTAACATTCCAGTTTTCGTGGATCACGGCGTAGCAGTAATGAGTGACTTTGGCGCGGGTGCTAACCAAGACGACAAGCACTACTTCGGCATTAACTGGGAGCGCGACTTACCAAGCGCACCAGCATTCGATTTACGTAATATCATCGAAGGTGAAGCTAGCCCTTGTGGTAAAGGCACTATCGCACTGCTTCGTGGTATCGAAGTGGGTCATATTTTCCAGCTTGGTAGCAACTACTCAGAAGCGATGCACGCTAACGTACTTGACCAAAATGGCAAGTCTAAAACGCTACTTATGGGTTGCTACGGTGTGGGTGTTAGCCGCATGGTTGCTGCAGCTATTGAGCAAAACCATGATGATCGCGGTATTATCTGGCCAGAAGCTATCGCGCCATTCCAAGTTGGCATTTTGCCAATGAACATGCATAAGTCTCACCGGGTTAAAGATATGGCTGAACAGCTATATCAAGATCTAACTGATGCAGGCATGGAAGTCTTGTTTGATGACCGTAAAGAGCGTGCGGGTGTGATGTTTGCGGATATGGAACTTGTAGGCTTACCAAATGTTGTGGTTATCGGTGACCGTAACATTGATAACGGCGTATTCGAATATAAGAATCGTCGCACTGGTGAGAAGCAAGATGTTCCATTCGATCAAATTGTTGAGTTCTTAAAGGCGCAACAAGCTTAATCCAACAATGAGCCGCTCTTGTCGTTAAACGCTAAGATGCAAAAATAGATAAACGCCGATGGTAAACCATCGGCGTTTTTGTTTTTCCTCCACCGCTCTAGCGCCGATCTTCAATCACAATGCCATCTTTAGGCAGACTACCTAGAGGCTCGATACTCACCTCAGCAGACAACTGTGTCACTGCACGTATGGTTTGTTTAATGGCACTGACATCCACGCTATTTAACGCTGTCTCCGCCACCTCACACAACAAACACATTTTATCGTTATCATTATCTCGACTAACAACCATTCGTAAACGCTGGATTATATTGTGCTGCACTCTTATCTGTTCAACTTGCTCGGGGTGCACAAACAAACCTTTTACTTTAGTGGTTTGATCTGCACGGCCAAGCCAACCTTTAATGCGTATATTACTGCGACCACATGTGCTTGAACCTTCTAGCTGAGCAGATAGATCTCCTGTCGCAAATCGAATCAAAGGATAACTAGGATTGAAGCTAGTGATAACAACTTCGCCCACCTCGCCCACATCTACTGGCATTAGCGTACCGGGTCTTACCAACTCTAAAATAATATCTTCAGCGACAATAAGCCCGTCATCACTGCTTTCAAATGCTATCAATCCTATATCTGCAGTGGCATAAGCCTGCTTGACTTCAATATCGGCTTCGATAAATGCAGACTTTAACGACGGCGTTAGCGCTTCCCCCGTCACTAATGCTTTTTTAAATGGCAGATTCTGTTGCCGATCTTTGGCTTTATCCAACAGGATTTTCAAAAAAGACGGTGTACCGCAATAACCATTAGGCTTGAGGTTTTTAGCCATATCGAGCTGTAACTCAGTTTGGCCTGGACCCGCCGGGATCACACTACAACCACAAGCTCTGGCGCCGGAATCCATAATGAAGCCACCGGGTGTAAGATGATAAGACAAGCAGTTTTGAACCATATCACCCTCTCTAAAACCTGCAGCAAAGAAGGCTTGTCCCATGCGCCACCAATCATGCTCATCAGTCTCAGGTTCGTAGATAGGCCCCGGTGATTGAAACACTCTCCCAATATTCACCATATTAGGCACCATACCAGCAAATGGCATAGCTGCCGCTTGTAGCTTGATTAAGTCCGATTTACGGGTGATAGGCAGCGAGGCCAAGCTCGCTCTGCTATCTATTTGGCTGACATCGATGTCAGCAAACAGTTGTTGATAGTAAACTGATGAATCCTTAGCAAAGCTTAAAAAATCACTTAAGCCTGATAGCAATGTTGATTCTCTCAGCGCCATCGACTGCTGCTCTTGAGCACAATAAAAAGACATAGACGAGACTCCTTTACAACCAACGTTTACGGCGTTTATACGACTTTAAATTTTTGAAGCTTTTACGCTTTTCGTTACCACCACCGAGATAAAACTCCTTCACATCTTCGTTGTTTAATAGTTGCTCCTTACTACCATCTAGCACTATCTTGCCCGACTCCATAATGTAGCCGTAATTAGCCGCCTTTAGTGCATAGTTGGCATTTTGCTCCACCAGCAACATAGTGATCCCTTGGTCCCGATTGATCTTTTCAATGATGCCAAACACCTCTTTAACCAGCAGTGGTGATAACCCCATTGACGGCTCATCCAAGCAGATCATTTTCGGCCTCGCCATTAAAGCTCTGCCTATGGCAAGCATTTGCTGCTCCCCACCCGATAAATATCCCGCCAACCCCGTACGTTCCTTTAGGCGAGGGAAATAGTTAAATACCATGTCGATATCTTGATTAACTTGGCCATCATTACGGGTATAAGCGCCTAGTTTTAAGTTTTCAATAACACTCATATCTTCAACAATACGCCGACCTTCCATGACCTGAAACAAACCGGAACGCACCACATCTTCTGCATTTTTAACGTCAATTCTCTCGCCCATGAAATGAATATCACCGCGAGATACTTCGCCATTTTCTGTTTTCAGTAATCCAGATATCGCTTTCAAGGTGGTTGATTTTCCCGCACCATTTGGCCCCAACAACGTCACTATCTCACCTTGAGGAACATCAATACTCACCCCACGTAAAACTTGAATAACATCGTCATAGACCACTTCAATGTTATTAATTGACAACAGTGGGCTCTCAGGCTTTAACTGCACAGCTTGTGACATAACAACTCCAACTTTAATGTTATTACCTAGCAGATAATCGCTCACCCACTAGGCTGGTATCCCGTTTAAGATTAGTAAGCAAAATTTTGCAAGCGAAGCTTAGTAACCTAACCAATCAACACGGCGTTCCAGTGTCACCTGATTCACTTTTTCAACTCGCACATCACCACCATTAAAGTTACCTTTATAGATGTTGACTTGGTTAATACCGCGATGATCTTCAGGTGTCCAAGTTGCCGCTAAACAAACCCCTTCAAGCCCTTTCGGCACCCAGTTTTTACGTGCGTACATGCCCTTTTTAACGTTCTCTCCTGTTACTCCGCCATTTGCTTTAGCCCACTCCATAGACTCTTTCATAAAGTAGGTCGAGCAAACACCGCGAATATAATGGTGCAGACGCTCTTCATCACCATCGCTATCAGACATCTTTGAGATCTCGCGAACCAGCTTCATCCCAGGCACGTCATCAGTCCAAAATGGCGTCATGGTTGGGAAAATGTAGTTTTTAACGCCCTCTCCCGCCGCCTTAAATACCAACTTGTCGCCGCCCCAGATATTCGACATAAACTGGATATCGGTACCGACGGTATTACAGGATTTTATCAATGACTGCACCGAGCCACCTAAGTTACCAATGTAGCCATAATTAGTTTTAGAGCTTTTAAGACTCAAGCACTGAGCTTTAAAGTCACCGGGCTTCATCGAAATGACCACAGGAGGCTGAACATCAAAGCCTAACTCGGTTGCGTATTCAGCACATGCAGCTTTAGGAGCGTTGGGAAAAGGATGGTTAGCGCCAATGTGAGTAAACTTGGGCTTACCTTGTCCTCCTTTGGTTTTCCAATCGTTTGCCGCCCACTGCACTAAGCCACGGCAAGAATCAGAGTAAGATGCACCGTAGAAAAAGTTATAGGGTGCTGGCTTTTTGGTCTTAGGATTCTTTCCTTCTGGGTCAGTCAAATGCCCTGAGTAAGATGCCGAAAAAACCGGTGTTTTATCTTTTGCTGCAAACGAGATTAGTGCTTCAGTATCTGCCGTTCCCCATCCTTGCATAGCCACCATATTCTTACGTGATTTCCACTTCTTATAAGAAGCGATAGCTTGCGGAACCTTGTAGGCATAATCGATAGTTTCATACTCAAGCTTAGTGCCGTCAATACCACCATGGGCATTGATATAAGCTAACGAGTCTCGAACACCATCAGCATATGGCTTACCCACAAATGCTGTTGGCCCCGACATATCAGCCAGATGGCCAACAAAAATAGTTTCCTCAGCATTGGCTGTGGTTGCTAAACAAGCAATGCTTGAGCCCAGAGCCAATTTTAAATAGTTCACTTTGCTCAATCTGTTTTTCTCGGTATTGTTATGCATTGTTATAATCCTTCAAGTGTTCAGTCAAAGTTGAAAGCTGTATACCGCTGCTGTACAGCTCGGTAAAACCAGGTTGTTAGTAAGCAAACGGGTAGAATTTCCAATAATTCTTAATTTGTGCCCAGCGATGGGCTAGCCCTTCAGGTTCAAAAATCAAAAACAGGATGATGACCAATCCAATCGCCATCTCTTTGATATAGGCAAGGCCATCAGTCACCATGGGGATATTGCCCCAGTCGGTGTACTTCATCAGCCCAACAATGCTCTCGAGCATTTCTGGCAATAACACCATAAACACCACCCCCATTAAGGTGCCTTTTATTGAGCCAAGGCCGCCAATGATCACCATTGCCAAAAATTGAATAGACATCAAAATGGTGAAGCCTTCCGCCGAAACATAACCTAAGTAGTGAGCATATAAAGCACCGCCAATACCTGCGTAAAACGAAGATATTCCAAATGACAGCAATCGATATTTGTTAAGCTTCACCCCCATAATTTCAGCAGAGAGATAGTGATCTCGCACCGCAACAAATGCCCGTCCATCACGGCTGCGCATCAAGTTACAGCCCCAGATATACATAAATACCAATGCAAATAACGCGATGTAGTAGAAGCTCTGATCGGTATCAAACTCAAAACCAAATAGATTGACTGGCGCTGCCATAGAGCCTGAAGAACCGCCAGAGAACCACTCTGCTCGAGCAAAAAAGTCCTCGATAATGAACTGCGCCGCTAAGGTCGCAATGGCAAGATACAGACCTTTAATTCTTGCTGCTGGCATTCCGAACATCATGCCAACGGCCATGGTCAAAAAGCCTGCCAGCGGAATACACAGCACCACAGGAATTTGAAAGCTAGTGTTTAACCATGCTGAGGCAAAAGCACCAAAGCCAAAGAATGCGCCATGACCTAGTGAGATCTGCCCAGTGAACCCCACCAATATATTGAGACCAAGAGCGGCAATCCCTAAGTATGAGATCTGAATAAACAGCGTTAGAAAGTAGCCATCAAGTACCAATGGCGCACCACAAGCAATGGCGATAAGCGCTATCGTCATCAGTCGGATAGTTTTAGTTTCAAATATTGTGTTGTCGGCTTTATAGCTGGTGCGGAAATCACCACACGGACGCATCGCTAAGCTAGACATAAGAACTCCTTAAACAAAAAATTGGCGATAAATAAGTAGCGTAAGACAGGTGCTTAGATGCGCTCGATGTCGCGAGTACCAAACAGGCCATAAGGCTTAAACCATAGAATGATCAACAGCACATAAAACGGCGCGATGTCGTACATGTTGCCGATATGCAGGTACTGACTATCAAAGAACTCAGCCACGTTTTCTAAAATACCAATGGTAATGCCACCGACTATTGCGCCGACTATTGAGTCGAGGCCACCGAGAATAACCGCAGGAAAGACCTTGATGCCGATAGAGGAGAGAGAGTCTGAGACACCATTCACCATGCCGATCACTACACCTGCGGTTGCAGACACTGTCGCTGCAATTCCCCAACTCATGGCGAAAACTTGTTTCACTGATATTCCCAAACTTTGCGCAACTTGCTGGTCAAACGCTGTCGCCCGCATTGCCAAGCCATGTTTTGAATATTTAAAGAACAAGAAAAAACTGACCATAATAATGAGCGCAATCACGGTACTCATTAAGTAAGCCAACTCGATATTAAGCCCAAAGATTGAGATTGATTGGGTATCGAAAACTGTTGGGTAACTCTGCGGAGAAACACCGAAGATCCACTTAGTCAAAGATTGGAAGAAGATAGATAAGCCAATCGTCACCATGATCACTGAAATAATGGGTTCACCAATCATGGGTCTAAGCACTATCATCTGTAGAAACACCCCAAACACCGCCATAAAGCAGAGTGTGAGTAAGAAGCCTAAGAAGAATGGCAACTGTAGGTAAACCAAGAGCGCCCAACAAACCCATGCGCCCACTAACAAGAACTCACCCTGGGCAAAGTTTACAATCTGAGTCGACTTGTACACTAAAACAAAGCACATCCCCACTACGCCGTATAACAGGCCAACAATCACCCCGTTGATGATAAGTTGCAGTAACAGTTCAAAATTCATGATGCTCTCCTTTGAGAAATACTGCTTTGAGTAGCCACTGAAGATTCAATCACAGTTGCCACCTTCAGTTGGGTTTGAATGCGCGATTGACTGCCATCTTGGAAGGTAATGACGGTATCGATATCAACATGGGATTTATCGCTATAGAGTGACTCGATAATGTCAGCGTATTTATCAGCAATAACACCTCGGCGAACTTTACGGGTACGAGTCAGTTCGCCGTCATCTGCATCAAGCTCTTTGTATAACAAAATGAATTTATTGATCTTCTGTGCATCGGGCAGCGATTGATTGACTATTTCCACCTCTTTAGTCAGTTGCTCATAAACCTCTGGCAACGTTGACAGGTTGGTGTAGTTGGTAAATGCCAGTCCTTGCTGTTCCGCCCACTTAGCGACAATACTGAAACGAATACAAAGAATGGCTGATAGAAACGGCTTATCTTTGCCTAAAATCACAGCTTCACCGATGAACGAAGAGAACTTGAGCTTGTTTTCAATATATTGTGGCGAGTACTGGATCCCATGGCTGGTTTTGGCCAGATCCTTAATACGGTCGATGACCACCAAATGCCCCGATGACTTGAAATAGCCCGCATCTCCAGTATGCATCCAGCCATCTTTAACATCTTCATCAAAGGCCGCTTGGTCACCAAGATAACCATTAAACATACCCACCGTTTTGGCGATAACCTCCCCAACACCTTCGCTGTCAGTATTAATCACCTGCAACTGGGCGGTATCAAAAGCAACACCAACACTGTCATAGTCAACATCATCCTGATGGTGAATGGTGTAAGCACCGCACATCTCGGTTTGACCGTATAGTTGGCGCAGTGGCACCCCAATACTCTGGAAGAACTTGAAGGTATCCGGGCCCATAGCTGCGCCACCAGTAGCTGCAGATTTTAGAAATGAAAAACCCAGCCTATCGCGCAGCGCTTTCATTAACAGGACATCCGCCAACGTCGATCGCTTACCTTGAGCAAGCGCTGTTTCTGCGCGTTTCATCGCAAACTCAAATAGTTTTTTCTTCAGTGGCGTAGAGTCCATCATCCGCGCTTGAACGTCGGCTAAAATCCCTTCCCACACTCTCGGCGCGAGTAATACAAAGCTTGGGCCGATTTCACGAAGATCAGCCATCATAGTCTCTTGCTCTTCTACAAAGTTAACTATCTGTCTGGCAATCAGTGCTTGGCCGACGGCATAGACCTGCTCCATTATCCAAGGCAGAGGCAGTACCGATACATAGTTGTCGCCAGGCATTCTTGGATCGGCACGCAAGTATGAGCAGCAGTGGTCAATAAACTTACTGCCCTGCAACAATACAATTTTGGGTTTTGAGGTCGTGCCAGATGTGGTGCAGTAGATGGCAATATTGTCAGCTTTGCCTGCATCGACTAGCTCGTCATAAGCGGTTGGATTTTGTTTATCAAGCTGCTGACCACTCTTGTAAATATCTTCGATATTTATCAATCGCGGGTCGTCGTACTTACGCATCCCTCGAGGATCGCAATAGACGATGTATTTTACTGATGGGATCTGATCACCAAGCTCAAGTAACTTGTCACACTGCTCCTCATCTTCAGCAATCACCACCTGCGCATTACTGCGGTTAAGCAGGTATGCCACCTCTTCATGCAGCGAGTCTTGATAGATCCCCAAAGAGAAACAACATAAAGCATGGGCTGCAACTTCGCCCCAAATCCACTCTGGTCGGTTGTCGCCCAATAGCGCGATGGTTGTTTCAGCTTCAATGCCCAAATCACGCAGAGTTAATGACAGCCATTTAACGCGGTTGTGGTAATCAAGCCAGCTAAACTCGCTCCAAATGCCAAACTCTTTTTCACGCATGGCAATATCATCACTCCATAAGAGCGCGTTGTGTCGCAATATTTTGGGAAAGGTATCCATATCACCCATATCAAAACGTTCTGCAGCACCTTCATTTGCAGTTTTCATTAACCCACCTCCTGCAGCTGCTCATTATCATCTAGGCCTAAGTAAGCTTGCCTAACATGTTCGTTTGCCATAACTTCGTCAGGTAAACCGCTAACTAGTTTCTTACCAAAATCGAGTACCATCACTTCATGAGAAATATCCATAACCACTCCCATATCGTGCTCAATCATCACCACAGTAATGCCAAACTCTTCGTTGAGATCTAAGATATAGCGCGCCATATCTTCCTTCTCTTCTAGGTTCATGCCCGCCATGGGTTCATCAAGTAGGATTAGTTTGGGATTTAGCGCGATGGCCCGAGCCAGTTCGACCCGTTTACGCAAACCGTAAGACAGAGTGCCTGCAATTGACTTTCGCACATGAGAGATATCGAGAAAATCGATTATCTCTTCAACTTGGCGCCTATGTTTAAGCTCCTCTTTTTGCGCAGGAGAAGCCCAGTAAAGCGGCCCAGTTAACCAGTTATTTTTCATCTGGTGATGACGGCCAACCATGATGTTGTCGAGAACTGACATATGACCGAATAGCGCTAGATTTTGGAATGTTCGACCAATGCCTAAATCGGCACGGTCATTTGGTCGCATGTGGGTGACTTCTTGGTCATCAAAATGAATGGAGCCTTCATAGGGACGATAGCGACCGGAGATACAGTTAAGCATCGAGGTTTTACCTGCACCGTTAGGCCCAATAATCGAAAACACCGACCCTTTTTCAACTTCAAAACTGACATCTGTTAGCGCTTTTACGCCACCAAATGCTAAGGAAATCTGTTCAACTTTTAAGATTTTATCTACCACACCCATACTCCTTTACACTGCAACAGCGCTCAGTTTCTCGCACTTACTGTCACTAAGTACTTACTTCTAACGACTGTCATGGGTAACCTATAACGAAATATAACAAGACCCGTTCACACTCAAGCGGCAGCAGGGATTTCCCTGCCACCAACAACAATTACAGTGCGTAGCGGAAAGAGAGTTGTGCATAGTCGGAGTCGACATCTTGATCGCCAATTTCAAAGTTACCCACCTCAAAACCAATCGCTAAATGCGGAGTGAGGTTTTGGAAAAGGTTAACACTCCATTGGCTACGCTCGGCATTGCCAATGTCTGTTTCTACTCGACCATAAAGCGCGGTACTTCTTAGGGTATCGGTCCAAAAATGGCGGTAAGCGGCTAGATAAGATGTAGTGCTTTCAACTTCCTCACCAACCAAATCGCGCGCGACACCAATACCGACATAACGACCCACTTCGCCTTGGTGGAATTGGAAACGCAGATCATCTTTACCGAAAGTTTTAATGCGCCCAGCAATAGAGCCACCAAATGCCGTTTCACTATTGCCTAGATCAGTATTTAGGCTACGACCAAGCGCAGATATTGAGATATCACCCCAGTCACCTTTAAAGTTATAACGGGCAACTACATCGGGTAGATCATCATTTGCCGTATCTCCACCTACACTTTCAGGATTTTCTATTGAGAATTGAAAGCCACCTATGTCGTAACGAATTTGACCTTGACGAATAAAGGCCAAACCCACCGTTGCACCTGCAAAGTCAGCTGTTTCTGGAATCGCGCTAGTATTCATAAAGGTGGTCCAAGTTTGACCTGCCGTTAGCCCTTCATATTTAATAAAAGCATGACGTATTCTTGGATTTGCAGAGTTGGAAACAACCTGGTTGCCACCACCTCCAAGAAAGTCCATTTCAATAAAGCCCATCACATCGCCGTGGACATATTTAGTGTTAAAGCGTGTTTCGTTAGCAAAAATTCTAAATTGAGAAGCACTCGCCTCAAGCGGCGTGCCAGTGCCAATCCAAAAGTCACGGTAACCAACATCACCGCTGACATAACGCGCATCGACTTTGATGTAACCACCAAATGTTAATTTGCCATCTTCGCCAACTTCAAAGTCATAACCGGCAGCCGCTGAACTGGCGAGCAAACACAACGAACCTGCTAATGTGATTTTTTTTATTTTAGAAATGAGCATCTTTTATCCCCTTTAATGTCTGCACTCAAGATGCAGAATTAAAAGTATTAGCTCAATTGTGTAATGGTATTAGTGCAGCAGTATTAATACGTTAGGCGCAATACTAGCGAACTAGCCACAAGGGATTAACCACAACGGATTAAGACTTAAGTCGATAGCTTTCAGTGCTCTTAAAAAGTGAAAATGTGATATGTTAATTTCTATAACAATTAAGGGGAACTTCGCTTATTCGGCGGGTATTTCCCAATAAAAAGGTGTGACTACAGCATGTTTCCTAATTGGCTATTGGTGACGATCAGTATTAGCTATATTGGTTTGCTATTTCTGATGGCATTTCTGGGTGATAAATATCGAGAAAAGCTTTTTAAACAGCAACATACAATTATATATTCACTATCTCTGGGCGTTTATTGCACCTCTTGGGGATTTCTAGGTACTGCCGGACAGGCAGCCAGTAACTCTTTCTCTTACCTGCCTGTTTATATTGCCCCAATTTTACTTTTTATGTTTGCTTGGCCTTTTATTCAACGCATTATCCGTGTTTGTCTTAAGCTCAATATCACCTCGATTGCCGATCTACTTGCCGCAAGGTTTGGCAAGTCACAGCTGTTGGCGACGGTAGTGACCTTTGTCGCTCTGTTTGGCACCTTGCCTTACATCGCACTACAACTAAAAGCCATTGTTAACTCCTATGAAATTTTAAGACAAGACCACCTACTCTCCTCTTGGCAGCTAGGTTTAGTGGTGAGTCTTATATTGGCCGGTTTTACCATCATTTTTGGTGTGAGAGCCATTGATGTCACTGAGCGTCATCCTGGGATGATGCTAGCCATCGCCTTTGAATCTTTCGTCAAGCTCATCGCCTATCTCACGATTGGAGTTTTTGTGTCATTTTTTCTATTTGACTCTCCAATGGATATCTGGCGCCAAGCTAATGAAACGCTACCTGTATCGACTGAGTTTACTTACCCCAATATGGTGTCGATGTTTGGTTTACTCTTTATTGTTATGTCGGCATTTCTCTGTCTACCACGTCAGTTTCAAGTACTCATAGTTGAATTAAAAGATCAAAAACATGCGCTGTGGAGTCGTTGGACATTCCCAATTTACATCTTAGTCTTTGCCTTTTTTGCAATGCCTCTGGGGCAAGCCGGCAACATACTCTATGGCGATTCACTGCAAAGTGATGCCTATGTGCTATTTCTTCCTGCCTTTAGTGGTGACGCTTGGTTAGGGCTATTTAGTTTTCTCGGCGCAATATCAGCGGCAAGCTCTATGGTTATCATTTCAACCATTGCATTAAGCACTATGTTAAGCAATGAGGTGGTTTTCCCTACTCTTTTCAAAGTCACCAATATTCAGAGCACCGATTTTCATAAGTTTCGTTCTCACTTATTGAACATACGCAAAGGATTAATCCTGTTTGTAATCTTCTTAAGTTACGGCATGTTTCTGCTTGCTCCCCCCGATACGCTAGCGTCATTAGGAGAGGTAGCATTTGGTGCAATAGCCCAGATTGGCCCTGCACTGTTCGCTGCCTTTTTGTGGCGACGAGTAACCTTAATCGGTGTGCTCGCAGGAATAAGCAGTGGCTTTTCACTGTGGTTGTCCCTGAACCTATTTCCGCAGCTAGGAGTGTATCCTCATCCGTTTGCAGGCAGCGAGTACTCAATGACCACCATGGCTACCTTGGTAGGTTTGTTTGCCAATTTCACGATGATCTGGTTAGTTTCATCATTTACTCGCCAAAGTGTGCACGAGCAGATGCAAATCGCGCATTTTATCGAGCGCCCTGATCTTGCAAAATTACAACCAGCCCTGCCTAAATATATTAACCCTACAGAGTTAGAGCTGCTGGTTGCACGCTTTATCGGCCAAGAAAAAGCCGCCCAAGGGTTCCATGCCTTTTTCTCAACGCAGGGGCCTATATCAGACAAAGCTTCTCATAACCAAGCTCTAACTTTCTATACAGAGAATATGTTGGCTAGTGTGATGGGGTCAGCCTCTGCTCGTTTAGTGATATCTTGCGCCCTTAATGGCCGAGATATTGCGATTGAAGATGTGGCACAGCTAGTTGAAGAAGCCTCTAGCCATCGCACTGAATTTAGTCGCAGCGTACTGCACAGTGCGATAGAAAATGCCAGTGAAGGGATCTCTGTGATCGACAAGGATTTGAATTTAGTCGCTTGGAATCAACACTATTTAAATCTATTTAGCTATCCCGATGACCTCGTCTATATTGGCTGCCCAGTCAAGCAACTTATTGAATTTAACTTAAGTCATGCCTACCCATTACAACATGATTTAGTCCAACAAGTTGAACGACGTTTAGCTTACCTTCGTCAAGGTAGCCGACACAGTACAGAGCGAGTTCAGCCTGACGGCAAAACGATTAGAATCGAAGGAAACCCCATTCCCGATGGCGGTTTTGTAATGATATTTTCTGATATCACCATGTATCGTGAAGCGGAAAAGCTACTTAAGGAGCAAAACCTAGATCTTGAAGCTAGGGTTTACGAGCGTACGAAAAAGCTCGAACAAGCGAACTTAAGCCTAGAGCATACCAATCAAGAGCTGGCGGTGGCGCTGCAAAAGGTTGAACAAGCCCACCAGAAAAAGAGTCAATACCTAAAGGCCTGTAGTCATGATCTACTGCAGCCACTCTCTGCCGCAAGGTTATTTTCATCTGCATTTTTACAAGACAGCCAACTCACCAGTAAGCAACAACAGCAGATAGGTTATATCGATAACTCATTGCAAGTTGCCAATGAACTGCTGCTCGACTTGAACGAAATATCACGCATAGAAAGTGGCACCATCATTCCGGAGATCACCGAGTTTGCCCTGCAAGAAGTCATTGACTCACTCGTTGACGAATTTGGCGCCATAGCTGCAACGTCCAGTGTAAAATTCAAATTTATTAACACTCAGCTTTGGGTTAAAAGTGACAAAGTGCTATTGCGACGTATTTTGCAAAACCTGATCAGCAATGCCTTTAGATACGCAGGCAAAGGCAAAATACTACTTGGATATCGCCGTCATGAAGATGGTATATCTATTCAGGTGGTTGATGATGGACCAGGGATCCCCAAAGAGAAGCAAAAAGTGATATTTGAGCAGTTTACTAGGCTACAGCACTCAGGGCACGACGGCGTTAATGGACTCGGTTTAGGGCTGAATATTTCACAAGGGCTTGCCTCACTGCTTAACCATCAACTGACGTTATCATCAAAGGAGGAGCATGGCAGTATATTCAGTTTGCGTCTCACAACGGTTCAGCCTCAACAGCTTGCACCTAAAGCGCCGGTAGACATTCTGACTCTTAACGGAGTACACGTGTTGTGCGTTGATAACGACCCCAACGTACTCACCGGTATGGTGCAACTACTTCATGGTTGGAACTGCCGCGTTTATCAAGCATCATCAGCTCAGCAAGCAAAACAGGAGTTTGCTAAACATGCGCACAAGATTGATATTGTGTTGATGGATTATCAGCTTGAAGATGACCTAAATGGCCTCGATTTGATGCAAGAGCTTCAGCAGCAAACAGACTTACCACTACCAGGCATATTGATAACGGCAACTATTGATGAAAACGTGGTAAATAGGGCAAAAGATCTAGGCTATGGATATCTACGTAAGATTATCAAACCTATCGCATTGAGAGCGGTAATGAGTGCGACGTTGGCCAAAAACCTTCGTAGTAACTATGCAACAAGTAAAACATCGAAATACACTGCAGAAGAGGAACTGTAAGTCATAGTGCCAACCTAGATAAAGGTTAACACTATGATTTATATATAAAATCAAGCGGTGAGAGGTGTTTTCTCTAGTTGCAACTCGTTCATCGCAATCACAGCTTGAGTGCGGGTATGCACACCCAGTTTTAAAAAGATTGCACTTGCGTGAGCCTTAATCGTCGCTTCAGAAAGACCTAATTCGTAGGCGATTTGCTTATTGAGTAAACCGTCGGCAAACATCATTAAAATACTATGTTGCCTTGGAGAAAGGCTGACAATCTTACTGGTCATGCTGTCGGCTTCTATCGCTTCAAAATTATCGCACCCCGCAGGTACCCATTGCTGACCTGCCAATACCGACTTAATAGCGCTCACCATTACCTCAACAGCTGTCGATTTAGGAATAAATCCTGCAGCACCGAACGACATACTCTTACTGACGGTGACTTTGTCTTCTTGCCCCGAGATAACAACAACCCCCATTTGCGCATGGCAATTGCGAATACTGACTAAGGTATTAAACCCATGTGCTTTTGGAATATTAAGATCCAACAGCAACAGATCGGCATCATGTCGCTTCAATACTTCATCTAGTTCTGCAACTGACTCCGCTTCAAACAAACTCACATTTTCAAAATGAGTGGTTAAGATGTTGACCAACGCTTGTCGAAATAATGGATGGTCATCAGCTATTATTATTTTTAGTGGCTGTAACATGTTTGATCCCTCATATGTACATGTTTTTAGTCTACTCCATTGCCTTTTATTATCAACTAGCCACAATTGCTCTCTTGTTTATTGAATTGCTTATTTAACACTTTCATTACAAGTAGATAGCCTGTTCGAATGCTCAAAAAGTCTAATAACTAAGCGCTACTACATAGACTTATTAACTAGGTCAGACATTAAGTTTTTATGTTAGATAAAACCTCACACAGACAAAATAGACAAACAAACAACCCCAAGTGTATAAAATGCAAACTTCACGGTACTAAATGACAGCAGACTGAACCGCCTTAAATAACTCAACACTAATTTGGGTTTTAGACTTGTACATAAAGCGACTCTCACATATTCTGAATTTAGCGCTAGTTTTGAATAAGTTCTATTTTTCAATTGATAAGGAACGCCAATTTGCCAGATAAAATAGCATTAGTGTTGGGCGGCGGTGGTGCAAGAGCGGCGTACCAAATAGGCGTCCTTAAAGCTATCGTACAGTTTTACCCCCGTAATCATGGGATCCCTTTCAAGATCGTTTGTGGAACTTCAGCTGGCGCCATTAACGCAACCTCCATTGCCACTCACGCCTCATGCTTTCATTTGGGTGTACGTAAATTGGAATGGGTCTGGCGCCATATTCATGCTAAAAAAGTCTATCAAGCCTCAATTGGAGGCGTACTCAAACATTTAAGCAAAATGGCGTTAAAAGGGGTGCAAAGCGATGGCGCTTCAAGCAGTGCAGGAAGTTTGTTTAACAGTGAACCATTACGAGGGCTTCTGAGTGACTTGATAAGTTTTGAACGCATAGGCCGTAACATTAGCAGCGGTGCACTTGATGCTGTTAGCTTAGATACCTCCTGCTATAACAACTCTCGTTCAGTGACCTTCTTTCAAGGCAATCCACTTATCGAAAACTGGCAGCGCGCTCGTCGTTGCGGCCAACGAACTCGTTTAAATACCGATCACCTATTGGCAAGTTCAGCCATTCCGTTAATATTCCCATCAGTGAGACTCAATCAAGAATATTATGGCGATGGTTCAGTACATCAACTGGCACCACTGAGTAGCCCAATTCATCTTGGTGCCGACAAAATTATGGTGATCAATTTAGAGAGCCCCCATAAAGCACAACCTAGAGAACTTGAGCATCACCCGAAAACAGCAACTATTGCCGGGCATCTACTCGATACCATATTTTCAGATACCTTAAACAGCGATCTTGAACGACTTGAGCGGATAAACAGTACTTTATCGCTGATCCCTGAAGAAAGCCGTAAAACCCTGCCGTTAAAGCAGATTGAAACACTGGTGATTAAGCCCAGTGAGGATTTGAGCGTCATCGCTTCACGCTACTTTCAAGATATGCCATTTGCAATCAGGATGATGATGAAGGCGCTGGGGATCAATGAGCATTCAGACTCGAGTGTTGGCTCATATCTGTTATTTGAACAAGGGTACTGTAGCGCGTTAATAGAGCTAGGTTACCAAGATGCCATGTGCCAAATTGATGAGATTAAGTCCTTTTTCAATATCCAATCTCATTAATCATCCACAGGATAAATGGCTCCCTCATTTAATGAGCGGACGGTATTGGAGAGCTATTTAACCATGATTACGTCACCAATGGTCTCAACAATACTGTCGCCCCAATGTTGGTAAATGAGTTCGCCTGGATGAAAACCATCACTGGCCATCTGCGTAGGTTGTGGCTTTAAGCCAAAACCTAACAAGGTAAAAGGTTCAGACTTGGAAAGCAGTCTCAATACCCCATTAAACTCGTCACTGCGCTTACCAAGAAACCAACGTAATGGTTGTGGCAAAGCAGGAAAACTTCCCATGGGTGGCACTTCAGTGAGGATCAGTTGGCGGCATTGAATTTCTGCTGTTAGAAACTGAATAAGCTGACGCTGCTGAGAGCTCCATTTCGCTGCTGAGATTGGACTTAGGACATCATTAACGCCTAAAGACACCACAACAATATCGAAACAAAATGGATCCTGTTGGTGCTTCTTTTTTAGCATCTTAAGTGTTTGCTCAGTGTTGGAACCTGACTTCGCCAACAGCTGCCAAGAAACGCTAAAATGAGCCGCTAGTCCAGCACTCACTGTGCCACTAAGCGCTTGTTGTTGTCGATTAACACCAACTCCGGCAGCAGCTGAGTCCCCTAACACCAATAACGAAACTTCAGGCCCAGCCCCTACTTGACCAGTGCGTTCCCCTGCAGGCTCCGGCAGCTTAGGCGTGTTCTTTTTAACCCGTAGAGCTTGAATAAACATCAATGGTAGCAGCAGTATAAAAATGATCTTGTGCAAAATAACCTCCCTATTTATAGCAATTGCAGTAAGTATTGGTTCATTCTGTGAAAATACAAAGAGAAGCACTTGAGCTTTGACTCATTTATTAACCCAACCGCAGCGATTTAACCTTGTAATAAATAGGTTTCAGCTTTCTCTATTCGTCTAGGCTTTCCAAGTAAAATAAGAATATCACCGGGTTTTATTTGCCAATCTAGCTCAGGGTTATCCACTTCCGCCCCTGCACGGCGAACTGCGCGCAGCTCTACTCTGAGCTTTTCCCAAGGGATATCAGCGAGAGTCTTCCCCACAGCATTGGCGCCTTTTGGCAAAGCCACTGCATGAAGTAACTCAAGGGTAAAGTCTGTCTCAGCACCAGAGAAGAACCCGTGTAAATATTGATAGTGATTGCGCCGCTCGGACTCTAAGCGTTTGAGAATTCTGGCCAACGGCACACCACATTGATATAGCACTTGAGAGACCAGCATCAAGCTGCCCTCTAACGTTTCAGGGATCACTTGACTAGCACCAGCCTCTTCTAGCTCTTCCATGCCAGAATCATCGCGAGTACGCACTAAAATTTTAGCATCAGGTGCCAGCTGGCGGCACAAGGGGAGCACCTCTTCTAAAATACGCTCGCTACTAAAAGTGATGACAATTAATTTAGCGCTACGAACATGGGCTTGTTTGAGAATACTGCGTTTGCATACGTCTCCAAAGTAAACGGGCTCTCCAGCCGTTCTGGCCTCAGAGACACGTTTGGGGTCTAAATCGAGTACAAGATAGGGTATCGCCTCGGTTTTCATAAATCTTGCAATAGTTTGTCCAACGCGGCCATAGCCTAAGATCAGCACCATTTCATCGGCAACATCTGCGCTGACTGCAATCGGTTCACCTTTTTCCTGCTTCGGCTTTAACCCCTGTAGCATACGCGCTATATCAACGCTATGGCGAACCAACCAAGGCGCTAATGCCATCGATAATACTGCGACCATCACTAATGTCGTGCTAGTCTTTACATCAAGTAGCTGATAATTTACCGCTAGAGCCAAGACCACAAAACTAAATTCACCCACTTGCGCTAAGCTAAGCGCTGTTGATACAGATACACGAAATGACTCTTTTGCGAGCTTTAACAACGAAAAAATCACTAACGCCTTGCCTAAAATCACTGCTATCAGCACTAAGATTATCTGCCACCAAAACTGCGTCACTAACTGGAAGTCGAGTAACATGCCGATAGAGATAAAAAACAGTCCCATGAGCAGGTCTCTAAAGGGCCGAATGTCAGCCTCCAGTTGACGCCGGTATTGGCTTTCACTCAAAAGCATACCCGCCATAAATGCGCCTAATGCCATCGACAAACCTAACCACTGGGTAATTGCGCCCGTGACTAACGCAACGACCAGCGTCGATAACACAAACAGTTCATTTGAACGTGAACGTGCCACCTCATCAAACAGTCTTGGCAGTGCCCATTTGCCAAATGCCATTAAAGCAATAAATGCCAAAATACCTTTCAACAATGCATAAGCCACATCACTTAACAGTAATGGCGCTCCGTCGCTCGCGAGCAGAGGAAGTAAGATCAATAAGGGAACAACGGCTATGTCTTGAAACAACAACACACTGACTGAAAGCTCACCATGACGACGCCGAAGCCAACCTTGCTCGTTGAGTAATTTCAGTACTATTGCGGTTGAAGATAACGCAATCGCAGAACCAACCACGATGGATTCAGTCACGCTTAAATTACAAATTAGCGCAATAACCATACTCAGTACTGCAGTAACCAACACTTGTGCACTACCTAGACCAAATACGGTTCTACGCATTGCCCAAAGCCTCGGTAGAGAAAACTCAAGCCCAAGGCTAAACATCAACAACACCACCCCAAGCTCCGCAACCGACTGCATCTGATGCTGGGTAAACCAATGGAAACCGCTTGGGCCACTGATGATTCCCGTCATCAAGTAAGCCAAAATTGCAGGCAGTCCAGCACGCCTTAATATGGCGATAGAGACAATAGCGACTACCAACATAAGCAGTATTTGGATTAGAAAGCTGTGTTCCATGTGCTCAATGTACTCCTAGGGACGATATAAATTTCTATGCTTGGATTTGTTGCCTTTATTTATCATAAAGAATAATACTTGTACTACAAGTCAAAGAGACGAATAAGCATTTAAAAATTAAACACTAAGTGCATTTTTTAACTCTCTAGCATTTGTGCTTCATCGGCATTTTAAGCATAAAACAATGCCCACAAAACCACTACTCTCTTACTCGTCAAAATCCTGTCGCCTCCAATTCCAACGCAGAAAAACACCAGGTAAGTAATTGATAAGTAGCAACAACACTGAAATTGGCATGATTAGTGCTTAACTATAGCTTGGTAATGCCGTAAATTTATTTGGAGTTGAGTACATGGAATTTGGCCTAGCGACCGAGCTTTTTCCTAACGAATATCGTGTAGAAGCTGATCTTGAGTCTGTCTACCCGTTAGATCTTGATCTTGTCACCATCATCCAACAACTGCATCAACATTTAGATCCGCGGACAGTGTTTGCCTGCTTCGGAAAAATTATGGGGCAATATTTGCCGCTCCATGGTGTGCAACTCAGCTATAAGCAATATCACTTTCAGTGGGGACGCCAAGGCGGTTACTCGATTGAGCAACATCTAACGTTGGCTGACACTATGGTTACGGTTAACTATAACCTAAAAGCTCCATTAGTGCCGTCGCAAGCTCAGCGCTTAAACCAGTTACAAGAACTGGTGTTACAACCCTTGTTCAACGCGATTCAGTTTCAAGAGATATCCAAACAGGCGATGTTTGACGCACTAACTCAGTTAGGTAATCGCCACTATTATCTTGAACAGATAAAAAAGGAGATCGCCCGCGCAGAGCGAAACCACAGCACCTTCTCATTAGTCACTTTAGATCTCGATAACTTTAAGCAGCTTAATGATCGCTTCGGTCATCAGTTAGGCGATGAAGCATTGGTCTCTTTTGCCAAATTGCTTAATCGGTTGATCAGAGATACCGATCAAGCCTTTAGGATTGGAGGGGATGAGTTTACGATACTGGTACAAGGTGATGCAAAGGCCGCAGCAATTCTGTGTCAAAGGGTTTTAGCCGCCTTAGAGGAACTGACTACTATAGAAAGTTATCAAATAAGAACCAGTTTAGGGATTGCACAGTGGGCTAACAATGACTCTGAGCAGAGTTTATATCAAAAGTCAGACAGTGCACTTTATCAAGCAAAAGCGATGGGGCGACAGTGCTATAGCATATATCAACCCAAGGATTGCTAGTTAATTCAATAGAAGGTTAGCGACTTTTAAGAGTAAGCCCAGTTTCGCTCTCGCTACAAAGATAAGCCTTTTCATTCCAGTAACCGATAGCGCTGACTAACTTGCCGTTGTAACACAATAATGGAACTTTAGCTCTTACCCACGGCGGCACGGCAAACTCTTGCCACAGCTTCTTTAACTCGCGCCCTTTATTGCGATTATGCGGCTGACAACGGGTGCTTCCAGGTAATGAAAACTCAATAGTCACCTTTTCATCTTCGCGTGGTAAACGCACCCCAACCCCAAGAAATAAGTCTGCTTGTACCCGTTTTCCAGTACCACAGGCAATCCCTTGTGCAACTAACTCATTTATTGATAACACCGTGATATTACTTAATGGAGCCTCTTTAGTTAACGCAAGAAAGTAACCAGCTCCTTTAAAGCGTTTTATGACAACATCCGCTAATTTTATTTCGATATTTGCATCAGCTTTAGCATCAAGCAACTGACTAAGAATTTGCTCAGCTTGTACTTTTGAAGGTGGTGCAAATCCCAGCTGATCCATTTGCCCACGCAGCAGCAATGCTTGCCAAGCTTTAGAATGTTCAGCTAAAGCAGCCAGTTCAATCACTGACTCTTCACCCTGTAGTCTTTGAATAGAGGGTAACCGTGCCGCCATCTCCTCATCAACAACACTTTGTTGCATTGCACATAACTCAGCACTGCGACTGGCTGTTGCGGCAATGGCACTCCAGCGCTGTTTTAGCGATGGAATGATAGATTGGCGTAGAAAATTTCGATCATATTTTTCATCAAAATTACTTTCATCTTGAATATGGCATATGCCATGTCGTTTGGCGTAGGCTTCTACATCAACTTTACTTAAGTCAAGTAAAGGTCTAATAAGCCACTTATCATTATCAAATGGCTGCACACGCCCCATTGCAGACAAGCCTTTAGGCCCTAAACCGCGCTTCAGCGCTAGTAGAATGGTTTCAAGTTGGTCATCTTGATGATGTGCGGTTAACAGAATATCAGCGGGCTCCATCTGAGAGAGCAACGCCTGATAACGCACTGTTCGAGCTTGCGCTTCGATACTAACTCTTGGAGCTATTGTTACTTCAACTCGCGCAATAGTGCATGGAAGTCTATAGAGAGCGGCCTGCGCTTGGCAGTGCTTTGCCCAGTCGTCTGCGTTATGGCTTAACCCATGATGAACATGCACTAACTGGTATTCAAACTGCGGCTGCTGCGTCGCAAACAGCGACAACCCCTGAGCTAAAATCTCCGAGTCGACGCCACCGCTATAAGCAAGCACGATTTTACGCGGCTTATGCTCCGCCCTAGCCTGCGGTAACTCGTCAATACAGCGCTGGATCAGCTGTGCAATATTCATCATCTAAAATACTATTCGGACTTTGTTTGAGCCAGTTAGCGACTCAAGCGCCAACATCAAATCATCGGTTGGGTTTACCCGCCATTCATCGCCAAGTGCAAACTGTGCCTTGGTTTCTGGCTGGGCATAATTGATTAACACTGGTACAGCGCCATTTTTCCATGGTTCAACCGCTGCCTGAAAACGACTTAACCACTCTCCATCAACCTCTGCCGACTGCAAGTCAACTTCAACCGCATTGGCAAAATGGCTGCGTGCTTCGCCCATATCAATAATGTTACGTGCAGTCATGCGGTTACCGCCGGAGAAATCATCGAAGCTAACTTCGCCTTCAATAATCAAAATACGGTCTTTCTCAAGCAAATGATTAAACTTCTCAAACGCCTCAGTAAATAACATGACCTCTAAGCGTGCGCTCTTATCATCCAATGTCACCAATCCCATTTTAGAGCCACGTTTGGTCATCATTACCCGAGTAGCCACCACTAGCCCTGCCGCTTTCATGGTTTTTCCGCGCTCTGTTGGATGCACATCTTTAAGGCGTCCAGATGTGTAATGCTTGAGCTCTTTGAGGTATTGATTGATCGGGTGCCCCGTCAAATATAAACCTAAGGTGTCACGTTCACCCTCTAACCAGACCTTATCAGGCCATGGGGTACACTCTACAAACTGCTGCTTGTCATCTTCTGGCTCATTATTTAATAAACCAAACATATCATGCTGACCGATAGCCTCTGCTTTTGCATGTTGGTCTGCTGCGCGAATTGCTTCTGGTAGCGTGGCTACCAATGCAGCTCGGTGCGGGCCAAGATTATCTAATGCTCCCGCGCAAATGAGCTTTTCAATCACGCGGCGATTAAGCTTTTTAAGATCGATTCGGGCACAAAAATCAAATAAGTCAGTAAATGGTCCATCTTTTCTGGCCTCTAATATCGAATCGACAGGACCTTCACCCACACCTTTAACCGCACCAATACCGTAAACAATATTAAGATCGTCATCGACGGTGAACCTAAATAACCCCTTGTTAACATCGGGTGGAATGAGCGGTAATCCCATACGTTCGCACTCATCTACCAGAGTCACAATCTTGTCGGTATTATCCATATCCGCAGACATAACTGCCGCCATAAATTGCGACGGATAATGAGTCTTTAACCAAAGCGTCTGGTAGGACACCAGCGCATAGGCTGCTGAGTGTGATTTGTTAAATCCATAACCTGCGAACTTTTCTACCAGATCAAAGATCTTCATCGACAACGGGCCATCAACGCCGTTTTTAATCGATCCCTCTTCGAAAGTACCGCGTTGCTTAGCCATCTCCTCAGGCTTTTTCTTACCCATCGCTCGACGCAACATATCCGCGCCGCCTAAGGTATAGCCAGCCAATACCTGAGCAATTTGCATCACCTGCTCTTGATACAAAATAATGCCGTAGGTTGGTGACAATAACTCTTTTAATGATTCGTGCTGATACTCAGCATCTGGATAAGAGACCTCTTCTCGACCATGCTTACGCTCAATGAAGTTATCTACCATGCCCGACTGCAAAGGGCCGGGTCTAAACAGTGCTACCAATGCAATCATATCTTCAAAGCAGTCAGGCTGAAGGCGCTTAATCAAATCCTTCATACCACGGGATTCAAGCTGGAATACCGCTGTCGTTTCGTAGCGCTGTAATAACTTAAAACATTTAGGATCTGTCAGCGAAATTGACTCAATTCGCACACGTTCTTCGCCATTCTTGTCTTTAACGGCGTTCACCATCTGCAACGCCCAATCAATAATGGTGAGCGTTCTTAATCCCAAGAAATCGAACTTAACTAATCCAGCAGTTTCAACATCGTTTTTGTCAAACTGGGTAACCGGGTTAAGACCTTCCGAGTCGCAGTAAATAGGGGAGAAATCAGTAATTTTAGTCGGCGCGATAACCACACCACCAGCATGTTTACCCGCGTTACGGGTAACGCCTTCCAATATACGGCACATATCGATAAGGTCTTTAACCTCCTCGCTGCCATCATAGGACTCCTGCAGAGCAGGTTCGACTTCAAATGCTTTAGCCAGTGTCATCCCTGGCTCTGCAGGGATCATCTTAGAGATGCGATCCACAAAACCATAAGGATGGCCTTGCACACGACCCACATCCCGTATTACCGCTTTAGCCGCCATGGTACCAAAGGTAATAATCTGCGATACCGCATCACGGCCGTAAAGATCGGCCACGTGGTCAATAACCTCATCTCGACGATCCATACAGAAATCGACGTCGAAATCTGGCATGGATACACGTTCAGGGTTAAGAAATCGCTCGAAGAGTAGATCATACTCTAATGGATCGAGATCGGTAATTTTGAGGGCGTACGCCACGAGCGAGCCTGCACCTGAGCCTCGACCTGGACCAATAGGGATATCATTATCTTTGCCCCATTGAATAAACTCCATCACAATCAGGAAGTAGCCAGGGAAACCCATCTCGTTAATAACTTTAAGTTCAATATCCAAGCGTTCATCGTATTCAGGTCGTTTCTCTGCCCTCACTTCTGGATCTGGAAACAAAAATTCTAAACGCTCCTCAAGTCCTTTTTCAGAAACATCGACCAAAAAGTCTTCAATGGTCAAATCGCCAGTAGGAAAGTTAGGCAGGAAGTATTCATTCAAGCGCACAGTTACGTTACATCGCTTGGCTATCTCAACGGTGTTTTGAATTGCTTCAGGAATATCTTCGAACAATTCACACATCTCTTCACTGCTCTTAAAATACTGCTGGTCACTGTATTTTTTAGGTCTGCGAGGATCGGCTAGCGTAAAACCGTCGGAGATCGCCACCCGAATTTCATGGGCTTCGAACTGTTCAGGTTTATTAAACACCACTTGGTTGGTAGCAACGACAGGCAAGTCTTTTACTTGCGCCAGCTCAACCGCCATGTGCAAATAACGCTCTTCATCTGGACGACCGGTGCGTAACAATTCTAGATAATAACGGTCAGGAAAGTATGTTTGATAAAATTCAATTAGGGAATCAACTTGAGCCCTGTTGTCTTTTAGTAACGCTCGACCAACATCGCCATGGCGGCCACCAGAGAGTAATATCAAACCGTCGTTATACTTAGCTAACCACTCATGATCAATCACTGCTCTATCATCAATATGGCCGCGAAGATAAGCATCACTGATAAGTAACGTTAAGCTCGAGTAGCCTTCATTATTCATTGCAATTGCAGTAATAGAGCAGAGCTCATCGACGCCCGGTACTTGTACCCAAAACTCAGTTCCGATAATGGGTTTTATTCCGGCGCCATGACAGCCGCCATAAAACTTTACCAGTCCACACATATTAGTCTGATCCGTCAGCGCCACTGCAGGCATCCCAAGCTCGCTCACTTTAGCAAGAATAGGTTTAACCTTGGACAGCCCATCAGACATTGAAAAGTCACTATGGACGCGCAAATGCACAAATAAAGGATCAGACATATATGGAGTATCTTTCTTTTAGGTAGATGAAGACAAGTAGTCAATCTTACAGAGTAAAACATGGACTAGCAGCAAACAAGTGAAACCGCTAATCCAAGCAACGGATGGATAAATTTTTAGCGGCCATTATTGCTATGTTTACATTTAAAGTCATGGGTAAAGCAGGACAATCTTTACATCGCTTCCCGTACAGGCCGAAAACTCTTGCGATGTTCAGCAAGAACGCCGTACTTCGTTAATGCTTCAAAATGGGCCTTAGTCGGGTAACCTTTGTGCTTCTCAAAGCCATATTCAGGATACTGCGCTGCTAAAACATCCATCTCACGATCGCGTACTACTTTAGCAACGATGGATGCGGCACTAATAGCATCGATAAGACCGTCGCCCTTGATAATAGCATGGCTCTGCATACCAAAATCAGGACAGCGATTACCGTCGACTAATACAGAGGTAGGCTTAATCGATAATCCTGCAACCGCTCGCTGCATGGCCAGCATGGTGGCGTGCAGTATATTCATTTCATCAATTTCGATAGGGGTTGCAGCACCGACGCTGACACATAATGCTTTCTGTTGAATTTGTTCGTACAACAATTCACGTTTTTTTTCAGATAATTTCTTGGAATCATTCAAACCAACAATCGGATTGTTAGGATCTAGAATCACAGCAGCTGTCACCACATTTCCAATGAGTGGTCCTCGTCCAACCTCATCGACACCAGCATATTGCCCAATACAAATAGCGTCGACTTGCTCCGGTGTGATCCCTTTAAATACAGCCATTAACTTTGCTCCTCAACGAGTTTAATCACCGCGTCAGCCGCGCGTGAACTGGCATCACGACGAATATCTCTATGCATTGCCATGAAACGGTCATGTAATGGGGTAAAATCGCTATCGAGCTGCACAGAGACCGCATCAGCTATTTTTTGCGCAGTACAGTTCTCCTGAATAAGTTCATCCACGATATCATCGTCAGCCAACAAGTTGGGTAGCGAATAACGTTTAGTGAGCATCATGCCTTTGGCAATATGATAGGTAATAGGGCTTACTCTATAGGCAACGACCATAGGTCTTTTAACGAGCATAGCTTCGAGCGTTGCTGTACCTGATGCGAGCAATATGCAATCGGCTGCAGCCATCACTTCGCGCGAATGCCCCTCGATTAAGTGAATCTCCAAGTCTGGAGCATAGTCGCTAAGCGCTTGTTCGAATTGTGTCCTGCGTTTTTCATTAACAAGCGGCGTGACAAACTTGATATCAGGATAACGTTGCTTAATCAGGCTAGCTGCCTTAACGAACGGCTCTGCAAGCATTTTTAACTCGCCACCTCGCGATCCTGGTAAAATAGCCAAATATTCAGCTTCGCTATCAAGGCCAAGCAATTTACGCGCCTCAGATTTGCTGCTTTCTAATGGGATATCATCTGCTAACGTGTGGCCGACAAAGGTACAAGGTACTTGATACTGATCGTAAAAGGCTTTTTCAAATGGCAACAGCGACAACACCATATTGGTTGCTTTAGCAATTTTAAAAATTCGCTTCGGCCGCCACGCCCATACCGATGGGCTAACATAGTGAACCGTTTTTATGCCGCGAGCTTTAAGCTTTAACTCAAGTCCGATATTAAAATCAGGCGCATCGATACCGATAAAGCAGTCTGGATTGAGCTGCGTGATCTCATCAATGAGAGAAGCCCTCACTTTCAACAACCTTGGTAAACGCGAAAGCACCTCAACAATCCCCATCACTGCAAGTTCTTCATAGGAGAACAGGGATTCAAAGCCAAGGGCGTCCATGCGTGGACCACCAATACCAACAAAGCGTGCATCCGGATAGCTTTGTTTAAGCGCCTTAATTAGACCAGCGCCTAGAATATCACCTGAGATTTCTCCGGCGACCATAGCAAATATACGAGGAGTGTTTGAGCTCATAGAGAGGAGTCTATTTTAGGATGAATGATAAAGAAAAAACCCGCTATATAACGGGTTCTTATTCTTTCTAACGAACGATGCCTCTATTAGAGGAAGCTATAAAGTCGACCAACAGTTTAACCTGTTCATCATCTTCAGCCGCCTCCTTTAACTGCTCGACCGCTTCTTCTACAGTTAAGCCGTTACGGTAAAGCGTTTTATAAGCTCGTCGAACAGCAAGCTGGGATTCTTTAGAGAATCCACGACGCTTAAGCCCTTCACTATTAAGACCTCTAGGCACCGCGGGTTGACCCGAAGCCATTACAAACGGTGGCACATCGTTCAAAATTAAAGAGTAGCCAGCCGTAAATGCGTGAGCGCCGATCTTAACAAACTGATGTACGCCAGTCATGCCACCAAGAATGGCATAATCACCAACATGGACATGTCCCGCAATTGAGGCATTATTTGACATGATAACGTTGTTGCCGACTACACAGTCATGGGCAATATGCACATAAGCCATAAACAGGTTGTTTGAACCGATACGGGTTTCCCAATTATCTTGAGTTGTACCACGGTGTATTGTTACCGATTCGCGAATAACATTATTATCGCCAATAATCAGACGAGTTGCTTCACCTGCAAACTTCTTATCTTGGCAGTCTTCGCCTACAGAGGCGAATTGATAAAATTTATTACCTTTGCCGATAACAGTCGGGCCTTTCACAACGACGTGTGAACTAAACCAACAGTCATCACCAATTTCTACGTCTGCGCCAATATAAGTCCATGGACCTATAGTGACGTTATTGCCAATTTTGGCATCTGGATGGATGTAAGCTAATTTATCGATCACTTGGAAATCTCTCTCCGTGCACACATTATTTCGGCTGAACAAACAACCTCGCCATCCACTTTGGCTTCGCCAGTAAATACGCCTATTCCACGGCGCTCTTTAATCATTTTAACTTCGAAATGCAACTGATCGCCTGGTTCTACAACACGCTTAAAACGTGCTTTGTCGATCCCAGCAAAATAGTATAGTGCATCGTTCGAAGGTGCATCACTCATCGTCTTGAATGCTAAAAGACCAGTAGCTTGCGCCATAGCCTCTAAAATCAATACGCCTGGCATCACAGGTTGAACCGGGAAATGCCCCTGAAAGAATGGCTCATTAATGGTGACGTTTTTGATAGCGTGTAAGGTCTCACCTGGGGTGAAATCCAATACTCTATCAATCAATAAAAATGGGTATCTATGAGGTAAAAACTTTAGGATCTCTTTGATATCCATTGTATTCAATTGATTTGACACGAAACTTATTCCTTAGCCTGCCCAAGGCAGCTATTCATTTACTTTGTGTTGTTTTCTAACTTCTTAACACGCTGAAAAAGCCCATCAAGCTGTCTAAAGCGAACAGTATTTTTACGCCACAGTTTGTTATCCATTGCAACCGTTGCAGAAGAATATACACCAGGCTCTCGGATCACACTGGTAATATTAGTGCTACCGGTAACATGTACACCGTCGCAAATACTCAAATGTCCAGAAATTGCGCAATTGCCACCGATGATACAGTGCTTACCAATAGTGACGCTACCGGCAACAACAGTGCTCCCCGCTATGGCGGTATTGGCACCAATAATATCATTGTGTGCTATCTGAACTTGGTTATCTAAAATAACGCCGTCATGAATTTCGGTGTGATCTATCGCTCCACGATCAATGGTAGTATTTGCACCGATCTCAACACGGTCACCAATTCGAACACCACCAGTTTGTGGAATTTTAATCCACTGGCCACGTTCATTGGCATAACCGAATCCATCAGAGCCTATAATTGTACCCGAATGAATAATACAGTCTTGACCTAAATGCACATCATGATAGACAGTCACATTCGCCCATAATAATGTGTTAGAGCCAATAACACTGTCTTGTCCAACAACACTGCCTGCGCCAATTTGAACATTGTTACCAAGAACAACATTTTCACCAATCACGGCATTGGCGCCAACTGCAACATCCTCTCCTAGCATAGCAGAAGCTGCTATTTGTGCTGTAGGGTGAATATTCTCAGCCGCTTTAGGCGTGGTATCAAGAAATTGTGCAATGCGGGCAAAACCAACATAAGGGTCTTTTAGGACAATAGCATTGCCTTTAAACCCATCAGCGTCTGCCGGACTCATCAAAATTGCCGATGCTGCTGTAGTTTCTAGCTGTGAACGGTATTTTGAGTTTGCCAAAAAAGAGATTTGACCTTTACCTGCACCGTCCAAAGTGCCGACCGTTGATATTTCAACGCTGTCGTCACCTTGAACATCTGCATTGAGATGGTCAGCCAGTACTCTTAAAGTATAGCTAGTCATCTATTTACTTGCCTTTACCTAGAGCTTCAACAACCTTGTTGCTGATATCAGCTGTTGGCTTAACGTAGATAACAGCACCACGTTGTAACACCATGTCATACTGCTCTTTTTCTGCAATTGTGTTGATTGTCTTTTGTACTTCAAGAAGTAGTTTATTTTGCTCTTCACCGTTACGACGACGCATATCTTCGTCTAATGCTTTGCCTTTAAGTTGTAGCTCAGCCTTCATTGATTCCATTTTACGAACCATTTCAGTCTTTTGAGATTCACTCATAAGCGCTGCATCACGTTGTTGCTTTTCAAGCAAACCACGTAGCTCTTCTTGCATTTTTTGTACAGCGGCAACACGGTCACCAAACTCTGCTTTTAAAGTTTCGTTAACCTGTTCGCGTTGAGGTAGCTGTTCAAATACAGCTTGCATATCTACAACTGCAATCTTTTCAGCGTGCGCAGCTAATGGTGCACCTAAAAGAACTAAAACCATCATTGCGCGATTTAACATCTTATTCAAAACAAACTCCTTTATCTCAGCAAAACTTGCCGATTACATTTAAATTATTTTTAGAAAGTTTTACCAATATTAAACGAGAAGATCTCAGTTTCATCATCCTCGTATTCCTTGATTGGCCATGCAAGACTAAACACCATAGGTCCCATCGGTGACAACCACTGCACGCTCATACCCCAAGAGGCACGAATACGACTCGGATCGCTATAATCTTCAAGTTTATTAAACTCTTCTATTGGAAGATAACGATACGACTCATAGTCAAACTCAGTATCCCATACGTTACCCGCATCCACAAAGAAGCTTGTACGAACAGAGTTGGTATAGGCTTCATCTAAGAACGGCGTAGGTACAATTAACTCTAAACTCGCTGTTGCAATAGCGTTACCACCAATTGAGCGACCTGAACTAACTTGAATTTGGTTCGGATCACCGGGTAGCGTACAACCCGATCCAGAAGGATCCGGTGAACAAGGCTCGCTGCCACGATATAAGTAGAATGAACGTGGACCAACCGAGTTAGACTTAAAGCCACGTAATGAACTACTACCACCTGAGTAATAGTTCTCCCAGAACGGCAGAATTTGGTCATTATCATTAAACTGACCGTAGCCATTACCATAACCTAAACGACCACGCGCTAACATAACAAAGCTGTGACTACGGTTAATCGGGAAATAGAAGTTGGTATCAAAGTCTGCTTTAAAGTACTGAAGATCAGACCCTGGAACCGTCATCTTACCGTTCAAGCGCTGTGACGAACCGTCTGATGGGAAAGTACCGCGGTTCAAGTTACTTCTTGACCAACCAAGACTTAACTCAAAGTTATCGAAGCTCAAACCAGCATTAGGATCATCCGAATCTCGATAAATATCATAAAAACGAACTGCTTGCTCATAAGCCGAAATTTCTGAAATTTCGTTATGACGATAGCCAATGCCACCGTTTATGCGGTTGTATTCGTTAATTGGAAAGCCTGAATTGATTGCAACACCATATGAGCTATTTTTATAGGCCTCAAGGTTTGCTTCATCAGCATCAAACTCACTCCAATAGATGCTACCGCCTAAACTTACACCGTCTTTAGTGAAGTATGGGTCTGTAAACGATAGATTGACGTTTTTAGAGTATTTATTGGTATTCAAGTTGACGCCAGCTTGGTTACCCGTACCTAAGAAATTGCTTTGCTGTACACCGAACTGCAGACTAAGCCCAGATTCAGTACCGTAACCCACACCAGCATTAAATGAACCAGACGGCTGCTCTTTAACGTTAAAGGCAACATCAACTAAATCATCTGTACCTGGTACTTGTACAGTTTCAGTATCTACCGTTTCGAAATACCCCAAACGGTTCAAGTTAGACTTGGACAGCTCTACTTGAGCAGAGTTTAACCAGGCCCCTTCCATTTGACGCAATTGACGACGCATAACTTCATCTTTAGTCACTGTGTTACCAGTGAAGTTGATATTACGCACGTAGACACGCTTACCGGGTTTAACATTGATATTCAACGTCACTTCTTTCGTTTCGTCATCAATTTCAGGGTAAGTCTTCACTTCAGGATAGGCATAGCCGTATCGACCTAGATACTTACCGTACATCTCTTCGGTAAATGTCACATCGCCGCCGTTATACATATCACCTTCTTTGATAGGCAAGATTGCTTGTAGCAACTCTTCACGCCCCATCAAATCACCGGTAAGGTTAACGTCTTTAACCTTATACTGCTCACCTTCATCTACATTAATCGTAATATAGAGACCTTTACGGTCAGGGGTCATCGCGACTTGAGTTGAAGTCACATCAAAGCGAATATAACCGCGGTTCTGATAATAAGTTTTAATAGTTTCTAAATCGGCTTGCAGTTTTTGCTTTTGGTAACGACGTTCACCAAATAGATCCCACCAAGCAACGTAATCTTTAAGCTCAAGCATACCGATGAGCTCTTCGTCACTAAATTCGCTATTACCAACAACGTTGATTTGACGAATTTCAGCAGCTAAGCCTTCGGTAAAGGAGAATTTAAGCTCGACGCGATTACGTGGCAAGTTGACGATTTCTGCTTTTACTTTCGCGCCATACTTACCTACGCCATAGTAGAAATCTTGAAGGCCTTTTTCGATGCCAGACAGCATGGTGCGATCAAGTGACTCACCAATTTTAACGCCTGAACCATCGAGGCTTTCTTGTAGCTGTTCATCTTTAATATCTTTGTTACCTTCAAAGGTAACAGAGCTAATTGTTGGTCTTTCGGTGACTTTTACCACCAAAACGTTGCCGTCGCGCAACACTTCAATTTTTTCGAAGTTAGTTGACGCATACAAGCTCTTAATTGCTTGCTGCAATTTTAATTGATCAACAGTATCACCTACCTTCACAGGTAGATTTAGCAGAGCAGCACCGAGTGCAACTCGCTGTAATCCTTCAACTTGGATATCAGCTACTTCAAAAGGCTGAAAAGTATCAGCCCAACCGTTCCCTGAAAAAGACGCTCCGACTAATAACATCGAGGCAAAAATTTTATTCAATCTCATAGAGCACTTCTAATTATTTGTCTGTCCCTGATCAGAGTCGGGAAAAATCATTGAAGAGTGCAACACTCATCAACATTAGCAGCAATGCTGCCCCAAATCTGAATCCA
This sequence comes from Shewanella kaireitica, assembly GCF_023284045.1. Classification (GTDB taxonomy): domain Bacteria; phylum Pseudomonadota; class Gammaproteobacteria; order Enterobacterales; family Shewanellaceae; genus Shewanella; species Shewanella kaireitica. The sequence continues at coordinate 389,975 of NZ_JAKIKQ010000003.1, forward strand.
ATTTCCTGAACCTTTTCAGGTACAGGCCTGCCTGTTATCACTTCAACGAAGTAATACAAAAGGTGTCCTCCATCTAGCACTGGCAAAGGCAAAAGATTAATGATGCCCAAGTTCACGCTAATCAAAGCAAGAAAACCTAAAAAGTAAACCAACCCGACATTAGCACTATTTCCCGCACCTTGTGCAATAGAAATAGGTCCACTCAGATTTTTAACTGACACGTCACCAGTTAATAACTTGCCAATCATCTTAATGCTGACGGAGACAAGTTGCCATGTTTTATCCACTGCAACAGGAAAAGAGTCAAAAAAACCATACTCTAACTGCAATTTCATGTTGTCAGGCCAAGGCTCAGAGGTAGGAGCAACCCCAATCACTCCCTCAATGACACCTTCAGCATTTTCACGAGACTTAGGAGTCACCTTCATCACGAGCTGTTCACCGTTACGCCTAACAGTAATATCAAGGCTTTTATTTGCCGATTGCTGAATAATTTCAACAAAGCGTGGCCACTCACTATAGCGTTCACCGTCAATAGCCACCAAAATATCGCCAACTTTAATACCCGCAAGCCCTGCTGCACCATCGTCACTGACCATTGCTAACGTTGGCAAAATTTGAGGGCGATACATACCCAAACCGATAGCGGTTATCGGTAGCTCTTTTTCCGGATCGAACTTCCACTCGCGAGTATCTAATGTATATTGTTGTACATTCGAATTTGTCCCTTCGAGGCGATTCAAGGGAGCGACTGAAATATCGACTTGTTGGTTACCTATGTGACCTGCAAGTGCCAGATTAACTTCTTCCCAGTCTTTCACTTTTTGGCCACCAACAGTCATGATTTGCAATGGCTCTTTGACAACAATTTGCGCAGCAGGAGACCCTGCAACGGTTGAATCAATGACAGGTTTAATGGCTGGAACACCAATGAGGTACATCGCATATAGCGCTACGATAGCGAACAAGAAGTTCGCAATTGGACCTGCACTTACAATGGCAATGCGCTGCCACACCCCCTTACGGTTGAAGGCTTGATCTTTCAACTCTTCGGGTACGTCATCAACGCGCTCATCGAGCATCTTGACATAACCACCGAGTGGGATCATCGCGATAACATACTCAGTGCCATCTTGTCCGGTTTTACGCCAAATAGCTTTACCGAAACCAATAGAGAATCGCTCAACTTTAACGCCGCACTTTCTCGCGACCCAAAAGTGTCCATATTCATGTGCAGCGATCAAAATGCCTAGTGCGACAATAAACGAACCTAGGTTCCAAAAAAAATCTATCATTCCCTTCCTCTGAACTATTTGAGCTTATTAACAGCTTCTAATGCATATTGTCGAGCTTGGCTATCTAACGCCATAATATCGTCAATAGTGGTTAATGATTGCGCCGTTACGTGCTTAAAGCTCTGTTCATTGATAATGGCTATATCGGTGAAACGTATCTGACCTTCTAAAAACGCCTGAACTGATATTTCATTGGCAGCATTTAGAACGGTTGTCGCTTCTTGTCCTTGTTTACACGCTTCAATTGCTAACGCTAAACACGGGAAGCGATTGAAATCAGGTTCTAAGAAGCTTAACTGTCCGACTTTGAAAAAGTCTAAAGGTTCAACTCCCGAGCTAATTCTCTGTGGAAAAGACATGCAATGCGCAATAGGTGTACGCATATCAGGATTTCCCAGTTGTGCGATAACCGAGCCGTCTCGATACTGCACCATTGAATGAATCACACTTTGTGGGTGAATAACGACTTTTAACTGCTCAGCACTGGCATTAAACAGCCAGCGGGCTTCAATGTACTCTAGGCCCTTGTTCATCATGCTAGCTGAATCAACTGAGATCTTCTGTCCCATCGACCAATTAGGATGTTTGCAAGCTTGTGCTGGCGTCATTGAAGACAGCGTAGATAGCTCAGAATTTAAAAACGGCCCACCCGACCCCGTTAGCAAAATATGAGATATACCAGCGCCAGCTAAATCACAGCGGCCAATCTCTAATTGAGTGCGTTCAGATAAACACTGAAAAATTGCATTATGCTCACTGTCTACTGGTAAAACTGTCGCCCCGGAAGATTGCATAGCCTCAATGAACAACTGTCCCGACATCACTAACGATTCTTTGTTCGCCAGTAATACGCGCTTGCCAGCTTTAACAGCCGCTAATGTCGAAGGCAATCCCGCAGCCCCAACAATTGCAGCCATGACAGTATCAACTTCAGCACAACTCACAAGCGATAAAAGTTCATCTTCCCCAGTGGTGACTTCTATCGCCAATTCACTGGGAAGTAATCGCTTAAGCTCAGTAGCCGCTTGAGCATTAACCATATGTGCCACTAATGGGCGATGCTCAATACAGATCTCAAGCATCTTGGCGACATTAGTATTAGCGACGAGTGCAAATACTCGGTATTGCTCATGGTTGCATTTAACAACATTTAATGTGCTTGCACCGATTGAGCCCGTCGCACCTAAAATCACCAAACTTTGCATATAGTTACATCCAAAAAGCTATATATATCAGGGTAAATACAGGCAGGGCCGCAGTTAAACTATCAATACGATCTAACACACCGCCGTGACCAGGTAAGATGGTGCCTGAGTCTTTAATATTAGCGACTCGCTTAAACATACTTTCAGACAAGTCGCCCACTGCTGAAGCAAGTGCAACAAATAGGGTTACTGCAACTAAAAGCCCTAACTCTTGCTCAGGTGAAAAATACATTACCCCAGCAACAATAATCATAGTTGTTGCCAATCCACCAAGTAAGCCTTCAATGGTTTTAGCTGGACTTACATTCGGCATTAGCTTGCGCTTACCAAATGACTTGCCGGCAAAATAGGCGCCTGAATCGGTCGCCCAAACCACTAACATCACTAAAAAGACTAAGGTGCCGCCATAGTATGGTGAAGCATCAGTGCTAAGCGCTTTTAGAGATAATAATGAAACGAAACATGGGATGAGCGTCAACTGACCAAACATAGATTTTAGCATATGGCTCTTTTTCCAAAAGCCAGCACTTTTGGGAAAAGAGATCACCATTAAAAATGAGATAAGCCACCAAAGCCCTCCCATTGCAATCACCCCTAAAAATATGGGGTGCATCATGCCTTTAAACCATATTTCGTCAGCGGGTACCATAATGTTAAGCGCTATTAATAAAACGCCAATAGTGATAGTAAAACTCCATTGAGTCATTTCACACTGACTATCAATGATGCGTCCCCACTCCTTAGCGGCAATAAGAAAGACACCCAATAATGCCCAAGAGAAATACTCAGTTGGTAAGCCAAAGATGGCACCAAAAACTAAAGGGATTAACCATAATGCTGTTATTATTCGTTGTTTTAGCAAAAAAATGCCCTCTTTTTATAATTACAAAGCGCGAATAGTATCGATTTGAGTTCCAGTCAAACCAAAACGGCGCTGTCGGCTTGCAAACTTAACGATGGCATCTTTGAAAGCATCCTCATCAAAGTCCGGCCATAGCGTGTCAGTAAATACTAACTCTGCATATGCGGCCTGCCAAAGTACAAAATTGCTGATCCTGTAATCACCACCAGTGCGGATCATTAAATCAACTTCAGATTGATTATGCATACAAAGATGCTCGTTCAGTACCTCTTCAGTGAACTGCTCGCTGCTCATCTCACCAGCTTCAACTTTCGCTGCGAGCTTTTGTGCCGCTTGCATGATGTCCCAACGGCCACCATAGTTAGCTGCAACATTGAGTACTAAACCACAATTGTTAGCCGTTTTTTCTTGAGCTGTGGCAATCTGTTTTTGCAACCTTGTTGAAAAGCGACTGATATCACCGATAATATTGAGTCGTACATCATTTTTATCGAGTAGCTTCAACTCCCGTTGTAGCACCGTAAAAAACAGCTCCATTAGCAAGCTGACCTCTTTATCAGGTCGACGCCAGTTCTCGCTAGAAAAAGCAAACAGAGTTAATGATTCGACGCCTAACGTACGTGCTGTGCTCACAGCCCGTCTTACCGCCTTCACGCCAGCCTTATGGCCAACAACTCGCGGCTTCCCTTGTGCCTGTGCCCAACGTCCATTGCCATCCATTATGATAGCAACGTGTTTAGGGATAGACTGTTTTACCAGTGCTGATAGCTCATCTGGTAATGCTTCTGACACATCCTTGTCAGATGGGGAATCGAATGACATCTATTACAACCCTTAAAAATAGACAAACGCCGTGTAGTATAACTCTACACGGCGCCTGAACTCTATAGCCTGTTTCCCTTTCGCGTTCAATATTTATTCAACCATTAAACTTTTAGCGTAAGGCGTGAGCAATAACCGACTGCCCATTTTAAGAAATCGCTATAAACACTGATGATGTCTAAAATTAGAACTCCATCAATTCCTTCTCTTTTGCAGCTAGAATTTCATCAATTTTCTTGATGTGTGCATCGGTAAACTTCTGCACTTCATCTTCGGTGCGACGAACGTCATCTTCAGTACACTCTTTCTCTTTCTCAAGTGCTTTAACATCTGAGTTAGCATCACGACGTACATTTCGAACAGCAATACGACCATTCTCAGCTTCAGCGCGAACAACTTTAATAAGGTCTTTACGACGTTCTTCCGTGAGTGCTGGTAGAGGAATGCGAATCGTTGCACCGGCAGACATAGGGTTTAAACCTAGATCTGAACTCATGATCGCTTTTTCAACAGCAGCAATCATGGTGCGGTCAAATACTGATACGTTAAGTGTACGCGCATCACCAATAGAAACACTAGCAACCTGCTTTAACGGTGTAAGTGAACCGTAATAAGGCACTTGAATAGTATCAAGTAAGCTTGGGTGTGCACGGCCAGTACGTACTTTAGCCATTTGGGTCTTTGTTGACTCTACACATTTATCCATGCGTGTTTGCGCATCTGTTTTAATTTCGTTTATCACTTTATATGTCCTTTTAAGTCACTAGGAGCTAATTGCCCTTTAGGGCCTATTGAATTCGTTTTGCACAGCAGCGAAGTAAATAATGAGTAAAATCTAAACTCATTATATCTCTGATGTTATTGCTCTCTTGCCCTGCGCTGTACCAATGACTTTTAGGCTAGCATCTTCTGATACAGAGTAAAACTCAGTCGAGCTCAACATTGGTACATTTTGTTTCAGTTGCTGTTATAACAAACAGCATACGCTATCACTGCACAGATAATTAACCAGCGTTAATTAACGTCCCTTCAGGCTCGCCCATGATGACACGGCGCAATGCACCAGGCTTATTCATGTTAAAGACTAGTAATGGCATATTATGATCTCTAGCCAAGGTAAATGCAGCCAAATCCATGACTTTAAGTTCTTTGTCTAAGACTTCGCTGTATCCCATCTGATCGTACTTAACAGCTTCAGGGTTTTTAACTGGATCATCAGAGTAAACGCCATCAACCTTAGTGCCTTTAATCACGATTTCAGCTTCAATTTCGATACCGCGTAAACAAGCTGCTGAATCTGTAGTACAGAAAGGGTTACCTGTACCCGCAGCAAAAATAACAACACGACCAGACTTAAGCAAGCTGATCGCCTCAGCCCAGTTGTAGTCATCACAAACGCCTTTGAGCGGTATTGCTGACATTAAACGTGCATTTACGTATGCACGGTGCAATGAGTCACGCATTGCCAAACCATTCATCACAGTTGCAAGCATCCCCATATGGTCACCAACAACACGGTTCATACCTGCTTGTGCTAATCCTTCACCGCGAAACAGGTTACCACCACCAATGACAACACCGACTTGAATACCGAGCTCAACTAACTCTTTGATCTCCTGACCCATACGATCAAGCACTTTGGGGTCGATGCCGAAGCCTTCTTCACCCATTAGGGCTTCGCCACTTAGTTTTAAAAGAACACGGCGATAAGCAGGTTTAGGATTGGTACTCATATTTATTATTCCTGATAATGGCTTTAGGGAATTGTATACTCAAATAACCTCACAATGTATTTTTCGTCTCACACATCATAAACTTATTTCAGTAAATACAATAAGACCGCAGCAATTGCTACGGTCTTAGGTCAACTAAAAAAGGAGATTAACCTTTAGTAGCAGCGATTTGTGCAGCAACTTCAGCAGCAAAATCTTCTTCTTTCTTCGCGATACCTTCACCAACTTCTAAACGGATGAAGTTAGACACTGAAGCACCTTTCTCTTTAAGAACTGCGCCAACAGTTTTCTTAGGTTCCATGATGTAAGCTTGGCCAGTAAGAGAGATCTCACCAGTAAACTTCTTCATACGACCGATAACCATTTTCTCAGCAATCTCAGCAGGCTTGCCTTCGTTCATAGCGATTTCGATCTGAAGTGCTTTCTCTTTTTCAACAAGATCAGCAGGAACATCTTCAGGGTTAACGAATTCAGGCTTAGAAGCAGCAACGTGCATTGCAACATGCTTAAGTGTTTCTTCGTCAGCTTCACCAGCAACAACAACACCGATACGCTCACCGTGACGGTACTGAGCTAGGTTTGCACCATCGATATATTCAACGCGACGAACGTTGATGTTTTCACCGATCTTAGCAACAAGTGCTACACGAGTTTCTTCGAACTGTGCTTTAAGATCTTCGATAGATACTTTAGAAGCAGAAGCAACGTCTAGTACTGAGTTTGCAAACGCTAGGAAGTTAGCATCTTTTGCAACGAAGTCAGTTTGACAGTTAACTTCTAATAGAGCAGCGAAACCTTCGCCATTCTTAATAAGGATTGCGCCTTCAGCAGCGATATTACCCGCTTTTTTAGCAGCTTTTGCAGCACCGCTCTTACGCATGTTGTCAATTGCAAGCTCGATGTCACCGTTAGTTTCGGTCAAAGCTTTCTTACAGTCCATCATGCCAGCGCCAGTGCGGTCACGAAGTTCTTTAACTTGGGCAGCAGTAATTGCCATTGTTAAATCCTCTACAGATAATTCTTCAAATTCAATAGATATAGAACAGGGGCTAATCACTATGAGTGAAATCGCCCCTGCTCACCAATCATGTATCTTGGTTAATAAGGGAGATGGAAAAAACCATCAAACTTATTATTCAGCTTCTACGAAACCGTCTTGCTCAGCTTGAACAGCTAGGTCTTGGTTACGACCCGCTTTAGCAGCAGTAGCAACAGACTCAGTGTAAAGACGGATAGAACGCATAGCATCATCATTACCAGGAATGATGTAGTTGATACCGTCTGGAGAAGAGTTTGTATCAACAACAGCAACAACAGGGATACCTAGGTTGTTAGCTTCTTTAATAGCAATATGCTCGTGGTCAGCACCGATTACGAAGATCACGTCTGGAAGACCAGCCATGTTCTTGATACCACCAAGAGACTTTTCTAGTTTCTCAAGTTCACGAGTACGCATAAGCGCTTCTTTCTTAGTAAGCTTGTCGAAAGTACCGTCGATAGACTGGCTTTCAAGATCTTTAAGACGCTTAATTGATTGACGAACTGTTTTCCAGTTAGTCAACATACCACCTAACCAACGGTGATCTACGTAGAACTGGTCACAAGAAACAGCAGCTTCTTTGATAGCTTCGCTCGCAGCACGCTTAGTACCAACGAAAAGAACCTTACCTTTTTTAGAAGCGATGTTGCTGATGAACGCTAATGCTTCATTGAACATAGGCACAGTGTGCTCTAGGTTAATGATATGAACGCCGTTACGTGCGCCGAAGATGAATGGCTTCATCTTTGGGTTCCAGTAACGAGTTTGGTGACCGAAGTGAACACCGGCTTGTAGCATGTCGCGCATTGAAACTGTAGTCATTTTATTTACCTTAAATAATTAGGGGGTTAGACCTCCACATATCCCATATCTTCGACCCGGTTAGGGGCACCCCGAAGAATGTGTCGATATGTGTGTGATTTAGTATTTTCAATTAGCCATGTATAATGGCGGCCATATTAACTCCGCAGTTCCCCTAAGGGCGAACAACAAGAGTCAAACATAACGGCGCGCTTTATACCATATTTTGAAAAAAAGCACAAATATTTACGTCGTTTTAGGGCATAATAGCCTTTATTGAAAGACAGCAAATCTAAAGACAGAAGAGACAGTTGAATGAGTATTGTAATTAAGACGGCAGAAGAGATTGAAAAAATGCGCGCTGCAGGTAAATTGGCGGCCCAAGTTCTAGAAATGATTGCTCCTCACGTAAAAGCAGGTGTCACCACCAATGAGCTCAATGACATATGTGCCAAGTTTACTGAAGATAACGGCGCAATCTCGGCTCCTCTTGATTATCATGGCTTTCCAAAATCTATCTGTACCTCTGTAAATGATGTGATTTGTCATGGTATTCCAAATGATAAGCCCCTTGTGGATGGCGATATCATCAACATCGATATTACGGTGATCGTAGATGGTTACCACGGCGATACCTCTAAAATGTTCTTAATCGGTGATGTTAGCCCTAAGAACGCTCGCCTTTGCCGTATCGCACAAGAAAGTCTATATGCCAGCATCAAAAAAGTCCGTCCTGGTATGAAGCTCGGTGAAATTGGAACCTTAATCGAAAGGTTCATTAAATCTAAGAAGACCGGTCTAGAGAAATACAGCATCGTCACAGATTATTGCGGCCACGGTATCGGCGCAGTATTCCATGAAGAGCCGCAAGTGATGCATTATAAAAACAATGACAAAACCGTACTGCGTGCCGGTATGTGCTTTACCATTGAACCTATGATTAATGCAGGTCGTCACACTAGCGTGCTTGATAAAAGTGATAACTGGACGGTTACCACCTCAGATGGCAAAAATTCAGCCCAATGGGAACATACCTTGTTAGTCACCAAAACAGGTGTTGAAGTGCTAACCCTACGTGAAGAGGAAAAAGATCTTCCTCGTACCATCAATCACTAAGCATTGATACATGTGAGAGGCGTGATTTATCACGCCTTTTTTTGTGCTGACGGCTTCCCATCCAGAAATAAATAGAGCGCTTAGCTTACTAAACTCCGTTTCCTGTCTATTGTTTGTCACCGCGATAGTATTTATAGCGATAAAGCACTTCTCATTTGTTTTTTTTGCATAGATAATCACTGCACACTTCCAGTAAAGCGCATTAAAGAAAATATTGATGAACAGTGCCCAAACAGCAAAAAGTGTTCTTATCGACTTAAACAACACATTGCTAGACTCTTTTAATAGTCAATCTGATATTCGCGCGATTGTCAGCGAACGCTGTCAACATGTTGATGCACTATTGCAAAAAGAGTGGGTCTCCCATGGTCTAGAACAGTTCGCTATCGCACTTGTAGCAGTAGGTGGTTATGGTCGCGGGGAATTGCACCCGCAATCTGATGTCGATTTGCTGTTTCTTACTGACGGAGCATTAACCGAGCAAGCTGAGCAGGCGCTGGGGAAGTTCATTACCTTTATCTGGGATGCTGGCCTCGAGGTTGGTCACAGCGTTCGCTCTATTGATGAAACCATGGCGCAAGGTCGCAGTGATATTACTGTCGCCACCAATTTACTTGAATCTCGTCTACTTTGCGGCCCGCAAGGACTCTATAGCACGCTATATTACAATATTCGCCAAGATGATTTTTGGCCGAGTAGTGACTTCTATGTCGCTAAGCGTGATGAGCAGATTGCTCGACACGAAAGAGCTAACGCCTTCGATTTAGAACCCAACTTAAAAAGTTGCCCTGGCGGTCTTCGAGATATTCAAACCGTTGCTTGGGTTGCAATGCGGCACTTCAATGCTAATAAGTTAGAAGATTTAGTCGTTTACGATTTTCTTGAGCCACATGAACTGGATGAGTTGCTCGAATGCCAAGATTTTTTATGGCAATTACGTTGCTGCCTGCATTTAATTTCTGGCAGAGATGAAAATCGACTACTGTTTGATCTGCAGCGGCAAGTCGCCGATTTAATGGGCTATGAAGATAAAACTCAGCTCGCTGTAGAGCAGATGATGAAACGCTATTACCGTACAGTAAGACGAGTAATGGAACTTAACCAGATGCTTTTGCAGCTTTTTAAGCGCGCAACATTAGGCCATATAAAAGCCTTAGAGGTTGTACCAATAAATGAGCAGTTTCAGCGATGTGGAAAATTCATAGAAAGCTTGCAGCCAGCGCTATTTGATAATCCGGAGAACATTCTAAAACTGTTTCTTTGTGTCGCCAAAAATTCAAATATCAAAGCCATTTACGCAGTAACGCTACGTAGCTTGAGACAAGCAAGAAGAGCTCAGACTCAAGCCTTAATGTTCCATGAGCAGTGCCGAAACATTTTTATGGAGATATTACGCCACCCTCGTGGCATTGTTGCTCTGTCACTGATGCATAAACATGGCATTTTATCTGCTTACCTACCCGCTTGGAGAAATATTGAAGGTCAGATGCAGTTTGATCTTTTTCATGCCTATACTGTCGATGAACATACTCATAGACTTTTACTCAATATTGAGCGTTTTTCTCAACCAGAGCAAAAAGAGGAGTTTCCACTCGGCTCGGTACTCATCAACCAATTGCCTAAAAAGGGACTATTGGTCCTAGCTGCAATTTTTCATGATATCGGTAAAGGCCGCGGTGGTGATCACAGTAAACTGGGTGCCGTCGACGCACTTGAGTTTTGCAAACTACATGGCTTGAATGATCATGATGGACGATTGGTAAGTTGGCTGGTTGAGCATCACCTTGTTATGTCGGTAACGGCTCAAAGACGCGATATTTCAGATCCTGATGTCATTGGCGATTTCGCCGCAAAAGTGCGAGATGCGGTTCATCTCAGTTACCTGTACTGTCTCACCGTCGCCGACATCTGTGCGACTAATGAAAAAACCTGGAATAGTTGGAAGGGCTCACTACTTCGCGACCTTTATTTTGGCACTCAGCGAGTATTGGCAAGAGGCAAAGAAAAACCAGTTGATATCAGAGGTCGAGTCCGCGAACATCAAGCAAAAGCTAAAAAAGAGCTTTTACGCCGTGGCATAAAAGAGAAAGATTTAGATCTATTATGGCAACGCTTTAAAGCAGACTACTTTTTGCGCCATCAACCAAATCAAATAGCCTGGCATGCTGAAGCAATCATAAAGCATAAGCATGATGAAACCTTGGTGCTAATTTCTAAGCATACCACCAGAGGCGGCACTGAGCTGTTTATATACGGTAAGGACAAACCCAAGCTGTTTGCCACTGTGATGGCTATTTTAGATAACAAAAATATCAATGTGCATGACGCAACGATCATGAACTCTAAAGATAACTACGCACTAGACTCTTTTGTTATTTTAGAACAAGATGGCAAGCCTGTATCACAACTCTCACGTATTCAAGGCATTAAGAAAACGTTAATTAAAGCGCTGAGTAGTGATACGCCAAAGTTACCGAAATTCAGAAATCTTTCAAGAAAGATGAAACCTTTTAAAGTAGCCACTCAAGTCAGTTTCCCTCCGACCCGCCGTCATGGTACAAGTATGATGGAGCTCATAGCATTAGATGCACCCGGGTTACTCGCTAGGATAGGCGAAGTATTGTTTCGATGCGAAGTGAGACTACTGGCAGCAAAGATCACCACCATTGGTGAGCGAGCGGAAGATTTCTTTCTGTTGCAAACAGCCGATGGCGAACAGTTAAATGAAGCTCAACAGATTAAATTACGAGAAGCACTCACTAGTGCACTTTAAGATATATTGATAACCAAAATACCAGGAGAAGTTAATGGAGGCTTTACGCCAACGTATAGAGGCGGCTTTTGAAGCTCGCGCAGAGATCAGTCCAACATCAGTAGAGCCAAGTGTTCGTGCCGATGTCGAAAATGTCATTGCAATGCTAGATAAAGGCGAAGCAAGAGTCGCAGAGAAAATTGACGGCGAATGGCATGTTCACCAGTGGCTAAAAAAAGCTGTGCTACTCTCATTCCGAATCTTCGATAACGGTGTAATCGACGGCGGCGAAACCAAATACTTCGATAAAGTGCCAATGAAGTTTGCTGACTATGACGATGCTCGCTTTAGAGAAGAAGCGATTCGAGTTGTACCACCAGCGGCAGTGCGCAAAGGCTCATACATAGGCCGCAATACAGTGTTAATGCCATCTTATGTAAACCTTGGTGCTTTTGTTGATGAAGGCTCAATGGTTGACACATGGGCGACAGTAGGTTCATGTGCCCAGATTGGTAAAAATGTGCACCTATCTGGCGGCGTTGGCATTGGTGGTGTTCTTGAGCCATTACAAGCTGGCCCAACCATTATTGAAGACAACTGTTTCATCGGCGCACGTTCAGAAATTGTTGAAGGTGTCGTTGTTGAAGAAGGCAGTGTTATTTCAATGGGCGTATACATCGGCCAAAGTACGCGTATTTTTGATCGTGAAACTGGTGAAGTTCATTACGGTCGCGTTCCAGCAGGCTCTGTGGTTGTATCTGGTAACTTACCGTCGAAGTGCGGCACATACAGCTTGTACGCAGCAATCATCGTAAAGAAAGTTGATGCTAAGACACGCGGGAAAGTAGGCATCAATGAGCTATTGCGCATTGTTGATTAATCTACTTTTTGGCTAATTAAAAATCCCACTATCAAGTGGGATTTTTTTTGCATGATGAAAACCACCTAAATTGACACATTTTGTTACCCTCAGTCATACAATGATCCCGATTCCACACCTTGATACAGTTAGCTACACAATCGTTACAATAAACAGTCTGTAATGCGCTTTACTCAATGATGAACCCCAATGGAAGAGTAGGAGCAGGACATGTTCAAAACACTCACAATAGCAGGCGCCGCGCTAGCAATGACATTTAGCGCAAATGCAGCAATGACGCCGCAAATGGAAACAGCACTAGTATCAGTGTGTAAAGCAGGCGCAAGTAACAGTAATTATCAGTTCAACAATACAATGAAAAGTTATCGTATTAACAAAAGCCGAATATTCCCAAGACTGGTTTGTAATGGTGAATCATTCTATAACTTTGCCCTTAACGCTGGTGCAGAAAAAACAGCGGCCAAAATAGCCCCTTATGCTATAGGTAAAGTAACTATTAAAGATATCGCACAAACTGAGCAAGACAGCGACCTATACGTAGTCAATTTCTAAAATTGCTGACTAAAATAAAAAGAGGCTCTAGCCTCTTTTTTGATCGCGCTAATTAAAAAACCACGGTCTTATTGCCATAGACTACTACGTCTTCATTAATCACTAATTGCAAAGCCTTACTTAATACACTCTTCTCAACATCTCGGCCACACTTAGACAATGCTTCCACGCTATAACTGTGATCAACAGGAATAACGTCTTGCTTAATAATCGGGCCTTCATCCAGCGAGTTAGTCACAAAGTGAGCCGTAGCGCCAATAATTTTAACCCCACGTTCCCAAGCTTGGCGATAGGGCGACGCCCCAATAAAAGCCGGTAAAAATGAGTGATGTATATTAATGATTCTATCGGGATAATGACTGACAAATTCTGGCGTTAAAATTCGCATAAACTTTGCAAGCACTAAATAATCAGGCTCATAATTTGCTATCACTTTAAGCATCGCTTGTTCATGCTCAGTGCGATTCAAACCTTCATGGTTAATATGATGAAATGGCACATCAAACTTTTCAGTAAGAGGTGCAAGCACATCATAGTTACCCACGACGGCAACAATCTCGACATCGAGAGCGCCCGAATAGGATTTTATCAACAGATCACCAATACAATGTGCTTCCTTAGTCACCATCACCACTATTCGCTTCTTTCCTACATCAACTAACTTAGTATGATTTTGCTGTGGTAATACCGCTCGTAATGCTTCAAGTAAACGTGGCGAATCAAAGTGACCTTCAAGTTCCGTTCGCATAAAGAAACGGCCTTGGCAATTATCTACAAACTCACTATTTTTAATGATATTAAGACCATGCTCAAAACACGCTGCGGTGATTTTCGTAATCAGCCCCGGCGCATCAGCGCAGTCAATAATCAACACCTTTCGTTCCATATACTTTCTCGCTGCCATTGGGATTACTAGAAAAATCATGCCACGAATGACATGAACCATGCTCAACATTAAGAGGCTTAAACAGTCGAGACAACCTAGATTAAGCCGTTATCACTATAAACCGCTAACAAACTAAAGATTCATCAACACAAGTTCTACTTAAATGATGATTTCACATTAACTTTGGTTTAATAATCTAAATAAAGGAAATTAAGGGAGAATATTTATATAGAAGTGTGTTGCCATTAAAGCAGAATGATAGAAGTGTAATTTAGCAGTGATAGTGCATGCTTAACGCTTTGTATCTAGCGTTAATGACATCGAGCGCATAAATCTAAAGTGAAAATTGAATTTTAATAACTGTAAATCAAAAACCAGCAGTCATGATTGTAACAAGGCTGAATATCGCTCTACTCAGCCTCAAATAAACAAACTTAGGCTGCCAATTCGTTATCAAGCGCATTCCAACTTGGTAGCCATGCTAATGCTTCAACTTCCGGTTCCATCGTCTCACCAGCATCAATTTTTAAAAAATCGCCTAAGCGTTTAGCGCCCAACTCTTCAAATAAGCTCGCTAACTGCTCTGCAGCGCCACAAAAGGTTTCATAGCTTGAATCACCAAGACCAATAATACCGAATTTAAGCTCCGGCAGATAAGGTGCTTTTGACTGCATATCATAAAACCATGATTGAATATCATCAGGTAGATCGCCCTGCCCCGTGGTAGAGCACACCATTAACAGCAGCTCATCTTGAGGTGGTACAAAGCCTACTAACTCATCACTTTGATATAAAACGGCTTCTCGCCCTAGCTCAGTTAAAGCTTGTTGCAGAGTCTCTGCAACGTATTGCGCGCCACCGTAAACTGTTCCAAAAACTAGATTCACTTTTTTCATGTTTTACTTCGCCTAAAAGTCATTTAGTTATATCCTTAACATACTGTATCGATGAACATTGCTGCAAGCCCTGCCGCAATTAAAAGCGAATGTACGAGGATAAGCCTTAATGAAACACTCTTGCAGACAAAAGCACCGAAAGCATCTTAATCGATCAGCCCATATCAGAAGAATGTGCTATTTCCACACGGTACAATGCTTAAGATCTTCAGTACCCGCTAATGATAGCTTACCAGTGAATGCCAGCAAATTGACTGGCACCACAAAAGCAACGTCTTAATTAACAGCTATTTGATAGCTATTGTTGGATCCCGACAACGTATCCTCGCTCCAGCCTAGCTCATCAAATAGCGTAAACCACTCTTGCTCAAGTTCGGTTTCAACCGCGACTCTTTCACCTGTTCTAGGGTGATTAAAGCTGAGCTTTTTAGCAATTAGCCACAGTCTGTTTATACCGAAGTGTTCTCTAAAGAATTTATTTTGCTTGCCATCACCATGGGTTGTGTCGCCAAGGATTGGATGACGCAGGTGTGCCATGTGACGGCGAAGCTGATGCTTACGGCCAGTATGTGGTGATAGATGCACTAGTGCGTAGCGACTGGTTGCATAGCGCCCCGATGCATAAGGGATTTCGCTGTTAAGCAGCGGTTTATAGGAAGTCACAGCATCCTGAGCCGCCTTATTTGGGTCGACATCTTTATCCGCTACATCATCCAGCTCCTCTTTGAGCGCATAATCTAGTGTCGCGGCTTCATGCATATTGCCACGCACTATCGCAAGGTACTCTTTACCAATCGAGTGAGAGGCAAACTGCTCACACAGAGCATTTGCCATTTCACTGCTTTTAGCAAATAACAAAATACCAGAAGTCGGTCTGTCTAGACGGTGCACAGGAAACACATGACAACCGACTTTATCTCGGGTTAATTGCATCGCGAAAAAGCGCTCTCTCCTCGCCAAGTAGCTTCTATGAACCAACAGGCCTGCTGGCTTATGAATAGCAACAACATCATCATCTTCAAACAAAATTTCGATATGAGGAGCAACCTCTTCCGTTAGCAATTGCTCTTCAGCATTTTCGCTATCTACTGTTTGTTTTGTTTCATCAGTCATTTAATAATCTCTTTTGTCACACCATTACCGCTTAGCAAGGAGTCTATAGCCTGGATTAAACCAATTAAAGTTTGGTGTTTCTCTTCATTCTCCCAAACATGCAGCGCCATTGGTGCGATTGATATTGCATTTGGCAACGCCAAGTTACTGTCGAGTATAGTGTGCATCTTGGGTAAAAAAATAAACTGTAACCACTGCTCAAATGGCATCACATCACAAGCAAAAGGAGCGCTGCTCGCTAAAGCTTCTTTTGTTGGAGACTCAATGCTCAACAAGTTTTGCGCTGCTAATTCCGCCTCTAATGCGACTAACAACTCTCGTGTTTTAACGGCTATCACAAATAAGGCTCCACAGAAATGCGCACCGGGCTATGCCTAGCATAGGAAATTTAGCTCGCGATGATACCATCTAGCTCGACTTATCCCTATAATACGCCCTAATTCACCGACACTCGATAACGATATGACAGAAATAACGACCCTCAGCCAATTCTTAAAGACCGCTAACACTCAGTTCCAAGTTTATGATTTGGGCCGTAGAGTACAACATATCGATATGATGGCTTTTCACCAGATAGAGGAGCTGCTCACGCCGTACCCCTCTCCCATTCAAGGCCATGCGCAGTTTGCTATCGTTTTTTGGGATGCCAGCCAACAGCATTACATTTGGTTCATTAAGTTAGCATTGGATGAACGCGGTTTGCTTTCACCGGCTCCAAGATTACAGTTCATCAAGATGATCATTGAAGCCTTAGGCAGAGATCCAACTCAACCTTTAACAGAACAACAGCAAGAGCAACTGGCAAACCACCCATTTAACTTTAAGCCGACTCAAGAAAAATTAGCAGTATTTAACGCATTAGTGCGCAAGCAACTAGGCGAAAAAGCGTCAGCACAATATGAGTTTGCTTACCAATATATGTCAGGACAACATCCTACAGACCAATGGCAAAACATCGGTATGCAGGGAATTGCTGACGTTTGTGTACGAGCCAGTGAGCTTGACCATCAGCAACATATCAACACCAGTTTTGACAGCGCTGCAGCTGAAGTGCAAATTGCTATGTGTCAGTGTTTAGAGCATCTTAATATCGACGACACACTCGCAACAATAGTGTTTGATAAGTTTGTAGCGGCGCCAATCGAGCAGCAAGCCTATCTGTTAAGAGCGCTAGCTTCACATACAGAGCAAAGCCAAAAAGCGATTGCACATCTAGACTCTGTCGAAGGCTTATCTGCCGACATGCTGATCACCATTGCAGCACGTAACTGGTCTGCGCTAAAAGATGAGCAAACTCTCAAGATCTACTTAGAAGCACTTGCGAAACAAGAACAACACTTCTTTAACCAGATTTTTGCTGATATTGTGGCTATACCATTAATTCGCACGCAATTGCTTACTCAACTGCGAAACCCTAACCGAAGTGCAGAACTTTCTGCAGCTATTGGCGGCCTATTTAAGGTAATGAAAGCATGATGACAGATTTCTTATTAATCGTAGCGGTAGTGGTTATCGCTGCATTTTTTTGGCAGTTAAGACAGATGGCTGAAATGAGCCGTATGTTTGCCACTAAAGAGTGCCAAAAGCAGAAAGTACAACTGCTTGCTATCGCTCAAGAAACCGCAAAGCCAAGTCTTGGTGGCAGTACCGGGCTCACTTGGAAGGTAAAGTACCTATTTGAATTCAGTACTGACGGTATTAACCAGTACCGTGGCAGCTTATGGATGCACGGCAAAAAGATTCAAAAAGTGCAGTGGCCTATCTTCCCTGAGCCAGAGTGGCACGATGCGCCAGAGTCCCGCGGTTCTGTTGGCGGTGGTTGTGGTGGTGGACGCGGTAAAAGTAACTGCAGTTCAGGCGGATGTAAGTAACCATAGTGACCAAGGTTTTATCAGCCTTTTAATGCTTGACCATTTGGTTAATCGCATATCCTTATATATGAGCCAGTAGCGATACTGGCTCATTTTTTATCTGTATTTTCATTTGATACTAGGGCTAGGCCTTTCAGACGCTAACGCGGAAATGCCCCAAGGTGAGCCAGATAGAACTTTCCTAACCATTAGTATTCTTAATGCTTTTTGTTATAAGTCTAGGCTGTTAGTGGCGGATGTTTTGTAATCGATACTCTGAAGGGGTCACCCCAACTTTGTTTTTGAATAATCTGGAAAAATATTGTGGGTACTCAAAGCCTAAACTGTAGGCAATGGTCGCCACGGAGTCCTTACTAGAGAGTAAGCGATCTTTTGACTTATCAATCAGAGCATAATGAATCCAATCCTTCGTTGTTTTACTTGTTTCAGCTTTCAAGGCATCGCTTAGGTATCGACTGGTCATATTCATGCTTTGCGCCAGCTCTTCTACTTCAGGAATTGCGGCAGATTCTTGAATGATAGCGTCTAAGCGAGCATCTAAAAGCTTTGAAAACCGATCGTATATTGAGGTATTGGCCTCTTTACGCATCATAAATTGACGGTGGTAATAGCGGTTGGCGTACGCCAATAAGGTACTGATTTGCGATAAAATAAGCTCTTTACTAAAGGCATCTAGTGTCATGTTGTTTTCTGCCTCAAGCGCATCAAACATTGCGATCATATGTTGCTCTTCTTTTGGTGAAAGGTGTAGAGCCTCGTTAACAGAATAATTGAAAAAATGATATTGCTTAAGTTCGTCTTGCAGCTTGTGACCACGGATATAATCAGGGTGAAAGCAGATGGTGCGAGCAACGGAGTCAATGATTATACCGCTGGCAGTCAGCTCTTGACCGGGAGCAATAAACAGCATTGTACCATTTGAACAATCGTATTGGGTACGACCGTACATGACTTCGCCTGACGTGATGTGTTTAAACGATATAGCATAGAAACTGGTAGTGAGTGAAATGCTTTCACCGCTCAGTAATTGATTGTCGTCACTATTTGGATTGAGTTTCATTACATCAACTAAAGGTTGCTCGGGTGGGCGTATACCGAGAACAGCATTGAGTTGTTTAATGGTATCAAAATGGAAGTGTTTCATGGTTTAACCTTATCGTACAACCTTTAGCGGCAGCTACCTAGCTCTGATACATATTGTGGTCTAGTTGAATAGAAAGTTCAGCGCACAAATTAACTTTAAGTGTATACAAAAATTCGAAACGGTTCGACTCGTTATTTTGTATACAACTCTTGCAGATTTGTGCACTGCTACTTTTGGTCATGTCTCTTAATATTACTCTATCGATTATGAAACCCTTCGAATTTAACTGCATTTTGCTCAAGGCTTTGTTTCGAAGTAGCCCAACCATCTAAAAAAATGAGGAATAAAGTTCATGGCCAATAAACCTTGGAGTGCTGACGACATACCTACTCAAGAAGGCAGGATTTCAGTTGTGACTGGATCAACCAGCGGGATAGGAAAGGAAACTGCTAGGGTGCTAGCAAAAAAACAATCGACGGTAGTACTTGCGGTTAGAAATGTATCAAAAGGAGAGAAGGTAGCTGCGGAAATTCGAGCAGACTACCCAGACACCGACATTTCGGTTATGCAGTTGGACCTTTCCAGTCTTCACTCAATTCAAGCGTTTAGTTCACAGTTTTTAGCAACTTTCGACAGTCTTGATTTACTGATCAACAACGCAGGAGTAGCGTGCCCGTATGCCAAGACTGATGACGGATTTGAAATTCTGATGGGGACGAATCACCTAGGTCACTTTGCATTGGTCGGCCATTTACTTGAGACTCTCAAGAAGACACCGAACTCCCGTGTGGTGATAGTTTCTGCTGGCGCACATAAGGCCTCGAAGATCGATTTGGATGATTTGAACTGGGAAAAGCGAAAATACAGTAATTTTACGGCGTACGCAGATAGCAAACTGGCGAACCTCTACTTTGCCTATGAGCTGAAAAGACGGCTTGAATCAGAAGGTAACAACCCTATGGTTACAGCAGCTCATCCGGGATGGACGACATCGGAACTTCAGCGTGGCGTGGTGAAATTTTTAAATATCTTTTTCGGCCAGAGTAAAGAAATAGGGGCACTACCAACACTACGAGCTGCAACAGACGAAAGTGCATCTTCGGGTGATTTCTTCGGCCCACAGGATTTCTTTGAACTACATGGCGCACCCATTAAGGTAGAATCAAGCAAGCAGTCACACGATGTCGTAGCCGCACGAAGGCTTTGGATGCTATCTGAAGAATTAACAGGAATAAACTATTAAACGATGATACAGGAACATTGCGCTAAGTATGTTTATGGACAGTAAAATAGTTTTACAGGTGGTGGGTTTTATCATTGTATTGCTAGGGGGGATACTCAGCTATAACCCTGAGCTAGTTAGTAATAAACCCATCCCTGAGGATGCCTTCCAAGCTGTTGAAAGAAGAGTCCGGTGGGGCTTTCTAATGGGGGCGGGCATGCTGCTCATCCTTCATCATCAAATTACCCCATATTTGTTTACTGTTGCTGCACTAGGCATGACATTAACATTAGGGGCACTAATTTCGCGCGTAATGGGTATTTTCCTTGATGGTTCCGTACCAAGGCATTGGATGTGGGTTGCTGTTGAGCTAGTATTGGTCATTGGTTTCGGAATTTGGTATGCGAAGCAACACACATAATCAGTTGATTGTCCATATCTAAACTAATTCATTGATTGCTAAATTAGCAATACCACTGATTCAGAAATGTACAAAACCGAGCTAGGTGAATGTCCGCTATTGCAACTAGATTTAATATACTAAGTTACTGTTAAACGGCCGTTGCTGGCACTTTGCCGACGGATCGAGCCTGATATCTTACCTTCCTCTTTAGAACTCAATCGAATAACTGAAAAGCCGCAATCTAAGAGTTGCAAACGTCTGCTTTCCGGCGTGTGCATTTTAATGCGTCAGATCTTAGCATTCAGTTTTATGCGTTGGTTGATCTCTGCTAGCTCAAAATCAAACCGTCAGCAATGTGGCAAAGGCTAGTGCTTAGAGATAAAAGTCCAGTGGCAGCAATGGTGGCTTATCCGACGTTTAATAACATCTGCCCCCAAACACTAAATATCCGTAATTGGCACAGCTGTCCTTCATCTCTAACGCATTTCTGTCCAATAATGAGCTTGCCCGTTGGGCAGATATTTAGTGACTAACAACCATTACAGACTCACCCAATACACCCACTCCCCATCGGAGTTGCCGAAGTGCGTTGAAGAAATAGCCGTAATGCCCACACGGAAGTGGGCATAGCTTTCGCGGGACAGGATGTCCCATCGGAAGCGTTAGGTTATTTCGAATAGGTACAAGGGAGACAACTTCGTCTGGGGCGCTGAGGGTTTGTTAAGGGGGACAAGCGCTTTCCCCCTTGGCTCGGGTGTGGGCGAAGCGCCACGACCTTACATCAAACGAAGTTTGATTGGTTTGGCTTTTAGATGCAGAAGTGCTTTAAGCACCAACAAACTTTTGTCCAATAACGACTTAATCATTAAAATGTGTTTGCTAGGTATTTATCTGAGTTGGCCTGTACAAGCTTCTAAATCATGGATGATTTAGCAGCGCTTATAGGGATATATTCACGGCGACTTGAAAAAGCTCAATGCAGCTGAATAGCACTCGATTGATGAGTAAAGGGTAAATCCAGCGTCGATTATTGAAATATAGCCAAAGAAAAAGCGCGGCCCCAGAGGAGACGCGCCTTCGCTATTACTTTGTAAGCTCATCCTGCTATTTTCATGCTCCTTGCACCATCCATGCGTAACTTGGCTCCCTGCCCATCCATGTATCCATTTTTCCTTGTACCTTACGGTACTCATCCCTGTTTCTTAGTAATCCATTTACTAAGCTTGCTCATCCTGAGCGTGTCCTACATCATCCTTGAGAGTCCATTCATTAACTATCCGTAGCATCCTACCTTCCGAGGTAGTAAACCTTCCATCCTGGATTGTTTAACCGCTCCTTGGTCGTTATGGCAATCAATCCTTGAAAGCCCCGTCCATGATAGTTATCCATATTAAGTGCGAATCCTTCGTCACTTTTTAGCTCTTCCTAATCTGTGAATCCTTTCCACATGCGTCCTTGCACAATCAAATAATAAGTCAAAATCGAACAAATGTTAGCTAAAGATCGATAATTTAACATTAGCTCACATTAGTCACACATCAGTAATAAACCACAAGATACTGATTTATAGGTGTATTTATCTAAAGAATACTATATAGCAGCAACTTAAAGCCCTTATTTCGCACGAAGCTGTAAGAGATCTCTCACATGGAACCGAGCAAATCATCAAACGATATATTTAACTAAAAGAAAGGGCGCACCTTTCGGTGCGCCCAGATCTAGCTTCTTTTAGCTTTCCCGCTATATATGTGCTCCCTGCATCATCCTTGGTTAACGTGCATCCTGCATCTTCCTTGTAAATCCCTTTAGCTCCTTGTACACATGGTACAAACTCCATTTATCAGCTTATCCTAAGCTAAATTCCTCTTCCTGAGGTTGTCCTGGTTGCATCCTGCAAATTCCTAACTCGTTAATAAGTATGTGGTTAATAATTAAGCTCTACAATGCCGATAACTAATCAAGTATTACCAATATTAAACTAACTTATCCTTAAGTTAGTGGCTTAACATACTTATTGACTGATATAACCAAATCTAACAATCGACACAAATACGGCAGCTAATATTGAGTAAAGCCACAGCGGTATCTCTCGCGATTTCTTAAGGTAAGTATATCTGCTCATTACGCGTAAAAAGTGCGAATACTACCAGCCCTCAAAGTTGTAACATTATTGCAGCAATTGGGTTTAATCATAATCATATGATTTTAAAGGACTAAATTATAAATAAAGGGTAGTACCAACAACAAATTAATTTGATATCCCACAGTAAAGTAAGAGATCTCTTACAACAATGTGAAACTAAACGGAGATCACAGTTTAATTTTCCTACGGATAGCAGCAAAATACATAACCCAATCAGCCAGTAAGCTGTAGAAAGGATACTCAAATGTCGCAGGCCTATTTTTCTCAAATAGAAAATGCCCTAGCCACGCAAATCCGTACCCTATAACAGGAAGCGACAAAAGTAGCAGCCATTGGCCTAAGTAGAGTGTCATCACCAGCATCAAAATAACCAGAGAACTACCGATATAATGCAGAGTTCGGCAAATACTATTTTGATGCTGCGAAAGGTAGAACGGATAGAACTCCGCAAAACTATTAAACCGCTTACTCATTGTTTTGGCCTCGATAAAACATCAGCTCTCCAGCCACGTTACCTATCGCTAATTGTTCAAGTTTTTCAAAGCCATGGCTTGCAAATAACTTATTATGGGCAGGCTCACTGACAAATACACCAACGCCATCGAGATGCGGTTGTTCATCACACCAACTTAGTACTGTTTTAACAAGCTGGCTGCCGTACCCTTTACCCTGTTCGTTAGTTGAAACAGCAATAAATTGGATAATTCCACAGTTAGCATTCGGTAAGCTTTCTACTATCTGATGCTCTTTTTTGATCCAAGCTTGAGTTGATTGCCAGCCAGCACTAATCAGCATTTTTAAACGCCAATGCCAGTAACGCGCTTCTCCAAGCGGAACTTGCTGAGTCGCAATGCAGGCGACTCCAATAAGTCGCTCATCTGAAAATATACCTATCAATCCCTGCTCTTGTTGCCACAACTCATTTAACTCCTCACGAATTGCACCGCGCAACTTTTGCTCATACTGAGCAGTATCATTACGATATAGAGCGTCCATAAAGAAAGGGTCATCATGATATGCGTTATAAAGAATTGAAGCGGCGACTCTTAAATCTTCAGCTGTTAGATATACTGCTCGGCACTCTTCCGTGGCTTGATTTTCCATTATTATTTTCCTTGAACGAGATCACACAATACCAATGTATCAAGCTTTACAAAAAGTGCAATTATTAATCAAAGCAAACAATAGCGGCCGCTATTTAACGATTATGCTTTAGCTTTTCATGGTAAACCAGAGACTAACACCCGTTGAGTTATCGAACTTGTTTTCAACTATAATTCAATGGTTTGCGGCAAGATTTGAGTTATAATGCATAGCTCGCTAACTGAAAAGCTCGTAACGCAGCGATAGAAGGCATTGAACCCGTTTGAAAAAGCAGATGTAAGAGGTTTGAGCCATACTATAGCCAAACACTTTTCAACGGAGATAACGGCATGGATACCACCCAGGGAGATCTTGAACATCTATTTCAGCAATTAGGTTTGCAAAGTGATAGTAATTCCATTGAGGGATTTGTTAAAACGCACCAATTACCAGAGGGGCTCCTTATTCAGCAAGCTGACTTTTGGAGCGAATCGCAACGACATTTTTTAGCAGAAGCATTGGCTGAAGATGCCCAGTGGTCTGATGTTATTGACCATCTGGACACCTTATTAAGAAAGTAACTTGGCGGGAGTAACGCTTATATTTTGCTGTAAGCCATCTCGCCCCAACCCACTAAGATATTATTGCTAATGACAACAGGAGTACATTCGTCTTTAGTGGTTTTACCGTCTCCTTTTAAACGTTGAGTTCGGTAAAATAGTACATGTACTTCTTTATCTTGCTGTATATAAGCTTCATTAAAATCGGCTGTCCCCATAAGCGTCGTCACTTGGTCTTTAGACATACCTAATGAAATCTTAGCTAGATTGCCGCGATTAATTTCTTGTGTTTTTTGCCAAGAACCATTGTTGTCCCAATCTGATTCACCATCGCCAACATTGATCACGCAGCCAGTTAGCCCTATGCTTGCAATCCCAAAAAACGCTAAACTTAGTAGATTTTTTTTCACTTTAACTTCCTGTATTTATTTTGATTTTATAAACTTCAATAAAGCAAACAGTGTGCCAACAGTTAAGTGATTGTTTTAATGTGGTTTAAATAATCCATGTTAGCCGTTTTAACTAAATAGACTATTACAGAGTAAGGAATTTAACCAACGATGAGCCCACTAGACCAAGTACTCTGCGCCGCAAAACAGCTTAGCGATGAAGGTAAAAACCCTACTCTAGCGTTAATAAAAACCAAACTAGGGATCAGCGTGGCGATGCCAACCCTGATCCAAGGTCTACAACAGTACAAATCGATGAGTGATACTGACAAAGCCAGTATCAAAACAACAGCGCAAGTCAATGCTGCCGCACAAGAAGAGCTGCAACAACAGTCTGCTGACGAACAACATAGAGTTGCCAAATTGGAGCAAGAGCTTGTGCTACTTAAAAAAGAGCTAAAAGCAGTAATGCAAAGATTGACCATACTTGAATCGGCAGCCAATAAAACCAGTGAGAAATAGAGATAATGCACGTCGTTGAATTAAGGTTTGAGTGTTTTGACAACACCACCATCACAGCTGCTGAAAAAGCGATTAATGGGCTATTAGAGGCTTACCGTGCAAATGGTCAAATACTTGGCCGAGAATTTGCTGTAGCCTTTAATGATGGTGAATTTAAAGCTCGCTTATTAACCCCAGAAAAAAGCAGTCTTGCAAAGCGTTTTAACAGCCCATGGGTTGAAAAGGCACTATCCGAACTGACTGACGCTAAACTACTTGCCCCACGAGAAAAATATATTGGCCAGGATATTAACTCAGAGGTTTCAAGCCAAGAAACGCCAACCTGGCAACTACTCTATACCAGCTATGTGCATATGTGTTCACCACTGAGAAATGGCGATACGCTGCAGCCTATACCACTTTATCAAATACCAGCTACTGCCAATGGCGATCATAAACGCATGATCCGTTGGCAGACCGAATGGCAAGCATGTGATGAACTACAGATGGCGGCTGCGACAAAAGCAGAATTCGCAGCACTGGAAGAGTTAACAAGCCATCAGAGCGATCTGTTTAGACGAGGCTGGGATCTGCGCGGCAGAGTTGAATATCTGACCAAGATCCCTACATACTATTATCTCTATCGTGTTGGCGGTGAAAGTCTCGCCAATGAGAAAAAACGCTGTTGCCCAAAATGTGGCAGTAACGAATGGCTGCTTGATGAGCCATTACTGGATATGTTCCATTTTCGCTGCGACACATGCCGTATCGTATCGAATATCTCTTGGGATCATTTGTAATAAAATTCAATAAGAAAGCCTGAATAAACACGTTATTCAGGCTTTTTATTGAAGCAAGGGGCTTACTTACCCAGTAAATTTCGCCACATTATCTTCATTCGTTGCCAGATCCCTGGATGATCATAGGCTGGTATCACTTCCTCCACCAGCTTAACAGGTGGGGTGACACGGGGGCTAATCTCACTGATAAAGCTATTTAAAGAGTCCGCTAACTTAACACTTTGGGCTTGCCCAGCGATTTCAATCCATACACTGCCATCAGCATTGTTTACCGTGATCATCTTGTCTTCATCATCGAACACACCGATAAACCAAGTAGGCTCCTGTTTAAGCTTCTTTTTCATCATCAGGTGGCCAATCATATTTTGCTGTAGATGCTCAAAATCGCTTTGACTCCAAGCTTGCAACAGCTCTCCTGTACCCCACTGTGAGTCAAACATTAGTGACGCGGCAAAATGAGAGCCATAAAAGGCATTAATATCGTCATGTAAAGACAGCTCTAGCGCATGCTCAATATTATCAAATCGTCCCGTATCAACTCGAACAACGCTCTTCCACTGCAGCGCCTCTTCTGTTTCAACGTCAACATCACCGACAATACACTCTGACGCTTGTTGCTGCGCATAGTAACGAGGGTGCTCACCTAATGTATCGAGGTAAGCTTGTTGATAGTCGTTTAAAAAAATATCCAGAGCAGGTAAAGAAGACACTTAAGCCATTCCAAAATCAGTTATAATAAGGGTCTATTTTGACATGGAAACCGTATTGATGACAAAACATCATGATCCCTATAGTGACGCAGCCGAACTTTCAGAACTCACACTAGGAAAGTCGACTGGCTATCAAGAGCAGTATGATGCTTCTTTACTACAGGGTGTACCGCGTAAATTAAACCGCGATGCAATCGGCCTTACTGATGAATTACCCTTTCATGGCTATGATATTTGGACTGGCTATGAACTTTCTTGGTTAAATGCCAAAGGCAAGCCAATGGTCGCTATTGCAGAATTCAGTTTGGATTACCAAAGTGCTAACTTAATTGAATCAAAGTCATTTAAATTGTATTTGAACAGCTTCAACCAAACTAGATTTGATGATGTACAAGCGGTGCAAACGACCTTAAGAAATGACCTATGCGAATGCGCGCAGGGCGACGTTAGTGTTAAAGTCATCGAACCTAAGCAATTTAGCCATCAACGTATTGTCGAGTTACCAGGAACTTGTATTGATGCTCTCGATATAGAAGTCGATGATTATAGTTTTAATCCTGACTATTTAGTCGACAGTGTTGATGACAAAGTGATGGTCGCAGAGACATTAACCTCTAACCTGCTTAAGTCAAACTGTTTAATCACCTCTCAACCCGACTGGGGCACGGTAATGATCCGTTATCAAGGACCAAAAATTGACCGTGAGAAACTGCTACGCTACTTGATCTCATTTAGGCAGCACAATGAGTTTCATGAGCAGTGCGTCGAGCGCATTTTTGTTGATCTAAAACGTTTCTGTCAATGTGCAAAGCTAACGGTTTACGCACGATATACTCGCCGAGGCGGCTTAGATATCAACCCCTATCGCAGTGACTTTGAAACTCCTGCCGACAACCATCGCCTAGCCAGACAGTAAGCGGTCTGAGGCAAAAAACCGGGCTTAATCAAGAGCTCGGTTTTATAGCGCTAATGTTTGGACGAGTTCATTGATCTGCTCTCTTAACCAAGCATTAGCCTTGTTTTGCTGCAGTTTTTTACTCCAAATCAAATGATATTCTATCGCCCTTGTTTCAAAAGGTAGCGGATATTGCACCAAATCAAATAGCTGCGCATATTCTTTAAGGTAACGAGAAGATGCCACTGAGATGGCATCGGTTTTAGATGTCGTCGCCAACATACTTAATAACGAAGATTGCTCACTATAGGTTTTACGTTGCGGTAAAACCGTTTCACTATACAGCTCGGTGATAGCAAGATTTGAACGGCGCATCTTAAACACTACGTGCTTTTCTGAGAAATATGCATCTGAGCTCAATTGCCCTTGTATTCTCGGGTGATCTTTTCTCGCCACACATACCAATTTATCACACATTAACAAACTAGCATTTAACGACGACGGTATTTGGCTCATAACATCTATCGCGAGATCCACTCGTTCAAATTGCAGATCTGACTGAAGTAACTCCTCGTTCGACGGCGGCTCCTTAAAAACAATATCGACAGCAAGCCCAGCGGTTAATTTATCAATTGGCGATTGTAATAACTGCATAATGACTTCATTGGCATACACCTGAAACTGTCGTGAATGCAGTTTAGGATCAAATTGATCCATCGCAGTGACCACATCATCAATAGCATTAAAGTGACTATCCAGCTGATGATACAAGTTATGCCCAGCAGAAGTCGCCTCCACTCCGCGGCCTACCCGAATAAAGAGTTCATCGCCTAGCTGTTTTTTTAAACGGTTTATCGCGTTACTCACCGAAGATTGCGTTAAGTCGAGTTGTTCGGCTGCTCGGCTAAATGAACCACAGCGATACACAGCAAGAAATACCGGAAATAGGTTCAGATCAAATTGGTTAGTTTGCGGCATTGGGATCAATATTATTTACAGCATGAATATTAAATTACAATCTAGCGATAATTACTAAATAACACAAGCACTCTACACTAGCCTCAATTCAATTTGTATTGACTCGGTTCTAGCTCAAATCATGTTTAGAACCCTTTTTGAGGAAACACCATGAAACTCTCAGCCCTTACTCTTGCCATAATAAGCACTGTCACACTCGGTTTTTCATCAACGACTATCGCAGCCCAGCATGAACACGACCACATTACCGTTCATTATGAAGGCAAGGCTGCGACCCAGCATACTGCGCAGCATAACCAAGCTATTGCTGAAACTCTCAACTTTACTGACACCAAGGCTTTTGAACAGTCATCAAAGAACCTTATTGCAAAGTTTGATAAAGCAACTGCCGATATACTGAGAGCTGAATTTGCTTTTATTAGTGAGCAAACACCTGACTCTGTTAACCCATCACTTTATCGCCAAGCGCAGCTCAATATGGTACCAAATGGCTTATACAAGGTGTCTGACGGGATCTATCAAGTACGTGGCACAGACTTATCTAATTTAACCTTAATAAAAGGTAAAACGGGTTGGATCGCCTACGATGTATTGCTCACAAAGGAAGCCTCTAAAGCATCACTTAGCTTTGCACTTAAAAACCTCCCTGAAGGCAGCGATCTCCCTGTTGTGGCGATGATCTACTCTCATAGCCACGCCGATCATTTTGGTGGTGCCCGTGGTATTCAGGAGATGTTCCCCAATGTCGAAGTTTACGGTTCACACAACATCACTAAAGAGATCGTTGATGAAAACGTACTTGCAGGTAATGCAATGAGCCGCCGTGCAGCGTATCAATATGGTGCAACTTTAGGTAAACACGACCACGGAATTGTTGATGCCGCGCTCGGTAAAGGTTTATCAAAAGGTGAGATCACTTATGTGGCTCCAGATTACACCTTAAACGGTAAAGGAAAATGGGAAACCATTGAAATAGATGGTCTAGAGATGGTGTTTATGGATGCCTCTGGGACTGAAGCAGAGTCCGAAATGATCACCTATATTCCGTCTAAAAAGGCGCTTTGGACGGGTGAGCTGACTTATCAAGGGATGCACAATATCTACACCCTACGTGGCGCAAAAGTACGTGACGCGTTAAAGTGGTCAAAGGATATCAACGAGATGATCAGTGCTTTTGGCGGCGATGCCGAAGTACTGTTTGCCTCTCATTCGGCGCCAGTTTGGGGTAATAAAGATATTAACCAGTTTTTGCGTCTGCAACGTGACAACTATGGTTTGGTTCACAACCAAACCCTAAGGTTGGCTAATAGTGGCGTCGGGATCCAAGACATTGGTGATGCAATTCAAGACACCATTCCAGAGACGGTGTACAAGGCTTGGCATACCAATGGCTATCACGGCACTTATAGTCATAATGCCAAGGCAGTTTATAACAAATACTTGGGCTATTTCGACATGAACCCAGCTAACTTAAATCCACTACCGACAAAGCTAGAATCAGCTAAATTTGTCGAGTACATGGGTGGTGCCGATGCAGCCGTAAAACGCGCAATGGATGACTTTGCTCAAGGTGAATATCGCTTTGTCGCTACAGCGCTAAACAAAGTCGTAATGGCAGATCCGAGTAACGATACCGCGCGGCAACTATTGGCGGATACCTATGAGCAATTAGGCTATCAATCAGAAGGTGCAGGCTGGAGAAATATCTACCTAACTGGCGCACAAGAATTACGCGTTGGTATTCAAAAAGGCGCGCCTAAAACCGCTTCGGCGGATGTGATTAGTGAAATGGATATGCCAACCTTGTTCGACTTCTTGGCCGTCAAAATCGATAGTCAGCAAGCCGCTAAGCACGGCTTAGTTAAAATGAACATCATCACGCCAGATACCAAACAAGTGCTCTACATTGAGCTCAGTAACGGCAACCTGAGCAACAATCTGGTTGACAGTGAGCAAACTGCAGACGCTAACCTTATTATTAACAAGGCTGACGTTACTCAAATTTTACTGGGTAAGACCACGCTAAAAGCTTTGCTCGCATCAGGTAAGGCTAAAATCACTGGCGACAAAACAGCCTTTAGCAAAATAGCAGGCAGTATGGTGGAGTTTGACCCGGCATTTGAAATCGTGCCAACACCAAAATCATAAACGCTTAGCCATAAGCTAGCACGAATAAAGGGACGCTCTATGCGTCCCTTTTCTATTGTCTTTTATTACTAATATGCTAAAACCAATGTGTTAATACTGACGACTTGCGCTTGATAATCAATAGAAGCTGCGGCCATAGCCTGTCCATCCATGCTCACCGCAAAACGGTACTCGCGATTCAAATGACCTAAAGCGCAGTGCCAATTATCAGCTGCACTCACTGACATAAGGTTAGAATGTTTGACTCCCGTTGGTTTATCTGTAAGCGCCTTATTATCAGTCTCTAAACCTTGCTCTGCAAAAAGCTGCAAACCAACTTGTTGTTTAAACAGCATCTGCTCAGTAAAGCCAGCTCGGTGTAGCTCTGGCGGCATATTTTCGCTCGACTGCAATACTAAAGTGCTTTGCTTTATCGACGAGAGATCAAACCCAAATGATTTTAACGACAAAGCTAAACCCAAGCCCTTAGCTTTAATATAAGACTCTTTCAGCGCCCACAGATCAAAAAATCGGTCACGCTGTTGCTCGCAGGGCAGCGCAAGCAGAGCCGCCGTTTCTGGCTCAGAAAAGTAATGATTTAGTATGGAATGAATATTGGTACCACTGCGGCAACGCTCAATATCAACACCCAACTCCAACGGCAGCATTTCCCGCGGCTGCTGAACAATAGCCAGCAATAACCAATCGCCACTATGGCTTAAATTAAAAGTGATGCCACTGTGTGCAAACTGAGCAGCAGTTAAACGCGGTTTGCCTTTTTCACCATATTCAAACTGCCACTCATTAGGTTTAAGTTTGCCATGCTGCGATAATATAGCCCGCAGATAGCCGCGCACCATTAAACCTTGCACTTGAGCCGATTGTTGAATATAACGATCCACTTTATCAATCTCATCTTGTGGTAACCACGAACGAATAATTATCGCAGCGTTATCGTCGAGAAACGATGGCAATAGCGGGCAGAAATAAAGTTTGATACTCGATGATGAAGGGGTTGGCGATGACAAGGCGAACTCGAAACAGTGGCTTATTCACTTATTGTGGCCTCTTTTCCCCCAAAACAACAGAGGGGCAAGCTCAAATAATCTAAGCTCGCCCCGCTAACGCCAATATATACCGATTCATTTTCCCTCTGTTAGTCAGTTAGCTGTAACTCCTTAAACGCTTTGTCTGGAATGACATCATAACGACTGAGGCTCATTGAAAAAACTCCATCTCCACCTGTCATGGATTTAAGCCGAGTTGAGTAATCGCCTACATTGGCCAATGGTGCTTCCACGTTAACTTCAACTCTACCTGTCGCTTTTGCCTGAGTACCACAGATGATCCCACGCGACGCACTAATGTCTCCAGTAATCTCTCCCACTTGGCTTTGTTCAACCGAGATCTGCATATCAACAATAGGCTCTAACACCACAGGCTCAGCCAATGCTACTGCGTCCTGAAACGCTTTTTTACCTGCCATAACAAATGCGATCTCTTTTGAATCCACGCTATGATGCTTTCCATCAAGCACAGTGACTTTGATATCCTGCATTGGGAAACCACCCAATGCGCCAGCTAACATTGCGTCACGTACACCTTTCTCAACCGCCGGAATATACTGGCTCGGTACTGCACCGCCAACAACCTTACTGACAAACTCAAACCCTTGACCTCGCGGTAGTGGTTCGACTTTAAGCTCAACTTCACCAAACTGCCCCGAACCACCGGATTGCTTTTTATGGCGAAAACGTGCACTTGCCTCTGCTTGTATGGTCTCTCGATAAGCCACTGCTGGCGTCTCTGTATCCATATCAACATTAAATAAAGTTTGTGCTTTCTCCAGTGCTATCTGCAGGTGTAGATCCCCCAGCCCCTTTAAAATAGTTTGCCCTTTCGCCTCACTGCGGTTGATCTGCAAACTCGGATCTTCGGCAACGAGCTTATGTAACACTTCAGAAATTTTCTGCTCATCTCCGCGGCGTTTTGGTGATACAGCAAGTCCAAAAATAGGTTGTGGCAAGTTAATTTCTGGCAGATGAAACTCATCTTCATCATGGCTATCGTGCAGTACAGCGCCCACTTCAAGTTCATCAATCTTGGCAATAACGCAGATGTCGCCAGGAATAGCCTGGCTAACATCAATGAGTTTATCCCCTTGCAATTTAGCCAAATGAGCCACTTTAAACGCCTTACGCTCACGGCCAATGAATAGCTTCATGCCAATATTAAGGGTGCCTTGATACAGTCTAAATACGCCCATTCGCCCAAAAAATGGGTCGATTGAGACTCTAAATACATGAGCGAGTACGTGGTCAGTTGGACTTTGACTAACATCTATTGGCAACGCATTCTGAGCAAAACCTTTGATGAATTGTGGTGGATTGGCTTCCAGTGGACTCGGCATCAACTTCACTAATAACTCTAATAAAGCAGCAATACCAATATCATTCTCTGCACTAGTAAAACAAACTGGTACTAGATGCCCCATTCGTAGCGCAGCTTCCAGCGGTGCATGTAATTGTTCAGAGCTTAGGGACTCACCCTGCTCTAAATACAGCTCCATCAGTTGTTCGTCTTCTTCCAACACCGTATCAACTAACTCGTCACGCGCCTGTGCAACGCCAATAAAGGCTGTGCCAGTTTGCTCATCGCAGTGAAGATAACAGTCAACCACATCATCCACCGCGCTGTTTGGTAAATTAACCGGTAAACAACGATGACCAAACTGTTGCTGTATGTTTTCCAGTAGCTGCGCAAGTCCAGCTTCGTTGCCATCAATATGGTTTATCGCTATCAGTACCGCCTTACCTTGGCTGC
Source organism: Shewanella kaireitica (assembly GCF_023284045.1). Lineage (GTDB taxonomy): Bacteria > Pseudomonadota > Gammaproteobacteria > Enterobacterales > Shewanellaceae > Shewanella > Shewanella kaireitica. Next base: position 423,516 of record NZ_JAKIKQ010000003.1, read on the forward strand.
GCGCTGCAGCAAACGCTCGTTTAGTAACGGATTCAATACCCACTCCGGCATGAATAACCAGTAGCACTGACTCTACGCCAGGCAATGGCAGCAATGCACGTCCAAAAAAGTCAGGTAGACCTGGAGTGTCGATTAGATTGATATGGTGATTTGCAAAATCTAGATTTAAAAACGAGGGTTCTAAGCTGTGTCGGTGAGATTTTTCTTGGGCAGTGAAATCAGCATGATTTGTGCCCTTGTCCACCCTGCCTTTTAAATTGATTGCTTTTGCGCGAAACAATAGCGCCTCTAATAAAGAGGATTTTCCTGATCCTGTATGCCCGAGCACAGCCAAATTGCGGATCTGCTCAGTATTGAACTCAGCCATAACGGCCTCCTTTGTCACATTATTAAACTTACGTATATCAATAAGACAATTTTTATGGAGCTGTTAACAACGAGTATAGACTTGTGATAAAGCGCAATATTTGACCTAGATCACGCTTTACTTTGCCAACGTTAGTTACCACACAAAATAACACTTTAGCTTACACCTGTTCACTCAATCTGGTCATATCAGCGATTAATAAGTCCCAGGTGATTGTATTGCCCTAAAACCTCATGTAGTCTGCACATCCATTGGTCAAAATATACTAGGTTAATTACCAGAAACATTGAACTCCCGTGCAGTTCATTAGTCATAAAAACGTAATTAAGTCCCAGTAGATTATTAACGGAAACCCGCTAAATAGATGGCAGAGCAAGTTAACACAAGCTTAAATTCGGCAGCGAGTAAGCCGAATAAGTGTACGCAAAGCGCTACAGAAGCTCGGCACAGCAATGCCACTACGACTCCCGAGATGCGTCGATTCATTCAAGAATCAGACCTCAGTGTGAGTCAACTTTCCAAAGTGCTGAACATCAGCGAAGCCACTGTACGCAAATGGCGCAAGCGCGATTCGATTGAAAACACGCCAAATACACCGCACCACCTCAATACCACGCTAACGCCACTGCAAGAGTATGTCGTCGTCGGTTTGAGGTACCAGCTGAAAATGCCACTCGATAGATTACTGACGGCAACGCAGAGATTTATTAACCCCAATGTGTCACGTTCAGGCTTAGCAAGATGTTTAAAACGTTATGGTGTTTCGCGAGTTAGCGATATAGAAAGCCCTGATGTACCGATGCGTTATTTTAACCAACTGCCGATAACCCAAGGTAGTGATGTACAAACCTATACCTTGCACTATGAAACACTGGCACAAACCTTAGCGTTGCCAAGCACGGATGCTGAAAATGTAGTTCAGGTGGTTTCATTGACTATCCCACCACAGTTGACCGATGAGCAACCCAGTTCAATCTTGCTTGGTATTGACCCCCATAGTGACTGGATATATCTCGATATCTATCAAGACGGTAATACCCAAGCAACCAACAGATACATGGCCTATGTACTAAAACATGGGCCGTTTCACTTACGAAAGTTACTCGTCAGTAACTATCACAGTTTTATAGAGCGCTTTCCTGGTGCGACGCAAAATCGCCGCACCTCTACAGACAAGCCAAAAACAAACAACAAGACGCCTGAATGCCAGGCATCCACTGGAGACTCATAATGAGCCAGACCTCTAAACCTCAACAATCATCAGCATCAGAGCAAGCACAAGACTCGCAAGCTGATACTCGCTTAAATAAACGTTTAAAAGATATGCCTGTTGCCATTGTCGGCATGGCAAGCATCTTTGCCAACTCGCGTTACCTCAACAAGTTTTGGGATCTTATTAGCGAAAAAATAGATGCCATCACAGAACTACCAGCCACTCACTGGCAGAAAGAAGATTACTTTGATGCCAACAAGAGCACGCCAGATAAAAGTTACTGTAAGCGCGGCGGCTTTTTACCAGATGTTGACTTCAACCCAATGGAGTTTGGTCTGCCGCCAAATATCTTAGAGCTGACTGACTCATCGCAGTTGCTCTCTTTGATCGTTGCAAAAGAAGTATTGGCTGACGCTAACCTACCTGAAGGGTATGACCGCGACAAAATTGGTATTACATTAGGTGTCGGCGGCGGCCAGAAGATCAGCCATAGCTTAACCGCGCGTCTACAGTACCCTGTGCTAAAGAAGGTTTTTGCCAATAGCGGTATTAGCGACGAAGACAGCGAAATGCTGATCAAAAAATTCCAAGACCAATATGTACATTGGGAAGAGAACTCTTTCCCTGGTTCATTGGGTAACGTTATTGCCGGTCGTATCGCCAACCGTTTTGATTTCGGCGGCATGAACTGTGTGGTTGATGCGGCTTGTGCAGGTTCTTTAGCTGCAATGCGCATGGCACTCAGTGAGCTGGTTGAAGGTCGTTCAGAGATGATGATCACTGGCGGTGTTTGTACTGACAACTCGCCATCTATGTACATGAGCTTCTCTAAGACGCCCGCATTCACCACCAATGAAACCATCCAGCCATTTGATATCGACTCAAAGGGAATGATGATTGGTGAAGGTATCGGCATGATCGCATTGAAGCGTCTTGAAGATGCCGAGCGTGATGGCGACAGAATTTACTCGGTCATTAAAGGTATTGGTTCTTCATCAGATGGTAAGTTTAAATCAATCTATGCGCCTCGCCCTGAAGGCCAAGCCAAAGCGCTAAATCGCGCCTATGACGATGCAGGTTTTGCGCCGCACACTCTAGGTCTGATTGAAGCCCATGGTACCGGTACTGCCGCAGGTGACGCTGCAGAATTTGCCGGTCTTTGCTCAGTGTTTAGCGATGGTAACGACACCAAACAGCACATTGCGCTAGGTTCAGTTAAATCACAAATTGGCCACACTAAATCTACCGCAGGTACTGCTGGACTGATTAAAGCAGCTTTAGCGCTACACCATAAAGTATTGCCAGCAACGATTAACGTCAGCCAACCGAGTCCCAAGCTTGATATTGAGAACTCACCGTTCTATCTCAATACCGAAACCCGTCCTTGGTTACCTCGCGTCGACGGCACACCGCGCCGCGCCGGTATCAGCTCATTTGGTTTTGGTGGCACTAACTTTCACTTTGTACTGGAAGAGTACAACGCAGAGCATAGCCGCGAAGATAGCGAGAAAGCTAAGTATCGTCAGCGTCAAGTTGCACAAAGCTTCCTTGTTAGCGCTGCAAACAAAGATGCACTTATTAAAGAATTAAATACCTTAGCAACGGCAAGTTCTGCCGCTGAGTTTAACCTTAAAGATGCCGCTGCAAATTACGCAGTACGTGAATTAGCCACTGATGCACCGCGTATTGGTCTCGTTGCCAATAGCGCAGCAGAACTGGCAAGCTTTATCAAACAAGCGCTATCGAAGTTAACCGCAAGCGACGACACTCAATGGCAACTGCCAGGTGGCATTAGCTACCGCGCTATAGCGATTGAAGGCAAAGTGGCGGCATTATTCGCTGGCCAAGGTTCGCAATATCTCAATATGGGACGAGATCTTGCCTGTTACTACCCAGAGATGCGTCAGCAACTAGTCACAGCAGATAAAGTATTTGCCGCCAATGACAAAACACCTTTATCGCAAACGCTATATCCAAAACCTGTGTTCAATAAAGATGATGTCAAAGCACAAGAAGCAGTGCTGACTAACACCGCTAATGCACAGAGTGCTATCGGTGCCATCTCTATGGGTCAATATGCGCTATTCACAGCTGCTGGCTTTAACGCCGATATGGTTGCAGGTCACAGCTTTGGTGAGTTAAGTGCGTTATGCGCTGCAGATGTTATTTCAACAGATGACTACTACAAACTCGCCTTTGCTCGTGGCGATGCCATGGCTACCAAAGCGAAAAATAAAGACGGTCAAGATGCTGATTGTGGCGCTATGTTTGCCGTTATCCATAAAGCAGAGGATTTGAGCACACTTGAAAGCACTATCGCTAAATTTGACGGTGTTAAAGTGGCTAACTACAACGCGCCGACTCAGTCGGTCATTGCAGGTCCAACGGCTAGCACCACAGATGCAGCTAAAGCATTAAGCGACCTAGGTTATAAAGCGATCAATCTACCAGTGTCTGGCGCATTCCACACTGAGCTAGTTGGCCACGCTCAAGCACCATTCGCCAAAGCGATTGACGGTGCGAAGTTTACTAAACCTAGCCGTGCACTCTATTCCAACGCTAGCGGCGCGCTATATGAAAGCACTGGCGCTAAGGTTAAGGCCTCGTTCAAGAAACATATGCTTCAATCAGTTCGTTTCACCGCTCAGCTAGAAGCGATGTTTGACGCTGGCGCTCGCGTATTTGTTGAATTTGGTCCAAAAAATATTTTGCAAAAACTAGTGCAAGGTACCTTGGCAAGCAAACTTAATGAGCTAAGCGTTATCTCTATCAACCCAAGCCCTAAAGGCGACAGCGACTTACAACTTAAGCAAGCGGCTCTGCAGCTAGCAGTAGCCGGTGTGCAGCTTGATAATATCGACCCATACCAAGCCGATATTGCCGCGCCAGCAAAACGTTCACCAATGAGCTTAACGCTAAATGCTGCCAACCATATTAGCCCTGCAACCCGCGCTAAAATGGCTAAGTCATTAGCAACTGGCACAGTGAAGAGCGCGACTATCATCGAAGAGAAAATCGTTGAGAAGGTTGTTGAGAAAGTGGTTGAAGTAGAAAAAATTGTTGAAGTGCCAACCATCATTGAAAAAGAAGTTGAAAAGATCGTGGAGATTGCCGTACCAATGTCTAATGAGCATGTAGTGTCTACTGCCCCAGTTCAAAATAATACCGTTGCTTCAAATGCAAGCGCTCCAAGTGTAAGCGTTAGCACTGATGCCCTAAGTCAGTTCTTTGCTGCGCAACAACAAGCGGCGGAGTTACATCAGCAGTTCCTCAGCATCCCACAGCAATATGGTGAAACTTTCACTACCTTAATGGCAGAGCAGACAAAACTTGCGGGTTCTGGTGTCGCATTGCCTGAAAGCCTGCAACGCTCAATGGAGCAGTTCCACCAGCTTCAAGCGCAAACTGTTCAAAGCCATACTCAGTTTTTAGAGATGCAAGCTGGCAATAACAATGCCGCGCTAAACATGCTCAATGGTACTGCGACAGTGATCACCGCACAGCCATTGCCAGCAGCAGTGCAGAGACCTCAGCAAGTCGTTCAACAGGTCGCAGTTTCTGCACCAGCAGTGTCAGCGCCTGCAGTAACGACTCCTGCTGCAGCTCCAGTTGTTAGCAGTGCTCCGGCGCCAGTTCAACATGCCGCTGCAACACACATTGAAGCCGTTGCTAAAGCGGCTGAAGCTGCACCAGTAGTCGCTGCGCCGTCATCTGCACCAGTTGTGCCCGTGAGTAATAGCGCCGCAGCAGCTGTTCTTAGCGCCGAAAAGGTTCAAGCAACCATGCTTGAAGTGGTCGCTGAGAAAACTGGCTACCCTACAGAGATGCTAGAACTTGAAATGGACATGGAAGCCGATTTAGGCATTGACTCTATCAAACGAGTAGAAATTCTAGGTACAGTTCAAGACGAACTTCCAACTCTACCAGAACTCAGTCCTGAAGATTTAGCCGAGTGTCGAACACTGGGTGAAATCGTTAGCTACATGAACTCTAAGCTCTCTTTGAAAGACGCTGAGGGCTCTAAACTCTCTACAAATACTGCCGCAGGCGCTGCAAATACAGTTACCGCTGAAGGCTCACTCTCTGCACAAAAAGTCCAAGCGACCATGATGTCAGTGGTCGCAGAAAAGACCGGCTACCCAACAGAGATGCTAGAGCTTGAGATGGACATGGAAGCCGATTTAGGCATCGATTCTATCAAGCGTGTAGAAATTCTTGGTACTGTTCAAGATGAGCTTCCAGGTCTACCTGAGCTGAGCCCTGAAGATTTGGCTGAGTGTCGTACTCTGGGTGAAATCGTTAGCTACATGAATAGCAAGCTCTCTACAACTGCCGCCGCAGGCGCTCCATCTGAAAGCCCAGCTCCTCAAGTTGCAACTGCAAAGACAGCCCTGAGCGCGCAAAAAGTCCAAGCAACCATGATGTCAGTGGTTGCAGAAAAGACTGGCTACCCAACAGAGATGTTAGAGCTTGAAATGGATATGGAAGCCGATTTAGGCATCGATTCTATCAAGCGTGTAGAAATACTTGGTACTGTTCAAGATGAGCTTCCAGGTCTACCTGAACTTAATCCTGAAGATCTAGCTGAGTGTCGCACATTGGGCGAGATCGTTAGCTACATGAACAGCAAGCTCTCTACAACTGCCGCCGCAGGCGCTGCTGGCGTTTCATCTGCAGGTGCAGCGCCTCAAGTTGCTACTGCCGAGACAGCCCTGAGCGCGCAAAAAGTACAAGCCACTATGATGTCAGTAGTCGCTGACAAAACCGGTTACCCAACAGAAATGCTAGAACTAAGCATGGACATGGAAGCCGATTTAGGTATCGATTCTATCAAGCGTGTCGAAATACTTGGTACTGTGCAAGATGAGCTTCCAGGGCTGCCTGAGCTTAATCCTGAAGACTTAGCTGAGTGTCGTACACTAGGCGAAATCGTTAGCTACATGAACTCTAAACTGGCTGATGGCTCTAAACTCTCTACAAATGACGCCGCTGGCGCTTCATCTGCAGACTCAGCTCCTCAAGTTGCAACGGCAAAGACAGCCCTGAGCGCACAAAAAGTACAAGCTACCATGATGTCAGTGGTCGCAGAAAAGACTGGCTACCCAACAGAGATGCTTGAGCTAAGCATGGACATGGAAGCTGATTTAGGTATCGACTCTATCAAGCGTGTTGAGATCTTGGGTACTGTGCAAGATGAGCTTCCAGGCCTACCGGAATTAAACCCTGAAGATTTGGCAGAGTGCCGCACTTTGGGTGAAATCGTTAGCTACATGAACTCTAAGCTTGCGACAATTGAAGCTGCCGAACCAGCTGCAGCACAAGTGGCTAATGGTCTTAGCGCGGAGCAAGTACAAGGCACCATGATGTCAGTGGTTGCTGAGAAGACCGGTTACCCAACAGAGATGCTTGAACTGAGCATGGACATGGAAGCCGATCTTGGTATCGACTCTATCAAACGAGTGGAAATTTTAGGAACAGTACAAGATGAGTTACCGGGATTACCTGAGCTAAATCCAGAAGATCTTGCCGAGTGTCGTACATTGGGCGAAATCGTTGCCTACATGAACTCTAAGCTGACTAATGTTAGCAGTGCAGCAACGGCGGTCATCGCAGATGCAGTTAAATCAGTCGCAGAGACGGTAACATCTTCTCTTGAGCTTCCACCTCACAGCGAGGTAGCGCTAAAAAAGCTTAATGCGGCGGATCAAATTGTTGATTGCTTCGCCGCAGACGCAGCTATTGTCATTACCGATGATGGTCATAACGCAGGCGTATTAGCAGAGAAACTGTCTAAGCAAGCCCTTAAAGTCGCGGTTATTCGCCTGCCAAAAGGTGCAGCGCAATCACCACTAAGCAGTGACGTTGCCAGCTTCCAAGCAGAAAGTCTTGATGAAGCAGGGATCAATGCTGTTATCGCTCAAATTGAGCAGCAACTAGGCGAGATTAGTGGATTTATTCACCTACAACCAGAAGCTGACAGCAATAACGTTAATGATGCGATTAACTTGAGCAGCGAAAGCTTCACTCACGTTAGCCAAGCATTCCTTTGGGCTAAGCTGTTACAGCCAAAGCTTAACGTTACCAATGAAAAGCGTCGCAGCTTTATCTCTGTCAGCCGTATCGATGGTGGTTTTGGTTACTTAGACACTAAACAGCTGCAAGATGCTGAGCTAAACCAAGCTGCACTAGCTGGATTAACTAAAACACTGAGCCATGAATGGCCAACGGTTTTTTGCCGCGCGTTAGATATTGCACCGAGTTTAGATGCAACTCATTTAGCCGACGTCATTACTGGTGAGCTGTTCGATAGCGTGACTAATTTGCCAGAGGTCGGTATTGCTATCGACGCAAGTGGTAACATTGAACGTTCAACATTGGTTGCGGGCAATGCTAGTACTAAGCATGCAACAGCACAGTTAAATAGCGCAGATAAAATACTGGTGACCGGCGGTGCAAAAGGGGTGACCTTTGAATGTGCCCTAGCACTTGCTAAACGCACTCAATCGCATTTCATCCTTGCAGGACGTAGTGAATTACAAGCGATTCCTGCTTGGGCTGCAGCTAAACAGATCAGCGAGCTTAAGCCCGCTGCTATTGCACATATTGTCTCTACAGGCAGCAAGCCAACACCTAAGCAGATAGAAGCATTAGTCTGGACAGTGAAAAGCTCTATCGAGATAAACACTGCTCTTGCAGCGTTTAGCGAAGTGGGCGCAAGTGCCGAGTATGTCAGCATGGATGTGACCAATACCGCTGCAATTACAGCAGCGTTAAACGGCCGCTCAAATGAGATAACCGGTCTTATCCACGGCGCAGGCGTGCTGGCTGATAAGCATATTCAAGACAAAACACTTGAAGAGCTTACCCGGGTTTACGGCACTAAAGTCAATGGACTGAAAGCGCTACTTGCCGCACTTGAGCCGAGTAAAGTTAAGCTACTTGCAATGTTCTCCTCGGCAGCAGGTTTTTACGGTAATACCGGGCAGAGCGATTACGCCATGTCTAACGACATCCTTAACAAAGCGGCGTTGCAGTTCACTGCCCGTCACCCACAAGCTAAAGTCATGAGCTTTAACTGGGGTCCTTGGGATGGTGGTATGGTTACCGATGCACTGAAGAAGATGTTTACTGAGCGCGGTGTCTACGTTATTCCACTTAAAGCAGGAGCAGAACTTTTTGCCACTCAGCTATTAAGCGAAACGGGCGCACAACTGCTTATTGGTACATCAATGCAAGGTGGAACTGACGCTCAAGAGGCAGCATCTGTAAAAAAGCTTAATGCGGGTGAGGTGCAAAACGCATCACGCCCGCTAGCACCAGCATCTCTAACTAGAGTGTTAAACCCTAATGCGCTGGTCTTTATTCAAGACCACCGTATTAGCGGTAATCCAGTGCTACCGACGGTATGTGCGATTCAGTGGATGCGTGAGGCGGCGAGTGAAATGCTTGGCGCTCAAGTTAAAGTTATCGACTATAAATTACTCAAAGGGATCATATTTAACAGCAGTGATGCGCAGGAGATGACGCTTGAATTAACGCCGAGCGGCAACGATCAAATGACTGCATTAATCAGCAGTCATGGCCGTCCGCAGTACAAGGCGACTTTAGCTCGTAATGACAATGCAGATAATGCACCGTCAAAGAAGTTCAACAGCCTTGGTAAAGCGGTGACAACAGCGGCAGAACTCTATAGCGACGGTACCCTGTTCCACGGGCCTCGTTTGCAAGGCATACAGCAGGTGTTCAAGTTTGATGATGCGGGTCTCATCGCTCAGTGCCAATTACCACAGGTAAGTGATACTGACTGCGGTCAATTTGTTGCAAGCCAACATCTTGGTGGTAGTCAACCATTTGCAGAAGACTTGCTACTGCAAGCGATGCTGGTATGGGCAAGGCTTAAGTACGGCGCGGCGAGCTTGCCATCAACTATCGGTGAGTTTATCTCGAACAAGCCGCTAGCATTTGGTGATAAGGCTGTACTCGCGCTAGAGGTGGTTAAGACAAGTGCTCGCTCACTTGAGGCTAACGTTGCGCTTTACCATGAAAATGGTGAATTGAGTGCAATGATGAAAGCGGCGAAAGTCACTATCAGTAAGAACCTCAATAGTGCTTTCTTAAATGAAGCCGCCGTGAGTGACAAACAGAAAGCCTTGAGCACTGGAGAGCAGCAATAATGGGCAATTTGACTGCCAGTGCTACTAGCTCAAGCGATCAGGTTATCAAGAGTGAGATGCCACTGCGCATCGCACTCTTGGTGCTGCCTGCACCGCTAGACTTAAGCGGAAATGTTGAGCAAACATCAGAGCTTATTTCTGTGCTACTCCCTGAGTTACATAGCTCAAAGTTATTGCAAACATCAGAGCTTGTCTCTGTTCAAGTCGACGACTTTGAAGCAAATTTAACCGCCACTATCGATGCGATAGAGCATGGCAAAATAGTGCAAATCCACACAGCGACCAGTTCGCTATTAATGATGCATGCACTTAAAGCTGCGCAAAATAGAATTCACCCTCATGCGCAGCTTGCGGCGATGCAGATAAGTTCAATCACTCAGTCGGCGTCAACAGTGCTTGCAGACTCATGCATGAAAAATGCATTGTTCCAAGCCAAGCGTCAGCCTGACAGTGTCAGTAAACGTTTTGATTTGCCACAGCTTAATAGCACGCAACAGTTTGATGCCGTCTGTGAGCTAATCAAAGATCTCGCCTCTCGGACACATCATAGAGACGCGAGCTCAATTAGCGCTAAACAAGCTGCGAGTCACTACTGGTTTACCGAGCACCATCAAGCACGAGTGATGGCTATAAATCTAACTAATACAGTAGAAAGTACTGCAAGCTGTATCAGCTTCATCGTTTCTCAAGGTACAGGCTTTATCGCAGCAAAGTCGATTATCGGTAACAAGCGATTGCAGTTTATTGTCAGTGCTAATAGTGAAGCAGGATTGCTTAATGAACTTGCGAGACTCAGCTCTAAACTCGAGAGTAAGCAGGCTGCGGCACCTAGCTCAATACTGACGCTGATGCGCGACAACCTTATCGCTTATGAAAAGCAGCATAGTGATAAAGCAGTAATCAATAAATACGCTATTACCCTGCAGGCAAGCTCAGTTGAAGCCATGTTACAAGAGCTTAAAGCCATGGTCGACGCTCTGCCTAAGATAATCAGTGAACAAGGTCAGTACCGTACCCCAGCAGGGAGCTACTTTACCGCTAACGCTCTAGGCAGCGTCGAGAAAAATGGTTTAGCGTTTGTCTACCCTGGAGTGGGCACAGTCTATAGCGATATGTTCAGCCAGTTGTACCAGTACTTTCCTTCTCTCTATGCCAAGCTTGAGCGAGAAGGTGATTTAAAGTCGATGTTTCAAGCAGACAGTATCTACCATTTAGACTCAAAAGTTGCGCCAGCTATGCCCCTTGGCGATCTAGCTATTGCAGGTGTGGGTAGCAGCTACTTGCTGACTCAGTTGCTGGTTAAAGCATTTAATGTCACCCCACGTTTCGCGCTCGGGTACTCCATGGGCGAAGCATCAATGTGGGCCAGTCTTGGTGTATGGAGCGATCCACACGCCTTAATTGAAAAGACTAAGACGGACCCACTGTTTACCAGTGCGATTTCGGGCAAGCTAACGGCGGTTCGTCAAGCTTGGCAGCTTGATAACACCAGCCCTGATATCGTCTGGAACAGCTTTGTGGTCCGCACAGATGCAAAAACCATTGAAGCACTCCTGCCTGAGTTTCCACGCGCTTACCTTGCCATAGTTCAAGGCGATACCTGTGTGATTGCAGGTTGTGAAATCCAGTGCCGCGAATTACTAGCACGAATGAAGAAACGCGGCATTGCTGCCAATAGAGTCACTGCAATGCACACAGCTCCCGCAATGGAAGAACATAGCAATGTAGAGCAGTTTTACATACAGCCGCTACTCGAATCACTGCCTACTGATATCAAGTTTATCAGTGCCGCCTCTGGTGACAGCACGGTATCAAGCGCAACCGCAGGCCTAGACAGTCAAGTTATTGCGCGTTCCATTGCCGACACCTTCTGCAACACCTTAGACTTTACTGCGCTTATCCATAACGCTCAAAAGCAAGGCGCGACATTATTTGTCGAGCTAGGTGCAGATAGGCAAAACTGCACCCTTATCGACAAAATTGCCAAGCAAGACCGTCAATGTGGCAGTAAGTCTTCAGACTTTCCATGTTGTACTGTGCCAACAAATGCCAAAGGCGGTGACGATATCACCACTCTGCTCAAGGCATTAGGCCAGCTCATTAGTCATCGAGTTCCACTGTCAGTCACTCCACTTATCGATGGATTACATCGTGAAATAGCACTGGCTCATTTAGCCACTAGCGCGAAAAAGGTTGAGAGTGAACAACAGTCAAACCTAACATTACAAGGGGAAGTCTAATGTCTTCTTCAGACAGAAATACTAGCTCTAAACAGAGCAAGATTGCCATTGTCGGTTTAGCTACGTTGTACCCAGATGCTAAAAGCCCACAGCAATTTTGGCAAAACTTACTCGATAAACGAGATTCTCGTAGCACCTTGACCGATAAAAAACTCGGAGCCAATAGCGCCGATTATCAGGGGATACAGGGTGAGTCTGACCGTTTTTATTGCGATAAAGGCGGTTACATTGAAAACTTCAGCTTTGATCCATCAGGCTATAAGCTGGCAGCAAATAGTCTTGAGAGTTTAGACAACAGCTTTCTATGGGCGCTCGATACCAGTCGTAAAGCCTTAGCTGATGCGGGCATAGCCCTCGATAATGATGAGTTGCTTAGTCGTACTGGCGTTATTATGGGCGCGCTATCTTTTCCCACTGAGCGCTCCAACGACCTGTTCTTGCCTATTTATCACAGTGCAGTAGAAAAAGCATTGCAAGATAAGCTTGGCAGCCAAAACTTCAAGTTAAGCGCCACTAATGCAGCGAGCCCGCGGGCGACTAACGAGTCCAGCCTAGATACGGCTAATGGCGCCATAGCCCACAACACCTCTAAAGTGGTTGCCGATGCGCTCGGACTTGGCAGTGCTCAGTTAAGTCTCGATGCAGCTTGTGCAAGCTCAGTTTACTCACTCAAACTTGCCTGCGATTACTTAAGCACAGGCAAAGCCGATGTGATGCTTGCAGGCGCCGTGTCTGGCGCAGATCCATTTTTTATCAATATGGGATTCTCTATCTTCCATGCTTACCCAGATCATGGTGTATCAGTTCCTTTTGATGGTGACAGTAAAGGCTTATTTGCTGGTGAAGGAGCGGGAGTATTAGTACTTAAGCGCCTTGAAGATGCTGAGCGCGATAACGACAGAATCTACGCAGTTGTCAGCGGAGTAGGGTTATCCAATGATGGCAAAGGCCAATTTGTATTAAGTCCAAACCCTAAAGGTCAGGTCAAAGCTTTTGAGCGTGCTTATGCCGCTAGTGATATCGAGCCTAAAGATATTGAAGTGATTGAGTGTCACGCAACTGGCACGCCACTGGGTGACAAAATTGAACTCACCTCAATGGAAACCTTTTTTGAGGATAAGTTAGCTGGTAGCACTGCCCCACTTATCGGCTCAGCCAAATCAAACTTAGGCCACCTGCTCACCGCCGCTGGCATGCCAGGGATCATGAAGATGATCTTTGCCATGAAAGAGGGATTACTGCCGCCAAGTATTAATATCAGCGATGCAATTTCGTCACCAAATCAGTTATTTGGTCAAGCGACCATGCCAAACTTAGTGCAAGGTTGGCCTGATAAACCCTCTAATAATCATTTTGGTGTAAAAACTCGTCACGCTGGCGTTTCTGTATTTGGCTTTGGTGGCTGTAACGCTCACCTACTACTTGAGTCTTATTCGCAAAAATCGGCACCGAGCCAAGCCCAAAGTTCAGTGGTCACGGCAGCAACACCTGCACCATTGAAAATAGTAGGCCTCAGTTCGCATTTTGGACCTTTGAGCACCATTAACCAGCTCGACAGTGCTATTGCTAATAACAGTGATGCATTTATTGAGCTACCAGAAAAGCGCTGGAAAGGTTTAGAGAAACACCCTGAGTTACTGGCACAGTTTGGTCTTAACGCTGCGCCGAAAGGGGCTTACGTTGATAACTTTGAGCTAGATTTCTTACGCTTTAAACTGCCACCAAACGAAGACGATCGCTTGATTTCACAGCAGCTAATGTTGATGCGTGTCACCGATGAAGCGATTCGTGATGCTAAGCTGCAAGCGGGCCAAAAGGTGGCTGTGTTAGTGGCGATGGAAACAGAGCTTGAGCTGCATCAGTTCCGCGGCCGAGTAAACTTGCATACTCAGCTGCAACAAAGCTTAGCCGCATTAGGCGTTAACCTAAGTGATGATGAATACCAAGCACTTGAAGCTATCGCCATGGACAGCGTACTAGACGCTGCCAAGCTCAATCAATACACCAGCTTTATTGGCAACATTATGGCATCTCGCGTGTCATCTCTGTGGGATTTTAATGGCCCAGCCTTTACCATTTCAGCGGCAGAGCAATCGGTAAGTCGTTGTATTGATGTCGCCCAAAACCTTATTGCCGAAGACAACCTTGATGCAGTCGTGATTGCAGCAGTCGATTTATCAGGCAGCTTTGAACAAGTTATCTTAAAGAACAACATCGCCCCAGTCGCCATGACCCCAACGGGTAATGCTACTGCGCAAGCTAACTGGAACGTTGGTGAAGGCGCTGGTGCTGTCGTGTTAGTCAAAGATGAAAGCACATCAGGTCGAGCATATGGGCAAATTGATGCATTGGCATTTGGCCATGCGCAGCAATTGGCGCACGTGACCGATAAACTACTGACACAAACCGCAACTAACAGTAGCAGCATCAATGTTGTTGAAACCAATATCGCACCAGGCAGCGTAACCACGGACGATTCACTGAGTAGTCGTTTTGTAAATGCGGTCGCGACTAGCGCCGATGATCGTATCGGCCACTGTTTTGCCGCTGCAGGAATGGCAAGTTTACTTCATGGATTATTGAGTGCATCTCGCAACTCGGCAGCAAGTAACAATGCGCTGATCACCAATATAAGTGAAAACCAAGCTTCTCAATTATTGATTAGTCAAAGCCAAGGCGAGCAGCAAGCATTAGCTGTGCGCCTAGCCAATGGGCTTAAATCTGACGCAAAACATCAGCTAGTAAAGCAAGTTACTTTAGGCGGTCGCGATATCTATCAACATATCAACGACACTCCGCTAGCGAGCTTGGCTGCAATTAAGCACAAACTCGCTAATGGTGCAGTATCCACTCTGCCCCAGCAACCAAACAAACCTATGGTAGTTAGAGCGCAACAGACAGCTCAGCTTTCAACCTTACCTATGAGTGCTGTAAATGCTACCGAAATAGACACGGCAGCAGTTGCGACTCAAACATTAGGCACTTCATCTATGACGACTCAAGTTAAACCGACACAAGCAAACCCAGTTGTAAGCACTGCAATTGATGTATCTACAGGTGACTTAGCTGCATTCCAACAAAATCAGCAGCTCGCCCAGCAAGCACATCATGCATTTCTTAAGAGCCGCTCTGCAGGTATGCAAGTTGCCGATGCACTGCTAAAACAACAACTTGCTCAAGCAACAGGCCAAACTGTAGCACCACAAACTGTCACTACAGCTGCTCCAGTAGCCGTTGCTCAAGTCGCACCTATTGCAGCGCCAGTTAATGTTATCGCTCCCGATCACGCCAACGTGCCACCTTATATCGCGCCAACGCCAGCACTGAAGCCTTGCATCTGGAACTATGCTGATTTAGTCGAATACGCTGAGGGCGACATTGCTAATGTATTTGGCAGCGATTACGCAATAATCGATAGCTACTCACGCCGCGTTCGCCTACCAACCACTGACTACCTGTTGGTATCTCGCGTTACGAAACTTGATGCGACTATGAACGAGTTTAAGCCTTGTTCAATGACCACAGAATACGACATCCCAGTTGATGCGCCATATTTGGTTGATGGTCAGATCCCGTGGGCAGTTGCTGTAGAATCAGGCCAATGTGACTTGATGTTGATCAGCTACTTAGGTATCGACTTTGAAAACAAAGGTGAACGAGTTTATCGTCTACTAGATTGTACCCTCACCTTCTTGGGCGATCTGCCTCGCGGTGGTGACACCCTGCGTTACGATATTAAGATCAACAACTATGCCCGTAACGGAGAAACTTTGTTGTTCTTCTTCTCTTACGAGTGTTTTGTTGGCGACACCATGATCCTTAAAATGGACGGTGGTTGTGCAGGCTTCTTCACTGATGAAGAACTGGCCGACGGTAAAGGGGTTATTCGCACCGAAGACGAAATTAAAGCCCGCAGCTTAGCAGTGAAGAAAACCTTTAATCCGCTACTTGATTGCCCTAAAACCAGCTTTAGCTACCCAGAAATCCACAAGCTGCTAACTGCTGATATCGAAGGTTGCTTTGGCGTGAGCCATAAAGGCAATGCTCAACCATCACTTTGCTTCGCATCAGAGAAGTTCTTGATGATTGAGCAGGTGAGTAAAGTTGAGCGCAGTGGCGGTACATGGGGCTTAGGTTTAATTGAAGGTCATAAGCAACTTGAGGCTAACCATTGGTATTTCCCTTGTCACTTCCAAGGTGATCAGGTGATGGCTGGCTCATTAATGGCCGAAGGTTGTGGTCAGTTACTGCAATTCTATATGTTGCACCTTGGTATGCACACCCAAACTAAAAATGGTCGTTTCCAGCCACTAGAAAATGCCTCACAGCAAGTTCGTTGTCGTGGTCAAGTATTGCCACAATCTGGTGTATTGACTTACCGCATGGAAGTGACCGAAATTGGCTTTAATCCACAGCCTTATGCCAAAGCGAATATTGATATCTTACTTAACGGCAAAGCCGTGGTGGATTTCCAAAACTTAGGCGTGATGATCAAAGAGGAAGATGAGTGTACTCGCTACCCTCTTCTGACCTCAAGCACTGCTAACGCAAAGTCAACAGCTACTCGCGAAGCGCATAAGGAATACCAAGCCGCATCGGTTAACGCTCCATTGATGGCGCAAATTCCCGACCTGACTAAAGCGCCTAATAAAGGTGTGATCCCAATTTCACACGTTGAAGCGCCAGTTACACCGGACTATCCAAACCGTGTACCCGATACAGTGCCATTTACGCCGTATCATATGTTTGAATTCGCTACCGGTAACATTGAAAACTGCTTCGGCCCTGAGTTCTCTATCTATCGCGGCATGATCCCACCACGTACTCCGTGTGGCGATCTGCAAGTGACCACCCGTGTTATCGAAGTGAACGGTAAGCGTGGCGACTTTAAAAAGCCATCGTCATGTATCGCTGAATATGAAGTGCCAACAGATGCTTGGTATTTTGATAAGAACAGCCATCAAGCGGTAATGCCCTACTCAATATTGATGGAAATTTCACTGCAGCCAAATGGCTTTATCTCGGGCTATATGGGCACGACCCTTGGCTTCCCAGGTCTTGAGCTGTTTTTCCGTAATTTAGATGGAAGCGGTGAGCTACTACGTGAAGTCGATTTGCGCGGTAAGACAATTCGCAATGATTCACGTTTGCTATCAACAGTGATGGCAGGCACCAACATCATTCAGAGCTTTAGCTTCGAGCTCAGCACCGATGGTGAACCTTTCTACCGCGGCAGCGCAGTGTTTGGTTACTTTAAAGGTGACGCGCTTAAAGACCAGCTAGGACTTGATAACGGTAAAGTGACTCAGCCTTGGCACGTCGCCAAGGGGATTGCCGCCGACACTAAAGTCAACTTGCTCGACAAGAACGGCCGTCATTTCAATGCCCCAGCGAGTAAACCACATTACCGCCTAGCGGGTGGTCAGCTTAAC
This sequence comes from Shewanella kaireitica, assembly GCF_023284045.1. GTDB lineage: Bacteria > Pseudomonadota > Gammaproteobacteria > Enterobacterales > Shewanellaceae > Shewanella > Shewanella kaireitica. The sequence goes on from NZ_JAKIKQ010000003.1 coordinate 440,942, forward strand.
TTTATCGACAACGTTGAAATTGTTGATAATGGTGGCACCGAAGGCTTGGGTTACCTTTACGCTGAGCGAACTATTGACCCTAGTGATTGGTTCTTCCAGTTCCATTTCCATCAAGATCCAGTAATGCCGGGTTCATTAGGTGTTGAAGCCATTATTGAAACCATGCAAGCTTATGCGATTAGCAAGGATTTAGGCGCAGGATTTAAAAATCCTAAGTTTGGTCAAATACTCTCGAACATAAAGTGGAAGTATCGTGGCCAGATCAATCCATTGAACAAGCAGATGTCTATGGATGTCAGTATCACCTCAGTTAAAGATGAAAATGGCAAAAAAGTGATCTCTGGTAATGCAAGCCTAAGTAAAGATGGGCTGCGCATATACGAAGTGTTTGATATTGCCATTTCTATCGAAGAATCTGTTTAAATCTGAGTGAGTGACTGGCTATTTTACTCAATTTCTGTGTCAAAAGTGCTCACCTATTAGCATAGGCTGCGCGCTTTTTCCTAGAAATTGAGCAAAAGTATCTGCGTCCTAACTCGATTTAATAATTTATTTAAAGAAAAGAATAGCTAAGAGCCGCTGGCTCAAAACAAATGATTAAGGGTCTTAAATATAATGAATCCTACTACAACCAATGAAATGCTATCTCCGTGGCCTTGGCTGGTCACCGACACCAACATCAGCTTTGATGTTGCCGTGATGGAGCAGCAGCTAAAAGACTTCAGCCGTGGCTGCTATGTGGTAAACCATAATGAAAAGGGCGTTGGCATCGCGCAAAGCGCAGAGCTTGTCGCAGAGCAAGCCGCTAACAGCAATAGTCTACCTGTTGCTGCTTTCACACCCGCGCTAGGTACCGAAAGTCTGGGCGATAGCAATTTCCGCCGCGTTCACGGGGTAAAATACGCTTACTACGCAGGCGCTATGGCAAATGGTATCTCTTCTGAAGAGTTAGTGATTGCGCTCGGCCAGGCTGGTATTTTGTGCTCATTTGGCGCAGCAGGACTTATCCCAAGCCGCGTAGAAAAGGCAATTAACCGTATTCAAGCCGCGCTGCCAAACGGTCCGTACATGTTTAACCTTATCCATAGTCCAAGCGAGCCAGCGTTAGAGCGCGGCAGTGTCGAGCTATTTCTGAAGCATAAGGTTCGCACCGTAGAAGCATCAGCATTTTTAGGCTTAACGCCGCAAATTGTTTATTACCGTGCCGCAGGTTTGAGCCGTGATGCTCAAGGTAATATCGTTGTCGCTAACAAGGTTATTGCTAAAGTGAGCCGCACCGAAGTCGCTGAAAAATTCATGATGCCAGCGCCAGCAAAGATGCTGCAAAAGCTTGTAGATGAAGGCTCTATCACGCCAGAACAAATGGAACTGGCGCAGCTAGTTCCTATGGCGGACGATATCACTGCAGAAGCAGATTCAGGCGGCCATACCGACAATCGTCCGTTAGTGACACTTTTGCCAACCATCTTGGCATTAAAAGAAGAGATCCAAACTAAATATCAATACCCAACACCTATTCGTGTTGGTTGTGGTGGCGGTGTCGGAACGCCTGATGCGGCGCTAGCAACCTTTAATATGGGCGCAGCCTATATCGTAACGGGTTCTGTCAACCAGGCTTGTGTTGAAGCGGGTGCGAGTGAACACACTCGTAAACTACTATCGACCACTGAGATGGCCGATGTGACCATGGCTCCTGCTGCAGATATGTTCGAAATGGGCGTGAAGCTGCAAGTGGTTAAACGTGGCACCTTGTTCCCAATGCGCGCCAACAAACTGTACGAGCTCTACACTCGTTATGACTCAATAGAAGCGATTCCAGCTGATGAGCGTGAAAAACTTGAAAAACAAGTCTTCCGTTCGACCCTTGATGATATTTGGGCTGGAACCGTGGCGCACTTTAATGAGCGCGATCCTAAGCAAATTGAACGTGCGGCAGATAACCCTAAGCGTAAAATGGCACTGATTTTCCGCTGGTATCTAGGGCTTTCTAGCCGCTGGTCAAACTCCGGGGAAACAGGCCGTGAAATGGATTACCAAATTTGGGCAGGTCCTGCTTTAGGCGCCTTTAACCAGTGGGCGAAAGGCAGTTACTTAGATAACTATCAAGAGCGTAACGCCGTCGATGTGGCTAAGCATCTTATGTATGGCGCAGCGTACCTTAATCGCGTAAATAGTTTAACCTCACAAGGTGTGAAGTTACCCACTCAGCTACTTCGTTGGAAGCCAAGCCAGAGAATGGCTTAAGCTTATCTTAGCAGCAATCCAAAAGCCAACGCTTACTAGCGTTGGCTTTGTCTTTTGAGCCATTTGCCAGTATCTCATATTCATCAAGCATTACGCCTAGTAACAGACATAAATCACGCTCCATCAGCTCCATATAAACCTTAATTTAGTTTACATACCTGTATTTATATATTTTAACTCTGCGGTTAGTGCTAACTTACAGCGCTAAGTAGCAGAAAAAGTAAGAGAACTATGTTTACATTGGAAGTAACAGCACAGCTAAAACTGGCTTTAGTGGAGCACTCATTCAGTTCAAAATATTACGCTATCGTCACTGAAGAGCGTGATTATTTATCTCGGTGGCTCGCTTGGCCCCCTCATGCTAATAGTGAGACGTTCTTTACCCAATTCATTACCAAAGTACTGCATGAGTATGCCGACAATAAATCATTAGTTTGTGCCATGATTTTTAATGGTGAACTAGTGGGAAATGTTAGTCTAAATACAATCAACCACTCACAGAAAAAAGCGGAAATAGGCTATTGGTTAAGTAGTCACCAGCAAGGAAAAGGGATTGTGACTCAAGCAGTCAATAGGTTAATTGAATTGGCATTTACAGATTTACGCTTAGAACGCGTTGAGATAATGGCCGCAACAGAGAATATCGCCAGTCGTAGTGTTGCCGAACGCTTGGGCTTCAAGCTTGAGCGGATAATCACCAAAGCAGATAACTTGAATGGCAGACTATACGACCATGCCGTATATGGCCTCGAACGCAAAGCTAGCAAGCCTAAAAACAACTTACTTTACTGAGCTAGCAGCAAGACTCCAAACCAAGTGATATACAGGCTCATAAGAAAAACCACCAAGCATCACTCACTATAATTTATGGGTTCAGGTGGCTTTTTCAGGTCATAAAGCCTAAGACACCTATAAAACATAGCGTCCCAACTTTTTTGTATTATCCTGAAAAAAATCCTACTTCGTTCTCCCATAAAGTAAGCAGAGTCCCTCTCTTTTTAGCATAGAGCTAACTATTCACTTTTAGCTGTGGTCAACGTCGTTCTGAACAAACCTAACCTATTTTCTTTGGAACATTTATATCCTAAAAAGCAGTGTTAACTATGCCATTGCTCCGTTTCTGCACCCCGTCCTTTAAATCGTTCTAAATTAGCCATATCAAAAATGAAGTGCTGTTAGCTGAATTAACGCTACTTCCAAAAATTATATAGTTCGGCTGTGCCGCTATAAAGAACGACTATTTAAAGGTCACACTATGTCTATCATTACAACTTTATCGGGTCGAAAGGCCCTGCCTTTAATGGCATTACTCTCCATTGCAGCGACCACCGCGGGTTGCAGTAGCTCAATAGCACTTGATGCTGAGCAAAAAGAGAACCTGAGAGTATCAATTAATACTACGACTAAAGCTACTATTAACCAGTTTATAGAGCAAAATCCTGAACTAGAATCCGAGATAAATGAAGCTTATGGCTATATGGTTGCTGACATACACAGTACTAAAATACCGCTGCTTGGAAAGGCGACTGGCATAGGTGCGATCTACGATAATGAAGCTGAAAGTGTTACATATATAAACCTACGTCGGGAAGATATCGGCATTGGTCTTGGGCACTCTGAGTACAAAATTGTGTCGATCTTTGAAGATGAGTCAAGTCTGGAAGTATTTCGTAAAGGGATAAATAGCGCCACAGTTTCTACTCAATGGAATTTTACCGATGGCGACCTTTCTTCCTATAACGTTAATGCTAATGGCGAGTCTGTATCAACTTACACACTTAATAGAAAAGGCGGACAAGCGTCGCTTACTGCAAGCTTTGTTGATATAGAGAAAAACCTAACATTAACAGATACAGGGCTTTCCAATACCTCAGTTTCAATGAAAGAAAGCTCGACAAATAGTGTGACCCCAGTAAAACATTGGGATAGAGCGCTTCCATTTTTTGGACAAAGAGTTATTGAGCTTGGGCACGACCTTCCATTGCCAATTGGACTGAGTTTTATCTATGCGAGTACTAAGCAAAATATGGAGTTATACGACCTCTCTGTCATCAATAAAGAGGGTGAGTATGTGCCAATTGAGTTTGTAGAGTTTGAAAATAACAATAATGAGTCCATTACCCCTCAGATAAAACTAGATGCTTGGCTATTTCCTTTTATGAATGTGTTTGCTTCCGTAGGGCGTATTGAAGGTGAAGCTAATGTAAACTTCGGCCTTGATGGTAACAAACTACTCAATCAATTAGGTATCGATTGCTCCAATGCTAGAGGTACTGATCGCTCTCGCTGCAATAGATATCAAGGGGTAGAATCCGAGATATTTGATGTCAACGTCAACATGTCAGGTATGAGCTACACCTTGGGAACTGTGCTTGCTGCTGGTTGGGACAGCTACTTTATATCTGTTCCTGTGTCATTTACAAAAGTGAAAATGGATGATCGCAGTATTGATGGCAATGTTGTCACTGTATCACCTAGAATAGGCAAAGTATTTTCATACTCTGCGGGTAATAGCTTAGCTGTATATGTTGGGGTAAGTTACATGGATAATGAAGTACGTATAACAGGTAGCCAACCCATTCCAGGAACAGATGATAGAATTGATTATCAGATTTCACAGCGTAGTGATGATATTTGGGAGCCACTCATCGGTGCAAATTTAAACTTCAATCAGAGGTGGTCAGCATTTTTCGAGTGGACTGGCACCTATGATGGTAGACAGCAATTTACAGGTGGTATTAGCAGACGTTTTTAGGTGAAGTAAGTCATCAGCGTTTAGGCTAAAAGGCTAAGCGACCACTCTTGAGCACAGCTCATACCTCCTACTTTTTCTAGGTATAGTAGGGGGAGGGGGCCAATCAAGCTTACCTTCTACCTACTTGGTTATTTAGCCAGTCACTCCTCCCCTATTTATGATAGTTAGCTGTATTCACTATGCTAAAAAGCGTAAGTTAACTCTATCGCAGGCCCTTGAATGGCATAGCGAATATTCCAATCATTTTCACTATTATCGATGTCTACCTTAAGTTTGTAGTATTTATAACTTAAATAAGTGGAAAAACTATCGGTGAAATTGTAAATAAATCCAGCATTTAGATCTACCAAGCCCCCTCTTGCATCGTTGATTTCAATTAAAAAGTACTGTGCAAAAGTCTTAAACCTCCACCCACTCCCTAGCTTATATTTAAAGGATAAGCCTAGATCAGGTAATGGAGCTGTCACACTGTTCATAAGATAACCATGGGCTGTTCAAGGCTTGTCTTACACGTCCTGTCGATACATGCTTTGACATCCCCATCGAGTTTAAATTTAAGTTGGGTTATGTGCAGACCAAAAGTTGCACCTAACTGCCACGTATCGCCCCTTTAAAAGTTATAGCTGTAACCGATACGGGAGATATCAATATCCAAGCTAGTTTCTACTCGGCTCCCCAATCTGACTAACTGGTAACCAGAACCAAAATCGAATATAAATGGCTGCCTTACCTTATCTCTCGTGCCATTTCGATGTAGGCTTCGCCAGTCTAAAAAATAGCATGCCGTGGATTAAACCATTACTGGAGCTCGATATATGGCAGCACTGAATTTTCACTCAATTCAAGATTTCGCTCAAAATCTAAGTCGAATGTGGAGTCATTTTCAGTGGAGTGAACTTGAAAGCCCGAATCGGTAGAGGGGTAGAAATCACCCAGTGAAATTTAAAACCCTGACTGTTCACTGTAAGCAGGTAGAGTGACGATTGATAAAAAGATGACAATGAACACTCTCATTTCAACTTCCTTGTGAGCTAAGGATTGTATGTTTATGACTGAGCCAAATCCACATTTAGAGAAGCTAATAATAGTGTTGGAAATAATTGAAGGCAGCCTAATAACCCTATTGCAGGGTTATTCGCTGTTTTATACGTTCCGGTGGAAAATTAATAGTCCTTGTTTGTTATATTTACATTCTGAATATGCTAGTTAGCTCCTTACTCGACTTTTTTCAGTGCAACATAATTTAGGTTAATCATTGACTAGCTCCAATATTTTCTCATCTGATAAGACTAAGTATCTGCTTTCCAACTGCTTGATGAGTTCCTTTAAAGCATCATCGTGTGTTGCCTCTACCAATAGTTTATAAATGCTGATTATCTTTTCAATAATTATCAGCTGCTCCATACGGTTGGGCTGAAACCTTGAAACTGGAGTAACACCAAAGTTAGTCACTTGATTCAGGCTCGCCTTTAGCTGACTAAAATCCACAAGTACCGAATCAGGTAGATCCGCGTAGGGGGATATTTCGGATATCACAGTGATAACTCTTTCTAGGCGGCTACTGAAACTGCCATCGCTACATAGTATCTGTAACGCACCTTTAAAAACTTCGCGAGCTTTGGGGTATTGCATATCTGTTTCTCAATTGTTTGATTTGGATAAATTTGAAGTTACTTTTTCTTTGCAGTTACTTTTAGTATGAGACTGTCGAACTCTGGTGGGCGCTTTAGCCAAAGATCACCTTCGATCATTTTTAAATGGCCATAATTGAATAGCTTTTTCATATGCTCAGGGTTGAACTGTTCTTGAGACTTATTGATGTCAGTGAAATCATTTCCTATGTGCGCAAAATTAAATTCGATATTAGCCTGGTTGGCTTGACCAAAAATTCGCATCACGTCACTGCGGCCTTGGTATTTGATAATAGTATTTAAAGAGCGAGATGACACTTCGACTAAGGAAGGAGTGACCTCCTGCCACTGAGGGAGAAACTCACCGTTACGGATCACATACAGACTTCTCTCTTGAGCCAGCACCCCCTCTTTGAATGAGTGCGCTGATAGGGTGTCAGGTAAGAAAAAGACTTGCCTAGCAACTCCTCCATCAACATGAAGCTCCTGATAAGTTTCATTCCCATATTCCATATCGATCTGCACTGCGGGCATTGCGCCAGGTATGGCTGTAGAAGCAAGAATGATATCTTCAAACAGCTTTTCAGACTGCGGTGTATTCTGAGCCGCTATCGCACCCATATTCCAGATAGATAAACGTTGGCTTTCAAGGTGAGTAGTGCCAATTAACAGTAAACGACTATGATGAAACCCTTCTGCTACCTTACTTAGCAATTGAGGGGTAATTGTTTCTCTGACTAAGGTTTCATAGGGACTGATGTTTAATATCGCCATGCTACGTAGTGAAGTAAGTAAACCCTTGGCTTTAAATAGGTCTTCATAACCATAATTAGTATAAAAATCAACAACATGCTCATCATAGTCCGAGCCAATAAAAGCGAAGATTGCTAAAATTGCACCCGTGCTAACACCAGTTACCATATCGAATTCTGGTCGAGTCCCAGTCTTCGTCCAGGCGGTTAATATACCAGCCCCAAAAGCACCATTAGCTCCACCGCCTGAAAGCGCCAAAACCTGCAATTTGGTAGGTTTCTCATGTCTTGCAAGGTAGTTATCTTGCAACGTTTCTAAATAGTCATAACTAAATTCAGCTTGGTTACCCCAAGAGCGAATATTACTGACTCCCATGGGCTTTAACTCATAGGCCAGTGATTCTGGGGCACTATTATGGTCGGGGACAGTATTGCAACCAGCTAAAAAAAGGGATAAGGCAGCAGTTAATAAAATTGATTTCATTTCAACACCTAGTGTTCGAGTAAGCAGACTAACTGCTAAAGTAATAATGTAATGTCGATATACCAATGAGATTGGTGTAGCGCTTTGTGTTTAAACAAAAACAATCGTAATGACGACTGCTCGATTTTGTTTAGTTTAAGGAATCTGGCTAGATATATTAGTAATTGGACAGTTCATGTCAGTTTGAGAGTCATTACAGATAGGTAGCCTCCATAATTCTTAAGTATCTAAACTAAACTTTGGCTTTGGCTTTGGCTTTGGCTTTGGCTTTGGGAGCCTACATCTGCCACTTTAACCCCGTCCAATTAAGCCTGTGATAAGTTTTTCTCTGCTTTTTAGCTGTACTCGTTTTTGTTGTATCAAGAGTAGAAAGCAGTTTTCTCATATCGAACCATTCTTGGCTGCCCCATAAGTATGAGTCAGCTTTTAATTGATTAAAAGTGTCCAATAAAGCAGTCGATACCTCCTCACTTTGATAAAAATATCCAACTTCATTGTTAAATAACCTTGAGCGATAATCTAGATTACTGGTGCCAACAAAACCAACATTATCAACTATCACAGCTTTTGCGTGCAATTTTCCATAGTGCTTGTCTCCACCTAATGTCGCGCTGTCTATTTTGCCAAGTTGATAAAACCTAACTCTTGGGTTTATGCTGTATTTTTGTATCACATCGGCAAGTTCAAACTCATCACTTAACTCTCTCCCTTGCCAATCTTCGATCATTTCTGGTGGTAAAAGTGCTCTGGGCACTGAATCTATATCGATGATTGATTGTGCAAAAAAGTTATCACTGGTTAGCACTGAATTTGAGATAACTTCTATTGTCCGTTCAGGATCTTCACTCAACCATTTATCAATGGCCAGTCGCCCATCAAAATACTCCTCACTGCTCGATGAGTTAAACTCGGCTAGAAAAGCATAAGGCGAAATAACCTTGATATGCTTAGCCCCCGGGTTTTCAATTGTGATCTCTTCTAGCATTGACACTATCGAATTAGGATTTTGATTGAGGATCTCTTGACGACGATATACTACCCCATTAGCAAGTAAGTTATTAAGTTCATGAGCTAGCTTTACCTCAGCAGCAAAAAATCCTTGCTCAAGCTGATTTTCAATATCAGTATACTGCTGATTAAATAGGTTCATGGCTTTTAACTGCAATAAAGAGTCTTGGGCTTTAAGTTTTTGACTATCTCTAGGTAACCATTGCTGTAGTTGTTTATTCCCATCGTGAAGAAACAGTAAATTGTAATATTTTTCAGCTAGATGACTAACAGATGTCACCTCATTGGAAGATGACTTTAGTAACACTTCCAAATCTTTAAATGTATTAGAGTTTGCAGTTCCATCTTCATTAAGCCCATAATAATCAAGTGAGATATTTCGCCCCCCCGTCATCACCCAACTTAGATTCGGAAATTGGCCATCAACTATTAATAACTTGTCATGTGAACGTCTATTTTTACGAACAAAAAGTTTAGATAATGAGTTAATAATAACCACCTGTACTCGGGCTCTTTTATTGGTTAGGTTTCCTTGTTCATCTTGCATGAAACCAGCTTCAGCTGAGCAGGCTATTAATCCTTTAAGTTCTTTATGTGTCCTATTAAACGATCCCACTGAATCGACCATTAAGCGGACATCAACACCACGCTTTACGGCATTACACATCGCACCTAGCATGGCATAGCCGACTAGGTCATCTTTAAATATGTAATATGTTGCATCTATAGTATGTTGAGCATTTTCTATAATCCAAATCTTAGTTGCTAACGATCGAACGGCATCGTCTTCAGAAGGGCCAAATACTTTTATTTGTGCGGCCTGAATAGGTATATCGGCATCTATGCCATTCTGAATCACTTTTCTTTCCAACTTGCTCATGCGCTGCCAAGTGCGCTCTTTGTATAGCTGATTGATATTGCCTGATTTATCAGCTTCAACTGTAGGGCAATCTAACGCAGTATCATCACAGGGACTTTCACTCACAGTCGCCGAACAGGCTGAACACAATCCCAATAAAATAAAAATGAATAAGTGCTTCATTGTAAGCTGTCCTCCATACCGTACATCTCAGTTCTTAGCATCGAATAACAGCAAGTATATACAGTACTAATTGCCTAACAATTTGTTGGAAAGAAGCTATCAATATCCACTCCCATATAGTAGCTATCACTCCTTTTATACTGACTAAATTAGAATTTTTTGCAGGCTATTTTTTTAATATGCTTAAACTTCAGTTCACAAGCTTTAATTTCCTAAGTGCTCAGGTAGTGAATAAAGTCGCATGTCATGCAATAATCTATTTGTGGCTGTGCTTAAGTGAATGTCGAAAGGAGATAAGATGCAAAATGACCAAGAATCAGTAGCATTTGGACGGGTTGGGGTTTTTTGGCTTTTCCTTAAAGCCATGGATGACTATTATGGAAATTGCATTGATAAAGTAAATTTGCCTCAGAGTTTACTAAACGACCATATGCGCTTAATGCCTTTAACTGAAATGACTCGGTACTTTGGTATCATTGAAGAGCAGATTAATGATGAGTTATTTATCGCTAAAGGTTGCTCAAAAATACAACTGAACAATTTCTCTCCTTTATGTTCAGTTGTCTGCTCCTCACCAGTGCTGTTTGTTGCACTAATTAGGTTTAACACCTTATTTAAATCATTACAGTCCGGCACGAAAGTCACCACTGTACGTAGCGGAAATATTGTTAAATGGAGCTATCAGACCAAGCTCGCAGTCTCACAAGAGCGGTTAAATGACGGTATAGTAGCTGCTTGGGTATTTGTGCACCTTTTAAGAGAGTATATGAGCAAAGATTACTCGCCTATAACAATACACCTCCCAGGGTCTCGTATTGGAAAGGTTGGCGAACTAGAGCGTATTTTTGGCTGTGATATTTTATGGAACCAAGCAAAAACAGAAGTATGGTTTCCGGCAAGTGCATTAGAGAAGTACAGTACCGCCAACAATGCATATAAAGGTAAGATTCGAATCGATAAAGTTGACGTACTTAACTATATTGACATACCTGATAAAAATGATTTTTCTCGCTGTGTTTATGAGCTCATTAACTATTCAAGAGCATTTGGTTACCCAAAGCTAGAGTTCATCGCAGACCTGCTAATGATGTCTCCCTTAGCGCTACAAAGGCGCTTGCAAAAACACCAGTATAGCTTCAGTGAGTTAGTAAAATTCCAACTGCTATATAACCTTGCCCCCCAAATGCTAGTAAAGGGGGTTCTAATTGAACAAGTCGGAATTGAATTAGGTTTTAACAATCCACAGAGTTTTACTAAAGCATTTAAAAAGGCACATAATTTAACACCCAAGCAATACTTAGAGGATGTTAATGAATTTAACGGAATGACTATTTTTAGCATTTAAATATTCCCCCCTTTCAAACTGATGAGGATGGATTATTTAAAATAAAATAAACACTAGGGCATTGATTAGTGTTGAACAAAATCAGTGTAAGTAAACAAAACGAAATGCTGCCGTCGTCTCCTGAAATGAATAATTTGAATTATAATCTTTTGCAATGCTAACGAAGATATCCCAATGAGGCGTTAGCAAGTACTCCATTTGAAAACCGACCCCATGCAAATTTGCATTACCTACCTCATTTATTTTATGGCTATTTATAGCACCTAAATTTGAGACTATAGAGTGTTCTCTCATAATAAACTTGCTATACCCTCGTAAACTTAGGCTAAAACTCGATGAAATAAATTGTTTATATCCATACTCGATCGTCAGGGAAGAGCTGTGCTTCAGTGAAGCTGCCTGCATGTGATAAATGTCACCATAGCTAGCCTGCTCATTAAACCATTCATAACTTCCAGCTAGCATTACACCAGATGAGCCATTACCGTCAGCTAGTAGCATTGCATAATGAGATGTGTAGCTATCAAACATCATATCATCATTCCTTATCGCAATGTATTCGCTACCAACTCCTGCAAGGAGCACATCTCCGCTAAACGAGTTGCCCCACTCAAGCCCAATGATCAACTTTGTTGCTTTAGTTTCACTGAGGCTAATGACCTTATCTATATATTCATGACATACTTTAAATTTACTATTACAATTAGAGTAATTGGTAGGAGGATCAAAATAACCACCAACAATAATATTTGAACCTTCAGTTATTTCATCAATTTCAAACTGGTACTCCAACCCCTCCAGTTCTATATCTGAAAATAAATTTTCAGCATAGGTAGATGTTGCAAAAAAAAGAAAAAACAACAGGGGGGATATCCCCCCCATACCAATAGGACTTATCATGTGCCCCCCTTTCTATTTAGCCAATATCAATAAAGCAAACAATATATATAACTCTAGCGATTGTATAAATTGAATGGACAGCTTCTATCAATATTTGCACAATTTAATACATAATAAATCCACTATTTCATGATTCCTATTAGCCCCTCTCTTTAATAGTTGTCATAGATTAAAAGAAGGTGAACAGGTTAATAACCATTGCATTAATGATATCAATAAAAAAACCACACACTAAAGGCACTATGATAAATGCTCTATGTGCGGCACCGTACTGTTGTGTTACTGCGGTCATATTAACAATCGCAGTCGCTGTTGAACCCAATGTCACGCCACCAAAACCTGAACAGATAACAGCCGCCTCATAATCTTTACCCATTAATCTAAATACAACAAAAAGAGTAAATACTACAGACAGTGCAACTTGCAGAATCATCACCACCGATATATAAGCCAAGCTTCCTTCAAGTTCCCATATTTTAAGGCTCATTAACGCCATAGTTAGAAACATTCCTAAGCAAATATCCTGAATCAGTGACAAGCCACTTTTTGCTTCTTCCATATAGCTAAGATCTGCCTTTTTCCTTCTTGATAAAATAGCTTTCCCACTATTACCTATGAGAATTCCGGCTAATAAGCACGAGACAAACATAGGAAGTTTCATTCCAGCTTCAGCTAATGACATATCGATGAAGTAGCCCAGCACAAGAGAAATATTAAGCCATAGCCAAGCCCTTAATACTCCAAAGTAGTTAAGCTGAAGCTGACCTGCGACGGCACCATGGCTAGCCCCAATATCCAACTCTTGCTCTTCATTAGATTTCAAAGCATGACGCTTCATTAGATACGCTGCGATAGGCCCTCCTATCACACATGCTGCGATTAATCCGATTGTATTTGAAGCTATACCTAACTCGCTGGCATTTAAAATTCCTAACTCCTCAACAAATGTAGGCGTCCAGGCCATTGCAGTTCCAACACCACCAATCAGTGATATAGAACCCGACATAAGCCCAGCTTTTGGATCGAGTCCAAATAAACTAGCGATACTTACACCCATGAAGTTTTGTAAGAAGATAAACACAGTGGATAAGCTAACTAAAATAAGCAGCGGTTTACCACCCCGGATTAAAGTAATAAAGTCTGCTTTTAAACCTATACCAGCAAAGAAGTACAATAATAAAATATCTTTAACATCAAGATTAAACATTATTTGAATATCGAAGAGGTAATACAAAACGCCGACTATTGCTGCAACTGAAAATCCCCCAACAACAGGCTCTGGTATCGAGTACTTTCTCAACAGTTCAAAACGGGTAGTGTAGAACTTACCAATAAAAAGGGCGATTATTGCTAAGGTAAAAGAAACAAAATCTTTCACCTCAATTAATTGAACATCCATCATAACTCCAAAGGGAAAGGTGACCATTTATTTGTTGCTATAAAAAATTTAATAACCCAACACCAAAAATTGAGTGTTAGATTATTTACACAGTCTGTATAACTACATTGAATAAAAGAAAAATATCTGTGCCTTCATACGAATTATCACGCCTCTTATAACATCTAAAAAGTTTAGAAATGTAATAGGCTTCTCTGCAGCAACCCAAGCTAAGCCTGCTGCACCTACAGGTAGATCTCTCCCCTGTATTTCATCAATTTTTAAGCGTACAAAGTGATGTTTATTTGTCATGTTCTTAATCGTTGTCTGTCGCACTCCATCCTCTTTAGCAATAAGCGAGCCCTGAGCTTCCCCCGTTGCTTCAATTATGCCTTCTACAACAGCATTAAATACTTTCCCGGGATAAACGGCACTAGCAAACTCAGCACTTTGTCCAACTTTTACATTTCTAATTGCCTGATGATTAACTCTCATTAGTACATACTTCTCATCGGTATACATATGCAGCCGAGGTGCGGCGCCTACGTACTGTCCTTCTCGTAAAATAAAGTTTGTCACATAGCCATTTGCTGGTGCATAAACCTTAGTATTTTCAAGGTTCCATTTTGCTTGTGCTAGCACCTCTTTTGCGCGAGCTAATTCCGCAAGCTGCTTCTCAACTTTCAGCTCGGACTTATCAATTTCAAGTTCAGCCTGAACCTGAGAGGCCATATTTTTCCGTGACTCACTATTGAGTCTTTCCACTTGAGAAATAGCCTTTGTAATTATATTTACCTGTTCATCTAGCAGGCTTCTTGTCACTGTATCCGGCACTTTAGCGTTTTGCTTCTTATAGCGCTCTAATGTCTTCTCTTTCCATGCAAGATCATCGACAGCAGCGACATATTCAGATTGAATAATTCGCATGTCGAGCTTAACCAACGCTAATCTTTCATTCGTTACCAATAATTCTCTTTGTGAAGTTGAAATCTCAACTTTTTGAGTATTCACATCAATTTGTGCTTGATTAACCGATATTTGATAGGGTTTATCATCAAGTTCATATATTAATTGCCCTTTTTTAACCCTTTCATTAGGCTTTACGAATAATGATTTTATATTCCCTTTAATCTGCGTAGATGCAGGTCTTAATTGTATATGCGGTGATTGCACAAGGGAGCCGCCAGACATATCCATAGGGGTATAGTTAAGTAAACCAACCCAAACAAAAAGCAACCATAGGGTTCCACCTGCATAAGAAAATGACTTTGTGAACTTATTCCAAGGCATTCCTACCAATCGCAATATATAAATAAGTAGTGCCCAAACTGCTAAACCTTCAATCATAACCTTCCCCTTTAGCTATTGTCGGCTTGATTTTCAAACCAGATATCCCTGACTTTACGCAAGGCTTGTTCGCCATCAACAAATGCTATAATTACCGCCAAGATCCATACCCAGTGCCAAACAAAGCCGATCCAGGTGAGCACAGTTATCAAACCAATTTGCTGGTGTTCACTACGGTGCGCTTTATCAATGGGAATTTCATGAACCTTCCAAAAACCTATGGCTAACATGGCAATAACCCCAACCATAACGACAGTCGCAGCTATATGTAGCCCTGTGTCTACCCCCGTTTCAACAAATGGCATACTCACTAAACTCATATACATTACCTCGATGAAAATTAATGTAGATAGTTTGTAGGCTGCACTACAATTAAGATAGTGAATGGAGGCTTAGTGACTTTAAGACTGGGTTCTTTGATAGAATCGCTCTGTTACTAAGTGACGACTTAGCAACAAAACAACTCAGAAAATAACACTATGATCAGTGTTTTGATTAATCGGAGCAGATTTCATACTTTGCTCAATGGAATATAGTCATCTAATACGATTTCCATTACTTAATATATCCCTCATCCCAAGTAACATTGTAGTGGTCACTAAAAACTGTACTGATAGACGATGAACATACTCCCTTGAACTACTCAAAAAATACTGTAGCCAAACAAGTGAAATTAAAGTTAATGCCTCATTCTCCGACCCTTTTACTCGCAGTCAGTTTTATTCAAAACAATTTGGTCGTTCTCATTATTGTCGATGTTGATATGCCGGGCTTACGTGGCGTAGAGCTGACTCAAAATCTTAACCCATCCTATGGCATCCTTCCTTGTCACTGTGCACGAACAGTATACAGCCGAGGAATTTGCCTTGGATGTCTTAGGGTATCTATTAAAGCCTGTAATGTTAGGGCGTTTTCTCAAGGCTATTAATAAAGTCATATAGCGCCATAGAACGCAACAACTTACGACTCAGGACACGCCCCAAAAATATATTTTCGTCTAGGAAGGTCAATTGCGCCGCAGGATTAACAGCCCACAAATCAACCACATCCGGTCTCAAAACGACTACCTGTCAGTACATTTTTCAGCGAGTGATAGAGACCAAAATCAACTCAGCAGTAGCCTATTGCGACTCTATACTATTCAGGTCTGACCGAATTTCTTACATGTTGCCCTCCCGAGACTTTGTACTATTCCACCGCTCAAGCGTAATTAATTTAGCCAAAGTAGAATATGTCGAGAAAGAGCACTTAGTCATCGAAGGAAAAGACCTGAGTACCGATAAAACCTATCGAAGCCACTTGCTATCTTTACTTTAGCCGCTGTAGCAATAGCCTCTAAATTTTGCAACAAACTAAGCTGTAGTGCTGCTGTAATCCTTCCAGGTTTAAATGAATCGCTTGGGTTTTGTCACTACCTAAAAGCGGGATTGTACGAAACAAGCAGGCGCCAAGATTGGCAATATTGCAATCAACCAGCCTTTCCAGCCTGTAACAAAGCGAATTATCCAGCCACTGCTACAATTAACTCATATTGACATCATCCTATAGCACTCAATGTGCTGTTCTTAAAGGCGCCTAATTGACATTGAGAACCTTGAGCTTTAATCAACTACAAATTAGAGTATTTACCATCATCGTAATATTATTCACAGCGGTGATTTTCAGCTATCGCTTTTTTATTCAAATACCACAACTTGAAGCGACTATGTTAAAGCTTTCAGAAAGAGAGCTTAACAGCATGATTTTTGCTATTAAGCGGATCAATAAACCTATGGTAACCCTTAATTATGACTATGCGGTTTGGGATGAAACCTTTGAATATGTACAACAACCGACCTCTAAGCATAGTTTGCGTTATCTGGTTGAAAACTTTTTAAATGATACATTTATCCGTTTAGAGATTGACGGCGTTTTTATCTTAAATAGCCAAGCAGAATTATTATATTCAAAAGGCTTCCACCACAAAAACAAACATGATTTAACCTTTAACTTCCACCAGTTTGGTACATTTCCTGAAAATAGAGTACTCGTCGATACTCCTTATAATGGCAAAAAAGTTTTAGCTAAAACAGGAGTGGTATCAACTCAGTCAGGCCCAGCACTGTATAGCTCAACCCCAATATTATTATCAGATAAAAGTTTACCCTCTAATGGCTTTCTAGTATTCATACGCTTGATTAACCAAAAACTGATTGATGAGATCTCACAATTTACAGCAACACCAGTTGTAATGACGCCCATCAATAGTCAACAAGAAGCTAAAGGCCTTAAAGATTGGGATGCAGAAGTAAAACTGACTCAAATATTACCCTTTTCCCAAAGAGTCATTCGTAACACTAAAGGAGAGGCAATACTGAAATTGACGCTATATCATACCAATAGCCAAGCGCCATCGATTTGGGGAGTTGGCATGATTAGCTTAGTCTTCGCCATGATAGTGCTCTTAATTACTGTTTACCTTTTACTCGCAGGATTTATTATTCGCCCAGTTCAACGTCTTGCCCGAAATATCAAAGCGATGGACAAAAAACAAAAATATAAAGAGCTGCCTAAGAACTACATCATTACTGAACTTAGAAAAATATCGTTTCATTTTAACGCTCTAATGGGCACAGTACAGCGGCAAAATACTCTGCTTAGCCACCAAGTTTATGTCGATGAGTTAACGCAAATAGCCAACCGCCGTGCTTTTGAACTACACCTAGAAACACAAATTCAATTGTTAAAGCGACAAAATATCGGTTTTACGCTCATCTTGGGCGATATCGATTACTTTAAAAAATACAATGATACCTTAGGGCATTTAGCGGGGGATGAAGCATTAAAAGAGGTCGCTAAGATGTTAGAACAACACTTTAAGCGAGCTGAAGATATGTGCGCACGCTTTGGTGGAGAGGAGTTCATAATGCTCTACAGTGATATTCCATTTGCCCCGTTAGAGCGTAAATTGTCGGAAATATTACAGTCGTTACAGCATAGAGCTTTACCTCACCCAAGCTCAGAAGTCAGCGACTATATCACCGTCAGCTTTGGTGTGTGCCAAGTTCTACCTATGCCCAACCACTCTTATCAAGGTAGCAGCTTTGTGACAGGTAAACAGATTACAGAGATGGCTGATAAGGCACTTTATCAAGCGAAGGAAAACGGACGTAATCAATATTATAAGGTGACCATAATGGCTAATGATGTCACCTCTACTGATGAGGATTAACAATTAAATAAAGGACTAGTTCAGGCTTTACTGCAAGCAGCACTGCGGATGCACTTCCATTGATATAAATACCATGAAGTAGTACAAGCTATGTTAATTGCTACAGCGTGCTAGCAGTTAAACCACAAGGCAATAAGTGCAACTTGTTTTGCTTTACTTGGTTCCATACAAAGACACTGCTCCCTTTATTGCAAGTCAGTTGGCGTAGATTGAGCGCTGCATTCTAAATGGCGTTAACATTATGACTTTGCTAAATAAGCAAATAGTACTTCTGGCAACTCTTTGGTAAACTCGGCAGCAGTTAAACTGCAAGCAGTAGCTGGTGTTAACCCAGGGTAAAGTACTTTGTCCAGCAAGGTATTTATCATCATATAGACACAGATGTCGCTTGCTTGCGATTTATCGACTGCGCTGATCTCCTTGTCAAAACGCAATAAAATCGCCGATAGTTTTTGATAAACGACATCTCTATTCACCACTTTATCTGACGCTAATATTTCAGAATGAAGCCTCGAATTTAAATGCAATGTGCGAAATACACTCTCCTTTTCTAATAAAAAAACATAAGTCGCGTTAGCCATTTGCACCAAAGCATCATGTAAGCTTTGGTACTCTTCAGCTTCCATTGTGCTAACCCACACCATCAAATCATGACCAAAATCCTGATACAACAATGGCAATAGTGATTCTTTATCCTTAAAGCGACGATAGAAGGTACCCACTGAAACTCCAGCGGTATCAGCGATATCTTTAATACTAATATGTTCGAAGAATTTATCAGCTAAACAGATGTGCAATGCTTTCAATAGATTTTTCTGAGTATCTAAACTGCGCCGTTGTTTCGGCGCTAAATCACGTTCAGTGGACATACTTTAGGACATTTGAGTAAAATTTAGAGGGGCATAATAGCAGATTATCCCATGCAATAGACTAGCTACCAGACTACATAGCCTATTAACTTGCCATTAGTGTTTACGCTGTATTAGCCTGGGTGTTACAGTCAACCAATAGGTAATATGCCTAGATCTTAATAATGATAACTTATGCTTGCGGCGCCATAATTGGTGTCAGATATTTGTCCTTCGAAATGGTCGCTACCGCGCAGCGTTGAAAATAAGATCCCCCAACTCCCCCACCGCATGGCAAACCCCATACTCAATTGACCTTGCTCATTGATCAATTCAACAGAGTGGCTATCTTTGAAAGTATTACCATCAAGCGTAATATCATTTAGCACATAGCCACCATAAGCTGAAAAAAACAACATCCAGTTAAAACCTTTATCAGACATATAAGCATAGGGATTAGCACTATGCGATGCGGTTGGATTAATACTGGCGTAGGTTTCATCAAGGCCACTGCCGATCCTAAATGTTAAACCGAAGCCAGCATCAGTGCGTAAATTTCCCAGTCCAGCTTGACTGTAAAAACTCACATCTGTTGCCACATTATCTGTCAGCGCTAAGTGACCAAAGCGATGTAAGTATTCTGACTCAATGCGAAACACAGCTTCATTCTCAAGTTGGTTATCCCAACCTTGAGGATCTCTAGCATCAATAACCGCGTGAATCATACTTTGAGTTTGTTGAGCTAATGAGGCTGGACCAACGACCCCTAAATTAAGTGCAAGGCTTGTAGCGACATTGTCATCATACTGGCGTAATTTAGCTTGCCACAACAACACTCCAGCATAAGGCCTATCATCAGTAAGCAACTGATAGGTATCTAGATCTGACGGAGTAAACATGCCCTGTAAGATGGCATAACTAATGCTGTACTGCCCGTTACGGCCCTGATTGATATAACTCCAACCACTCGCAGCACGGATCCAAGCTGGCATATCAATATCGTCAAACCCCTGAACAGCAGAGTCACCCCACGCATACCCCACACCATTACTGTAACCATCATCAGTAGGCTCAATTACGCCGAAAGCATCATTTTCAAAGGTAAACTGCCCCCAGTGACTTGGCTTAAACTCTGTTTCGCTGGCAGCTGCAGCATGCCAAAAAAGCATTAAGCCACAAATGTTAAATAATAAAGTATGTTTTTGCACGCAATATCAAGGTTCTAAGGAGAGGTAGAGTAATTATAGGTGAGGCTTTATGAAGGGCGAAGTAAATAAGTCGCATTTCCTCTTATAGATCGCAGAAATGACACTAACATCGTTTCAATAGAAGTCATGATTAGAGAGTCAAAGACGAGTCAACTTCTCATCTTTTTTAAATCGAATCCCCTCTTGGGCTAACTCCACATCAATATTGCAATCTACCTGAGATTGGTCGAGTTTTTCACAGCGGTTGAGTGTCAACTCGTACTGCTCATTTGCTAAGGCAGACATGACCTCATCACAACTAAAAGATTTTTGATTTATCTCTTTAAAACATAAGCCCTGTTTGCTGGTTTCATCGCCATCTTTAGCAACTAAATAATCCCAGTCATCACCCCATGACTTAATTCTCATTGTGTACTTTTCATCGTCAGTAAATATAGTCAACTCAGGGGCAACTTTTACACCAAATTCCATCTCATTGATTGCATAAATACCAATATCACAAGCCACTGATTCCTGTTGAGTATCCGTGCTGAAGCGAGTGCTTTCGGCTGCGAGTGCAATCTGAAAAGTGAGATCTTTTTGACATGCAGATAAGCTTAGCAGTCCCACACTAATAACAAGGTATGTAGCCAGGTTCATTGCGTAATTATTCATAAGTGTAATTATTTGTATCCAATACTAACAAAGATACAGGCGATTGTTTAGCGCTACGAAGGGAAGCTAACTACAAGAAATAAGTTATTACCAAATTGCATATGCACTTTTCTAGAATGAATATTCAACCAGACCAAAAAAAGCAAACATATAAACTGATTGACAGCGACTTATTAGGATTAAATCCTTTTCAAATTAAAAGCCAATTTGCGAATAAAAGTTCACATTTCTGCAAATCCACCACTGATTAAGGGCAAAAGTGCCCTTAATCCTGCTAAAAAGCCTTATCAGCTATTGAGCGCTTACCTCTATTCGGTGCAATAATTTACCTGGTAATAAAGGGGTTTGTTGCTGAGCGGCATATTCGGCAAAGCCTGACCGATAGAAATCAGATAATGGGTGCCCTGATTGGCCGCCAGGTATGGTTAACACGCCATTTTCCTCATCGCCAGCTTGCACAATAAATCGCTGGGACGCGCCAAATGAAGCTCCCTGAACTGCTGGCATATAGCTATCACCAAAACCGTTAACGACTGGCATATCGAGCAGTGCACTTAATATCGGGATTTGTTTAGAGAAAGGATGCTGTACTTTTAATTGATTAACGTGCCCCCATGCTAAATCTTCCATATCATCGTCTTTACTGTAAGTCGCTAATAGTTGATGCTTACTTTGTCGGTAACTGCTGATCATAAACTCCGACCAATCTGCATATGGAGTCGGTAACCAAGATGCGGGTTTAGCGTCTATGAGTTGCCACATAGCAGGTTCCAAATAGCGTTTAACCGGCGACAAGCTTTGTGAAGACAGACCTAGCTGCGTTTCAAGCGGTGCAAAAGTGCTATCAATAAGTCGCTGTCGATACTGTCTTACCAACGTATATCCGACAGAATCACTACAGGCGCATGCTTGCCAATTATTTAAATAAGCGAGGTCCTTAGCAAAGCGCTTTGGCTGAGTATTTAAAAGGGTCACTAATTGCTGATGCCAAGGCGTTAAAAAACGAGCTTCATTATCTAACTGCAACTGGTAGAAATCATCGACAGAAAAGTTATTTCCAGCAAAGAGACGGTCTCGGATCTGTGAGCTGCGCGCGCCAAGCGCATAGCCACCGTCTCCTAGCACTTCATGTTGCTTTGTTGATACTACGCGGGAATTACCAGACCACAATCGATGGCTTTGTGGATTAATCATTTCTGGTAACCCTGCATGATCAATAAGCCAGTTATCGGCTTGATACTCTGACTCCTTAATTGCAACATCACTTGGATTTGTTCTTGATGGGAAAGCACCTGCAGGTTTCCAAGCTGCATTACCTGCAGTATCAATTAGCATCATGTTTTGAATTGGGATCCCCATGCTATTAGCTATGGTTATCGCTTGCTGCACGTCTTTTACTTTATCGAGTTCAACCAAAGACATATCTACCGCATAATCCCGATGCCCGACCCAAGACAATGCATAATGCTGTGCTAATGCTCCTTTCACGGGTCCATACTCAGACATCAGTATCTTATATTCAACGGAAGAATCAGGCAGTAAAATCTGTTCATTTTCGAATGTCAGATCTGAACTATTGTCAATTTCAATCCAATCAGCAGTATCAATGTAGGCGTTGGTAAAACCCCAAGCCACATGACCGTTACTGCCAACCACTATGGCTGGAGCCCCCGGCAGTGATACGCCAGTAATACTGATATCCTCATCACTTTGAGAGTAATTAAGCTGTGCACGGTACCAAATGATAGGCACAGCAAAAGATAAGTGCATATCATCAGAGAGCATTGCCTTACCATTTTCGGTTAGCTCTCCCGTTACCGCCCAATTATTACTGCCGATATCCAATGTTTCTGTTATCGGTTTGGTTTTAGCCTGAGCGACATACTGAGGTGATATCAATGGGATCACTGGTTGCTGCAAATCAATTAAGCTGCCATCGAGCGCTGCTTGATAGCGGCTAGGCTGAGTAATAAAGTCCAGCATCTGCTCGCCAAATATCGATTTAATATAGGTAAGAGTTAGGTCGCGCTTGATAGTATTGCCCTGCAGATCTAAATACATACTGTAGATCACTAACAGACTATCGGCTGGTTCCCAAGGTCTTGGCTTTGCGCCAGTAACGAGATATTCAAAGCTACTTATTGCTTGGGTATCAACAGCATCATTAACCCCTTGAGCGTAACTTTTCAAAAGCGCTAAATGATCCTTTGATAATGTAGCAACAATACCATTGGCTCGCTTTCTTAATTGGTGAAAACGACGGCTTTTGTCCAACAGCAAAGCCTTCTCTCCAAATATCTCTGATAACTCACCCGCAGAATTTCGCCTCAGCAGATCCATTTGAAAAAAGCGATCTTGTCCGTGGGCATATCCTAATCCGTAAGCAGCATCTTGGCGGCTATCAGCCGTCACCACGGCCGTGCCTAAGCGATCTCGTTCAATAGTGATGTCATTACTTATGGCGTCACTATTAATCGATGCATCAAGTTTAGGCAAGCTCATAAACAGTAATAAGTATATTGAAACTGCAGATACGAACACTATGGACAGTAGCGTTACGACCGATATTTTTACTATTTTTATCATTTACTTACCTGTAATAACTTTGACAAAATTCCTATTTATCAATCATCATAAACTGGGTTGCTAATTTGTTAAACACTCTTTTTAATTATTCAAAAGCTAGTTTGACTCATTAAACCGCGACAGCGCTCTACTCGATATGGCAAAATCATCCGCAACATAAAAAAGTAAAGTTAAACCATGGCAAAACCCAATAAAAAAGGGCCAACGCAAACTGTTGAGATATTTTGTGCTAAATGCAGAGCCATCCTCTTTAAGTACCGAAAAGGCGGCAAAGGCGCATTAGTAAAATGCTTTAAAGAACGTATTGTCACCGACTACACTACGACGGCTTGTAGTTGCCCAAAGTGCGGCCAGATATTTGCCAGAGATACACTCATTCGCGGTGCTCCGGCCTATAAATTTGTCGGCGGTAAGGTCAGCATGAAATAGCCGCTATGTATAAGAACAATATCACCCGATTATAGCTACATACTGTTATAATCTATTGCAGCGACCGTGATAACTCGGCGCTAAAACCTGCAATACGCAATATCACAACTGATAACTGAGACTCACCATGCCGTTTTCTAAGCTTGGATTAAGCAATCCAATCGTTACCGCAGTAACCGAACAAGGTTACACCAGCCCTACTCCAATCCAAGCGAAGAGCATTCCGGTGATCTTAAGCGGGCGAAACTTGATCGCCGCAGCGCAAACAGGCACAGGTAAAACGGCAAGCTTTGTATTACCTATCCTGCAGCTCCTTAGTCAATCGCAGACCCAACGTAAAAAGCGAATTAGAGCATTAATCTTGACGCCCACTCGCGAGCTTGCCGTGCAGGTTGAAGCCAACATTGCGCTTTACGGTAAACATTTAGCACTGACTTCAATGGCAATGTATGGTGGCGTAGATGCCAAGCCACAACGCCAGCGTCTGTTAGATGGGGTCGACATATTAGTCGCTACACCAGGTCGTCTGCTGGACATGTATACCCAACGAGCGATTCATTTTGATGAGTTAGATATTCTGGTGCTTGATGAAGCCGATAGAATGCTCGATATGGGCTTTATCGAAGACATCGATAAGATCATGGATAAGCTGCCAGCAGACAGACAAAGCTTACTCTTTTCAGCGACCCTATCACATCAAGTGAAAGCCTTAGCCAAAACAGCGATTGATAAGCCTGTTGAAATATCAGTTATCGCCAATACTGATTCCAAGCCTAAAATTGAACAATGGCTAACCACAGTAGATAAAGATAAAAAATCGGCGTTATTGAGCCACCTGATTAAGGAAAACAATTGGCAGCAGGCGCTGATCTTTATTGAAACTAAACAAGGTGCGGCAAAGCTTGTAAGCCAACTCGAAAAGCGTGGCATTTCTGCCGAGTGTATCCATGGTGGTAGAAGCCAAGAGGTTAGAGAAAATATCCTTTCAGACTTTAAGGCTGGAGAAATTGGATTATTAATAGCCACTGGCGTTGCAGCTCGAGGTCTCGATATCGATGAATTACCTTTAGTCATTAACTATGATCTCCCCTACCCCGCTGATGACTATATCCACCGCATTGGTCGAACTGGCCGCGCTGGAGCCAATGGTGAAGCGGTATCTTTAGTTTCTAAAGATGATTTTAAAAACTTATGCATGATTGAAAGTCGCCTAGGCCACCTGCTTGAAAGAAGGGAGATAGAAGGTTTTGCTCCTCGAAAAGAGGTACCGATATCAGTCTTGAACTTTAAGCCTAAATTTAAAAAGATGACAGAGAACAGCAAGGATAGCGAACAGTCCAAATCCAAATCTAGCTTAGGCTCTTCATCATCTAAGAAGCGCAATGATAATAAAGGCGCTAGCAACCGCTCCAAAAATAACCTTCGCGATAGCAGTAATAAGCTACCTCCTAACCCTTGGAACACATAAACACATCATCAAGGCCGCTTTTTTAAGCGGCTTTTTAAAAAGGTTCACTCCATGTTCAAAGGCATTCATTTCAAATGGATCTTTTGTCTTTCAAATAAAGCCTGTTAACGCCAACACAACACCGTATCTTTATCTTTTTTAATATGTTGGCGACCATGTTAAATAGTACTCTCTTACATATCCCTACAAAGGGCCAATAAGCAGCGCTGAACTAGCCGAAAAAGATCAGTGAAGCTTATTATATTTAAACTAATATTAGTAATACTAATCAGTATAAGAAGTTGGTCTACACAGAGTGTTTTTGCCGAACTAATTCAAGACGGATAAATGACACAATGGTTATTCCATTATGAGTTTATTCGTTGCAGAAGTCGGAAGCCAGAAACACTCAGAAAGCACTATTCAAGGATCATAGTTAATGAGTCATCTTCGTATTAAGCTTGTTGTCGTCATTGCGCTAACTATCTTGATTTTAGGGTTTATATTCTACCCGCAAGATAAATTCGCCCCGATGAAAAAAGGTGCAGTCATTGTATTACCGGTCAAGTCAGCTTTAACGACTCAATCAGGGCTGTGGCAACAATATGCACAACAGGAATCCCTCATAGCCCTGCTACACCAATCTAATACCTACCCCATACTTCAAGTTGAAGATGTGATTAATTTATTGGCGCAAAATACTAGCTACATTGAAGATACTCGACCGCTGAAACTGTCGCAATTACTGACTCAGTCAGGTGCAGCTTTAGTCGCAGAAACAACCTTATCTAAAGAGAATGGTAGCTACCATCTTAACTATCACCTTTACGGCCCAAACCTTCAACAAGCTGGACAAGTTAGC
This sequence comes from Shewanella kaireitica, assembly GCF_023284045.1. Taxonomy (GTDB): domain Bacteria; phylum Pseudomonadota; class Gammaproteobacteria; order Enterobacterales; family Shewanellaceae; genus Shewanella; species Shewanella kaireitica. Next base: position 467,073 of record NZ_JAKIKQ010000003.1, read on the forward strand.
GCTGAAGATATGAGGTCACTTTACCTAGATTTTGCCAAACTAATTAACCAAAAAACCGGCGCGGCAGTCAGTGCTAAAAATATAACTAGTACATACTTTTTTGATAACCAGTTACTGATTTTAGCGCTGCAGCAGCTGCAATATAGTGAGCTAGACAACGCTGAAGTACTGCTAGATGAGCTATTAGTGGCTGAAGAAAATAACCTCATAGCACAAAGACAAAAAGCCGAAATACGGCTTAAAAAAGGCGACTACTCCAAAACCGATAAGTTAGTCAACACTGGGTTAATACAGGCTAATTCAATCAATAACCGCCGAGAATCAGCGAGACTCGGCTTAACTCTTTCTAAAAGTTACATTGAGCAAGCAGAGTTAACGCGAGCACTTTCAACCTTATCGCTGAGTCGCACCCATGCGGCAAACTCCCAAGATTGGCTATATCTGGCATATATTGCGGCGTGGGCAGGTTACGTCAACCAACGCCTCGGCCGCTATGACACTGCAAGCCAACAATACCTGTTATCTGTGGACTACCATAAAATGGTCGGAGATCAAGCTGGACAAGTGATTGGACTAAATAACTTAGCGCGGCTGGCATTAATAGAATATAACTATTCGGCAGCTTATAAATACGTCAAGCAGTCAGTAGATATTGTCACCCAAAAACAGCTTACTAAACTAAAAGATGAAACAATGTTGCTACTGAGCAAAGTTGAGAATAAGCAACAATGAATTGCTAAAACGGTGTGAGCGGCTAACTAATCATTAGCCATTAGCCGCACACAATTAATTACTTAAGTTCTAATGCCTATTAAAAAGATCCATTGCACTTGCGCTCATAGCTCTTACACCCGTTTTGATCGTTATTGGATAATCGGGAGCGAACTTGCTTGAGTGTAATGAAGGTAAACTGTTTCCCTTATCTAAACTCACTTGATAAGCGTTAGGTTCGACCGCACCCAACCAGAAAATAGTGATCGGACGCTTTTCTGCAGTAAGACCATATAAACCAAAATCTTCACCGGCCATAACGGGTTCAGACTTTAGAACATTGTCGGCACCAAGCTCTTTTTCAATGCTCCCTTTTACATTCATAGCCAAAGTCGGGTCATTATAAGTTGAAGGGATCCGCTCCTCTTCGTGAACATAAACCACTGGCATCCGTTCATCGGGAACGCCAGCACTCATCGCAATCCCTCGAGTTAAGCGCTTAAGTGCGTCGATTTGCTGCAAACGCACATCAGGATTATAGGATCGTAGTGTAAGCTGCAGCTTAACTTCATCTGAAATAATATTGTGTTTAGAACCGCCATGAATTGAGCCCACTGTCATCACGTTTGGCTCCAGTGGTGAGATCTCACGACTAGAAATAGTTTGCAGCGCCAACACCATACGCGATGCTAGAACAACAGGATCTTTAGTCGAATGAGGATAAGCACCATGGCCCCCTTTGCCTTTCACTGTTATATCTACGGAGTCGACATTTGCCAACGCATATCCTGGCGCTATGGCGACTTTTCCCGCAGGCAGCGCTGCACTGACATGCAGCCCTAGCACGTAATCAGGTGTAGGAAATTGGCTAAACAATCCTTGCTTCAGCATCGCTTTTGCACCGCCGCCGACCTCTTCTGCCGGTTGTGCCACCATCATCAATGTGCCTTTCCAATCTGCTTTATGATTAATCATCTGCTCTGCCGTACCAATCAGACTCGTCATATGAATATCATGGCCACATCCGTGCATAATCCCTACAGTGTTATTGCTGGCGTCCGTAGTCGTTACTTTTGACGCATATGGTTTACCGGTCTCTTCAGTAATAGGCAATCCATCGGTATCGGCTCGGATCATCACTGTTGGACCGTCACCATTTTTAAAGATACCAACAACACCATAACCACCAAACTGCTCTGTTACATCAAACCCTAGTGCCGATAATTCCTTTGCCATTCGTGCACTGGTGGCTTTTTCTTGATATGACAGCTCAGGATTTTTATGCAGGTGCAGATAGAGTTGTTCAAGTTCTGGCATCGAACGTTCGACAGAGCTGTTTAAGCTTGTAACGGCTGCTACCACACTCAATGGAGCCGTAAGGGTACATAGCAAGCCCAAAGCAATAGGTGTTTTAAAGCGAATTTTCATAACGATGCTTTCCCTTTCAAGTTGTAACTGAAAGGTTAAACTAACATAACTCTTAGGCGGAGAATATGTTTACTCTTCAGCTAAAAATGACTCATCATATTGCGATAGTGACGGCTCTAATATAGATTCATCAAGCTAAAAAAAATGCAGCCACTGGCTGCATTATTGAGTGAAACTATCGCTATAAACGATAGGTTAACGACAGCTTAGCGTTACGCTCCTCTCCTGGCATACCGCCTAGGAACATCGCTTTGCTGTAATACTCTTCGTTGAAGAGGTTATTTACATTCAACTGTACTTTCCACTGTTCAGCATCATAACTAATCGCTGAATCGAGTACTGTATAGCTAGGCACGTAGCCGTCTGGGATCCCAAATGAGCTGGAGTTAGTACTACGATCATCAACAAATTTAGCACCTAAGCTTATGTTTAGTGGGTTGGCAAGAGAGAACCAATCCGCACCATAAGTCACCCAGGCACTGGCTGTCACGTAAGGCACACCTTTTTGACGAGTATCGTAGCTGCTTCTATTCGGGTCTTTTTTATCTCGTGCATCTTGATAAACGCCGTTTAGATTAACCATCCATTGCTCATTGATATGTGCATTTAAATCAAGTTCAACACCAGTGGTTTCCTCTTTACCGTTATAAAAGCTCTTCGCCGTTCCTGGAGCAGAAACACCCTCTTCATAATCTGGGTTTCCATACTCTAGGTTAGTTCGGGCACTTTTAAAGAAGACTAAAGACATCAACATTTGATCGTCAAACGCTTTATAGCGAATACCGATGTCGTCACTTACAGACTCTGAGTCAGCACGGTCATCGCCCGTCCCTTCAATACCACCGAGAATACTATAGGCAGTACGCCCTTTTGAATGATTGACAAACAGTGATAAATCATCGGTTGGCATATAAGTTACCCCTAAATTGTAGGTAACTCCATTATCAGTGGTATCAGCTTCCGCTCTAGGTTCAGCTCTACTTGCGGAGTAACGTGGATCAACACCCAAGTGTTGGTACGACTGCTTAATTTCATTAAATGCCACACCAATACGGGTGGTAAAGCCATAACCCAAGTATCCAACATGTTGTAGACCTACGCCCCAAGCACTGACCTTTTTATTGTAATTACTGGTCATTAATGGATCGTGATCTTCAAAGCTTCCATCAGCCCAGTTAGGATTGCGAATATCATAAATATAAGGCAACGAGCCTTGGTAAACGACATCGCCAGCTTTGTTTTTAATCACTTTGTCAGCGTCGTAAATGGAGTATTGCTTAAATGCAATATCTCTATCTTCGAAGTTAGCATTTACCAATAATTCGTTATCAATCTCGCCAATTTGGAAGTCGTAACGCAGATCAGCAAAGTACTGCCATGATTTTTCATCAGCTTCAACCTTACGATATTCCTGACGACGTGCCGCAAATGGGTACAGTACGCCATCCTCAACTAAAGGTGCTCGTGGGTCTTCATTGATCTTTCCACGTCTGTCCCAATAAACGTAGTTGTAAGCACCAGTTTGACGCGCAAAGCCTGACGTATAGTTACGGTATTGCAGTTGTTGGTTTAAGAATAGATTGTCGTTGAAATAGATATTATGAGTTAACTTAAAACGTAATTCTTCACCTTCATTATCTTTTGCCATCGGTGAGATAATGCCAGCATGACCAAATGCATAGGGGGTTTGCCCATCGCTACTCGAAAGCGAGTTTGCAAGTTGCTGTCGCTGTTCATCAGTAAGTTGCAAACCCGCATTATTGGGATCATTAATTAGGTCTTCCCAGCTGACTTCGCCTGCGCCTTTACCACCCACAGATTCAGCGTTAAAGATTCGAATAGGGTGACCAATTGAATCTACGGCAATCGCATCCTTGATATAACTAGCGGACAGCATTAGATCTTGCGTATCACTCATTACATACTTCAAAGAGGTATAAATTTCATCTCTATCAGTACCAATATCACGGTAGCCATCGCTACGGGCGGTCTTAGCCACAACTCGATAAGCTAAGTTATCGCTAATACCGGCAGTGCTATCAACAGAGAGTGAATAACTGTTCCATTGCCCTACTTCAGCAGTGAACTCATTTAAAGATTCAAATTGCGGTTTTTTCTCAATAAGGTTGATTACACCGCCAGCACTCCCCATACCATACAGACCCGTAGCAGGGCCCTTTAGAACCTCTACCGATTCAACATTGGTAAGAGAGCGAGTTGGATTAAAGGTATTTCCAAGACCAGCACCACCATACATACCGTCATAGGTGTAGTTTGCACCTAAACCACGAATAACTAAATTATCACCAATGCCATAGTTGTTACCCGCTTGTGTAACACCACTAATATTACGCACTAAATCTTGCAGGTTATCGACGCCTTGGGCTTGAATTAGCTCTTCGTCGACAATCACGACTGCCGCTGGAGTTTCCATTAATGACATATCTGACTTAGTTGCTAAACCTGAATTCATCACAACTTGGTTTTGCCTACCGTAAACGGTGATCCGTTCAATAGAACTCGCTTCAGCAGTTTCTGCCGCGTAAATCGTTGCAGGTAAATATGTCGTAGCGCATGCAATTGCTAACAAAGAATAGCGAAAATGTTTCATCCAATAACCCCACTTAAGTATTATGCGGCGTGATGATAACGATTATCATTAACAAAACAACAAGTGTTACAACTACTGATACACCATTAAAATTAACTTACTATTGATTTTATTAGATTTTTACCGAAAACCTTACAATGTAAATTATGAAGATAAGACAAAGTCAGTGATAGAGATCACACTTAAACCTTGGCTAGCTAGCTGTTCGAGAAAGGGTATCGCACTAATTTGCATGACAAAAATCATACAATCGAGTGCTCAAGGAGTTAACGGGATTGCATAAAACCTAACCCGTTAAAAAAATAGACCTCATCCTATGACAATGGTCTATTTACTTTAAGAAGCGTTAACTTTTTCTTATCAGAAGAAGATTACTGCTGGATGTTGCCTGCAAAACTTAACAAGGTAGTCGATCAATCGATCGTATAAATCGTCATTAATATAAGGCAGCTCTTCGACATACACTCGGCTATCGAGCTCTGTTGGCAAGATAAAACAAGATAACCTAGCTAAATCTGCAGCTATCTGTTTTTTATCGGTGTCAGATAACCAGTGTGCAAGCATGGATTGGCCCAAGAAGGCCTCTTTTAAGAATGCTATAAGTGCGTCAAAAGTTTTATCCCAATTGAGGTTACTGTTGTTTTGTGCCTCCCAAGACAGTAGTTCAATGGCACGAATAATCTCACCTTGCAATGTCGTCGCGGAGCCAACTTGAGGTACTAGCTGCTCCCAGATCCACAAAGCAACATCATGACTATCGCCCGCCAAATTAACCTCTACTGGCACAGAACCACTTAAGGGTATTGAATTAACCACTGCTGTAGAGACTGACTGATAACTCATAGAATAGACAATTAACTGGCTGTTAAGATGCCTAATTTTCCAATGTGGCGGCGAATATATCAATAGTTAATTCTCAATCCACTTATTATCATTATGATTGGCGACGAGCTAAATTTCTACGTGAAAGTCCCAACGCCAATAGCACCAATATCCCCCACAGCGACATGCTTCCACCATGCTCAGTCTCTATCACAATATACTCATCATCCCAGTAGCTGCTTTCTAACGGTAAGGCATAGAGGCTATCGAAATCATTTGAACTGACAGTTGCCACAACATCACCGTATCCCACTTCATAAAGATCGATAAGTACATCGTAATGATCTGTTGTAAATCCGGACTCCAGTGTGGTTAATACTTCATAATCGTCATCGGTAGCATCGCCGAAAATATTGAATATATCAGTGGTATAGTAGTGCTCCCACGGTCCACCATTACGGCTTAAATATAGCTCTGCAAACACATTGGCTGTTTCATTGATATAGGCGCCACTAACATCTGCGTCAAAAGTGACGCTAAAAGTTTGATAAAAGCCATCATAGTCGTTATCAACAAATAGACGACTGTAAGCATCGTAGATATAAAAATCACGGTAAACGCTATTAGCGTATAACGCGGGCGAAGCCGAAACTTGTCGTTGACTCTCCCCTTTAAGCGCATTATCGATGTGACTTTGTATCACCTGTTCTCTGCTTTTCTTGTCAGGTATTTTATTCGTATTCTCAAAACTCAGTCTTTTCAACAGATCCTGCTGTTGCAATGTTAGCTCAGCCTCTACTCTTGCATTGCTGTTAAGCTCTTTTTCTATCTTATAACCCGCTGAGGTGCTCCGAATCTGCCCAAGATTTTCAGCGGCCACCGCAGCAGGCAGTAAAACACCTAGAAGAAGCACAAACAGGGGTAATCGTTTGGATTGGCATATTAGTTGACTCATCATTACCTCGAAAAGTTTATTAAGTTTCGCTTATTAAAGGCCAATCAAAATGAACACAAGCTGAACGTTAAAATTAGCTACTTAGGTCAGGTCACTCCCTCTTTGGCATTCAGGTTGGGTTCATCTTACAAACGCTATATCTACAAATTGAATCACGATACTTAACTTCCTCCATATATTGGTAAGGAGTGTTGACTCATGGGAAAGTGATGGACTTAACTCGAATTGGTATAATGACTAATCTAGCGGGATCTTTTAAACTGATAACATCTCAACTCTTTGGTGCCCTTAATGAAAGCTGTTTTACTGTTGATATTAATACCGCTTGCTCTATTAGGTTCTGCGTCTGCTAATGCTAGCGGCCATTACCTCACTATATCGGTAGTTTCTATGGCGATGGCAGCAAACCATACTGAAAAATCCCTTAAAGTCGGCAGTTCACAGCAAGCAGCACAACTCGTTAAAAGCCGCTACTCAGGTAAGATCCTAAAAGTGCAGTCCGCCCGTGTAAACGGCAACCCAGGCTATCGAGTCAAACTGCTTTCTAAAGATGGAGTCGTTTTTCACGTATCCGTAGACGCCAAAACCGGCAGTATCCGTCGTAATTAGCGACGACTTACAAGGACTGACTATGAGACTTTTACTCGTTGAAGATGATCTCGCACTACAAAGTAACCTTAAGCAGCATTTACTTGCAGCCAACTATACTGTCGACACTGCAGATGACGGTGAAATCGGTCTATTTCAAGGTAAAGAGTACAATTATGATGCGGCGATTATTGATGTTGGACTGCCAAAACTTGATGGTATCGCCCTGATCACCGAGCTTAGAGCGCTAAGCATAGAGTTTCCTATCCTTATCTTAACTGCTCGCGATAGCTGGCAAGATAAAGTAGAAGGGTTAGATGCTGGCGCCGATGATTACCTCACGAAACCCTTTCATCCTGAAGAGTTAGTTGCTCGGCTAAAAGCACTCATACGCCGCTCTGCAGGGAAGGCTAGTCCAGTCATTAATAATGGGCCTTTCTCATTGAATACCAGCAGTTTAGAGCTGACTAAAAATGGCGAACTAATTAGCTTAAGCGGCTCAGAATACAAGTTGCTGGAATACTTTATGCTGCATATTGGCGAGGTAAAATCAAAGACCGTCCTCACAGAGCATATCTATGATCAAGATTTTGACCTCGACTCCAACGTCATTGAAGTATTTATTCGCCGCTTACGTAAGAAATTAGATGCGGATAATCAACTTGGACTGATTGAAACACTCCGAGGTCAAGGATACCGTTTAATAAAACTTGCGCCACTTAATCAACCCGATAAGCCGTCGTAGCATGTTTTCTGTATCGCGCTTAGCAACAATGCACTCACTAAAAGCCAGACTGATCGTGAGTGCGTTACTGCTTATTTTGATTTTGATGCCGCTCATCGGTTTCGGCCTCAATGATGCGTTTAAGCAGCAGGTAAAGAGCGCTTCGCTGAATGAATTGAAAGCCTATGTTTATGCTGTTTTAGCGGTAACTGAAGTCAATCGAGACGGCATCATCATGCCTGAAGTGCTGTTGGAGAACCAATTTAACGTCATTCAATCTGGCCTTTATGCAGTAATTACTACTTCAAAATCACCAGATAAAACAGCCAAGAATAACGAAAACTTTGATGCGAAATTTGTAGAAAAGCCCAAAAGCACAGCCACAAGTAGCCACTTGCCTCCCCTAAACCAAGTACAACATATCGCTTGGCAATCGAACTCTTTATTGGGTATTGAATTACCAAAGACATTACCCACACCAGTAAAAGGAATGGGGCAACTTAGCGAAGTGAAACTGAATGGACAACCACACTTAATTTACAGTTTTAGTGTCAGTTTCGAGCTACCCGCACTCAATAGTAAAGATGGCCAACAGTCAGATAACCGCTTTCCAATCACTATCCATATCATTAAAGATCAAACAGAGTTTCAACAACAAGTCAGTCAATTTACCCAACAACTGTGGCGCTGGTTAATGATCCTTTTGGGGTTATTAGTCGTGATACAGATAGCTTGGCTGTGGTGGACCTTAAAGCCATTATCCAGCTTAGAAACCGAGCTTAGCGCGATAGAAAATGGCAAAGCGAACCAACTAACACGCCAGTATCCGACAGAACTTCAAGCTGTGGCGCAGCAACTTAACACCTTATTGAATACCGAACAAAATCAGCGAAAACGCTATCGAAATGCACTTGCAGATCTTGCCCACAGCCTCAAAACACCGTTAGCTGTCATACAAAGTCAGGTCGATTTAAGTGCAGAGTCATTTGAACAAGTCAGCCATATCAATCGGATTATTGGCCACCAATTAAAACGTGCTCAGTCCGCTGCGGGCAGTGCTTGGCACTTAGGTGTGCCAGTTGTTGAAGTGTCAGATAAATTGGTTCGAAATCTACCTAAAATATACAACCAACCGCTAATAGTTATTGAGGAGTCTGTTAAACGAGATGCCATCTTTAAGGGCGACCAAGCAGATCTTTCAGAGATATTAGGTAACTTACTCGATAATGCCTGTAAAGCGGCCAAGGGCAAGGTTCTATTGAGTGTCACTCACAATGCTGAATCACTGATAATCCAAGTCGAGGACGATGGCAATGGCATAGATGAGTCGCTGCAAACACAAATATTTGAACGTGGTATTAGAGCTGACTCCTATAAGTTGGGACACGGCATCGGGCTTGCCATCGTGCGAGATTTAGTTGATAGCTACCACGGGCAATTATCCATAGGCCGGTCAGAATTATTAGGCGGAGCTTGTTTTACCCTAATTTTCAAATACTAACACTCACTCCCTACAGCTCTATTAAAGCAGAACACATCCGAATTCGAGCTATTTTTGGCTTTCAGCTTATGTTCATCTTCGCCTCTTTATAATCTGCTTATCGTCAATATTCGATAGGAGAGCATATGAACATATTCAAACAATGCTGTTGCTTGTCTCTGGTTATTATGTTGCAGTGGTTAACTCCAGCAAGCGCATACGCTGAAGATTATGAAAGCGCTCAACAGACTCAGCTCAATGAGGGAGAGCTTGCACAGATGTTAGCGCCGATTGCGCTGTATCCAGACAGTCTGCTGACACATATCTTAATCGCTGCCACCTACCCATTAGAAGTTGTTGAAGCCCAACGTTGGCAACAACAAAATCAACAACTCAGTACCGAGAAGCAAGTCTCGAACGCCCAGAGCATGCAATGGGACCCAAGCGTTATCGCGCTGATTGCATTTCCGACCGTGCTACAAAAACTCAGTGAAGACCTGCAGTGGACACAATCACTCGGCGATGCTTTCTTGCAAAATGAAGCACAGGTGCTAGCCAGTATTCAAGCCCTGCGCCATAAAGCAGACAACGCCAACAACCTCAATGATATGGAGAACATGCAGGTAACACGGGTCAATAATCAAATTGTGATTGAACCGGTTAGAAAAGAGATTGTTTACGTGCCCTACTATGACCCTAGAGTCATCTATGGAAACTGGTATTGGTATAACTATCCGCCAGTATACTGGGCTATGTACCCTGGCTATGTGCGACCTAGACATGGTCATTTTTACTGGCATACAGGCGTCCACATCAGCTTCAATTACTATTTCAGTGCGTTTCACTGGCATAAGCATCATGTCGTGGTAGTGCATCATAAGAACTCGCATCATTATCGTCATCGCGGACGAATTGTCACTAGCCATGGTGCTAAACGCTGGGCTCACAAGCCACAACACAGACGAGGAGTCGCCTATAGCAATAACGCTTTAAGGCATAAATACAAGAGTCATAACCCAAGCCGTGCCTACAGCAAAACACTTAGGACTCAAAAAACCTATAAAGTGAATAAAAGCCGTGAGATGCAGTTTGCTAAAAATTTAAAGCAACAGCCCAAAGTGCGCAACGTTCACTACGGTAACAGCAAGGTGGTGAAGAGCCATCAGCCAGTTAAAAGCCATCAGCCAGTTAAAAGCCATCAGCGAGTTAACAGTCATCAATCAGTTAAAAGCCAGCAGCGGGTTAAAAGCCATCAATCAGTTAAAAGCCATCAGCAAGCAAATAGCCGTCAGCCAGTGAAGAGTCATCAACAGGCAAAGAGCCATCAGCGAGTTAACAGTCATCAACCACAGAAAAGCTACAGACAAGCAAAGAGTCACAAGCCAGCCAACAGCCATAAAGGAAGTAATCACAAACAAAGAAGAGACTAGGCAAGATTCACACTCCATAGATACACGCGCATCTATGGAGTCTTTTTAACAAACGATTTTATCTTTCACTGCAAGACTCTATGGTAAGCAACTTATTTTGCAAAAACTTGAGCTGAGATAAAGTGTCGCTAAATCGAGGACGTAGTGCAGAATCGGTTTGCAGACAATCATCAGCAAACTGTCGTAACCTCGCCACAATCTCAAGTTGTTCAGTATGCTGCATCAATCGGTTATCCAGCAGATCTTCAATTAAGCAACCCAATGCCCTCACCTCAACGCTCTCCATCGCCTCTTGCTGCAATCCTGGGAGTAGCTTCAAGTTAGATGAGGCACCGAAGTCGCCAAAAAGCATATCAGCTTGGCTATTAATCATAGTATTGTGTGCATATACATCACCATGACTAATACCATTTTGATGCAAATGAGTCATCGCTGATGCCATCTGTATCAGCACCAATAAAACATGCTCAATGGACAGTTCCTGACCTTTAACAAAGGTGTCTCTAGTGCAAGTATCGAGTGAAGGCGGTAGACCAAGATTTGCAAAAGAGCTAGGGATAAGCTCCATCACGAGTCCAAGCTTGCCTGCATCTTCGATTTGAGCGACGACTTTAATTAGATTGTCTTGTGCGCCAGCCTGTAAGCAGCATGCAAGCTCATCAGACGGATAGCCATCACTTGTCACCTCACCTTTAAAAAGCTTAACCGCGATATTAACTGCAGAGCCTTTAAGTGACTGAGGCTGATTGAGCCACTTAGCACTGTAGATAATGCCAGAGGCACCTTGTCCTATCACTTGACCTAATTGAATATCAGCTAAAGGCACCGACTGCATCGGCTCGGCTGGCTTTGCATTGATTAAGCTTGCTTTATTGTCAGCACGCAATGCATTTCCACCGATGGCCAACCAAGCAAGTTTTGGTAATTGAAATAACCAATCTGGAAATTGTGTAAACTCATTGGCAGACAAACGAGCGAGCTCTAAATTAGTACAGTTTGCCATGCTGGAAGGTAACGCACTTAGCCTGTTACCCGCTAACGCGAGCTTTTGTAATCGCGTGAGTGAACCCATATCTTCAGGCAGAGAAGTTATCTGATTATCAGTCAAAATGAGCCAACGGGTCTGAACCGGCAGTGAGCCTGTCGCAACTGTTTTCAGCTTATTGGATTTAAAGCTTATCATCTCTAATTGAGGACAAGCTGCTATAATTGCTGGGACTTGTTCAAACTCATTACCAGTTAAGAACAGCAGCTTTAGTTTAGTTAAACAGGAGAAATTGTCTGGGAGCTGAGAAAGCTTATTCCCTGAAAGGTCTAGCACTTCTAACGTATCGGCAAGCGTAAAAATAGCATCAGGAAACTCAGTTAACTCCTCTGTTATAGTGAGTCGTTTTATACCTTTTAGTTCACCTGAAGCGAGTTGTGCCAAAGTATGCAAAATCTACTGCCTTTATTATTGATAATCGAAAAATAAAATTGGCGGCAATGGTAATACATCTCTAGTTAATGAGAAAGCTGCGATTAAAACTAAACCGATAATGGATATAGATAGTCCTAATAGTTAGTCCTAACAAATAATCCAAATAGATAGCTCTGCTTTAAGCTGATCCATATTTACTTTATAACGTATTGCTTTAGCATAAGTTAAGTCTGCTAAAACAGCAGTTGAGGTTGAGCCATAATGAAAAACAAGCACACCGCTAAAGTTCCGACAAGTCGCCTATCACGATTCTCCTCTTTAGGTGGATTAGCCTCTCGGCTAGCAGGCAATGTTATCCTTGCAGGTGCTAAAAAACTAACTCAGGGTCAAAAGCCATCGCTCAACGAATTAGTGATGACTCCGCAAAATATCACCCACATGGCCAATAAACTGGCAGAACTTCGCGGCGCAGCAATGAAAGTGGGGCAAATGTTGTCGATGGACTCAGGAGAACTGCTACCTAAAGAGTTAAGTGACATACTCTCTAAACTTCGCTCTGATGCTAAAGCAATGCCTCATAAGCAGTTAATCACCATTCTCAAATCAAATTGGGGCGACGATTGGCTCGACCCTTTTGCGCACTTTGAGCTATCGCCATTTGCAGCAGCCTCTATTGGACAGGTTCATCTAGCGACATTAAGCACAGGCGAAAAACTGGCTGTAAAACTGCAATACCCAGGGATCCGCAACAGCATTAACAGCGATATTGATAACGTTGCGACCATACTCAAATTATCTAACCTTATTCCAAGTAACGTACAGTTAGACCAGCTATTAACAGAGGCTAAAAAGCAGTTACATGTTGAAGCCGATTACCATAGTGAACTATTAATGCTGCAGCGGTTTCAATCTTTTATAAGCAACGGGAAGATTGCTGGAAATCACTTCTTAATACCGCAAGTTTACCCATCGCTGTGTAATCAGAATATTCTAGTCATGGAGTTTATCGAAGGGCAAAGCATTGAATCAGTAGCAGCACTTGCCCAGCCTATCAGGAATGAAGTGGCGACAAGACTACTTGAGCTATTTTTTAAAGAGCTGTTTTGCTTCAAACTTATGCAAACAGATCCTAACTTTGCCAATTATCAATACCAAAACACGAGCGGAAAATTAGTATTACTCGACTTTGGCGCCAGCCGAGTGATTCCAAATGCTTTATCGGAGCAATATAGACAGCTTATGTCAGCCAGCATTATCGATGATAGGTTAGCAATGGAAAGTGCAGCGCAAGGTATAGGGTTCTTCCAAGATTCAATTACTGCAACGCAGAAATCTCTGGTACTCGATATTTTTTATATGGCCTGCGAGCCGCTGCGATTTAATGGCGAGTATGACTTTAGCCACAATACCTTAGCCAGCAGGATTAAAGAGGCAGGCATGGCGATGAGCATGCAGAGTAATGAGTGGCACAGCCCTCCAGCCGATGCTATTTTTATCCACCGAAAACTAGCAGGCTTATATTTATTAGCGTCGCGCATAGGCGCTAAAGTCAACGTTAAACAGCTATTTGAAAACCTTTGATTAAAAATCAATTATATAGGTAACTCTACTTAGACTGGTATTTCATCGCACGCTCTGTTTTTAAAAGCTCTTGCCCTTGGGTAATCGCCATCACCGCTTTTGATTTAAATTCACGCCGATACAGGGTCACCACAACAAAGACACTCGCAACAATCAGCAACAGTGGATGGAAAAACCAACAGAGCGCCGCCATGGCAAAATAGTAACAACGCAGTCCGTAATTATAGGAGTGCGCAGCTTGATCTTGTACAACGGCCATCTGCTTAGCATAGCGACGTAAATTTTCATTTAGCCCGTCTTTGTCATACGGCGCAGCGCCAATCATCACATTGAGAAAACCATACTGACGCATTGACCAAGTAAACTGGAAAAAGGCCATTACGAAGATGAAAGTTAATACACCCAGCTTAACCTGCACCAACGCATGATTTGGATCCGCGGCATACGGAATCGAAGCAATGACAGCTTCTAAGCGCTCAACTTGAGCAAACAGTGTTAACACACCAGCAAGCACTAGCATGGTTGTGCTTGCGAAAAAGGAGATGTTACGTTCAAGGTTCGCCAGCAATGCCGCTTCACCGACCCTGATCTCTCGGCTAATCAGTTCGTACATCCAATGGATACGATGTTGATGCAAACAGCGAGCAATACAGTTAGTCGTTTTAGCCTTACTTTTAGCAAAACGAGCATAGCCAACCCAGCTAATAATAAAGCTCAAAATCGCTATCATATCTAGCACTGAAATAGTCATAACACTCTCAAAGAAGTTGATTAATGCAGCATTTACATTAGCTACAAACTAGGTTTTTAGTTTACTTTCGAGATCTGAACTAACGATTTTTAAAGCTGCCAATGCGACTTCTGGAGCGATATTATTGGACTCGAAAAGAAAAATAAGGTCCACTGCTAACTTTACCTCTGCAGGCGCAGCTGCCAATCCCGACTCATTACTATCACTCACACATTTACCCCACTAAATTCAATCAACAAATATCCCCACACTTTATAGCAGTCCTATTCTAACTGGCTTTAAATTAAAAAACAGGTTGAAAAAGAGGATAGAGTCGCAGGTACGTTTAGTTACTGCTCAGACAATTCAGGCGACTTAGGGTAAATCCATTTTTATTAAATAATTAACAACGAGCTCTATGGCAGTACCCGCACTAAGAGTGCTTTAAGGCTCTAAGCTAGCATAGTTTTTAAATAACTAGTGCTTGGTTATTACTTCAAGCAATGCTGTCTTTTCGAGTGGTTTGTGGAAGAAATAGCCTTGAATACTATCTACCTCTTTTTCACTGACAAAAGCCAGTTGAAGATGGCTTTCGACCCCTTCAACCGTAACATCTAAATTCAAAGCCCGACTTAATGCAACCACAGCAGAAACTAAAGCCGCCTGCTTTTTATCGTTAACATCTCTAATGAAGCTTTTGTCTATCTTAATAATATCTACAGGAAATTCACTTAAATAGGATAAAGATGAATAACCCGTGCCAAAATCATCAATGGCAATTTTTATCCCAAGCTCACGTAATTGGCTTAAAGAGTTAATCAAATGCACTTGCTCTTTCATCAGCAACGACTCTGTAATTTCTAAGGTTAGCTTATGAAAAGGGAACCCTTCTGGGAGAATTTTAGTTGCTGTTTCAGTTATTGAATTTATTAGGCAGTCTTGGAGGTCATGGGACCAAAATTCAAATGTAGAGACATTAATAGATATACCAATATCCAGCCCAAGCGCTTCAAATTCAAGTAAGGTTTTCATCGCCTCAACGCGCACCCAACGCCCTAATTCAATAATTAAACCACTTGCTTCTGCTGCGGGAATAAACTCGTCAGGTCTGACTAATCGTCCATCATGTCGCCAACGAACGAGTGCTTCGACATGGCGGATTTTATGTTGTTTAGCACACACTATTGGCTGGTAATGCAATTCAAATGCATCATTTTCAATCGCCAACTTCAGCGCATTAGTTAACTTTGCCGTCCGCTCTGCATCCGATTGCATCTGATCATTGAAAAAGTGAAACTGGTTTCGACCTTGCTCTTTGGCGCAAAATAACGCTTGGTCAGCACAGTTCAACAGCTGCTCTAAGCTACATGCATCTTGAGGAAATCTGCTAATACCAGCGCTCAATCGAGTAAACACCCGTTGATGAGAATCTAGCAAATACTCTTGTGAAATGACTTGATTGAGCTGTTGAACTAACTTTGATAACACCTCTGGGCACACTTCATCAGGAATAATGAGCGCAAACTCATCCCCACCAAGTCGCCCTAACACGTCGTTTTTTCCCATGCAGGCTTTAATTCTTTCAGCAACCTGAATAAGGACTTCATCTCCGAGCTTGTGGCCTAAGCTGTCATTGATCTGTTTGAAATTATCCAAGTCCATCAGAATAAAGCTGAAGCAAGCATATGGATTCAGTTTTGACATATTGATCTGTTGTTCAATTTTCTCAAACAGATGTGGCCGATTGACTAATTGGGTTAACGGATCAAACTTTGCTTGATAATGGATAGTTTCTGCAGCTGATTTCTTATCGGTAATATCTGAAAAAATCCATGCGTATGAATACTCAATGTCCTCAGACTCTTTAAATACCGTAACATTAACGTCGGCATAAAATGACTCATCATCAGCACGACGACCAATTAACTCTCCGTGCCAAGCATTACCACTCCTTATTTGCTCAAATAGATGGGCTAATTCGATGGAGGATTGCTCAAAAACACAATGTGGTTCAAACGCAGCTAGATCGGTTTTAGCCGAGTGCATAATATCAAAAAAAGAGGGGTTAGCATCAAGCACGGTGCCTTTGGCATCGGTGATTAACAACGCTAGCGGCATTTGATTAAAGATCCCCCCGCATAGGCGCTGGAATCTAGATGAGCGATCACGCTCAATAGCTAGGCTAGCTAAGAGTGCCGCTTCAGAGATCAATGCTAAGTCTTCAGCACGAGGGGCTTTAACTTCCTCATAATACATCGCAAAACTACCCAAGACCTCGCCTTCACCACTCAAGATAGGTTCCGACCAACAAGATTTTAACCCAACAGAGAGCGGCAACTCGCGATAAGGAGCCCAATTCTCATGAGAGGCAATATCTTCAACAATGACCCTTTGTCCCAAAAATGCAGCGGCTCCACAAGAGCCCACTTTCGGACCTATCTCAATACCATTGATAGCATTATTGTAACTATCCGAAATGCTCGGCGCTGCAGCTTTAAGCAAACGTTTTCCGTCAGAGCTAAGTAACAAAATAGAGCTTTTACTGCCGAAATTTTTCTCTTCGATAAGACGCACTATCGCATGTAAAACTGACTTTAACGAAGATTCGCCAAGCAACATAGTTAAGATGGTTGCATAGCGTTTTGCGCTAATGGCAGAGGTTTTTATAAGGCTTGGAAGATAATCATTTTTGGTACTATGAGCGCTCATTATTATTGTTATGCTCTACAGATCAATCAAAAATTACAACCTATCTTACCTCTAAAATGTCATCTTACAATCTGAATTAGTCTCCATTTTATAAAATCAGACAATACTCTCGGTATATTGCATACAATGAAGTAAAGCATCATTAAATTGCCAAATTTCAGAATAGATAACTAGTGTTTTTTTTATACAACAACTGAACCGTAAAGTTAAAAATATAGACTTATAATTAACTGTCAGGTGAATATAGCGAAATAGGAATCATTATTAGGTGTAGATACTCAGAAGTAACTGCAATAGTATCTTTAGCTTCCACATTACCAATTGCCTAGATATACTCGGCGGTATTACGCACTACCAACAAAATATTTAAGGTGACGCCCAATGGCAAAGATGGATTTCTCAGTAATTAATGACACCACAGCCAAATCTTTTATTGAACAAAAAAACCTAATAAAGAGAGTTTTTAAAGGCAACACTGTCCTCTGCCCAATATGTAAACAAGCGTTAGAAATGAAGCTGCCTGTAAAAGATCAGCAAGATACGCTTTCAGGGATCCGCTGCAAGAAAGGTTGTACTGATATCGAACTCGATATGGAATTAGTGCTATAAGATTTGTGCTGTCGTTCTGATTAGTTACTAAAAGTTCACAGTATTTTTGTGAGCTTTAAGCAAACCTGCACGCTTTCTATTTAACTTTCTATTTATGCAAATAGAAAGTTAAAGCCAATTAAAATTGGTAGGTTATCCCCAAGCCAAAGCCACTTGAAGCCATATCAAATATAAAGTTGTCGTCATCATAATCAACGTCTAAATACCTAAAGCTGTATTTTAGCGCCCAGTTCTCAGAGAGATCTTGGTTCATGGTTAAGTTCACTCCCCATGAAAAATCAGAGCCAATGCCGAAACCACCAACGTCGGCGCGACTAACAAGGTAAAAGCCCTCACTAAAGCTCCACTTATTTTTAATGCCGATCAGCGGATCATACCAATCATCGCCAAAACTTGGCTCTCTATTCAATTCAAAAAAACGAACCTCAAGTGTATTGCTGATATCGATAGCCCGCGCGCCTGCATAAGCATACCATTGATTGTTAGCTTTATTAGAGAAGCGGTAAGCCGCTACGATATCGAGCATCTTTTGTTTGGCAGTCAGTTCAGCTGAAGCAAAGTCTGTTTTGGTATCATATTTGAGTTTCATATAAACTAAGTCTAACCAAAATTGCCAGTCAGCTTTATTAGCCTGAAAGTTAAGCAGTGCAGCACCATCTAGGTTTTCAAAAATTTCGCTAAATGACATGTCCATATCAACAATAATTGGGATACCGTTTTCATCGATATAACCCGTTTGACCTTGCTGATTAACAAGCCAAAGGTAGGGGGATATTTCAAACTCCCAAGTCGCAGCTTTTACACTTTGAGTGACTAATAACAAAGAGGCTAACAAGCATGATAATAACCCATTTAATATTTTCGATTTAGAGATGTAAGACTTAAACATAGGCGTTCCGTTTCCATTGATGCAGTAAGCAATGACAAGCCAATACCTATTTGACTATTCCCAATTAAATGCGGTCAAGCGAAGAACTTAAGGTTATGAATCGTCGCTATAATTAGCTAATAGTAAGCGTAGTAGAAATTCAATGGATTACCTAAAATAGATCAGATGATTTGCAGAAAATATTCAATGCCTTTGAGCTATTCACTGTATGAGCTTTTATAGGCAATCATGTTGTAGACAAAAGTAACTGCGACAAATTAAGGAACGCCTTTGACTCTTCCGTTAACCGTTACCGCAGTTTTAATACTCAGCAGTAGCGAACTTGATACTGAAACCGTTAATGTGACAAAAATAGCGACTAGAATAACAATTTGATACTTAATCGCGATCAACGGATCGACGCCACCTAGAATCTGTCCAGTCATCATGCCCGGTAGGGTCACGAGTCCAGTCGTCGCCATTGAAGCCAATATCGGTGCAAAAGATTGCTGCATTGCAGATCTAATAAAAGGCAGCGCTGCTTGGTAGCTACTCGCACCAAGCGCAAGTGCTCCCTCATATTCAGGCTTCCTATCTTCAAAAGCGCCGAACAATCGCTGTAAAGCGACAATATTGCCGCTTAAACAGTTTCCCAACAACATTCCTGCTGTCGGTATCAAGTATTGAGCACTATATAGAGGTTCTGGAGATAACAAATAAACAATCATCAGCCATAGTATCGGAAACAAGCCAATAGACAGGCCAGTAAGTACAGGAAAATAGAGTAATCGTCGTGATAGCTTTGCTTTACTCACAATCGCACTTGCGCCAATTAACAACATCAACACTAACCATAGAAAATTGACCGACAGACTATTTAACTCAAATAAGTATTGCAGATAGACGCCAACTAAAATGAGTTGAACCAACATACGTATGACCGCATAAAGCATATCTTTATTCAAGCCGAGTTCGAAGTAGCGACTAATCGCAAACGGGATCAGCAATATAGTCATAAAGCCTGCTAACTGCCACCAGCTAATATCCATTGCAACTTTTCTCTAATGCTAATCTCGTTAACTAAGCAATATAATCGTAATTGTTGAAGAAATCTCGTTTATCAGCAGATATACCTTAATCACCAAAATCTACAGAACACCACGGCGAGTAATACATTGGATATTAAAAGTTATAATAATAAACAAAGGGTTAACTTGAGAGTTAAAACACTAAAAAGGCAAATAGTCAGAATATTTAGTCGAGACTAGCTCAATATTTCAAATTTGGATTAAACAAAACTTGATCAATATCTAATGATTTCATTATACGCCTTGTTAGACTCTGACCACTTTTCGTTATTAGAAAACTTGAATATGAAGCAATATCTACGTGAACGTTTCCTCAAATATGTCGGATTTAATACACAGTCTGACGGTGAACATCACAGCGTCCCAAGTACCCATAACCAGTTTGTATTTGCCCAATTCCTGCGTCAAGAGCTGGTCAGTTTAGGCTTTGATGAAGTACAACTCTCAGATAAGGGCTACTTAACAGCAACGGTTCCTGCAACGGTAGACAATGTTCCTTGTATTGGCTTCATCGCCCACTTAGATACAGCTCCAGATTACAGCGGCGATGAAGTGTCGCCACAAGTCATTGAAAACTACAATGGCCAAGCAATAGCGTTAGGCTTAGAAGAAACCCTTTCACCAGCTCAATTTGAAAGCCTCAACCAATATGTTGGCCAAACGCTCATAACTACCGATGGCACAACATTGCTCGGTGCAGACGATAAAGCTGGTATTGCAGAAATCATTACCGCTCTACACCACTTAATCACTCACCCAGAGATCCTTCACGGTAAAATTAGACTTTGCTTTACGCCTGATGAAGAGATTGGTCGCGGAGCAGACCACTTTGACGTCGAAAGCTTTGGCGCTAGCTGGGCGTATACTGTCGACGGTGGACAAGTTGGCGAGCTCGAATACGAGAACTTCAATGCCGCTACAGCAGTAATAACAGCAACAGGCAATAACTGCCATCCAGGCAGTGCGTTTGGCGTCATGATCAACGCTCAAACTATGGCAGCCCGCTTCCATGCAAAAATGCCATTAAAAGACACACCAGAATTTAGTGCTGACTATGATGGTTTTTTCCACCTTATAGGCATGGAAGGCGTCACAGAAAAAGCCACACTCACCTATATTATTCGAGATTTTGATTTAACACTGTTTGAACAAAGAAAACGCTGGTTAGCCGATTTAGTGGCAAAATATAATAGTGAGCTAAAAATAGGTAAGCTATCTATTGCACTTGAAGATTCTTATCTCAACATGAAACAGCAAATCTTGCCACACCCACATATTATCGATATTGCCAAACAAGCAATGCTTAACTTAGATATCACTCCTATCGTCAAGCCGATTAGAGGTGGTACTGACGGCGCACGTCTTTCCTATATGGGGCTCCCCTGTCCGAATATCTTCACCGGTGGCCACAATTTCCATGGAAAGCATGAATATGTTTGTCTCGAATCTATGGAAAAAGCAACGCTAACCATTATAGAGATAGCAAGATTGACAGCAATAGAGCAGCTACAAGCTTAATATCTGCGATAAAGTCTCCTAAGCAAATAAGTTAATGCCGATTCTAAAATCGGCATTTTTTATAAGTTGAGCCAAGGAAACTCCCGCTTTATCACTGTTGATTGATGGCAGAAAAGATGTAAATCGACTCTGTTTGCATCTACACTATTTACAACCTATTTAGATAAAGAAAGCCATTTATGAATGCAGCTATTATCGGTGCTACGGGTTTAATTGGTCAGCACCTACTGCAAAAGCTAATAGACTCTACTGCCTATAACAAAATTTATATGTTAGGCCGCCGCCAAGCTAGCTACCAGCCCTCTAGCACCACAGAGGTTATATTCATCGCCTGCCAATTAGACGAGCTCGCCACACTCTCATTACCAGAAAATATAGATCAAGCATTTTGCTGTTTGGGTACCACAATCAAACAAGCTGGGAGTCAAGATGCATTCATTGCCGTAGATAAAACCGCCGTTGTCGACTTCGTGCAATTATGTCAGGCAAACAGTAGCTTTATTGTCACCGCACTTGGGGCGAATGCTCAATCAAACTCTTTCTATAATCGAGTCAAAGGCGAGACTGAAGCGACATTAGAGTCTAATTTATCTGACAATCTGCAGACTGAAAGCGCAGTCCATAAGCTGGTATTTTTCCAGCCAAGTCTACTTATTGGCGAACGTACTGAACGGCGTCCGCTCGAATCTTTCGGGCAAACAATTTTTAATCTAATTTCTCCGCTATTTATTGGACTACTGAAACGTTATCAACCAATTGCGGCTGACAAGGTTGCCGCAGCAATGCTCAACCTCGCTCTCGGTTCACGCTCCAATGAGCCTAACCATCAGTCTATGAACACAATTGAGCCCAAAGTCATTAGGGTAAAAAATGAAGATATGCTGTGATTTGCCAAATTAAAGGCACATGGGGTTTATATCGTTAGAAGATAGATTAGAATGCCCTCCTCTTTTAAATTGAACGTCACAACTGCAGATGAAAATAAGCCAGCGCCTAAACTTAATTGAATCCATGGTAAACAACCGCTATGAGCATATATGGGATTGTTGCTGCGATCATGGCTTGTTAGGTGCCAAGCTATTAGATAATGATCGAGCTTCAGTGGTTCATTTTGTTGATGTTGTACCTGATTTAATGCGAGAAGTGAGCAATAAACTTGAGCGCTTTTACCCCGCTGCGGATGGGAAGGAACAGCGTTGGCAAGTACACTGCATAGATGTCGCGTTGTTACCATTGGTTAAAAGAACAAATAGCCAGCTGATCATCATTGCTGGAGTCGGCGGCGAACTGTTAATCAGCTTAGTCGACGCAATCATAGCTGCTCACCCACTGCAGCAACTTGAGTTTATCTTATGCCCTGTCCACCATATTTATGAAGTCCGTAAAGCGCTCAAAAACCTAGGACTTGGCTTAATTGATGAGCGTCTGCTAGAAGAAAACCGCCGCTTCTATGAGGTGCTGCATGTTTCGACTCACTCTAAAGTGCCAATATCATTGGTTGGTAGCCAGATGTGGGATTTAACCCGCACACTCGATCAGCGCTATTTGCAAAAAACCTTATCTCACTACCTGCGTATTGAGTCTGGTCAATTGAGCAGGCGAATTAGCACGATAACCTCAGTAACTGATGTTTCAGCTGAAGATGTGTCGAATATCATTAAGCAATATCAAGCACTGACACTCGACAAAAAGTAGTGTTTAGCTGCGCTCTAAAATGGCCTTAATTATTAGAGGCATTCAATAATCGTATCGCGTACAATCGGCGGCCAGTTGCTTTTCCCCTTGATATAACGCTTGCAAAACATTAGGCCTATTAAAACTATGCAGCTTTTAAGATCTACTATCCATCCTGACCTGGCGTCCCTCGCAGGTAATCGATTCCACCGCCAAGCAGCGCGCGGAATTATTCTTGATGGTGAGAATATTCTAATGCTATACACCGAGCGCTACCATGACTACAGTATTCCAGGGGGCGGTGTAGACGAAGGAGAAGATCTACGCCAAGGCTTAATCAGAGAGCTAGAGGAAGAAACCGGTGCCAAGCATATTGATGTCATCAGTGAGTTTGGTCTTTATGAAGAGTTTAGGCCTTGGTACAAGGATGGCTTTGACTTAGTACATATGGAGTCATTCTGTTTTGTATGCACCATTCATCCGGAACTGGGTGAAACACGGCTTGAAGATCATGAAATCCAAAATGGTATGCGCCCTTTATGGATCAATATCCATCAAGCCATTGCTCATAACGAGCACACCATAGCCAATAGCCCTAAAAAGGGAATGTCGATTGATCGTGAAACCTATTTGCTAAAACGCATAGTAAAAGAGCTGTTATAAACTCAAATTTGGCTCACAGCACGGCTATTGCGACTCCTTCACCACAATAGCCAACTCCAATCTTTTTATCTCTCGCTGCAGAGCATTACGATTAACCTCGTTAAAGGTCCACATCTTAATCGCTATCTGCATCATACTGCTTAGCAATAAGGTCACTCCCCAGCGGATCAGTTCAGGTACACTTTCGACCACAAAAAAGAACTGATAGCCCGACCATAACATAAGAGCACTTAATAACACGGCAATAATGCTCATCAATACCATCCAACCACCTAAGCGACCTTTGTAGGCATCGCCCAGCATCGCAAATAAAGATGCATCTGCGGTTTGCTGCTGACTCAATAGAGCCTTCTCTTTTGCTAGTTCTTGACGAATCTTTTTATCAATATCCATAACTAACTCTCCTGCTCCAAATGCTGTTTATATAGTTTTCTTGCTCTGAATAATCGTGATTTAACTGTACCTTTGGGGATCTCCAAAATTTTGGCTATTTCAGCAATGCTCAACTCCTCTAAATAGAATAAGTGTAATACTTGCCCTTCAAGCGGCGGCAGTTTTGAAAGCCCGTGCTTTAACCCTTCTATAGCTTCATCAGGCTTTATATCCACCGCCTCATACTTATGAACATCCACCTCTGTTAGGCTTTTATAGCGATTCTGTATTTTCAAATGATCCAGCACCTGCCAACGTACCAATTGAAACACCCATGCATTAATGGTTGCCGGGTCTTCGAGTTTATAAATCGTTTTCGACAGCTTTAACAGTGCATCTTGAACCGCATCTTGTGCCAATGTTGAGTCACCTGCAACCTTGGCAGCAAAACCTATCGCACTGGGATAAAAGTGTTGGCACAAAGCCGAGAAAGCCTGTTTATCTCCCGCTTGAGCTTCTAATACCCACAACTCAATCTGCGCTTGCTGCATAGGCTCTATATCACTCCACTTATCATTTACAATAAAGACGACTGGTAAATATAAAAGGTTCATCAGAAATGAAAAAAGGGAGCAAATGCTCCCTTTTCATTAGTAAAACATTAGAAATAAACGAACAAGTTGATGATCATTGCGTTGATAATATCAATAAAGAATCCACACACTAACGGCACTATAATAAACGCTCTGTGCGCCGCACCGTATTGCTGAGTCACAGCAGTCATGTTAACAATTGCGGTTGCAGTTGAACCGAGAGTAACGCCGCCAAAACCTGAACAGATCACCGCAGCTTCATAATCTTTGCCCATTAAGCGAAACACGACAAAAATAGTAAACACTACCGAAAGCAGCACTTGTAGGGTCATGATCACTGATATGTATAGTAAACTACCTTCCAGTTCCCAGATTTTCAGGCTCATCAGTGCCATGGTTAAAAACATCCCAAGGCAGATATCTTGAATTAGAGATAAACCTCGAGACGCATCTTCGATATACGTTCTGTCTTTTTTCTTACGACGATTTATTATTGCTCGCCCTAAATTACCGATGATTATCCCCGCCAGCAAACAAGCTACAAACATAGGTAGTTTCAAACCCGCTTCTTGCATAGCTAGATCAATAAAGTAGCCAATAATCAGTGTCACGTTAAGCCATAACCAAGCGCGTAATACGCCGAAGTAATCAACCTTCATATGTGAAGTGTTATTTTGATGGCTGGTACCAATATCAAGCTCTTCGTTAGTGTTGGCTTTAACCTGATGACGCTTCATCAAGTAAGCTGCGATTGGACCGCCAATCACACAGGCAGATATTAGCCCCAAGGTGTTTGATGCGATGCCCAGTTCGCTGGCGTTAGTGATCCCCAACTCTTCAACAAAAGTCGGTGTCCAAGCCATCGCAGTGCCTACACCGCCAATAAGTGAAATCGACCCGGACATCAAGCCTGCTTTGGGATCTAATCCAAACAGCGTCGCAACAGTTACTCCGGTGAAATTCTGTAAAAAGATAAACACGCTTGCTAATACAATCAGGATCAGTAAAGGCTTGCCTCCTTTAAGTAAGGTGGCAAAATCAGCTTTCAAACCAATCCCTGCAAAAAAATAGAGCAATAAGGTATCTCTTACCGCGAGGTTGAACTCAATTTGAATATCAAATGCGTAATACAAAACGCCAACGGCCGCGGCACAGGCAAAACCTCCGACAACAGGCTCTGGAATGCTGTATTTACGCAGCAATTCATAACGAGAGATAATCCCTTTACCAATAAACAGCGCAATGATGGCAAGTGTGAAAGACACAAAATCTTTGATCTCTACTAACTGTGGTTCCATAAAAATTGTTATCTCCAAAAATGCTTAGATAAAAACTCAATACGATCATTTGATATAGCGCCAAAACGCAGCAAAAGGTTAAATAGATGTTATTAATACTGAAGTTAACAGGTTTTCACTAATCCGCAATAGCGACGCTGTGGATTTATCAACAACGGATCACGTCACTTATCTCTCTTTACGAATTCGAATAGGCTAAGGTTAGCGTTACAGAAAACTTTAACAACGGCTAGTTTCAATCAAGCTAATCAGCTTAGAGTGCCCAACTGCTCGTCTGTAGGTTATTTGATATGGCAATAAAAAACGGCCAATCGGCCGTTTTATATTAAAATCTATTTTTCAGGCTGAGGCGGGTAGCTTTGTAACAATGCACCAATGGCAGTGTTAACAACTTCAACGCGCTCTTCCGGCGTATCTTTATCGCGCACAGTATCAGCTACAGAACCGCGCCACATCAACTTACCAGACTTGGTATCGACCAAATCAACAATCAATGTCCCAACTTCATATTCACGCACTGTTGTTTGAGTATGGCCCATGCCCATTCCTCTACCCCAGCCAGCGCCATAATATGGGTTGTAACCATAGTTACTATTAAAGGTATCGACATTAATTTTCTTATCGACTTTAGTCAGGTAGTTAACTAATACATCCGCTTTGTCTGCAGCAACTAAACTTAACCCCTTAAGCTGCAGCTGGTCATTAACCGCTGCACGTATACGTTGATCCATTAATCCATCAAGATGGTATGCCGCTTTATCAGTCTTTTTTTCAACCCAAGCATAGGTTTTAACATCTGCGAAATTCACTCCTGGATCATAATCAGAGCTTGTCTTAAGTGAACTACAAGCACTAAGTGCTAATGCAGCAATAATAACTAATATCTTTTTCATCTTCTCTCCACCATGCCAACGGCATTCAGACACTGTTTTAAATAAGCTTACATAGCAATCTATTAATCTACAACTCAATTTTAGTAAATCAGCTTCTGGTTCAGCTTGACTTAAGCAAACAAGTTAATGATAATGATTATCAATTACTATTTAATAGGCTTTTTATTATGCTTTGGTTCATTGTCGCGATTATTGCTGCCAGTATTATGTTTTTCTTTACGCCAGAAAAAGCGATTCAACATGCTGACAATAGCCCCTCTTTCTTTAATAAGCTAAGCCAGCATTCACTGCTACTGTTACCCATTACCGTTCTGACTTGGTTGGTTGTTGCTATCATTAGTGCTCCTATCACCCCCTTTGCTGGCACTGCAGTCGGATTTGTACTCACTTCCTGCGCAGTCGCTTTACCTCAGTTGCACAGATACCTCGCAGTGATAGCAAGCTTAACCTTTGCAGCATTACTAATAGAGCTTGCGTTATACCTCTAGCCTTATTTTAATTCGCCAATGGCATTAGCGATTGGCGAAAGAAGATATCCACTCATTTGACTCCCGCTTCAACTGCATCTTTGTTAAACTACGCTTATCAGTAATTCATCAATAATATTTATGAAATCCGATCCGAACGTCTCATTAGTCTACAGCACCGATATTGGCAGAATCACCGAAGAAAAAGCGACTCAAAGTGCGCCTACTGGTGACGGCATTGTCAGAATACATAAAGACAGCAAAGGCCGAAAAGGAAAAGGTGTGTCGGTAATTAAAGGGCTAGGCCTCGCAGAAAAAGAGCTTAAAGCCCTTGCACAAAAATTAAAGAAGCAGTGCGGCTGTGGCGGTACTGTCAAAGATTTCTGTGTTGAAGTGCAAACAGATAATAGAGAGCAACTTAAAACGTTACTCGAAAAGTTAGGTTACACAGTAAAGCTTGCTGGCGGCTAACCACTAAGGACGTTTTATGGATAGCTTGGAAAATCAATTTCTTATCGCAATGCCCTCTTTAAATGATACTTTTTTCGAACGCTCATTGATCTATATCTGTGAACATGATGAAAAAGGCGCTATGGGGATTATGATTAACCGCCCTAGCGGCATCATCGTCGATGAACTGTTACAACAGATGGAACTCGCGGAAGAACCTCAACCTGTAACCTCACTCGGTAGAGAAGTACTTGTAGGTGGCCCTGTTAATCCTGAGCGCGGCTTTGTGCTGCATACCAACCAAGATTGCTGGAGCAATAGCGATCCCATTACCGACTCGCTGATGCTAACCACTTCCCAAGATATTCTTAGTTGTTTAGGATCAGATAAAGCGCCCGATAAATTTCTTATCGCGCTAGGATATGCCGGCTGGACAAGAGGTCAACTAGAGCAAGAGATAGCGGATAACTCTTGGTTATCAGTTCCCGCAACAGCAGAGCTTCTATTTGATATTGAACATGAGGAGCGTTGGCAACTAGCAGCAGAGTCACTCGGCTTCGATATCTGGCAACTGTCCAACCTTGCTGGACATGCATAGTAAGGAATCGGGAATAACAAATGAGTTCACAAACTGTATTAGGTTTTGATTACGGTACAAAAAGTATTGGTATTGCAATTGGCCAACAACTAACAGCAAGCGCACGGCCGTTAATGTCTATTAAAGCGGTTGATGGCATTCCTAAGTGGGAAGAGATTGAAGCAATTATCACGGAATGGAAACCCGACTTAATTGTGGTGGGGTTACCTCTCAATATGGATGGCACTGAACAAGAGATAACGCTGAGGGCCAAAAAATTTGGTAACAGGCTAAATGGCCGTTTCGGTGTCAAAGTGGTTACTCAAGATGAGCGCTTAACAACAGCTGATGCTAAAGCACGACTTTTTGAGATGGGTGGCTATAAAGCGCTAACCAAAGGCCAAGTCGATGCCATGTCTGCAGTATTGATTATTGAAAGCTACTTTGAAAACCAATATGGATAAGCTCTATAACCTACAAACAAAAAAGCAGCTTACAAGCTGCTTTTTCGCTTAAGAAACATTAAAAATAAAAGGTTGAGATTAATCTTTAGAATCTGCTTCTTCTTTCTCTTGCTTTTCTTCCTCAAGCTGTTTAATCAACAGCTCTAATCGCAGCTTTTCTAACTCCTCACTGCTAGCGACTTTAGCCTCCCACTCAGGTTCCCCTTCCAACGCCTTTGCCCCCGAATAGGCACTATAAGACAACGCTGATAAAGCAGACACGCAAAGTATAAAACCAGCTGACGTGATATTTTTCATTATTACTTCCTTGTAGTTTAGGTTTAGAGTGACATCCTGCTACTCTTTAATTTGATTACTTATTAAACATATCAGCCACTTTCAAAATTTCCACCTTGATAAGGCTATAAATTTTTTAGTGCTCTATACTTTTCCTTAATTTTAGAAATAAAAAAACCGAGGTAACTAATCACCTCGGCTGTTTTCAACGCTTATCGTTAATCTGCTTTTTTATACTCAGTGTAAGCTTCACCCTCTTTAAGCCACTGAGGTGCTGGTTTTCCTTTTAAGTAGTGATCAAAATATTCCATCATTCGAATACTGTAATCTAGCTTATTAGGATACTTTTTAAGGTGATGAGGTTCATCTTGATACTGCAGGAATACCACATCTTTACCAGCGCGACGCATCGCTAAATACAGCTCAACACCTTGCTCCCAGGGCACGGCATCATCTTTATCACCAAACATAATCATCATCGGCGTGTTAATTCGTTCAACATAAAATACTGGCGAATTCTCGATGTACTTTTGCGGTGATTTGAATAGGCTTTCACCTATACGGCTTTGACCGGTTTCATACTGAAACTGCCTTGCTAAACCACTACCGTGACGTATGCCACTGTATGCACTGGTCATATTAGATACAGGGGCACCTGAGACTGCAGCCCTAAATATATTGGTTTTAGTCACCGCAAAAGCAGTTTGGTAGCCCGCCCAAGAATGCCCTTGGATCCCAACGCCTTGTGGGTCGGCAATACCGATATCAATCAGGTGTTGCACCCCAGAAGTTAACGCTTGTACAGAGCTATCTCCAGGGTAACCGACTTCAAAGCGGATATCAGGTAGAAAGACCGCATAACCATTATCAGCGAACCAAGCAAAGTTCGGTCGATGATTAAGTTTCATTTGCGGGAACGAATGTAATCTGTCACTCATAAAGCGATAGTAATAAACGAGTACCGGGTAACGCTGACCTTCAACGTAGTTAGTCGGCTTAATCAGCACACCATCAAGCGGCTTACCATCGCCATTGGTCCATTGTACTAACTCAGACTTCCCCCAGTTAAATGCCCGTCTTTGTTTATCAAAATCTGTCTGACGGGTTGCGTTCTGTGGTGATAAATAGTCAGCGGTATAAAGATCAGGGAAGAGATCATATTGTTCTTTCGAGAACACCACGGTTTCCGCATCTTTACTGCGAGCTAGAAGCTTCAACTTGTAGTCACCGCCTACAAGTTTAGTCACGCCTGCAGTGCCTATTTGCGCTTGATAAAAACCATCACCTTTGGTGATATCACTATAACCCTGTAAAAGCACCTGTTGGTTATTGCTCAATACACTCGGACTGTCTTTATCCTCAACCAATCCAGTCACACGATATTGCACTCTCTCTTTACGTCCCTTGCCTGCCGTCAGGTTAAAGGCCTCATGGGAAAGAGTATTTAACTGCCAGATGTCAAACTTGTCGTAAATAAGCAGCCCTGAGTCATCAGCGAGCCACGGACCGAAACCATACCCAGGCGCATTCGATGGATAATCATGGTCTTCATCGGCAAAGGATACCCCTAAGCTCTTAGTAACATTAATTTTCCTATCATTAGCAATTTCGTATAGGAAAGCATTTCCTTGCAGGTAATAAGCAACAAACTTTTCATTGGGTGATAGAACAGGCTCTGACCCACTGCTCTGTTGACTCAACACTGGAATTTTACGACCAGTATTGATATCGACTAAATAAAAATCTCGATAAAAGCCAGCCCAAGTGATCATCTTTCTATAGGGTAAATCGGAACTTGCCAGTGCATAACGCTGCTGTTGTTGAATCTCTACATCAGGAACTTGCAAATCTGCAAGTTGCACCAGATTATTACCAGTAACATGCAGCACTGCTAGATAAGTACGCTTAAGCTCTTTTTTATACTGTTTTACTTCATGAGGCTTTATACGAGGATCTTCACCATGCCAAACACGCAGCGCTCGCTGACCAGTAATGACACCTTGATCATAAAGGTCTGCTTCTTTTTCAACTTTTGCTAACTCGATTTGTTGGCTGACCTGTGGCACACGTCCGAAAAACAGGCGTTGACTGTCATCTGAGAAGCGTAAAGAAGCGTAACGATTTAAAGTCCAATCTTTTGATGTCGGTGTAGTAGTAACACTCCCAGACTCAATATTGAACAAAGATAATGAATATTCACGCCCGAATGGCGCTTGTTTAGCATCACCGAAAGTAAAACCTAAGTACTTACCGTCGTCACTCAAGGCCAATGATCCAAGCTGTTGCTGTTTTAAGCTATGGACTATTTTGGCGCTATTGTTAGCCAAACTGACTAACCTTAGTTCGTGTTTGTCAGCCTCGACATTATTTATTGCAAGCGCAAAGTGCTTACCTGCCTTGTCAAAATTAAATGCGGTCACATCTTTAAAAGTAATCGATTTCAGCTCATCAAGTGCAACAAGCTCAACGGTTGAGCCTTTGTCGTAATCATCAACTTTAATGTCTTTTTTACTTGTTTCATCGCTGTCTTTAGCTTTAGTCTCTTTTTTCTTGTCTTCGGCTTCATACCAAATGGCAATATGTGAGCCGGTTTCGTTAAATTCAAACGACTTAACCCGCTCATAACGCAGCTCTTTGCCCGTATTAGTATCGACTAACACCATACCTGACTTTAGTTGCTTCTTTTCTTTCTTCGATGCCATCTCAGTTGTCAGCAAAGGTTGTTTGTCAACAAAGGCAACATAACGACCGTCATGGCTTACCTTTGGCTTACTCCCCCCTTTTACACTAAACTCTTTTTTCATGGTCAGGTTTTTGACTAAACCGCGGCTATCGCCTCTGTCTGGTGAAACCTCAACCGCCAGAGTTGTGCCTGTATCCGAGATCACAGGTTTACTGAGTGATTCGAATCGCATGATGTCGTCAGGAGTGATTGAATGGGTCGCGGCATAGAGGCTTGCTGGTAATAGACTCGCCGAAAATAACAGCAGAGATTTCATAGGTAATGACTTCAAGGTCTTCCTCATTTTTATATAGTTATTAGACTAAAGTAGACTTTTTTAACCTTTAACGATCAATCATCGTCATTAGCGGTGATTTATGCAAGTTACCCTACAGAAAAAAACGTGAGATTGCTCACCTTTTCCTGTGAAAAGTGTTTAAAAGTGTTTAAAATACGTCGCACAAAACGAAAATAATACTAAGGGATGTTGCTACTCCTTTAATGGAAGCTGTTGCCCTTGAATAAATGCTGATATGACTCAGATGTTTACACGTCAGGCATGACCTAAAACAAAGATGAAGCCAGTATTTCTTCAAGTGCAGCATGATTGGCAACAGACCTTTAATCACTTGCTATGTCCTTAAGACATGGTTAGACAATTGCAGTAACGCCTCAGCGCGGTAGGATTATCCATGACAAAAAGAACTATAACCGTCATCCCAGGTGATGGGATTGGCCCAAGCATTATCGATTCAGCACTAAAAATTCTCGATAAAGCGGGTTGTAATTTTGACTATGAATTTGCGGACGCAGGTCTTGTTGCTCTCGAAAAGCACGGTGAACTAGTACCTCAACGCACGCTCGATTTAATCGAAAAAAATCGTATTACGCTTAAAGGCCCATTAACGACTCCAGTCGGTGAAGGTTTTACCTCTATCAACGTGAGCCTACGCAAGCAATTTAGCCTTTACGCTAACGTTCGCCCAGTATTGTCTTTTAAGGGTACTCAAGCACGTTACGACAATATCGATATCATCACCGTTCGTGAAAATACCGAAGGCATGTATTCAGGCCTAGGGCAAACCGTTTCAGATGATGGTGCAACCGCGGAAGCGACCAGTATTATTACTCGCCAAGGTGCAGAGCAAATTACGACTTTTGCCTACGAGCTAGCCCGTAAAGAGGGTCGTAAAAAGGTTACTATCGTTCATAAAGCTAACATCATGAAGTCAACTTCAGGTCTGTTTTTAAAAGTCGCGCGCGAAGTGAGCTTGCGCTACCCAGACATCGAAACTGAAGAGATGATTGTTGATGCAACATGTATGAAGTTAGTCATGAGTCCTGAAATCTTTGACGTGATTGTTACCACCAACTTATTTGGTGATATCTTGTCAGATCTTTGTGCAGGTCTTGTAGGTGGTCTTGGTATGGCACCAGGTGCAAACATTGGTAGCGATGCTGCAATTTTTGAAGCAGTACATGGCAGTGCACCAGATATTGCAGGAAAGAATCTTGCGAACCCGACATCAGTAGTTCTAGCATCAATTCAAATGCTTGAATACCTAGGCATGAGCGACAAAGCTGAGCTTATTCGCAATGCAATTACTGCAGTGATTGAAGAAGGTGACCGTACAACTCGCGATCTGGGTGGTACTCATGGTACAACTGATTTCACACAAGCCGTTATTGAGCGTCTTTCGTAGATAGAAGTTCTTGCGCTATGCACACTAAAAAGGCCCCAAGTGTTTAACACTTAGGGCCTTTTGATTAAGCGAATTTTATGAAGAAGGCTGCGCTGGCTTTAAACATAAATGCACTGTGACTTCGTCACGGTCATGATAAAGATGTTTAGCCGCCATGCTAAAGTCTTTAATGCCATTCTCTTTCAAGATTTCAGCCATAGTGTCCAGTATGGTAGTCACTTCTTTATAGCGTGCCTTCATTGGCAACTTCAAGTTGAATATCGCTTCCTTGAACCAACCATTAATCGCCCAAGCTTCAACAAGTTCGGCCACTCGAGCTGGTTTTTCAATCATGTCACAAACCAACCAAGTGATATTTTTTCTTGGTGGTTCAAAACGGAAACCGTCAGCTTGATAATGTTTTACCTGACCCGTTTCCATTAACTTTTCATCCATAGGCCCATTATCAACCGCAGCGACAAACATACCACGCCTTACCAACTGATAAGTCCAACCGCCTGGACAAGCACCGAGATCAACCGCTCTCATACCACTGCTAAGACGGGTCTCTTGCTCATCTTTAGGGATAAAGTGAATAAAGGCTTCATCCAATTTTAAAGTAGAACGACTTGGTGCATCAGCTGCGACTCTAAGACGCGGGATCCCCATAAAGTATGGAGAACTGTTATTGCTTAATGAGAAGCCAACATAAGCTTGACCAGGAGCAACAAAACAGACATGAATAATCGGGCGTTTAGGGTTTTCTTTCTCTAACAAGTTACCCGACTTTCTTAACGCTTGTCTTAACGGCACCGTAAACTTACGACAGAAATTAGACAGCTCTTTTGCTTCATTGGTATCAGGTGTTTCAACTCGTAACTCACCCGCTTTATGTATATCAGCCAAAGCTTCAACAATCGGTGTGATACGATCTTGTTCAGGTAATCCCTTTAATAGCGCTTTAGCGGCAAACATCTGTCTAGCAAAAATCAACGAATCAAGACTGATGTTCTTTGCTAATATCTCAGCATCACCCGCTTGGAAACACTGAAATATCACATAAGCATCATTGGTGTTTGTTTTAACAAAACCACCAATATCGAGCTCAGCGGCACGCACTTGGATCTCTGCCGCGCAATCTTTCTCATAACCAGCACGGCAAAATAAAAATAGGTTTATCATTGAATTTCCTGAAGATAACGAATAAAAATAGCGGCCAACAAAACTGCTGCCCGCTATTTTACACTTTTACTGCCCAGTAGGGTACTGCCAGTATATTGCTGTACTGTTTAATCGAGCTCTTTAACTCGGTTTCTCCACACTGCGACAGCAATAAACAACCAACCGAGAAGAAAACAAACACCACCCAGCGGTGTAACGGGACCCGTCCACTTAGTGCCGAGTAAAGCATATAAGTAGAGCGAACCTGAAAACAGGACAATCCCCAACATAAAGAGATAACCAGCCCAATCCAATAGGCGAGATTTAAGCC
The DNA here is from genome assembly GCF_023284045.1 of Shewanella kaireitica. Lineage (GTDB taxonomy): Bacteria > Pseudomonadota > Gammaproteobacteria > Enterobacterales > Shewanellaceae > Shewanella > Shewanella kaireitica. The sequence continues at coordinate 501,968 of NZ_JAKIKQ010000003.1, forward strand.
AATGGCCGGCGAACGCAACCACAATCAATGCAAAGGTATGATAAAACTGATACTCAACTCCAAGATTGAAGATTGCTATCATCTCGGCAGAGGCAACATTCTTAAGCCCGTGCGCGCCAAACGCCCCAAGGGCTACCGCCATAAAACCACTTAACGCTGCCAATAATAAAAAACCACTACGCATTTAGCCTCCTGAATCTCATCAACCTAATGCTGTGAGTTAGATTAAATTTACGCTAGATCGACACTACGACGTCAAAGCATTGTCAGCCTATAAACGTCTGGATCTGTGAAATAGCTTTCGCTAGATTAGCCTCAAACGTGGTACCTGACGACTTTCTTGGTTTAAAACTATGATCACCATCGGTTAACCAGTGCAATTGCACTTTATCCATTACCGGCCAAGTTTCAACTAAACCTTTATGGCCAAACTTATCGCGCTCGCCTTGAATGACCATAAGCGGTGCTTTGCACTTCTCGATAGGCTCAAGCCGAGGCTCACCGCCTTTTAAAGGAATAAATGGGTAACCTAAACAAACAACGCCATCAAGCATCAAACTTTCAGCCAAAATGGCAGACATACGCCCTCCCATCGACTTACCGACAAGAAATACTTTTTGTGGCTTAAAATGCTGCTTTAATATACTCAGCTGCAAGGCATAATCGGCAATCAACTTTGGCGCGCGATCTGGCGGACGTCGTTTACCGTCGATAGCATTGGCGCGCATATAAGGAAAATTGAAACGCACAACTTGCACATTTGCTTGAGCTAGGCCGCTAGCCAACAGCGCCATAAACTCATGCTGCATATTTGCACCTGCACCATGAGCCAGAATAATGAGCGTATCGCAGTTTTGCTGATCATTAGCAGCAGGAGGCGTTAAAAGGTATTCGCCAGCATCATAGGCCAGCTCGTCTGCACTTAGCTGTTCTACCGCAGTTGAAATCGCCCCCTCTAAGTATGCTTGCTTTAATTTATCCGGTAAGGAGCTCACTGCGAGTCTCCTCTTCAAACATATCAAGCATCCACTCTCTAAAAGCCGCAACCTTACCAATGTCAGCATGGTTTTGCTGACAAACTAAATAATATGCATTTTTACTGACTAGAACCTCAGGAAATGGGCATACCAAACGACCAGCTTTAATATCAGGTCTAGCGAGTACACTGTAGCCTAGCGCTACACCTTGCCCATGAGCAGCAGCTTGTAGCACCAAGGAGGAGTGACTAAATATGGGACCTTGGTTCACATTAATATCCATAATCCCACATTGTCTAAACCAAGCTTGCCAATCTTGACGGCTAGAATCATGTAACAGAGTGTGATTTTTTAGATCACTTGGTTTCTCTAATGGCTTAGGACCACTTAACAACATCGGTGAACAAACTGGAATAAGCACTTCATTACGCAGTTTATCGGCTCGCATTCCACTCCAATTTCCAAGGCCATAATAGATGGCAACATCGACGTCATCGGTCAACGAACCATCCTCATCATCGACGGCTTTAATTCGTACATCAATATCTGGTTTTTTTTCACTAAACTTGGCAAGCCGAGGTACTAACCACTGAATAGCAAAACTCGGAGAAGTCGCTACAGTTAAGGAGCCTATAGCACTTCTTGCGAGTAATCTATCAGTCGCGTCAGCGAGTTGTGTAAAGATATCTTTGATATCAAGAAAGTAACTTTGTCCCTCTTCTGTTAATAAAAGAGAGCGGTTTTTACGCCTGAATAACTTTAGCCCTAAATATTCTTCAAGCGCCTTAATTTGATGACTCACTGCCGCTTGAGTCACAAACAGTTCCTCCGCCGCCCGCGTAAAGCTCAAATGCCTTGCTGCAGCCTCAAATGCCTTCACCGCATTAAGGGGGGGTAGTCGTCTGGCCATAGTGATCGAGATCCCGTTTTTTAATTAGTTTTTCTAATGAGTATTGTTACATTTTATCGTTTGTAAAGGCCAGTGGTTTTGGTTAAATTTTGCGCCAACGAAATGATACTAGTTGGACAACCTCTACGACGTAATTGGGGAGTGTCTAACAACCCCAAATTTAAGCCTGGAGGCTATTGAACATGTTAAACCTTAAAACTGTATTTGTTATCGCACTCCTATCAGCTTCTACCGCTGTTAGCGCAGATGAAATTGCTGTAGACACCACAGACCTTGAAGCGACATTAACTGCTAACTTAGCAGAAAGCATGGAGTTAATGCAGGTACAGTTAACCGAAGAGCTAAACACTATGCTTGTTGCTGAAGAGCTGCAAGAAGACAAAGCGACTAAAACAGTTCAGCTAGCTGACTAGTCACTTAACAAATATTAATACAGTAGAGACGCTCTCAGGCACTTTAATCGATTGATAAAAGTTAGGCCATAGATGGAAAACCATCTCTGTCTCGTGATTAATATATAAAAAGCCACCTAAAAAGGGTGGCTTTTTTTGTGTCTATTGAAAAATATTCCACTTTAACATCACAAAAAAAGCGACCTTGGGGTCGCTTTTTCATCAAATAGTGTCGCTGCTACTCTTTAAGGTCGGTAAACCTTAACATTACTGTAACCCTGCTCCTGCAAATAAAGCGCTTGTAGCTTACTCATCACACCGCGGTCGCAATACAATAAGTAAGTCTTACCTTTATCTAAATCTGCAAATTGAGTCGCTAACTTATAGAATGGAATAGTTTTGGTTTCAATCCCTTCAATTTCTAGCGGGTCTTTCTCTTCCTCTTCAGGCGCACGTACATCAATGATCACTTCATCAGTACTGATTGCAGCAACCGTTTCTGCTTCAGTAATTTTGGTATCCATCTGAGTTGCAATCTCTTTGATGTCAATAATGACAGCATCTTGAATCACTCTATCAATCAGATCTTCAGAGAACTTAGCTTCTTCAGCTTCTACTTTTGACAGTACCGCTTTCACGGTTGGTTTCTGTGAAATCACGCCGCAGTACTCTGGGATCGACTTAGCAAAGTCCTCTGTACCAATCTCGCGGCTTATATTGATAATATCTTGCTTATCCATCGCAATTAACGGCCGCAATATAAGCTGCTCTGTACAACGGTCAATGACATTGAGGTTAGTCAAGGTTTGGCTAGAGACTTGCCCCATCGCTTCACCAGTGACCAATGCCTGGATCCCCATTTTGTCAGCAACGCGTGCAGCAGCTCGCATCATCATACGCTTAAGTACCACCCCCATCTGGCCATTGTCGACTCGTTCTAGAATCTCTTGTACCACAGGATCAAATGGCACAGAGATAAACTTAACTTTGTGTGATTCACCGTACTTCTGCCATAAATGGTAGGCAACCTGCTTAACACCAATTTCGTGTTGATCGCCACCTAAATTAAAGAAGCAGTAGTGGGTACGCGAACCACGCTTGATAAACTGATAGCTAGAAACACCAGAATCGAAACCGCCCGATATAAGTGACAACACATCTTCTTGGGTCGCCATTGGGAAACCACCAAGACCTTGAATACGTTTATCAACGAGATAAAGCTGTTCGTTATCTATCTCTAGATTTACCGTCATGTCAGGGTTTTTCAGCCGTACGCCAGCAGCTTCAGTAAACTGGTTTAGACCACCACCAACATAGCGCTCAACTTCAATCGAGTTAAAGTCATGCTTACCCGCGCGCTTAACGCGCACACAAAATGTCTTTCCTGCTAGCTGGTCTTTATACACGGCTAACGTTTGCTGATAGATATCATCAACAGACTCAAACGTGCTTACATTCACTTGCAACACATGAGCAATACCGGGAATACAAGCTAAACGCTCGCCAAATGCTTCAATCAAATCAGGTCTATCATCTGGCACCATCACCATGATTTTGTCCCATTGACGTTGTACTTTTGCGGACTCATCTACTTTTTTAAGTACATTACGAATATTGGTTTCAAGCATTTTGGTAAAGCGCATTCTTACCGGCTTGCTTTTCATCATGATTTCAGGGAACAGTTTTACGATAAATTTCATTGGTCTTCCGCGGGGGCAAATTTAAACAGCAATAGGTGGATTATAACAATATCCCGACACGTTTGCGTATATCTGATCTGTCATTATCGGCGAATATTCGTCTTTGCAACCATGAAAGTCGTATATAAAGCAGAGGAATCCCTAAGTGGAGTGCAGATAGCAACACTAGCTGCTATCTGCTCGAGCGGATAGATTAACTATTTTGAGACTTGGATCTCGTCAGACTCTTTTGCTTTGCCCTGTTCGATAGCGATTTCGACACGGCGATTGCGCGCCCTATTTGCTTGAGAGTTATTTTCGACCAATGGCGCCGATGAAGCCATCCCCACAACCTTGAGCCGCTGCTGATCAAAGCCTTTTACTCTTATCATTTCGTGGGCAACCGCTACAGCTCGTTTGCTCGACAGGTCCCAGTTTGAGCTATAAAGCTCATTGGAAATATTCCAATCATCGGTGTGACCAGATACGGTAACAATACCCGGCACATCTTTTAGCAGCTCGCCGACTCGTCTAACAATTGGCTTAAAGCGCGGTTGTAGAAAACCAGAACCCGATGCAAAGGCGCCTTTTTCTCGAATACGAATAATAATCTGCTGACCTAGAGATTCTATTTCAATCGCGCCATCAACAATCTCTTTATTGAGCTCTTGCGCCATTTTCTTAACTTGTTGATTAATTTGTTCCTGAGCAGCGGCTTCTGCTTTGGAGGCTTCACTTTTAGACTCTGAAGTTGACTTAGCTAGCGCTTGCGCATCTTCTTGCTCTTGGGCTGTCGACGATGACTCGCCGCCACGCTGCTCACCTCGCTGCTGTTGTACGCCACCAGCACTGTCATCTTCACCCGCCTGAAACTCTAACATCGGCTCAGTCATTTCATTGGTTTGCTGATTGATGATTTCAATCGGAGTAGACTCAGGCCTACCAGGCCTAAACTCCAATGCAATGACCGATGTTCCTTTAGGAATATCTTTAACTTCTACCTTATTTTGTACCCCAAATGCATACTTCATTGAGCCCGCAATCTGCTTAAACTTCATCACATCCATTTCAGAGAATGCGAGCAAAAGTACAAAAAAGCACATCAACAGGGACATCAAATCGGCAAAGGTTGCCAGCCATAGCGGCGCCCCAGGTGGCGGACAGTCACATTTGACTTTCTTTGCCATGGAGCTAAGCCCCGTCCAAGGTATCTATTGTGCGAGCTTTTTCAGAAAGATAGTTCTTGAGGAACCCCTCAATGACACGAGGATTTTGACCATCTTGAATAGCCAGTACAGCATCCATGATTAAATTTCGATTTAGCATCTCTTCGCCCATTCTTAGGGACAATTTATCCGCTATCGGTATCGCAACCATGTTAGCCACTACAGCACCATAAAGTGTCGTCAGTAGAGCAACCGCCATCGCTGGGCCAATGGATTTAGGATCGTCCATGTTTGATAACATACCCACCAAACCAATCAGCGTACCAATCATTCCCATAGCCGGCGCCACATCGCCAATGGATTTAAAAATACCCACACCGGTTTTATGGCGCTCTTCAGTCAAAGCGATATCTTTTTCTAGCGCATCGCGAACCACGTCACCATCATGGCCATCCACTAGCATATCGACCGCTTTTTGCATAAAACTGTTGCTAATTTCAGCCTCTTCTAACGCTAAAAAGCCACCTTTGCGAGCGGCATCAGCCATCGTTATTGACTGTTCTATCAAATCTTCAGGTTTATCAATTTTAAAAATGAATGCTTTGGCTGCGATTTTAGCTGCACCGAAAAATTGCTTGAGGTTATACTTCATCATCACAACAAACAGTGAGCCTATCATCACAATCAAGATAGAGGGCACATTAATGAAAATCCCTATGCCACCGCCACTTGCCATCGCCATGATAACAAACGCGAATGCGCCAATCAGTCCTATTAGGGTTGCTAAATCCAAAATTGCTCCTCAAATACCAATATAATCACGCTGCTAATACAATTGAATGCTCACAATAATAACTAAAAACGCTAGCGTCGATAAAATCCATAAGCGACAATATTACGCTTGCAACGTGACGGCAAGCACCACGTAAATAAACGGCTAAATAGCACTCACATTTTCAACATTGCACCTAATATAGCGACCAAAGTTAAGATCTCTTGAGTGATATTTCCCGCAATTGTTACGTTAAATCCGTTAAAATAGATCCCAAATGTATATTTCACGTATTCACTCAACAGACGATTACCAAAAGCTGTCGATGAAATTGCGTAAATAAATGTGCTTTTAGTGGACTTTTTTCACACGAAAACGTGCTTTTGTGCAAATAGTCAACGGCTTAATTTGACCCTTGTGCCCTGCTGATATACTTTGTGTATCGCTTAATTCTAGGAATGATCATCGTGGCAAAAAAACCAGAAAACCTCTCTTTTGAAGAATCACTTTCCGAACTAGAAAAAATAGTTGCTGACTTAGAGCACGGTGATGTCTCTCTCGATGACGCATTAAAGCAATTCGAGCGTGGAATTAAGCTTGTGCGTAATAGCCAAGGTAAACTAGAAAATGCCCAGCAAAAAGTCGCAGTGCTTATGGCTGATGAGGGTGTTGACGCGCTTAAGCCTTACCACATTGAGGGCGAGTAATTGTTAGCAGAGTCACTTGTTACCTACCAACAACGTATAAACCAGCTGCTAGCTACTCGTATTGATGCGCTTGACGATATCGATCCTAAGCTAAAAGCTGCGATGAAACATGGCGCCCTAATTGGCGGCAAGCGTATTCGCCCCTTCTTGGTTTATGCCATCGGCGAGATGCTAAACGTTAAACTCGAAACATTAGATTCTTGTGCCGCAGCAATTGAATGTGTTCATGCATACTCACTTATCCATGACGACCTTCCCGCCATGGATGACGACGCACTGCGCCGCGGTCAGCCGACTGTACATATCGCCTTTGATGAAGCGACAGCGATTCTAGCTGGCGATGCCTTGCAAGCTCTGGCATTTGAAATCATCAGTGAGCCAATTAAAAATATTGTCCCATCACAGAATTTAGCTATGGTTAAAGCCTTGGCAAATGCCTCTGGTTACAGTGGCATGTGCGGCGGTCAGGCGATGGACTTAAGTGCCACAGATAAGCAGATAGAATTAGCCACCCTTATCCAGCTGCATAAACTCAAAACGGGTGCACTAATCCGCTGCGCAGTCGAGTTTGCCATTATTGCAGCAAAGATTAACGATGATGAACGACAAGCTTTACTCGATTTTGCTGACGCCATAGGGCTGGCATTTCAGGTACAAGACGATGTTTTAGACATAATTGCCAGTACCGAAGAGCTTGGAAAGCCTCAAGGTTCTGACACAGATTCAAATAAGAGCACTTATCCGAAGTTGCTTGGTTTAGAAGGTGCCCAACAAACTGCAGCAAGTTTGATTGAGGACGCACTATCAGCGCTGGCTAAATTACCATACAATAGCCAGTTAATTGCCGAATTCGCCCGTTATATCATTGAGCGAAGAGTATAAATAAGAGACAAAGAATCTCGATATGAGTTTTGATATTTCTCAATTTCCTGTGTTAGCACAGGCAAATACCCCAGATGAGCTGAGACAGCTCCCTCAAGCCGTTCTGCCACAATTGGCTGACGAACTTAGAGGTTTCCTTTTGAAGTCAGTGGGTAAATCAAGTGGCCATTTTGCATCAGGCCTTGGCACTGTCGAACTGACAGTGGCGATCCACTATGTCTATAACACACCATTTGATCGACTTATTTGGGATGTTGGCCACCAAGCCTACCCTCATAAAATCCTTACTGGTCGTCGTGAAAGAATGCACACTATTCGCCAAAAAGGTGGAGTTCATCCTTTCCCTTGGCGCGAAGAGAGTGAATACGACACCTTTAGCGTTGGCCACTCAGGTACTTCCGTGAGTGCTGCACTTGCTATGGCTGTTGCTGCTGAAAAAGAGCAAGCGGGTCGTAAAGTGGTTTCTGTTATTGGTGATGGTGCAATGACTGGCGGTATGGTGTTTGAAGCCATGAACCACGCCGGCGATCTGCACAACGACATGCTAGTGATCTTAAATGACAACGAGATGTCTATCTCTGAAAACGTTGGGGCGCTTAATAATCACCTCGCCCAGCTGATGTCAGGCCGCTTTTATACCACTATCCGCGAGAACAGCAAAAAAGTACTTAAAGGTATGCCTGTCATCAAAGAGATGGCGAAGCGCACCGAAGAGCACCTTAAAGGCATGGTTGTTCCAGGCACTATGTTTGAAGAGCTCGGCTTTAATTATATTGGCCCTATTGATGGCCATGACGTTGATGCCTTAGTTGAGACCTTACGCAATATGCGTAACCTCAGCGGCCCCCAAATTTTGCATATCATGACCAAAAAAGGTCGTGGTTATGAGCCTGCAGAAAAAGATCCTATCGGCTGGCATGCTGTGCCTAAGTTTGATCCGTCAACCTTTGAAAAGCCGGCTAGCAAGCCAAGCGACCCAACCTTCTCGCAAGTGTTCGGTAAGTGGCTTTGTGATGTGGCTGAGAAAGATGAAAAGCTATTAGCTATCACCCCAGCAATGCGCGAAGGCTCTGGTATGGTTGAGTTTTCTCAGCGCTTCCCTAAGCAATATTTCGATGCAGCAATTGCCGAGCAGCATGCGGTCACCTTAGGTGCAGGTTTTGCCTGTGAAGGCTATACGCCAGTAGTCGCTATTTATTCAACCTTCCTACAGCGTGGCTACGATCAACTGATCCACGATGTGGCGCTGCAGAAACTACCAGTGGTATTCGCTATCGATCGCGGCGGTATCGTTGGCGCAGATGGTCCAACTCATCAAGGGGCATTCGATTTAAGTTTCATGCGCACCGTGCCAAATATGGTCATCATGGCACCGTCTGATGAAAACGAATGTCGTCAGATGCTTTATACCGGTTATTGCTATAAAGAGGGCCCAACAGCAGTACGTTACCCTCGTGGCAGTGCTACAGGTGCTAAGCAGGTCGAAACTATGACGGCACTGCCAATAGGTAAAGGCTTGGTTAAACGTCGCGGTCAAAAAGTTGCCATCCTTAACTTTGGTACTACGCTGGCAAATAGTTTAGTTGCCGCAGAAGCATTCGATGCCACCGTTGCAGACATGCGTTTTGTTAAGCCACTTGATGTCGACTTGGTAAAAGAGTTGGCTGAAACTCATGATGTGCTAGTTACCGTTGAAGAAAACGCCATTATGGGCGGCGCAGGCTCAGGAGTACTTGAGCTACTGCAAACACTTAAGTTGCCAAAACCAGTGTTACAAATCGGCTTACCTGATGAGTTTATTAAGCACGGCGCACCTAATGAAATTATCAGTGAACTCGAGCTTGATGCTGCGGGTATTCAAAAGCAGATTGAAGAGTATTTAGCTTAAACTAATTTAATCAGTATCAGATATAAAAAAGGACTGCAGTCGCAGTCCTTTTTAGTCTTTAAACTATTTAGATACTAAAAAGTTTAAAGACGTATCAGCTAATATCTACTAGCCTTGTGACACCATTACCATTGCAGGGCGCAGTAGACGCTCGTTAAGGGTGTAACCTTTCTGCATTACCATCATCACAGTATTGGCTGGGAAATCAGTGCTTGGCTGCATACCAATCGCTTGGTGAAGCTCAGGGTTAAATGCTTCGCCTTGCGGATCGACTTGCGTTAAACCAAACTTCTCAACCGCACTCACAAAACTCTTAGCCGTTAGCTCAACGCCTTCATAAATCGCTTTAGTCGCTTCAGCTTCTGCATCGGTTCCCTGAAGCGCCCGCTCCATGTTATCGAGTACAGGTAGCAGTTCGTTGGCAAACTTCTCAAGCGCAAACTTACGCGCTTTCTCGACATCAATCGCAGCGCGGCGACGAATGTTGTCCACTTCAGCAGCCGCTCGGATCACTGAGTCTTTTTGTGAATCCACAGTTGATTGCGCTTCTTGCAAAGCCTTCTCTAGCTCTTCAACACGAAAGTTTGCTTGAGTCAGTTCGTCCATTAAAGAGGCTTCATCGCTACCTTCTGTCAGTAGTTCACCTTCTACAATCGATTCAACTTGCTCATCAATTTGGTTATCTTGTGCTTTATTTGTTTCGTTGCTCATTTTTGCTCCAGCTAAAAATGCTTTGTTTCTGCATGCTCTGGGCATATTATGGGGATCAATTTTGAGGTTTCAAGGCCTAAAGCCGGATCTGACACAAATATGAGCAATACCTTTCACACTATTGGACTTATTGGCAAACCTAACCATGAAGGAACCAATCTCACCCTAAAGAGATTGCATCATTGGTTAACAATGCAAGGCTACAGCGTCTTGGTTGAGGAGCGCGTTGCCGCCGATGTCGGCTCACATACTCACTCGGTCGATCTGTTAGAGATTGGCGCGCAATGCGATCTCGCGATTGTTGTCGGTGGTGACGGTAATATGCTTGGTGCTGCACGTGTGCTGGCAAGGTTTGATATCGCCGTTATTGGGGTTAACCGGGGTAATCTTGGATTTCTTACCGATTTGCCACCAGATTCTTTTGAAGAGGCTTTATCAAAAGTACTAGAAGGTGAATTTGATACCGAACATCGTTTCTTACTTGAAGCTGAAGTACACCGTCATGGTGAGCTTAAATCGAGTAATACCGCCGTCAACGAAGCCGTACTTCACCCGGGTAAGATTGCCCATATGATTGAGTTCGAAGTCTATATTGATGACAAGTTCATGTATAGCCAACGTGCTGACGGTATGATTGTATCGACTCCAACCGGCTCAACCGCTTACTCGTTATCAGCAGGAGGTGCGATCCTCACGCCTAACTTAGAAGCGATGATTTTAGTCCCCATGTTCCCTCACACTCTTTCTTGTCGGCCGATAGTGGTCGATGCTTGCAGTATTATTAAGCTTGTAGTGTCACCACATAATGGTGACAACTTAGAGGTGAGCTGTGATGGCCACGTCAACTTATCGGTACTGCCAGGTGATGAGATTATTGTCAAACGTAGCGCCGATACCCTTAGGCTCATTCACCCTAAAGGGCACAACTACTTCCATGTTTTACGAACCAAGTTAGGCTGGGGTAGCAAGCTGTTTTAATATTTCTTGGGTCAGTAGCAAAGCTACTGACCCTACTCTTTCAATCATTTACACACTGTCTTTTATCCGCAACAAGCTAATAACAGCCTACTGTTTAAGCAACTTATCACACTGGCAACGGGCGTTATTTAAAGTAGTTATTGGTTAGATAATCACAACGAGAACCACATTAAACATCTCTAATCAATTCGAAGACTGACCATATAAATAAATTTAAAGAACAATTAAACCAATAACATAGATAATTACCCAGTCATTTAAACTGTACACCCAACACCAAAAGCGTGACGTGGTTCACATCGAGGTTTTGTTACTGTAACCAAAGTTAACGTCACAACACGAAAGTATTAGATCAAATAACGCATTTCGCCTGTCCATTTTTACTGTTTTGTCTGCTGAACTATCAAAAAAGCGTCGTAAATAGCTTTAAGCAAAGAAACGAGCGTGATCTAGATCACAGCCAAAAAAACTAGCAAACAATGACGCATCTCACTACTAGCATTCTCAACCACAATTAAGGTACAAACTGATCTAGATCATATTAGCGTTAGCCTATTTAACGTTTAGTACACACCTCAACCCGTCAGTATCAAAAATTAAGCATAAGTCGGGTACTAACAATTGAAGTTCGCCACCCAATAATCAACGAGGCAAGCATGACCTTTATTCAACTACTCGCAAGCTTAACGCCGATAATCAGTGTAATGCTGTTTTTGGTGCTTTTACGGATGCCAGCATCAAGAGCAATGCCCATTTCCATGGTTTTTACAGGCCTAGCTGCTGTTTTTGTTTGGCAAATGGATACCACTTTTCTCGCAGCGTCAGTGGTTGAAGGTCTACTTTCAGCGTTAACACCATTAACCATTATTTTCGGTGCCGTATTCCTGCTTAATACGCTTAAGTACTCCGGCGCTATGGATACCATTCGTGCAGGCTTTACCAACATTAGTGCCGATGCCCGCGTGCAGGTCATCATTATCTGTTGGCTATTTGGCTCGTTCATTGAAGGTTCAGCAGGCTTTGGCACACCAGCAGCGATTGGTGCACCACTGCTAGTTCTATTGGGCATTCCTCCTATCGCCGCAGCGGTCGTCGCGCTGATTGCCGACTCGACCTCTGTCTCGTTCGGCGCTATTGGTCTACCCGTTTTGTTTGGTATGGATCAAGGCCTTACTCAAGGTGGCGTAAATATGGCTGCCGAGCAAATTGCACAGCATGGTGGCAGCTTTGCTGATTATGCACAGTTCATCGCAATGCACATGATCACCATCGATTTAATCACCGGCACGCTTATTCCATTAACCATGGTCGCGATACTCACAGGCTTCTTCGGCCGCAATAAATCCTTTAAAGAAGGCTTAGCTATTTGGAAGTTTGCGCTATTCGCTGGTCTTTCATTCACTGTGCCAGCATGGTTAATTAACTACTTTGCCGGCCCAGAGTTCCCATCAGTAATTGGTGCGCTTGTCGGGATGGCAATTGTGATCCCAGTAGCTAAGAAAGGATACCTTCTACCAAAAGAGCCTTGGAATGATTTCGCCGAGAATGATGGCCAAGAGCGTAAAGAGCTGGCAACAGAGGCGAAGTTCTACCAAGTTGCCGCATGGTCTCCATACATTATTATGGCTGCACTACTGGTTCTATCGCGCACCGTTGAACCATTAAAAGTTTGGTTAACTAGCTTTAATATCAGCTGGACTGGCCTGTTAGGTACAGAGCTAAAAGCAGGCTTTGCCACGCTATACGCACCTGGTGCCTTCTTCGTACTGGTGTGTATCTTAGGTTTCTTCCTGTTTAGAATGAAGTCTCCTGCGATTAAAGAATCCATTTCAGTTTCGTGTAAGTCGATGGTGCCAACTATCATTTCATTAGGTGCATCTGTACCTATGGTGAAAATATTCCTTAACTCAGGTGAGAATGCCTCAGGACTTGCCTCTATGCCGGTAGCACTGGCTGACACATTAGCTGGCAGCATGGGCGCGGTTTGGGCTTGGGTTTCACCGATTGTAGGGATCTTCGGCGCCTTCCTATCAGGCTCAGCGACCTTCTCCAACATGATGTTCTCCGGTCTTCAGTACAGCGTTGCCGATAACATAGGTGCTAACCATGCGCTAATCTTAGCCATGCAAGGTATTGGCGCTAACGCCGGTAACATGATGTGTGTGATGAATGTTGTCGCTGCCGCAACCGTTGTGGGTATGGCTGGGCGCGAGTCTGAGATCATCCGTAAAACCATGCCTGTTGCACTAGGCTATGCTTTAGTCGCTGGCACCATTGCCGCGATATGGGGCGGTTTCTAGTTCAAAACTAATCAAATTAATAACAATAATATTGAGAAAGCCGCATAGCGCGGCTTTCATCCACTCTTATAGAAGTGTGTAGAGATAGAATCGATGTCAATTAATTATGAAGCTGTATTAAGAGATCTACGTAAGCAAGTTGGTGAGGACGCCGCCACAAACGATCCTGTACGCCGTTTTGCTTGGTCGACTGACGCCAGTTACTTCAGAATCGTACCTGAGATAGTTGTCCATGCGGACACGTTGGAGCAAGCCAAACGTACACTCGCTATTGCTCGCACTTATGGCGCGCCAGTCACCTTCAGAGCCGCAGGTACCAGCCTTTCAGGTCAAGCCATTGGTGAAGGCATTTTACTTATTCTGGGTCACGATGGCTTTAGAACACTAAAAGTAAGCGATGATGCCAAGCAAATCACTTTAGGTACCGCTGTTATTGGCGCTGATGCTAACGCCGCGCTAAAACCATTAAACAAAAAGATTGGCCCGGATCCTGCCACGCTTGCTTCTGCAAAAATAGGGGGGATTGTGTCAAACAATGCTTCAGGCATGTGTTGTGGTACGGCGCAAAACAGCTATCAAACAATTGCATCAGCAAAGTTGCTTTTTGCAGATGGTAGTGAACTTGATACCGGCTGTGACGCATCTAAGGCTGCGTTTACTAAGACTCATCCAGAGATGATAAAATCACTGCTAGATTTAGCAGAGATGACGCTAAGTAATCAGACCCTGGCTGACAGAATTCGTAAAAAGTTTTCCATTAAAAATACCACAGGTTATAGCCTTAATGCGTTGGTCGACTTTAGCGATCCGTTTGAGCTTATCAACCACCTTATTGTAGGCGCCGAAGGCACCCTCGCCTTTGTAGAAGAGGTGACCTACAACACCGTCGATGAAGCGCGCTTTAAAGCATCGGCGATGGCGGTATTTTTCAATATGGAAGATGCCGCAAAAGCGATTCCACCATTAGTCGGTGATAGCGTTGCCGCAGCCGAACTGCTTGACTGGGCATCGATTAAGTCTGTTACTGGTAAAGAAGGTATGCCGCTCTGGCTGTCTGAGTTACCTGAAGGCGCATCAATTCTGCTTATTGAATCCCGTGCTAATAATAAAGAGACGCTTGAACACTACACTCAAGATGTTATCGCCAAACTTGCCCATATTGATACTGAGCGCCCTATTACCTTTAGTGACGACCCCGCAGTATTTGGTCAATACTGGGCGATGCGTTCAGGACTATTCCCAATTATTGGCGGCGAGCGACCAAAAGGGACCTCTGTCATTATTGAAGATGTCGCCTTTGAGCTAGAGCACCTTGCTGCTGCAGCGAATGATTTAACTGAACTGTTCCATAAGCATAACTACCCTGAAGGCGTTATTTATGGGCACGCGTTAGCAGGAAACTTCCACTTCATCATCACGCCAACATTTAATTCCCAAGCCGATATTGAGCGCTTCCATGCCTTTATGCAGGATGTGGCTGAGATGGTGATCAACAAATATGACGGCTCGATGAAAGCCGAGCACGGCACAGGTCGTGCAGTGGCTCCCTTTGTAGAGATGGAATGGGGCAGTGATGCTTACACCTTAATGAAGCGCATTAAGCAGATATTTGATCCAGAAAGTCTGTTAAACCCAGGTGTTATTCTTAACGACGATAGTCAAATCCACGTTAAAAATATTAAGCCATGTCCAGTGGTCGATGATTTGGTCGACAAGTGTATCGAATGCGGCTTCTGTGAAAAGACCTGCCCGACATCAGCACTTAACATGTCACCGCGCCAGCGTATCGCCACCTTACGTGAAATTGAGCGCCTAGAGCAATCTGGTGATAAACAAGCTGCCGGCGAAATGCGCGCTGCCGCTAAATATGACGTAGTTGATACCTGTGCGGCTTGTCAGCTTTGTACCATTGCTTGCCCTGTAGATAACAGTATGGGTCAGTTAGTGCGTAAACTGAGAACCCCTTACATAAGCACCACAGAGCAAAAAGTGCTAGATTTCCAAGCTAAGCATTTTGGTGCCGTTAACCAAGTGATCAGCACGGGCTTTGACGTATTAGGCACTATTCATAAAATCACTGGTAGCGCTGTTACTGGTGCGATCATGAAAGCTGGTCGCGTAGTGACAAAAGAAGTGCCTTACTGGAATCAGGACTTCCCTAAAGGCGGTAAGCTACCAAAACTTTCCGCGCCAATTCCAGGGCAAGAAACCGTGGTTTACTTCCCTGCTTGTGGTGGACGCACATTTGGCCCGACACCAAAAGATCCTGACAATAGAACCTTGCCAGAAGTGGTTGTGACTCTGCTAGAGCGCTCTGGTTACAACGTTATCACTCCAGAGAAAACCCGTGATCTATGCTGTGGTCAAATGTGGGAGTCAAAGGGTGATTTTAAAAATGCCGATGCAAAACGCAAAGAGTTAATTGAAGCGGTTGCCTCTATGACTCAAGGCGGAAAACTGCCAGTCATTATTGATGCGTTATCTTGTACCTACCGCACGCTTGCCGGTGACAGCTCATTAACCGACAAGGTTGAGATTGTTGATATGGTCGACTTTATCCATGACAAACTACTGAATAAGTTAACCATAACTAGCAAGAAACCTGCGGTTGCACTGCATCTTGGTTGCAGCGCACGTAAGATGAAGATTGAGCCAAAAATGGAAGCTATAGTCGATGCTTGTAGCACACAAGTCATTCGACCAGCTGGCATTGATTGCTGCGGATATGCCGGTGAGAAAGGACTTTATAAGCCCGAAATCAATGCCAGCGCCCTAAGGAATATCAAAAAGCTCATCCCAGTAGATGTCAAAGAGGGCTATTACGCTAACCGTATGTGTGAAGTTGGCTTAACTCAACACAGCGGCGTGTCATACCGTCACTTAGCTTATCTACTAGAAGAGTGCACTCGATAGTAACCGCTGTAAATAACTTACTTAGGTTTACCTGTTAGTTACTACCGACAAAACTTAAGCTGAGCAGACTAAAGGTAAAGAATTAGAGGCTATATCTGCCTCTAATTCTTTTTGCTTTTCATTAACATACGCGCCCCAATCTCGCCACCCCACTTTTAAAATATAAGATTTATAACATTAGAGCTTTAACTCAATATCTTCATATTATACAGTTACCTAGCTTGTTTTCATTTTTGCAAAAGTCTCTCTATTTATTTGCTAAATTAGCACTACTTTTTATAAGGTTATGCGCCTATATTAATCGGGTGAGGAAACCTAAAGCGAATATCGAGCTAAGTTAAAGTCCGCTTCTTGCAGGCTTTTTGCGGCTCTTAAATCGCATAATAATGTCTGCAAATAGAAGAGAAAGCACAATGAAGATAGCACTTTTCATTCCGTGTCTAGTGAACCAAATGGTCCCAGAAGTTGGGGTAGCGACACTTGAACTACTAGAGAAACTCGGTCACCAAGTCATCTTGCCTAGCGGTCAAACCTGCTGCGGCCAACCAATGACAAACTCAGGCTGCTTTAACGAAGCCAAAAAAACCACATTAAAACTGCTCAATGCCTTTAAAGGTGTTGAATGCGATGCCATCGTCTGCCCAGCGGCTTCTTGCTTAGTCGCTGCTAAAGAAAATTTTCACGAATTCGATGACAGTCCTGAAGCACAAGCTGTTATAGCAAAACTATATGAATTAACAGAGTTTTTGCACGATGTTGCACCTATCCCAGCCTTTAGCAAACCCTTCCCCCACAAAATTAGCCTACAGATGAGCTGTCATGGTATTCGCATGTTGGACTTGGCGACTCCAAGTGAGCAGATGGGACCGCGCATGAACAAGTTCGAAGCAGTGCTGGCTGCCATACCTGAAATTGACATCGTTTACCCTGATAGACGCGATGAGTGTTGCGGTTTCGGGGGCACATTTGCGGTCGATGAAGGCGCGGTATCAGCCAAGATGGGTAAAGATAAAGCTCAAGCTCATGCGGCAACCGGCGCTAAATATGCTGTTGGGTTTGATCCATCTTGCCTGCTGCATATTGACGGTATGGTGAGACGTCAAAAATTACCGATTGAGACGCGCCACATCGCTCAAATCATTAATGCAGCGCTATAGGAGCAGACATGTCGACTTCAAAATCTAACGTTCATGCCCATAAAGCGGAGATCTTCTGTAAAGATGAATCTCGGGTAGATTGGCACTCTAAAGCTCTTTGGATGCTGCGTGAAAAGCGAGATAGAGCTGCGGGCAGCTTACCTGAATGGGAGCAGTTACGCCATATTGGCTCTGAAATGAAACTGCATACTCTGACGCATTTAGCCCAATATTTAGAAGAGTTTGAACAGAACTGTGTTGCCAACAATATCAAAGTCCACTGGGCAAAAGATGGTGCAGAGCATAACCAGATAGTTCATCAAATATTAGCTAAGCACCAAGTCAAAAAGGTGGTTAAGTCTAAGTCGATGCTTACCGAAGAGTGTCACATGAATCCTTATTTGGAAGATCGTGGCATTGAGGTTATCGACACCGATTTAGGCGAGCGCATTATTCAGCTTGCCAAAATGCCACCATCGCATATTGTGGTACCCGCTATTCATATGAAAAAAGAGGAAGTGGGTGACCTTTTCCATGAAAAGCTGGGCACGAATGCTGGCGCTTCCGATCCGCTCTATTTAACCCGTGCAGCACGTAGCCATCTGCGTGAGCAGTTTTTATCAGCCGATGCAGCAATGACTGGCGTCAACATGGCGGTTGCCGATACAGGTGCTGTAGTGGTTTGTACTAACGAAGGTAATGCCGATATGGGCGCTAACTTACCTAAGTTACAACTGCACTCAATGGGCATAGACAAAGTCGTACCGGATCTTGATAGCGCAGCGGTGCTGCTGCGAACACTAGCAAGAAATGCCACAGGTCAACCGATCACCACTTATAGCTCTTTCTACCGCGGTCCACAGGAAGGCGGAGAGATGCACGTCATTATCGTCGATAATGGCCGCACCGAGATGCTTAAAGATAAGATCTTAGCTGAATCGCTGAAGTGTATTCGCTGCGGTGGCTGTCTAAATACCTGCCCGGTTTACCGTCGTTCTGGTGGTTACAGCTATAACTACACCATTCCAGGTCCGATTGGTATTGCTGTTGGTGCGCAAAATGATGATACCAATTCTATACCTTGGGCATGCACATTATGTGGCAGTTGCACCTATGTGTGTCCAACCAAAGTGCCGCTGGACAAGATCATTCACCACCATAGAAGACTAAAAGCTGAAGCTGGAAAGCTGCCTTATGGAAAATCGAGTTACATGCCATTAGTGGGTAAGTTTATGGCCAGTGAAACCGCACTTAACTGCTCGATGGGCATTGCCCGCACAGCACTTAAAATACTTCCTGGCAGTGTGCTTAAGCCATTCTCAGGAGCATGGGGTAAATATCGCGAATTGCCAGTGGCACCAAACTCAAGCTTTGAAGCTTGGTTTAAGAAAAACAGAGGTTAACAACATGTCGAGCAAACAGGAAATTCTCAATGCACTTAAAAGTGCCGCGATTAGCCCGCAAGCAATGCCATGTATTGATATCGCGCCGCGTATCGACGACTTAGTCGGTCAATTTGAAACAAGCTTAAATACTGTTGCTGGTACGCTGCACCGTGATGGTGGCCTAAGCGCCTTGCAAACCACGGTTGATGAGCATATTGCAAAGGGCATGCAGATCATCTCCATGGTCGATGGCATTATCGGTAATCGTGAAGTCAGTGATACAGCCCATGAGCTTAAAGATATCGACTACGCCGTGATCCCTGGTGATTTAGGCGTTGCTGAAAATGGCGCTATCTGGGTTAACAATAAAAGTCTTGGCCATAGAGTCACGCCTTTTATCTGTGAGAACTTACTGCTGGTGATTGAAGCTAAAAGCATTGTAGCCAATATGCATCAGGCAGCAAAACTGATGACTTTAGCAACTGGCGAATTCGGCACTTTTATCGCAGGTCCTTCTAAAACAGCTGATATTGAGCAAGCTTTAGTCGTTGGCGCTCATGGTGCCTGTAGTTTGAATGTCTATCTGACTTAGTCTTAACAGTTCATCAATTTAAATTGGTTGGCAGTAACAAAAATGAGGTGCTCATATCGAGTCACCTCATTTTCTTATTTATCTATATCAATCAGTTTACCGTATGGTGTAATCGAGCTGCACACTCGACTTGGCAGCGACCGCTTTACCATCAACAAACTTAGGTGCATATCGCCACTTCTTCACTGCTTCAAGCGATGCTTTATTAAAATTAGAACCTCCCTTTGAATCAAGAATAATCGGATCAACGACAAAGCCCATCTCATTAACGGTAAAACTTATCTGACTCCAGCCTTCTTTTCTCTTTTTAAGCGAAGACATAGGATACTTTGGCTGCACTCTGAATAACGGTGTCTGCTCCTGCTCTGAACTCCAAGGCTGCATGCTACCGATGGCAATACAGTGCTGAGTTGATTTATCACTCTGGCCTTGCTTTTCATAAAGTTCAACTAATTTCGCGTGCGCTGCTAATTCATAAGGGTGGTCAAAATCTAGCGCTTCAAATTGCTCGATCACATACAACAATGCCGTTTCTGCTTTATCGTAATGCTTCTCGGCATATTCAATCGAACCAACTGTATAAGCCGCTAATACTCGCTTCATTGAGTTTTCAGGCAGTAGTTGCTGGTAAGATTCATAAGCATCAAGCATATAATCACGGACTGTGCGAGTATAGAAACGACTGTTCGACAGCATTTCAAAATAAGCTTTCTGCGTATCGGCCAGTAGCATTGCATTATCTGAGTCTTCAGCAATGTCTAATGCGTCATTCAAGTATTCTCGGGCATCTTTTTTACTACTGGAATCCGCTAAGCCCATTAACGGATCGATTAATTCAACCGCGTCAGCGCCATACTCTTTCTTATAGTTAACCAGTGCAACTTTATACAGCGCAAACGCTTGCTCTTTTAGGGCATCTGCTTTCGCTTTATTTTCTTCAGTATAGGTATTAGCCGGTATATTTTGGATCGAAGCATCGCCAGCATTTAGGGCTAGCATGGCAACATCAAGACTATCGGCGGCAAATTTTTGTTTGCCGAGTTGATAAGCTTGCAGCGCATATTGCTCAATATCGGCACTGTTTTTTGCCACTACAGCGGCTTTGTAAGCTTTATAGGCATCACTAAACTCAGAGGCTGAAAGTGGGCTAACCATTAACATTGACGTAGACAATGCTACGACTAAGATAGCTTTGGGGAGTAACTTCATTTTTAACATCCTGTTTTATAAACTCATATTGGAAAATTAAGCCCTGCTTACAGGCCTATAATTTCGCAATAACAACGATTCCTTTTGCTACTTTACTTTTTTATGACTTACTTATACAAGTCATACTTATGAATGAATAGGGGCAGTTGATCTTTCACGGTTGTTTTTGCCGCAGTTTATTGGCAATTTTGACAAGGCGGAGGCTATGCCGTTTAGTTATTCGCCACAAATAGTCTACAACACGGTAAAAATAGCCAAGAAACGCGGCCCTTTGGGTTCGATTCAATGCATCTATTCTTTTATGACTAGAATGTGTTAGGAGCTTTTCACTTAGCCAGCTAAGCTTCATCGCTCAAACCTTGTACTAGAAGCATTATTCCTTACGGTAAAGAACCGAACAAAAACTAAGCTCGAAAGAACAGCAGCCCCTAATTTAATTTCTGTACATTTTTAGTTCTATCTCTAACACCCTAGTCTTTTGCTTGCTGTTATCAATGCAGCCTCAATCTGCTCACGATTGAGAGCCGACATAGACAGTAGCTCTATTCTTGAGGCCATCGCATCATCAAGCTCAACAATTGATAACTCAGACTCGACACCATTAAAGCCAGCGATACCTTCATCAGTGATCATCACCGCTTTCAACCGAACAAAATCGAGACCTTTTACAAATTCAAGCAGCTTATCAAAATCAAATTCGTAGCTGACATCAAATACCCAACCACAACTGTAAAAACCATCAGCTTGCTTGGTCTTACATACTACCCCACGCTCATCAAAATCAAGTTGTTGCACACTGGTATCCGGCGAAAATAGCGGACTGTAATTGATATCTAGCAAACGTGTTTTGGGTGCAGTAGTAATTGCTTGCACGGCTGGGACATTTTTCGCAGCAGATAGCTTATGAGGCAAGTTGATTGATGCTAGAATCGTAGGCATTAACGCTTCATTCTGGGTATGACTCCAAGGCTCTACCGTCATGGTTTGATTGGCAACGTTGGCCTTAAGGTAATCTTGCAGCTCGCCAACATGCCCTTCATCATAGCAATCAGCTTTACTGGCAAGCACCAGATCTGCCACCTGCAATTGCTGATTAAAAATCTCATGCTGGGTATAGCGACTATCTCTGAGCTTTCGTGCATCAACTAGAGTGATACATGACTTCATTGATAACACTTGCTGATAATGGGCTTGAGTTAACACCTTTAGCACCTCTTGAGGATGACCCAGCCCTGTCGGCTCAATCAATAAACGGTCAGGCTTAGCCTTAGCGATCAACTGATTGATTGCCACCTGCATGGGCAGACCAGCTGCGCAGCACATACAGCCGCCAGCAACCTCTTTAATTTCTACTTGCTGGTTATCATTACCCAGCAGGCCAGCATCAATACCTATTTCGCCAAATTCATTGACTAATACAGCCCAAACTTCACCAGATGGTTTTTGGCTTAGTAACGTTTTAATGAATGAGGTCTTCCCTACACCGAGAAAACCGGTAATCACATTAGTCGGGATTATTTTTTGGATCATTGTGGCTGCTCTTTTACGCAAGTTGCTCGAGATTCTAATCGGGAATGGAGGTCAATGTCACCACTGATGTGCGGATCATCAACCGAAACGAATGCCACTCTTTCTGGGCTGAAGCGGTATCAACGGAAAACGTCGGCAAAATTTGTAGCTTCTGCTAGGTTTTATAGGTAACAAATCAAAAACTTGCCTATGGAGTGTGACATTTCTATGCGACCTAAACAGCTCATGCTATGGCTAACATTTGTTGCAGCGACACTGCTCCCCAGTAGTCTTTTAGCTAATTGGTCTTCTTTTGAAGCGCCCGAATTAACTAAACAAAGTCAATCAATCGCGCAACGAACTAAGGCATTGCCTGAACAGCACATTGCGACAGTTCGAGATCAAAACCAAGCAACTAGCATACTCATCGACACGTTTGCGGAGCAGCAATCTCATGCAAAATCCCTTAATCAACGACTGCAACAATTTAGAAAATCTAACACTGACAAAAATTGGCACAGCATTGAACAGACCAGACTTTCACTTGATAGTCTAAGCCAGAATAAAGCCTACCTTTTAGCTTATGTACCGCCTAGCGTTAATGAACGCTTTACAGGGTTTGGCCCCGATGGCGTCAGGCAGCTTTTATTAGAGGTTCAAGTCACTGAAGCCATCATTAACTATCAACTCGTATTCCAACTACGAAGCTTAGCCACATTCATAGCGGATCTTAAAGTCTCTCCTTTCCCGCTATTAGTATTGATTTTTAAGCTCACTTTAATCGCAATGCTACTATCATGGTGGCTCAAACATGCACCAAAGTTAATTGTTACTCAACTCGAACACACTAAATGCAAACCGCTAACTCGTGAACCTATTAGCCACTCTTTTTGGCGTTACCTGAATAAAATACAGGTACCACTAGCTTGGTTTATCGGCCTTTCAGTGGTGCTGAACACCTTAGTCAGTTTACCTGGCCTAGATAGCATCAATTATCTCAGTGTGGTGATTAACTGGAGCTTTTCCGCCGTCATTGTTATTCGATTAATCACCGAGTTTGCTTCACACCATAGTCACTACAATAATCAGTCAGAGATTGTTGAACTGCGAGTTCGCACTGTAAAGCATTGGGTATGGACAATTGTGATTGCTGCTATTGTATTAAAAGCTACGGCAATGAGTGTCTACCAAGGAACAATATACGCTTGGGTTAAAACGCTAATATTACTTATATTGCTACTTCTGCTGATAAAGACATTAAGAGATTGGCGCAGCATTGTCTTTAATCAGCTAAGTCAGTGTGAAGAGCAACCAACCTACGTTACATGGGCTATATCTAAACGCAATAATCTATTTCTAGCGCCAATAGCCACATTCATCGCTGTATACCGCCTGTTCTCACAACGGCTATTCCAAGCACTTTTTAATAAGCTTTCTAAGTACGAAAACTTTAAACATGCGTTGGCCTACTTCTTTAGAGTCGAGGTAGCGAAACAAAGTAAGGCTGACAAAGAGAACGCCAACATGGTGCGAATTAAGGGAGATAGAACTTATCAATTTGTGACTCCAGGCCATGAAGATAGCGAACTGATTGAAGATTATGCCAGTAATGAACTCAATGAAATCGCGCGTTATGTGTTAGCGCCCTCCCCTGCAATGGCACTTATTTACAGCGAACGCGGACTCGGACTCACTACACTATTAAAAAGGGTCATCTACCGCGCTCAGTCAGAAGATGCTATTTACATCAATTGCCCCCATGCTGGATACAGTGCACTAATAGCACAAATTAACAGCGCGGTAGGCTTGCCTGAAGATGTCGATGAAACAGAGCTAGTTAAACTGCTACGCAATACTGATAAACGTTATGTATTCTGTATTGATGATTGTCAGCGCATCATTAGTCCTAAAGTCGGCGGATTGAATAACTTAATGAAGTTATCAAAACTACTCCGCCGAGGTCGCAATCAACATGGCATGTTGCTTGGTATTGAGCAGTCTGCATGGCGCTTCGTTGACCGCGCTCGCGGAGAACGCTTGCTGTTTGATAAAGTCATTGCAATGCCACGCTGGAATGAGACCCAAATAGCCGCCTTACTCAGTAGCCGTATTGCTACTGATGGCGACAATGTCTTGAGTTTTGCAGGCTTAAAGTTACCTAAGCAATGGGATGAACAGGAGCTGTCTGAAATAGAGCGTGCAGAGCAAGGCTTTTACCGTATTTTATGGGACTACTCCGACGGCAACCCGAGTGTTGCACTGCGATTCTTCAGGCAATCTCTTCACCAAGATAAAACCACTGGTGAAGTCTTTGTACGAATCTTCAAGGCGCCTGATGCCAAAGAGCTCGAAAGCATGCCAAAGCCAATGCTAGCAGTACTTAGAGCTATCGTGCAGCTAGAAGTTGCTTCAGCAGAAGAGCTTGCAGCCTGTACACAACTTGGTTTTTCTGAGGTACTAAATACCCTGCGGTATTTTCAAAACCGAGGCTTTATCGAGCTGATTGACGACAAAGCAAAAATATCTTCGCATTGGTTTAGATACATCACTAATACCCTGCATAACCAACATTTATTGGTAAAGTAGATGAAAATACAATCCTACACAACACTATTGCTACTGGTATTATTCTTAAGCTTTCAAGCACAGGCCGAAGCACTATCGCCTAACCTAGATAGCCTTACCGAAATTGCCAGTCTTATCCGCTGGAGCGGTGTCTTTATATCAGTGTTAGTCCTGTTTGTTGCTTGGTTAATGCTGAAATTTACGCAGAATATTGTTGACTCGATTAGTACCCAATTTGCACAACGGCGAATGCTGGCGCAAAAACTCCAATCGTTCTTTCAATTTTTTGTCTATATGACGGCAGGGATTTCAGTATTCATGCTCAGCTTTAGAGTCGACGACAGAGTACTGACGTTAATCGGAGGAACGCTGGCGGTATCGGTTGGCTTTGCAATGAAAGACCTTGCAGCTTCATTTATAGCTGGCTTAACGGTAATGATAGACAGGCCATTTCAAGTGGGTGATAGAGTGACCTTTGAGGGGCATTATGGCGACATTATCGCTATCGGCTTACGTTCAGTGCGTATGTGCACCTTAACTGACGACATTATCACTATCCCCAACAGTAAATTTTTAAGTGATGTGGTGGTCAGTGGCAACTATGGCGCTCTCGACATGCAAGTGGTGATCCCCTTTCATGTCGCATTGGATCAAGACTTGTCACTAGCAACTGACATCATCAGAGAGGCCGCAGCTTCAAGTCGCTATATTCACCTACCTAAACCTATCGTGGTGTTAGTTAAACAAGATATCAGCGATAGCTATTTTGCCATTAAACTCACGTTAAAGGCATACGTACTAGACATTAAATATGAAAAGCTATTCGAAACAGATATCACCCTTAAAGTCATGCAGGAGTTTAAAAAGCAGCAAATCTGCCCACCCGCAATCATGCAAAGCACTAAAATCACTCGTTAAGTGATTAACCAGCAAGTCTAGCGTCGAAAAAGTACTAGTTGATAAAATGCTGGTCGATATAAGCGCACCAGCGTTCAGAGTCAGCAGCAGGTAATGATTCATCACCTCTGACTCCGAGTTTAAACTCCACCACTGAGCGCCACTCCATAGAACCTAAATCAGGGCCATGACCTTGACCATCACCGCTGGCTATTTGCCTATCCACTTTTTCAAACCATATTTGGTTGCATGGGCTTTCAATCGTCTCAAGACCCAGTGTTTTCTTTTGTAACTCAACATCACTGCATGCAACAGTTAAAACACAAAGTATCGTGGCTAGAATTCTTGTACTAAAACACCTAATCTTCATTGGAAATTACCTATTATCAATTGCAGGTAGTCGTTCAATATTCTCTCTCTAATAAAAATTAAACAAGCTTTAAGCAATAACATTAAAATATAAACACACATTATCTCCATCAAAACCAATTAATCCGCAACAATGTATTCCAATTCACGACGGTAAATAAGTATTTATCCAAATGAAAATTTATTAAAAGTTTGCATCTTTTTAGCGATAAGCACGTCATAGTTAGAATGTAATATTGATTATAAGGCGCAGTTTTTATGTTATCTGAATGGCAAAACCACAAGGCGCAGCTTCGCAGCTACGTTAGCAAACGTATTGACGACGCTGATGCGGTGGACGATATACTGCAAGATGTCTACATCAAAGCCAGTAGTAACTTGCACCAACTCAAATCTAAAGGAAGCCTTAAAGGTTGGCTTTATCGCATCGCTTATAACACCATCATGGATTTTTATCGGGCGCGCCAACCTCTCGATGCGCTACCAGAAGAACTTGCGATTGAAGAGGAAGATGTAAGCACACAAGCACATAAAGAGTTAGCCCAATGCTTACGACCACTAATTAACGAATTACCAGAAAAATATGCCACTCCCTTGCGTATGGCAGAGCTTGAAGGAATATCGCAGCAAGCGATTGCCGATGAGCTAGGGTTATCGCTATCAGGCGCTAAAAGTAGAGTGCAAAGAAGCCGCGTTAAATTTAGAGAGCAGATGATGGCTTGCTGTGACTTTGAAATAGGGCAACAAGGTATTATCGATTATATCCCTAAAAAGCCTGAATGCAGTAAATGTTAACTCTCAATAAATAGAGCACCTAGCAAAATCTACCAAGGAGATAACTAGCTCAGCATTTATTGTCAATTTTTGCGTCCTTTCTGTTATTCCAACGTCCTAGCAAGTAGCGTGCGAATTATTGCGCCCCTAAAACCTGCTAGCATCAAACAGGCTCAGCAAAACAGTAATAACATAGCCGTTCTAAAGATAGGATTAAAAGTCATGGACAATAACGCCAACTCCTTGTTAGCAAACCAAGTCATTGAAGATGCCACCGAGTGGGCCATCATGCATGGAGTCGCTTTTCGTCAAGCAGATAACAGTGCTAGACACTGCCCTTTTAGTATTGCTCCAATAACAATTAAGCGCGAGACATTTGAGCAGCTAGTAGAAGTGACACCAATATTGAGCAAATTGATTAATAGCGTTTCTGAAGATCACGACTTTCTGCAGGCATCACTGTTAGGCGTAGCTAAAGCTGATCCATTTTTTGCTCGACTGTTAACTCTGCATCAGCAAGCTCATGGCAAAATTAACGCTCGAGATCACCCTGCCCGCAAACCGCTGTTATTAATGCGTACTGATTTTATGGATGACCGCAAACTTGGTGCTAAGGTTATCGAGTTTAATAGTATCGCAGCAGGAATGGCGCCTTTTGGCCAACGCGCTACCGAGTTTCACCGCTATATGCACAGCCAATGGCCTGATACTTATCATGAGTGGATTGAAAATAAGCGTGCAACCCCTGCTGAAAACCATGGGCTTGAACAACTTTCCTATGCCATCAAGTTAGCAGCCACCAAGGTTAGAGCTGCATTTAAAGAATCAGGTAAAGCTACTTTTCTAATGGTGATTCAAGAAAATGAAGACAACGTTTACGATCAACACCTACTTGAAGTTGAGCTACAAAAGCTTGGGCTGCGCACCGTTAGACGTACTTTCAAACAGTTAAGTTCACAGCTTTCAAGCGGCACAAAACAGCGCTTAATATTACAAGGTGTGGGCGCTATCGACATGGTGTATTTACGTGCTGGCTATCAATATTCAGACTACCATGCCCCCAAACTCGACAAGTCGATATGCTGCCAAACCTTAAGCGAAACTAGACTATTTATAGAGCAACACCATGTAGCGGTTAACGCAACTTTCAGCCAGCAACTCGCAACCAGTAAAACCATGCAGATGGTACTCACTCAAACGCCTATTGAGGAGTACGCGCGATGGGGGCTTAATCTTGCAGAAGCGAGATTAGTCAAAAAGGTTTTAGCTGAGATGAAACCTATTAACGCTGACACTATCGCTTGGTTTAACAGTAAGGCTATCAAACAAGATTGGGTGCTAAAAAACCAAGGTGAAGGCGGTGGCCACTGTTTATTTGGTGATGATATTAGTGAAAAGTTAGCGCTATTGGCTCCTGAAGAGTATGACGCATGGGCGCTAATGTTACGTTTATATCCCCATGAACGTGAACGACCGACCCTAGCCGTTCGTAACGGTCAGCAACTGCAAGTTAACAATCTCATTAGTGAAATTGGTTTATTTAGTGCCTATTTCGACTCAAAGCCAGTGACGCAATTGAATGGTTACGCAGGATATTTGATCCGCAGCAAACCCGCCAGTGAAAATGAAGGCGGTATTCACAGCGGTGAAGGCATTCTAGACTCACTAACGCTAATTGAATGGCTGTAGAAACCGCAGTAGTAAAATATTTACTACTAATAAATCATTTTATTTGCATCTTTTCTAATGCTGCTACGTCTTACTATTATCAGTCTATAAACCTTAGTATTCGGAGAGAGTAGATGTTCCAAGTTAAACCCAAACAAACTGAAATCAGCGATAAATTTATCAAACGTGATAGCAAGATGCTTAAGCAAATCTACGGCACTGAAGATGTAATTCCCTATTGGATTGCAGACATGGATTTTCCTATCGCCTCCCCCATTACTCATGCAATGCAGCAATTGGTAAGCCGAGAAACTTACTCATATGAGTTCGATTCAAAAACGGTGTTCAATGCTATTGCCGACTGGAACCAAGATCGCCACGGCCTTAAATTGAATCCTGAGCACTTTGTTCAAGTACCCGGGGTTTTAAGTGCTATCGCCATGTTGATCCGCGGCTTTACCAATGAAGGCGATGGTGTCCTCATACAAACACCGGTCTACCACCAGTTCCGTCGTTTAATTGAGTCTGCTGGCCGCACAGCGGTAAACAACACTCTGAAGATAGAAAATGATCGTTATGTCATCGACTTTGAAAATTTTGAAGCATTGTTGCAGAGCGGAAAAGTAAAAATGGTGCTTTTGTGCAATCCTCACAACCCGGTCGGCCGCGTATGGACAAAGTCAGAACTGCAACAGTTAGTCGCAATAGCGAAGAAATATCAAACTATTATCATCAGTGATGAAGTACATGCCGATATTGTTTTTGAGGGCTCAACTTTCACCAGTATGGCAGCATTAGATTATGACAACAGCCTAACTATTATTGGTTCGCCGGCGAAAAACTTCGGACTCAATAGTATCTCTAATGGTTATATCTACAGTGATAACACAGCATTACGTGAAAAAATCAAAGCGACCTCTGCATCAATGTCACTTGATCACGGAAATGCATTTACAACCTACGCCACGGTTGCCGCTTATCAGCAGGGCAAAGAGTGGTTTGATTCTTTCCTAAGTTATACCCAACATACCCGTGATTGGGTTGTCGCGTTTATGGCAAAACAGCTGCCTCAGGTAAAAACCTTCGTCCCAGAAGGTACCAATCAGATCTGGTTTGATTTTACCGGGCTAGGACTCAGCGCAACTGAGTTAAAAACACTATTAACTAAGCAAGCAAAAATGGCATTAACCCCGGGGACTTGGTTTGGCGAAGCGGATGAAAACTTCTATCGAATGAATTTTGCATCGTCTATAGAGCAGGTTCAAGCATCTCTGAAGCAGCTGAAATTGGCTGTTAATAACTAGGCTATAAATGTCCCCTAGAACAGCGCAGCTTGCCAAGGTACGCTGCGCAGATATAAACATAAGCGCCTCCTCAATTCAGTGAATATATGAGGGGTCTGCATTCAATATTGTTATTGGAAATGCAGTATCCATAACTCACCAGTTAGCCCCTTATAACCCCACCAATTTGCAATTATCAAGTTGTTTACTATCCTCAATTTTTGCTCATACAGTACCTATATACAAGAGCATAACTCACACGCGCTAGCCTATTCGCTAAGGATAGTAATTAAAGTAATCAAAGGAATTAATGATGAAACATATCACTTTGCTAATATTAAGTTTGATGTTTACCTTCGCTTGCACCTCAGTACAGGCTAAGGATGAAGGCTTATACTTTGGAGCTTCAGTCGGTTCTGCCAGCATAGAGCAGTCTGGCAGCGATGCAGATCTCGGCGATTTCGATTTCAATGAAAATGATTTTGCTTGGAAACTCTTCGGTGGTTATCAATTTTCAGGCTTACTCGCTATTGAAGCGGGCTATGTTGATTTAGGTTCTCCATCTGACTCCAGAGGCAGTGTTGATCCTTATGGTTTGGATGTCTTTGCAGTTGCTGGTATTCCACTCGGACCGGTTAGAGTATTTGGCAAATTAGGCGGGATCTATTGGGATGCAGATTTAGAGTACATTGGGAAAAACATCTCTAATGATGGCCTGGATTTAGCGGCTGGTATTGGCCTGGAGTTTGAATTAGGCAGTATTGCCGTCAGAGGTGAAGTTGAGTACTTTGATATATTAGATCAAACATGGATGTACACAGTGGGTGCGACCATCACATTTTAACCCCTGTCTATTAAGCTAATGCAGGTCAAACCTACGCACTATTGTATGGTGGACTAACAATGTGCTTTTTAATGCTGAGGTTAACGAGATAACTGGCTAGATCGTTAATTTATCCATTCAGCCCGCAGCAAAGCGATAAATTACAGCTAGATACATTGCTGAAGCTACAATATGACTTAATGATGAGGTTCACCATCAACCTCATCATTATTATCTGTAACCGTTATTTGGTTCGACTCTTACTGCGGCCATAACGGTTCTTATCACCACTACCTTTAGAAGCTTTAGCTTGGCCGGTTTTTGACTCATTACGTCTTTTCTCTTGATATTTACGCTTATTATGACTTCTCTCTTTCACCGGCTTTGTGGTGACATCGCGATAGCGTGCAGGTAAAGGGGCGCCCTCTTCATAACCAGGCAACGTAATACAAGGTAATGTCATTTCTATAATCGTTTCAATCTCACTCAACATCGCTTTATCTTGCGGAGATACAAACGATATGGCTCGACCTTCTAGCCCAGCACGTCCTGTACGCCCTACTCGATGGACATAATCTTCAGCTGCAAAAGGCAGTTCAAGGTTAATCACTAATGGCAAAGCTTCAATATCCAGTCCACGCGCTGCGACATCAGTGGCGACCATGACTCTTAATTTACCGCTTTTAAACTCTTCTAATGCTCTATTTCTAGAGCCTTGCGTTTTATCACCATGAAATACTGCACTTTTTACGCCATCGAGCTTCAGCTCGCTATGCAAGTGTTCAGCACTCTCTTTACTGCTAACAAACACCAGTACCTGTTGCCAATTATTACGGCCTACCAGCTCCGATAGCAATTCAGCTTTACGGCGCTTATCAACTAAATATACCTCTTGGGTTATTTTACTGGCAGTGGCTGCGGTAGTTACATCGATCCACTCTGGTGCAACTAGCATTTTCTGCGCTAAGGTTTTTACCTCTTCGCTGTAAGTTGCTGAGAAAAACAATGTTTGATGCTCAACAGCCACCAGCCTTTTCACTCTTTCAATATCTCTAACAAAGCCCATGTCTAGCATGCGATCAGCTTCATCAACCACTAAGTGAGTCACACTGCCTAAATCCAAACCGAACTGGCCGATTAGATCAAAAAGTCGACCAGGCGTCGCAACCAAAATATCAACCCCGGCTTGCACTGCTTTACGCTGTGGGTTCATGTTGGCGCCACCATAAACCGCTGCAGTTTTAAAAGGTAACAACTGTGCGTAAGCTTGAATATTATCCGCCACTTGTATGGCCAGCTCACGAGTTGGCGTTAGCACTAGAACTTTTAGCTCAGACTTGTATTGATTAAAGGCATCCTCTTCAGCAACATTGCTTAGCTGCAATGCCTGCCCAACAAGGGTATTGAGCAAAGGGAGTGCAAATGCCGCCGTTTTCCCTGTACCCGTTTGTGCGCAAGCCATAATATCTTGCCCATGCATTGCAACAGGTAACACATGGCACTGAACTTCGGTTAGCGCTTTATAACCGCGATTCGATACAGCATCTAGAATGTAAGGGTGTAGATCAAATGCATCAAAGTTCATGGTCGGCTCAATACTGGTTATAAAATAGAGGAATAAAAGTGAGCGCGGAGTCTATCAAAAACCCAGCACAGATAATACTACCAAGTACAGCAAAGCGGTGGGGTTAGCTATTTATCCGCGATGCCTTTAGGTATAAAAGCCAAAGCGGCTAACATAATGCTATTTACTTACTTTTGTTAACTGTCACTGTTTCGCCTGAACGACTCTCTTGCAGCAATGAATTTTGCTTATGTTCTAAAGCTGCGGTGATGCAGTTAGCCTCAAACTCTTCAGCGGTAACGGGTCTTGAAAACAGATAACCTTGACCATAGTCGCAACCCGCATCTGCAAGCACCTGACGCTGATAGTCTGTTTCTACTCCTTCGGCTATCACTTTCATACCGAGCTTATGTGCCATGACAATTATCGCTTCACAAAGGGTAAAATCATCGCTATTGCTGTCGAGGTTTCGGGTAAAAGATTGATCAATCTTTAAAAAGTCTATGTCGAACTTTTTAAGGTAGGCTAAAGAGGAATAGCCAGTACCAAAATCATCCAGTGATATTTGCATACCAGCATTGCGATATTGCTCTAGCTTACTGTAAATAGTTTGGTTGCTATCTAATAGTAAACCTTCTGTGATTTCGACGCAGATAGAGTTCCGACTAAGGTTCAGTGTTTTAAGCAGTGCAACCCAAGAATCTAGACTTTCTCCTTCATCTCTAAACTGGACTGGGGATTTATTAATACTGATCTGTACTTCAATACCGAACCTATCACGCCAAAGCGCGCACTGGCGAGCTGCTTGTTGAAAAACCCAATTACCAATATCGACGATTAAACCAGTTTCTTCCGCAACTGCAATAAACTCGATGGGAGACACTAAGCCGCGCTTAGGGTGATGCCAACGAATAAGTGCTTCAGCTTTAACGGTGGGATCACCCGCTAGACACACTATTGGCTGGTAATAAAGTTCAAACTCTTGGTTGGTCACCGCGAGTCGTAAATCTTGGATTAAGCGCATCCGGTATTTAGCATTTCTTTGCATTGACGGCGTAAAGTAGTGGAATCGATTTCGGCCCTGATCTTTAGCCGCGTACATTGCCTGATCGGCATGTTTGAGTAACCCTTCAATACTGCTGGCATCATCGGGATAGAGAGTAATACCAATACTTGCGCTGATATAAGAAGTTTCTTCCCCAAGGTTAAAAGGCTCAGCAAGGCGATTCAAAATATTCTGAGCGACTTTATCCACGCCTTTTATATCTGTTATCCCAGACAGCACCACGGTAAATTCATCACCGCCTAAGCGAGCAACCACATCGCTGTCTCGAATGCAGCTCTTAATGCGCTTAGCCGCTTCAGTTAGCAGTAAATCCCCCATGTCATGACCAAGCGTATCGTTAACCTCTTTAAAATAATCGAGATCGAGGAACATTAATGCAAAGTGTTTTTCACGTCGATCAGACTTTAAAATCTCACTGCCTAAGTAGTCGAGCAACATACGGCGATTAGGCAAGCCCGTTAGCGGGTCGTAATTAGCCTGTTTCCAGATAATCTGTTCAGCCTGTTTTTTATCGGTAATGTCGGAGAATAGCGCCACTCGTCGCTCTGTTTGGGCTTCTGAGTCAAACAGCGTATTAATCGTTAACCAAACCACTAGCTCTTCGCCATTCTTGCGCCTGAGCCACATCTCCCCTTGCCAGCGTCCCGTCTCCTCTACTGACAAGCTAATCTGTTCATATACGCTGTAGTTATTACGCTTGCATTGTAGAATTTGAATATTTTGATGCTTGATTTCGGCTTCACTATATCCAGTAATATCGGTAAAGGCTGAGTTTGTAGTGATAATAACACCAGCTTCATCTTGCACACTCATCGCTTCGCTACTGTTGTTATAGACTGATGCAGCCAATTTTAAAGACTCTTCGACTCGCTTACTGTCAGTGATATCTGAATGCACTCCACACATACGCAATGGTTTATTGTTTTCATCACGACTTACAATCTTCCCTGAATCCAAGATCCAGCGGATCTCACCAGTATGAGCATACATTCGGTACTCTATTTTATGCTGTTCACTGACACCGCTAAGATGCTCATCTATTGAACTGAGTACTTTCACTCGATCTTTGGGATGAATAGCCCGCATCCAAAGCTTAGGGTTTTCATTAAGTGTATTGACATCACAACCCAGCAAGTTGGCGCTAAGCTGATTGCGCTCGACTTTGTCGTTAATGATATCCCAATCCCAAAAACCCAATTCACTGCTACCGAGTACAAGCGCAAGTTGCTCTTGGCTCGCCAGCATGGCCATTTCAGCTTGTTTCTGTGAGCTACGATTAAGCAAGCCAACAATAACCAGTTCAACTTTATCTTGGTTACGTTGGCATGCCACTGTCATATGGGTATAAACAATAGAGTCATCACTAGCAATAAGTCTGATATCGAGTTCAAACTCATCGATTTCCCCCGCTAGCATATCGGCGTAATAGTGCCTATAGAGGTTAAAATCACTATGATGCAGTAGGTCAACCCAAAGTAACTCAAGTAGCTCTGACTCGCTATATTGCAACATCTGACAAAGATTTGGATTCACCTTTATCCATTGGTGGTCAACGTCGGTGATAGCAATGCCCATGCTGCCCGCTTGAAAGTGGGATTTGAACAATAAGTGGTCTTGCAGCTTTATCTTTTGGTCTCGCTGGATCTCAATGCGCCGAGATAGCAGCATCCCCAGTAAAGCCGTGGTAATAGGGAAAATAACTAAGAAAGGTAAAGTAATCTTCTTCAGTAGTGAAAAAGCCACTTCAAAGGGCATAACCAAGCCCCAAAGTAAGGCGAGAATGTGTAAGCTAAAACCAAATACTAACAGCTCTCTAAAGCGAATATCGCCAATATCGCCACTGCGGTACTTACCCCATAAATAGCCAATCAAACCCGAGGTCATAATTGTCCCCACGCCTGACCATACAGCTACGCCTCCTTCACTAAGTCGAAATAATCCGCTAATAATCACAGCGACAAGTGTCGGGATCCCACCGAAAAACATCCCTGAAATACCAAGGATAACGGTTCTTGAATCAAAAAAAACGCCTTCCGTATATTGCCAAGGGCTCAACATCACGGAGATAGAAATCACCCCGACAAGGGCGCCAATACCCACTCTCCAAAGGACATCAAGCTCTCGCTTATGACTACGTGGGAACGCGTCATATACGAACACCATTGCTAGCAATAGCGCTGCATTTTGAATAAGCGAGAAAAATAAACTTTGATCCATAAAGAACAATTCGTCCGTGCAGTAATTGACATCTATTTGATCAATATTCTAGCAGATTAAGGGGTAATTAATATCTATCTTACAATTATCCTTACTTTCCAAAGTACAAATTGCAGCAGACTGCATTAGAGGGTTAAAACTAATACAACGAAGTGGGTACCTAATCTGAACGGAAGGTATTATCGAACGGCTAATATCTAGCATTACAGACACAAGAATACACAACATTAAGAATTAGTAATAAATAGTGAAAAGTTACCATTTCAAAGCCGAATGAGTGGGGCGTAAGCCACACTCATTCAACCGTGTGTTGCTAGCTGCTACTCACCAACGCAATGATTAACAAGCGTAGGCTTAAGCAAGTTCTCATGCACAGGGCAGCGATGACAAACAGTATCTAAAAATAGACTCTTCTGCTCATTATCTAGCTGGATATCATTTATTTGAGCATCCATGACCACAACAACATCAATCAATTTGAAACCTACAGGATCCTCAGAAGGCTTACCGAGTAACCCTGCAGTATTAAGCTGTGCTTTCATCGACACATTGAACTGTTGCAGATCTATTTTTTGCTCACGAGCAACCATTTTGGCAATGGTTGAAATACAGCCCGCTAAAGAGAAAATGAAAGTCTCTAGTGGATTAGCTCCTTCATTACCGCCGCTTGGCTGATCAATGATAAGCTGATGCTCTCGAATGTTCGCCGTCACTTTCCAACCTTCCGACATCTGTGTATTTACTTCAATAGTCTTGTTCGCCATTTTTACACCACTCCATTAGATTTATTTCAATGAGTTTATTCTAATGGATTTATTGGCAAAAACTCAAATTAGTCTCACAGTTTTACTATTCAACTAAAAGTAGCTCGAGCTCACAGCTTGTTGCGCTCACGCCAAGCGCTGTTAATGTCGCCGTAGAACGTGCAAGCAGCCATTGAAATAAGCCACTTCAAGTGGTTTTCATATAGGTATGTTAAACTGGTGCCACTTTCATCAATATTTATCATTAGACCACAATAAATATGCCCTCGACTAAATCAGTACAACAGAGTAAAACCTTTCATTTCCCGGTACAGATCTATTATGAAGACACTGATTTTTCTGGTGTTGTGTACCACCCTAATTTCTTAAAGTATTTTGAGCGTGCTCGTGAACATGTGATTGGTGCCAATAGCTTAGCGAGTTTATGGGACGAACATGACTTGGGTTTTGCTGTTTATCGCAGTGACATGCTTTGTCATGACGGCGTAGAGTTTGCTGACATTATCGATATTAGAACTCGATTCTATTTTGAAAGTAAATATCGCACGGTTTGGCTACAAGAGATCTGGCGCCCTAATGCTAAAAAGCCTGCAGTAACGGCACAAATCGAGATGATATGCATGAACAAGAACCGCCAACTTTGCCCAATGCCTCAGATATTAATCAATCGACTTGGCGAGGCATTTTCAGAGCCTGTTACTTTTTAATTAGTGCTACTGGATAACGGATGACAACTTCGGCCACTTAACCTCAAGTTCGGCCGGAGTCAGCGGCTTTGCAAACACATCACCCTGAATTTTATCTGCGCCCATTTGAACAATAATCTGTTTAACCACCTCCGTTTCAACGCCTTCCACAGTAACCTTAAACCCCAGGCCTTTTGCTAAACGTATGCTGGTATCCATAATGTGTTTTGCTTGCGGATCAGTTTCTAGTCCTTCAACAAACGCTTGATCTATTTTTACTTCGTCAACGGGCAAGTATTTCAAATATGCGAGTGAAGAATGGCCTGTACCAAAGTCATCAATAGCGATATCAACTCCAATACTGCGTAGTCGATTAATCGCAAGCACAGCGCCATCGATATCTTCCATCAATTTACTCTCAGTGAGCTCAATTGACAGTGCATTTGCGGGAAGTTGGTACTTGAATAACCTAGCTTCAATCTCTTGAATAAGCGCCTGATTCTTTAAATCTTGAGTCGATAAATTTACAGCTACTTGCAGCTCGATCCCTAATTCACGCCACTTAGCCTGTTGAATAACTACTTGATCAAGCACCCATTGGCTAATTAAATCAATCATTCCGGCATACTCTGCGAGCGGAATAAACTCAGCGGGAGAGATATTGCCTAAGGTTTTGTGTTGCCAGCGCATTAGCGCTTCAACTTGGTTACACCCTAGTGGCTGAAAGTTTTGTTTAGGCTGATAGACCATATAGAGCTCGCCGTCCTGAAGCGCTTTGACTAAGCTATTAATAATCGATACTTCACGCAACTGCACCGCGTCATCACCAAGTTCATAATGAGCAATAGTTCTATCGAGCTGTTTAGCTTTTTTAAGGGCTAAATCTAACCGGCGCAACATAGTACTGATGTCGCCATGAAAACGCTCCAGCCCCAAATGACCAACCTGAACTCTAACTGTAATAGGACTTTCAAATACACTATAGGGCTGCTGCAAATACTCAATAAAGGTATCAAGTTCAGCCTCTGTTATTCCATCTGGAAAATAGATCAGAAACTCGTCTTCATTCATTCTAGCGATAGCTGAACTAGAATGAACATCCGCTTCAATCCTGTTAGCAATTTGCTTTAGCAATTCATCACCAAAACTAAAACCAAAAAGGTCATTCACATAACGGAATCGGTATATATCAAGTAAGACTAAACTTCCCTGCTTGAGCGGCATCAAGCTAGCCAACTTTTGCTTCATGCTTAAGCGATTACTTAGCCCGGTTAATTTGTCAAAT
Organism: Shewanella kaireitica; assembly: GCF_023284045.1. Taxonomy (GTDB): domain Bacteria; phylum Pseudomonadota; class Gammaproteobacteria; order Enterobacterales; family Shewanellaceae; genus Shewanella; species Shewanella kaireitica. The sequence goes on from NZ_JAKIKQ010000003.1 coordinate 540,035, forward strand.
CCCGCTTGATGCAATTGCTGTTTTAATTGAGAAACCATCTGCTCAACTTGCAAGAGTGATTGCGGCGAGCTCTCTAATGAAGCATTAAGCAGATAAGGTTCACCTCGTGAGTGACTTACCGACGAGTACAATTGTTTGAGCTGACGCCGACAAAGTAAAAACTGCCAAAAAGCGATAGCCAATAGCAGTATAAGTAACATACATGCAATCGAGAGTAGCTCAACGTTATCCATTCAATATAACTTTATCCGTTATCTGCCTAGGTATTTTAATCGCGTATTCATCACTAATTTGATGCAGTAAGGAATCCCGATGTTGTCCATTCTAAAACTGCCTTATACCAATTGCATTAAAAGTTTGACCATTCAGCGGGAATTCAAAACGCTGTAGGCAAGTAGTGGAATTTGAGCTAATAGTTATTCTCGGCTCTGGCATCCTGCTTCGCTCT
>NZ_JAKIKQ010000004.1 GCF_023284045.1 Shewanella kaireitica
TATCCGTTTATTAATGCATTGAATTTTGTGAATAAACCAAGATTTGCTTAAGGATATTTTGCGGTGATTGTTAGCCAAAAAAAATGGCAACCTAAATAGGTTGCCATAAACGTAAGTTTTCAAGAGTTAACACAGTTAGTGCGCTAGCGTAACGGTTAACTCCAATGGCAAACCTCAACAGGAGTGCCTAAGGGAATGATGATGAACAATGAAACTATCAACTCTAAGTGATGAGCAAAGAGTAAAAGCGTTAAGCCAATTAATAAAATTCACTTAACCAGAATCGGTTCATATAGTCAGAGTGCCAAATTTAGCTTTAGTTCCAATTACTCCTCACTTTTTTCATTTTTATTTGATTTTGTTGTCTTCTGGCTCATTTACTAGTGGTTATTCATTTATTAATGCATTGAATTTTGCGATTAAATCAAGATTTGCTTAAGGATATTTTGCGGTGATTGTTAGTCAAAAAAAATGGCAACCTAAATAGGTTGCCATAAACGTAAGTTTTCAAGAGTTAACACAGTTAGTGCGCTAGCGTAACGGTTAACTCCAATGGCAAACCTCAACAGGAGTGCCTAAGGGAATGATGATGAACAATGAAACTATCAACTCTAAGTGATGAGCAAAGAGTAAAAGCGTTAAGCCAATTAATAAAATTCACTTAACCAGAATCGGTTCATATAGTCAGAGTGCCAAATTTAGCTTTAGTTCCAATTACTCCTCACTTTTTTCGTTTTTATTTCATTTGGTTTGATTTTTAGCTCACTTACTGGTGATTATCCGTTTATTAATGCATTGAATTTTGTGAATAAACCAAGATTTGCTTAAGGATATTTTGCGGTGATTGTTAGCCAAAAAAAATGGCAACCTAAATAGGTTGCCATAAACATAAGTTTTCAAGAGTTAACACGGTTAGTGCGCTAGCGTAACGGTTAACTCCAATGGCAAACCTCAACAGGAGTGCCTAAGGGAATGATGATGAACAATGAAACTATCAACTCTAAGTGATGAGCAAAGAGTAAAAGCGTTAAGCCAATTAATAAAATTCACTTAACCAGAATCGGTTCATATAGTCAGAGTGCTGTAATTTGTTTTAGTTCCCTGAAAGAGTGTTTTTTTCTACTTGCTTCAGCTTTATGTCATTTGGAGAGTCTTTGAGGTAAAAAAAGGGCAACCCAATGGGTTGCCTGACTGACCTACTTAGAGATCAAGGGGACCGCGCTAGAAGTCCCAGGGAGAATGATGAACATGAAGTAAATATTCAATGCTCAAAAAGTTAGAGAGTTAAAATCAGTTAAAGTTCAAAAAATAGACAAGTTAATTGTGGTTTTTTTAATTATATTTTTAATTCATTGTTTTTAAACTATAAAAATTACAATAGTTCTAAGATGTTTTTCTCTATCGCCATTGGTTTCGTTGTAGGTGCAAAGCGTTTTTCAACTTTTCCCTGCTTGTTAATTAGAAATTTGGTGAAGTTCCACTTGATCCGTTCTGAGCCTAGTAAGCCTTTTGCTTCTGTTTTTAAATATTGGTAAAGCGGGGCTGTAGTTGCGCCGTTTACCTCTATTTTTTCAAAAAGTGGAAAAGTAACTCCAAAATTGAGTTCGCAAAATGAGCTGATGGCTGCACTGTCACCTTTTTCCTGAGCGCCAAATTGGTTGCAAGGAAAGCCAAGTATGACTAAGCCTTGAGATTGGTATTTTTTATAGAGGGCTTCAAGCTCTTTATATTGCGGAGTAAAGCCACACTCACTCGCTGTATTTACAATAAGGACCACTTTTCCCTGGTAGTCTTTTAAAGCGGTAGGTTGACCTTGGATGTTGGCAACTGAAAAATCGTAAATTGATGATGGCATAGTGCGCTCCTTTTTGAGAAAGCATACTATTAAATGGGTTTGCGGGCAATATTGTTGTGCGCAATCTATGTGGTGAGGGTTACAGTAAACAGATATTTTCTCTGGGAAAATTAAATTAAAAAGGTACTCACAAATGAATGAGTACCTTTTTGCTAAGTAACCTAAGTAACCTAAGTAACCTAAGTAACCTAAGTAACCTAAGTAACCTAAGTAACAGGGCTACAAAGCCTTGCTTTGCTTATGAGTCGCTAGGTACAAATGACTCAGGGAAATGACGGGTGGTTGTTTCATCAATAACGACCGTGACATCTTGCTCTGCAGAGTCGATAAAGAAAGGAAGTGTGTCATCTTCTGGCTCACGAACATTAGACAGTTCAGGGTCGTCATTTTGTGCTAGGCAGGTATAACCTAGGCTATACGTGTCAGCAACCACAAAACCAAATTCATAGCCATAACCTAAGTTATTGCCTTCAGCGTCTTCAATTGGGTTAACTCTAGCAGAAGTAATAGGGGCAACCTGAGTGAGTACATTTGCACCGCTTCTAAAATCTGCCATGTCATCAAGTGCCGTATCGCTTGGATAGAGATAAACAGCTGAAGAAAACGCTGAACCACCAGCATTAGCTTCACAAGTTGCCATGGTTTCAGGACTTATTTGCCCTGCAATTGCGCCAACCTCAGCGTTATTGACCAATTGCACTGACGTTGGCTTTAACGTCCAATATTCCTTATTCCCGTGGGGAGCTTGAAGGCCTTTAGATAGGTTAAACTCAGCGACGAAAGCGTTATTACCAGCGGCTATCGTAAATGCTTTATTGAAAAATAAACGACCAGTATTGTCTTCATCAGCGCCTTCGCCACCACAAGAACCATTGCTGTTTGTCACTAACCCTTCAACCACGCCACCTACATATTCTCCGTTGTCATCTTTAGAGGCGCCAGAAAGTACATAAGAGCTATCCGTATCTGATATTTCGTTGTTTTGCATATAGATACACATTTGGTATTCGCCGACAGCAACAGATTGGCCACTGACAAGTGTTTCAACATTTTGCCCTTGCACACTTAATAGGTCGACGTGTTGTAGTCCGTCCTCTCCAACTGAAACGTCGAATGAGACAGAGCCTTCACTGTTTTTTAATACCACTTGCTTAAAGGCGATATTAACAATATTCGCATCAGCGGGATTATCTGACACTCCAAGGGTGAATGTGCCGAACTCTTGTTCTGGGGTGGAATCTGAATCAGAACCACAGCCAGATAACATGATGCTGGTTGCTATCGCGATACTCAAAGATGTGAGTTTTATATTTTTCATCATTGCTCCAAATCATATCACTCAGGATATTCATTATAGTTGTTATAAGTACTTTTGCTTATGCTAAATAGGGGTAAACCAAAGCCGCAATCCTTATGGATACTTACTTTGTCGACCAATACCCCTGCGGCACTATAAGGGAATTTAAGATGAATGTCCGCTGAACTATTATGGCGCATTCAACAGGCTAAGAAGTTGCCGATTGTTCTTAATCTAAATCAACGCTTTAATTATTTGAGTGGAGATTTCATGTTTGAATCTTGGTTGAGATTAATGTGTCTTTATTGTTGAGTGTGTTGTCCGTTAAGGGGATTTAGGTTGAGCTTTATTAAAATGCGAACTCGGTACGGTGGTTTAGATAAAAATTGAGATCAGTTTTGTGTATGCTCCTGACAAATTAAAATATGTGTCGGATTAACAATGAAAATAAAACTTTTAGTGGGTGCTGCAGTATTGAGTTTGGCGAGTGTTTCAGCTCAAGCAACCGATTTTACCTTGGGGCTTAATGATGACACCTTGCTAACTGATATACAGGTCGATTTGAATAAAGATGTGAATGCATCTGTAGAGTATATCTACTCTGATAATGGCGGTCAGATGTTATCAGGTGCTATGCATATAGCCCATGATGCTGGAGTACACCATATTGAGATTGGGGCGAAGTTTTCTCAGCTTTGGTCTAAGAAAAGTCAAAATGGTAATGTGGTAGGCATAGGCGGCCGCTACGCAATGCACTTAGGTTCAAACGTTTCAGTACATGGATCAGGTTACTACTCGCCTTCAGTGTTATCGTTTGGTGATGTTGACGGTTCTTGGCAGGTCGATGGCAAGGTTCAATACCAGCTAAATCCTTCATTAGCACTTTTTGTCGGTTATAGAAATATTCGTTTTCAGTACGATGATGCAGCTAATACTACATTTGACTCAGGCTTCTATTTAGGTGGCAGAGCGACTTTCTAATATAGTCTAAATTATGCAGCCAATAGCCGATTGATGGCTATTGGTCGTTATATTCATTTTTGAGTTTAACTCTGTTTTACCTTAATTACCCATAGCTTAAATCAGCCTCTTACTTCCTATTCAACATCTTCAATATTTAGTCGTTTGTTTCAACAACAAAATGCTTTTTACATTTTGATAAATGTCTGTTTCATGTAAACTTAAGTCAAATTATTGTCATATACGTGACTTTTGTCACGCTAACTTCAATTTAGTGTGGCTTTTGAAAACGGATTTATCTTCCATGCACATAAAAATAATAACATTCATTTTGCTTATGCTGTCCATTATGGGCGGCAATGAAAGTGCGCATGCTAGTGCCGTTTTCGATCAAAAATACCTCTTTGAAGCGGTCGAAGGGGATAGTAACCCACAAGATTTTATGGCGATAATGCCTTGGATTAAGTCGCACTCGTTGCAGAGTAAGGTCTCATTGGCTGGCGGTGATTACTGGATGGCCAGCGCTTTTGTTATTGTCGGTAACGAAGGGAAGTGGAGCGTCAATGTCAAAAACGCCATTATTGAGTCTGTGGACTATTGGATTATTGGTGAAGATGGCTCAAAGCAATATTTTCACAGCGGGTATTATGCTCCTTATGAATTTCTATTTGATTATGCACGTAATGTCGAATTAAAAAGGGAGACTAACTATTGGCTGGTGACTCGAGTTAGTAGTCGCTACTATTCATCACAACCTAAACTGCAACTTGAGCCCTACCAGCAGCACCGACTCAAGTCTGATTTAAGTGCGATGTTTATCGTACTCTGTTTAGGGGCACTAGCTTCAATCGCTTTTTATAACTTACTTATCTATGCATCAATTAGAGATAGAGCATTTTTATATTACGGTTTTTATGTTTTAACTTATTTCACTGGTTGGGCATTAACCTTTCATATCCCTGCTCATCTTTTTGATTTGCATGCTTTGCAGTTACACCATCTTTTTTTTATTGGTTTGCCGATTTTTAACATTCTTTTTTATAAACACTTTTTGCAATTGCCGGAACATTCGCCAAGGTTGTGGAAGTTGAGCAAATACTTAATGTGGGCCTGTATCATTGCCTTACCGACGAGTATTTATTTCATCTCATACACGGCTATTATTGCTTCAATACTGATTATGTTATGGATAGCTTTGGCGATAACCTGTGGCAACGTTTGTTTGTTAAAAGGCTTTTATCCTGCTCGATATTTCATATTCGCGTTTACCTGTTTATTGTTGCCCGCAGTACTTATTTTGCCTGGAAATATGGGGATCACCCCAGACTTTTTTGACAACGCAGAGTTAGCGACTCTTATCGGTGGCACGGCTGACGCGTTGCTGTTATCACTTGCATTGGCTCACAAAATCCGCATGTTGTCAGATGAAAAAGAGCGTTATATCGAAACGTTAGATGTCGCTTGGAAAAATGCGAGAATCGATGAGCTTACTGGTACTGCAAACCGTTTTGCTTTTGATGAATTTATGCGTCAAGAGCAGCCCATTGGTCCCTCAGCGAATGCTGAGTGTTATTTAGTCCTTATCACCATTGAAGGTTTGTCGTTGGTGAATAAAAGATTAGGGCTGGGCGAGGGCGATAAGTTGATCTGCTTTGTCGCTAAACAGTTGGAAAGTCAGATTAAAAATCGCCACCAAGAGTATATTTATAGGGTAGGCGTGAATGACTTTGTGTTGTTCATTGATAAAGAGGATTTTGCGGAGGTTGAGCAGGCCACAGCCAGAATTGAATCGCACTTTAATGCTGAAGGCTTTAATGATGCGAGCTTACATGTTGGGCGCTGCTTGAATACCGAAGTGGTTAATAATCATGAATGGTTGCGCAATGCTGATCAGAACTTGTATGCCAACAAGAGTATCAAACGGCGTCAGTTATATGCGAAGCGCATAAGTAGCGCCCTTGATATGGATATGTAAGGTCATTTTGAGGCTGAATAAGTTCAACCTCAAAATGTGGTTTTTAACGGCGCCGACTTTCGCTAATGAAGTGCTCTTCAGAAAAAGCCTCTATTGGCGAACGTTTATTACTACTACGTTGCTCTTTTTTACGCTGCTTTAAGCGTTTGCTTTTACTGTCATCACTAAAGCTATCATCGAAGTCATTATGCCACTCCGCTTGCTGGTCAAACTCATATGTGTTTCTCATCGACTTAACCCTACTGTTTACTATTTTACATGCACTAACAGCCTAGATATTAGAAAGTGAATATGACACTGCAATGACAAAACGTAGCGCTTTTGGATGGGGATATAAAAAGCCGTGCATTACACGGCTTTGTTAGTGTTACTTATTGTTCTTTGGCTTAACTTACCCGGCGCATTTTGGCGACAAACATACCGTCTGTATCAGCATCCTGCGGCCAAACGGTCAGCATTGTTGCAGCTTGTCCGGTAAAGGGATGAGTCAGTTGTTGGATAGTAAATTGAGGGTTCAAAGAAAGAAACTGCTTAACGACCTGCTCGTTTTCGACTGGAGAGAGTGAACATGTGGCATACACCAATTGACCATCGAGTTTTACAGCTTTTGCACTACGGTTGAGAATATCTAGCTGCAATGCTTGTTTATCGTTAACCACGGAGACATCATCGAGCCAACGCATATCAGGGTTGCGTCGCCAAGTTCCAGTGCAGCTGCAAGGCGCATCAACGAGCACACCATCAAAGCTTTCAGCTGCAACAGGTAGAGATTCATCTTTCCAAGGTGAGGTTGATATGCCATTAAAGCCTGCACGCTTTGCTCGCTTGCCAAGCTCTTCTAAGGGTTTTCTTCGAATGTCTGAAGCCGTTATAGCGCCTAAGCCTTTGTCATCTTGAGTAAGCATGAGTGAGCGTAACTGGAGCGATTTACCGCCAGCACCACTGCAGGTATCCCACCAGTTATCGTTTGGCTTAGGCGCACAGATCTGTCCAATCACTTGGGAGCCTAAATCTTGGATCTCAAGCTGCCCATTTAGATAAGCTTTTATACCATTAAGATTAATGCTTTTATGCCCGAGATTGACCGTATCATTAAAAAACTCGCTGGTTGAAGCCTCGATACTCTCGCTTTGCAGTTGTGTACACAGTTGCTGAGCAGTGCATTTCTGTGCGCGCCCCCATATTGGAGGGCGTGAGCTCATCGCCTCAATCAGTGCGAGTTCATCGATAGTATTAATATCGATAGTGTCCCAAAACCATATTGGCAGTAGATCCCGCGAGTCAAACTCTATGTCAGTAAATGATTGCTGCACATATTGGCATTTATCCAACACAGTCGGCATAGCTTTTGTACTGCTAACAATACAGTACTGGTTAGATTGGTTAGCGAACTCTCGCCAAGCTTCACTAAATTGGCTCCAGTTGTGCTGTTCAAACTCGGCAACCATGGCGAGCGCGGCAAACCAACTTTCATCTTGCTCGGTGCTGGTATGCACTTTTTTAAGCCAACCCCACCAGCGAAATAGCGCAAATAAGCTTTCTCTAATTACACGTCGATCTTTAGAACCATGTTTTTTGTTAGCTCGAAAGTATTCGCCAACAATCCGGTCAGCAGGCATTTCTTGTTCAAAGACACTATTAAATAGCTGATAAATTGTATTGCTATAGCTCAATGCGCGTTTCTGAGCACTGCTCTGTGCTTGAAATGCATTAACTGAAGATGTGGATGATTCGACCATGTAGATGTGCCTGACGCAGAAGCCTCAAAGGGCTCATAGAAAAAGTGGCGCAATTGTAGCAGAGTATTAAGTTAAACGCCTCAATCTAGCACCGCTAGCAGGTCTAGGGTCGCAATGCGATAAAGAGAGCAAGTGATATCGCTTGATTCTAGCTATTCTTACTGAGCCTAAACCTTAGCTTTTCGAGAAAAGAACTCCAACTCTCAATGCTAGCAACTAAGGCTGAGACATCAGTAGTTAGCTGTTTAATAATCTAAGTCCAGTGCAAAGCAAAGGTAACGCATTAGCTGCTGACAATGCTCAAATTCAGTGGAACAGAAGTCGTCAAAGTCTGCGGCGCAGACTTGCTCCATTGAGATAGCTTTGATAGCAATAAAATCCTTGCGCTTAAGCTCGTCTAGCATTGGGTGGCTTTTGTCGTAGCCCTTTGGCGGCCTTATAAGCTGACTGCCCTCCATATTAAATCCAGCCTGAGTGAGTGCTTTTAAAGCCTTTTTATAGCCATTAGGATTTTCGTCAATACAGCTGCGTATTGCGTTTAATGCCTTTGATTCAGGATGCCAAATCCCGGCACCAAGAAAACAGCCGTCGTTGGCTATATGCAAATAAAGACCTGGGGCATGCACATCTTTGCCTTGAAAATGGCGAAATTGAATGCCTACATTAGTTTTATAAGGTGTTTTATCTTTGCTAAAGCGACTATCTCGTTGGGGACGCATCATACTGCCGCCAACCTTTTTAGGTACTGCAGTCAATCTAGGCGAAAGCGCTAATATCGATGGTTGCATCGCTTCAATAAACTGTAATGCTGGTGTGCGTACTTGCTGCTCATAACGTGGCTGGTTTGCTTTAAACCATTCACGATCATTGTTAACTGACAGTTCATTTAGGAAATCAAAACTCGCAGGTGAAAACATGACTCAGTTCTCAAAGTGATTTAATTGCTGATTAACATAACAAAATAGTGACATGATGGCATGTACTATTGGCTCACTTGATTGAGAAAGGCACTATTGGTAGTGGTTCGTTTAGCGCTATAATACTCAGTATTTGGTGCGGCACGAGAGATCGGGTTGTTCGCTTATTGATTGATACTGCACTTTGTCCGTTGTGGCTAGATATATAAAGGATTGTTATGAAAGTTTGGGTTGATGCTGATGCTTGTCCAGGTGTAACTAAAGAAACGCTATTTCGCGCCGCTGACAGAGCAGAAATCGAAACCATATTGATCGCCAATCATAGTGTTAAGATCCCGCCTTCACGATTTATAAAAATGGTGACTGTTTCATCAGGTTTCGATGTCGCTGATGATGAGATTGTTAAGCGACTCACTGCTGGCGATTTGGTCATTACAGCAGATATACCGTTGGCGGCTGAAGTTATCGAGAAAGGTGGATTAGCGCTAAACCCTCGAGGTGAACTTTACACTGAGCAAAATATTAAATCGATTTTAAATATGCGTGATTTTATGGATACCATGCGCGCGAGTGGTGTGCAAACTGGAGGCCCTGCTGCGATGAGTCAAAGTGAAAGACAAGCCTTTGCTAATCAATTAGATCGCCTTATCACTAAATTTAAGCAGCAAAAAAAATAGCGTTGATTTTTTGTTCCAATCTCATTTCTGCAGCGTGACCGCCTTATTCCATCAAATTTGGCTGTTGATTTCATAATCAACAGCCAGTCGCTTTTGTTACAACATACTCTTGACTCGATAGGGTCAACCTCTTCAACAGTGACTTACTGTTTCTTGGTTGTTTGCTTCTGCGACCAAATTGAGTCGAATAGCGCGTTGTATTGGGACAAACCTCCAAATATGACTATTATTGTAATGGTTAAGTTAATTATTTAACTGCCTTTTTGTTTTTTGTTAGTTAACATAGCAAACATGTCTTAGCGCTGAGAATTGTTTGACTATAGCGATGGGTTATCGATATGCGATGGTTAATATTGGTTCTTGGAGTTTATATCTTGGCGGCGGGGAGTGCATATGCTCGTGACTGGCATGATAGTGATGCTGATGGAGTGCCTGATAAAAAAGATGCCTGTGCACAATCTCAATTAGGTCAAAGAGTAGATGCTAGTGGCTGTGCTTACAAGGCACTAGCTACAACCCTTTGCCTGAGAACCATAACTGGAGTTTTTTACCCGGCCAGTTGTACACAATTGTCATCTAATATTGTTAAATTTGAGTTTGCAAAATCTGAGCTGTTATCGAGTCAAAGAGCCGTGCTTGAACGTATATCCGCTTGGTTAACTCACGTTCCAGCTCGGTTATTACTGGTTGGTTACACTGACTCTATTGGAGGTGAAGCCTTTAACCAAAGGTTGTCATTATTGCGCGCAAAAAGTGTTAAGCAAGCTTTAATCACTGAGTTTGATTTCGAACCCGATCGTTTTGATATAAAAGGTGTTGGAAGCCAAGCTCCGATTGCAAATAACCATACTGGTAGTGGCCGAGCACTAAATAGAAGAGTTGAATTTTTCGTTGTTTTTTAAAATATAAATTAAAAGTTAAGGGAGTATATACATGGATAACTTGCAAGGTCTGATGGATCAAGCACCAGAGCTGATAGTCACTTATGGCATGAAAATATTATTTGCGATAATCATTTTTGTGATTGGTAAGTTCTTAGCCGGTGTTGCAAAAAAACTCACCACAAAATTGCTTAAAAAACGCAAAGTTGATGAAACAGTAACTTCGTTTGTTAGCAATATCGCTTGGTCGTTGGTGTTGGTATTTACCATTGTTGCCACGCTAGGACAGATTGGTGTGCAAACTGCGTCTCTTGTCGCAGTCATTGGTGCCGCGGGCTTAGCGGTCGGTTTAGCGCTACAAGGTTCGCTATCTAACTTTGCAGCAGGCGTGTTGATGGTCTTGTTCCGTCCTTGCAGAGTCGGTGACTATGTAGAGGCAGCAGGAATTGCAGGCACAGTAAGCGAGATAACTATCTTCTCAACTAAACTGCTTACCCCAGATAATAAAGTTATTATTGCACCAAACTCGGCAATGATGGACGGCACTATTGTTAATTATTCGGCAATGGAAACTCGCCGTTTAGATTTAGTGATTGGTGTGTCGTATGACGCTAATCTTGCCGAAACCAAGAAGGTGCTGACTTCAATATTAGATAACAGTCAGTATGTGCTTAAAGATCCGGCTTATACCGTAGCGGTTGCTGAGCTTGCTGATTCATCGGTAAACTTTGTCGTTCGCCCATGGGTTAAAGGCAGTGACTACTGGCCTGCTCATTTCGAAATCCTTGAGCAAATTAAAGTGGCACTTGATGAAGCGGGAATTGGCATTCCATACCCACAGATGGACCTGTATGTGAAAGAGACGCCTGCCAGTTAATCATAGTTTGTGTTAAGAAAGGCCAGCAATTGCTGGCCTTTTTTGTGGGGGAGCACTAGTGAGAGCTGTCAGACTGATATTGATAGTCAAATTTGGGCATTGACCAGTGGTAACGAATCGCTAGCATTCTAAAGCTAAAGCCAAACAGCAGCGCAATCGTCAAGCTTAACCATTCAGTGATCCCATTGAGCTTCATTCCCACATAGAGTGCCGCTGTCAGTAATGCGACCAGCGCATATAGCTCTTTCTTAAAAATAAGCGGTACCTGATTACATAAAATATCTCGAATTACGCCGCCAAATACACCAGTGACAACGCCCATCACGATCGCGATTTCTGCGCTGTAACCTAGCATTAAGGTCTTTTGTGCGCCTACGATTGAAAATACTGCCAGCCCAATGGCATCGATCGCCAGAAATAATCGTGATAGATAACGCATTAAAGGTGCGATCATCACAGTGAGTAGCGACGCAGCTGCAATCGCGAGTAGATAGTGGGCATTTTCAATCCATATAATCGGATAGTTACCTAGGAGCATATCGCGCAGCGTACCACCACCAATTGCGGTGACGCAGCCAATAATGACCACCCCAAAAAGATCCATCTGTTTTTTACCAGCGGCTAGGGCACCAGTCATTGCTTCCGCTAAGATACCGATGAGCCACAAAGCACTAATTACTTTTACTTCTAACATAAGAGACACTAGCTAACTAAAAGGAAGCGGATTTTGCCCCTGTTTGGTCAATAAAGATAGTGATTAAATTTATTTTTATCATTATAAAAACTAATGGGTGTTGTTTTGGTGTTTGTTATTGTAGCTAGATTTTACGGGGGATGTGATGGGTTCTTTCCTTGGTTTTACTTGTTGAATGATATTAATGATGCTCGGTTATATCCATTTGCAAGGTGTATTTTGCTGAGGGGCGGTTAAGGACTGTTTATTTGTTGAACTATCTATTGATTTGGTGCTGGTGCTAGCGCCAAAGGCACAGTAGTATTGGCCAGTGAGTACGAAAACAATATCGATAATGAGGTAAGTAATGATAGATTTTCGCAGTGATACCGTCACTAAACCTACCGCGGCAATGCGCGCGGCTATTGGCGTTGCTGAGGTCGGAGACGATGTATATGGAGATGATCCAAGCGTAAATTACCTTGAAGATATGGCAGCAGAAATGTTCGGTTTTGATGGTGCGTTATTTACTTCATCAGGCACTCAAGCCAACTTATTAGCTTTAATGGGTCATTGTGAGCGCGGCGACGAATACCTGTGTGGTCAGCAAGCGCACAACTATAAATTTGAAGGTGGTGGCGCCGCTGTATTAGGCAGTATTCAACCGCAACCATTAACTAACCAAGCTGATGGCAGTATTTTGCTCTCCGATATTGAAGCGGCAATTAAGCCTGATGACATCCATTTTGCCCGTACTCGATTGTTGAGCTTAGAAAACACTATTGGCGGTAAAGTTGTGCCTCAAAACTATTTAGCCCAAGCACAGAGTTTGGCGTTTGAGAAGGGGCTAAAAATCCATCTTGATGGCGCTCGAGTGGCTAATGCTGCGGTTGCACAGAATTTACCCATTACTGATATTACCCAATATTTCGACTCTGTTTCTATCTGTTTATCAAAGGGTCTATGTGCGCCAGTAGGCTCAATATTGTTAGCCGATGAGCGCTTGATCAAAAAAGCCCGTCGCTGGCGAAAAGTATTAGGTGGAGGTATGCGCCAAGCAGGAATTTTGGCCGCGGCTGCGCAGCTAGCATTGACCGAGCAAGTTGAGCGATTAGCTGAAGATCATGATAATGCCAGCTATTTAGCGTCGCAATTGTCAGCCATTAGCTGTTTCGATGTTGATCTATCTTTAGTGCAGACGAATATGGTATTTGCCACTGTTGTTGGCGAGATAGATATTAATGCTGTCGCTAAAGAGCTTAAGCTGAAAGGGATACTCATTAGTGCTGGGCAAACGTTACGTTTAGTCACCCATGCAGATATCTCTCGTACTGATATCGATAGCTTTATTCGTGAACTTAAAGTGATTTTACTGCGCTAGCTAATGCCCGTTGCTCGACAAATAAAAGCCCCTATTAGCTAGGGGCTTTTTGTTTGTCGATTATCTCGCAGTTTCCCGAAAGACTAATGCTTATGGCCACTTTCTCCGCCTGAAAGCTTATTGCCTTCGCTGTCGTAAAACCCGCTACTACCATGTTGGATAAAGCCTTGGTGGATCATTTTAGCAATAAAGGGATCAGACTCATTGTCGCCGACATCGGCAAAATCAATATCCTGGTAGCCTGAGATCAGCGCGCTAAACTCATTATTTGAAAAAGATGTTAACTCAAGCAGTTGATACTGCATGCTGCCGTTAGCATTACTAACGACAAAAGAGTGCGGTAACTCTAGTTTATCAATCCAGCTGACAACAAGCTTTTGACCTGATTGCTCTCCACTGTATCGCTGGGTGATACAGCTATCTAGCTGATTTGTCTTGCTGGTAGGTCGTTGCTGCAAGCCTTCAATACTTGCCGGAGAGATAAGGTGGTTCAACTGCTCGAAATTGAAGTGCATATTAAGCGAGAGGAGATCGCCTTTGCGGTAACTCACAGAGCGACGCTCATTAGGAAAATAGCGAACATATTCTCCGCGGCTATCCCACAACTCAAAGCTTTGTGGATTGTGCTGATAGATAAGCTGTTGCTTATTACGTATCAAGGTTACTTCACGACTGTCGCCATGGCTGTTACTAACAGCATAGCGCGCACTGAGATGTGATGCATCGATTATGGTTCCTATGGATTGGCATTGCACCGCATAAGCTACTGAGCTGAAAAGTTGACTGATTAAGCCACCAGCTAATAGTAGTGCTGCGCGCGTCGGTAATGCTATAGAGCCTAAAGGGTACTGCATGCTCACTCCTTAAAAGGGCGGAATCTTGGTTTGAGTTTTTGTGTTTTATTTGTGCTTATAGTCTCTAATACTCGAACCTAGCACCTCTAGTACCCGAGCTTAGATGATTCTAGCTATGTGAATAAGCCACTGACGACTGAATGAGTCAGTGGCTGTCAACCTATGCTCTGCTAAATAGGGCTTTGTTATGGCTGCATCGCTTCAGCCTTTTCGACTAAGCTTGCTGCGTGGTTCATTACATGGAAGATGTGGTTTTGCTCAACCGTACCTTGCACAAGGTGTGAACCAGGACCGCTAGCGAATATGCCAACATCTTCACCTGCATGAGTTTCGCTGCCTAGTGGCACAAGTGCCTCTTGATGGAAGCCTGCATGTTGGGTGTCTACGTAATTCAAATCGAAACGACCAGGTGCCGCGGCGTAGCCGTATCGCTCATCGCCACCTGTTGCTAAGCTGGCATAGCCTAAGCCGTTAGCGTAGCCAACAGTTGTGTATGGCAAGCCGTTAGAGTCGGTAGCATTGGTGATGGCTGGTTGACCATCTGAACCGTTGCCTTTTACCAGTCCTAGAATTGGGTTGCCGCGGGTAGGGTAACCGGCAATGGTAAATACGTGACTGTGGTCTGCGGTGACCAAGAGTAACGTATCTTTTTCTGAGGTTTTCTCCATCGCAATACGTACCGCCTCAGACAGTGCGATAGTGTCATGTAAAGCGCGGGCTGCATTGCCAGCATGGTGGGCGTGGTCGATACGACCCGCTTCAATGATAAGCACAAACCCTTTATCATTTTTTTGCAGAATATCAATTGATTTCGCGGTCATTTCAGCAAGAGATGGTTCACCTGTCACACCTGTTGTAGTGCGATCAAAGTCATATTCCATGTGAGAGGAATTGAATAACCCTAAGGCGTGATCTGTGCTGCTTGGATCAATTGTTAGAAAGCTGTCTCTGTCGGTCACATAAGCCGCGTTGTTGTACTTTGCTAACCATTCATCAGTTAGGTTTCGGTTATCGAGGCGTTTACCTGATTTTCCTTCGGGATCTGTCATTGTGTTCGGAATAAACGCGCGTCGACCTCCACCCATGACCACATTGAGCCCGTTACCAAAGTCAAAGTCGAGTAGTTGTGATGCGATATCCTTACAGCCATTTGTTACCGCTTCTGCGGGTAAATCAGCATCGCTCTCCCAGTTGCGCTCAGGAGCGTGGGCATAAGTTGCTGCTGGGGTTGCATGAGTGATGCGCGCTGTAGAGACCACACCTGTTGACAGTCCTGCCATTGCTGCAAGTTCAAGCGAGGTGACAAGATTTTGCCCTGTGGTTGAAGCGCAGTTGCCACGGCTGACGCCTTCCGCTTGCGAAAGCACACCAACATCAGTTTTTACACCAGTAACCATAGCGGTCATGGTGCCGGCAGAATCCGGAGTTTGACCATCAACATTATAGGTCTTGGCTAGGCCTAAGTAAGGCAAGGTTTCAAACGATAGTGAGTTTTCTTCACCGGTTTGTCCTTTCAATTGGCCTTCTAAAATGCGTGCTGCTGTGACGGTTGATACGCCCATACCATCGCCTACAAATAGAATAATATTCTTGGCTGCTCCAGCTTGGTTTTCAACGGTTAAACCATCGGCTTTTGCGACTCTTGCTTGGCCGTCGATAAACCACTGGTTAGCTGCAGTCCAGTCTTGGCCGTTACTACCATTTCCACCGTTGCTGCCATCATTTCCGTTGCTACCATCGGCGCCGTTATCACCATCGCTGCCGCAAGCGGCTAAACCAAGCATTGCTGCAATCGAAAGTACGAGTAATTTCTTGTTCATTTTTAACTCCAATTGTTGGGTACTATCGCTGACATACTTAATGCGTCAGCAGAAATTGATTAATGACCTTTTAGGTATTAATACTTAGTACCACCTAGCGTTTGTGCTTGGTTGATGATGTGGAAGATAACGTTCTGTTCAATAACACCTTGGATAAGATCTGAGCCAGGGCCTGTTGCATGAAGCGTGATATCTTCACCTGCATGGGTTTCACTGCTCATAGGCACCAGTGATTGCTGCATGAAATCTTTATCTTGGGTATCGATAGAGCTTAAATCATCACGCGTGCCAACTACGGCGCCAGGGCCATTGGTGTAACCTACTGTGGTGTATGGCTTTCCATCTTGAGCGATAGCCAAGTCGCCACCCACATTGTGCACTAAACCAAGTATTGGGTTGCCGCGCTTAGGGTAGCCTGCGATTGTAAATACATGGCTATGATCGGCGGTAACCATTATGAGTGTTTCATCAGGGTCGGTTGCTTCAACCGCGGCTCTTACTGCATTTGATAGCTCAACCGTGTCCATCATGGCGCGGTATGCATTGCCTGAATGGTGAGCATGATCGATGCGACCTGACTCAACGATAAGCAGATAGCCATCTTCGTTCTTATTGAGTAGCTCAATCGATTTACTGGTCATCTCGGTGAGAGAGGGTTCACCTGCAGTATCATCAGCTCTATCAGCCTCATACTCCATATGAGAGGAGTTAAACAAACCCAATAGATGATCGGTAGTGCTCACATCAATGGCATCAAAACCGGCTTTATCCCAAACGTAGGCCGAGTTGCTTAAGTTGTCAGTCCAAGCAGCCGTTAAATCGACACCATCAGTGCGGCGACCACTTTTGTTTTCACCATCGGTGACATCGTTTGGAATGAAGTTACGGCGACCACCGCCCAGTGCCACACTTAAAGCATCCGCTTCATCGCGCATGACTAGTTGATAGGCGATGTCTTTACACTCATTTGCGATTGCTTCTGCTGGAAGATTAGAGTCTGCTTCCCAGTTGCGCTCAGGAGATGTTGCGTAAGCAGCGGCTGGCGTTGCATGGGTGATGCGGGCGGTGCTGACAATCCCTGTAGATAAACCTTTGGCATTAGCCAGATCAACTAAAGTAATAAGCTCGTTACCTTTTGAAGATAGGCAGTTCGCACGCAGGGTGTTGTCTGATACTGATAACACGCCCGCTTTAGATTTAACACCAGTGACAATGGCTGTCATGGTGCCAGCTGAATCTGGAGTTTGTTGGTTAGTGTTGTAGGTTTTAACCAATGCTGTTTTTGGAAACTGCTCAAAACTTAAAAAGTTTTCTTCGCCACCTTGGTTGCCTGTTTGCTGTTGCCCTTCAAAAATCCGCGCAGCAGTTAAGGTTGAAACACCCATGCCGTCACCGACAAATAAAATCACATTTTTAGCTTTTTTAGCTGTTGTTTGTTGGGTTTTATCGCTAACTAACTTCGCGCTGTCTTTAAACCATTGGCTATCAGTTTGATTGCTCGGCAGTACAGCAGCATTGGCTGCGATTGTTACCAGACTGCAAGAGGCTATTGCCGCTATCTTTTTGATATTAATCACTATCATCACCGTCAATTTGTATTATTTAAAGGAGGTTTGTTTGTGGCGCAGTGATTGTCGGGCACAAGCATGACGATATGGCGATGATTTTGTGTCAGTTTTATTGCTGATTAATTAGGTAGACGGCTAATACCTTTCACCTACTTTGGTGCACTATTGTATCAGCTGTGTGCAAAACGAACTTCTGGGGACGTTGCTTCTTTGCTTAGCCTTTGAAATTAAAGGTTTTAATTTTTGGCTTGTTAATTGCTACTACTTTGTAGGTACTTTACGTTACAGTTACTGAGGTAAAAAAATATGAAGTTTTACAGTCGACGTTTTATAAAGCCAGAACATCTTAATCCTGCTAATTCACTATTTGGTGGTCAGCTTTTGAGTTGGATTGATGAAGAGGCCGCTATTTTTGCAGGTTGCCAAATGCAGAGCCAAAGTCATGTGACTAAGTTGATTTCTGAGGTGAACTTTATGACGCCAGCAAGGCAGGGGGATGTGATCGAATTTGGCTTATCTTTATTAAGCTATGGTTCAAGCTCAATCACAGTATCTTGTAGAGTGCGAAATAAGCTCACCCATGCCCCCATTGTCAGTATCGACAAAATGGTGTTTGTTCATGTTAATGAGCAAGGGTTGCCCGTACCACATGGTATGCGAGCTAATGCGGCTTAATTTGAGGGTGATTTATAGCGTATCGTCTTCGCTAAGGTCATTTTTTACTGAATTAACTGCATCGCGGGATGCGTGACCTATTGCACGGGTGGCATCACGACTTGCGTGACCAATGTCGGTGGTGACCTCTTTGGTGGTTGCGCCGATTTGACGGCCAGCGTCTTTGAGTTCTGCACAGGCGCTTAGTGTGCTAATTGCAATAATCGTCATTGCAAGCGTTGATAGTTTCATAGCTTAATACCAATCACAGTAAGTAAGTGTTCAGAGATAGCGCAGGAAAAACGCTTCAGAACAAGGCGGTAATTTTCGATAAGTAGTTATACCAATTGCATTAAGTATTTGACCAGTTCAGAGCCCCTCAGCCTTTTCAATTCAAAGCGCATTGGTAAATAAATGGTTATTCCCTTTTAAGCCAATGCAAAGCAGAAGTGGGAAGACTGAGGGGCTCACGTAGTGCGGCTGAGGTTAAACAAATTGGCAAAACGCTGTATGCTTCGCTATGGAATTTGGATATACGACTAAATGGATTTAGGAGATAGAGCGAAGCAGGATGCCAGAGCCGAGAATAACTATTAGCTCAAATTCCGCTACTTGCATACAGCGTTTTGAATTCCCGCTGAATGGTCAAACTTTTAATGCAATTGGTATTATTCTACAATCAAAATTTCTAACGACGTTATCGAGTGTTTTAACAAGCTAGGGTAAGCAGTTATTTACTACGATTGGTATAATACCATCTTAAAAAATAATTGCTGGCACTATGCCAGCAATTATCAATGGGATCTAGTGTGTCACAGCGGGTTAGTGCAGTTTTAGGTGCGGATGGATGATGCGACTAATGCCTTTAGCAAACATCAAGAGGGTGCCTTTCACTGGCCCATGCAGCTCTATTAAGTGCCTTCTATAGAGTGAGGTGTAAACGAAGCGAGCAATTTTGCCCTCTACCATTACACCACCGCCAATAAATGACATTAAATTGCCAACCGTGTGGAATTTAGACAGATTAACCAGTGCGCCTAAGTCTTTATAGACGTAGTTATTTGATGCAGCTTTGCCATTTAGTAACAGCATGATGTTGTCTGCGGTCATCAATGCCATTTGTCTAGCGGATTGACCTCTTGGCGGCACCCAGCTGCCATCTTCCTGCGGACAGGCAGCACAATCGCCAATAGCAAAAATAGCCGGGTCGCGAGTGGTTTGCATATTCTGCTGCACCATTACTTGATTGATATGGTTACTCTCTAGTCCACCAATCTCTTTTAAAAAGTCAGGCGCTTTTACCCCAGTAGACCAAATCACCATGTCTGATGGAATGAATTCATCTTCAGAAGTATGTAAACCCTCACTGGTCACTCGATTAATCCGAGTTTCAGTCATCACCTTAACCCCGATTGCGGTTAACTCTTTGGCGACAGATTCTGATATCTCAGCTTTTTCTACTTTTGGCAGAATACGTTTGTCTGCTTCAATTAAGGTGATCTCAAGTAGAGTGCTATCAATCTTGTAACCAAAGCCTCGCAGTTGGTCAACGGCGTGGTGCATCTCTGCTGACATTTCAACGCCCGTTGCGCCAGCGCCAACAACCGCAATCTTAATTTTTTCATCCAGTTGGTGATGGCTTGCATAGCGCATGAACTTGTTTAGCAAAATGGTGCGGATCTCCATTGCTTGTTCTGTGCTGTCTAAAAAAACGCAGTTGTCACGTACACCATCAATATTAAAGTCATTGGCAATACTACCAATGGCAATAACAAGGTAATCGTAATCAATACGACGTGCAGGCAATAACTCTTCACCATTGTCATCAGTTATCGGGGCCAGAATAACCTGTTTAGTCTCTCTATCGATATCTGTCATCGCGCCTTGTTGGAAATGGTAACCATGGGCTGCTGCATGACCGCGATAGCTTATCGCGTCAATGCCGATATCAAGTGCGCCAGTTGCTACTTCATGCAATAAAGGTTTCCAAACATGGCTCTCAGCACAATCTATCAGTGTAACTCTTGCCTTGCCTTTGCGACCGAGTTTATGACCCAGTTTGGTGGCTATCTCCATTCCACCAGCGCCACCACCGACGATGACAATATTTGCCATTTCATGCATAAGTGTACAATCCTTAATTAAATATAGTGATAATCGAAAAATAGAGTTTTAAATTGGTGGTGGTTGTAACTTATTGTTTTAGTTATTTTACTTTTATCTTAAATTATCCTTAAAATAAAAAAGTAACAACACATTGTATAAGGTTATTGTAGCAGTGAGTAATGAAAGCAGCAATTTGCTCTTTCTCTAGCTGAATTGCGGCTAAAAGTGATATTAAAGTTTTTATTGTATTGATTAATAATGATTTTATTAATTGTTCATAGAGTTTTGTAGACGTAATTTGCTGATTTTCGAGGGAGAGAACTGTGAGCTAGGGGCTAAATGAATGTCTAGAAGTGTGAACTCGATAGTAGTTTGCATCAGAGGTGGTTAGCGGCATGCCCCAAAAGTAGAGCATGCCTGCTAATGACTAAAGTTTGCTTAAGCGTGACTTATAATCATCAATGACATGTTCCATGATCTCTTGTACTGAAGTGTCTTTGGTTTTGTTGTCCATAAAGACTTTGAAGGTTACCAGTACATGAATGTCATCTCTTAGGCGGTCATTCTTCATCGAAAAGTAAGCTTGCTCTTGCTCCGCTTCTCTGACAACACAACCCTCGTGTTCAAACAGCCGAGTGCCTGAATGGCCATGCCATTTAGTGATTCTGTCTAGAGCGATTTCACATGAACGGTTAATTTCAATATGGTTTAGCCAGCTGGTTGGGTGAGATGGATCCTTTATATGAGGGCATCGGACTGTATAGTTATAAACGTGAGAAATTGCTGTCATAAATTACCTACCTGTTCGCTGTAACGGATGCCGTATCGGGCACTGTTTTTTTATAATGGTCAACATAATGATGTTGGCCTGTGCGTACTGTATGTGTCTAACGTTAACAATTAAGTTTTAACTTTGGTTATCTACACTAATAACAGCTGCTTTGTCATGCTGTTAGATAAATAACGAAAAGAGCTAATTCATTTGTAACACTATTGGCTAATGATTGAAACTAACAAGCTTGCTAACTTGAAAGCCTAGCTAAAACTTAGTTGCTCTGAGTATTTTTTACCATGACATAGACGCCAATAAACTTGCCCTAGCTCTCACTTTTGCCCCAGCAACTTCGACATAGGGCTACTTTGACTAATAAAGCATCAGTTAATTTAACTCAACGATTCTGTAACAGGCTCAGACCCTAGCAGAAGTCCATAACAGAGCCTTGTAGCTGTTACCTGTAAGTATAATGAAACAAACATGTAAAAAGGTTTATATAATGATGAGTATGTGCTTATAATTTCAAGATAAAAATAATTTCTTATTAATCCCCTCAGGAGGCTTTAATGGCCTGTTCAACAGTTTCTAAATTAAAACTGCTCGCCATGGTGTGTATTAGTGTGATTACTGCCGGTTGCGGCGAAGCTCCAGCACCGCAAGCTCCCATGTTACCGAGTGTGATTGTGAGTACTGCTCATCAGCAAGAGATCCAATCAAAAAGTGAGATAGTTGGTCGAACACGGGCGTCGGAAGATGTGATGATTAAATCGCAAATTCAGGGGCAGTTACTTAAACGTACTTTCGTTGAAGGCGATGATGTGAAGCAAGGGGATTTGTTGTTTGAAATCGACCCCGCTACTTACGTGGCAGAACTTGCTCAGCAAAAAGCGGTATTAAAGCAAGCAATAGCTTCTCGCGATGTCGCCGTGATGAACTGGGAGCGTGGCCGCCGTCTTTTACCTGATGGCATGATTAGTGCTCAAGACATGGATGAGTTAACCTCACGCAAACTAACTACCGCAGCAGGGGTTGTGCAAGCTGAAGCCGCGGTGAGTGCTGCAGAGTTACAACTTAGCTATACCAAGATTTATGCGCCAATCTCAGGACGAATTAGTAACTCGAAAGTGAGTACTGGTGACATCATCAGTCCACAATCAGATATGGCCAATTTAGTGCAGTTACAGCCAATGTGGGTTAACTTCCAAGTGGCTGAAAGATCGTTAATTACTGCACAGCAAAACTTCTCTAAAGCACTATCGCGAGATATTAAAATCCAAGATATCGTGATTAATTTACGTCTGCCAAATGCCACAATGCATAAGGAGACAGGTTATATCGACTTTATTAGTAACAAAGTTGACCCTTCAACCGGTACTTTGCCGCTTCGAGCAACCTTCGAAAATGCTGATAACTTTATGCTACCGGGCATGTTTGTGACACTAATCATTGAGTCGCCAGTCAAAGAACAAGCGTTATTGATCCCACAAGCATCGGTACAAGAGGACCAGCAAGGTCGCTTTGTAATGGTGCTTAATGATAAAAATCAAGTTGAAAAACGTATTGTTGAACTGGGTGAGCGTTTCGGCATTGAATGGCGAGTACTAAGTGGTCTTGAAGGCGGCGATCGCATAGTGGTCGACGGCCTGCAAAAGATCAGACCGGGTATTGAAGTGAACGCTGTGGAGCAAGAAATTGTTCCTTTTCAAGAAGCTAACCAAACTAAGTAGGGGATTGCTATGATTAGTCAATTCTTCATCAATAGGCCTAAATTTGCCTTTGTGATCTCTACCGTACTGACCTTGGTTGGGCTTATCTCTATCCCTATCTTGTCTGTGGCAGAGTTTCCAGAAATAGCACCACCACAAGTCAGTGTATCGACCAGCTACTCTGGTGCGAGTGCTGATATTGTAAAAGACACCATTGCCCAACCTTTAGAAGCGGAAGTGAACGGCGTTGAAGGCATGCTATATATGGAGTCAAAGAGCGCCAATGATGGCAGTTATTCGCTCAACGTGACTTTTGAGGTGGGCACTGATCCTGACATGGCGCAGGTCAAAGTGCAGAACCGGGTGCAACAAGCAATGCCGCGACTACCTGAAGAGGTAAAAAGGCAGGGCGTAAAAGTTGAAAAGCAAAGCCCGAACATATTGATGGTGGTCAACCTGGTTTCTCCTAACGAAACCTTTGACTCACTATTTATTACCAACTATGCCGGACTCAACGTTAAAGATGCGTTAGCACGTCAAAACGGTGTGTCAAAAGTACAGATTATTGGTGCGTTAGATTACGCAATGCGGATCTGGCTTGATCCCGATAAAATGGCCAGCTTTTCGATTACGGCAACTGATGTTATCGGCGCGCTGCAAGAGCAAAATATTCAAGTGGCAGCAGGGCGAATTGGTGCTGCACCGGTTGATCCTGATCAGCAATTTCAATATACCCTGCAAACAAAAGGCCGTTTGAAGAACCCGAAAGAGTTTGCAAACGTTGTTGTACGAGCTAATGACGATGGCTCGAAAATCATTGTTGGCGACGTAGCACGGGTTGAGCTTGGCTCACAAACCTATGACGCTCAAGGTAAGCTCAATAACAAACCTTCTGCGATTATCTCTATCTATCAGTCACCTGATGCCAATGCCCTAGACGTGGCAAAAGGTATTCGTGCGCAGATGGAAGCTTTGTCGGCAAACTTCCCCAAAGATTTAGAGTATGAAGTGCTCTACGACACCACTGAATTTGTTGAAACCTCAATTAAAGAAGTGGTGCAAACGCTGTTTATCTCCGTCGCGTTGGTGATTTTTGTAGTGTTTATCTTCCTGCAAGATGTACGCTCTACATTAATCCCAGGTATCGCGATTCCAGTATCTTTGATTGGTACCTTTGCCTTCTTGCTGCTGTCAGGGATGAGCATCAATACCGTCTCGCTATTCGCACTTATCTTAGCCATTGGTATCGTGGTTGATGATGCCATTGTGGTGGTCGAGAACGTTACACGTCTAATGCAAGATGAGGGTTTATCACCTAAAGAAGCGACCTCTAAAGCGATGCAAGAGGTTACCGGGCCGATTATTGCAACCACACTGGTATTACTTGCTGTATTTGCACCTACAGCTGTGATGCCGGGGATCACCGGGCAGATGTATGCGCAGTTCTCTGTGACCATCTGTATCTCAGTGCTAATCTCATCGGTTAATGCATTAACCTTAAGCCCGGCATTATGCGCCTCAGTATTGCGACCACCTAAAGAGCATACTCAAGGTTTTCATGCCAAATTCAACAAGCACTTCAACGTGTTTACTGGCAAATACACCAAATTAGTCCATGTGCTGACTCGCAAGTTAACGCTAGTGTTGGTGGTGTTTGTTTGCCTACTGGGAGCAACCGGCGGACTTGCTAAAATTTTGCCATCGGGTTTTGTGCCTATGGAAGATAAAAAAGCCTTTATGGTTGATATTCAACTGCCTGATGGCGCGTCATTAAACCGGACGGAAGATGTGATGCGTGATCTAGTTGAGCTAACCTTGGCTGAACCTGGCGTTGAAAATGTCATCCATGCCAGTGGCTTTAGTATCCTAACTGGCTCAGTTGCATCAAACGGAGGTTTGATGATTGTGACGCTGTCGACTTGGTCTGAGCGTGAGTCGCCAGATATGGCAGAACATGCGATTGTGGCAAAGTTGCAGGCCAAATACGCTGCCAATCCGTCAGTGAAAGCGATGGCATTCTCGTTGCCGCCTATTCCTGGTGTCGGTAGTGTGGGTGGCTTTGAATTTGTGTTGCAAGACACCCAGGGGCGTAGCCCGCAGGAGTTAGCATCAGTGATGCGTGCGCTTATTATGAAAGCCAATGAGCAGCCAGAAATTGCCATGTCCTTTAGTAATTTCCGCGCCGATGTACCGCAGATGTTTGTTGATGTTGACCGTGACAAAGCTAAAGCATTGGGGATACCGCTAAACGAGATCTTCACGACCATGCAGACCATGCTAGGTTCGATGTATGTCAATGACTTCAACCGCTTTGGTAAGGTCTTCAGAGTTATCTTGCAAGCAGAAGCTGATTTCCGTAACTCCGATATGGATATTGCCCGTTTCTACGTAAGATCCTCGACCGGTGAGATGGTACCACTGAGTACCTTGGTGACAGTGACACCGATCCTCGGCCCTGATGTGATGAACTCATACAACATGTTTAGTTCAACCACGATTAACGGTTTCCCTGCTCCAGGCTTTAGCTCTGGTGATGCTATTCGTGCGATGGAACGAGCGGCGGCAGAGACTTTACCGACAGGTTACAGCTATGAGTGGACAGGGCAAACTTACCAAGAGATTAAAGCGGGTAACTTAGCGCCATTAATCTTCGCTTTAGCATTGGTATTTACCTACCTATTCTTGGTGGCTCAATACGAGAGCTGGACCATTCCGTTTGCGGTGATGTTAGCAGTGCCGATTGCGATACTGGGAGCGTTCCTCAATATCTGGCTGGTGGGGGCAGAGCTTAATCTGTATGCACAGATTGGTTTGGTGCTATTGATAGGACTCGCCTGTAAGAATGCTATCTTGATTGTAGAGTTTGCTAAGCAGCTCAGAGAAGAGGGCAAGAGCATTCTTGATGCAGGAGAAACGGCAGCAAGATTACGTTTCCGTGCGGTATTGATGACGGCTTTCTCATTCTTACTCGGGGTATTACCTTTGGTCATAGCCACTGGTGCTGGTGCGGGTAGTCGCCGTGCATTGGGGTACTCGGTATTTGGCGGCATGTTAGCAGCAACAATAGTAGGAACACTGTTAGTACCGGTATTCTACGTGATGATGCAAACACTGCGCGAAAAGTTTAAAGGCGAGGCTAAAGTAGAGAGCTAAGCGCTAGCGTCGCAAGTTAAATAAGATTAAGGCCTGCATTGAGCGGGCCTTTTTATGCCGGCTTTTTAAGTAATACCAATTCCATTAAAGATATACTCTGTTCAGAGCTTTCTCAGGGCTTACAATTCAAGGCGCATTGTGGAAGAAATGGTTATTCCCTTTTGAGACAATGCAACGTTGCCGTGAAAGTCCTGAGACGCTCACAACGTGCGGCTGATATTTAAGGCATGGGGCAAATCACTTAATACAGCGCATGTGGTATTCGATATACCACTAAATGGTCTATTTTGTTCCATACAAAATAAGGCATTCCGGCCCTCCTTGGCAGTCAGATTTAGGAGGTGCGAGACCAAGGATAGTCGAAGGTAGAATAATGCTGGAGCAATTATCGACAGCGGAGCAGGATGCCAGAGCCGAGAATAACGATTGGCTATAAGCCACTGACTTGTCTAAAGTGATTTTAACTCCCGCAGAATGAGCAACTCATTAATCGAGTTGGTATAAAGACGTCACCTAATTCTCAAATAACTCATAACACGATCAAGTCCTATTCAACTGCAAAACAACTTAAGCTAGCGCTAATCAAATAAGTAACAACAACCCTTAAATATACACGTTGGCAGCATTTGCGAAACAGGCCGTTAAACACCGTTTAACTTGTGATGGTTAATACAACACTTGAACGTAACCTTAACCTAGATACATTTTCATGCAATCTACTGCTGTATAGAATAACACCGAAGCTCAACTAAATGAGCTCGTTATTATAATTACAATTGATGGGTCAAAACATGAAAATACTAAAAACTGCCGCAGCCTTAGCTGTTGGTGTTGCACTGCTAACAGGCTGTAATGATGACGACGTCAAGTATGTTGATCATACTGAAGTTAAAATTGCTGCTTATAACCTTTCTTTTGATCGTGCGACTTTTGCTGACTTAGTTGCAGAGATGGCTATTACCTCCGCAGAGCAAAAGACGCTGGTAGATGCTTACCTTGCAGATCGTGATGCGATGGATCCAGCTGATAAAACAGCTGCAGAGAAAGTTATCCAAATTCGTAACGTAGCTGCGATCATTCAAAAGACTCGCCCAGATGTGCTAATGATGGGTGAATATAACAATGATGGCACAGGTGAAGACTTATCTGCACTAGAAGGCTTCCAAGCAAACTACCTATCCGTCGCCCAAAGTATTGAGGGAGCAGGTGGTGAAGCTGATCTAGAGCCTATTGAATACCCATTCGCCGAAAGCTATGGCACTAACACTGGTCTGCTAAGCGGATTCGACTTAAATAACGATGGCTACATCGCGACGGCTGAAGATGTGGGTACTAACGAGTACGCAGGCGATACTTGGGGTTTTGGTAAGTATCACGGACAGTACGCTTTTGCGTTAATGTCTAAATACGAAATTGATGCTAAAAATACTCGTACTTTCCAAGACTTCAAATGGAAAGATCTAGACGGTGCTGAAAACCCATTACTCGATGGCGAAAATTGGTATACCGACGAAGAGTGGCAACAAATGACTTTGTCATCTAAAAACCACGTCGACGCACCGATTTTAGTTCCGACTAAAGATGGCACTGAGACTATCCACATTCTAATGTCTCACCCAACACCTCCAGTGTTTGATACCGGTAAGAACAAGCTTCAAAATGCTGCAGAAGTTGAGTTTTGGCATAACTATGTCACAAACTCACAAGACTTTTATGATGATGCTGGTAACACTGGCGCCCTAAAAGAAGGTGCTCATTTTGTTATTGTTGGTGACCAGAACCTAGATGCAGCAGTTGGTGCGGGTGATGGTTTTACTGAAGTTATGGCGGCACTACATGCTGATCCTGTCGTAAACCAAAATGTGACTAATGGCGATTTGTACCCAACAAGTTTCGGCGCTGCAGAATATGCTGCTGACCGAAGTTCTGAGCATCCGTATCCGAATCGTATTACCGCTGAATTCCATAACTCTTATGGCGGAATTAATGCTGACCACGCTATTCCATCAGCTTCACTAAATATTGTCGACTCAGGTGTATACTGGCAAGCCAGTTACCAAGAAGGTCGTATGCTATTTAACGATGCTCGCATTGGTAAATATGGTACAGGTAAAGACGTATCTTCAGACCATCGTATGGTTTGGATTAAAGCTAAGTTTTAATCTGAACTAAGTTCTAGATTTAGTCCTAGTTAAACTGATAAAAGCCTCGATTATTCGGGGCTTTTTTGTGGTTAAAGGAGGAGACTTCTTTATCCCGCGCTAGAGTGTTGGTTCATTTTGCCTAAAAACGTGGTTATCTTTGAATAAAGGTGTATCTAATCGCCTGCAACAGGCAAGCACTCTAATGCATCTGACTGCATCTGATTAAAGTCGTGGCGCCTCGCACTTGATTTAATAAGAGTCAATCCCACAGTGCCCCTGCGAAGGTATCTCCATCGTATCTCGGCAACTCCGATGGGGAGTTGTGTTTTCTGTAAGTTTTTGAAACTAACTTTTGCCCCAAAGTTGGTTAGCCTTCGAATGAAGGGTAATTACATTTTTCTTTAAGCAGTAGCTACGGGGAAGTCTGTTCTATGTTTTAGCTTCATAGCTATCAATCGCCTCCGGCGGGGTATGTGCAGATACTGCTGAAGCTCGCCGCAAGTACGTCCGTGTAGGCTCAACGAAAACATCCCTGTTTTCGAAGGCTTCAGCCGTATCTACACTTGATAATTGGAGTAATCATTAGGTTGTAGAGTTTGGTTTCTAACTAGGAAATGCCCCTTTATGAGTTGGGGCTGACAGGCTACACAAATGTTCAGCCTCCTAATTGACCTAGTTTTATTAATCCATAAATGGTGCTTAATTCTATTTTTTAACACGTCATCGATATTAATAAGCACTTTTCGATTAGGTGTATTCGTTCTTTAACACTATTCTGATAGAGTGCTGATTAATCAATAGCTTTGCTTAATCAAGGCTTGAATAATAGCCACATTTGTTAGATGTGTATGCTCGTTTTGAAAAATAAACGCTCAACACATAAATACTAAGACCTTAAATGTAAATATGAATAATCTACCTAAATATATCGAGACTCTTAATATCATTGAAAGAGATATTGTTGGGATTAAAATTGAGACTTCAAAGGTTTCTGTTAAGGCAGCTGCAACTTTATTCGCTGTAACGCTGGATCACGCACAAGGAATAAAAAATTGCCTTATTGGAGAAGCATATCCGCCAGCTTTTGCCTTGTTAAGGGTATTGTTCGAAACATATATTCGCGCAATGTGGTTGGAGAAGTGTGCAGATGAAAAACAGTTGGACAAATTCATCAATGAGGATGAAGTTGTATCAAAGAAGAACAAAAACCTATATTTCAAGGACATGATTCTAGAGGTAGAGTCACTCCATGAGTTCCCTGCATATTTTTCTGAAATTGCAAAATATACGTGGGATGGCCTGAATAGCATCACTCACTCTGGCAGCATACAGCTCCACAATAATTTCAATGGTAGAACCATACAGAGTTGCTATGACGATGAACACATTAATGAGGCTTTAGAGTTTTCAGCAATGATCTCTTGTATGGCTTACGCTGGACTATGTGATTTGGCTACAAGTTCTAATGCAGGGCTCGAGTCTGAAAAACTTATGACGTTTGTGCAATCCTGGGCATGTAACAAGTAACAGCTCCCGCCCATACAACTACAGCGCATGGGTAGGAGGGCTAATCTAAACCCCTAAGTTCCAAATTGTTTATGCCCCTTTTCTTCTCAGTAATTTCATTCCTCGCAATTCAATTAATTGTTATTTGACCTAGCTTTACTTATCTATGTAATGTGTAGAAAATGAAAAATTGCAATCATCATCAAGGCTAATAATTTGAAAGAACTACATTTTTATATCATGAATGGTCATGTACTTGTAACTCACAGAATCAAGCTGAGTTCTAATGAGTACCTCGAACTGAGCAATGCTAGGAAGGTTCTATCAAGGGTACTCAATCATGAAGAATTATATGATCAGGTAATAGAATCCTACGTTGATGCTAAATCTGTAATGTATGAGATGAGTGTCAGAGCAATTTCTAACAGCGTTACGTGCGATTACGTTAAGAATCATGATTGTCGAAGTAAACTAAATCGACTTTTTTTCAACAGTCTAAATTTGAGTAAGCTATACCTTGACGACCACTATCGCGAGCATAAAAATAAAGATGGCGATATTGTAAAAACCACTTGTTTCGTCAATAAAATTACTGATTCAGATAATGATATCGAGAAAATAAAAACGCATCGAGAAGAGATATTCAATGAAAACCCTGAATACGTAGTAGGATGTCAGCTGCGCAATTATGTTCAACATGCTTCGCTTCCTGTAAGAACTTTCACTTCAGGCTTCCGCACTCGACCTGAAGACAATCAAAATTTTGCAGTGTTTCACGTACCACTTGATAAGCAAGCGCTAATAGATGGTGGTGTTAAAAAAAATAAGTTATCAAACTATGGTGATAAAATTGACCTGCACGAAATTATGGATGGCTACATCTATGCAATTTCAGAAATGCATCTGAAAAGCAGAAGCTTAGTAAAAAATCAGATGGATGAAAGCATAGAAGTCATTAATGCAAAGAGACGTCAAGTTGAGCTAGAGTATGACTGTTTACTGGATGACATCGATGTTGTTGATACCGCTACCGAGAAGGGGAATCGATTGTTCTCGCTGAACTTGGAATGGTTTAGTGTAGTTAAGCATTTGCAAAGCAAGAACTCACACCTGTTAAATTTTAAACGCTTTACTCACATACCGTATCAACAGGTATAACAAAACATTCGGTAAGGCATTCCTTTTAAAGAACATGATTTAGCCATAGTTTTTCTAATACCAAGCTTCCACGTTAGATAAAAAACTCTAGCTCATTTTTGTCCAATAATTAGCTTCCCCGTTGGGCAGATACCTAGTGACTAACAGCCATTACAGACTCACCTAATACACACACTCCCCATCGAAGTTGCCGAAGTACGTTGAAGAAATAGTCGTAATGCCCACACGGACGTGGGCATAGCTTTCGCGGGACAGGATGTCCCATCGGAAGCGCTAGGCTATTTCGAATAAGTATGAGGAAGACAACTTCGTTTGGGGCGCTGAGGGATTGTTAAGGGGCGCAAGCGCTTTGCCCCTTGGCTCGGGTGTGGGCGAAGCGCCACGATCTTATATCAAACGAAGTTTGATTGGTTTGGCTTTTAGATGGAGAAGTGCTTTAAGCACCAACAAACTTTTGTCCAAAAACGAGTTAACGATTACCATGGACATGCTAGCTATTCATCTGAGTTAGGCTGTGCAAGCTGCTAATTATGGATGATTTAGCAGAGCCTATAGGGATATATATACGGCTTTTTTGCAAAAGCTAAATGCAGTTGAATTGCTCTTGATAACAATGATATACCCTTAATCTCGGTACTGATCTTTAGACTCTCAACATAACTCATTCTTTTCCAAAATCAAGCTAACAGCAAGCGATTATATCGTTATTGGTTGACTAATAGACAAACGGTTTATTGCTATCGCTGAGCGACAACATACTTGGAATGATAAATGCGCAGAAGCTGAGCGTGGTTTTGCTTGTAGAAAGGAAAAACCCACTCCGAAGAGTGGGCTTTAAAGCTTGCTTTAACTTTTGCAGGGAAAAAGCGAACACTTTAATTATATCGCAATTGCAGTAATTTGTATCCAGTATTACTACCAGAAACTGCCTGTTTATGGGCTTTTGACTGATATATTTGAATGTTTGTCACACAAATGTATCAATTTGTTCAAGCTCTAAAACGCTTCGGATCATATACCTCGGTAAAACTGACGCTATTCTTGTCTTCTAATTGCATAAAGTAGTCTTTAGCAATGAAAGATAGCAAGCAACATCAAGGGAGCGATGATACGCTTGCTATCCATTCACCTTTTACTAAACAGGCTTTATCTGCGTCTGATTACAAAGCGTTAGTAAAGATCTGACAGATCTCTTCATGAGTCGCTTGTTTAGGGTTAGTAAATCCACAAGCATCTTTCAGTGCATTATCTGCAAGTGTTGGGATATCTTCAGCTTTAACACCTAGTTTAGTGAGGTTCTCTGGGATCTTCACTGCAACTGAAAGTGCTTTAATTGCTTCTAGTGCTGCGCTTGCGCCTTCGGCGTCGCTCATGGCGCTCACTTCAACACCCATTGCCTTAGCAACATCTTTTAAGCGCTCTGGCACCACTTGTGCGTTGTAAGCTTGTACATGTGGTAGTAGCAATGCATTACATACACCGTGTGGTAGGTCGTAGAATCCACCTAACTGATGCGCCATCGCGTGTACATATCCTAAGCTAGCATTGTTAAATGCCATACCTGCTAGGAACTGTGCATAAGCCATTTGGTCACGTGCTTCGATGCTCTGACCGTTTTCTACAGCTTCAACTAGGTTACCCTTGATGAGCTCAATCGCTTTGATTGCACAGGCATCTGTAATTGGGTTTGCAGCGATTGAAACATAAGCTTCAATTGCGTGAGTCAGTGCATCCATACCCGTTGCAGCTGTTAGGCCTGCAGGCTTTAGAAGCATGAGCTCTGGGTCATTAACAGAGAGCAGCGGTGTGGTGTTTTTGTCAACGATGGCCATTTTTATGTGGCGTGCTTCATCGGTGATAATACAGAAACGAGTCATTTCACTCGCGGTACCCGCTGTGGTGTTGATAGCAACAAGTGGTAGTTGTGGCTTAGTAGACACATCTAGCCCTTCGTAATCTTTAATGCTGCCGCCGTTGGTTGCAACTAATGCAATACCTTTAGCACAGTCATGAGGAGAGCCACCGCCAAGAGAGATAACAAAGTCACAGTTATTTGCTTTAAGCAATTCAAGACCTGCAACAACGTTACCAGTGGTTGGGTTTGGTTGAACACCGTCGAACACAACTGAAGCAATATCATTGCTTGCAAGCTTGTCAGTCACTTGAGCTACTAACCCAATTTCAACTAACGGCTTGTCTGTAACAATTAAGGCATTTTTAAAGCCCAGAGTTTTGATATCACCAATCGCTTCAGTAACCGCATCTTTACCTAAGACATTGACAGAAGGGATGAAAAATTTAGCAGCCATAAAATCCACCTATAAGCTTAATGTTAAAGTTTGTTATCTTTTCTGGTAATTAAAGTACCAACACTTGTGGGGTAAAGGTGTGATCTGGCTCTAAATTAGCCTTAAATCTAGTGTAAATGACTTCAAAACTAGATCCAGGTAGCTAATTCTGTAATTTTACGACATCAGCAAGCGTGGTTTGCTGATACAAGCGCTACTTAGGCTAAGAGAATGTGCTTTATTGATGCAATTCCTGCGCGTTTATCGTGCAATCACAAAGCAGCTTAACGCTACTTGTTAGTTTTTTACTGATAAGGAGGAAAGCTATATTTTTATTTAAGCTGCTGATTTTCATCGAATGCGAATTGTCACCCCAATGAAATAAAACTGTCTTCAAGCTGTTACTTGTTATTGGCATGGTTACTGCTCCATCTAGAGAGTGCATTGCCAAGTCCAAGGATGAGAAGCATGGGGTTACAAAAGTTACTGTATTTGCAAGGCGTTGGCGCTGAGTTTGTCAGTTGTAGTGGCGAAAACATCGTTACCCCAGAGCAAGATCGTATTGGCATTTTACATTGTATGCTAACTAGCGGTGGACAAGAGAGATGCGAACCTGTGATATCAGCGGAGCAGGTAGACGAAAAAATTTACCAACTTGATGCGATGCCGTGGACTCAACGGTTGCCTTTATTTCAACATACAACGCTAGATAATCCCGAGTTGAGTGTGTTCATCGCTAGCGACAGTGATTCTCGGTTGACGATTGAGTTGCAGTTAGAGGGCGGTGAACAGTTTCAATTATGTATAGATACTGCCAAGTTTGCAGCGAATCCTCGTATCGCCAAAATTACAGGCCATTACCATGTCGATGATTGCGATTATTTGCACTATCGACTGTTGATCACTCAAGCATTGCTTGAGTCTGATATCTGCTGCGGTTCATTACAAATGTCTGTTTTGCCTTATATAGGCCTTGGCTATCATCGGGTGCGGATCAGTGATGAAGCTGAGTTTGCTTCAGCCTGCACCCATTTTGTTGAAGGTCAGTGGTTAGTTGCTCCCGTGATGAGTTACCAAAGCGGTAATACTCGCTCACTTAGCAATAATCGATTATGGGGGCTTAGTATTCAACTATTTAGCCTTCGCAGTGAGACGCAATGGGGCATTGGTGATTTTGCCGATCTAGCTGTGCTTATTGAGCTGGTGGCTAACGAGGGTGGCAGCTTTATTCAACTCAATCCGTTACATGCTCTGGATATTGCCAACCCTCAAGCGTGTAGCCCCTATAGTCCATCTGATAGGCGCAGGCTTAACCCGCTTTATATTAACCTTGAAATGGTGCCAGAGTTTCCACAGTTATTTTGCGATGTGGAGCCTAACGCTGCAGTTGGAACAGCATCTGAGCTAACCATTGAATTTAAAGCAATAAAGCAGCAGGTTAATCGTGCCGACTGGCTTGATTACCAGCTGGTAAGCCTGCATAAATACCGAATTTTTAAATTGCTTTATCGGCAGTTTATAGTGGCTCATGTTGAAACCAATAGTGTAAGAGGCCAGCGATTTAGCCAGTTCATTGCTGATAACGGCGATAGTCTGCGGCAGTTTTGTGAGCAGCAGCTTAGTGATACCGCGGCTATGAGTGAATTTTCTGGGTTGGATAGTCGCTTTTTTGCTTACCTGCAGTTTGTGGCAGAACAACAATTGAGCCAATGCCAAGCCCAAGCAAAGCGGTTGGGGATGGCGATTGGACTGGTTCGCGACATGGCGGTTGGGGTGGCTTCCAATAGTGTTGAGGTTCGAGCAGATAACAGCCCTTTTTGCCAACATGCCTGTATTGGTGCGCCGCCGGACCCTTTTGCTCCCCAAGGGCAAAACTGGGGCTTAACACCTTTTGACCCTATTGCGCTAAAACACGAAGGCTATCAGCATTTTATCCAATTATTGCGCAGTAATATGCAATCATGCGGTGCCCTGAGAATCGACCATGTTATGTCGCTACTGCGTTTGTGGTGGTGGCCAAGGTCGGAAGATTTAGGTAACGGCGCCTATGTTTATTATCCGCTTGATACGTTATTGGCTATTGTGTGTATTGAAAGTCAGCGCGCTCAATGTCTAATTATCGGTGAAGACTTAGGCCTAATCCCTCCTGAAATTGTTAGCAAACTCTCGGCTGCGGGCGTGTTATCTAACGATCTGTTCTACTTTAGCAGAGACGGTGATGGTTTTGCTTTACCTGCAAACTATCCTGCAGACAGTTTAATGATGTTAGCTAATCACGATGTTCCACCGTTATTAGCTTGGTGGCAAGCAGATGATCTGCAACTCAGACGTAGTATCGGCCTTATCGATAATGATGAGTTGCTGCAATCGCTGATCTCACAGCGAGAGTTCGATAAACAGCAGCTGTTGAAATTACTGCAATCGCAAGGTCAGTTTGACGGCCGCGATGTAAACAGCATTCATTACCCTGAACTACTTAAGTCATGGTTGGCGGTCACTGCAGCGGGTAACGCACACCTTTTCAGCGTGCAACTTTGCGATTTGGTCTGTGATAACCAACCTATAAATATCCCTGGTACCTGGCTGCAGTATCCTAATTGGCAGCGCAGATTAGCACTATCTTTAACCGAGTTAGCAGCAGATAAACAAGTGCATGGATTGCTATTGCAGTTACAAAGCTCTCGTCAGCAAGGTGCGGAGAGTGATCGGGAAATTGACACTCATGCAAGAACACAA
Source organism: Shewanella kaireitica (assembly GCF_023284045.1). Lineage (GTDB taxonomy): Bacteria > Pseudomonadota > Gammaproteobacteria > Enterobacterales > Shewanellaceae > Shewanella > Shewanella kaireitica. The sequence continues at coordinate 35,701 of NZ_JAKIKQ010000004.1, forward strand.
GCCTGCACAAAAAACAATATTAGTACCAATGCTCATCCCAATCGCACGAATTCAACACCGTCTCACGCAACTTCGTCACTACAACCAAATGGATTAAACCGCTATGACTAACAACGCTCCCGAGTTTCAACATGGTATCGATGTCGCCCTGCTTAACGGTGAATATGTCGATGTGTTTGCGCTTTTAGGCATGCATGGCAGTGATGACGGAAAGTCGCTGCTGGTGCGCTGCTTTTTGCGTGGAGCCTTGGGCGTTGATGTTATCTGTATGAAAACATCGCGCAAAGTTGCCAGTTTAGACAAGTGTAATGACCAAGGGCTTTTTAGTGGAAAAATGGGCCGCAGGGTAAAACCATTTCTCTACAAATTGCGAGTTAGGTATCCGTTAGATATACAAGAAATCATCGATCCGTATCAATTTCCGAGCCTTCTTGATGCCGATGACCTTTATCTTTTTGCTGAAGGTCAACAACAGCAGAGTTATCAATTTTTAGGGGCTAACTGGAGGGTCAATCAAGGGGTTACTGGAGTGCTGTTTTGCGTCTGGGCACCGAATGCTCAGAGAGTATCGCTCATTGGAGACTTTAACCACTGGGACGGCGCTGTAAATGTGATGCGGCAACATCTTGCCAATGGACTTTGGGAGATTTTTATTCCAGAGGTGAGTGCGGGTGATCAATACAAGTTCGAGATAATCGATGTTAATGGTCAATGCATCGAGCGAGCAGACCCTTACGCCAAAGCGATGCAGAGTGCTCCTGGAAATGCCTCTATAGTGCCAGAGCAAGCCCCATATGATTGGCAAGATAAGCAATGGCTCAAACAGCGATGTGACAAAGTTTGGCATCAGGCGGCGATGTCGACCTACGAAGTGCACCTAGGTTCTTGGCGTCGACAAGGTGAAAGTGGCGCTGATTACTTAGATTATTCCGAGCTCATCAAGCAGCTTATTCCCTATGTGTTAGAAATGGGCTTTACCCATATACAGCTTATGCCGTTAAGCGAATATCCATTTGATGGTTCCTGGGGGTATCAGCCAGTAGGGCTTTATGCTCCTACCTACCGTTTTGGTGATGCTAACGGATTAAAAGCCTTTATTGATGCCTGCCATCAAGCTGGAATTGCGGTATTACTTGATTGGGTTCCGGCTCACTTTCCTAAAGATCCACATGGTTTAAAGCAGTTCGACGGTACGCGTCTTTATGAGCATGATGATCCTCGCCAAGGCGAACACCCTGATTGGGACACTCTTATTTATAACTATGAGCGCGGTGAGGTGCAAAGTTACCTGTTGAGTAACGCGTGTTACTGGTTAAAGGAGTTCCATTTCGATGGCTTAAGGCTGGATGCGGTGTCGTCGATGCTTTACTTAGATTACAGCCGTGAAGCGGGGCAGTGGTTACCCAATGCGTACGGTGGGCGCGAGAACTTAGCCGCGATTCGCTTTTTACAAAACCTTAATCAACGCTTGTATCAAAGTTTTCCGGGGATCTGCATGATTGCCGAGGAGTCAACGGCTTGGCCGGGGGTGACTCATATTATTGATAAGCCTTTGCAGGCACAAGAGGGCGGGCAAACACAGCAAAACCTTGGGTTTGGCTTTAAATGGAACATGGGCTGGATGAATGACAGTTTAGGCTATTTAAGCCGCGACCCGATTCATCGTCGCCATCATCACCATGAATTTAGCTTTAGCCTTGTTTATCAATACACCGAGCAGTTTATCTTGGCATTAAGTCATGACGAAGTGGTGCATGGAAAAGGTTCTTTGCTGCATAAAATACCTGGTGACGACTGGCAGAAGTTTGCGACTTTACGGGCGTATTACGGTTTTATGTGGGGGCATCCGGGAAAAAAATTGCTATTTATGGGCGGCGAATTTGCTCAGCGTGACGAATGGGATCACGATGCAAGCTTAGACTGGCATCTACTGCAATACCCGCCGCATTTAGGCATGCAAGCGTGGGTAAAAGATTTAAATAAGCTATATAAAGCATCTTCAGCACTGTGGTTAAAGGACAATGAACCGAGCGGCTTTAGCTGGTTAGATTGTGACAATGCCGACTCGAGTATTTTCAGTTTTATCCGCCATGGTAGTGATTCATTGGCGAGAAGTCGTGACGACTTGATTTTCATCGTCAACATGACTCCTGAGGTGCATCACGGCTTTAGAGTTGGCTTGCCTCAAGATGGTGAATATAGTGAGCAGCTTAACAGCGATAGCGCATTTTATGGCGGTAGCGATGTGGGTAATCAAGGGGTTATCAATGCTGAGAGCTATGCATATCAAGGCTTGCCCTATAGCGCGTTGATTACGGTGCCGCCGCTAGCCTGCTTAGTTATTGGAAAGGGCTAATTGATGCTTATTACCGCAGGCAAACCTTATCCACTTGGGGCAAGTGTCGATGAAGTTGGCGTTAACTTTGCGCTGTTCTCTGCTCATGCTACTTCAGTCACCTTGTGTATCTTTGATGCAAGTGGCGAACATGAAGTTGCTCGCTATCCGATGCTGCAAAAGAGTCAGCAGATTTGGCATCTGCATTTGGCGACATCGGACAAAGCACTGGTTTATGGTTATCGAGTTGATGGTCCATATGCGCCTCATTCCGGCCATCGCTTTAATGCTAATAAGCTGCTACTCGATCCCTATGCTAAACGCTGGGTTGGTCAGTTTATTGAGCATCAAAGTCATTACGGTTACTGCGTCGATCATGCCCTAGAAGATCTCTCCTTTGATGACACTGACAATGCAGACTATATGCCTAAATGTCAGGTGGTTGATACCTCTGTTTTAGCGCCTATAGCACCAGTTGTTAAAATGGCAGACTCGCCAAGCATGGCTGCGAACGATCTTAATGGTCATATCATCTATGAGATGCATGTAAAGGGATTTACTCAGCAATGCGCTGATATTGATAGCGCCAAGCGCGGGACATATCTGGGCTTGGCAGAGCCAAAGGTATTGGATTATTTAGTCGCACTCGGAGTGACTTGCGTCGAACTCTTGCCGGTTCATGGTTTTATCAGTGAAGCATTTTTACAAGATAAAGCGCTGAGTAATTATTGGGGCTATAACAGCCTGAGTTTTTTTGTGCCTCACAGGCAATATACCTGTCATGCCTTGTCTGCGCCTGATGAGATTAGTCAGTTCAGAACCATGGTGAACTCCTTGCACCAAGCTGGCATCGAAGTGCTGTTAGATGTGGTCTACAACCATACGGCAGAGGGGAATCGCCTCGGACCAACGCTTTGCTTTAAGGGCATCGACAACCTCAGTTATTACCGTTTACATCCAAGCGATAAACGTTTTTATATCAATGATACTGGCTGTGGTAATACCCTTAATATCAATCACCCTAGAGTCTTGCAGCTGGTAATGGATTCATTGCGCTACTGGGTGGAAGTGATGGGGGTGGATGGCTTTAGGTTCGATCTGGCCAGCTGCTTAGGGCGTGAAGCGAGCGGCTTTGATAAGGGGGCAGGCTTCTTTGATGCGATGTTGCAAGATCCTGTGCTTAGTCGAGTCAAGTTGATTGCAGAGCCTTGGGATATCGGTCCTGGAGGTTATCAACTTGGAGGTTACCCCCAAGGTTGGAGCGAGTGGAACGATCGTTTTCGGGATACTGTGCGGCGTTTTTGGCGCGGTGACTTTGGCATGCTCCCTGAGCTTGCCCGCAGGCTTCATGGTTCCAGTGATTTGTTTGAACATGCAGACCGAGATGCTGACTCTACAATTAACTTTATCACTAGCCATGATGGGTTTAGCTTGCATGACATCGTTAGGTATAGCCAAAGGCATAATGATCTAAATGGCGAGCAAAGCCGCGATGGCCATCAAGAGAACTACAGTCACAATTATGGCGAGGAGGGCGAAAGTGACAATGCCGCGCTGAACGTATTGCGTCAACGCCAAGTGCGTAACATGCTCACCACTTTACTGCTGTCACAAGGCGTTCCTATGTTACTCGCTGGTGATGAAAACGGGCACAGTCTAAAGGGAAATAACAACGCCTATTGCCAAGATAATTCAATCAACTGGCGTGACTGGAGCGATACCGCAGAGCAGCAAAGCTTGCTTGGCTTTGTACAGCGGCTTATTGCCATCCGTAAACGATTCTCCACGTTGTACACTCGACAATTTATTCATCAACAAGCGTCAAGTCATGGCGCTGGTCTCAGTTGGTTTTGCCGAAATGGCGAGCCCATGAGTAAAGTGCTTTGGAGTGACGCTCATACCCGTAGCTTAAGTTTGGTACTTACTGGCGGCAATCGATCAGACCCTACTCAGCAACAAGCGTTGCTGTTGATGCTTAATGCGGATGAACAAGCGCTTGTTTTTACCGCACCTGATATCGAAGGTTTTGAGTCTTGGCAATGCCTGCTGCATACCCAGTCAATGGACGCCGAAGGCTGGCAAGTTGAGCCTACAGTACAAAGTGAGTTGCCACTGCCTATCGCAGTTTCATCTGCTGCTAATAACTCCTGCCCAAGTTACCCGCTAAAAGATCGCAGTTTAATGTTGTTTTCCGCCCAGCTAAAAGGATCAACCCCATGATGACACCGGTAAAGCCGACTCAGCCTAAAGCGAAATCTAAGCAAGCGACACCGAGCAAACAAATGCCGAAGAAGGATGCTGTGCCCAATAGCCAGTCTGCACCTAAGCAACTGTGTGAGCCTTGTGACGCGTTCCATCTGGTGATGGCGCGGCATGTTAGCAATGGCCTGACTTGCGATGAACGAGATAAACAAGATCTGTTTCAAGCCTTGGCCACTACAGTCAAGCAGCAGATGCTCGTAGATTGGCGTCAAACACGTGTTGAAGATATTTTGCAAGGGCGAAAGCAGGTTGCTTACTTATCACTTGAGTTCTTAATGGGGCGCTCGCTCGGCAATGCGCTACTCAATCTTGATATTGAGCAAACCACTCGTGATGCATTGCAAGAATACGCGGTCAATATAGAGGATATTGAACAGCAAGAGCATGATGCTGGGCTGGGTAATGGTGGGTTGGGGCGTCTAGCCGCTTGTTTCTTAGATAGTTGCGCCACTATGGATCTGGCGGTGACAGGTTACGGTATTCGCTATGAGTACGGCATGTTTGCTCAAAAGCTGGTGGATGGTTTTCAAGTAGAGCGCCCTGACCGTTGGCTCAGAGAGGGTAATCCATGGGAAGTGAGGGCCGCCAACCACAACGTTAAAGTGCCATTCTTTGGCCGTACTAGCAGCTATATCGACCGTGAGGGCCGCAATAATGTCACATGGACTGATACCCAAGATGTACTGGCCGTGGCTTACGACATGCCAGTTCCCGGCTATAAAAATGGTCGCATCAATACGTTGAGGTTGTGGAAAGCAGAGGCAACTGATGACTTTGATCTGACTGAGTTTAATCAGGGGGATTACAGCGAAGCAGTTGCACGTAAAAATATGGCAGAGCAAATCACCATGGTGCTCTACCCCAACGATGCTAGCGAGAATGGCAAGGAGCTACGATTGCGGCAGCAGTACTTCTTATCATCTGCCAGCTTACAAGATCTGCTCAATACTTGGGTTAATCAGCATGGCAACGACTTTAGTGACTTTGCCAAGTTTAATGTGATGCAGCTAAATGATACCCACCCAGCTATCGCTATCCCAGAGTTGATGCGTTTGCTGGTGGATGAGTATTTCCTTGAGTGGGATCAGGCGTGGCAGGTGGTGAATCAAACCATGGCTTACACCAACCATACCTTGCTGCCTGAAGCATTAGAGCGCTGGCCTGTAAGAATGATGCAACATATGCTGCCGCGCATCATGGAGATAATCTTTGAGATCAATGCCCGTTACCTTGAACATGTTGCCCATCAGTGGCCGGGAGATGCCAGCAAACTTGCCGATATGTCGATTATTGAAGAGGGCTGTGAGCCTCATGTTCGAATGGCATATCTGGCCATTGTTGCCAGTTTCTCAATTAACGGTGTCGCAGGGTTACATACCCAACTTTTGACTTCAGGACTGTTTCGTCATTTTTATCAACTGTGGCCACATAAGTTCAATAACCGCACCAATGGTGTGACACCTAGGCGTTGGCTTGCTCAGTGTAACCCTAAGTTAAGTGCATTGCTGAGTAAGCGCTTAGGTGATGAGTGGATAACGGATCTTAGCCGCCTAAATGCGCTAAATGCCTTTACTGATGATGTCGGATTCATCAAAGAATGGGCCGCAGTCAAGCAGGCTAACAAAGCAGAGTTACAACAGCTGATAAGTCGCGAGTGCGGCGTCGAGTTCGATGCTGAAATGATGTTCGATGTACAGGTTAAGCGCATTCATGAGTATAAGCGTCAACTGCTGAATATTTTACATGTTATCCATTTATACCAGCAGATCCGCCTAGGTAATACCGATGATTTAGTGCCTCGTTGTGTGTTAATTGGCGGCAAAGCAGCCCCCGGTTATGCCATGGCAAAGTTACTAATAAAGCTGGCGAATAATGTTGCTCACATGGTCAACTCTGATGCGGTGGTGAGTCAATACCTCCGGTTTGCTTTTCTGCCTAATTATAACGTCAGCGCGATGGAAAAAATCTGCCCTGCAACGGACTTGTCTGAGCAGATCTCAACTGCAGGCAAAGAAGCATCTGGCACAGGCAACATGAAGTTCATGATGAATGGCGCGTTAACGATTGGCACCTTAGATGGTGCTAACGTTGAGATGTTAGAAGAGGTCGGCCAAGAAAACTTTTTCCTGTTTGGCCTTAATGCCAATGAGGTGGCAGCGCTTAGGTTGAACTATCAACCGGACTCATTTATGCCGCCGTTGAGCGCACTGTCAGAGGTGATGGAGCTAATAGAGAGCGGTCATTTCAATCTGCAAGAACCTGGTATTTTCGATTCAATTATCGCCAGCATTAAAAGCCCTAATGACCCTTGGATGACAGCCGCCGATTTTGAATCCTATCGCCAAGCTCAAGTTGATGCTGCAAACGCTTATAAAGATCAAATGAGTTGGACACAAATGAGTATTAGAAACACCGCCGCGAGTGGGCGTTTTTCTAGTGATATGACGATTGCCGGTTACCGTGACGAAATTTGGAGAGCATGATGCGCATTCAGTTGAAAAAGCATGTTGTTAACGCACGTTCAAGGAGAGAACTTATATGAGTAATAATCCTCGTTACATTAGTAATTTAACCCGCGATACCTATGCGATTATTTTGGCCGGCGGACGCGGTTCTAGGTTACATGAACTCACGGACTGGCGTGCTAAGCCTTCACTCTATTTTGGTGGCAAATTTAGGATTATAGACTTCCCATTGTCGAACTGTATTAATTCGGGGATCCGTCGTATTGGTGTGGTCACTCAATATAAATCACACTCGCTTATACGCCACGTGATGCGCGGCTGGGGGCATTTTAAAAAAGAACTGGGTGAATCGGTTGAGATTTTACCAGCCTCTCAGCGTTATTCTGAAAATTGGTATCAAGGCACCGCTGATGCAGTGTTTCAAAATATTGATATCATTCGCCATGAACTGCCTAAGTACGTGATGATCTTATCGGGTGACCATGTTTACCGTATGGATTATGCGGGCCTACTGGCAACCCATGCTGAATCTGGCGCTGATATGACAGTCTCCTGCTTAGAGGTGCCAACACCTGAAGCTGCGGGAGCATTTGGGGTGGTTGAGGTCGATGATACTGGCAAGATTTTAGGCTTTGAAGAGAAACCAGAATTACCTAAACATCTGCCAGAAGACCCTGAGAAATGTCTCGCCTCGATGGGAAACTATGTGTTTAACACCGAGTTTTTGTTTGAACAACTGAAGCGTGATGCGCAAAATGAAGACTCAGACAGAGATTTTGGTAAAGATATCATTCCGTCGATAATTGAAGATCATCAAGTCTACGCACACCGCTTTAGAAGTGTCTTCCCTAACGAAGAAGCTTACTGGCGTGATGTGGGGACTTTAGACTCTTTTTGGCAATCCAATATGGAGTTGTTGTCGCCAACACCAGCACTCAATCTCTATGATGCCAAATGGCCCATATGGACTTACCAAGAGCAACTTCCGCCAGCAAAATTCGTGTTCGATGATGACGATAGGCGCGGTATGGCTCTCGATTCTATTATCTCTGGTGGCTGCATTATCTCTGGCGCAACAGTGCGCCGTAGCGTGCTATTTAACGAGGTGAGAGTTTGCTCCTACTCATCGGTTGAAGATTCGGTGATTTTGCCCGATGTGGTCGTGCTACGAAATTGTAAGATCAAAAATGCCATAATTGACCGTGGCTGCATCATTCCCGAAGGAAGCGTGATTGGCTATAACCATGATCACGACCGCGCTAAAGGGTTTCGAGTGTCAGAGAAAGGAGTGGTGCTGGTGACTCGTGACATGTTGGGATTGCCTGTGGGGTATGAATAGACCATGGCAGACCAAGAGCAAACTCTGACGAACGTCAAGCAAAATAGGCCGCGAGTATTAATGTTGGCAGCAGAAAATGCTGCCATTGCTGGCGCAAAAGTAGGCGGTATGGCTGATGTTGTGCGCGACCTACCTTTAGCATTGGCACTGCACAATGTGGCAGTAGATGTGGCTATGCCCAGCTATGGATTTTTGCAAGATACTATCGCTGCAAAGCAGATCTGTAAGCTTAGGGTTAACTTTGCGGGGCGAGAGGAGCAAGTCAGCGTTTATAAGGCGGCCCATCCAAGTCTTGATGATTGCTATTGCTACCTATTCTCACACCCTCTGTTTAATGCTGGTGGTGAGATCTACTCTCAAGGCGATGCATCTCGTCCTTTTGCTACCGATGCGAGCAAGTTTGCTTTGTTCAGTTTAGCTGTTGCGACAGCGTTAACTGCTGATTCACAGGCGATTGAAGCTAGTGAAACAAGTAGCGTGATAATGCCACCGTCAGATATCATCCATCTACATGATTGGCATTGTGGCTTCTTCGCCATATTGCGGGCGTTCGATCCTAGCTTTGAGGCACTCGCTGCAACGCCTTGCGTGTTCAGTATTCACAACTTAGCACTGCAAGGAATAAGACCGTTAGCAGATGAGGCGTCATCGTTGGCGGCATGGTTTCCTCAATTGGCCGCCAAGCTCGATGAGCAGCAATTAGCCGCGATAGTTGATCCACGCTATCGCCATTGCGTTAATCCTCTAAGAGCGGCCATCGTACTATCAGATCGAGTACATCTCGTCTCACCAAGCTATGCGACTGAAGTGTTAAAACCTTCGATACCCGAGCAAGGTTTTTTTGGCGGTGAAGGATTAGAGGCAGATCTGCAGGCCAAGCTTGAGCAGGGCAGGGTTATCGGGATCTTAAATGGTTGTATGTATGACACTGATATTGATAACCACCAAGTTTGCCAGCCTTCAGCGCGAGCTAATTGCTCAGTAAGCGGTTGGCAAGCATTGCTTCTGCAGGCTGAGTCAGCGCTGTTACGCTGGCAAGTGGGTAAAGAGCAGGTTAGCAGTCAACACTTTGTGGCGCAGTCTCGATTACAGCAGTGGCAAAACAGTGCACAGTTGGCGAAGCAGCAATCTGCTCTAGCAAATGAAGCGCGATTTCTAATGACCTCTGTTGGCAGGCTAACCGATCAAAAAGTGATGATTTTACGTTATCGCTTTTCAGGCGCGGCGGCGAACGAAAGCTTTCGCGCTAAGACGGTACTGCAGGTGATGCTTGAACGCTTAGCGTTGTTAAAGCCAAATGGGCAATTTATTTTACTAGGCAGTGGTGATAAGCAAATAGCGCGAGAGTTTTCAGATCTCGCCGCTCAGCATAATAACTTTGTGTTTCTTGATGGCTATGATGAGCAACTCTCCTCCTCGCTGTATCAATCTGGCTCGCTATTTCTGATGCCAAGCTCGTTTGAACCGTGTGGTATTAGTCAAATGTTAGCGATGCGAGAAGGCCAGCTGTGCTTGGTCAATCATGTCGGTGGGCTTAAAGATACGGTGCAGCATATGGAAACAGGCTTTATCTTTGAGGGAAGCGACATACATGAGCAGGGAGTAGCGCTAATCGCTAGCTTTGAAGCGGCGCTAGCGCTTCACGGTAGTGACAAATGGCGTGCAATGGAGCTGTTAGCAATGCAGCAACGCTTTGATTGGCATAGCCAAGCAAAGCAATATGTAGACAAGCTATACTGCCTTTAGTACATGATTTTATTTTACTAATACCGGTGTAGTGGTGCCATTAAGCTATAGTGATTAGAGCAGTAAACTATCATCAATTTCATGGTACTGACTGGCTGAATCGATCAAGGATTTAGCCGTTAAGCCAGGTACGCCATAGACTTGGGTTTCAACGCCGTACTTCTGATAGATTTTTAGCATCAATAGATCAAAGTCACCGTCACCTGAGAGCAAAATAACGCAATCGACTTCACTGGCAGCTTCCATGATGTCGATAGTAATTCCGACATCCCAATCACCTTTTGCTGAACCGTCGCTGCGTTGGATAAAGGGTTTTAGTTTGACATCAAAACCTATGTGCTTTAGTGCATCTTGGAACTTTAGCTGACCGTCATCGCCGCGATGAATCGCATACGCAGTTGCGTTTGTTATTTCGCCTTCATAACCCAGGTGCTGCCATAATTTTCGATAGTTAAATTGGCGACCATAGGCTTGGCGACAGGTGTAGTAAATGTTTTGAACATCAACAAACAGAGCGATTTTTTTCACAGAGAGTCCATAATTGGCAAGTAGCCTCAAGACAATACATGAGCCAGCGAGTGGAGTGAAGTGTTATGCAGCCATTTGACCGCAGGAAGGCGCAGGGCTTTGATTGAAATTAGCCGCAGTTAAACCCAAACGTCGATACTTGTTTCTAGATAAGCGAGATTTTCTTGGCGGCGTTCATATGCTGCGAGTTGCGGTTTTTCAGTGATATCTTCGGGTTCAGGTCTGCGTCTATCAACTAAAAACTGACCATTGACATTGATTGTTTCGATCACTTTTGAGGGCATTGAGGGCTTAATCATTTGCATATCCTTTGCTTAGAAGGTGAAAGAACACTTAGTTTCAACCAGCTATTGATGTAGTTAATTATAGTCCGTAGTGAAGATGTTGCTTGTCTGGTTGGTTTTAATTGCTCTATAGTGATGGTTTTTTAGACTTAAATGCTGTGGTGGTGGTATTTAACTTACTAATTTTTTTATATTGTTTTAGCGTCGAAATATTAAAAATCGGAGTTGATAATAGACAAAAAGGACGCTAAATAGCGTCCTTTTTAATGGGGGGGAGCTAACTAAGGCGATAGGTTAGTTTTTGCTGTTTGACACCATAGTGCTGTTTGACACCATAGTGCTGTTTGTCCCAAGGATAGTCTGATGGGTCGCGGTCTTTTCAGCTAAGGTCAAAATGGATCCGTTTGTGTCAGTGAAATTTGGCACTATTGGTGAGTCTTTAGCTGCCGTTTGTATGTTCATTGACTCGGCCATCATATAGCTAAGTGCTTGTGTTAGGTTATCTGATTTTGTTAGACCAACTTCTACACGGTTGTTCTCACTCGGATCCATGATGGCCACACTGCTGTTCATCAACACTTGTTGGGCACTCGGAACAGCATAAATAGATTGGTAGAAATTACGACCGCCAATAGTTGCTGTTGACCGGACTTGCGTGCGCTGCAGATCAAAGTCATTGGTCCTGAAGCTATCCGTATCTATACACAAGTCTGCAGATGTTTCTGCACTACAACTGCTAGTAATAGCCATGTCATTAAAGTCATACATTTCTGGCAGCACATTTACAATGGCGCTATTACTGCCATCAAGTGGCATGTAAGAGTGATAGTGCCAAAGGTAGTTTGTTTCAGTCCCGGTAAAGTAGGCTGACCATTGCTGCAGAGTGCTGCTGCCATCGACGATAGCAAACTCTTGGTTATCTTCAAAAATTGACTGCCATAGGTATGTCTCTTGATTGCTAACCATATAAATGGCGCTACCTTGGCTAATGCTGAGGTTATTTTCTGACGCCCATGGTTGATAGATTAAGTTTTCACTCGTTAATGGTCGGGCGACGATTGAGCCAGGATTATTGCTATCGTAGATATACCCAGACTGAATTAAGCCGTAATGACTCATGATAGTGGCATTGCCGCTATTATCATTTTCATATGCGGTGACGAGTACCTGCTTTTTAGCGGGAAGCTCAGATTTAACCGGGATATGTGAAGAGATGCTATGGCCGTCAACATCTACTCCATAACTCGATTGATAATAGCTAATGTTTTTCTCTTGAAGCACTGATATCGCTGCGCCCTTAACTGTCTCTACAGGCAAGTCTTGGCTACCTTTAAAGCAGCTGGCTCCAATTTGAGGTTGACGAACATTAAGCACTAGATCAGACAGTAACTCTTTTTGTACAGTGAACATGTAGACGTCCGCGTTACCGCCTATGCCGCCATCAACCTCTTCTAGTGACACGTAGCCACCGTCAGGCACATTTGCACTATCAATGGTAACAATCCCAGTGCTTGGCACATCAGTAGCTCTAATTGTGTGTTTAGCTATTACGCTACCATCGCGGTTATGAAATAGAATGTTATAGCCATAAAGTGCAATTGATGCCGTGATGACTTTCTGCGGTTCAGCAATAGCATTGTCGTAAATGACACAACTTTTAGCTACATCACTTTGGTTTGCTGCATAGAGGTTAATGATTTGCCAGTCATATTTAGGGGCTGGTTCTGGTGAAGATGAGCTATCACTGCTGCCACATGCTGCTAAGCCTAATGCCATTGATACTGCTAAAGAGAGTTGTTTTTTCACCCGTTACACCTTAAAAAAGTTACGTATGTTTTATTTTGCACTGTTATTAGCAAATAATTGGCCAACCCTACCAGTTTCGCCTGCAAAATATAAAAAACGATATGAATGTTAAAGTGCTGTTTGCGTTGGGTTTAAAAGATGCTTTATTGCTGTTGGCGTTAACTGTTGGCGTTAACTGTTGGTTTGACGGTTTGTGTTGTGTGATTTGCGGTTCCTTTACGTGATATTAACGTAGGTATCTTTGTGTTTCGGTGCGGTTTTGGGAGGTTTACGCCAGTTTTTAGCTAAAGCCAGAAAAATGACGCGTTAATCAGGAGGGGAAGACCGCTCTGTTTTAGTGTTAAACACCTCTTAAGTTAGAGCGATGTTTTAGCTGAACCACTGGGCCAATTGATACCCAATGAGTACCAAGAACATCACCACTGTAGAGTAAAAGGTCAGTGCGAAACCAAAAGCTCGGGCTGCAGCACCTTGGTTATAACTTTTGAAAAATAATATTCTACCGATGGCGAAAAGTATTGAACATAAAGGCACTGCAGATAGCCAAGCGCTTGGCATAAGCAGACACCAGGCGCTATAGACGCCAATAGCGATAACAAGTTGCTCTAAAGTATTTTGCAGCAAACTTTGTAGAACGCGGGCTTCATTAGTTCCAGCGGTTAAACCGCTGCCATCAATATCTTCAGGGCTAAAAAATCGAAACTTAGCCAGACGTCCAATTGAAGCGATTAAAAACAGGGTTGGTAAGATCAGTGATAAACCTAAGATAGATAACCGCTGAGAAGCCTGGCTATTTTGAGCTAAATTAAACGGATCGACACTCATAGCATAAACAATCACTAGGATTGAGGTCAGCATTGCCGCAGCCATCCCCTTAAATACGCCTGTTTGTTTACTTGTTAATCCCATTTGTCCTCCAAATTGACTGATGTATGTAGCTATTGCTTTTTAATGGCGAGCTCCTTGCTTATTCTCCACCACTATCGCTGCCATTCGAGCTATTCCAAGAGGATGAATCACCGCCAAGCCAATCCCCCCTTTGATTATTCGATTTAAACGATACGCAAGACAGTAAAAAAGCGACTCCTACAATCAATGAGCTTATTGGCCACCACAGGCTTATTGATTGAACACTTAACTCGATTATCCCAAACAGAATGAGCCCAATTGCTAGCATTATCCTAAATGACTTCATGTGCCTCCATGTCAATTAAAGCAGAACTCAAAAGTAGCTACTTGCACGTTATCCATCATGCTAGTTAACCTGCCAATACGATATAACACTATGATTATTAGCTAAGGGTGTCCAAGTTTCTTTGCTGGTTTGATAGGTTAGCTGGTACAGTATTTTTGGTGTTGGCTGATAAGGTAAGCCGATAAATCCACATGAAAAAACGTTGTCTTCGGCAAAGTTAATAAATGACATTCTTTTTTGATTATAGTCATCTAACAGCTGCTCATTATCTGCTGATTTAAAGACTTTCTCACTGAGGGAAGCAATATTTTTCTGCAGCAATTGTTCGAAATTATCCGCGGAGCTTACATGGCAACTCAACAGCAATAAACTTAAAATGAGATACTTCGGCATAGGTTCCTTCCTTGTTAAATTGCCTGCCACTTTATACTATCTGATGGATAGTCATTATGGCTAGCTCTCAGCGCTATCAGTTTTTCAACTTTCGATAACGTGTTTTTGAGTCATTGACGCTGAAACAGCGGCCATAAGGATCTGACTTAATTTAGGTTAGTACAAATATAAAAAAGGGCTGGCATATAGCCAACCCTCTTACTGCAAAGTCGCCAAAATACTTATTCGTAATCAGACGCGTAGGTTTCTTCATAAGTGTGCGAGTACAACTCAAACAGGTTTCCAAATGGGTCTTCTAGGTAGACCATTTTAGCTTGCTTGCTGTCATCTTCAGGGTGGTAACGCATGATGTCCATGCGCACTTTCCCGCCTAGCTGCTGAGTACGTTCGATAACACCGTGGAAGTCATCTGTTTGCAAACAGAAATGGAAGATCCCAATACGTGAGAAGTCTACTTCATGACGCTCTTGGCGCTGTTTCATTTCAAATAGCTCTACGCCAATACCGTCGGTAGTCACTAAGTGAGCGATATTGAAACCTTTAAAGCCTTCACCAAATACTGCTACGCACATTCTACCGATTGCGGTTTCGCGCTCTTCTTTAACTTGAGTATTTCCCATGACGACTTTAAGACCAAGTGCTTTAGTGTAAAACTCAACGGCTTGATCCATGTTACCAACCATGATGCCTATATGATTCATCTTCATAACTTACCTCAAATTCTGCTGTGTAATTGCTTGTTTGTTTCGATGGAAGAATTATAGGGGGGAGTTACCATTTATAGAAATTATCAAATTTTATAAAAACAATAACTTTTCGTTATAAAACCTGTTCGACTGAATTGAGATGTAAAAAGGGCTTATCAGTAATGATAAGCCCTTTTAGATGAATGTTGCTGTTAGTGCTTTCGCTATTGCTGTTGCTTTAGCGCCTGCTCAGCAATTGCTTTATCTAGCTGTGCTTCGACGTATCCTGGCGATTTGGTTGCGCCAGAGATCAATCGATACATGGCGGGTATGATAAGTAAGGTAACGAATGTAGCAAATGCCATACCGAAGAATACCACTGTCCCCACTGCGATACGGCTCTCAGAGCCTGCGCCGGTAGACATAATGAGTGGTATAGCACCAATTAGCGTCGTGAATGCAGTCATCAGAATAGGACGTAGACGTCTCGCTGAGGCGTCAATAATTGCTTGCTCTATCGCTAAACCTTTGTCTCTGAGTTGATTGGCAAACTCGACGATTAGAATACCGTTTTTGGTCACCATACCAATCAGCATTATCATGCCTATTTGGCTATAGATGTTTAGTCCTTGTCCAGTTAAATAGAGTCCTAAGAAGCCACCGAAAACACCCATTGGTACCGTAAACATCACCACTAATGGGTTGATGAAGCTTTCAAATTGTGCGGCTAGCACTAAGTAAGCAACCAGTAAAGCTAAACCAAATACCATGAATATACTGCTTTGGTTCTCTTTAAAGTCCTTTGACTCGCCGGTATAAGCAACGGAGATATCACTTGGCAGCATCTCAATGGCTTTTTGATCTAGAAAGTCTAGCGCTTCACCTAAGGTATAGCCTTCACCTAAGTTAGCTTTAAGGGTTATCGACTTTTGCTTGTTGTTGTGGCTCAGTTTTTGCGCTGACGCGACCTCTTCAATATGGGTGATGGTATCTAGGGTGATAAGCTCTCCTTTAGCTGAGCGCATGTAGATCTGGCTTAGATCCGCCACGCTATTAAAGCTATTTTCATCACCACGAAGATACACGTCATACTCTTCACCGCGCTCTACAAACGTGGTTTCACTGCGACCACCTAACATCACCTCAAGTGTTTCAGACACCTCTGCAACGCTAACGCCTAGTTCAGCTGCACGTTCACGGTCAACGGTGACCACGAGCTCTGGTGTGGTCTCTTTATAGTCGATTTCCGGGCCTTCTAGTATCGGGCTATAGAGTGCCTCTTCCTCTAATGCCGTTGCCCATTTGAATAACTCTTTATAGTCAGAGCCACCAAGAACAAACTGCACAGGCTCACTGGAACCGCCCCTAAAGCCTGGTAGCATTGGCCGCACCATTACGTCGGGGATCCCCTTTAACGCTTGGGCGATAACCCCCAGTGCTTGTTGGGCATTAACAGTTCGCTCATTCCAGTCTTCTAGCTGAATAATCACAAAGCCAGTTTGGTCGCCAGCACGGCCACCAAAAGCGGGCGCTTGAATACTAAAAGATTTGACGACGCCTTGGCCTAACAGTGGCATTAGCTTTTTCTCTGCTATCTCCATATTAGCGGCCATACGGTTGTAACTGGTGCCTTCAGCGCCTTTGATAAAGGCAAATATTACGCCTCTATCTTCTTGCGGGGCAAGTTGAGCTGGGACTTGTTTCATCAAGAATCCGCTACCGACAATACAAGCGATGATGACTAAAGGCGCGGCCAGTCTTAATGACACTGCTTTGCTAACGACTCGGCGATAGAGCTGTTCTAGCCGTGCGAATTTAGCTTCAACCCACAAGTTAAAACGGCTTGGCTTTACATTGGCCTTTAATAACTTACTGCCCAGCACTGGGGTTAGGGTGAGTGCCACAATTGAAGAGAAGATGACTGAGACTGCTAGCATGACTGAGAACTCAGTAAACAGTAGACCAACCATACCCTCCATAAACGAGATTGGTAAGAATACCATTACCAATACCGCGGTGGTTGCCACAACAGCAAAGCCAACTTCTCGGGTACCTTTGTAGGCTGCCAGAATAGGCGGCTCACCTTTTTCGATGTGATGGAAGATATTCTCAACCACCACAATAGCGTCATCGACCACTAGGCCAATCGAGAGGATAAGCGCCATTAAGGTCAATAGATTAATTGAAAAGCCAAAACTATTGGCTGCAATAAAAGCGGATATCAAAGATACCGGCACTGTGACAGCCGGGATAAGGGTTGCACGGGCTTGTCCGATAAAAATATAAAGAACTAATATCACCAGTAGGGCAGTGATGGCTAAAGTGTTAAACACTTCATCAATTGAGCGGTCGATAAATACGGTAGAGTCATAATCAACAATAAGTTTGGTGCCCTCTGGCAGGAATTGTTGAATGCGGTCGACCTCTTTGTGCACATCTTGGGCTACTTCTAGCGGGTTAGCATCTGATTGCGGCACAACACCTAAACTGATGTTGACCACACCGTCACTTTTAAAGGTAGAGTTTTCATTTTCTGCACCAATAAAGACATCGGCAACATCCTTTAAATAGACTGGCGTACCGTCGCTTGCACGGCGCAGTACTAAATAATCAAAGTCTTCTGGGTTTTGATATAGCCTTGCGGTTCTTACTGCCATTACAGTGGTGTCGTTTCTGACCTCACCGCCGGGTGTTTCGACGTTCTCTTGGTTGAGTACTTTAATAATGTCGCTAGCGGTAACTTGCCTACCTGCCATAAGTTCAGGTTTGAGCTGAACGTACATCACTTTGTATAGGCCGCCAGAAATGTCGACGCTGCTTACACCACTAATTAAGCTAAAGCGGTCTTCAAGTACACGTTGGGCATAATCGGTAAGCTGAGTTCTATCCATGATGGATGAGCTAAGGTTTACGTAGACCGATGGCTCACCAGTACCGTTATCTTTTGATACGATAGGATCGTTTGCCTCGTCGGGAAGTCGACGTTGAGCACGCGCAACGGCGTCACGCACGTCACTGACACCTTCGGTAAGATCCCAGCCTAAGAAAAAGGTTACAGTAATGCGGCTCATGCCATTCCGGGTCACTGATTCTATTTGGTCGACACCACTAATACCGGTGAGTTCATCTTCTAATGCGGTGGTGATTTGGCTTTCCATGATGGTTGCCGAAGCACCGTCATAGGTTGTCATCACAGTAACAACAGGGCTTTCAACGTCTGGCATTTCACGAACAGCGAGTTTACTGAACGAGACTGCACCAAAGACACACAGTAATAAGCTTAAAACAATGGCGACAACAGGGCGCTTAACGGATACATCTGATAACCACATTTAGATGCTACCTCGTGCTTGCTCTGTCTGTTGTTCAGCATCTTTAGCTATTGCTGAATTAGTGAGATCTTCAACCCGTAAGCCATCACGCATATTAACCAGCCCTTGAACTACAACTTTATCGCCAATGGCTAGGCCATCGGTGATCAATACTTCATTGTCGATACGTGCACCTAGGGTAACTTTAGTGCGCTTGGCGAGCCCGTCCTCACCGACGACATATACAAAGCGGTTGGTGCCTGAGTATTCAAGTGCTTGTACTGGAATCACAGGTTCTGAGACACTAGGGAATACCAAGGTTGCTGACATCATCATGCCAGGTTTTAGGTGATGTTGAGGGTTGTCAAACTGCACTCTTACCCGAAGGTTAAGAGTGTCTTGGTTGACACGAGAATCAATAGCCGTCACTTTGCCGGCAAATTGGGTATCTGGCCATGCTCTGCTGGTGGCTAGCACATTCATGCCCGGGCTTAACATGGCGAGGTAATGCTCTGGTACTTGTAGATCTAAACGCATGCTAGATAGATCGTCCAAAGTCAGCAGTTCTGTGCCCGCGGTGACCATTTTTCCTTGGCTAAAATCGATTAAACCAGCAGTGCCAGAGAAAGGGGCACTTAGATAATGATAATCAAGGTCGGCTTGCGCTGCGGCGAGCCTAGCGGTTGCCATGTCGACACTGGCTTTTTGGGCATCAATCTCTGTTTGAGTAATGGCATTACGGCTAATCAGTTTTGAAAATTCGGTGAGCTTACGTTTCTCATCGGCTAGGTAGCTAGCAGCTTCTGCCAGTGCGGCTTGAGCTTTGGCATCATCAAGCTGAACTAACAGTTGACCAGCTGTGATATCTTGATCTGAACTGACGTTAATTGAGCGGATCTTGCCAGCAATCTGCGGTGCGATGAAGACAGACTCCTCTGCATCGAGTTTACCAACAAGAGAAAGGGACTGAGCTAACTCATGCTGATCGACAATACCGGTGATTACCGGAACCGTGCGCACTGCTCGCTCATTTTTAGCAGGTCTTTTTGCTTCAGATAGAGTGCTATATGTTAGCGCGCCCGCTAATATAAGAAAGATGGGGATTACAAAAGATGATGCTTTCATGAGTGACTACTTAACGCTACCAAAGTTGCCCCTATTTTAGAAAAAAAACAGCTAGAGTAGGGTAAAGCAATGTAAAGTAAAGAAAATTAGCATTTAATTATTTACAGTTAATTAACTTAAAAGATCGTCTTTTAACATTTATAGCGGTGGAATGATCTTTCTGTTTTCATCTGTTGGCTTTATTTAAAGTGCAAAGTGCTTTAATTAGCTTCTAACGATAAGGTTTAGCTCTCGCGACGTTATGCATAGTTGCATTTTTCACCAGTGGGTTACTCCGTTGTAATTTGGCCACTGGTGTTATGTCGTTATTGGTGCTGGTTATAAATTCTCACGGTTACCGTTATATAAGCCACGTGTAAGCTGCCCGTTTTCTAACAGAAGCAGTTCACCTGATTGACCTTTTTTGATGCTGGTATCAACAGCAATCACTTTATTATTAAACAGTCCTAAAATTCGTTCTTGAGATGTATGGCCGACGACAATATGTTTAACATCAAAATGGTTGAGTATGGTGTCCAGTTCAGTTTCGGTAAATTCTTCTGAAAAGTAACCTCTGTACCATGTAGGGCCATTGCCAAAGAATAAAAAGTTAAGCTCATCATCAGCTTTACGTGATTGCTTTGAAGCATCCACATGTTGTCTGTAAAGTTTGTTGGCTCTCGCTAATGTTAGGTTTCGGCTGATCCATTCGCTGCTGATCCCACCATGCATATAAAGTACATCGTTGATTTTTATTATGGTATTTTTACTTCTGAGCCATTGACCTATTTCTGTATCGGCGCCATAAAGTTTGTCGTAGGAGCGGTCGAGCAGTTTTGCTGCAACATCATAACGCTTATGTACATAACGTAAGTCTCCACCGAGTACCATCTGTTCATGGTTACCCATTAACAGATGTACCATGCCGCCAGCATCCCTTGCTTGTTGGTCGAGTTTATACATAAACCACAGCACTTCATTTATTTGGTGGCCACGATCAAAGATATCACCGGTCATTACCATATGCCCATCACCAAAAGCCCAGTTGCCTTCATCATCGATAATCTCTTGGTTTGTCAGTAATGTAATAAGCACATCAAATTGGCCATGTACATCGCTTAAGGCGACGACTTTTTTAATACCAGAGTATGTATCAGGCATTACCTGTTTTATCTCTGCTGAAATGGTGGCTTGAGGGAGTTGGCCACAGCTTTCTGGCCGCTTCACCTGCTGCTCTATAACAGAGGTGCTTTTGAGGTTGTTGTTACACACCCAGTAAGCAGTACTTTGGCTTGATGATGCAGGTGTTATCACATAAGGGCCATCAAATTCAGCCTTGTCATTTGACATCGCTGCAGTGGTAATTAATGCCAGCCCAAGTATTACAGGGCGAAAAATATCATTCATCATTTCTATATTACTTCTTTTATTATTGTTGGGTTATAGGATTAGCGATTACCAACCAATTAGGTAGCGGCTGCGCTTACTCATCAATTTTTTAATTAATAATGCAATCATATAGGAGATAGCAACTACTAAGAGGGTGACGATTAGTGTGGTAAAGATATTGCCCTTGCCTGCAAGCCCAAACAGATCTGGGCTGTCATATATCATCCACCACGGGGTGGTGAGCCACGGGTGGATAAAGTAAATTGCAAAGCTGACTTCAGCCAGTTTTTGTAATGGAGCAATCGAGATATGTTCAAACTTATTGAGTAGTGCCAATATAACTAAAGTTAGCAACAGTTTTTGCGGCAACATTAGATCGGGAACGGTCATTTCAAACGGGGCTTTGTTGAGCACTCCAGCGCCAAAAAATTGCGCTTGAATCAGTGCGAGTGCAATAGCTGCAACCAGCATTAATAGCCAATATTTATCGATGAATGGAAACAGTTTGTCGCGATGAGCTGAGCCCCAAACCCCCAATAAGTAGCAAGGTAAGAAATAGACTAGTGATTGAATAGCATTGAGGTTTGAAATAGGCCTGTGAACTAAAATAGCGATCACTAGCAGTACCAGAGCCCAGTGCATCACCTGCTGCTTTTTGATCAAATACATTACCCAAGGAGACAGCGCAAACAGCATCATTCCCATAGGGATATACCAGTAAGCAGTTAGGGTGCGTCCGGTGATAACATACCAACTAGCAGCTTGAGCAGGTGCTGTAATATCAGCATAGAGCACATGAAATGCTGGGTCAGTGCCAACAGTCAAGTGCCAAACGATCCATGGTAGTGATAGTAATAAATAGGGTAGAAAAACAAACTTTGTTTTGCTTTTCATATACTTTTTGTAGTCCCAGCGATGATAAAACACATGGTGAAACAGAAACCCTGAAATGAAGACAAAAAATACGGTGCCGTTCATCATCAAGTTAAACCAAGCTTTGTCGGCGAATGTTTCAATTTCCCATCCCGCTGGTCGATAACAGTGTGCCATCACAATGAAAATAATAGCGATACCGCGGAAGTGGTTAATACTATTTAAGAATTTTTTGGGCTTCTTTTCTGTCCCGACAGGCTCTGCTGTTGAGACGGTGGGGTTGCCTTGAGCTTGAGTGAGTTTTTCATCCATGGCTTTGGTTCTTATTATTGTTAATTCACTGATTTAACGCTTAGCATCTCATAATTAGAGTTATTTTGTTGTGAAAATACAACGATGACGTGAATGCAGCTTAGCCTAGCTTATTCTTTGATTAGCGAGCTAGGCAAAAACAGGCTACTGCCCTAGGTTATTTATTAATAGGTTCATTGGTAAATTCGATATTCTGTTGCTTTGATGACGGTGTAACGCCGATGAAATACTCATAGCCTTTTTCTGATTCTGTGTTTGTCTGTTTTTGTTTCTCAGGTGTTGGTATTGTTGTGTTATCGGCAAGCAGAGTGAATTTGGCTTTTTTCTTAGGTTTGATATTACCTTTTGCCACTTCCACACTGGGTAATCGCTCAACACTATTGCTCACTTTGAGTACTTTTGGCTGCTTACTATCTTTGAAGTTATAGCTGAACACACCGTTACCTTCGATTTTTTCTACGCTGGATTTATCATTATTTTGGTATGAAGCCAAAATGCCATGCTTACCTAGCGGTATTTCATGAAATAGCTCTTTACCTGAACCGATTTTTTTACCATTGATAAACCAATCTGCTGGCACGTTGCTGACGAGTGTCACCATTGCCGAGCGCAAGCCTAGCTTTTCGTTTAGAACCGTATCTATTTTGCTGTTATAAGAGGGCTTAAAGTTCATTGCTACTTTATAGCGCAGATCTCCAGCCATATTCATATTGGCATCAACAACTTGATAAGAAAGTAAAACGCTTTTGTCGTTTAAGAATGGTGATTTATTGCGAGTACTCGACAGGATCTGGCTTTTGGATTCTTTTAAGCAATCAGTGATTGATTGAAACTTAGAACATTTTGTAGAGCCACTAATATTAACGGGGTGGTTACTTGTGGTTTTCGAGAGATCGCTGATTAATCGGTTGATTATGTCAGTTTTGAGTTCAAATAGTTGCTGGCTTTTCTGTAGCCTACGCTTATTTACCGCTTCGAACTCTTCCTGAATCGTAAGGCTTTGTCGTTTTAGTGCAGCAGAATCAATTTCTGTTTTTAGGGTTAAGTTAGCAGTTGAATTGATATTGCCTTCTATTTTTGCGTAAAAATCACTCATATCACTTTTGGCTAAAATTTTCTTCGGCAACTGAGTAATAAGCTTTTGGTACTGCGCTTGATTAAGCGCGATTTTATCTTTCAATTCTTGGATATCGTAGGAGCGCTTATTTAATTGTGAAAATTTATCATTAACAGAGATCAGCTCAGAGTCTATATCATATTGGCTCTCTATTCGCTCAAACAGACCTTCCTCGGCAGGGGTTATCACTTTTAATGTTGCAAATGAGTTGCTCGAGAATAAACAAATAACCGCAAGGGGAATTAAACCGTATCTCACTGAAAACTCCGTTTAAAATTATTCACTGAATCACCAACTTTTGTAGCCTCGAAAATACAACAAATTATCGAAGAACAACCTTTTATGTATAATGTATAAAGTATGCTAACTCAGTTAAATTAACTATACAATTAGATTGTGCATTGTTCTGCTATTAATTTGACGGATGGTGGAGAACTGGCGTGACAAACAGGTTGGTAGAAACAAAAACAGAGACCGAAGTCTCTGTTTTGATTTGGGGCGCGACAGTGACTATTTAGTCATACGCTTGTATTTCAAACGATGTGGTTCGACTACATCAGTGCCTAATGTGTCTTTCAGCCATGCTGAGTACTCGGTGTAGTTACCTTCGTAGAAGTTAACCTTACCTTCGTCGCGGTAATCAAGAATGTGCGTCGCAATTCTATCTAAGAACCAACGGTCATGGGAAATAACCATGGCACAACCTGGAAACTCTAATAACGCTTCCTCAAGTGCACGCAAGGTTTCAACATCTAAATCGTTGGTTGGTTCATCGAGTAGTAATACGTTGCCGCCAGCTTGTAATAACTTAGCCAAATGCACACGGTTACGTTCACCGCCCGATAGCGTGCCAATAATTTTTTGCTGATCGCCACCACGGAAGTTAAAGCGGCCAACATAAGCTCGGCTTGGGATCTCGGTATTGTTAATACGCATGATGTCTTGGCCTTCGGAGATCTCTTGCCAGACAGTGTTTTTATCGTTCATTGAATCGCGGAATTGCTCAACCGAGGCAATTTGTACCGATTCGCCTAACTCAACACTGCCGCTATCAGGTTGCTCTGCGCCTGAAATCATTTTGAACAGCGTAGATTTACCTGCACCGTTAGCGCCGATAATACCAACGATTGCGCCTTTAGGCACCGAAAAGCTTAAATCATCAATCAGTACTCGGTCGCCGTATGATTTAGTCAGGTTATTGATCTCAATAACTTTGTCACCCAAACGTGGCCCTGGTGGAATAAACAGCTCGTTGGTTTCGTTACGCTTTTGGTAGTCATTGGTATTAAGCTCTTCAAAACGAGCCATACGAGCCTTACCTTTAGACTGTCTGCCTTTGGCGCCTTGACGTACCCACTCGAGTTCTTTAGCAATGGTTTTTTGTCGAGCACTCTGGGTTGCAGACTCTTGTTGTAAACGCGCGTCTTTTTGCTCTAACCAAGAGGAGTAGTTGCCTTCCCACGGGATCCCTTCGCCGCGATCGAGTTCCAAAATCCAACCCGCTGCATTATCGAGGAAATATCTATCGTGGGTGATCGCCACAACTGTGCCAGTGTAGTCTTGTAAAAAACGCTCTAACCAAGCAACAGATTCAGCATCTAAGTGGTTGGTCGGTTCATCGAGTAGCAGCATGTCAGGCTTTTCAAGTAATAAGCGACAAATTGCAACTCGTCGTCGTTCACCACCTGAGAGTACTTCAATTTTTTCATCCCAATCTGGTAAGCGAAGTGCATTGGCTGCACGTTCTAATACCACATCAAGGTTATGTGCATCTTGTGATTGGATGATGGCTTCAAGCTGACCTTGTTCTTTAGCTAGCGCATCGAAATCAGCATCTGGCTCTGCGTAAAGCGCATAAACCTCATCTAAACGTACCAGTGCGTTTTTAGCATCAGAAACAGCTTCTTCAATCGCTTCGCGCACTGTTTGGGTCGGATCGAGTTTAGGTTCTTGTGGTAGGTAACCAATCTTAAGATCTTGCATTGGCCTTGCTTCACCTTCGATCTCGGTATCGAGGCCAGCCATGATGCGAAGTAGCGTTGATTTACCTGAACCGTTTAGACCCAAGACACCAATTTTGGCACCTGGGAAAAAACTTAAGGAGATATCTTTTAAAATTTGCTTTTTTGGCGGAACAATCTTGCCCACTCTAAGCATGCTGTATACAAACTGAGCCATTTTATTTCTCTTTGACTGGGAATGGCGACGATTCTACTCGAATCGCCGCAGAACTTAAATCTGATCTTTGGCTAATCCTTAAGATGTACAAACACTCAATCGTTCAATAGATGAGTTTAGTAAGCCGTTGTCATCGGGCTGTGACGCTTTGGAACCATAAAGGCATTGCCTACGCTAAGTGAGTAAAAGTGTATCTGGAATTGCTGCTATTTACCTTAAATAAATGTAGCATTATTGTTACATTTATTGGCGGGTCAATTTTAACAATAAGAAAATCATCGCTGGGCGTAGTATGCAGCGATTTAAATTAGTTATTTAAGGGAATAAATTGAATATCAAAAAATATGCAGTATTGAGTGCTGCTGTTTTGGCGCTAAGCCCTCCGTTACTTGCGGTTGAGAGTAATGATTTTACGTCTTTAGTATCCCCACTTCCTTCATCAATGTTAAAAGCTGACGCTGATATCGATGGCGACGATTCAGCGGCATTTTCTACCAGCGATGAAGGATCACCACTAGACAATGCAATAACGCTTCCTCAGTTAGTAGAAAAGGATTGGTGGGGCGCGCTTGCGGAAATAACGACTGTATTGGTTATTGGAGAGTTGCTCTATCAGTCTGGTGAAGAGAGCATGAAGCAAGACTTTGATTATGAGATTGAAGGTAATGCTGGACGGTATTTTGTGGACCGTATTATCTCTACCGAATCTTGGAAGTTAGATGATAACGAAATTGGTATGAATTGGGGGCATGCCTATGCGGGCGCGTTATACCACCAAGCTTTTCGTAACTATAACTTCAACTATTACGAGTCTATGCTTGGTAATTTTATAGCATCTGGAATATGGGAAGTATTTGCTGAGTACAAAGAGGTTGTGAGCATTAATGACCAGATTGTGACTACATTTGGCGGTTCAGTATTGGGAGAAAGCTTTTTTCAATTGGGCGAGATGCTTGATACCAAAGAAGGCTGGGTACCTGCGACCTTTGCTGCAGTGTTTAATCCTTCGCGCGCAATACGCGGTTGGTTTGGTTATAGCAGCCCTAATCGCTTTGACAGACAAAAAGCGCAAGATAGATTCGATATATACACTGGCGTACTTCATTCAATTAAAGAAGCTGAGGATATTTCGACTTCGACGGTATTGCTCGGTGTCGATGCGAGTATTGATAGCATACAAGGGCAATACGATGCACTGTCTGCGACGCCAAGTCAGGTAGAACTCAATATGGAGTTGGGGATCTCTCAAGAGGGGATTGAAGATTGGCAGTTGTCTTCTTCACTTTTTCTAGGTGGATATACTCAACAGGTTAAACCGATGACAGGTTCCCGTGAGTCATGGGGACATAGTTGGTTTGTTGGCCCCTCAATGGGCATCGAGTACTCAAGTTTAGGCCAAGAAGATGAAGAGGATTTTTTTGCGGCGATAAATGTAATCGGTTTGTCGGTTGGTAGTGAGTGGGAAAATGCTGATTTTGCGATCAGTATCCGCGGCGATATATTTGGTGATTTTAGTATGGTTAAACCCTTTGCGGAAAAAAGCTATCGTGCTGCAGGGGGGCAGTTTTGGGGGACTAAGTCGGTACTCTGGGAAGGGGGTTACGCTTATGGATTGGGACATACCGCAAAAGTTAAGTTTGAAGCCAGTTACAGAGAATTGCTCTTAGGGTTAAAAGTGACCTCGCAACGTTGGGATTCGATTGACGATAAAGAGTTTAACCGCAGCAGCGATTGGAACCCTAATAAGAGTGATTTAGATTTCAAGGATGCACGGGATCGTTATGAGGTTTACTTGGGTGTTCCTATTGCTAAAAGTTTTGAGATCAGTGTGCATTACGAACGCATTGACCGCACAGGCAAGCTGGTAGGTATTGATAATTCGTCTGTTTCGTTCAGAAATGATGATAGTGAAAACCGCACGAGTTTGAAGCTTGCTTATAAATACTAATATCCCCACGGACATAGAGATTAACGGGTGAGCAGCCGATTCTTTGTAGGTTGGCTAAAATGAGTGAACAAGTTGGTAGCCGGCTAATTTTTAGAACAGAGTTTTCTGTGATTACACCGCAAGGTAATGAATCGATAGGGTAAAGGTATTTTTGCTATGTAATACAATTGCTGACGCTGTTCATGTTTACTATTTTAGCTCCCTTAAACGCCTCTCACCTTTAAATGCAAGTAATTTCATGTTTCTAATACTGGGATTGTGATCAATTGCGCTGTATCATACCGCGCAACCCTACTATAAGAATTTACAGCTGGAGTGAATAATGCTGAAAAAAGACATGAATATCGCGGATTACGATCCACAACTGTTTGCAGCGATTGAAGATGAAACTCGTCGTCAAGAAGAGCACATCGAACTCATTGCTTCAGAAAACTATACCAGCCCTCGCGTTATTGAAGCACAAGGTACTCAGCTTACTAACAAATATGCCGAAGGTTACCCTGGTAAGCGTTATTATGGCGGCTGTGAGCATGTTGATATTGTTGAAGAATTAGCGATTTCACGCGCAAAAGAGTTGTTTGGCGCAACGTACGCTAACGTACAGCCACATTCTGGTTCACAGGCTAACGCGGCAGTATTCATGGCACTTCTAGAGGGTGGCGATACCGTACTAGGTATGAGCCTTGCTCATGGTGGTCATTTAACTCACGGGTCACACGTTAGTTTCTCTGGCAAGTTATACAATGCTGTTCAGTACGGTATTGACGAATCAACAGGCAAAATTGATTACGCTGAAGTTGAGCGTTTAGCTGTTGAACATAAGCCTAAAATGATTATTGCAGGTTTCAGTGCATATTCAGGTATCGTCGATTGGGGCAAGTTCCGTGAAATCGCAGATAAAGTAGGTGCTTACTTATTTGTCGATATGGCTCACGTTGCAGGTCTTGTCGCTGCTGGTATCTATCCTAACCCATTGCCTCATGCGCATGTAGTGACAACTACAACCCATAAGACATTAGCTGGCCCACGTGGCGGTTTGATCTTATCAGCTATTGATGATGAAGCTATTTACAAGAAGCTTAACTCTGCAGTATTCCCAGGTGGCCAAGGTGGTCCTTTAATGCACGTTATCGCTGCTAAAGCGGTTGCATTTAAAGAAGCACTAGATCCAGAATTTACAACATACCAAGAGCAAGTGGTTGTTAACGCAAAAGCAATGGCACGCACTTTCATTGAGCGTGGTTATGATGTTGTTTCTGGCGGTACCGATAACCACCTATTCTTGCTTGATTTGATCAGCAAGGATATGACGGGTAAAGATGCTGACGCTGCACTTGGTAATGCAAACATTACGGTTAACAAAAACTCAGTGCCGAACGACCCGCGCTCACCATTTGTAACATCAGGCCTGCGTATTGGTTCTCCTGCTATTACCCGTCGTGGTTTTGGTGAAGAAGAGTCAGTATTGCTGACTAACTGGATGTGTGACGTCCTTGATGACATTACTGATCTTGCTGTTAGCGAGCGAGTGAAAGCGCAGGTTCTTGAATTGTGCGCTAAGTTCCCTGTTTACGGTTAACCTTAAGCGTTAAATCAGGTAAACTTTAATGGCCGCATTTATGCGGCCATTTTTGTTGGCATTTCAGCCAAATTTGATACCAGTATTTTGTTCCACTTATTAACTGACCGGAGGCCAGATGCATTGTCCATTTTGCAGCGCAACAGACACTAAAGTGATTGACTCTCGACTCGTCGCTGATGGTCATCAAGTACGTCGTCGTAGAGAGTGCGTGCAGTGCCATGAGCGTTATACTACTTTTGAAGGTGCTGAACTTGTTATGCCGCGAGTGGTGAAGCAAGATGGTAGCCGACAGCCTTTCGATGAAGAAAAGCTCCGTGGCGGCATGCTTCGAGCGGTAGAAAAAAGACCGGTATCGATGGATCAAATTGAACAGTCTTTAACTAAGATTAAATCAACACTGCGTGCAACTGGCGAACGTGAAGTCAAATCAGAGATGATTGGTAACCTAATGATGGACCAATTGGTTAATCTCGATAAAGTGGCCTACATCCGTTTTGCATCGGTTTATCGCGCATTTGAAGATGTGTCAGAGTTTGGCGAAGCTATTGCTAACTTACAGAAATAGTCGTACCCATTTATTAGCTTAATTGATCAATCGGAACTCGCTACATTATGTGGTCAACTGAAGACAATCAAATGATGAGCCTCGCTATTGAGTTAGCACAAAAAGGGCTCTACACCACCAGACCCAATCCGTGTGTTGGCAGCGTCATCGTTAAAGATAGCGTTATTGTCGGTGAGGGTTATCATATTCGCGCTGGCGGTCCCCACGCAGAAGTTTACGCCCTTAATATGGCAGGTGATGACGCCAAAGGCGCAACCGCCTACGTTACTCTTGAGCCTTGCAGCCATTACGGCCGCACTCCTCCTTGTGCTAAAGCACTCATTGAGGCCGGAGTGAACCGAGTTGTCGTTGCTGTTACGGACCCTAATCCGCAAGTATCGGGCCGCGGCATAGCCATGTTGCAAAAAGCAGGAATTAAGGTTGATGTTGGTTTACTAACCGATGCTGCTAAGCAGGTTAACCTTGGTTTTTTAAAGCGTATGCAGCAAGGCTTGCCATGGGTAACGGTTAAGTTAGCCGCTAGCCTTGATGGTAAAACGGCATTATCTAACGGTGAGTCAAAATGGATTACAGGTCCTGAGGCTCGAAGAGATGTGCAGCGAGTTCGTGCGAGGCACTGTGCACTCATCACTGGTGTTGAAACCGTCTTGGCCGATAACCCAAGTTTAAATGTACGTCACAGTGAGCTGGGATCTTTATCAAATGAGATCGCACCAGCAGAAGTGTATCAGCCTTTGCGTGTAATATTAGACAGCCAAGCTAGGCTTGGGGCTGCATTGAATATGTTTAGTATTACTAACCCTGTTTTACTGGTGAGTACTCGCGACTATCCAGAATCAGTAAAATCTCAATGGCCTGCTCATGTGAGTTATCAAGTTTTGCCAGCGAAAGATAATCGAGTGGATCTACAGGCTTTACTTACACTGTTAGGCGAAACTTGTAACTCAGTGCTCGTGGAGGCGGGGGCGACTCTTGCTGGGGCATTTGTAGCGAGTCATTGCGTTGATGAAATAATTTTATATCAAGCGATGAAGATACTTGGTGCTGGAGGCAGAGATCTGCTCGCGCTGCCTGATTTCGAGAAAATGTCAGAGATCCCAAGTATTGATGTAATAGATGAACGAAAAGTGGGTAAAGATACCCGCTTAACATTAAGAATGAGTAACTAACTTTATGTTTACTGGAATTATTGAATCGGTAGGCCATCTGCGCAAAGTAGAACGCCGTGGTGATGACATTAGATTGACCGTCGCAAGTGGCAAGCTTGACCTGTCAGATGTAAAGCTAGGTGATAGTATTGCGACCAATGGTGTGTGCTTAACGGTTGTTGAGCGTTTAGCTGATGGTTATGTTGCCGATATATCTGCCGAAACGGTTAGTTTAACAGGATTTGCTCATTACGCCGTAGGTACCGCGGTAAACTTAGAGAAGGCGGTCACTCCGACAACTCGTCTTGGTGGGCATATGGTCAGCGGCCATGTTGATGGCATCGCTCATGTTGATGATAGACAAGTACGCGGCCAAGCCATAGAGTTTTGGCTGACGCCTCCGGCTGAGTTAGGTCGCTATATTGCTCATAAAGGTTCGATCACAATCGATGGTGTCAGCTTGACGGTTAATGAGGTGCAAGGGCACCGTTTTAGATTGACCATCGTGCCTCATACCGCAGGCGAAACAACGCTAATAGATTTAAAAGCAGGGGATAGCGTCAATATCGAAGTAGACCTTATTGCCCGACACTTAGAAAGATTGATGAGTTACTCATCAGAGCAGCAAGCAGAGCAACCAAAGTCAGAAGTTACTATGGATTTGTTAGCTCGCTCAGGGTTTTTAAGATAAAAACTGGCTTAAGACTATTTTAACGATAGTATTTGTCATTAGAAAATCCTACAAAATAATCATTACATTTATTTACTGCAGTGCCACAAGCGGCTTATTGATTAGCGACCTCAGCTAACGCAGTAATACAAAAATAAAGGTCTAAACATGGCGTTACATAGTATAGAAGAGATCATTGAAGATATTCGTCTAGGTAAGATGGTTATCTTGATGGATGATGAAGACAGAGAAAATGAAGGCGACCTTATTATGGCTGCTGACATGGTGACGCCTGAGGCCGTTAACTTTATGGCCACTTTTGGTCGAGGTCTTATTTGTCAGACATTAACTAAAGAGCGCTGCCAGCAGCTAAACCTTCCGTTGATGGTAACTAATAATAATGCGCAGTTTTCAACTAACTTTACCGTGTCAATTGAAGCGGCTGAGGGTGTAACAACGGGCATATCAGCTCAAGATCGCGCCGTGACGGTTAAAGCTGCTGTTGGTAAAGACGCAAAACCCGCTGATATTGTTCAGCCAGGTCATATTTTTCCATTGATGGCGCAAGAGGGAGGTGTGCTCATTCGCGCAGGTCATACTGAAGCGGGCTGTGATTTGGCAAGGCTTGCAGGCTTTGAAGCATCATCAGTGATTGTTGAAATCCTTAACGACGACGGCACTATGGCACGTCGTCCGGATCTTGAAATCTTTGCTGAAAAGCATGGTTTAAAGATGGGCACCATTGCTGACTTAATTGAATACCGTAATACTAAAGAGACCAGTGTTGTGCGCGAAGCACAGTGTAAGCTACCCACTCGTTTTGGCGAGTTTGATATGCTGACTTTCCGTGACACTATCGATAACCAATTACACTACGTATTGGTTAAAGGTCCTGTTACTGAGAATGCACTGGTTCGTGTTCACTTACAAAATACCTTTAACGATTTATTGCATTCTGAGCGTGATCAGCAGCGTAGCTGGCCGTTAGAGAAGGCAATGCAGCGTATTGGTGATGAAGGCGGTGTACTTGTGCTGCTTGGTCATCAAGAGCATAGCAGTGACATTTTGGCTAAAGTTAAAGCATTCGAAGCTGAAGATAACGGCAGTGCTCCTATTGCAGCTAAGTGGCAAGGGACATCACGCCAAGTGGGTGTTGGCTCGCAAATTCTAGCTAACGTAGGGGTCACGTCTATGCGTCTGTTGAGTTCACCAAAGCGTTATCATTCACTCTCAGGCTTTGGCTTGGAAGTTACTGAATATATAGCAGAATAAATTTTGTTGGTGGCGATTATTATCGCCCGAGGCACAATTTCACTCTTTTCTTATAAATTGCATAGGGATCAGCGTAAGTGGCTGTGGTATCATACCGCCTCTTCCGCCCCCATGCTGGGTCATTAAGCTAATTTAGGTAAGATAAATGAACGTAGTTCAAGGTAATATCGAATCGAAAAACGCAAAAATTGCGATTGTAGTTTCACGTTTCAACAGCTTTGTTGTTGAGAGTTTGCTTGATGGTGCGGTAGACACTCTAAAGCGTTTTGGTCAGGTTGCAGATGATAATATCACTGTAATTAAAGTCCCAGGCGCTGTTGAACTGCCACTTGCTGCCCGTCGTGTTGCGGCAAGCGGAAAATTTGACGGCATAATCTCACTTGGTGCGGTTATCCGTGGTGGTACACCTCATTTTGATCTGGTTGCAGGCGAATGTAATAAAGGGTTAGCTCAAGTTGCACTTGAGTATGATATTCCTGTTTCATTCGGCGTTTTGACTACAGATACCATTGAACAAGCTATTGAGCGTTCAGGTACTAAAGCAGGTAACAAAGGCGGCGAAGCTGCTTTGGGTCTGCTAGAGATGGTTAACGTTTTGCAAGCACTTGAAGAACAGCTGTAATTTAGGACAATTTAATGAAGCCTTCAGAGCGCCGAAAGGCACGTCGTTTAGCGGTTCAGGCCATATACTCTTGGCAGCTAAGTGGCAACAATATTGCTGATGTAGAGCATGAGTTTCTAACTGAACAAAATGTTGATGGTGTCGATATAGCTTACTTTCGTGAGTTATTAGGTGGCGTAGCAACAAAGAAAAGCCAATTGGATGAGCTTATCACTCCATTTTTGGTTCGTCCTATGGATGAAGTTGATCCAGTCGAGAAAGCGATTGTACGTCTAGCGGCTTACGAATTGACTTTCCGTAAAGACGTTCCATATAAGGTAGCGATTAACGAAGCTATCGAGCTTGCCAAAGCATTCGGCGCTGAAGATGGACATAAGTTCGTTAACGGTATTCTGGATAAGTTAGTAGCAAGAACTAAATAGTCAAAACGGCATCTTCGGATGCCGTTTTTGTATGGCTAAAAGAGAGTCTTTGTTGCATGCCCACAGCTATACAGGGTAAGCACAGCGAAATAGCCTTAATACCTACAGGCTATTTGGCTCCCTTTTTTTCTTCAGTCCACTTTTAAAATGTGATTGGTATTGTGAAAGAATTTCAGTTAATCGAAAGCTATTTTACTGGGCGCGCCCAGTCTCGAAAAGACGTGGCCGTTGGTATAGGCGATGATTGTGCCATTGTTGAGCCAGCTGTTAATAAGTCTGTAGCGATATCTTGTGACACGCTAGTGGAAAACGTTCACTTTTTCTCTGATATGCCAGCTAATGCATTGGGGTATAAATCGCTAGCGGTTAACTTGTCAGATCTTGCCTCTATGGGGGCTGAACCTGCTTGGATGACGTTGGCGCTAACGCTGCCTGAAGTCGATGAGAATTGGCTTGCTGATTTTAGTACCGGTATGTTTGAAATTGCTGAGTATTACGGTGTCGCGTTAGTGGGGGGGGATACTACTCGCGGGCCTCGCTCAATCACCATTACGATAAATGGCCAAGTACCAGAGCACACTGGTCTGACACGCAGTGGTGCTAAGAACGGTGATTGGATCTATGTTACGGGTACCTTGGGCGATTCAGCATTAGGCTTGGATCTGCTGCGAGGCAAAGCGCAATGTAATGAGGCCGATCGAGAGTACCTTATCAATCGCCATTATCGACCAACTCCAAGGGTACTTGCAGGACAAGCGTTAAGGACTTTGGCATCCAGTGCAATCGATATTTCTGACGGCTTGGTCTCTGATATACAGCATGTACTGAAGGCGTCTAATATCGGTGCTATGGTCAATGTTGATAAACTGCCATTATCCAAAGAGCTAAAAGCGAATGTCTCCGAGGAGATGGCATTGAGCTATGCATTGACTGGCGGTGAAGATTATGAGCTACTCTTTACTGTTTCTGAGGCGCAAAAAGGCGCATTAGAAATCGCATTGGCTGAAACTGGCGTTAAGTTTGCTCAAATTGGCCAAGTCTGCACTGGTGGTAAGCTAAATTTGCTATTAGATAACCAACCATTCGAACCTATTAATCTTGGATTTGAGCACTTTAATTGATGGATTTACTTTCAAAAGATAAGGCGGTGGCTAAGCTTTCCCTTAAGAACCCAATTCACTTTTTGGCATTGGGCTTTGGCTCCGGTTTAGCAGCAAAAGCGCCTGGCACGTTCGGTACCATAGCCGCGATCCCTGTCTTTTTACTTATGGCACCATTAAGCCTACCTTGGTATATAGGGCTTACGTTATTTAGTGTGTTAATTGGCTTTTATATCTGTGATAAAGCCGCTAAAGATATGGGCGTTCATGATCATGGCGCGATTGTGTGGGATGAAATCGCAGGTTTGCTCATTACTATGATTGCAGCCCCAGCTGGGTGGCAATGGTTGTTAGCCGGTTTTGTATTGTTCCGCTTTTTCGATATTTTGAAACCTTGGCCAATTCGTTGGCTCGATGCCAAAGTACATGGTGGTTTCGGTATTATGATCGATGATGTACTGGCTGGTATATTCTCACTTATTTGTCTACAAGTTGCTGCTTACTACTTGATTTAATCGAGTGAAAGGAAAAGGAGCTTATTAGCTCCTTTTTTAATGCTCTAAACTTTCCAATGACACTCAGTCGAATGACACTTAGCTTAGCAGTAGCTCTTTAGCGTTAGCCAAGGTGTTGCTAGTGATGGTATCGCCGCCTAATAAGCGCGCCAGTTCTTCAACGCGTTGCTCTTTATCTAACTGCACCATCGAGGTTTCTGTCTTTCCTGCTTTGCTGCTTTTGTTTACAAACATATGTTGATGACCGTTACCAGCAACTTGTGGTAAATGGGTGACACAAAATACTTGTGTGGACTCACCTAAGCTGCGCAGCATACGGCCAACAACCGCCGCTGTTGGGCCTGAGATCCCAACATCAACTTCATCAAAAATTAGTGTCGGTGTTGCTACTTTTTTAGCTGTTATCACTTGAATACCTAGCCCAATACGAGATAGCTCACCACCAGAGGCAACTTTCGCTATTGGTTGTAACGGCTGTCCGGGGTTAGTGGTGACTAAAAACTCTATTCCATCACAGCCATGTGGGCTAATTACGCTTTCATTAAAGTTGACCGCAATGCTGAACTTACCTTTTGGCATACTGAGTTCATGTATCGATTGGGTGACCTTTTTATCAAGCTCTTTTGCGTAACGATTGCGGCTTTGACTTAGTTTTCTTGCATGGTTTAAATAGGCTTGTTGACTGTTACTGAGTTGATTACGGATCTCACCAAGCTTATCTTCATCTGAGTCTAAGTCATGAAGCTCTGTTAATAGGGCTTGATGATGAACATATAGTTCGGCGGCGTTGACATGATGCTTGCGCGCTAATTGCAGTGCCTTAGATATGCGTAACTCCAACTGCTCAAAGTATTCAGGATCTAATTCTAAGCCATCTAGATAGCGCTCAAGTTCACTACTGGATTCTTGCACTTGGATCAGCGCTTCATTTAACATGACGACGACACTGCCAAGCTCTGCATCATAGCTTTCTAAATCTTGCCCCTGGCTGATAGAGGTATTGAGTAGTGATTCAACGCTGCCTTGATCGTTTTCTTGTAAAATATGTAATTGGCTGCGGCATAACTCTATTAGTGCAGTGCTGTTGGCAAGTTTTTTATGTTCGGCTTCAATGGTCTCAAATTCACCTTCGCTAATGGCAAACTCATTAAGCTCTTCTACCTGGTATTGCAGTAATTGTTTGCGTGCCAACCTTTCGTGTTGAGCAAGCTCTAACTGCTGCAGCTCTTTCTCTATCGTTTTACAGCGATGATAACTGGCAGAGACCGACTCGAGCAGCATTTTATGATTAGCGTAGCTATCGAGCAATGTAAGCTGGTGCTCACTTTTTAGCATTGCATGGTGAGCATGTTGGCCATGGATCCCGATGAGCAGTTGGCCTAGAGATTTTATTTGGGCTAGTGGTACCGGGTTACCATTAATGTATGCACGAGAACGTCCATCACTATTAATCGTGCGCCTTAAGATACACTCATTGTCTAGTTCGAGATCATGGTCCTCTAACCAGCGTTTAGCCAAAGGAATATCAGATAGGGAGAAGCGAGCACTAACCTCAGCTTTTGTGGCACCAGGCCTAATAGTATTGGCATCAGCTCGATTGCCCAAGCATAGACCTAATGCGTCAATCGCAATAGATTTACCTGCGCCAGTTTCACCCGTAATACTGGTCATTCCGGCTTTAAAATCGAGTTCTAAAAAACGCACAATAGCAAAATTGTTAATGCTGAGTTGGCAAAGCATAGTGATGTCCTATCCAAAACACTGTATTGATGAACAGTATATACTGTTTTTCTATACAGTAAACTATTTGTTGTTAAATCAAGCAATGTTTAGCTTGTGATATTTTAAGTTGTTAATTTTATATGGTTTTTGTTGGTTTGTGCTTAAGTTTCATTTAGGTGGTGACTGGATAGTCATTATCGTTAAATACTATTCTAGTCGATGACACAGCACTTAGTAGGCGTTGTGGTAGCGATAATAAATGAACGTTATTTTGTTTTAACCTAATAAGAACGCTTCTAATAAGGGCAGGCTAATAAAAGTGACTAGTGTTCCAAAGAGTATACCTTGAGCGCTAGTTATCACTTGAGTCTGGTAACGCTGCGCGAGTAAGTAAACACTTGCTGCAGTTGGCAGGGCTGCAAGCATCACGCCCATCGAAATTAACAGTGGTTCCACTTGTAAGCTCTTCATCAGCAAGTAGGTAATAAAAGGCTGTATGAATAGCTTTATCATGTTTATTGAGCTGATATCACTCAACTGTTGATAATTTATAAGCTGCTTTGATGTTTGGTATTGTCCAGATTTTGCTAATACCATACCAATGGCAAATAGTGCGCAGGGACTAGATGTCATGCCGAGTTGCTTAATAATAAGCGCTAGACTATCCGGTAAGGTCACTGTCATTGCAGATAGGCTTATCCCGATAAAGCTGCCGACAACGATAGGGTTTCTAATTAAGGCGAGAGAAATGACTTTTATTGCTGAAGTTTGATTGTTACTGCCTAAGACTTCTAAAGACACCAAAGCAACGGCGAAAATTAACACTGATAATAAGCTGGCAATCGCGGCCGCTGCCAACGCAAGCTGATTACCAGGAAACAGTATTGCCATGAGTGGCATACCGATAAAAGCAGTATTTCCAAAGGTGGCATTAAGCGCTCGCATGGTTGCGACGGTTCTTTGGGTTGGGTTTACAAGCAATGACACGGAAAATGTTATGAGGTAGCTAATTAGCATCGCAGCGCTAAAGCCTGCAATATATCCCCAGTGGAGGATGTCGTTGATAGGGGTTTGCGCAAGCGTGATAAGCATGATGGCCGGGAACGCAATATAGTAAACATATTGGTTTAATACTTGGTCGGTCTCAAATGGTAATAACTTTGTTTTCTGTACCAAAGTTCCAATTAACATAATGCCAAATACGGCGAGGAGCGGCGTCAATACTGCTGGCATGCTTTCTCTTCACTTGGGGATAATATGCGCTAATCACGCTTAACATTGAGCTGGAACACTAACATAGTTGCTCTTTGGTGTACTATTGACCTTAGGTCGTAGCCGCTCGTCACTTTTTGTTTTAAACGCAAAGGTTTTATCGATGAATAGTAATTTTGGATTAGAACTACAGCTGATCTACCAATTTATTCACTTAGTTAATGCAGGAAGCTTTTCTCAAGCAGCAAAAGAGCTTGAGATGCCAATTGCAACGGTGAGTCGTAAACTGACAAAGTTGGAAACATTGCTCGATAAACAACTTTTAATGCGTAACACGCGTAAGCTACGCTTGACCGAGGAGGGGATAGCACTATTCCAGCAGTATCAGGCTATCGTGTCTCAGTTTGATAGCATTCGTGGCGCAGCGGTTGATAGGCCTGAAGGCACCCTTCGGATTGCAGCGCCGGTGTCAATTATCTCGATGATATTCATTCATGTTATTAATGAGTTCTGCGAAAAGTATCCAGATATCCAGCTGCATATTGTGCAAAACAATAACGTGATTGACTTGATTGATGAAGGTGTTGATGTTGCCATCGTTGGCGGTACCCAGCCGGACTCCTCTTGGATCTCAAGCTCTCTTGGGGTGCTTAATTACGGTTTGTTTGCATCGCCAGGTTATGTTGCCAGCGCCGCTCCTTTTACACATCCTAGCGAGCTAGATAACCATGCTTTGATAAAGGTGTGGCCGCTTTTTAACTGGACACTCAAGCATCCATCTGGAGAGAACTTTTATTATGATGGACCGGCTAAGTTAACATTAAGTGAGCTAAATGGTGCCGTCAGAGCGGCTGTTGATAATGGTGGAATACTGTATGGCCCTGCACTTTTTGTAAAAAATGAGCTCAACTCTGGTCAGTTACAGAGCTTGTTGCCTGAGTGGATTGGTGAAAAAAGGCGAATTTCGATCTTATATCACCAGCGTAGTCATCAGCCGCTAAAGGTAAAGCTGTTTATCGAGTTTATGCATTCGAAAGCGGAGCAGTTGTTCTCGATGGAAAGTAAGTAGCCTGATTTAGAATAACAGTGAGCAATAAAAAAGCCGTTCAGTGAACGGCTTTTTAGTATTGTCTTTTGTTTAAGCTTCTGTGTGGCTAATGCCGATATTTGAAATGCCGACGGCGACAATTTCTCGGCGTAACTCTTTGACAAAATCAGCTTTAAGATGAGGGTTTTCTTCAATGGCTTGTAGAAGAACAGCTTGCATCTCTTTTTCTTCAACCATCACTTCATGGTTGAATATATAGTCATCTAATTCAGACTCTTTACCAAACTCTTGCTCACAGGTCGCTTCAATATAGTTGGCAACAGTGGCTGATGAAAGCTTACTGATATTAGTAATATCTTCCTCTACTTTACTCTCTAATGCGCTAAGTAAAGAGGTCAACGCGACTGCAGCATCCATAGCAGGGTAGACGCCATATACGTCAAAATCAGCGGGCTCAGGAGTATTCTCTTCAATACGTTCCATTTGTAGCTCAATGTTTAGCTTAAGCTTATTGTCATACATAGACTGCCAAAGTAGATTCAATAGTGTATCGAGTACTTTGGGGTTGCCAAATTCACACACTTCAGAAAAAAGCTGATAATTGGGCAGCATACGTTGGCAGAGTGCAATAGCAAAAAGTTTCTTTTGTGCTAGCGTTAGCCCTTTAAGGCGTTGAAAAAAGCCCGTCTTATTTGTCATCTTTTACATCCACTGATAGCTGGGTGATCACCTGATTAGCCGCTGATTCTACCTTAGTTAACTCATCAAGTAACTCAAGGATTTCAGGTTCAACGTCTTCAACAGCAATGCCTTTCTTTAATCCTGACTCAATCTCTTGGCAAAGCTGTTGTGTCGTCGGTACGCCACAATAACAACTTGCACCGTGCAACTTGTGTATACAGGTCAACATGCCTTGTTGATCGAAGCTTGCCAGTGCACTATTTATATGTTCAACAGCTTCTGGTAGCGACTTGAGCAACATTTTGAGCATATCCAGCGCTAAATCCGGTTTATTATTCGCTTGGGTTAAGCATAGTTCCCAATTGAGAGTACGCTGGTCAAAGTGAGTAAACTTAGGTCTGTTTTTCCATTTATGAATAACATCTTTAAGCGCCGTTTCATCAATCGGTTTAGGCAGGTAACCGTCCATTCCGCTAGATGATATACGTTCGCGTTCTTCGGCAATGGCATGTGCGGTGACCGCAATGATTGGTGTATTGCGGTTAGCCGAGTTTTGTCTTATCTGTTTAGTGGCGCTAATGCCATCGGTACCCGGCATCTGTATATCCATAAAGATGAGGTCAAAGCTGCGCTGCTTTGCTAGCTGTACGGCGGCATCACCGTTGTCAGCGATATGAACTTGAGTTACTAGCTCATTGAGTAGGGTGTCAATTAACTTCAAATTGGCAGGGTTATCATCAACTGCCAGTACTGTTAAGTTCTCTTTTGCCTCGGGAATAGCAATGGGCATAGGCAGTGGCAAAGCTTCAGCTTCTAGCGTTGATTGCGGATCAATTAAGCTACTCGACAGCCTTTTTTCACCAATAGGCATCGTAAGCTGCTTATCGATATAAGGGCGAAGTTGTGAGAATATCTCTTCGCTTTCGACACAATTGGTGATCAACATTAAATAGTTGATCTTAGGCTTAGTGACCTTGAGTAATTCCGCTGCGTTACCTGAAGCCGCTAAGCCTTTACAGCTAAACAGGCCATAATCGAATAAGTGACTTGACTGAGTGACAATAAACTCTAATTGCTTGCTGGTGGCAGCTTTGGTGACTCTTAATCCCCAACGTACAAGCATTCGTTCTATAGCGTGATGTGATAACGGATTTGGTTCGAATAACAGAATACTTTTATTTTTCAGCGTGCCTATGGGTAAAGTATCGCTAATAGGGTATTGGCTTAAATTTAACGGTAAAGAGAACCAGAAGGTCGAGCCTTGCTGCGGCTCTGAGTTGCAGCCAATTTGGCCGCCCATTCGATTTACTAAGCGCTTGGTGATCACAAGTCCTAAACCTGTTCCACCAAAGCGCCGTGAGATGGAAGAGTCAGCTTGACCAAAAGCCTGGAACAAAGACGCGAGTTTTTCCTCATCGATACCAATGCCTGTATCGATAATCTCAGTGCGGACATGTACTTTTCCATCTGCTATCTCTTCTAGCTGCATTTTTAGCTGTACACTGCCACTGTCGGTAAACTTAACGGCATTGCCAACTAAGTTAGTGATAATTTGGCTAAAACGCATAGCATCGCCAGTGACATCCTCTGGAATGCGCGGGTCCACATCTATCACTAGATCGATCTCTTTTTCTCTGGCACTACTCGAGAGCATTGTCACCGTTTCTTCGATGATCTCCCGCAGTGAGAATGGCATATTTTCTAATACCATTTTACCGGCTTCGAGTTTAGAGAAGTCTAAGATATCGTTAATGATGCTCAAAAGGTTGGTCGCACTGCGCTCGATCGTACGAATGTAGTCTTGCTGGCTAGAGTGTAGTGGCGTTTTCAATAGCTGTTTAGCAAAACCTATCACTCCATTAAGCGGGGTACGTAACTCATGCGACATATTGGCAAGGAATTCAGATTTAATCCTGCTGGCTTCTAGCGCACGTTTCTTTGCCATATCAAGCTCGACGTTTTGAATTTCAATTTGCTCTAATGTCTCGCGCAGATCTGATGTGGCTTGGTCAATATTTTGTTGCATCTCGTCGTGATATTCTGACAAAGAACCCGCCATGGCGTTAATACCACGCTTGAGCAGATCCAGTTCACCAATCAAATTGCCTGTTAGCCGAGTATCGAGTTTGCCTTCTCGAATTTTGGCGACAACTCGTACCATCTCCGTAATAGGTTGGGTAACGTTTTTAACCAGACGAAAAGTAAAGAATAGATTTAGTTGAACCCCGATTAACACAATAATAAATGCCGCAACTGCAGCGCGGTGCTGCTCAAGCAGTGCGTTCTCTTTATTTATCAATATAGATATGTAGCCCAATTTTATGACTTCAGGCTCAATGCGCTGGTTGTTCTCATCAAAGGTATCGATAGGCTTGATGGCGCTATTGTTAAAAATAGGGCTGCGTAAAATCATACTATCGCCAACTTGTTCAAGCTCGGTTCTTAGCATCGAGCTTAATGGCTTGTCATATCGCATGACTTCATGATTTTTGTAATGGTGCGAGGTGACCACAACGCGGTTATTGACGTCAAAAATGGCAATGAATTGTACTAAAGAGGCTTTATTGAGCTGAGCGGCAGTGATTAATCGCTTGGTGGTTTCAAAATCTTTACTGTCTAAACCAACCTCTGCAGCAATCGCCAGCGGTTCGATAATATTACTCGCTTGATCGATGAGCGTTTCTTCAAGTTCATAGAATCTATTTATGGTAAAATAGCTGCCCAATAAAATACCCACTAAAATAGTTGGAGCTAACGCCAATACCAGAACCCATGAACGTAGGCTGTATTTGGTCATATTGTTGGCTTCATTCATGAGATGATTGCGTTACCGATAAATATAGTGTGAGTATTCGATAGACTGCCAGTAACAGCCTGTGTTGGCCAGTTTTTTTATCTATTTAGAGAGTAAAATGGCACAATTTTTTAAAGCAAAACCAAATAGATCTAAACAATTATCGTCAAAGTTATCTTTGAATGTTACTCAGTTAGATCACCTTGGCGCAGGTATCGCTCACCATCAAGGCAAGATTGTTTTTATCAATGGTGCATTGCCAGGCGAAACCGTGCAGGTACAACTGACTGAGCAGAAGAAGAAGTTTTCTAGAGCTAAGCTATTAAAAGTCGAAACTGCGTCGAGTGAACGTGTTGCCCCCTTATGTGTTCATTATGAAAAGTGTGGTGGCTGTGATCTCCAGCACCTTAATGTAGAATCACAGCGAGCACATAAAGCGAAAGCATTACAGGAGCTAGTGGCTAAATTTGCCCAAACAACGGCAAGCCAAGTTTGTGAAACCTTAAGCGATTCGCCGTGGCATTACCGCAGACGTGCACGTTTAGCGACCTGGTTTGATAAAAAAACCAAGCATATTAGTTTAGGTTTCCGCGCGAACAGTAGTAGTGACGTGGTTGAGATCCAATCTTGTATTGTATTAGCGAAACCACTGTCGGCTTTGATCCCTGAATTGGCTTTTTTACTCAATCAATTGAGTGGTAAAAATGCGCTCGGCCATGTTGAACTCACGCTGGCTGATAACGGTATTTTTGTCGTGCTACGCGTTACTAAAGCGTTATCGGATAAAGATCGCCAACGTTTAGCCGAGTTTGGTGAAAGCCACACGCTTAATATGCTGCTACAAAATGACGATGGCAATACTGAGCATTTAAGTGGCCATGGTCAGCAGCCTTTTTATGGTTTTAATGATAGTGATGCTGAGCTTAAATTTTCAGCGGGTAACTTTATTCAGGTTAATGCCTCAGTTAATCAAGCAATGGTTAAACAAGCGGTGGACTGGTTAGCCCCGCAAGCAGATGAGCGAGTGCTAGACCTGTTCTGTGGGATCGGAAATTTTAGTTTGCCATTAGCTAAAGATGGCGCTGAAGTTATAGGTGTTGAAGGTGTGCCTGCCATGGTTGAGCAGGCAACGATTAATGCCAAAGGTGCAGCGCTAGATAAAGTCTCTTTTTACCATGCAGATTTAAGTGCTGATTTGTCACAACAACCATGGTTAGGAAAAGTCGATAAGATGCTAATCGATCCTGCAAGAGCTGGTGCCTATGAGAGCATGTTGTCACTTAAAAAATTAAAGCCGCAAGCATTGGTTTATGTCTCGTGTAACCCCGCTAGTTTAGCCCGCGATAGCGAAGTGATTTTAAAACAAGGTTACACACTGAAAAAAATTGCCATGGTGGATATGTTTCCGCAAACACACCATTTGGAATCGATGGCCCTATTCGAGCTTGGTAAATGACACTTTTAGTTACGATAGTCAGCGTTTGTTCATTGACAACAAACGCTGAATGCTGAAGATAGAGAGTCTTAATTTTAAAAGGATAAGATTAACCGTTATAAGTTAATCAGCCTTAGGATTTTAAAGGAATAACAGATAATGGTATCAGTTCGTGAAGCACATTTTAGCGACCCTGACTTTCAACTCGAAGAGTGGGTGAAACGTTATATAAGTGATTCCAACGAAGCCAACACTCTTTTGGAGTTGATTGAGCAGGTGGAGCTTTTAGTTGGTCAAGACAAAGAGACCAAAACACCTGTGCTCGAACGTGCCCGAGAGATGATAGAG
Source organism: Shewanella kaireitica (assembly GCF_023284045.1). GTDB lineage: Bacteria > Pseudomonadota > Gammaproteobacteria > Enterobacterales > Shewanellaceae > Shewanella > Shewanella kaireitica. The sequence continues at coordinate 80,108 of NZ_JAKIKQ010000004.1, forward strand.
ATCCTTGCCCCGCTCAATATGGATATTGAAACCCTACAAGCGGCCATTCTGTTTGTTGTTTTTGATGCAGACCTGATCTCTGAAGAGGAGATCAAAGAACGTTTTGGTGCCAAATTAGAGATTCTAGTTTCTAGTGTCCAAACCATGAATGCCATTGGCGCATTGAAGGTAGATAATCAAACTCGCAACGGCGAACCACAAATCGACAATATCCGTAAAATGCTATTGGCGATGGTTGAAGATGTACGCGCCGTGGTGATTAAACTCGCTGAGCGTATTTGCCTGCTGCGTGAGATAAAAAATGCCGATGAAGAGGTCAAAGTACTCATCGCTCGAGAGATTGCCGATGTTTATGCTCCGCTAGCAAACCGCCTAGGTATTGGACAGTTAAAATGGGAGCTTGAAGATATCTCTTTTCGCTACCTGCATCCACAAACCTATAAAGATATCGCTAAGCAGCTAGATGGCAAGCGTATTGACAGAGAAACCTTTATCGATGACTTTGTCAGCCAACTGCAAGCGCGTTTAGATAAAGACCAAATTCGCGCCAAAGTTTATGGCCGACCAAAACATATCTACAGTATCTGGAAAAAGATGAACGGTAAGCAGCTCAAATTTGATGAACTGTTTGATGTTCGAGCGGTGAGAATCGTCACCGATAGACTGCAAGATTGTTATGGTGCGTTAGGCGTAGTGCATACACTTTGGCATCACATCCCCCGTGAGTTTGATGACTATGTGGCCAACCCTAAACCCAATGGTTACCAATCTATTCACACTATTGTTGTGGGGCCTGAAGGTAAGACTGTAGAAATTCAAATCCGCACCGAACAGATGCATGAAGATGCAGAGCTCGGTGTTGCTGCGCACTGGAAATATAAAGAGGGCAGTGCTAGCGGTAAACAAAGCGGGTATGAAGAGAAAATAAATTGGTTGCGTAAGATTTTACAGTGGCAAGAAGACGTTGCTGAAAGCGGCAATTTAGTTGATGAAGTGCGCAGCCAAGTATTTGAAGACAGAGTTTATGTCTTTACCCCAAGTGGTGAAGTTGTCGACTTGCCTCTTGGTTCAACCGTGTTAGATTTTGCCTACTATATTCACTCTCACGTTGGCCATAAGTGCATCGGCGCAAAGGTTGACGGCCGTATTGTACAATTTACTTATCAAGTTGAAACCGGCCAGCGGATTGAGATTATTACTTCTAAGAATCCTAACCCGAAAAGAGACTGGCTGAATCCTAATTTGGGATACATCAAAACATCTCGTGCGCGCTCTAAAATCCAGCACTGGTTTAAGCAGCAAGACAGAGATAAGAACATCGTCGCTGGACGTGAGATGTTAGAAACAGAGCTCGCGCGCACCAATTTAAAAATTAAAGATGCTCAATCAGCAGTTGAACGCTTCAATATGGTGAGTATGGATGATCTACTTGCTGGTATTGGCGGCGGTGATGTTCGTCTTAACCAAGTGGTTAACCATGTGCAAAGCAAGCTGCGCACTAACGAGCTATCTGACGAAGAAGTGCTCGAAGACCTTGTCAAAAAGAGTCAAAGCAAGCCGACTAGAAAAGGTAAAGGTCAGGTAGAGGTTGACGGTGTGGGGAACCTTATGAGCCACATTGCTAAGTGTTGCCAGCCTGTACCAGGTGATGAAATCTTTGGTTTCATTACTAAAGGCCGAGGGATCTCTGTACACCGCGCCGATTGTGATCAGGTTAAAGAGCTTATTCGTGCTCATCCTGAACGTTCTGTTGAAGTGGTTTGGGGGGAGAACTACTCAGGTGGTTACAAGATCCGCATTCGAGTCTTTGCTAGTGACCGTTCTGGACTGCTTAGAGATCTTACCTCTGTGCTGGCAGCGGAAAAGTCTAACGTTTTATCGATGAGCTCAAGCTCCGATGTGAAAACGCAAACGGCGACTATCGAATTAGAACTTGAACTGTACAATCTTGACGGTTTATCTCGAGTAATTGCCAAGCTGTCTCAGGTTGACGGCGTCAGTGAAGCACGAAGAGTTTAATATACCTATCTAACTTGAGTTAGATAGGTATTAGCTTTAAGAGAGTAGAAAAAGAATGACACAGCAAATAGGAAACATGCAGCCTTTGCTCACTATTATGCAAAAGCTGCGCGATCCGGAATCTGGTTGCGCATGGGATAAAGCGCAAACCTTTCAAACAATCGTGCCGTTTACATTGGAAGAAGCCTACGAAGTGGCGGATACTATTGAGCGTTTAGCACTTGATGAGCTGCCTGATGAGTTAGGCGATTTGCTATTTCAAGTGGTGTTTTATTGCCAGCTTGGCAAAGAGCAGGGCATGTTTGATTTTGATACTGTCGTTAGCCGTATTTGCGATAAATTGACCCGCCGACATCCTCATGTATTTGCCGATTTGCAAAAGACCAGCAGCGAGCAGATTAAACACAACTGGGAAAAAATTAAGGAATCTGAGCGTGCAGAGCGAGAACAACACTCCGTGCTGGACGACATTCCCTTGAGCTTACCGTCGCTATCTCGTTCGATAAAGATTCAAAAAAGAGTGGCTCGTGTAGGGTTTGATTGGCCAGATTTGCCTCCCGTGGTTGCGAAAATCCATGAAGAGATAGATGAAGTTCTCTTTGAGGTGCAGCAGGAAAAAGTTGTCCAAAGCAAAGTTGAGGATGAAATGGGCGACTTATTGTTTGCTGTTGTGAACCTTGCAAGGCATTTAGGTGTCGAGCCAGAAAAAGCCTTAAGGCAAGCAAATCAAAAGTTTGAAAGACGCTTTCGTGGTGTAGAAGAGTGCGTCACGCAAGATGGCAGAGCGTTTGAGACACATACATTAGCTGAACTTGATACATACTGGGATAGGGTTAAACAGAGCGAGAAGAGTAAATAAACTGAATTTTAGGTTAATTCTAGTTTGTCGAATCGGTGATGCTTTGGTATAATATTGCCCCGTCCTAGTGCTTTCTTACAAGCACATATTTCCAACTCATTTTCTCAGGTTCAGCATGACTACAAGGTATATCTTCGTTACTGGTGGCGTGGTTTCATCACTAGGTAAAGGCATTGCAGCAGCTTCTTTGGCTGCAATATTAGAGGCTCGCGGCCTCAACGTAACCATTATGAAGCTGGATCCATATATTAACGTCGATCCAGGTACCATGAGTCCAACACAGCACGGTGAAGTGTTTGTGACAGAAGACGGCGCTGAAACTGATCTAGATTTAGGTCATTATGAGCGTTTTATTCGTACCAAGATGAATCGCCGTAATAACTTTACCACTGGCCGAATTTACGAAGAAGTATTGCGTAAAGAGCGTCGTGGCGACTATTTGGGCGCAACCATTCAGGTTATCCCACATATTACTAATGCGATTAAAGAAAAGGTACTTGCTGGTGGTGAAGGTCACGATGTTGCTATCGTTGAGATTGGCGGCACGGTAGGTGACATTGAATCACTACCTTTCCTTGAGTCTATTCGTCAGCTTGGCGTTGAGCTAGGTCGTGAAAGAACACTGTTTATGCATCTAACCTTAGTGCCGTTCTTAGGCGCTGCAGGTGAAGTTAAAACTAAGCCGACTCAGCATTCAGTTAAAGAGCTCCGTTCAATCGGTATTGCTCCTGATGTATTGGTTTGCCGTGGTGACCGAGCGATTCCTGCTAATGAAAAGGCGAAAATCTCGCTATTCTGTAATGTAGAAGAGCGCGCGGTTATCTCACTTAAAGATGTTGATAGCATCTATAAGATCCCTGCTTTACTTAAAGCTCAAGGTCTTGATCAACTTGTAACTAAGCGTTTTGGTATTGATTGCCAGGAAGCTGATCTGCACGAGTGGGAAAATGTTATCTACCAAGAAGCCAACCCAACGGGCGAAATTACCATTGGTATGGTGGGTAAGTACATTGAGCTGCCAGATGCATACAAATCAGTTAATGAAGCATTAAAACATGCCGGTTTGTTTAACCGCGTTTCAGTTAACATTAAGTATATTGACTCACAAAACGTTGAAGCCAAAGGCGAAGAAGTTCTTGCTGGACTTGACGGTATCTTGGTTCCAGGTGGGTTTGGCGAGCGCGGTGTTGAAGGTAAGATCATGGCGGCAAAGTATGCCCGTGAGAATAACCTTCCTTACTTTGGTATCTGTTTGGGTATGCAAGTTGCACTGATTGAGTTCGCGCGTAATGTTGCTGGTCTAGAAGGCGCACATTCAACTGAATTTAATAAAGAGTCACCGCATCCAGTCGTTGGTTTGATCACTGAATGGATCAACGAAGAAGGTCAAGTTGAAGAACGTCATGAAGAGTCTGATTTAGGCGGTACAATGCGCCTTGGTGCTCAGCTTTGTCATCTTGAAGAAGGCACCAAAGCCGCAGCAGCCTACAAAGGTATTAGCTGTGTTGAACGTCATCGTCATCGTTATGAAGTGAACAACAACTATAAAGATCGTCTTGAAAAAGCAGGTTTAATTTTTAGTGGTCTATCTTCAGACCGCCAGTTAGTTGAAATGATTGAGCTACCGAACCACCCTTGGTTTGTAGCCGGTCAATTCCACCCTGAATTCACATCGACACCTCGTGATGGGCAACCATTGTTTGAAGGTTTTGTTGCTGCAGCCGCCGCGTATCAGAAACGCGATTTAGGCTAAACCAAAATATTGACCGCTCCCATTTTATGGGAGCGGTTTTTTTGTTTTTGGTGATGTGGATTTAGGCATAAAGAAATTCGTTTTACTTTTAACTTTAAATTTATCTTTCAAACTTAAATCGAGGGCATTATGGCTAAGATTATTAACATTATCGGTCGCGAAATCATGGATTCTCGCGGTAACCCAACTGTTGAAGCTGAAGTTCATTTAGAAGGCGGATTCATGGGTATGGCTGCTGCACCATCTGGTGCATCAACTGGTTCACGTGAAGCACTAGAACTACGTGATGGTGACAAAGCACGTTACTTAGGCAAAGGCGTATTGAAGGCTGTTGAAGCTGTCAATGGTACTATTGCTGACGCTCTGATAGGCAAAGATGCAACTGCGCAAGCTGAACTTGATCAAATCATGATCGATTTAGACGGCACAGAAAACAAAGCTAAGTTTGGCGCTAACGCTATCCTAGCTGTTTCTCTTGCGGCAGCTAAAGCGGCAGCAGCGTTTAAAGGTGTACCTTTATACGCACATATTGCTGATCTAAACGGTACTCCAGGTGTTTACTCTATGCCGTTACCTATGATGAACATCATTAATGGTGGCGAGCATGCAGATAACTCTGTAGACATCCAAGAATTCATGGTTCAACCTGTTGGCGCTGCTAACTTCCGTGAAGGTCTACGTATGGGGGCAGAAGTCTTCCATAGCCTTGCTAAAGTACTTAAAGCTGGTGGTCACTCAACAGCTGTTGGTGATGAAGGTGGTTTCGCTCCAAACCTTGAGTCTAACGAAGCTGCACTTGCTGCAATCGAAACAGCTGTTGCAAACGCTGGTTACGAATTAGGTAAAGACATCACTCTAGCAATGGATTGTGCTGCATCTGAGTTTTACGACAAAGAAGCAAACATTTACGATCTTAAAGGTGAAGGCAAAAAATTCACTTCTGAAGAGTTCAACTTCTTCTTACAAGATCTTACTAATAAATACCCAATCGTTTCTATCGAAGATGGCCTTGACGAGTCTGACTGGGACGGTTTCGCACACCAAACTAAACTAATGGGTGATAAAATCCAATTAGTTGGTGACGATCTATTCGTAACAAACACTAAGATTCTTAAGCGTGGTATCGACAACGGTATTGCTAACTCAATCTTAATCAAGTTTAACCAAATCGGTTCGTTAACTGAAACTTTAGCTGCAATCAAAATGGCTAAAGACGCTGGTTTCACAGTTGTTATCTCTCACCGTTCTGGTGAAACTGAAGATGCAACTATTGCTGATCTAGCTGTTGGTACTGCTGCAGGCCAAATCAAAACGGGTTCTTTAAGCCGTAGTGACCGTGTTGCTAAGTACAACCAGTTGCTTCGTATCGAAGAGCAACTTGGTGAAAAAGCTCCTTATAAAGGGCTTAAAGAGGTTAAAGGTCAAGCATAATCAAATGATTTGCTGATTTAACTAAAAAAGGCCACCACTCGGTGGCCTTTTTTGTTGTACTATCTGTTTACTATTCTCAAATTCTTATCATTAGTATAATGAAACGCCTTCTTTTTGCCCTTATAGTGTTACTTGCCATGCTTCAATATCGCCTATGGTTAGGAGATAAGAGCCTTGCTGACTCTATTCATCTGCAAGAACAGATCAAGCTACAGCAAGAAAGTAATGCGCAGCTTGTGGCAAGAAACCAGGTCTTAAGAGAGGAGATTAATGATCTTCGTAGTGGAACTGAAGCGCTTGAAGAGCGGGCTCGCAACGAATTAGGTATGGTCAAAGAGGGGGAAACCTTCTTTCGAGTTGTTGGTGGCGATCGGCTAACCAAACAGAATAATTAATACATTTTTACCTGCTAGCGGGATCCTCTAATGAGTCAACCAACCAATCAAATTATCGCTGTCGTGCCAGCGGCGGGGATCGGTAGTCGAATGGGCGCCGAAGTGCCTAAACAATATCTAGCACTCAATGAGCAAACTATACTTGGTCATACTTTGGATTGCTTATTGAATCATCCTCAAATTGCACAGGTTATCGTTGCGCTAAACCCTGAAGACAAACATTTTTGTCTGTTGCCACAAGCGCAGCATAAGAAACTGCAGACAGTCACTGGCGGCAATGAGCGCGCAGATTCAGTTTTAGCAGCGCTGCAACAGGCTGATGAGGAGAGCTGGGTGTTAGTCCATGATGCAGCGCGTCCTTGTTTAAGTCATTTAGATATTGATAAATTAATTGCATCAACAAAGGCCTTTCCACAGGGAGCAATACTTGGCGCTCCGGTGCGAGATACAATGAAACGTACTGGAGAGCATGGAGAGATCTGCAATACTGTTTGTCGTGATAATTTATGGCATGCATTAACCCCCCAGTATTTTCAAGCAAAGCAGCTTAAACTTAACCTTCAAGCGGCACTCGCTGCGGGGGCTAAAATCACCGATGAAGCTTCAGCAATGGAGTGGGCGGGGGTCATGCCCGGTATCGTTAGCGGTCGTGCAGATAATATTAAAGTTACCCACCCCGATGATTTGCAATTAGCTTCACTGTTTCTTAAAAACTTAGGCCGCTAGGCTGACTACTAACGATTAGCTTAAATATAAGCTTTACCGTTACGAGGAATTGAAATGAAAATTAGAATCGGCCATGGCTTTGATGTGCATAAATTTGGCGGTGAACCGCCATTGATTTTAGGCGGCGTGACAGTACCCTATGAAATGGGTCTTATTGCACATTCAGATGGTGATGTCGTGCTACATGCTATCTCTGATGCCATATTAGGTGCTATGGCGTTGGGGGATATCGGCAAGCATTTTCCTGATACTGATGTTGAATTTAAAGGGGCTGATAGCCGAGTGTTATTAAAGCATTGCTATCAATTGGCATTAGATAGGGGCTTTAGTTTGTCCAATCTCGACGTGACGGTTATTGCTCAGGCGCCGAAAATGGCGCCGCATATCGAAGCGATTAGATTGGTTTTAGCCGCAGATCTACAATCAGATATTGATGATATTAATGTTAAAGCAACTACCACCGAAAAACTCGGGTTTACCGGTAGAAAAGAGGGTATTGCAGTTGAAGCTGTGGTACTGATGACCAAGATTTAAAGAGAACTAGATTGAGATGAGCGAACTTCACTACTTATACGGCAAGCCTAACGCTAAAGCTGATTTACGTACCCAGAATAGCGACTTCTTGGTGCAGGAGATCTTACCGTTTGCGCCAACAGGCGAAGGTGAGCATCATCTGCTACATATTCGAAAAGATGGTTTGAACACCGTTGAGGTCGCTAAAATGCTTTCAAGTTTTGCCCATGTGCACCCGAAAGAAGTGACTTATGCCGGGCAAAAAGACAAGAATGCGGTAACGGAGCAGTGGTTTGGTGTGCGAATTCCAGGCAAAGAAACGCCGGATTGGCAAAAAATGAATAGTGATAAACTCACGCTTTTGTCTGCATCTCGCCATGGAAAGAAATTGCGGATTGGCGCGTTAGCGGGAAATCGTTTCACCTTAGTGCTTAGGAATGTATCAGAGGTTGAAGATGTGATCGCTCGTCTAGAAAAAATCGCGCAAGTTGGTGTGCCGAATTACTTTGGCGAGCAACGCTTTGGCCATGATGGAAAGAATATTATTTTCGGTCGACAGATGTTTACTGGCCGTAAAGTAAAAGATAGAAAAAAGCGCAGTATGTATTTATCTGCAGTGCGCTCTAACTTGTTTAACTTAGCTAGCTCAGCAAGATTAGCGGCTCATGGAGCAGCAACACTTGCGGGAGATTGTGTGATGCTTGCGGGCAGTAAGAGTTACTTTACCGCTGAGCATTGGGATGAAACATTAGTAGAGCGCTTAAACAATAAGGACATTCAGCTATCGGCACCTTTATGGGGCCGTGGAGAGCCTTTGGTGCAATCCGATGCGGCAGAGCTTGAATCCGCAGCGTTAGCTGAATATTCAGTTGATAGAGATGGATTGGAGCAAGCGGGTCTCAATCAAGAGCGCCGGACTTTGCTACTTGAGCCTCAACATTTGCAGTATCAAGTTGAAGATAATACTATTACTCTTAAATTTGCTTTACCATCAGGCTCTTATGCTACATCGGTATTACGCGAACTGGTTGACTACCAAGATGTACAGGAGGTCGCAAGAAAAGCGATGCTAGCAGCTCAACAGGATAACGTTTCAATCTAATGAAAATTTTAATTAGTAACGATGACGGCGTAAATGCAGCAGGCATTGCTGCATTAACCAACTCCTTAACCTTGATAGCGGAAACTTTAACGGTGGGCCCAGACAGAAACTGCTCAGGTGCCAGTAACTCTTTGACCTTGACGAATCCATTGCGGCTGAATAAGTTAGACAATGGTTATATATCAGTGAGTGGCACGCCTACTGATTGTGTCCACCTAGCGATAAGAGAGCTGTATCAAGATGAACCGGATATGGTGGTGTCAGGTATTAATGCTGGCGCTAATATGGGAGATGATACTCTCTATTCTGGAACCGTTGCCGCTGCAATGGAAGGGCGCTTTTTAGGCTTTCCTGCAATTGCAATTTCGTTAGTGGGAACTGAGCTAAAACACTATGATACAGCAGCACATTTTGCATTGAAGATAGTTCAGGGCCTAAAGAAGAGTCCGATTGCACAAGACAAAATCTTAAATGTAAATGTGCCTGATCTGCCTATTGAGGATGTTAAAGGTATTAAGATCACCCGACTTGGTGCCAGACATCGCGCTGAAGGGATGGTTAGAACACAAGATCCTGCGGGTAAAGAGATCTTCTGGTTAGGTCCGCCAGGGGACAAGCAAGATGCGAGCGAAGGCACTGATTTTTATGCCGTAGAGCATGGCTATGTTTCTATTACACCATTGACGGTTGACTTAACCGCTTTTGAGCAGCTACCTGAAATGACGACTTGGCTTGAGTCGCTAATTTAATCACAACAATTAGCCTTGCTAATATTTGGTATAGGTGCTGCAACTTAATGACTTATTTAAATTGGAACTGTTATTTATGGATCGGCTCGCGTCAACATCGGCTTTAAATCTAGCAAGAAGTTTGTATGAAGCTGGTATTCGTGACGAACCGGTCTTAAAAGCGGTAGCCAATACGCCCAGAGAGCGGTTCTTGGATGCAGCTTTGGGGCATAAAGCTTACGAGAATACTGCATTGCCTATTGGGCAAGGGCAGACAATATCGCAGCCCTACATTGTTGCGCGGATGACTGAAATTCTACTGCAGTGTCAACCTCAAAAAGTGTTAGAAATTGGTACGGGTTCCGGTTACCAAGCGGCAATATTAGCGCAACTGGTTCCCCAACTTTGTACTGTAGAGCGTATAAAGAGCTTACAAATACAAGCTAGGCAACGCTTAAAGAAGTTAGATTTACACAACATAGCTTTTAAATACGGCGATGGCTGGCAGGGCTGGCCCAGTAAAGGGCCCTATGACGCAATTATGGTGACTGCTGCAGCGGCAAGTGTACCGAATGCATTAATAGAGCAGTTAACAGACGGTGGAGTATTGGTTATTCCTGTAGGAGAGACTTCACAACAACTACTTAAAGTCACTCGCAAAGGCAATCAGTATGTCTCAGAGGCTATAGAAATCGTTCGGTTTGTACCGTTAATCAATGGCGAGCTTGCTTAGTCATTTTAAATTAGCGCAATATTTTAGTTATCGTCGCAGACTAGCGATTTGGGGTGGCCTGTTTATATGAAGTTTTTACCACACTTCACTATCGTTTTTATTTTGTTGTTAGCCGGCTGTAGTTTTCAGGCTGACCGTCCCGCGCCTGTAGAATCACTTAATTACCCTAGCAAACCTTCCCACGATAAAGGCTCTATTACCGCTAGCCGCTATAAGGTGAAACAGGGAGATACACTTTACTCTATCTCTTGGGGAGCAAATAAAGATTTTGCTCACGTAGCAAAGATAAATAATCTTGCAAAGCCTTACACCATCTACCCTGGACAGGTGTTGAGTCTAAACTCTAAAAAATCTGTTACAAATAGCAATACTGCCAAAAAACCGTCGAAACAGACATCTAAACAGGCGGTCAATACAATAAATTCTATTGTTAAACAACCAGTTGTGTCATCTGCGGTATCTCAAGAGACCGCTAAATCTGCGTCAAAAAAACAGCTTGATCATGTGGCAAAGCCTGCGTATTCTGTTACAGACAGTCAACAAGCTGTTAACCGAGTTATCCACAGGCAAGAGTCAACACTGCCGAAAAAGGTAAGTCGTTGGTCCTGGCCAGTGAAAGGTAAGGTGATTGGTACTTTCTCAGCCAAAGAGCAGGGAAATAAAGGAATAAAGATCGCGGGTAATCGTGGTGAGGCAATTAAAGCTGCTGCTAGTGGTAGAGTGGTTTATGCAGGAAGTGCACTACGAGGATATGGTAATTTGGTTATTATAAAACATAGCGACGATTACCTCAGTGCTTACGCACATGCTGATAAGATCTTAGTAAAAGAAAAGCAAGCTGTTAATGCTGGACAGGCAGTTGCTAAAATGGGTAGTACAGGCACGAATCGGGTCATGTTACATTTTGAGATCCGTTATCATGGGAAGTCAGTAAACCCACTTAAATATTTGCCTAAGCAATAATTGATTAGGCTGCCAATTTGGCAAATCGGAGGATAGTGAAGTGCAGTAATTAAATTGAAAATTCGGGAGATATATTATGGGCAGAACTAATAACGCCGTTATGGCAGAAGAACCTACGAATGTTTCTGTAAAGGAATCCAAATCAGACCTCAGTACAAAAGCAGTTAAAGAAGCAGAATTAGAACAACAAGTACAAGACGATTTACAAAAAAACCTCGATGCAACTCAACTGTATCTTGGCGAAATCGGATTTTCCCCCCTTCTCAGTGCAGAAGAAGAGGTGTTCTTTTCACGCAAGTCTCTTAAAGGCTGTGAAAAATCACGTAACCGCATGATTGAAAGTAACCTTAGACTTGTGGTAAAAATTGCTCGCCGATATAATAATCGTGGCTTAGCGCTGCTTGACCTTATCGAAGAGGGCAATTTAGGCCTAATCCGCGCAGTTGAAAAATTTGACCCTGAACGCGGTTTTAGATTCTCTACCTATGCCACTTGGTGGATTAGACAAACAATTGAACGAGCAATAATGAATCAGACTCGTACGATTAGATTACCTATTCACGTTGTTAAAGAACTCAATGTTTACTTGCGTACGGCACGAGAGCTAGCACATAAACTTGATCATGAGCCCACAGCGGAAGAGATTGCAGAGAAGCTTGATCTGTCAAGTAGTGATGTTAGCCGTATGCTAAAGCTCAATGAACGCATTACCTCTGTGGATACCCCATTAGGCGGTGAAAGTGATAAAGCACTGCTTGACGTATTAGCCGATGATGACAACGTTGGTCCTGATTACAAAGTTCAGGATGAAGATATGTCAAAATCAGTTGTGAAATGGTTAGATGAACTTAATACCAAACAAAGAGAAGTGTTAGCGCGCCGATTCGGGTTATTGGGTTATGAGCCATCAACACTTGAAAATGTGGGCAAAGAGATTGGTTTGACACGTGAGCGTGTACGCCAAATCCAAGTCGAAGCGTTAAAGCGTTTGAAAGATCTACTTGGGGCTCAAGGGCTGTCAGTTGAAGCTATCTTCAGAGTGTAGTTGTTAATGATAAATTAAAGGCGCCAATGGCGCCTTTTTTGTATCTCTTGATTACAAATTACCTGGTCATTTTCTTCAAGTTGTAAAGGTAATCGAGAGCCTGTCTTGGTGTTAATTCATCTGGGTTGAGTTTTTCAAGTGCTTCTATCACTGGTGATGTCGGTTGAGCTGGGAAGCTCATTGCTTGCTGCACTGCCATCTCTCCATTTTTAGATTGCTCTAATGCGTGATCGCGGCTTTCTAAATGGTGAAGTTTTTGTTTGGCCGCACTGATAACGCTGTTAGGAACACCTGCAAGTGCAGCAACTTGTAGTCCGTAGCTACGGCTCGCTGGACCTTCCTGTACTGCATGCATAAATACAATAGTGTCACCATGTTCAACGGCATCTAAATGCACGTTTTCGACATTTCCCATCTGTTCTGGCAGCTGGGTCAACTCGAAATAATGAGTGGCAAATAGGGTCATAGCGTTTAAATTATTTGCTAAGTACTCGGCTGCTGACCACGCAAGTGAAAGACCATCATAGGTTGAGGTTCCACGACCAATTTCATCCATTAGCACTAGGCTATTTGGCGTCGCATTGTGAAGGATATTTGCCGTTTCAGTCATCTCCACCATGAAGGTTGAGCGGCCAGATGCTAAATCATCAGATGCACCAATGCGCGTAAATATCCTATCAACTGGACCGATAACCGCGTGTTCTGCGGGAACATAACAACCTATATGGGCCATTAATGTAATGAGGGCAATCTGTCTCATATAGGTGGACTTACCGCCCATATTAGGTCCTGTTACAATCAGCATCTTACGCTGTGAATTTAGCGTCACTGGATTGGCAATAAAAGGGCTTTGACTTACTTGTTCGACGACAGGATGACGACCTGCTTCAACGTGTATGCCTGATGTGTCAGAAAGCTCTGGGCAGGCATAATTAAGTGTTTCAGCGCGCTCAGCGAAATTGCATAATACATCTAACTCTGCCGCCGCAGTGGCAAACTCTTGCAGTTCATGCAGCTTAGGTAAGATGAGATCAAACAACTGTTCCCATAACTGTTTTTCGAGTGCTAACGCTTTTCCCTGGCTAGAAAGCACTTTCTCTTCATGCTCTTTTAGCTCAGCAATAATATAACGTTCAGTGTTTTTGAGTGTTTGACGTCGCTGATAGCTCAGTGGTACTAAATCAGACTCACGGCGGCTGACTTCAATATAGTAACCGTGAACTCGGTTGTAACCGACTTTGAGGGTTGATATGCCTGTTTGCTCTTTTTCTCTGGCTTCAAGTTGAGTCAAATAATCAGTAGCACCAGCGCTTAGTACGCGCCACTCATCCAACTCTGCATCGTAACCGTCTCGTATTACACCGCCATCGCGAATAAGCATGGGCGGATTGTCGACAACAGCCCTAGAGAGTAATGCTAACTCTTCAGGAAACTCTCCAATAACCTGTGACAAATATTGTAGGTGAGGTTCTGAGGAGGTTTTTAACGTTTGTTGTAGCTGAGGTAATAACCCTAATGCCTGACGTAAACGGGCGAAATCTCTTGGTCGGGCATTTCGAAGCGCGATACGTGCAGTAATTCGCTCAACATCCCCAAGCGCTTTTAAATCATCAGCGAGAAGTTGGTAGTTTTCTGTTGCAATTAACTCGGCAATTGATGACTGCCTTGCTTTAATCACTTGGTGATCTCGCAGTGGTTGATGCAACCAGCGCTGCAACATGCGGCTCCCCATAGCGGTAACGGTATTGTCTAAAACTGAAGCCAAAGTATTGCTGTGCCCGCCTTGTAAGTTTACGGTCAGTTCTAGATTACGGCGGGTTGCTGCATCAAGCACTATGCTATCTGTTTGGTTAAAACGCACGATAGAGTTAATGTGTGGCAGTGCGGTACGCTGAGTATCTTTGACGTATTGCATCAAACAGCCAGCAGCTTGTAGCGAAAGTCTAGCACCTTCAATACCGAAACCATTAAGATCTTTTGTACCGAATTGATTTAGTAGTAAACGTTGGCAGGTATCAAAATCAAACTCCCATTCAGGACGACGGCGAGTACCATTCATGCCAGCAATAAGGCTCATCTGCGAGAAATCTTCGCTATAGAGTAATTCTGCTGGGTTGGTTCTTTGCAGTTCTGCTTCTAGCGCTTCGGTATTTGCCAGCTCTGTGATCACAAAACGGCCCGATGCGATATCCAGCGTGGCATAGCCGTACCCGCTTTTACCTTGATAGAGCGCGGCTAACAAATTATCTTGTCGTTCCTGCAGTAAAGCCTCATCGGTTAAAGTACCAGGGGTCACTATGCGAACCACTTTACGCTCGACAGGGCCTTTTGAAGTTGCGGGATCACCAATTTGCTCACATATCGCAACAGATACTCGCAGTTGAACTAGCTTAGCTAGATACCCTTCTACTGCATGGTAGGGTAGGCCAGCCATGGGAATAGGATCACCGCCGCTTTTGCCTCTCGCTGTCAATGATATCCCTAACAGCTCCGATGCGAGCTTAGCATCTTCGTAGAAAAGCTCGTAGAAATCTCCCATGCGATAAAATAACAACATGTCTGGATGTTGTGCTTTTAACGTCAAATACTGACGCATCATTGGGGTATGTTTTTCTATGTTTTGCGGTTCAATTGCAGTCATTGATTTGCTTTGCCTGTACTTTTACTGCGGCCATCGTGAGCCATGAAACAATTATGGGAGCCAATCTTAGCAATTTTTTACCCATTTTAGTGTGGATTATTGCAATGAAATACTGTTAATTCATGGCTATGTTTAACGGAGGGTAACTATCTTGTTGATTTATATGTCTTTGTAAAAAAATCTTGCACAGTACTTGATACTGTATGATTGTACAGTATACTAGTTTCATATTGAGGCTCTAGAGAAGGCATTAGAGTCATCACCTAAATGATAATGCAGTGCTGATACTGTATTAGCACTGAGATCCAAAGGACATAAGAATGAAGACTGATCCAAATAAAGAGAAAGCGTTAAATGCCGTTTTAGGTCAAATTGAAAAGCAATTTGGTAAAGGTTCAATTATGAAGTTGGGTGAAGATCGCTCAATGGATGTTGAAACTATCTCGACAGGTTCTCTCTCTTTGGATGTGGCATTAGGCGCTGGCGGCCTACCAATGGGACGTATCGTTGAGATCTACGGTCCAGAATCATCAGGTAAGACGACACTTACTCTTGAAGTTATCGCAGCAGCGCAGAAGCAAGGAAAGACCTGTGCATTTATCGATGCGGAGCATGCCTTGGATCCTGTATATGCTCAAAAGCTAGGTGTCGATATTGATAACTTACTTTGTTCACAACCTGACACCGGTGAGCAAGCGTTAGAGATCTGTGATGCATTAACTCGCTCAGGTGCTGTAGATGTGATTATTGTTGACTCGGTTGCTGCACTAACACCAAAAGCCGAAATTGAAGGCGAAATTGGTGACTCTCACATGGGCCTTGCTGCACGTATGATGAGCCAAGCGATGCGTAAACTTGCGGGTAACCTTAAACAGTCGAATACACTGCTTATTTTTATTAACCAAATTCGTATGAAAATTGGTGTGATGTTTGGTAACCCAGAGACGACAACGGGTGGTAACGCACTTAAGTTTTATGCGTCAGTTCGTCTAGATATTCGCCGTACAGGTGCGATTAAAGATCGTGATGAAGTTATTGGTAACGAAACACGCGTAAAAGTGGTGAAGAACAAGATTGCTGCACCATTTAAGCAAGCTGAGTTCCAAATCCTTTACGGTCAAGGTATTAACAGTACTGGCGAATTAGTTGACCTCGGTGTTGTGCACAAGTTGATTGAAAAGTCAGGTGCATGGTATGCATACAAAGGCAGCAAAATCGGCCAAGGCCGCGCAAATGCGGGTAAGTACTTAATCGAGAACCCAGAAATATCAGATGAGATTGAAACAGCTCTACGTTCAATGTTGTTAGGCAAAGGCGAAAAAGTTGAAGCTGGCGCCACTGATACAGCTGGTGATAATGTTGATATGGAAACCGGTGAAGTTTTTTAAACGAATGTCATCATTCCATTAGCCCTAAACCCATAGGGTTATCAATGCTAACTACGGCGTGCTATAAGCACGCCGTAGTTGTTTTTAAGTTACATCTTTTTGAGCTGTCGATGAATTTGTTGTCGATATGGCGATAACTGACTGCTTTTACGTTCATATCTATTGGTTACCGCGCAAGATCCATTTTATTTTTAACTGTCTAGCGAGTTTTGCATCTACAGGGCTGGTTGTTAGTCATGACACTGCTTATAATGCTCTTCATAAAAATTTATCATTAGGCTCTTTTCGAGCTAGTTGCACAACCTAATTCAGGACGGTTTCATGTATCAAACCACTGCAGCACTGCGTAGTGCTTTTTTGGAATATTTCCGCACAAATGGTCACCAGGTCGTTGATAGTAGTTCTTTAGTGCCGGGTAATGACCCTACACTGTTATTTACCAATGCGGGCATGAACCAGTTTAAGGACGTCTTTCTTGGTGAAGACAAGCGCAATTATACCCGTGCTACCTCTTCTCAGCGCTGTGTGCGCGCAGGTGGCAAGCATAATGATTTAGACAATGTTGGTTATACAGCACGTCACCATACATTTTTTGAAATGTTGGGTAACTTTAGCTTTGGCGATTACTTTAAAGAAGATGCAATTAACTTTGCATGGAACTTCTTAACTCAAGAGTTAAAGCTACCTAAAGAGCGTTTATGTGTAACGATTTACGAAACAGATAACGAAGCATACGATATTTGGACTAAGAAAGTCGGTGTAGCACCTGAAAATATCATTCGTATTGGTGACAATAAAGGTGCCGCTTATGCGTCGGATAACTTCTGGCAGATGGGTGACACGGGTCCTTGTGGTCCTTGTACTGAAATATTTTATGACCACGGTGAGCATATATGGGGCGGACGTCCTGGCACACCTGAAGAAGATGGCGACAGATTTATTGAGATCTGGAACATTGTATTCATGCAGTACAATCGTCAATCTGACGGTGCGATGAACCCACTACCAAAACCATCGGTTGATACTGGCATGGGGATTGAGCGTATCGCCGCTATTATGCAGGGCGTACACTCGAATTACGAAATTGACATTTTCCAAGCACTTATCAAAAAGACGGCAGAAATTCTTGGCGTGACTGATTTAGAGAATAAGTCTTTGCGAGTTATTTCAGATCATATTCGTTCATGTGCCTTCTTAATCGCTGATGGTGTAATGCCATCAAATGAAGGTCGCGGCTATGTACTTCGTCGAATTATTCGCCGTGCAGTGCGTCATGGCAACAAGCTGGGAGCAACGAGTAGTTTCTTCTATAAGTTAGTACCAACATTAATCGAAGTGATGGGCGATGCTGCTAAAGGTTTAGTTGCAACACAAGCTATCGTAGAAAAATCACTTAAAGCTGAAGAGGAGCAGTTTGCTCGTACTTTAGAGCGTGGTCTAGGTATTTTAGATAATGCACTATCTAGCTTGAAAGGCGATGTGCTCGATGGAGAAACAGCATTTAAGTTGTATGACACTTACGGCTTCCCTGTTGATTTGACTGCTGATGTTTGTCGTGAGCGCGATATTACCGTTGACGAAGCGGGTTTCAAAACGGCAATGGCTGAGCAGCGCAGTCGTGCTCAAGCTGCTGGTCAGTTTGAAACTGATTACAATGAAGGCCTCAAAATTGATGAACAGAGCGGTTTTGTTGGTTACCAAGAGCTTAATAACCAAGCAAGCGTTACTGCTATCTATAAAGCGGGTGAGTCTGTAGATGTGCTGAATGTTGGTGATGAAGCAGTTATCGTACTCGATAACACACCGTTTTATGGCGAATCAGGTGGCCAGTGTGGTGATAAAGGCGTGCTGCTAGCTGACGGTGTAGAGTACCAAGTAGCAGATACACAGAAATATGGCCAGGCAATCGGGCATATCGGTAAGCTTGCTGTAGGTTCTATTACTGTTGGGCAGAGTATCGCAACCAATGTCGATAAGAAGCTACGTCATCGCACTGAGTTAAATCACTCTGTGACACATCTTTTACACGCAGCGTTGCGTCAAGTACTCGGCACTCATGTTACTCAAAAAGGTTCATTGGTTGATCCTGAGCGGTTACGTTTTGACTTCTCTCATTTCGAAGGGGTTAAAGCCTCAGAACTTAAAGAAGTTGAAAAGTTGGTTAATACTCAAATTCGTCGTAACCATGAGCTTAAAGCCGAAGTCATGGATATTGAGCAAGCCAAAGAAAAGGGCGCTATGGCGTTATTTGGCGAAAAATATGACGCTGAAGTACGCGTCGTGACGATGGGCGACTTCTCTATTGAACTTTGCGGTGGTACACACGTAGGACGTACTGGTGACATAGGTCTATTTAAGATCACCTCAGAAGGCGGAATCGCAGCCGGTATACGTCGTATTGAAGCGGTAACTGGCGCAGCTGCGATGGCATATGTGGCTAAGCAGCAAGCGTCACTTGAGGAGGCTGCGGCACTGCTTAAAGGCGATAGCGCGTCAGTTATCACCAAGCTTAAGGCTCAGCTTGATAAGTCGAAGGCTTTGGAGAAAGAACTTGCTCAGCTAAAAGATAAGTTAGCAGCAGCGACGAGTGCTGATTTAGCAGGTGAAGCTGTTGAGGTTAATGGCATCAAAGTTTTGGTTAAGCAACTTGAAGGTGTTGATGCAGGTTCACTTCGTGGCCTTCAAGATGAGCTAAAGCAAAAGCTTAAGTCGGGTATCGTAGTCTTAGGTATTGCCGGAGACGCCAAGGTTAACCTAATTGCAGGTGTGACTAAGGATCTGACGGCTAAAGTGAAAGCTGGCGAACTTGTTGCTTCTATCGCTGTTCAGGTTGGCGGCAAGGGCGGTGGACGCCCTGATATGGCTCAGGCCGGTGGTAGTCAGCCTGAAAACCTTAAAGGCGCATTAGATAGCGTAATCCCTTGGATTACAGATAAGCTCGCTTAATGACGATGATTGTTGAATGAAAATACTAAAAACGCTCTTTATGAGCGTTTTTTGTTGTTAGAAGCTTAAAAAATAGAATTGCAACAACGATACTGGGAGTATTTAGCTAACTAATTGCATAAATATCACTGTTTACGAGAAAACTAGTAGATATCACAGTTAACTTTGGTATGGTTGAATGTGACAATTAAGAGTTGTGTGGCTATAGACACGGTTAAATGGTGGCGAGGAAGCTATTGGTGCTTTTTTCATGCTTGTTTAATCTAGATGTTTGATAATGGCCTTTTAGTGCAGTTTTTTCTTAATATGGCTTATAGGGTTTCGTCTTCAAAGTAGTGTAAACCGTTTTAAAGATGTAATTAATTGGCTTATTTCAAATTGAATACTGTTAATTTGTACTAAGCTAACTCTATAATATGTATATAACGGAATAATGCCGTATAAAGCAGATTTAGGAACTAAAGGAGCAAAATAATGCTGATATTGACTCGTCGTGTTGGTGAAACACTGATGATTGGTGATGAAGTTACTGTCACTGTATTAGGCGTTAAAGGTAACCAAGTTAGAATTGGTGTTAATGCACCTAAAGAAGTCTCTGTCCATCGCGAAGAGATTTACCAACGCATTCAATCTGAAAAATCAGGCTCTGCCCCTGAAGGCGGAAATTTCTGATTGTAGTTTGATGATTACTGAGAATTTTAGAAGCTAGTTTTTTAACTGGCTTTTTTATTTTTTGGTTTTTAAAAGTCTGATAATAGGCGTTCTTAGGCGGATATACAGTCAACATGCTTAAAAACAGTTCAAACGGATATTGTTTCTTAAAAATGGTTTGACTTATTTTCGGCAAACAGTAATATGTGCGCCAAGAAACGGAGAGGTGGCCGAGTGGCCGAAGGCGCTCCCCTGCTAAGGGAGTATGGGCTTTAACTCCCATCGAGGGTTCGAATCCCTCCTTCTCCGCCATTTCTTAAAGTAGACGACGATGCGGATGTAGCTCAGCTGGATAGAGTACCTGGCTACGAACCAGGCGGTCGGAGGTTCGAATCCTCCCATCCGCACCATAATCTACTGTTGTGTTTAAATGTTTTAGTGAGCGGATGTAGCTCAGCTGGATAGAGTACCTGGCTACGAACCAGGCGGTCGGAGGTTCGAATCCTCCCATCCGCACCATTAAATCATTTAAAAGCTAGACCTAAAACTTAATATGCGCGGATGTAGCTCAGCTGGATAGAGTACCTGGCTACGAACCAGGCGGTCGGAGGTTCGAATCCTCCCATCCGCACCATTAAGCCTTAGTCGATATACCTTTATATATGCGGATGTAGCTCAGCTGGATAGAGTACCTGGCTACGAACCAGGCGGTCGGAGGTTCGAATCCTCCCATCCGCACCATATAAAGTTTACAGAATTTAGCGCGTGTAGCTCAGCTGGATAGAGTACCTGGCTACGAACCAGGCGGTCGGAGGTTCGACTCCTTCCACGCGCACCAAGTTTTGCGGAGAGGTGGCCGAGTGGCCGAAGGCGCTCCCCTGCTAAGGGAGTATGGGCTTTAACTCCCATCGAGGGTTCGAATCCCTCCTTCTCCGCCATTCTTTAAATACAAAAAAACCGCTTTTAGAAGCGGTTTTTTTGTGCCCGTAATATACTAGCCAGTAAATCTTATCATTTTAGCCTTACTCAAAAATAAGCACTCCATGTGTTCTCAATAGCAAGTTATCCGCAAGCATTAATATGTTGTACTTTATCGTGGCTTGACGAGAGTGTTCATTCCCTAAAGCCATTACACAGGTGAAGAAGAGTATTTGGAGGCTTAAAGTTAGCTGCAGCAGGCTAGGATAATTTTCACATACGACGCCAATTTCATTTTCCCCCTTGTCAATATGATGACTCCCCTAATACCAATTGCATTAAGTATTTGAGCAGTTCAGACCCCCTCAGTCTTTTCAATTCAAAGCGCATTGGTAAAGAAATGGTTATTCCCTTTTAAGCCAATGCAAAGCAGAAGTGGAAAGACTGAGTGGCTCACGTAGTGCGACTTAGGTGAGTCAAATTGGCAAAACGCTGTATGCTTCGCTATGGGATTTGGATATACGACTAAATGGTCTATTTTGTTCCATACAAAATAAGACATTCCGGCCCTCCTTGGCGGTCAGATTTAGGAGGTAGAGCGAAGCAGGATGCCAGAGCCGAGAATAACTATTAGCTCAACCCCCACTACTTGCCTACAGCGTTTTGAATTCCCGCTGAATGGTCAAACTTTTAATGCAATTGGTATAACAGAGGTTTTGTGACCTACACTTGGTTTTGATACGTACTAATAAGAAATTGACAATTGTAGTTGCTAGCTCGTCCATCTGTAAATTTATAGAATAAAGCGTATTTTTGGTTGATTACACTTCATTAACGTGTGATTTTAAAGTGAACAGCTATATTTGTCATAGTCATTCTGGAAGTCGCAATGCGCAGAATGAATTCAGGTTTGTATAAAAACAAGTTTGTACTAATGAACGGAGATCTTTTATGACGCTACTTCGCAATAAGTTTGCAAAAAGTCTGGCACTATTGCCGCTAACCGCTGGGCTAATGTCCTTTGCTGCGGTGGGAGCGGACAAGCCAAATATTCTAGTTATTTGGGGAGATGATATTGGACAGTCTAATATCAGTGCTTATACCTTCGGTGTAATGGGCTATAAAACACCTAATATTGATAGTATTGCCAAAGAGGGGATGATGTTTACCGATTACTATGGTGAACAGTCCTGTACTGCTGGACGCTCAACCTTTATCACCGGGCAAAGTGTATTCCGTACTGGCTTATCAAAGGTGGGAATGCCCGGGGCGGATATAGGCTTACAGGCAAAAGATGCAACCATTGCTGAAATTCTTAAGCCTATGGGGTACGCCACGGGGCAGTTTGGTAAAAACCATCTCGGAGACAAAGATGAATTCTTGCCTACAAATCACGGTTTCGATGAGTTTTTTGGAAACTTATACCACTTAAATGCTGAAGAAGAGCCTGAAAATGCCGATTACCCTAAGAACCCTGAATTTCGCAAGAAGTTTGGCCCACGTGGGGTTATCAAGTCATCTGCTGACGGCAAGATTGAAGATACAGGGCCGTTAACCAAAAAGCGTATGGAAACAGTGGACGATGAAACGGTTGCTGCTGCTATCGACTTTATGGAGCGAACAGTAAAAAGCAAAAAACCGTTCTTTGTATGGTGGAGTGGCACCCGCATGCATTTTCGTACGCATGTGAAAGCTGAACTGCAAGGTTCAAGTGGTTTAAGTAATTATGCTGATGGCATGATAGAGCACGATAATCACGTAGGGCAACTGCTCGATACCGTAGATAAGTTAGGTATCAAAGACAATACCATCGTATTTTACTCTACCGACAACGGCCCACATATGAATACTTGGCCGGATGCGGGAACAACACCTTTCAGAGGTGAGAAAAATACTAACTGGGAGGGAGCTTATCGAGTTCCCGCCATGGTGAGTTGGCCTGGAAACATCGAAGCAGGCTCAGTCTCTAATGAAATTATGCATCATATGGATTGGCTGCCGACATTTGCAGCCGCAGCAGGTGACAGCAAAGTTAAAGACAAGCTATTAAAAGGCCATAAAGCCGGCAGTAAGAAGTTTAAAAACCATCTCGATGGTTATAATTTCTTGCCCTATTTAACTGGTAAAGATAAATCTGGCCCTCGTGAAGAGATCTTTTATTTTACTGATGATGGTGATCTTGCGGCTTTACGTTTTAAAAACTGGAAGTTGGTCTTTATGGAGCAGCGTCTTGCTGGAACATTAGCTTTATGGGCTGAGCCATTTGTGGTGCTGCGTCTCCCTAAGATTTATAACCTAAGAATGGATCCTTATGAAAATGCCGATATAACCTCAAATACCTATTGGGATTGGATGTTAGATCGAGCATTTATGTTGGTTCCTGCTCAGGTTTATGTTGGCAAGTTCCTCGAAACCTTTAAAGAATATCCACCTAGCCAAAAAGCCGCGAGCTTTAGCCTAGATCAGGTTATGGAGAAATTACAGCAACCTGCGAGTAAATAGAGTTAACAATGACAAAGGGCGCTTGCGCCCTTTTTCTATTTTTAAAAAGGTTAGTGTTAGCGCTTTTTAAAAATAGAAAATGTGCATTAAGGATATTCACTGTATGGACAGCCAAGCAATATATTCACAGCTTAATCAGTTGCAAGTTGCGCTAGAGGAACAAGTTCTCGGTCAAGAGCATGTTGTAAAAAGTCTCGTCTTAGCACTATTGGCTGACGGGCATGTGCTACTCGAAGGGCTACCAGGCACAGCTAAAACACGCTCTGTAAAAACCTTAGCTGATTTGTTGAACCTATCTCAAGGGCGAGTTCAATTTACTCCTGATCTCTTACCCTCTGACGTCATTGGTTATGAAGCGCTATCATCTTCAGAAAATAACAACATTGACTTCAATCCCGGCCCTATTTTTAACCATATCTTGCTGGCGGATGAGATTAACCGAGCACCACCCAAAGTTCAGTCTGCGTTACTTGAAGCGATGGAGGAGCGTCAAGTCACCATTGGAAATACCAGCCATCCAATGCAAGCCGTGTTTTTAGTTTTAGCGACTCAAAACCCAGTAGAGCAAGAGGGAACCTACCCTCTACCTGAAGCACAGATGGATCGATTTCTGTTTAAAGTAGTTATTGATTACCCAGATGATGAAACTGAATTGGCGATTATTCGCCTCACTCGTGGACAGGAAGCGCAAAATGATACTAAGTCACTCAACACCGATAATGCTGAAGAGTTGATCATGCAGGGGAGGCAATTAGTGCATCAAGTCTTCATGTCTGAAAGCATTGAAAAGTATATTGTAGCGTTAGTGATGGGCACCCGAAAGCCAGAAAGGTATCCAAACAGCGAGTTACATAAATATATCAAGATAGGGGCTAGCCCCAGAGCGTCAATAGCGCTTGATAAAGCCTCTAGAGCTCATGCAGTCCTTGAGGGCAGAGACTATGTTGACCCTGATGATGTGCGAGCTGTTGTATTAGCGGTGCTGAGTCATCGATTAATGCTTTCTTATGCTGCAGTCGCTGATGGTATGAGTGCTCAAGACGTGGTGAAAGAACTCGTTAGTGTGACGCCTGTATTATGAATAATACTTCGAGCCAGCTATGAATCAGCGCGATCCTAGGATCTATACCAATTTAGCTGCGTTATTGGCACTTAGAGAGGAAAGTCGTCAACTGTCGTTATCGCCGCGGTATAGGCCTGCGGGAATGCTCTCTGGCCGACATGCGTCGCGGATAAAAGGTCGCGGATTAAATTTTGAAGAGCTGAGACAATATCAAGCTGGTGACAATATTCGGCAAATTGACTCCAGAGTTTCAGCCCGCCTAGGTAAGCCCTATGTGAGAGTTTACTCTGAAGAAACTGATAGACCTGTTCATATCATTGTCGATCAGCGCTTGCCGATGTTTTTTGGTAGCCAAGTTAACACCAAGTCAGTAACCGCTGCGCATTTAGCTGCGCTGTTAGCATGGCAAGTATTTGATGCGGGAGACAGAGTTGGAGGCGTTGTATTGGCCAGTAATGATTTAGTGTCAATATCGCCAAAGCGTTCAAGTCATAATGTTGTTCATCTGCTCGAAGCAATTGTTACTGCTAATAATGGACTACAGCTGTCATCGGCGGACAACACAGCCAATGCTTCACAATCGATATTCTCAATGGTGAGGCCACTCATTTCGACTTTAAGTAGCCAGAGCGTATTGATATTGATAACTGATATTGAAGGGATAGAAATTGCTGAGTTGGCTGAGTTAGAGGTGTTATCTCAGAAAACAAACGTATTGCTTTTTGTCATTCAAGATCCGTTAGAAGATGATTTAACCCGAGCCCATGGTCTGAGTGTATCCCATGGTGAGCAGCAGATTAACATCCAAGCGAATGCTGATAACCAACTTAAATATGAAAAGCTTTACCAGCAAAGGTTGCTTAGTCTTAAAAAGGCCGTGCTAGGCAGTATATTACCAGTAGGTATTGTCAATACCTATGAGCCAGTCATCAGTCAGTTAAGTCGTTTATTGATGGGAGAACCTGAATGAATCAGGTGATGCAGTTGGTTGAGATTCCGCTACCTGAGCCTATCTCATGGTGGCCTTTGTCTGCTGGTTGGTATGTCGTGCTTATTGGGATTTGTCTTGTACTTGGTTTACTTATTGCCAGAAAAAGGCGGCGCTGGGTTGCCAATAGATACCGCAGAGTCGCTTACCGCGAGCTGCAAACACTCACATTGGATAATGCTAGTGGCATGAACCAAATCCTTCGTCAGGCAGTTTTGAATGGAAATTCATCCATTGTGCTAAACCATACTGGCACAGCGTGGTATCAATTAATTACCAGCAGTAGTGAGCAACCAATATTGAGTGAATCGCAGCTTAATCTACTTGAGCAGTTGAACTATCAGCCCGCTCAAAGTGTGGCAAAGCAGCTGTCACAAACTGATTTCGTGACGCTAAAAGAGTTATGCCTACGTTGGGTAAAGGAGCATCATTTTGAACATGAGTCTTGAGTATCCATGGATGCTACTACTGCTCATCTTACCTTTTATTATTTTCAAGGCTTCGCCAGCATACAGGCAGCCTGCAGCCTCTATTTACTTGCCATTTTTCTCACGCATTGTCGCAGCGACAGGCCAAGCGCCTACCTCTGGTAGCCAAATAAAGCAGCGCAAACGTATTCAAGCACTAGCACTGCTATTGAGCTGGTTTGTTATTACTCTTTGTATTGCGCGGCCTGTACTTATTGGAGAGCCTATTGTGACCCAAAAGACTGGTAGAGACATGATGATTGCTGTGGACTTGTCTCAGTCTATGGAGCAGAAAGACTACTTGTTACCGAGCAACGAGTCATCTCAAGATGGCCAATTGAAAGTGGCCAGTAAGGTATCTCGCTTAGTGGCACTTAAATCACTGCTTAGCACCTTTTCACAGCAACGCGATGGTGACAGGCTTGGTTTGATCGTGTTTGGCTCTGGCGCCTACCTGCAAGTCCCTTTTACTGAGGACATTAGGTTATGGCAAACATTGCTAGAGCAAATGGATACGCAGATGGCTGGGCCCGCGACAGCAATTGGTGATGCTATAGGCCTAAGTATTCGCGCATTTGAGCGTTCCAATACTAGCCAGCGCATTCTTTTATTGGTCACTGATGGCAGCGATACTAGCTCTAGACTCGATCCTGTCGATGCTGCCCGAGTTGCCGCTGCTGAAGGTATTGAAATTTTCACTCTAGGAATGGGCTCTATTGATACTGAGGGCGAGGACCAAGTTGATTTTAATACTCTTAATAAAATAGCTAAGATCACTAATGGTAGGGCGTTTGAAGGCAATAGTAGTACAGCTATCGCCGAGATATTGGCTCAAATTGACACCATAGCGCCTGCTAAGTATCAGCAGAATAGTTTCCAACCTAAATCAGATCTTTACCCGTGGCTACTTGGGCCTATGCTCGTCATTTATATTTGTGTGTGGTTGTCATTGAATATTTCAGCGGCGGTGAGAGTGAGAAGGCGGGCTTATGTTGACTAGCTTTCAGTTTTCAGCTCCTGCCTGGCTATTACTCTTTTTTCCGATAGCTTTGTTGATGTATGGGCTTTGGCGCAATCGAGTGTTGGCTGAAGAACAGGCTGGTGATGGGATAATCGCAGCTCATCTTGCAAAGACCTTCTCTAGGCAAAATAGCCACAAAACGGCAACTGCGCCGATTACCTTAACACTACTTTGCGGCAGTTTGATTGTGATCGCCTTAGCGGGACCCAGCTGGCTAAAGGCCAGTGGTGATAGCATTAAGGCACCGCTGGTAATAGCGCTAGATCTATCACCTTCGATGCAAGAGCGGCAACAAGGTATTGAGCATTTAACTCGGGCAAAATTAGCGATTACCACCTTATTACAACAGGGGAGTGCAAGACCTATCTCCTTGGTGGCATTTTCGGGGAGTAGCCATCAAGTATTACCCGCATCAGACCAACTCGCATTACTGACTTTATATCTGGGGTATTTATCACCAGGTATGATGCCTGTCGGGGGAGATGATATTGATACTTTGGTCAGCATTATCAGTGCTATGCCAGAGATTGAAGAATTTGGTTTCGATCTGTTGATCTTTTCTGATGGTTTTACCGGTGGTCGCGAGTTATCAGGTTTGGCTGATCGGCTAAACGCACAGGTGGTAATTGCCGCATTGACCACCGAGGCTGAAGAGGGGGCGAGAAAGCTTGGCTATGGCGTTATCGGTAGCGAAAGTTTGATTGAAAACCCTGATAGGTTGCTTGCCAAAGTCGCTAGTTTGGAGCAACGTGCACTAGGAGAGTCTAGCCGACGGGTTAACTTTGGCTATTGGTTACTCTATCCCGCAGGGCTTATTTTGCTGTTGTTTTTTCGTAAAGGTTTTAGTCTTTATTGGGCAAGCGCCATTGTACTATGCGTCAGTTTACTTCCGGCTCCTGTACAAGCGAGTTGGCTCGATTGGTTTTTCAGCGAAAATCAACAAGGGCAGTACTATTACAATCAAGGTGATTATCAAACTGCGGCAACTATCTTTACTGACCCACATTGGAAAGCACAGGCGTATTACCAAGCTAAAGAGTACAGTAAAGCGGCAAAAATATATCGCCAACAGAACGATTTGCAAAGTCTATTTAATCTAGCGATGACATACACTCGCGGTAGGAATTACAGTAAAGCGCAATCTCTGTATCAGTTGTTGATTGAAATCGATGCAGATTTCCCTGGCGCCGAAACTAATTTACGCATTGTGACCCAACTCATCCGAGATATTAAACAGCTCGGTGAAAGCCAGCAGGAGGAACATCCACCTGAATCGATTAACCCCGATGACATGACGGATCCCGAGCTTGGCGCTGATAAACCGCAGATGGGTAAGATTACGGTTGAGATCCAACAATTATCGGTTGAAGAGCTATTAAATAGCGAGACTAAAAAGCAGCAGTGGTTGACCGATATTAGCAAAGATCCACAACAGTTCTTAGCGGCAAAATTTCAGGCTGAATATAACCGCTCTCAGCTGCAAAGTCCTTCTTCGTCAGGCCAAAGTCCTGAGGTAACGACTAATGGCAAATAGACGAAAGTGTTATACAAATCGACTGAAGCAATTCCTGCCATTTTTATTGGGGTTACTGGCTTTTTTTCAGCTTAGTGCCCTCGCTAATAACCATAAAGTAGCGGGCGAAGATAATGCGATATTCACTAGCCGGCTACTAACGCAAGTGTCTAATGTTCACCCCGTAGTCGGGGAGCAGGTGGTGTTGCGCTTTGAGCTGCTGGTCAATGGTTTTTTTAATGGTGGCACTCAATTTGAACTGCCCTCCATGTCTACGGCAAGATTATCTCGAGCCTCTTCGTTCGCCATTAATGGTAACAAAAAGATTGCGGGGGTAACTTACTCCTCTCAGCTATGGGAAGTATATCTTTATCCAGAGCAACAAGGATTAATAGAGTTGCCGAGTGTCAGGTTTGATATTAAATTTATGGATAATGTTAGCCTGCAACCAAAGACGCTGAGTTTGCTCTCTGAACCTAAAGTGTTCTACGCCTATACACCAGCGGATATTCCCAATAATGAGCCCTACATAGTCGCAGAGCAGGTTTCAATCGACGAGCAATGGTCCGAGCCTAAGCAAAGCTACCAAATAGGCGATGTGATTGAGCGTGAAATTACCATCTCGGTTGTTAATTTACCCTCGATGAATATTCCAAGGCTTAAGGTTGCTGCGCCTAAAGGAGTCAAGCTTATTGCGCAAGAAGCTAAATTGAAGGATAAGGTTAATCGTGGCGAAAGTATTGCAACCGTTAGCCAGACATACCGCTACATTATTCACCGAAGCGGAGAGTATCTATTGGGGGGGGAAAACCTTAATTGGTGGCAGCCTGATGTTGGATTAAATCAGCTGCAATATTCGACATATAGCGTTGCTGTAAAGGGCAGTGTCGTTAATCATAAATGGCTCCTTGCTGCTTGTGTATTAGTGTTGGCTATCGTGGGCTTAATGCTGATCTGCAAGTACAAAAAATTGAAGCTGCCTCAAAATGTGCAGCTAAGCCAAGCATTAATGCTAAGAGATTGGCGGAGGTTTATTAACTTACTTTACCAGCGTGGTGATAAAGTATCAGCTCCGGCGCAAATAAAGCCTCACGTTACTGTTAAGCAACCTGTAACAGATGAGCTTACAAACAAGCAGCAAGCGATATCGAGATTGTTTGAACATTACTTTGGGCCTCGTTTGGCTAAAGAGCGTGATGATATCGAAGCTCAACCTGCGGATGAACTATCTTTAAAAAAGCTGTTTAGATATGTTGTAAGGTAACCCCTTCGTTAAAAGGCATGCTATGCCCTACAAATTGGCGATAACTTCCCGCTCTTAATTGCCGTTTCCCTTTGTGCATAAAACCTCATATTACTGTGATTGGTCGTGATCTGTTCTTATATCTGAAATCAATTTCCTTCAATTTAACGACCTAATTGAGTAAATAAGATGATATTTGTTTTTTGGTTATCTATTCCTCAGTATGGGTGGGCTTTTTTTGTTAAATCTTCATCATGTGGTGTTTGTTTTTATTTTTATTGGTATGACCAATTTACAAAGCTCTCGCTATTTTGTTATAGATTAGTTATTGTTTTTGCCAATGATAGCGGCAACAGCCTATTAGTAGCTATTTTTCGTTATCAACAGAAATGCATAATATGTGAATAAATAGTGATTGAATGTTTGTATTGTTTCAGTGTGTTCACAACTGGCTAAATGAACTGTGGTAGGTGATTGTTCATTTAGCTGGGTAGTTTGCACTTTGGCAATTTTATTGTTGGTGAGAGGATTAGATGGAAGCAATATCAGAACAGTTAACCGATGCGCTAGGAATAATGATCCTCGGCATGTGTTTGGTTTTTGTGTTTTTAAGTGTATTGATTTTGGCGATGAAGCTAGTTGCTAAGAAATATGCTCCAGAGCCCCAAGAAAAAAAACGTAACATTGCTCTCCAGCCGACAGCAAGCAAACCAACAGTGAGCCCTTTAATGGCTGCTGTAATCGCTTCTGCAATTCATCAACACCGTCAAAAAGCATAAATAAAGTAGGGAGTTTACCATGAGCAAGCCACTGGCTTTAACCGATGTCGTCTTAAGAGATGCTCACCAATCAATACTCGCTACTCGGTTGCGTACCGAAGATATGTTACCTATTGCACCATTGCTTGATAAAGTTGGCTTTTGGTCGCTTGAATCATGGGGCGGCGCAACATTTGATTCTTGTATTCGTTACCTTGGTGAAGATCCTTGGGAACGTATTCGAGAACTAAAAAAAGTGATGCCTAACACGCCTCAGCAGATGTTACTTCGAGGGCAAAACCTTTTAGGCTATCGTCATTATGCGGATGATTTAGTCAACCGATTTGTAGAACGTGCTCACACCAATGGTGTCGATGTTTTCCGAATCTTTGATGCAATGAATGATGTGCGCAACCTCGAGACTGCGGTTAAGTCTGTGGTTGAAGTTGGCGCCCATGCGCAAGGGACACTGTCTTACACTACCAGTCCTGTACATACGACAGCGACTTGGATTGATATGGCCAAGCGCATAGAAGATATGGGCTGTCACTCACTGTGTATTAAAGATATGGCTGGGCTCTTAAAGCCATTTGAGGCTTATGAAATGATAAGCCAAATCAAATCTCAAACTAATTTAATCGTTTCTCTTCATTGCCACGCGACAACAGGGCTTAGCACTGCAACTTATCAAAAAGCGATTGAAGCAGGTATTGATGTTCTCGATACTGCTATCTCTTCTATGAGTCAAACCTATGGGCACAGTGCCACTGAAACCGTAGTCGCTATGGTTGAAGGTACTGACAGAGCAACGGGCTATGATATGGCGCTGCTGGAAGAGATTGCAGCTTACTTCAGAGTCGTTCGAAAAAAATATGCAGCATTTGAGGGCGAACTTAAAGGAATTGATTCACGTATACTTCGCGCACAAGTGCCTGGTGGCATGTTAACTAACATGGAAAGTCAGCTCAAAGAGCAAGGCGCGGCAGATAAGTTAGATTTGGTGTTGGAAGAGATCCCTCGTGTTCGTGAAGATTTAGGTTTTCTGCCACTGGTAACGCCCACGTCGCAAATTGTAGGTACCCAGTCTGTCATCAATGTTTTAACGGGTGAACGTTATAAGTCGATGACAAAAGAGACGGAAGGTGTACTCAAAGGCGAGTACGGTGCGACACCTGCGCCAGTTAATAGTGAATTACAGCAGCGGGTACTTGATGGCGCTGAAGCGATTACATGTCGCCCTGCTGATCTACTCGAAGCAGAACTTGATAAGTTGCGAGTTGAGCTTGCTGAAAAGGCCACAGCAGAGGCTATCACACTGTCAACTGAGCTCGATGATGATGTATTAACCTATGCACTATTCCCGCAGATTGGTTTGAAGTTCCTTAGCAATCGTAATAATCCTGATGCGTTTGAACCAAAACCTGAAGTGGCCGCTAAAGCACTTGAGGAGGCTAAAAAGGCAGAGCTTGCCTGTGCAGCTAAATCGGGTCCTGAAACTTACACGGTAACAGTGCAAGGGCAGCGCTTTGTGGTTGAGGTCGCTGAAGGTGGCGATATTAGTGAGATTACTCCCGCAGAGAATGTGGTGCCTTTTGCAACGCCTGCACCAGCTGCAGCTGTTGATACCTCAGTGGTAAAGCTTGAACAAAATGCGCCGTTATCAGGTAACATTTTTAAAGTACATGTGTCTCCTGGTGATAGTGTCAAAGAGGGGGACGTGGTTATTATTCTCGAAGCGATGAAGATGGAAACGGAAGTAAGAGCTGAGGCCGATGGTGTGATCTCTCAGGTTTGGGTAAAAGAGGGTGATTCGGTCGCTGTTGGTAGTCAACTGCTAGCCTTAGCTTAGGAGTCTTCATGGAAGGATTATTAGCTTTTTGGTCAGAGTCAGGCATTGCCAACTTTACGGTAGGCCAAATATTTATGATGGGCGTTGGCTGCTTGTTGCTGTTCTTAGCCATTGCTAAGGGATTTGAACCATTACTATTGCTGCCTATTGGCTTTGGTGCCATTTTGGCCAACATTCCCAATGCAGGTTTCACTGATGAAGGTGGGCTGCTCTACTTTGCTTATCATGTTGGTATTGAAACTGGGATATTCCCGTTGCTTATCTTTATGGGGGTAGGTGCCTTAACCGATTTTGGTGCGCTGATCGCTAACCCTAAAATGTTGTTATTGGGCGCAGCGGCGCAATTTGGCATTTTTGCCACGCTGCTTGGTGCAATCGGCCTAAACCTAATTCCAGGTTTTGAGTTCTCGATGCAGGATGCGGCCGCGATTGCGATTATCGGCGGTGCCGATGGGCCTACGGCGATATTTTTGGCGTCCAAGCTGGCGCCTGATCTACTGGGTGCTATTGCGGTTGCTGCATACTCCTATATGGCATTGGTACCACTCATTCAGCCGCCAATCATGAAGCTGCTAACGACAGAGTCTGAGCGTCAAATTAAGATGGAGCAGTTAAGGGAAGTCAGCAAAAAGGAGAAGATCATTTTCCCGCTGATGGTACTTGGATTAACTATTTTGTTCTTACCAGCAGCAACGCCGCTGGTGGGCATGTTCTGTCTCGGTAACTTGATGCGTGAATCTGGCGTGGTTGATAGACTATCGAGCACGGCGCAAAATGAGTTGATCAATATCGTGACCATCTTCTTAGGCCTCGCGGTAGGTTCTAAGTTATCTGCAGATAAGTTTTTACAAGTCGAAACTCTTGGTATTTTGGTATTGGGCGCTGTAGCGTTTGGTATCGGCACGGCGACAGGGGTATTAATGGCTAAGCTGATGAGTAAGCTATCGGGTGGAAAAATAAATCCGCTACTGGGCGCCGCAGGAGTTTCGGCTGTGCCAATGGCCGCTCGAGTCGTGAATAAAGTGGGGCTTGAATCGAATAACCAAAACTTCTTACTTATGCACGCAATGGGGCCTAATGTGGCAGGGGTATTAGGTAGTGCGGTTGCCGCCGGTGTATTACTTGCTGTGCTTGGCTAATAAAATGTTTGACTAAAATATCAAATATATTTATGAGCTAAATCAATCCCGTACTTTTTAAGTACGGGATTTTTTTTGCGTGAAGCAAAATTTTTAAAACCCTTGGCTATACTGAAAGCAACTTAACGTCAGTTTACCTCGGCACCAGCAATACCTTTCGCAATGGAGTGCGAACTTATGAATAATCACTTCAATAGTATTATTCGCTCACTACAAATGGAATTAAAGTACGTGGCGATATTCAGTGTTTTTGTCAATCTTTTGATGCTAGCGCTGCCTATTTACAGTTTACAACTCTTTGGGCGAGTCATAGCTAGTTCCAGTTACCACACCCTCGTTAACCTCACTCTCATTGTCGTTTTTTTGCTTGTTGTACAAGCGTCGCTGGATTTTGTCCGTAATAAGTTGATGCAACAAAGCGGGCTTAAGCTTGAGATGAAGTTGAGCTCTATGCTGGTACATGAATCAATTGAAGCATCTGCTAGGCAAGGCAGTATTAGCAAGCAGAGTTTACTCGATGTGCGTGAAGTTCGAAGCCTTCTCCTTACGCCATCAACGACGGCAATCTTTGATGCCCCTTGGGTTATCGTATTTCTTATTGTGTTGTTTGGGCTACATCCATTATTGGGCGTAACGGCGACATTTGGGGCAATCGTATTGTCGTTGTTAGCGTTTGGTGTCAAAGCTGCTGCTAAACCACCGCAGGATGCGGCATCAAAAGCGGTGATTGAAAGTAGCATGCAGATAAACGATATCTTACGTCATGCAAGTTCATTGCAAGCCATGGGGATGGCGGCTGATGTTGCTAAGCATTGGCAGAAAGGGCATCAACAATTACTCGGGTTACAGTGGAGTGTGGCCGATAAGGTCAGCATGATGTTGGTATTAACTCGTTTAACTAGGACGCTTTTACAGGTAGCCGTTATTGGTATCGGTGTTGGGCTTGTGCTAACTCAGCAATTGGGCACTGGTGAGATCATAGCAGCCTCAATTATTCTTGGACGGGCTATGGCACCCATAGAGCAAGCTGTTGGTTGCTGGAAAAATTGGGAGTCGAGTTGGCAGGCCTATCAAAGATTGAAGCAGGCGTTAAAAAAAGCACCTGAGGAGAAAAAGACCTCGCTACCCGCCCCTAAAGGAGAGTACCTACTCGAACGAGTATGCTTTGCTATCGATCGTCATAACAAGCCGATACTTAACAATATTAACTTTCGCCTACAAGCGGGGCTCTCCCTCGCGATAATTGGCCCTAGCGGTTCTGGAAAATCGACACTCGCCAAGCTACTGATGGGGATCGTGACACCCACGAGCGGTATGGTAAAGCTTGATGGCGCCTGCCTGAATCAATGGAATGGCGATGAACTCGGGCGTTATATCGGTTTTGTCTCCCAAGATGTAGAGCTTCTATCTGGCACTGTTGCGCAGAATATCTGCCGATTCAGTGATGCTGAGCCTAAAGAGATCGTCGAAGCCGCACGACTTGCCTGTGTCCACGAACTTATTATCGGTTTACCTAAAGGTTATGAAACTCAGTTAGGTGAGGTGGGTAGTCAAATCAGTGGTGGACAAAAGCAACGCTTAGCTCTCGCTAGAGCACTGTTTAGCAAACCTAAAGTGTTAATCCTAGATGAACCCAATTCTAACCTAGACCCCGAAGGCGAAGTGGCTTTGGCGATAGTACTGCAGTACTGCAAAGAGCAACGGATCACCGTGATAATGATCAGCCACCGAGCGGGATTTTTAAGGCAGATGGATTGGGTTGTTTGCTTAAGAGACGGTTTTATAGAAAAAGCGGGTCCGAAAGAAAAGTTTATTTCCGATATACATGAGATCAGCGAACGTACAGAAAATGCGGTTCAATCAATCGATAAACCCGCTGCAAATCAGTAAGGATATGAGCATGGACGATTTAGTGGAATTTAATACTCGCAGGGTCATAGTGTTCGGTTTATCTATTATCGTGTTTGCTGTCGGTGGCTTTGTTATTTGGGCGAGTTTGACCAAAATCGATGCCGCAGCCATTGCACCGGGTAAGTTGGTGGCCGAGAGTCAACGCAAGAAGGTACAGCACTTACACGGCGGTCAAGTAAAACAGATCTTAGCTTTTGAAGGACAACACGTAGATCAAGGCCAAATCTTGATTGAGTTAAGTGACGTGCAGGTAGAAGCTGACTATCAGCGGCTGTTATTAAAAACAGTACGAGCCCAAGCACAAATCGATAGGTTAACTCCGCTACTCGAAGGAGCTGGTGATGGATTAGCGAATTCAACCCACTTAGTGTTTTCTTCGCTTGTTTTAGAGCATCAGCAGCGCGATGAAGTTGGCCAAATAATGGTCATGCAGCAATTGATGTTTGAAAGGCAGACTTCAGATTTTCATATGTTTACTCAGCAATACACTTTCCAAAAAAATCAGCTAGAACACAGCTTAAAAGGGACTCAACTGAGGCTTGTATCGACTCGGAAGCAGTTAGATTTAGTCAGGGAAGAGGTACAGATGAATGCCAGTTTACTAGACGATGGTTTTGTCTCTAAATCTCGTCACTTGGCGATTCAGCGCAGCGAATCTGGGGTTGAAGGTCTGCTCGCGCAGCTACAGTCAGAGGTTGATGTCACCACAGCAAGGCTGGGGGAATTGAATCAAAACCATGAGGTAGAACGTTCAAATAGACAACTGCATTGGGCACAGCAATTACAAGAGCAGCGACAGTTAAGAGATGAAGGTTTGCACCGACTGTCTGCTCAAATTGATAAGAAGCAGCATATTAACATTACCGCAGAGCATAGCGGCACCGTTGTCGCCATGGCTATTCACTCTATTGGAGCCGTTATATCGCCGGGCCAGATATTGATGGAGTTAGTGCCAGAAACAGATGACATGATAGTGGAAGCCTATGTGCGTCCAGAGGATATTGATGTCGTGCATGTAGGGTTATCAACTCAAGTCCGGCTTACCGCTTATGACAGTCGCGATGCAATACCAATGAGCGGAGAGGTCATTCACGTCTCTGCAGACCGTTTTTTCGCTTCATCAGCAGGACAACCAGAAGGATACTTAGTCAAAGTTAAGCTGAACCCCATTGATAGCAACCATTCAAATATTAAGTTGCACCCAGGAATGTCTGCCGATGTTTTTATTGTGCTGCAACCTCGGACATTACTTGAATACCTGTTGTCACCACTTGGTAGCTCTTTTGAGCTGGCATTTAGAGAAAGTTAATTATTAGTTCAAGCTATTTAGCTTCTATTACCTCCCTATTTAATGAAGGAATTTTGTCATGGATGATACTAATCAAAATGATCTACTTGTTGGTACAAGTAGTGATGACCATATTGAAGGACGAACTGGTAATGACATCATAGATGGTCGTTCTGGTGATGACTATTTGGTTGGCGGAGAGGGCGATGACAGTATCTCAGGCCAAGAGGGTAAGGACTTCATCTTGGGCGACCAAGGTTTAGACGAACAGTCAGATACACCTGTGGTCGAAAATGCAGAAACTACCGCTTGGGGCGTCGAGCAACAAGTGTTTAATGTTGAAGACGCCATTGAGCCGATAACAGGAAATAGTGCCGTCAGTCAAATTGTGAATATTGGCGGCTATGTGGGAAGCGGCGGCAATGATTTCACCCTAAATGTGGCTGTGCCTCAGGATAGTCCAGTACTACAAGACGGTGCAGAGCTAACCGTCAATATTCTAATTCCCGATGAGAACGGCAATATGGTGATTGCCGCTTCAGGCACTGCCACACAACTTGCCGATGGAACCATTCAGATTCATTTTGAGATTAGCAGCGATCAGCTAGATGCTAACGGCGATATAGAGCTGCAATTTGTCACTTCAGGTATTGCCGCTGGCGCAGAAATCAATATCGATTCTGTAGAGCTGTTAGCCCATAACACCTATGACGATGTATTAGATGGTGGTGATGGTGATGACCATCTTATGGGGCAGCAAGGTGAAGACAAATTGTTTGGCGGGGATGGTGATGATCTGCTGGACGGTGGTATCAATAACGATCAATTGCATGGTGAAGCGGGTGATGATCTATTGATGGGAGGGCAAGGTGATGACCTGCTTACTGGCGGTGAGGGACAAGACACACTGATGGGGGGGGATGATAGCGACACGCTTGATGGTGGCGCTGGCAATGACACCTTAATGGGAGAGCTTGGCGATGACACTCTCGATGGTGGTAAAGGAGATGATTTACTCATTGGTGATGATGGTAACGACACGCTAATTGGCGGTGCTGGTCATGACTCTTTATTAGGTGGCAAAGGTATTGATCAGCTCAGTGGCGGTAGCGGAAATGATTATCTACAAGGCGATGAGGGCGACGATATCTTAATGGGTGGAGAGGGTGACGATACGCTAATTGCAGGTAATGGCTCTGATGAGCTTGACGGTGGTAGCGGCGCGGATGTCTTACTTGCAGGGAGCGGTGATGATACGTTAACAGGCGGTGAAGGCGACGATAAGCTCTTTGGTGAAGAGGGCAGCGATACCCTAAATGGTGGTGCTGGTAACGATGAGCTGCACGCAGGTGATGGTGACGATGTGCTAACGGCGGGGGAGGGTGATGATGTGCTGTTTGGTTATTCTGGCACCAACGTACTTGATGGTGGTAGCGGAAATGACACCATCTATGGTGGCAGCGATAACGACCAAATTATTGCAGGTGAGGGAGATGATCTCGTTTATGCCGAGTCTGGCGATGATGTCATTGACGGCGGATCGGGTAATGATGCGCTGTTTGGTGGTGGCGGCAGCAATACGATAGATGGCGGCACTGGCCACGACTCGATATATGCAGGTAGCGGCGATGACACACTTATTGGCGGTAGTGGTGATGACAAGATCTATTCTGGTTCAGGGGCTAACACCATCGACGCAGGTGATGGTAACGACTTAGTTTATGCGGGCGTTGACGCCGATACCATCGATGCAGGTCACGGTGATGATGTTATTTTCTCTGACGCAGGCGATGATACCGTTATTGCTGGTGCGGGTCATGATCAGATATATGCAGGGGCTGGCGACGACGTTATCACTGGGGGCGAAGGTGATGACACTATCTATGCTGAAGATGGTGATGATTCAGTTATTGGGGGCGTTGGTAACGATACCCTCTTTGGTGGAGCTGGAGCTGATCGATTAGAAGGTGGCGAAGGTAGCGATACTCTCAGCGGTGGTGAAGGTAACGATGAGCTGTTATCTGGCAGTGGTGATAATTTCCTCGATGGTGGTAGCGGAGATGACATTATTACTGCACAAGACGGTGACGATGTGTTGATTGGTGGCGATGGTCACGACAGTATTATAGCGGGAGCTGGTGATGACATTATCGATGCAGGACTTGGAAATGACACCATTGATGCGGGTGATGGCAATGATACGGTCTATGCCCAAGATGGTAACGATACCATTGAAGGGGGGTTAGGCAATGACTTGCTTCACGGTGGACAAGGTATTGACCATCTTGATGGTGGTGAAGGTGATGATACTCTCTATGGCGGTGGTGGCGCGGATACCTTAATTGGTGGAGCTGGTAATGACTTAGTCGATGGTGGCGAAGGTGATGATGTTATTACCGGTGGAGAGGGGGATGACACGCTTATCGGCGGTAGTGGTGCGGACCAACTTTCAGGTGGTGTAGGCGATGACGTACTCGTTGGTGATGCTGGAGATGATACGCTTTTAGGTGAAGCGGGTAATGACACAATTTATGCTGGGGCGGGCAGTGATTCATTGTTAGGCGGTGCAGGGGATGACAAATTGTATGGCGGTGACGGTGACGACGAGCTTATTGGTGGCGAGGGTTACGATGAGCTTTATGGTGGCGCAGGCAATGACACGCTTTATGCCGAGAATGAAGCAGGCTTGCTCGCAGGTGGTGAAGGAGACGATAAGCTTATTGGTGGCACGGCAGACGATCAGCTCTACGGCGATGGTGGTAATGATACGATTTTAGCTGCAGAAGGTGATGACTTAGTTTTTGCTGGTGCGGGTGATGACACCGTTGACACTGGCACAGGTGATGATGTGGTCTTTGCTGGTACAGGTAGCGATAATATTGCAACTGGTGCAGGAGATGACCAAGTCTTTGGTGAAGACGGAGATAATACTATCAACACCGGTGAGGGCAAAGATGAGATCTACGGTGGAGTCGGTGCTGATACTGTTTACGCCGGAACAGGAAATGACGTTATCTATGGCGGTGATGGTAATGACGCCTTGCATGGCGAAGAGGGGGATGATTTCATTGATGGTGGTACAGGCAAAGACTCCATTTCTGGCGGCGTCGGAGCTGACGTCATATTTGGTGGTGATGGCGATGATGCTATTACTGGAGACGAAGGTAATGATCTGCTCTTTGGTGGAGAGGGTCATGATCAAATAGCTGGTGGCGAAGGTGATGACCAACTGTTTGGCGAAGGTGGTGATGACACCTTATCCGGAGGCGCTGGAGCTGACCTGTTATTTGGTGGTGTAGGTGATGATACTTTAGATGGTGGCGATGCTGATGATCAACTCTTTGCTGGTGACGGTGATGATAATGTAATTGGTGGCTTAGGCAGTGATTTCGTCGATGGAGGCAGTGGTCATGACACTATCGCTGGCGGTGAAGGTGATGATGTTCTGCTTGGCGGTGATGGTAACGATGCTATCGAAGGTGGCACTGGAAAGGACAAGCTATTTGCTGGTGTCGGTAATGATCACTTGATAGGTGGTGAAGGTGATGATGAATTGCATGGAGAGTTTGGTGATAACACCCTTGATGGCGGAGCGGGAGACGATGTTATCTATGGTGGTAGCGGTAATGATAGCTTAATTGGTGGCGAAGGTCAGGATCATCTCGAATCGCATCTTGGTAATAATACCGTTGAAGGCGGCAGTGGTGAGGATACGATAATAACAGGTAGTGGTCATGACACTATTGATGGTGGTGACGATAATGACTCCATTGAGGCTGGGGCTGGAGATAATATAGTCTCTGGCGGAGCGGGCGATGACACTATAACAACAGGTGGTGGCCATGATGTGATTGCTGGTGGTGAAGGAGACGATATCATTCACGCAGGAGAAGGGCACAATCAAGTCAGTGGTGGTGCGGGTAATGACAGCATTATAGCAGGCAGCGGCAGTGACATCCTCTCCGGTGGTGATGGTCATGACATTATTGATGCCGGTGACGGCGGTAATCAAATTAGTGGCGATGCTGGTAACGATACCTTGATTGCAGGGGCTGGTAGCGATGTGATTTCAGGCGGAACGGGGGCTGACACTATACGAGCTGGCGATGGTCACAACACGGTAACAGGCGGTGAAGGTGATGATTCGATCATAGCAGGCGCAGGACATGACAACCTTTCCGGCGGTGTCGGAAACGATAGAATAGAAGCGGGTGCAGGCAATAATACCTTAAGTGGTGGTGATGGCGATGATGTTCTGATTGCAACTGGTGGCGATGATAATCTAAGTGGTGGCGCAGGTTCAGATAACTTAAATGCTGGCAACGGTAATAACCAACTATCTGGCGGAGATGGTAATGACAAACTGACCAGTGGTTCAGGCTCTGATCTGCTTGAAGGCGGCGCAGGTAATGACACACTTAGTTCGGGTAGTGGCAATGATCAACTGTTTGGTGGCGAGGGGAACGATAACTTAAGCGGTGGTTCGGGTGACGACATGCTATACGGCGAGGCGGGTAATGATAAGTTGACCGGCGGTGGCGGTAATGACCAACTCTTCGGCGGGGAAGGCGACGATAAGCTTGCAGGAAGTGGCGGCAATGACCAACTTCATGGAGATGGTGGCAATGACCAACTCAGTGGCGGGAGTGGTAGTGACTTGCTTTTTGCAGGTGTTGGCGATGACAAGCTCGATGGTGGCAGCGGTAATGATGAACTGTATGGTGGTGACGGCGCGGATACGTTAGCGGGCGGCAGCGGTGAAGACATTTTGTTTGGTGAGAGTGGCTCAGACTTCCTCGATGGTGGCACAGGTGCTGACGTGCTATTTGCTGGAGCGGGAGATGATAGCATCGTCTTTGATAGAGAAGATTTTGGCAGTAATGCTGATGGTAGTATGGATAGTAACGGCTTTAGTTACGATGGCGGTGATGGTTTCGATGTATTACAAGTCTCGAGTGAGAACAATGAGATCATCGACATGACAGGGGCTGGGATCCAAAACATGGAGGCGTTGATTGTTGAGGAAGGGGTTAGTGATATTCAGCTGATGCTGTCACTGGATAAAATCTATCAACAAAGTG
The DNA here is from genome assembly GCF_023284045.1 of Shewanella kaireitica. Lineage (GTDB taxonomy): Bacteria > Pseudomonadota > Gammaproteobacteria > Enterobacterales > Shewanellaceae > Shewanella > Shewanella kaireitica. The sequence continues at coordinate 121,742 of NZ_JAKIKQ010000004.1, forward strand.
ACGGTGACGATATTGTTGGCAACGACAATGACGACCCATTCGAAAACAATTTCTTGGTAGTTGGCAGTGATAATATTGACTTAACGGGAGATGGTGGCTGGACTCAGTCAGACAGTACCTTAAGTAGCCAAGATATGGATGCGGAACTACGGGAGAAATATGAAGCTGAAGGAGTGGATATTGACGACCTTCAAGGTTACATTTTCTCAAGTGAAGAGGGGGATGTAGTGATTTGGAGTGATATTGATATCGGTGGTATTTCATTAAATGAAGAAGGCTTAGGTTAATACTGTTAGCGCCTTGCCTAAATGGTTAGGCGCACTTTGCCGCTTTTATATGGGCTACCAGTTACGAATATTCTGGTCGGCAGTAAGCCAAAGTAAGAAACCTAAGGCGAGTATAATCGTTAAGCTAATACCGACGATATAGAGAAAGCCTTTTCTTCCTTGTTTAAGAGGGATGCCGTTGTAGTTGAGAAATAGTGCCCATGCGAGAGAGAGTAACAGTGGAAGAAAAAACAGCTTTGCCATACTTAACATCCTCAATATTAGTCGCGTAGCGATATGATTTGAAAGTATATAATAAAAAGGCCGCGATAGCGGCCTTTTATTGGGACTGAAATGTCTAGCTGGCTACGGAAGCGGGCTTTGGGTTGTCATCTGCATAGAATTGTTGTTGATCTAACTGGCCTTCAGACTTACCAATAACAACCGCAGTCATCATATCGCCGGTGACGTTAGTCGCAGTACGGATCATATCGATGATACGATCGATGGCGGCAATAAATGCAATCCCCTCAAGTGGCAATCCAACAACACCTAATGTTACCGTGAGCATAACCATTGCACTTCCTGGCACGCCTGCAGTGCCTACTGAGGCTACCGTTGCGGTTACGGCAATTAGCATGTAGTCAGTCATATCGAGTGGGATACCATAGATTTGAGCGATAAAAATAGCGGCTATTGCAGGGTAAATACCACCACAGCCATCCATATTCATCGTCGCACCAAGTGGTAGTACAAATGAGCTGTAACGTTTAGACACTCCCATTGATTCTGTGCAGCGAGTACTGGCTGGCAAAGTACCAAAACTTGATGCAGTCGTGAATGCAACAATTTGTGCAGGTATTGCTTTTCTAAAGAATTGAACTGGGCTTAATTTGGCCACAAACTTCACTAACCCACCGTAGACGAAAATAATGTGGATTAATGCAGCAAGATAAATAGCACCAATAAATTTACCCAATGGTAGCAGCATCGATAAACCATATTCACCAACAACCCACGCCATTAGACCGAATACACCTATAGGAGTTAGTTGCAACACCATACGAGTAAGCTGGAACATCACTTCGGCACCTGCTTCAAGCGTTTTCTTCAGTGGTTCAGCTTTTTCACCAACTTTATTGATAGCAATACCAATCAATGCCGCAAATACGATAATCTGCAGTACTTTTCCTTCGGCGAGTGAGGCGAATGGATTCACAGGCACCATGTTAAGTAGTACTTGAGCAAAACCCGGAACATGACGTTCGCTCACTTCGCTTGCCACAAGCTCGGTGGTACCGCCCATATCAATTAAAGAGCCGATCGTTAAGCCAATGAGCGATGCAATCGTACCTGTCAGCATAAACATGCCTAGCGTCTTAAAGCTTAATCGTTTCAGATTTGCCTGTGAGCCTAAAGAGGTGATGCTCACTACAATGGCGCAGAATATAAGCGGTGCAACCAGCATTTTAATAGCGCTGATAAATAGATCGCCAAGCGGCTTTAATACCGTTGCGGATTCACCAAAGATAACGCCAACAGTGGCGCCAAGCACAAAGGCTGCTAATACCTTTTGCCAAAAAGGGATGTTTTTAATCGTTTGCCACATTATCAATATTCCAAATATTCTATTTTTATAGTTTAAGTGACAGAGTTATCACTTAATTTATTACAATTTCGAGTTGGGAAAATCCTGCCTTCACATAGCGAAGGAGTATATATTGGCATTCTATAGAGAGAGTGCCTTGCACCACAAACCGATTTAGTTATAACTTATTGTGATATGCAAGTTTGTTTTAATTATATTAACAGTTTACATGTAAGTAACATGACTGGTAATTACTTTTAATGCTATAAAAACACAATAGATTTGATGACTTAACTAGGAGTCATGAGAGCTAAAGCTGAAACGCATGGAAATGGTATGTTGATTATTGTGGTTGATTTTCGGTATAAGCGGAGTTTTAGGCAGATTAGTCCTCACTGGTTGTTTTAAGCTGAGTGAGTAATACTAGAGCCATGTGCAGACGTTAAAGCAATATCGCATTCAAGCGAAGGAGATAACAATTGAAAAAATGGATGTTAGCGGCGGCCGTGAGCGCCGCGTTATTTGGATGTGCGGGTCAACAAGAGGTGAAATCCACTTTACCTGCAGGAGTTAAATTACTAGAGAGCGTAAGTTTTTCCGGCCAGGAAGTAGGGATCCCTTACCGTAAATATCAATTAGCCAACGGATTAACCGTTATATTACATGAAGACCATTCCGATCCGCTGGTGCATGTTGATGTAACCTATCACGTCGGTTCAGGACGTGAATTGGAAGGTCGCAGCGGTTTTGCACACTTGTTCGAACACATGATGTTCCAAGGCTCACAACATGTTGGTGATGAACAACATTTTAAGATGGTTACCGAAGCGGGTGGCACCTTAAACGGCACCACAAATACCGACAGAACCAATTATTTTGAAACTGTACCGAATAATCAATTAGAGAAAATGCTCTGGCTTGAGTCGGATCGAATGGGCTTTTTCTTACCAGCGCTAACCGAAGATAAGTTTGAAGTACAGCGTGAGACGGTTAAAAACGAACGCGCACAGCGTATCGACAACCGTCCTTACGGCAGAATGGGTGAACGTTTCAATCAAGCATTCTATCCCCAAGGTCATCCTTATTCTTGGCCTGTCATCGGTTGGCCTGAAGATTTAGACCGAGCAGATGTTGAAGACGTTAAACACTTTTTCCAACGTTGGTATGGGCCTAATAATGCCACACTAACGATTGGTGGTGATTTTGATGAAATGCAAACGCTCGCTTGGGTAAACAAGTATTTTGGTGAAATCCCAGCAGGTCCTGCGGTTGCTGAACCAACGAAGTCTTTAGTGACTTTGGATGAAGATCGTTATCTATCAATGGAAGATCGTGTTCACTTGCCACTGATCCGCATGGGCATGCCGACTGTTTATGCCCGTCATGAAGATGAACCTGCATTAGATCTACTGTCTAATATTCTTGGTGGTGGTAAAACATCAATTTTCTATAAGAACTTGGTCAAAGACGGTTTTGCAGTGCAGGCTGGTGTTAGCCATCCTTGTCAGGAGCTTGCTTGTCAGTTCTCTTTGTACGCATTAGCGAATCCTGCTAAAGGCGGGAATTTGGACGCCATTGAGAAAATCATGCGCGACTCGATAACTGAGTTTGAACAGCGTGGCGTGAATGATGAGGATCTGGAAAAAGTTAAAGTTAACTTTGAAGCTGCCACTATTTTTGGTTTGCAAAGCGTGCAGGTTAAAGTATCCAGCCTGGCATTTAACGAAACATTTTCGGGTAATCCCAACATGATTGGGTCTGATTTGGCTCGTTATGCCAACGTCACCAAAGAAGATGTGATGCGCGTGTTTAATCAATATATTAAAGGCAAGCCTATGGTGGTAATGAGTGTTGTACCACAAGGTCAGAAGCAGTTAATCGCTAAAGCAGATAATTTTGTTGCGCCAACTGAAAAAGTCGCTGCCGTGGCCGTGCAAGATTTAAACGTTAAACCGCAAATTACCTCTAAGTTTGATCGTAATGTGGTACCGCCTGTTGGCGCTGCACCGGTATTGAAAATCCCAACGCTATGGCAAGGTAAGTTAGCTAATGACATTGAAGTAATCGGTACTGAAACCAATGAAACTCCAACGGTTGAAGTCGTTGTATACCTCAATGGTGGTCATCGAATACTTGATGTGCAGCAAGCTGGTTTAGCATCAATCACAGCATCAATGATGAATGAGTCAAGCCTTAATCGCAGTGCAGAAGAGCTTACCCAAGCACTAGAGATGCTTGGCAGTAATGTCAGCTTTGGCGCGAGTAGCTATCAAAGTCATCTAAAGATCTCTGCTTTGACTGAAAATCTTGATGCAACAATGAAAATTGTACAAGAGAAGCTGTTTGAACCAGCCTTTAAACAAGCTGATTTCGACAGGGTTAAGCAACAGCTGCTACAGAATCTTCAACGTCAATTGACTGAACCAAGCTATCTAGCTTCTAGAGCATTTGGAACGCTGTTATACGGTGATAAAAGTCCGTTTGGAGTGAGCAGTGGTGGTTCTATTGAATCTGTTTCTGCAATCACTTTAGATGATGTGAAAGCTTTCTATCAGCGCCAATACACTGCGGGCAATGCTCAAATCGTGGCTGTAGGTAACTTAAATGAAGCTCAGATGCTAGCGAAGTTGAGCGGTCTAAACAGCTGGAAGGGCGATAAAACCCCATTTCCTGAGTTGGCTGAATTACCTGCATTCACCGGAGGTAAAATCTACATCGTAGATAAGCCTGAAGCGGCGCAGTCTGTGATTAAGATTGGTAAACGTGCACTTGCGTATGATGCTACAGGTACTTTCTTTAAGTCGTATTTGATGAACTACCCATTGGGCGGTGCATTCAATAGCCGTATCAACCTTAATCTTCGTGAAGACAAAGGTTACACCTATGGCGCAAGAAGCTATTTCTCTGGTGGCCCTGAGCAAGGCTACTATCAAGCGACAGCCAGTGTTCGTAGTGATGTCACAACCGAAGCATTAATCGAGTTTATTAAAGAGATTAATGAGTTCCAAGCGACTGGCATGACTGAGAATGAACTAACCTTTATGCAAAACTCTATTTCACAGTCTAAAGCGTTAGATTACGAAACGCCGTACCAAAAAGCGGGCTTAATGCGTAATATTCAACGTTATAATCTGGATGACAATTATAGTGAGCAGCAAACTGAGATCACTAATGAGGTGACACTTAATGAGCTCAATGGTTTAGCTAAAAGTCAGTTAAAAATTGACGATATGCTTATTCTTGTCGTTGGCGATCGTGCCAAGATAGAGTCTGAATTATCTACACTTGGTTACCCAATTGAGATTTTGCAGTTGTAAAATTTGCATTTAGGCCCAATATAGATGTGGTGCTCCTATAGGTGGGGCGCCTCATCTATAATTGTCATGATATAGACATAACAGTTATTTTTATATGACTTGAAAGTTTAGTTAATTAGCACGGGTCTGATTATCTTGAACTTTGAGTTTAAGTCACGTACTAGAGAATAATATATTGAAATCATTCAATGAATTAGTAGGGGATCTGTCTGATCCAGTAAGTCGTCAAGCACTTAGAGCAATGCAACGAGGCATTGAACGCGAGGCGCTTAGAATTGAAAAGACAGGTCACTTAGCTGCAGACAGTCATCCACAAGCATTAGGCTCTGCATTAATGCATTCGCGGATCACGACTGACTATAGTGAGTCCTTACTAGAGTTTATTACTCCAGTTTTTGAAAATATTGATTCACTCGTTGAAGATTTAACTTACACCCATGCATATAGCGTTCGTCATCTAAATGGACAGCGTTTATGGCCTGTAAGCATGCCATGTTATGTCGGAGATCTCGCTGATATTCCAATCGCAGATTATGGCAGCTCTAATAATGGCAAAATGAAACGCTTATATCGTAAAGGATTGACCTATCGATATGGCGCGCAAATGCAGATTATCTCGGGTGTGCATTTTAACTTTTCAGTATCAGATGATTTATGGAGCCGTCTCTATGATTTATCTGATAAAAGCCTGACGAAAGATGCATTTATTTCAGAGTCTTACTTTGGCTTGATCCGTAATTATCGTCGTTTGGTGTGGGTACTGCCTTACTTATTTGGTGCATCGCCCGCGCTGTGTGGCTCATTTATCAAAGATCAACAGACGTCACTTCCATTTGAAAAAGTCGGTAAAGGTACACTTTACTTACCTTATGCTACTTCTCTTCGTATGAGTGATTTGGGTTATACCAATCAAGAACAAGACAATTTGGATATCAGCTACAACAACTTATCCTCTTACCTTGAAGGTATGAACGCTGCCATCAATATGCCTTCTGATAATTTTGCCAAAATAGGCGTAAAAGTTGATGGTGAATATCGTCAGCTAAATGCCAATGTATTACAGATTGAAAATGAGTTTTATTCTCCTATTCGCGCCAAAAGAGTGGCGAAAGGAAATGAGAAGCCTTCTGAATCTTTAGCACGTGCAGGGGTTGAATATATTGAAGTTAGAGCACTGGATGTTAATCCATACAGTGCTGTAGGGATTGAGAAAACACAAATTCGTTTCTTGGATATGTTCCTACTTAATTGTTTATTACAGCCTTCTGCGAGCACTGACGCTACAGAAGAGGCCGAAATTGCGGCCAACCTACAAGCTGTGGTGCTTGAAGGGCGCAAGCCAGGCTTGCAATTGAGTCAAAATGGTAGCCAAGTATTGCTGTCAAACTGGTTAGAAAGCTTATTTGGCAATATGAGTTCAATTGCCTGTCTTCTTGATGATGGAGCCGATGGTGACTATCAACAGGCGCTAGCGCACTGGCATAAAGCCGTTGTGAATCCAGATGAGACTTTATCTGGTCGAATTATGGCTAAACTTAAGCTTGAACAAGTTGATCACAGCCAGTGGGTGATGTCGCTTGCCCAGCAGTACCATCAAGAACTCAAAGACTACCCGATTAGTGACTCTGTGCTTGCACGCTACGAGCAAGATGCTAAAACATCTCTTCAGCAACAAGCTGCGAGTGAAGCGGTTGGTGAAGTGAGCTTTGATGAGTTTCTAGCAGATTATTTTGAGTCATAAGTTTGAAAAGTCTTAAGTTAGTGGCTTTAATATCGATATCACTGTTATCTGGCTGTGCTTCGCAGCTAGATATCAGTAACCAATGCGGCACGGTATCAAGCTTTTTGGCACCAGAGCCTGAGCTTGGCCTGTACCGAGCTGTTGTAACCCATCTTGATGGCAAGCCTGTGATCTCCCAGCCTAATTACCGCTTAAGTGTTGGTGAGCATCGCTTCACTTTGGCTGAATTAATCGACTCTCCTGACTTAAATGTCTCTCTTGCTGCTCGTACCCCAAAAGATCTGACTGTGACAGTGGCGGCTAATACTAGGTACCATATCGGGGCAAAGTTTAATCGTGATAAAATCTATAACGGAAACAACACTGATTTTTGGCAACCAGAGGTTATCAGCCAAGAATCTTATGAATGTGAATTCCCTGAGTCTCAATAAGCCCTGTCCCCGCTTGATTTCTAACACAATTTAACGATTGGTTAATTGCATATTGATGCTATCAATGTGACACTAGCGCATTGCTATTATTGTCTGTTGGTATGAATTTTTATGAATTGGCCTGCATTATTTGCAACTGTTATCTTGGCTACACTGTTAACAGGTTGCGCGACGCCTCCCCCGAAAGATCCTGAAAACCTTTGCTCGATATTTCAAGAAAATCGTTCTTGGTATACAGCTGCTAAAGATACCCGAGAGAAGTGGGGCGTGCCGGTGCACGTGCCGCTGGCAATGATGTATCAGGAGAGCTCATTCAAACATAATGCGGCGCCGCCAATGGAGTACTTTCTAGGCTTTATTCCCATAGGAAGAGCGAGCAGCGCTTATGGCTACGCTCAAGCAAAAACCATGACTTGGGATGATTATGTAAGAGAGACGGGTAACTCTTGGTCAAGCCGCAGCAACTTTAGCGATGCGATGGATTTTATGGGTTGGTTTATCTATAAAACACATAAAATCAATGGTGTATCTAAGTGGGATGCGCGTAACCAATACTTAAATTACCATGAGGGTTGGGGCGGTTATAAACGTAAAACTTATAATCAAAAGGCTTGGCTGATTAAAGTTGCTAAAAAGGTCGATGACCGCTCAAAACGTTATGCGGGCCAATATCGCCAGTGTCAAGAGGACCTTGATTCCTCTTGGTTGTGGCGACTATTTTTCGGGTAGCCAACTTTCATGTATAAGTAATAAATAGAGCCAGTTTGCAATCGCAACTGGCTTTTTCGTTAATGTTGCAAATAAGCCCTTCATGTTTTTCCATCTTGTCCGATAACAATGTAGATATTTTGTTAAATTAAATTTACTCTGCAGCGGCAGTTAATAATACACTCCTTGGCTCTGTCTATTGAATGGAACTCTTTATGCAAGATAATGATGATCACAAGTTACAATTGAAGCTTATTTTCCCTGTTGTTGCGGTTGGTCTTACTGCATTACTGCTATTTATATTGTTTGCAGATGCTTCAATCTCTAAGTGGGATGTCGCTATGTTACTTTTGGGCATAACGCTCGCTCAAGTGATTGGTAGTTGGTATGTGATTAAAAATGCACTGAGTAAGCGATTAACAAGGCTAAGGCAATATCTCGCATTAGTGGTCAGTACTGAAGAAGCGCCCAAAGAGCGTCTAGTCGATGCTAATGGCGATGGATTGGCGTTGATTACTAATAACTTAAGTGAATTTATTGAAGGTCTTAAAGGCGTACTTGATAAGGTTCGTAGTGACGCAACTATTTTTCGTCAAGGCTCTGAGCAGTTGGCAGAACAAATGACGTTAGCAGAATCATCTGTAGAGCTAAGCAGTGGCGAGAACGAAAAAATAACTCAATCATTGAGTGAAATAGATACTACAGCTCAGGAGCTCACTGGCAATGCTAAAGAGCTACAATCCACCTCGATGAAGGTGAACGAATTATTGCAAACGGGGACTAATGACGCCATAAAGAATCAAACATTTATGGGAGATTTTACCCACGGTATTGAAAGTTTGGTTAGCGAACTTGATGTGTTGCATAAAGACAGTCAAAAAATCGGTAATGTGCTGGAAGTGATAAAAAGTATTGCTGAGCAAACAAACTTGTTAGCACTTAATGCGGCAATTGAAGCTGCGCGTGCGGGTGAGCAAGGTCGAGGTTTTGCAGTTGTGGCTGATGAAGTCAGAGCGTTGGCACATAGAACCCAAGAGTCAACCGTCGAGATTCAAAGCATCGTTGAAGGCCTGCAAGGTAAAACCAGTAGTGCCGTCACAGCAATTGGAGAGAGTCAGCGAGTGAGCCAAGAAAGCTTGCAGCAATGTCAGCGAGTATCGCAAGCATTTACCGATATCGGTGAGGCTTTTCAGCAACTTGATACTTTGACGGGGAATATTAATGACAGCATTCAAGGCCAACAAACATCAACTTCAAGTATTAATGACCGAGCATCTGAAATATCAAGGCTCAGCCAAGACGTGCATAGTAATTTGAAGACAATTGCCGAACAAGCAAGAGAGCAGAAAAGCACGTCAGCTCAGCTGGATAAAATCCTCAAACGAGTGTGTGTATAGGACGATAGCTAGAAATCTTATCGGAAAAGGGTTATCCCCATCCGACCTGGAAAGGCAGGATTCAGTGGGAGTTTAATGGGCTTTAGTCACAGGTTCATTGCTCCATGCTGAACCTAAGCGCCTACATCCATGTAGGCGAGGCATTGATTGCAGCTAATGGTCACTCCCTTGGTAAAATCAATAACACAGAGTAAAGCCCATGCTTTTTATATAAGAAACGCCCATCGAAGAAGGGGTTGTGCAATCCCACTTCGTTGTTGCGGCAACTTAAAAGGGAATAACCATTTCCACGTTAACGCGCCTAGAATTGAACTAGCACAACACCTCTGAAACGAGCATTTTTAAGTGGAATGGGTATAGGCTAAGAAAGCCTAATTCTTTATTAAAAAAGTAAGCCCTATAAAAACGCTATAGGCTCTTACTAACCTTTGCGCGCTTTTGTTTATACATAGCTTCATCGGCAGCCTTAATAGTCTTGTTTAACTGACCATGATACTGCTCGATCCCATAGCTAAAACTAATATCTCCTCGTTCACTCAGTGCAGTCTCGATAATATTTATCTCATTTTCGATACGCTCTAAAGGCCCGTGACACAGCGCTATAAATTCATCGCCACCATAACGTGCCACTAACTGCTTCTCATGCCACTGGGCTTTGAGGAGGCTGCTAAATTGTTGCAGTGCTGCGTCGCCTGCAGTATGACCATGCTGGTCGTTAATCGCTTTAAGGTTATCCAAATCGATGAGTATCAAGTAACAACCAAAGTGGGGCTTCAACTGCCACTCGTTGACAAGCGTTTCAAAACGTTGGCGATTGTACAACTCCGTTAAACTATCAAAGTTAGCCAGCAAATTAATCTTATGAGTTTTTTGGTAAAGAGAAATGGCATTAGCAGCTTCGTGAGTCAATATCGCCACTAGATTGCGGTCATAATGGCTAAACGCTTTCACTTTTCCGCTATCTAAATTGAGCATAGCGTATAGTTGGCCATCAATATGGATCGGGCTCGATAGGGTTGAGCGAATCGGTGTTGAGGGAGCATCGAGCAGGATATTTTGAGCTGACGAGCTTAATGAACTGCGAGAGTTAATAGCTTCCATATCATCAATAACGACCACTCTGTCGCACTTACCTTTGGTTAACCGATATTCAAATGATTGCTTTAAATTGATATTGAGCTTTCTAAGCTTATTGATATCAATTCCCACACTCGATTCAAATGATAGTGCACCGCTATTTGGTTCGACTCGAATAATTGAACCCATTTCTGCGCCATCAACACTGCTTACGGCTTTATTAAGTAGCGCGTTTAAAAAAGCGGTTTCATCTTGATACTGACCAGAAATATTGACTAATTCGAAGGTTGTTTCGTTCACATGTACAACTTGCTGCAGATGCTCCCAAAGCCTTGTGAGTCGTCCCTGATGAAAATAGTAATTGAGACTGTAGCCAAGCAGGTAGATGATGCCAACAAGGAGCAGGTTTGCCACAGCGTTTGGTGACGCGGTGATACTAAAAAAAAACGACCAACAGATAAACAGCAGCATTAAAGGCACGCCTAGCAGAGCTAAGTGAGTCTTCCAATCGAGTGAATCAATTTTCTTCTTTTTTAAACTGTCTTTGATGGGCAACATGAATATCCTATTCAACTGAGTCAAACCATTTGTTTGCTGCATTCAAAAGAAAAATTTTGCTGATAAAGCTCATGGTAAATAACTTAAATAGTAGATAAAAAGTACAACTCTAACAAGTGCTTAATCTTGCTACGGCGAGTAGGTGTATTTATTGAAAGCTATCGGGCGAGTTTATCAAATTTACGCGACTAAACTGTAGTGCTATTTACGCTTAATAACGCAAATGTATACATCATCATTTTGACTGATAAAACTATTTGTGTGAACAGCTATCGATGTTACAAACTGATACATAATATCCACAGTCTATCAGTCATAGAGGCTCTTAGTTCTGTGTGGCACCGTATATTCACAGAGATCCAAAGCTAAACAAGAGATTGGCTAGCAATCTTAATTATTTGTTATACATATGTACTAATAAGTTATTTGCAGTCAAAACAAAGCTTAGAGATAATTAGGCCATCGGCTTTGGGGGAAGCCTGTTTACTCTTTGCGCTTATTTTCATTATAATGCGCGCAAATATAATAATGTACCGCCCTACTGAAGGACTAAAAATGAGCAAACCATTTGTTGCAGTATTAATGGGGTCTGATTCTGACCTGCCTACAATGCAATCTACCCTAGATGTATTAAAGACTTTCAACATTACGTTTGAAGCTAAAGTGACATCAGCCCACCGTACTCCAGCTGCTACACACGCTTACGTGACTGACGCTGAAGCTCGTGGTTGTAAAGTATTTATCTGTGCGGCAGGTCTTGCTGCACATCTAGCTGGCGCAGTTGCTGGTATCACAACTCGTCCAGTGATTGGTGTACCAATTGACAATGGTCCACTACAAGGCCATGACGCATTGCTTTCTACAGTGATGATGCCTGGTGGTGTTCCAGTTGCTACCGTTGCTATCGGTAGTGCTGGTGCTAAGAATGCGGGTTACCTAGCAGCGCAAATGCTAGCTGTTGGTGATGATGCATTAGCGGTAGCAGTAAAAGAAGAGCGTGCTAAATCTGCTGAAGCTGTTCAGGCTAAAGATGCTGCGCTACAAGCTAAACTAGCTTAAGCGACACTAAACAAATAAAACCGCAGTGTTTTCACTGCGGTTTTTTTGTGTCTGTTAATACCAAGGTTAATGTTGTAATGTCGTCCGCTATAGACAAATTCCCCGCAGCGATGCAGACTTATTGTTTCATTACTCTGTAAAGGACCTTGGTGTGTTAGAGCCCATCCACCCAACAGATCAACCTTTAAATGCAGATCCCGATCAAGCGCTCATGCTGCAGTATGCTAGCGGTAATACTCGTGCTTTTGAACTGCTATACAGCAAACACAAAGGCCCGTTATATCGCTACTTTGTGCGGCAAATCTATGACAATCAACTGGCTGAAGATCTGTATCAAGAAACATGGAGCAGAGTGATAAAAGCGGCGGCCAACTATCAAGCTAAAGCAAAGTTCACCACTTGGTTATATCGCATCGCGCACAACCTGATTATCGACCATGTAAGAGCCAAGAAACCTGAAAGTAGTTTTAGTGACACTTTTGAGGATGGGCAAGAAACTGAATCCGTCGCCAGTTGTTTGTCTGAATCGCCAGAGCAACTACTGCAACAGCAGAAGAAAGCACTGTTACTTAAAGACTGTGTGAAAGACTTGCCGCAAGTTCAACAAGAAGCGTTCTTGCTTAATATTGAAATGGGCTTCACTGCAGCAACGATTGCCGATATCGCAGGTGCCACAGTGGAAGCAACTAAAAGCCGTCTTCGTTACGCAAATAAAGGCCTTAAAGCCTGTGTCGACCTGAAGTGGCAGGAGGTGGAGTATGACTAAAGAGGGTGAAGACCGTACTCAAAAAGAGCTGCATGCGCTTTATCAACATATTGAGCAGGAACAGCCGTCAAAGGCGCTTGATAACGCTATTCTAGAACTCGCTGCAAGCAACGCAAAGCCACGGGTGAAAAGCCAGTCATTTTGGCGCAAGCACCGTTGGCCGTTGTCTTCTGCGGCTTCAGTATTATTGGTGGTCACTTTGTTTGTGATTAATCCACAAATGCAGACGGGTAACTTGAGCGATGAGGCTATGCCTACCTTAATGTCGACACCAGAAGATCACCAAGCTCCTGCGATGATGAGAATGGCTACGCCAGAACAAGAGTCAGATAATATGTCAGCTGAAGAAAGTACTCGGGCAGATGAAACATTGCCAGTCAAGCTGCAATCATCGGATTTCAATGGCGCTAAAAACCTAAAAAACTTTGGGGTTAATGCTGAAGCGCTGATTGCTAAATTCGATGAGGTTGAAAAAATGCTTAAGCTAGAAGAGTTTGCTCAGGCTGAACAAGCACTACAGCAGATAGAAAGTGAATATGAAACCCTGCTGCAGTCAAATGAGGCATTGCAAAATCGCTTTAACAAATTGCAAAAACAACTGGATGATCCGAGAGAGTAGCATCATCCAGTTCATTAATAGAAAATAGCTTTAATCTTTAATAATGCCTACTCATGCAGTAGGCATTATTCATTGAACCAATCCCAGATCCCAAGAGAATTGCCTTCAAATAGATCAATGCCTAATGCTGATTTTAGTAAATAGAGTAGCAGCAACCCAAGCACCGTAGACAGCATAATAAAGCCAGCTAAAGACAGGATGAAAACGGCCATAGATACTTGTTTCTCCTTGCGGTTCAAAGCGCGTTTGTTTCTGCCCAAAAGGAATACGTAGAAAAAACGCCAGCCAATAAACGGAAAATAAAACGTGCCACGATTATCAATAAAGTGTTGCTGCCACGGTTTGCCAATAAGTGCTAGTCGGAAATAGATGAGCTGTGATTCACTGTAACTATTGGCATACCTGCTTGGCATATCCAATAGCGCTTTGTGGACTCGGGGGTCATCCCTTAAAGAGGGACGTTGATATTCGAAGGTCATTATTATCCTCTTTCTAGGGACTGTTGAACGTTCATGGTTGTTCTTATTTGAATGCATCTATTACTGTGCGATGAGCTTTTTACTTAGCCCGCTAAGCTTCATTGTTTAACCCCTGTACTAGAGGCACTGAGTCCGAACAAAAACTTAGCTTTAGAGTTCAGCAGTCCCTTGCCAATACAAGGTGTTAGTTGGAAAAGAGTGTTGACCTATCAAGCGTAGCTGATTGTAGGCAGCACTCAAGCAGAGATAAATGGTATAAGACACATTTGCTAATAATTCTTTGTGTTTATTTTGCTGAATAGCTGTCAAAAGTTTGCTACTTTGTTTGGCTGAATCGCTCCCATTTAGAATAATTACAATAGGATGGCCTCTTTGATGAAACTTCGTCACTCACTTGCATGTTGCATGTTAGCTTTGGGCACAATGAATATCGCCCCCTCATTTGCCTCTGACTCTAGTGATAAAGCTGGTTATTTTCGCGCACCGGCGCTGAATCATCAAACATTAGTATTTACTGCTGAGGGCGATCTTTGGACTAAAGACCTGACAGAATCGAAGGCCAGACGATTAACCAGTTTACCCGCTGAAGAGTTGGGCGCGACTATTTCTCCTGATGGTCAATCAGTCGCTTATGTGGCGAACTATGAAGGTTCATCAGAGGTTTACGTTATCGCAATTGATGGTGGCCAAGCAAAGCGAGTCAGCTTTGAAAACTCTCGAGTAAGAGTGCAAGGGTGGACAGCCGATGGCAAAATCCTGTACGCCACTGATAATGCTTTTGGCCCTGCTAATTACTGGGTGTTACGTACGGTAGACCCAGCAAGTCTTGTGACAACGGACTTGCCTCTTGCTGATGCCATTGAAGGCGTGATTGATGAGCAAAATGAATATGTTTACTTCACTCGCTTTGGCCTGCAAACCACAGGTGATAATGCCAAAGTATACCGAGGCGGTGCTAAGGGAGAGCTTTGGCGTTTTAAGTTAGGCGAGAAACAAGAAGCGCAGCAATTAGCGACAACTCATGAAGGCTCAGTAAGGCAGCCCATGTTGTGGCAGTCTCGTGTTTACTTTATCAGCGATAGTGATGGTAACGACAATATCTGGTCAATGTCAGTTGATGGTAAAGATCTGCAGCAACACACGCATTATAAAGAGTGGCAAGTAAGAAGCGCCAAGCTTAATGAAGGACGTATTGTGTTCCAGCAGGGCGCCGATATTAAGCTTTTCGATATCGCATCGAATAAAGAGCGAGCTGTTGATATTGAATTGATTTCAGATTTTTCGCATAAGCGAGAGCATTGGGTCAGCGATCCGATGAAGTATGCAACATCGACAAAATTCACCCCGCAAAACGACAGAGTAGTGATCACTGCCCGCAGCCAAGTGGCCATCGCTTCAACGGATGGGCAGAGATTGGTGCAGCTGACGATTCCTGCTGACAGTCGAGTGCGCAATGCCATTATGAGTAAAGATGGCCAGTGGGTATACGGCATAAGTGACATTAGCGGTGAGCAGGAGATATGGCAATTTGCTGCAGATGGCAGTGATAAGCGTAAGCAGTTAACCGAAAACGGCAAAGCATTGCGCATGGGTCTGCACCTTTCGCCTGACGGCCGTTATTTGGCTCATGACGATTATGACGGTAATGTTTGGCTGTTAGATTTAAAGAAGGGGCGCGATAAGAAAATCATTACCCAAGGGGAAGGGCTTGGACCATATGCCGACATCGTTTGGTCGGGAGACAGTCAATTTATCGCGCTTACCAAAGCTGAGATGGGTAAAAACCGCAGCCAAATCGTGTTGTACTCTTTAGATAAAAACAAAGCGCAAGCACTCACCACAGATAAGTATGAGTCATTCTCGCCCAGTTTCAGTAAAGATGGCGACTGGCTTTATTTTCTTTCAAACCGCAAATTTGTCTCTACACCAAGCTCTCCATGGGGTGACAGAAACATGGGGCCAATGTTTAATAAGCGCACTGAAGTGTTTGCCATTGCCCTAAACGCTAAAGCACGTTTTGCTTTCCAAAAGCCAAATGAGTTACTGAGTGAGCCTGAAAAAGACAATGATGACGAGATTAAAACACGAGTTGACTGGGATGGCCTATCGGCAAGGTTATGGCAAGTGCCTGTCGCATCGGGTAACTATTCATCACTGCAACTTGGTGAGGACAAGTTCTATCTGCTTGATAAAAATCTGGGTAACCGTAAGTCTTCTTTGAAAGTGGTTAAGTTTAATCCGCTAAGCCCTAAGGTAGACACATTCTCAAAGGATGTGGGTTCATATACCTTGTCTGATGACAGTAAAAAGCTGTTTATCCGCAAACAATCGAAACAGGGTAAAGAGATGTTGATTGTTGATGCGGGCGACAAGCTACCTAAAGAACTCGATAATGCCAAAGTGCAGGTAAACAATTGGCAGCTTGCTATTCAACCCACTGCGGAATGGCAGCAGATGTTTGAAGATGCCTGGTTAATGCACCGAGATTCGTTCTATGACAAGAAAATGCGTGGTGTCGATTGGCAGCAAGCTAAAGTGAAATACCAGCCATTGGTCGATCGTCTAACTGATCGTCATGAGCTCAATGATATCTTCAAGATGATGATGGGGGAGTTAGATTCGCTGCACTCTCAAGTGCGTGGCGGCGACTTTGCTAAAGATCCCAACAAGGCAAAATCAGCAAGCTTAGGTGCGCGTTTAGAGCAAACAAAAGCTGGCGTGGTGATAGAACATATTTATCAAGGCGACCCAGAGCTTCCTAAGCAAGCAGCGCCGTTAAAGCAGATGGGGGTTGATGCCAAAGTCGGTGATATTATCGTCGCGATAAACGGTAGAAAGTTGACTAACATAGCGGATGTCACTCGCCTTATCCGTAACCAAAGTGCTAAACAGGTGCTACTAGAGCTTAAACGTGGCAATAAAACACATCAGACAATTGTAAAACCTGTCACGGCATCAGCGAATGCAAAATTAAGGTACCAAGACTGGGTCAACCACAATAGCCATGCAGTTAGCAAAGCAAGTGATGGCAAGTTCGGTTACTTGCATCTCTATGCGATGGGCAGTGGTGATATCGCTAGCTTCGCGCGTGAATTCTACGCTAATTATGATAAACAGGGACTAATTATTGATGTTCGCCGTAATCGAGGCGGTAATATCGACAGTTGGATTATTGAGAAACTTCTTAGACGTACATGGGCATTTTGGGCACCAACCCATGGCACGCCATCAGGAAATATGCAGCAAACCTTTAATGGTCACTTGGTCGTACTGACCGATCAGCTGACTTATTCAGATGGCGAGACTTTCTCTGCAGGAGTTAAAGCACTCGGTATTGCTCCGCTTATCGGTAAGCAAACTACTGGCGCCGGCGTATGGTTATCTGGCCGTAACTCTCTTACTGATAAGGGAATGGCTCGAGTTGCTGAGTATCCACAATATGCAATGGACGGTAGCTGGATTATTGAAGGGCGTGGCGTCAGTCCTGATATCGAAGTCGATAACCTACCATACGCAACCTTTACCGGTAACGATGCGCAACTTCAAAAGGCGCTGGACTACCTCAAGCAAGAGTTAAACAAACAAGCGGTTGAGGATTTCAAGCCTAAAGCTCTACCTGTAAGCGGTATGGCAGAGGATGTAAAAAGAGCCCACTAGTTTCACACTTGTATAAAAAATATTGATGAGTTTCGAGCGTTATTGGCCAAGCAGTTCCCAGGTTGATAACGCTCATTTTATTCCTGTAGTACAAAGTTTACCGTCAGCTCCCTTCGAAAAAACTCTTACCGTTAAATTTAAAATTCAGGTATTGATCGCAGCCCCAATCTGAATATTTGATGATGTGGCGAATTAGATACTAAGCTTATTTCCAAAAGATATTGAATTTTACGTGTTTTTAACACTAAACTGATTAAAAAATAGTATGTGTTCTAAGCAAAAGCATCGGTTAGGGATAGGGAACAATATGACTGAACAAAAGGGTACGCCTGAAGAAGTATCAGCAAGTGAAAAAGCCAAGGCAGAATCCAACCCCGCTGAGGACAAAAAGAATAGTAAAATTCGTAAGGCGACTAACATCATTTTGATTGTTGTTAGTTTTCTATTTGTATTCCACTTAATAGCCGACCGTTTTATTCCTTCCACTGATTTAGGCCGTATTCGCGGCTATGTCGTGCCAATTAGTCCGCAAGTCTCTGGTGAAATTGTTGAGATATTAGCAACTCCCAACACGCTAATTAGAGCGGGAGATGTGTTAGCCAAAATAGATGCTACAGACTATGAGATTGCATTGAATCAAGCTGAACAATCTTTAAAGAAAGCCGGGCAAAATGTTGGCGCTCAAACTGCCAATGTCACTGCTGCACAAGCTAAAGTGACCAACGCCGTTGCCAATTATAAAAATGCACAAGTTCAGTCGAAGCGTATTTTCACCATGGTTGATAAGCAGGTTATGTCGCAAGCTGATGCTGACAATGCTCGTGCAGAGTTGACTAAAGCAGAGGCAGGTGTTGCTAGCGCTAAAGCGGATTTGGCCAAAGCTGAAGAGCGTTTAGGTGCAGAGGGGGAGAATAACACCAATGTTAAATCGGCATTACTCAGTTTAGAGCAGGCACAGTTAAATTTGCAGCGCACCTCCATTACAGCGCCTACTGACGGTGTCGCCTCTAACTTTAGGTTGAAAGAGGGGATATATGCGAGTGCAGGCCAGCCTATTATGACCTTTATCTCTTCTGAAGATGTCTGGATTGAAGCGTATTTCAGAGAGAATAGTTTAGGCAATATAACTGCTGGTGATGAGGTCGAGTTCGCGCTAGATTATGCGCCAGGCCAAGTGTTTAAAGCAAAGGTGGGCAGCATTGATTACGGTATTGACTGGGGACAGAGTGAACAAACGGGTAAACTTGCTCAGATCTCAGGCCAAACTGGCTGGCTTAGGCAGTCACAACGCTTCCCTGTCACCATAGTATTATCAAAAGATGAAGCGGTCGGGCTACGACGTGTGGGCGGCCAAGCCGATGTCATCGTTTATACCAAAGATAATTCAATAATTAACTTATTTGGCCGCGCTTGGATCAGAGTCGTAAGCTGGTTCTCTTATGTCAGATAAGGCTCAGGAGCTTATTGTTAACGCTGAAAAAGCAGCACTTGAAGAGGCTATCTATACTCGACGAGTGCTCAGGTTCACCTTAGGAATAGGTCTTGCGGTCGCAGTCTCTTCTATCTGGGCTTGGCCGTTAGCGTTTATTGTGCCTGTGTTTGTTGCTAAGTTTTTGGTCGACAGACAAGAGCCTACAGTACAAACCGTGTACGAGTTACTCATCTCGATGATTTGTACTATCGCGATAGCTTGGTTAGTCAGTTTCGGACCAACACAATACCCTGCGGTGTTACTGCCATTATTGGCGATGATGATGCTGTGGGGCTATTACCTTTTTAGTAGCCCTAAGTGGAATTTCTTTGCCACTATCTTTATTGTCGCCACGCTGTTGTTACCCTATCTTGGACTGTTGCAGCCGGGCGCATCACTGATGGTTGGGGTTGGACTCAGTTTTTCAGGGGTTGTGGCGGTTGCTATTTTTGCATTGCTGCATGTTTTATTGCCAGATCTTTCTCCTGATAAAGAGTCGCTAGCCAATGCAGAGCAAAGTCATGATGAACGCACTCATGAGGCATTCCGAGCGCTCATTCTAGCGTTTCCTGTTATCTGTTTTTTCTATTTTTTAGAGATCTCAGGTGCGTTACTGACGATGATATTTATCGCTATCTTGTCGCTACAAGCCGCAGGGGCAAAGAGTATTAAAGTGAGTCTTTTTTTGTTGGTCACCAATGGTATAGGTGGCGTATTGGCTATCGTGTTCTATAACTTGTTGACGATTGTTCCTGAATTGCCATTTTACATAGGTATGTCGATGTTAGCGGCACTAATATTTGGGCAAAAGATCTACGCTGATCCCGCCAAGGCACCACTGTTTGCGGGGATCTTGTCGGCTTTATTAGTGGTGGTTGGCTCTACGGTTTCATCAACAGACAAAGATGTTGCGGTTAACTTTTATCTGCGGATTTTGCAGCTATTCTTAGTCGGCGTGTACATGATATTCGCTTCTTTTTATTTAGAATCTAGAGATTGGAAATTCTTGAAAAAGAGAAATAGCCTTTAAGTCGATATAAGAATAATACAAATAATTTTGTTTGTAACAATAGTATGGAGTTTATAGGTAATGGATCATATCTTTATCGGGCTAATACTATTTGGCTTATTTTCTCTACTTATTGGGCTGTTTCTGCAGCTTAAACGGGCTGTCAATCAAGATATATCTATCTTTTTTAAATTAAGAAAAAACCGTGTATACGCCGCGCTATCATTACTGGTTTTTACGCTTATTTTACAACTTGTCGGTGCGATAGGCTTATCGATAACCTATGACCATGAAGTTAAAAAAAGCGGCGAAGCACTTAGAACCTTAACCAAAACGAGTGATGTCGCCCTTTACTCTTGGGTCAAAGGTTGGGAATCGCGTATTACAGCCGTTTCGAGCAACCCTCTTTTGCAGAAACGCACAGTTGATCTCATTTCTGAATCTAACAACAAAAATGCACCTGTTAGTGAAAACATTCAGTGGTCAAGAGAAGCTTATCAGCGTTACAGTCAATCTTTTGGGTCGTTAGGTTTTTTTATCACGGCGCTAGATGGTACTAACCTGTCCTCTTCAAGAGATGAAAATATCGGCACGTTGAATATTGTTGCCCGTAAAGAGGCTAAGATTTTTGCCCGAGCAGTTGCTGGCGAAACAGTGATTACCGAGCCTATCCGCTCCGAAGTTATATTGAAAAATCCCTACGGTATTGAGCAAACTCAAACACCGACTATGTTTGTACTGAGCCCTATTCGTGATGCTAAAGAGAATATTTTGGCAGTATTGATGCTGCGTATCGACCCTTATAACGAGTTTGCAAAGTTAGCTGAAAGTGCTGGGGTTGGCAAAACAGGAGAGTCTTATTTTGTATCTCAAGAGGGATATATATTATCTCACAGTCGTTTTGAGAAAGATTTGCAATCATTAGGACTGGTCGATCCTGGACAGATGTCGGTATTAAATCTACGGGTAACCGATCCTGGAAGGTTACTTACCCCTGAATCACCAGCAATAAAAAACCATAATGATAACCCTCTCACATACAGTGCTAACCAATTAAGTATGCGTATGGATGGACATAATTACGAAGGTTACAAAGATTACCGTGGTAAGGAGGTTATTGGCGCTTGGCATTGGGATAGCCGTTATGGTTTTGGTGTTATTACCGAGATGGACCTTGATGAAGCTGCAAGTAATTACTTCTTCTTTAAAAATATTATCATTGGGATTATGGCTGCGATTGTGCTGTTGTGTATCTTGCTCTCTTTTGGTGGTATCAAGATAAGTCGTCTGGTGCATGAAAGATTGCAAGTTGATAATGATAACTTAGAGCGAAAGATTGGCCTGAGAACTAAGGAGTTACAAGAGCGGGAAGAAGCGCTGTGGGATCTCTACGAAAACTCATTTGTGGCTTATGCATCGGTTAATGTCGACGGCGACTTTATCAAGCACAACCGGCAGTTTGCTCTGTTAGCAGGTGTAGAGCGTGAAGCTTTTAAAAGCGTTAATTGGCGCGATGTCATTAATGAAGAGAATGGTCCAATTGATAGTGTATACAAACAAGCATTAGGTGGTATTAGATCGCAAGATGAAAGGGTGCAGCTGCATGATACCAGCGGCGAGATGATCTTTGTCTCAGTATCGACCGATCTTGTAAAGGACGACTCCGGGCAAGTTACCGAGGTTAGGTTTTCATTACTCGATATTAGCGAGCAAGAAAAAGTCCGTTTAGAAATGCTGAAAAACCAGCAGCAATACCAAGTTTTGCTGGAAAACATTCAGGGTGTTGTATACCGCTATCGGGTCGATATTCAAGATGACATTGAGTATACATTGCAGTATTTGAGTCCAAATGTAGAAGTCGTGACAGGTTACCGCAGTCAAGATTTTATAGGCGAAAAGGCTCAGCTTACTTTTGTCGATATTGTTGTTGCAGAAGATATGAAGGCGCTCAAAGCTGAGCTGAGTATTGCCTATCAAGAGCAGAGCTTTGTTACCCGCGATATTCGCATTAAGAACGTAGCAAATGAATTAAGACATTTACAGATTAAGGCGCAATTTGTTTACGATGAAATAGGCGATGCTTGCTATTTTGATGGCACATTATTTGATATTACTGAGCAAAAGCTAGCTGAAAATCGACTCCAGCTATCTGAAGATAAACTCAAGGTGGCTGCTGAAAGCGCAAGGATGGGAATGTGGGATTATTATCCTGCTGAAAATAAAGTTGTAGTAAACCCGATGTACGCCAATATGCTTGGTTACGATGTACTGGATCTCTGTGTTGATAACGAGCAGTGGTCAGTGCTTAATGCTGGAGAGCAAACCTGGCTCGACTTAATACACCCAGATGATAGAGAATCAATTCTGGATAGCTTAAAAGCACAAAGTAAGTCGAATCCGCAGTTGCTGAAACGCGAATTTAGAATGCAACGAAAAGACGGTAGTTATGACTGGATAATGAGTATCGGGCAGGTGCATCATTATACTGAAGATGGTCATGCCGGTCGGATCAGTGGCGTTCATCTCAATATCAATGAGTCGAAAGCGTTGCAAAGGGAGCTTGCCTCAGCGATTGAAATTGCTGATGACGCTAACCGTGCTAAGGGAGAATTCCTAGCCAATATGAGTCATGAGATCCGCACGCCGATGAATGCCATTATTGGCATGACACATCTTGCACTTAAAACGGAATTAACTAAGCAGCAACACAACTATATTGATAAATCCCATCGCTCAGCTCAGTCCCTATTAGGGATCATTAATGACATACTCGACTTTTCAAAAATAGAAGCGGGTAAACTAGATATCGAAGCGATTCAATTTCGATTAGAGGATGTATTAGAGGACGTTATCAACTTTGTTGGCATTAAAGTGGCTGAAAAAGAGTTGGAATTGTTGTTTGATATAGACCCAACTATTCCTGCTATGTTGCAGGGCGACCCGCTCCGATTAGCGCAGATCCTTACCAACCTTGCTAATAATGCGGTTAAGTTCACCGAGGAAGGTAGCGTGATCATTGGCGTCAGTATTGAGAAGCTGACAGATGATGAGGTCACGCTTAAGTTCTCTGTCACAGATACTGGAATAGGGATGACGGCAGAGCAGCAGCAAGGCTTGTTCAAAGCGTTTTCTCAAGCCGATGCATCAACCACTAGAAAATATGGAGGTACAGGATTAGGGCTAGCAATTTGTAAAAATTTGGCTGACTTAATGGGTGGTCATATTGGTGTCTCAAGTGAAGTGAATCAAGGCAGTATTTTCTATTTTGAGTCGGTCTTTCCCATCGTAGAACACCATGATTTAACTCCCATTTATCAAGGTAGTTTAGAGGATGTCCGAGTGTTACTTGTAGAAGATAATGCCAATTCTCGTGAGATCCTTTTAGCCATGTTAGATAGCCTTAACGTGCAAGTGGAGTGCGCTGAAGATGGCGTAGAAGCCGTCGCAATGCTCAAAGCAAGCGAGGCTTCACCTTATCAATTAGCATTGCTTGATTGGAAAATGCCAAAGCTTGATGGAATAGGTGTGGCGAAATTTATCAAGCAGTTGCCCAAATCCATGACGCCCCATGTTGTTATGGTGACTGCTTACGGCAAAGAGGAGTTATTATTAGATGCCGTGGATGTGCCCATAGACGCAGTGCTCACTAAACCTGTTACTCAATCGACTTTATGGGATGCGTTATTGCCAGCCTTGGGCTTTGCGCCTCGTAAACTCACTAGCTTTTCAAAAAGGCGCAGTCGAGTTGAAACGGCGCTATCTCAACTTGCAGGAGCAAAGCTGTTAGTTGCAGAAGACAATGATTTAAATCAGGAGCTCATCGTAGAGCTGCTAAGCAGTAATGGTATTACGCCTGTGCTGGCTAATAACGGTCAAGAGGCGCTCGATCTTCTCGAGCAAGAACAGTTCGATGGTGTATTGATGGATTGTCAAATGCCAATCATGGATGGTTATAGTGCTACTCGAAAAATTAGAGATAGTAAACAGTTTGAACACCTTCCAGTGCTGGCCATGACGGCAAACGCAATGGCAGGTGATAGGGAGAAAGCACTCGAGTCGGGGATGAATGATCATATTCCTAAACCGATTAATGTTGATGAGTTATTTACTACCATTGCTAAATGGGTGACGCCTAAGCATCCACAAATCGCTGTAGTGGTGGACACACCTTCAGGGGGACACGATATTGACTTTAACCTCTTTGAACATATCGATACTCGATTGGGTTTACATCGTACTCAAGGAAAAACAGCGCTTTATATAAAGTTACTGCAGAAGTTTGTTGGCGGACAACAAGACTTTTCAACGCGATTTAGTGTGAGTGTTGAAGCTGATGATATGGTAACAACAGCAAGACATGTACATACATTAAAAAGCGTTGCCGGTGCAATAGGAGCACTAAAGCTCGCTGAGTATGCTGAGCAATTAGAGCAAGATATTGAAACATTAAAACAATCACTAGTAGATATTACTGTTAGTGATAATTATGAATTGTTAAAAGATGAATTATCACTGGTCTGTAAAGAGATTCAGTCACAATTGCTTGCGGGAGTTAAAGAGCAGACGCTAGTTGCTTTAGATGCTGATAAGGCTAGCGCCGTTTTAGCTACACTTATCGATATGCTTAACGACTTTGATATGGCAGCGACCGAACTTATCACTACAGAGCGAGCAGCACTTTCATCTAAGCCACTTGCACCTCTGCTTAAACAACTTGAAAAACAGCTAGATGATTATGAATTTGATGAGGCATTAAAAGTTGCGGTACAGATGCAAGCGATAGTCGCTGCTAGCGTTACAGACAATTAATTTATTACGATATAGGAAGGATGTGATGGAACAACAAACCTTACTAGTCGTCGATGACACTCCAGCGAACATAGATGTTTTGGCTGGAATGTTAAAAGATGATTATCAGATAAAAGTGGCTAAAAATGGTGAGATAGCACTTAAGATTGCTCAGCGTTTGCCTTTAGATCTCATTTTACTTGATATCATGATGCCTGGAATTGATGGTTTTGAGGTTTGCAGACGCCTCAAAAGCGATCATACCACCCGACACATTCCCATCATTTTTGTTACCGCAAAAATTACTGCTGAAGACGAGCTTAAGGGCTTAGAACTGGGCGCGGTAGATTATATTACTAAGCCATTTAACCCGCCTATTGTTCAGCAACGAGTTAAAACCCAGTTGGCGCTGTTCAATCAGAGCCGTGAACTGGCGATTAAAGTAAAACAGAAAACAGCCGAGCTGGCGGCGACTCAACTTAAAGTAATACAGAAACTCGGGCGCGCTGCGGAGTATAAAGATAACGAAACAGGGATGCATGTCATTCGGATGAGTCACTATACACATATCTTAGCGAAAGCGGCGGGTATGTGTGAAGTTGATGCTGATATGTTAATGGCTGCCAGCCCAATGCACGACATTGGTAAAATAGGTATATCAGATGCCATCTTGCGTAAGCCTGGTAAGCTAACCGATGATGAGTTTGAAGAGATGAAGAAGCATGCTGAAATCGGTGCTGAAATTATTGGAGATAATGAATCGGACCTGCTTAAGATGGCAAAAATTGTTGCCATTAGTCACCATGAAAAATGGAATGGTACCGGTTATCCTTATGGGCTTAAAGGGGAGGATATTCCTCGCATAGGGCGCATTGTTGCAATTGCAGATGTCTTTGATGCATTGACTTGTGAGAGACCCTATAAACGAGCGTGGTCTGTAGAGGAAGCTATATCTCATTTACAACAGCAGGCGGGTGAGCATTTTGATCCACAATTAGTGCCTTTGTTTTTAGAACATATGGATGAGATTACAAAGGTTATGCAGTCCTTCAAAGACTAAATCAGTAATTTGATAAATAAACTTAAGTCATTATTTTCTATTTTTAAAAAGGTTGTTTGCACTAAAAAGTGTACTTAGCCTTAGGTATTGCTGTGTTTGAAGAGTGTCGGTGACTAAATTGTGAAAGTGTTAAGCGTCAGCTGTTCAACATTTGTTAAGCTTGCTAATGATATAGTTTAATCAATAACTTGAATCTTGTGCTATAGCTTATATAGCGCAAAATTTTTAGTGGATGTCTAATTCTAAAAATGCAGCTCTTAGCTGCGTTTTTCGTTTTACCAAAAGGATAAAACTATGTTTCAACTGAATAAAGCTACTTTCCAATTTAATCGAGTTAAGTTAGCAGCAGTTCTCGTTCCAGCATTGCTTGTTGGTTGTGCAACTGGTGACACACCTGATTCAAAAAAAATGAATGCTCGTGAAGAGACTCAAGCTGCATTACAAGAGATCTACAAAGAGCATCCTGGAGCTAAGTCTGCAGTCGCTGAATCAGTTGGTTATGTTGTTTGTACTGGTAGCAATACATACCTTTTTGCATTATCAACCGGTGGCGGGATCTGCGTATTGCATGAGGGAAGCAAGAAGTCCTACTACCGCTTTGCCACTGGAGGTGTTGGCGCTGGAGTTGGCTGGAAGCAGCTAGGGTTTGTGCAAGCATTTATGGATAGAGACGCACTAACACGCTACAAAGAATCTGGATATGAAGGCCAGGCTCAGGCTGAGGCGAGTGCTAAGTATGAAGAGAGTGGCGAACAAGCCTCTGCCAACCAATCTGTAGACATTTCAGGTGTTAAAACCTATCAAGTCAACCTTATGGGGGCAGCTGCACAGGCAACGGTTCAAGGGTATAAGTACTGGGAAACTGACTTTACCGATGATTTTGTAGAGAAAGACGAGTAAGTCTTGATTATTGAAAAGAGCCAGCGATTAAGCTGGCTTTTTTTATGATTTAATCTAATAAAATAGACTTAAACGACAGAGAGAATGGTCCCTGTTGCTTATCTGCAAGCAGAAAGCCTATCTGTTTTATATCTGTGAGTTTCAGTTCTGGCGCTTTGACCTGTTGTCCACGAAAAAGCGCGATGAACTCCGCAGCACTAAATTGGTAAGTTAGCCATTTACCTGATTCGGTCTTAAATGTTCGAGAGTAAGCTGCAGCGTCCCAGTCATTACTTGTACGTAAACGCAACTGATACTGTCTACCATCGCCTTTTACGCGAATATTAACGTGGGTTGCCTTTGCTGGCACTTTAGTGGTTAAACGCGCTCTTGTTGAGGCAAAACCGCCATTGTTATCAAGTGATAACTCCCCACTAAACGTCGCTACCTTGTTGTCATAATTAACGGAGCTGCTTGATACCCCGCCCATTACAGAATCATTGATAATATTCCAACTATTCTCGGGCTCAATAGTGAAAGGTGCCGCCAGACTTACGCTACTCATTAATAGGTTCCCTAGAAGCAATGTGATGTTGGTTGATAAAGTTTTTTGTTTCCGATATTGATAGCTGTTCGTCTTCATGTTGTTCTCTTGTAATCTGCCTTATTACCAATACGGCGTAAATACTGATTTGGATGACTGTTTATTTTTAGAGAGTATTTTGGGAAGGATAGGGCACAAAAAAGCCGCGGTGCATGGAGAGTAACAGCGCGGCAGAATAGACCCACATTTGTAAAGTGTTAATTCATTGTCAGTATTTGGCTTTCGCTATCGGTCATGTAGCTCCACTCAACATATTGTGGATTTTGTCCTTCATAAAACCAAATTACGGCAATTAACTGGCTCTCATGATTAGCAATTTTTAACTCTTTGCTTAGTTTACCGTCGCTTAAAGGGCCCCTAAATAAACAAGAATCAAAGTTGACACTGTAACTGCTGCCTTGAGCGGTGTAGTCATCACATAGTGAGAAGTAACCTCTGCTCTGGCTGCTCTTATTGACGTTAATCGTTAACTGGTAAGAAGCTTCTAAGGCGTTATCGGCATCCACAACTAAATCATCAAGAGACGTTGGGGCTGGTGTTGGGTCAGGATCTGGATCTGTGGTGGTCGTTGTTGTCGTTGTAGGCGTCACAGCCGCTGGTGCAGGGCTTGCACCATCGCCATCGCCGCCACCGCCACAAGCTGTAAGTGCTAATAATGAAAGTGCGATAAGACTTAAACGAACCTCGGTGATTTTTTCAATTTTGGTTTTCATGTGATACTCCATTAATCGTTAAAGATAAGTGCGTTGTCGGCATTTTCATACCAAGTTGGGTTAGTCGCGCCAGTATCATCGGCAGCAAAGTCAACAAACTCGGAGTAAGCATTGTCTAAACGCTCTTTCTCTTTAGGGTGCTTCCATGTAACAGGGATCTCAATTGCCCAAGCCATGCCATTTTCATTCTGGAAGTACTGGTTTTCACTTGGATTTGAAGCATCCTCTCGGTAGCCGAAATAGTTACTTGAGAACTTATCTGTCGGAGCTTGGTTCTTTAAGTGGATCTCAAGCTGACGACCAGGATTTGCTCCAACGGCATTTTTGGCTGCGGATCCATGATCGGTATTCGGTGTTGCAAAAATGAATGGGTCATAAGGGAAAGCTGGGATTATGCTTTCTGAAACGGGTACATCAAATGGAATATCTAATGACCATGTCGTTCTAAATGCACTTTCACAACCGGTTTCGGTACGCAGGTATTCACAACCTTGCTCTAGCGTTACATAATCGGAAAGATCTTGAGTAAAGATAAACACCGCATTCGTTTGGCCAGTTTCCAGTGGAGAATCTTCTTGAGGAATGTCATCAATAGTCCAGTTGATCAGTGATTCTTTAATTTTGTTACGACTTACACCGGGTAGGTGTACGCCAAACCCGTTATGGTAAGCTGCGCCCATAGCGGCTAACTGAGCTTCAAAGCCAATACGTCTAACTTTGTTGTCTTTTACATATTCAATAATTCGCAGTTGGACCACCACGTCGTTCATGTCAAAATCACCTAAGTCTGGGTATAGATCCTCATAGGCAAGTGTGGTGAAAGTAGAAGAAGAGGGGTAGTAGTTAATGGTGACACCGGTTTCAGTTAAGGTCACTGCATAGTCTTCAACTTCGCCATCTCCAACGCCACCTGTAGCGGCGATATCTTGTTGTGTACTTAAGCGAAAGCGTGCCCAAGTTGGTCCCTCTTTAGCCCAACTTGGGACTTCAATACTAATGGTGTTTAAACCATTATCTAGCGGTTCACCAAGAATAATTTGCTCTTCTAATTCAAAGGTACCGCTTTGATCCCAATCAAACCAAGCATTTAGGTAACCGTCTCCCCCTTTAGCGGTGACCAATAAGATGGCACTTTCACCTAATTCAAAACCTGTTGGCATGACAACACCATCGTCATCATCGGAGTTATCGCTAGCATCGTCAGATAATGGGGCTGCATATCCGTCAGATTCATTATCAATCAAAGCCCCTAAATATAAGCTGTCAGTGATAGTATGGCGGGCACCATTTGAGTCGAGTACGGTGCCATATGAATCAGGGGCATCACCAAAGTCGACTGAATCACCAACAGTCACCTCAGCTAAAGCACATCTCGCGCCGTCGTTGCTTGAAGAAGAAGGTCCATAGGCAAACAATACTGCAGTTGGCGAAGCATCATTCACGTTGACCTTGTAAATATTACCGTTACTGTTATTACTGACGTATAAATTACCATCGGGGTCAAAAAATTGTGCGCCAAAAATGAAGTTACTGCCACTTGAAGTAATCACAGTACCCAGGTTTACTGCTGCTCCCGTTGCAGCGTCAATACGCAGTAGTTTGCCGCTAGAACCATTACTGATTGAGTAGATGTGCCCATCTGTTGGATGAAAGGCGAGATCGGTAATATTGTAAGTGGCATTATTTTTACTACCGGGAATAATGGTCATGTTGTAGCTTGCGGGATTATCGAGAGGAATTTTGAATAAGCCTTTGCCTTTGCGATAGCCGTACCAAACATTTTCAGCAATAGCGACATCGCCAACATAAAAAGAACCTGCAGATGCTGCGGCGGTATCTTTAGTGACATTTAGCGCTGCAATTTGATAGTCATTACCGGCCTTACCAAGAGTGGCATTTGAGTAATCCCAACCATAAATATAATTGTCATGGTAGTTAAAACCGACGCCATTAAATGCGTTACCAGTCCCCATATCATCCGACAGAACCGAGTAGCTGCCAGTGGCAAGGTTAACCCCATAGGTCTTTGGTGTATTAGATTGTTTTTGAATGACAAACGCTTCAGTAGGACAAGCGCTAAAAGGATCTGAAGCATTAACATTCGCTGATATAAGAAGGCTAAGAAGTAAAGGGGAGCCGCAGCTCAATGAAATAGTTTTGGATATTTTCATAATGCATCTCTCACTGTCATGTTATCAAAGTAAACTAGATAAGCATAAGGCGTGCCATTACTGTAAGTCGCTATTTATCAGTGGCTTACCATATTTCATGGTGAGGTGGGCTGCGGGTTATTCGCATTTTGCAAACAAAATAAGTAGTAGAGAACGCCGTCATTAGTGATGCACCTAGGAATGATTTAGAAGTGAATAAATAGCTGTGAGTATATGTTTCTTATACTAATTTGCTTAACTGTATAACAGTGCTAAGTTTTATCTAGCGATAACATCTTATTAACTATTATTTGGGTGGTAGAAAAGTTATGTCGAAACTGCGCATCGGGATAGTGTGTCACCCCAGTATTGGTGGCTCAGGTTTGGTAGCAACCGAACTCGGCCTTGGCTTAGCCAAGCTTGGGCATGAGGTTCACTTTATTTCCAGTGTTAGGCCTTTTAAACTGATTGAAGATTTTCAGCAGCTTTTCTTTCACTCTGTAGAGGCAATTAATTATCCGCTTTTTTCAGACCCTTTATATACTTTTGCGCTAACGGCTAAAATTGTAGAAGTCGCAGAGCAGTACCAACTCGATGTAGTACACGCGCATTATTCAATTCCTCACTCTCTATGTGCATATCTTGCGGGGGAGATTAGTCAACATAAATTTGCGACGGTAACAACGATTCATGGCACTGACGTTACCGTGGTTGGGCAAGATAAGCCGCTGTATCCGCTGAATAAGTTTAGTATCCACAAAAGCAATAAGGTCACAACAGTCTCAAGCTTCCAACGTAACTATATTTACAGCCACTTTGATAATGATAAGTCGATAGATGTCATCCATAACTTCATTGACTTAGAAGTGTTCTCGCCAACATTTGCTGATATCAATACTCGCAGGCAAATGGCGAAAGACGATGAAAAAGTGCTGATGCATGTCTCAAACTTTAGAGCGCTTAAAAACACCGATACGGTTATCCAAGCTTTTCACCTATTACTTCGTACAGTAAATGCACGTTTGGTGCTACTCGGTAGTGGACCATACATAGATAAAATTAAAGCTCAGTGCGACAAGCTCGGCATATTACACCATGTCACCTTTATGGGAGATGTGATGCATGTGGAGTCATACCTTCCGAATGCGGATTGCGTCATTCAGCCAAGTTATCGTGAGTCGTTTAGCATGGTGCTACTTGAAGCAATGGCCTGCGCAGTTCCCACTGTTAGTAGCAATGTAGATGGGATCCCTGAAGTGGTTGAGCATGGAGTGAGTGGTTATATGTTTGATCCAGAAGATGCATTAGCGATGGCAAAAGCAATGGAAACTATTTTGCTAGACGATAATAAGCAGCAACAAATGGGACTAGCAGGAAGAGAGCGGGCTAGGGCACTTTTTAGCCCCAAACAAAAAATTAGCCAGTACGTTGAGTGTTATCACCATGCTATTGCTGATAATGGTTACTTAGAGACTGTAGTAAATAGCTGAAAAAAGGACGATTTATATTATGGTTGATAAGACAGCAGTAGCCGATGTAAATAATGACAGTGAGCTTGTAAAAGAGAGTGCCGAAAAACCAAAGAAAAAGATGAGTATGTCTACGCTTGTCCTGCTGTCATTTGCAGCGGGTATTGCGGCAGGGCTGTTTTTCGGCGAGATGCTAGCTTGGATGTCGGTGATAGGTGATGCTTTTATTAAGCTACTGCAGATGACCATTATTCCTTACATTATCGTGTCGCTTATCTCTAGCTTAGGCAGTCTGACCTTGGCACAAGCTAAATCACTTGGGGTCAAAGTAGGCAAGTTGATGCTGGTGATTTGGATGTTTGGTTTGCTAACCATGTTCCTTATTAAGTACAGTTTCCCCGACTGGCAGGCGGGGGAGTTTTTCAGCTTAACGGCGTTGGAAGATCCCAATTCGATTAATCTACTCGATGTGTATATCCCATCAAACCCGTTCTTTTCTTTGTCTAATAGTTATATTCCTGCAATTGTGCTTTTTTGTGTCGCTACCGGCATAGCGCTTATTTCAATTGATGACAAAGAATCGTTAATGCGGCCGATGCAGTTATTAGGCGAGTCATTTAATAAAGTAACCCAAAGCATTGTAAAGCTAATGCCAATTGGTATTTTTGCTATGACCGCCGCCACGGCCGGCACCATGGATTTTGAAGAGTTTCAAAAGCTGCAAGTTTATTTTGTCGCCCATGTAGTCATGACTCTGATTTTGACCTACTGGGTGTTACCAGCAATTTTGGCAACTATCACCCCTTTTTCATACCGTGACATAACTGGTATTGCAAAAGATGCAATGATCACCGCGTTCGCAGCCGGTAATATATTTATTATTATTCCGTTACTTATCCAGCGAACTAAAGAGCTATTCCATAAATACGATATTGGCGATCAACAGACAGATGACTACGCCAATATCATTATTCCAGTGGTGTTTAGTTTTCCGAATCTCGGCAAGTTGTTAACCATCGTTTTCGTGCTGTTTGCCGCTTGGTTCTCTGGTAAAGATATTGATTTTTTAACATACCTGCCAATGTCGATAAACGGTTTAATTAGCTTGTTTGGCAGTGTGTATTTAACCATTCCAATGTTGCTAGATTCGCTAGAGTTGTCATCGGATCTATTCCAGCTCTATATGGTGTCGAGTTTGTTTACTAGCCGATTTACCTCCTTATTGGCGGCGATGAATATCTTTATTCTCGCCGTTGGTGGTACCGCCATGCTGGTGGGCATTGCTAAGGTTAGTATGGCGCGATTAATTATGTATAGCGCACTAACCCCGGTTGTTATCGGAGTGAGTCTATTAGGCTCTAGTTGGTTATTAAGCAGTATTGTAAACACCGAATACAATATGGACGAAGTCGTTGCACAGATGAGCGCGGCAGAGAAGGTTCCCGACCAGGTAACCTCTTTTCGATGGGATGAATTAGCCAAAGCGACAGGCCCAAGGAGTGTGGCCGAGATCAGAGAAAGTGGCGTATTAAGAGTGGGCTATAATCCCATTCAAGTACCGTTCTCATTTTATAATGCCCAAGATGAGCTGGTGGGGTTTGATGTTGAGCTGATGAAAAAATTAGCGGCAGAGATGGAGGTTAAAATCGCATTTGTGCCTTATACATTTGCCAACGTGTTAGGCGCGATAAACCAAGGCCAGTTTGATATTGCTATATCAGGGCTACAGATGACCACTAAACGCATCGAGCATGTTGGTTTCACTACTCCTGTACTCGATCTGCATTACTCATTTGTGGTTAAAGATCATCGTGCTGATGAATTCAAGACTGATAAACTGCTGCGCGAGGCTGGCCCGCTTCGTATTGCCTCAGTTGGTTCTTATTCTATCATTCCACATCTAGAGAAGAAGTTTGCTAACTTTACCTTCGACACTATCCAGTCTGACCGTTTGTTCTTTGAAGATGACGGTAAAACATGGGACGGGTTGATGATAAGTCTTGAAGCGGGCAAGACTTGGACTATTCTGTATCCAGAGTACACCACACTGTATAACCGAGAAGAGATTAAATCTTTTCCAGCATCTTATGCCGTTGCGCGCGATAATGCGTCACTACAGACATTTCTTAATAGTTGGTTAGCGATTCAAAAGTCATCGGGTTACGTCGATAAGCTTTATGGATACTGGATTTTAGGTGAAAATGCCAAGCCGAAAAAGCCGCGCTGGTCAGTGATTAAGGATGTGTTGCACTGGGTTAAAGAGGAAAGTTAATACCGCTAAGCACAGCAATATTGGGCGACTGTAAGTAACCTAAACCAGCGAATATCTGGCTTTAGGTTACTTGCAGTGAAATACGCACTACATTATCCAGCTGTAACTCAATACACCATAAGCATGCCAATCCTGTGGATCGGATTCATACTCTTTACTGTAAAAATCAAAGCGCCAGCTTAGTGACCAATTCGGAAAAGCCCAAACGACTCCCGCACTTGCTTGAGCTTGCTGATTTTTTAATTGCACATAAGAGTCGTAGGGGAGATCGCCATCAAGTGTTAAATCGTTAAAGCGATAACCCGCTTGAGCGCGAGTAAATACCGTCCAACTGCCACTGTCTTTTGCTGACATACTGTATTGACCGTAATGCCCTTGATGGCTACTTAGCTGACCAAATGACTGCGCTAAGTCATCGCCCCAGCGCAAGGTCATGCCAAGGTTTGTTTCAGAGCGGAAATTACCCAGTTGCGAATAACTGTGACCGCTCAATTCCCAATCACTGTTTTTAAAAGCTTTATGTCGGGCGAATAGATAGTCTGCTTCATAAGCTAGTTGCAAAGTTAATTGGTTTTCTACCTGATATTGCCAGCCCTGAGGCTCAGTCGAGGAGGTTATCTTGTGCACTATTTCTTGTGTTGCTTGAGCACCAGAAGCGGGCCCCATTATCCCTATACTCAACCAGTTCTTTTGCGCGATATGGCTGCTGTAGGCAGCGGTATAGCTTTCAAGTTCTAGTAAGCCTGCGTAAGGGCGCTCATTAGGTTGGGCATAATCATAACCAATTTCTGTTGGCGTCCACATGCGCTGATAAATTTTTGCGCCCCACTGATTACGGCCTTCTTGTTGGGAAAAGAGTAACTTTGATTGCCAGTTAAAGGGTAACAGTGCGTGCGAGAAGTCGTGATCGTCTGCGGTTTGCCAGCCAATAACAATGCCATTGGAAAAGTCACCGTCATCACCGATCACCACGTCATTATCTAAGCCCAGATTCCACTGGTCCGCATGAGCAGGAACTGATAGTGAAATCGATATTAGTGCGGTGGCAACCGCTTGTTTTAGCTTCGCTGGATCTCTAGAGGGGAAGAAAGTCACAATAGACTCCTCAATTTAGTTCAATGCATGATTTCAGGCGAGAAAATACACAAAACTAACAGAGCCAGCATATAGACAAACGGCAGGCATGTATATAGCCGTTCAACTTGAATATGCTCGTTAAAGCCCATTAACACTGCCATTAAATCCTGCATCTTTAGATAGCATTAGTATAGCTGGCCTAGCTAACTTGTTGACGGTAGGCTCGTGGCGATAGTCCAGTTATGCGTTTGAATGCCCGAGAAAAGTGTGGCAGATCGGAATAGCCTAAAGAGGAGGCGATGCGGCTGATAGGAATATTTACATCAGACAACATCTCGCAAGCTTGGTTGAATAGAATATTCTCAACGATGTTTGAGTAGCTGGCATTCTCCTTTTTTAAACGCCGTTGTATCGTGCGGACAGGCATCCCTAAGATTTCTGCAGCAGCTTCTATTGGTAGCCTTCCTAAGCCTAAATAGGGCTTAAGTGCTTGCCTTAATGAGTCAGCAAATAATGCGGGTTTTAAAGGGGAATGAGCAGGAGTTTCATGCCAATTTAGCGCCAGTTTCACCGGGGAAGCTAACTCTTCTGTAGACAGAGACAACCCAATCACTCGGCGATTGAGATAAAACTCAGCGTTTTCAAGCAACAGAGATGCTTTAATTTCTTCGGCATTAGTTCCAGTGAGCATTATTGCGGTAGGGGACCACTGTCTATTTGTTAATGCCCGCACTAGTTCGACCATAAAAGTGACAATAAAGTGTGCTCTAAAGTCTTGTAGTTGTTCGCTATAGAAACGGTGTTCTCGAATAAACCAATGACGGCCTGCAAGATGTCGAAGTTTTACTGCCGAATGCAGCGACTCTTGATTAAATAGCTGCGCAAACTCATTCAAGGCCTCTTCGAGGGTCTTAGCATGTTGCATTTTACCTATATAGCTTGGGATCAAAACTTGTCGACATACTTGCCAAATTAGCTGGCTGTATCTGTCTGGTCCCGCTTTTTCGCCAATAATGTTTAGCAGTTTAATCAAGGGAAGCTGAGGTATGTAATCATGGCCTGGTGCTAGGATATTTTCTGGCAATTGAGCTTTAGCAATTGATGGGTAAATATCACTGTCTATCTGCTTAAGAATATCCACAAAAGCTAACGCATACTGGGTTTTGATCAAAGGAACGATAGGCGTAGTTTTGTCCATAGTCTCTCTTATCAAAATGAGCGGTTGCTTTTACTCTACTAATTATTAGCTTAAGCCACTGGCTTAGGCAATGAACTAAAGAAAAATTCCCCTGCAAACGGTTAACTAACAGCAATTGCCTTGAAATCCCCTGAGTTACTGTTAGGTTAGAGAGGTGGCTAAATTTCAAACAATTTATTGTAAGGGGAAAGACGATGAACCAAGAGTCTGCAGCAATAAATGCTAAACCCACACTCGCAGCACCGATAAAAGAGTATGGTTTCAATACGCCTCAGCGTTTCTTTGTTGGCTATACGCTCGCAGTCCTGGTCGACCTTACCGTATTAAATCTGTTTAATGAGTTTTGGCAATACATTACGGTTGAGTCTTTTTCTATT
This sequence comes from Shewanella kaireitica, assembly GCF_023284045.1. Classification (GTDB taxonomy): domain Bacteria; phylum Pseudomonadota; class Gammaproteobacteria; order Enterobacterales; family Shewanellaceae; genus Shewanella; species Shewanella kaireitica. Next base: position 158,472 of record NZ_JAKIKQ010000004.1, read on the forward strand.
TCGCTATTAGTGGCTATTTTATTGCAATTGCTGTTAAAGCTGACGATTGCCGCAGAGCATGCTATTGCTAATTACTTTAAAGATAAACCGGGCAAAGCGCCCAAGTTTTATCGTGCATTTTGTACCTGGCTTATCTTATTTGGATCTAAGTTCATCATGTTAGAGGCAATAAACTTGGTCTTTGGTGACAGGATTAACTTTACTGGGCCTGTTGATGGCATTGTGGCATTTTTTGCGCTGGTATTTGGGATCTTAATTGCTGAATTCATCGTTTCGAAAATCTACTTCTCGTTAGAAGATAAGCCTAAAGACACTGCTTAAAACCGTGCTGCAGCCTTTATTTCATTGGTAACATTCATTGATAAAGGCTGCTGTAGTTGCAAAGTAAAACACTTGTTCGTCGAATACTAACCATTGCACTAAACTTTATTGAAAAGTAGTCTGATGAAACATAATCGATAGAATCTAGCAGACATGACTCCAACAATTGCCACAATAATGAATCATCGCTCAGTAAGGCATTTTACTGATCAAGCAATAACTGCCGCTAACCTTGAGCAGATCTTGAACTGCGCGTTAGCAGCATCGACCTCAAGCTTTATTCAATGTAGCAGTATCATTCGTGTATCAAGTCCTGATAGCCGTGAGAAGCTGGCACAATATGCTGGTGGCCAACCTTATGTGGCCTCTGCTGCTGAGTTTCTGGTTTTTTGTGCTGACTTTAATCGTCACCGACAGATCCATCCAGATGCGCAACTTGGTTTTACTGAGCAAACCTTGATTGGTGCGGTAGATACCGCACTGATGGGGCAAAATGCTTTACTTGCTGCCGAATCATTAGGTCTAGGCGGTGTATTTATTGGCGGCATTCGCAATAACCCGCAGCAAGTGAGTGAGCTATTAGACCTGCCTCAACATGTACTACCATTGTTCGGTTTATGTATTGGTTATCCAGCCAGAGAGCCAGAGCAGAAACCGCGTTTGCCGCTCAATATCGTGCTACACCAGGACAAGTACCAAGCGTTAGACTTCGAGGAAGTTGCAGCCTATGACCAACATATTCTTGAGTATTATGCTGCTCGCAGTAGTAATAGCAAACAAGTGACTTGGTCACAGCAAATCACCGCTACATTAAGCAAAGAGTCTCGACCTTTTATGAAAGAGTTTCTGCATCAACAAGGCTTTAGCGATAAGTGATGATTAATCTGCATTGACTCTTTGCCGACAGTGCGGTGCATTACTGTGCTATCACAGTAAACTTGCTACCTCACGCAGGTTAAGCAATTTAAGAACTGAGGCAAGTTCACAGGACAAGATTTTGAATCTAGATGATATTCGAAATATTGATTATAATGTGCCTTTGAAATACGAGTTATATTGATAGCAGTCTTAGTTAACAACGCTATCAAGCATGATTCACCAAATTATTGACTAAAGAGAAAATGCCATGAGCGCTTTACCACCATGCCCAAAATGTGAATCTATCTATGCTTACGAAGATGGCTCACAGCTAATTTGCCCTGAATGTGCTCATGAATGGAACCCGAACGAAGTTATTGTTGACCCTGATGCAATTATCCTGAAAGACGCAGTTGGTAACTTGTTGGCTGAAGAAGACAAAGTCACTTTGATTAAAGATCTTAAAGTGAAAGGTTCTTCACTAGTACTTAAAGTTGGTACTAAAGCGGTTATCAAACGTTTCGTTGACGCTGACCACGACATCGATTGTAAAGTTGATGGCCATGGCCAAATGATGCTTAAGTCTAAGTTTGTTAGAAAACAAAACTAATTAGCTTTTAGCTAACTCAACATCTAAAACATCTGCCTTGTGCAGATGTTTTTTTATGTGCTTTAAAAGTGCTGATGCACACTGCTGCTCGAACTTCTCAATTTGTGCCTGCAACGTTGTTAAATGATCTGAGGCATTCATCATTTATTAAAAGTCTTTGCCTGTGCTTTAGTTGGCGTTTGGTGCGTTTTTTGTGAAGTTCGAGGTTTTAATTTTGTTAAATTGGTAATTTTTTTTAGCGTTTAATGTTTAAATTAAGCTTTATTTAATATAAAGCTCGCTTTTAAGGCTGAGTTGCTTTGATCCGACACTACCTTCTTGTTATTCTCCAGCGAAAGACTTAACTGGAATATTTTCCAGTCAAAATAATAATTATAATTTAGCCAGCAGGAAACCTTTTTGAAACTAGCCCCTTACCTACTAACTCTGACCAAGCTGCCTTTATCGGTAGAAGCTTGTAATGCGGGTAAAGCTAATCTCTCAATGATATTAACTGGGTTACTGCTGCTGTTATTCTCCGATGGTTTGTCAATATCTTCAGCTGGATACCTAGACCTTAGTGAGTTCATTGCGCTTAACGGCGGTTTTCTTTTTGACTGTCTGGCTGCCAGCTTATTCAGCTTATTGTTAACTAACCCCATTGTTATAGAACAGCTTTGGCGATTGATTCGTTATATAATAAAACTAATCAACAAGTTAAGTTTAGCGGTTTTATTCCCTGGTTTTTCAATTCCACAATTTCAAGCTCAGGTGCAAACTGCACATGGCTGCCGCGCTCCGCCTCTATCTACTCGTCACTTCTGATAAAAAATAAGCTTTTTAATAGTTAAACCATAGGCTTGAACTTAAAAGTACTTCTCTTTTGAGGATTCGTCATGCATGACGATTTCTATATTTAACTGTTATTACAGCCAATGCTGTAGGACTTGTTATCAATGCCTGCAGAGCGGTACACCCTAAGGTTAGAGGAATCTTCCTTTGCTAATCCGAAATATAAGTAAAGCTGCAATGGTGATATTTACAATATTGCTGAGCGGCTGTGAAGGCGGCGTATTAGATCCGAAAGGCCAGATAGGCATCGATGAAAAACATCTCATTGTTGTTGCTACTTTGCTGATGCTCATCGTTGTTCTCCCTGTCATATTCATGACGTTATTTTTTGCATGGAAATATCGTGATGGACGGGAGCATGAAATTTACGCGCCGAAGTGGGCGCATTCTAAAATGATTGAGATTGTTGTTTGGCTAGTGCCAATCGTGATTGTGATTATTTTAGGTGTCATTACTTGGGGCTCAACTCATGATCTTGACCCCTACAAGCCTTTAGACCACCAAGCTACGCCGATAACTGTTGAAGTCGTTTCTCTTAATTGGAAATGGTTGTTTATCTATCCTGATTTGGGGATAGCGTCTGTCAACGAACTTGCCTTTCCAGCAAATGTTCCAGTGAACTTTAAGATCACGTCCGACACTGCTATGAACTCATTCTTTATTCCGCAATTGGGTAGCCAGATCTATTCCATGGCAGGCATGGCGACACAGTTGCATCTCATTGCCAATGAGGCTGGGGTTTTTGAGGGGATCTCTGCCAACTATAGCGGCGCAGGCTTTTCGGGAATGAAATTTAACGCCATTGCTACCGCGACTCCTGAAGGGTTTGATGCGTGGGTTGCCAAAGTTAAGCAGCATAAGCAGCTGTTAAATCCTGATAGTTACCAAATACTCGCTAAACCTAGTGAGAATAATGCAGTTCAGTATTACAGCTCCGTAAGCGAGGGCATGTTTAACCATATCGTTATGCAGTATATGCATATGGATAGCGCTATGGAGATGTCACCACATTCTAGCCATTCATCCTCTGAACATGGGGAGACGGAGTAACCATGTCTATTCTTGGCAAATTAACATTAGAATCAATTCCCTACCATGAGCCAATTATCATGGTGACGTTAGCTGTTGTTGCAGTCCTTGCGGTTGCCATCGCAGCCTTAATCACAAAATACAGAAAGTGGGGCGTGTTATGGAATGACTGGTTTACTTCGGTCGATCATAAGCGTCTAGGTATCATGTACATCGTGTTGGCATTAGTGATGCTTGTACGTGGCTTTTCTGATGCCATTATGATGCGAACCCAACAAGCTTTAGCGACTAATGGCGCGGCTGGATATTTACCGCCAGAACATTACGATCAAATATTTACTGCTCACGGCGTCATCATGATTATCTTTATGGCCATGCCATTCATGATTGGTCTGATGAACTTGGTGCTGCCACTGCAAATTGGCGCTCGAGATGTCGCATTTCCCTTCCTGAATAACTTAAGTTTCTGGCTCACCACTTCTGGCGCGGTGTTGATTAACATCTCATTGGGTTTAGGTGAGTTTGCCAAGACGGGCTGGGTGGCATATCCGCCATTATCTGAGTTGGCATTTAGCCCCGGAGTAGGTGTTGACTACTACATTTGGGCATTGCAGATCTCTGGCATTGGCACCACATTAACTGGGGTCAACTTTATCGCCACAGTGCTTAAAATGCGTGCACCAGGTATGAAGTTAATGCAGATGCCAATTTTCACTTGGACCTGCACGTGGGCTAACATTTTAATCGTGGCTTCATTTCCAATCTTAACTGCGCTGCTTGGTATGTTGACCTTAGATCGCTACATGGATTTCCACTTCTTTACCAATGCCGGTGGCGGTAACGCCATGATGTATATCAACCTGTTTTGGGCTTGGGGTCATCCAGAGGTATATATCCTCATTTTGCCCGCATTCGGTATTTTCTCTGAAGTGATCTCAACCTTTACCTCTAAACGTTTGTTTGGTTACACCTCTATGGTTTGGGCTAGTGGTGCTATCTCAATCTTGGGCTTTATCGTTTGGCTGCATCACTTTTTTACCATGGGCTCTAGCGCCAATGTAAATGCGTTTTTCGGTGTCATGACCATGGTGATTGCGGTGCCGACTGGGGTGAAGTTATTTAACTGGCTGTTCACTATCTATCGCGGTCGCTTAAAGGTAACCGTCCCTGTTTTATGGACACTCGGCTTTATGGTGACCTTCACGATAGGCGGAATGACAGGTGTATTGCTGGCTGTACCAGGGGCAGACTATGTATTGCATAACAGTCTGTTTTTAATCGCTCATTTTCATAACACTATTTTAGGTGGCGCGGTATTTGGCTATTTAGCCGGGTTCTCCTATTGGTTCCCTAAAGCCATGGGTTTCCACCTAAACGAGCGGTTAGGCAAAGCGGCATTCTGGTGTTGGCAGATAGGTTTTTACGTCGCCTTTATGCCGTTATATGTATTGGGGTTCTTAGGTATGACGCGCCGTCTTAGTCATACAGATAATCCCGCATGGAACTTCTGGATCTACTTTGCGGCGGTTGGTGCTTTCATCATCTTCGTTGGCATCATTTTGCAGTTTGTACAGCTGTATGTGAGTTTTCGCGATCGTGAACAAAACCTCGACACCACAGGTGACCCATGGAATGGCCATACCTTGGAGTGGTCGACTTCATCTCCGCCTCAGTTTTATAACTTTGCAAAACTTCCTCATGTATCAGATATCGATGCATTTACTGATCAGAAAGAGAAAGGGCAAGCGTACCAAAGATCTGCTGATTACGAGCCTATTCATATGCCTAAAAATACTGCTAGCGGGATCTTGATAGCTATTTGCATCACTGCTGCCGGTTTCGCTGCCGTTTGGCACATTTTGTGGCTGGCTATTGCAGGCATGCTTGGTGCTTTTGTGGCTTTCCTATTTCGCGCCTATGGCAATGACCATGATTACTATGTGCAGCCTAGCGAGGTTGCCACTATTGAGAATGCGCACTTAGACAAGGTTGTGAGGGGGACAGCATGAATACAGCCATTACAACAAACCTAAACGATACCCACTCTGAAACATTGATTAGCGCCGCACATGGCGAACATCCTGACAGCAGCCAAAATACCCTATTCGGTTTTTGGCTGTACTTGATGACCGACTGCATTTTGTTTGCGTCTGTGTTTGCAACTTATGCGGTGCTCTATATGAATACCGATGGTGGCGTTTCGGGAAAAGACATTTTTGAGTTGAATTTCGTCTTGATTGAAACCGCAGCGTTATTGCTCAGTAGTATCACTTTTGGCTTGGCCTTAATTTTCGCTAAGCGACATAACCGCAGGGCAACGGTCGTCTGGTTATTGATCACTTTTGCCCTCGGTTGTGTGTTTATCGGGATGGAAATCTATGAGTTCCATCACTTAATAGAGCAGGGCAATGGACCCCAACGTAGTGCATTTTTATCCTCCTTCTTTGCCTTAGTCGGTATGCATGGTTTGCATGTCACTGCAGGGTTGATTTGGATGGCAATCATGATGATTGAAGTGCTCAAAACAGGCTTGAATCACCGCAGCATTACTCGACTCGGATGTTTAAGTTTGTTCTGGCATTTCCTCGACATAGTGTGGATCTGTGTTTTCACCGTCGTTTATCTATTGGGAGCTTTGTGATGGGGCAGGAAAATACTCTAGCAAGACAGCAGGTTGATGACCTTTCAAGTCAAGTGAAGTCTTATTTGGTTGGCTTTATGTTGTCTGTGGTTTTAACGGCAATTCCATTTTGGGCGGTGATGAGCCACCACTTTGAAAAACCGCTAACAATAGCGCTGGTGCTTGGATCTGCAGTGGTACAGATTGTGGTGCACCTCAAGTATTTCTTGCATCTCGATTTCTCAAAAGAGGGCAAGCTCAATACATTTTCATTCTTATTCACAGCTTTGATTATTGTCATGGTTGTGGGCTTGTCGGTGTGGATTATCTACGCCGCTAATGCATTGATGATGTAGCGAGAATACTGTCATGAGAATTCAAGACCAGTTTATGTCAGCACGATTGAAGTCAACGGTTCGAAGTTATGTCCAGGTCACTAAGCCCGGCATCATCATGGGTAATTTGATTTCCGTTGCGGGTGGCTTTTTGTTAGCCGCTAAGGGTGATGTGAATTGGCTCTTGATGCTAGTCACTTTGCTTGGTTTATCTCTGGTGGTTGCTTCTGGCTGCGTGATTAATAACTGTATTGACCGCGATATCGACGGCAAGATGCAACGAACCCGCCATAGAGTCACTGTTACTGGACAGATTTCGCTGCGTTCGGCAATGATTTTTGGCGTAGTGATAGGTGTTCTTGGCTTTGCCATGCTGGGGATTTTTACCAACAGCGTTGCTTTGTTATTTGCAGCACTTGGCTATCTGGTTTATGTCGGCGTTTACAGCTTGTATATGAAGCGAAATTCAGTCTACGGCACATTGGTGGGCAGCATCTCTGGTGCTGTTCCGCCTGTGGTCGGCTACTGCGCGGTGACAGGCCAACTTGATATCGCTGCCATTATTCTATTACTGATGTTTAGTCTGTGGCAGATGCCGCACTCCTATGCGATTGCCATCTTTCGCTTTAACGATTATTCCGCCGCAAAAATCCCAGTATTACCGGTTGCATCAGGGATCACTAAGGCAAAGCTACATATCGTGCTTTATATCGCTGTATTTGCTTTGGTTAGCGCTTTATTGCCACTCGCCGGCTACACGGGATTTACCTTTATGGCGGTTACTTGTGCAACCAGCCTATGGTGGCTGGCAATGGCACTGCAAGGCTATCGCCACGGGGTTAACTTGCAGAGTTGGGCACGACAACTCTTTGGTTTTTCCATCATTACCATTACAGCGCTAAGCGTCACTATGGCGCTGGATTTTCAGTTAGTGACACAAACCCCGCTAGCGCTTTTAACACATTAGCTTTGGTGGGATCCCCACATAGCAGGTAACAAAAACAGTAATAAGTCGAATCAACAACTTGAAGAAATGTTTCACAAAGCGAGCTTAATGATAAAACTTAAATAAGGAAGGTAAGCACATGCGCAAGAATTTGATCACTCTTACAATCACCATGGCATTTGTTCTAGGCGGTTGTTCATCATCGTCAAATGATATGTCGACAGATAAAGTCGGTATGAGCAATAGTAGTAATGTATTGCTTTACCCAAGTCCGCTGCAAGATCATGCGCCTCAATTTGATAAAATAAAACCCACAGATTATCTACCTGCATTTAGAGAGGGAATACGACGCCATGATGAAGAGCTAGCCTCTATCATCAACAATCCATCAGCAGCAGATTTTGAGAATACTATCTCTGCAATGGAATCTTCCGGCGCTGCATTAAACCACGTGTCACGAGTGTTCTTTGCTTTATCCTCTTTAATGTCGAATGATGAGATGCAAAAGATCCAACAGACTATTACCCCAGAGCTCACCAATCATGGCGACAATATCTATCTCAACCAGAAGTTGTTTGCTCGTGTGGAAGCTGTGTACCAACACAGGTCAGCACTTAAAGGTGAACAAAAACGTTTAACTGAGATCTATTACAATAACTTTCTCCGTGCTGGTGCCAAACTATCTAAAGCCGAGCAAGCCAAAATTCGCAGTATCAACGCCTCATTAGCTAAAGATACCGCGGAGTTTTCAAATAACATCCTTGAGTCATTTAAAGAAGATGTCATTTTAGTGAAGGATAAAAGCAAGCTTGATGGACTGTCGGCAGATGAAATTTCATCTTTGGCTGCGGCGGCTAAATCGGCAGGTAAAACGGGTTACATGATCACCTTGGTAAACACTACCAGACAACCGATATTGGCTCAATTAACCAACCGTGATTTACGTAAGCAAATTTGGCAAGCATCGTCAACTCGCGGCATGTCTAACAATGGTCCATTGGCACTAAAAATTGCTAGGCTTCGCGCTGAAAAAGCAGCGTTACTTGGCTATTCTAGCTGGGCTGCTTATGCGGTTGCCGACCAGATGGCTAAAACCCCATCAGCTGTGTTTGACATACTTGATGCCTTAGTGCCCAAAGCCGTCGCTAAAGCGGATTCAGAAGCGCAAGACATTCAAGCTGAAATGGCAAAAGAGGGCGTGACTTTTGAGTTGCAGCCTTGGGATTGGGCTTTTTATGCCGAAAAAGTACGTAAAGAAAAGTACAACCTCGATGAGAGTCAGATAAAACCTTATTTTGAATTCAACCGAGTGCTAAAAGATGGTTTGTTCTATGCGATGAACAAGCTCTACGGCATTGAAGTCAAACCAAGGCCCGATCTGCCAGTATGGAATGATGATGTCTTAGCATTTGAAGTCTTTAACAAAGATTCGAGCTCAGTGGGGATTTTTTATCTCGACCCATACGCAAGACCAGGTAAGAGCGGTGGCGCTTGGATGGATGAACTAGTGACGCAGTCAGGCCTAATGGGCAACAAGCCTGTTGTTTATAACGCGCTTAACATACCAAAGCCTTCAGCGGGTAACCCTACATTGATGACGTTCGATGAAGTCTCCACTATGTTCCATGAGTTTGGTCATGCTGTACATGGTTTGTTCTCTCAAGTGAAATACCCAAGTATTGCAGGCACTGCAACCGCCAGAGATTTCGTTGAGTTTCCATCACAGTTTAATGAGGACTGGGACATTAACCCTGAGGTGATTTCCCACTACGCCAAACATTATCAAACAGGAAAGCCAATTCCCGCTTCGCTGCTAGATAAAATACTCCAATCTCATAAATTTAATCAAGGTCATGACACCACCGAATATCTCGCTGCGGCTATTTTAGATATGGAGTGGCACTCAGTAGGCGCAAACACTCAAATTTCAAATGTAGAGGAATTTGAGCATAAAGTGCTAGCTAAACATGGTATTGACTATGCTGCTGTACCACCAAGGTACAAGACTAGCTACTTTAGCCACAGCTTTAGCGGTGGTTACTCTGCAGGTTATTACGCCTATTTATGGACAGAAGTATTAGCTGCTGATGCGTTCTCTTACATGAATAAAACCGGTGGGTTATCGCATGATAATGGCGACAAATTCCGCGAAGCTATTTTGTCGAAAGGTAACAGCCAAGATTTAATGCAAGACTACATTAACTTCACTGGCGGCGAACCTAATATCGACAACCTGCTTATTCGCAGAGGACTCACTGAGTAGACTCCGTTGGCTCATTCTCTCCCGTTATGTGAGGGGGAGAGGTTCTTGAATTTAAAGTATAAAAAAGGCCAACCGGTTAAGGTTGGCCTTTTTAAATAATTGGTGGAGGCGGCGGGGCTCTTCTTTGTGTTGTAACTATCTATTTTAAAGGTGTTTTATATTGAAGTGGAATCTCGGGTGTTCCTATTGGTGTTACAATAAAAGTAAGTCACAGTACTGTTGCTGCAAAATATTTAGAAAAAGTTTTAAAACTTGATAAAAATTTCATCCACGGCCTTCTTCGTATCATTCTAGCAAGAGAACACTCTTTAATTTTATAAAGTCTAACTTTCTGTACTTTATGGGTTCTGATAGTCCTGATACCAATAAAGTCTAGAAATGTAGACTTTATTGAGCAAGCACAGGTAAGCCCGCAGATAAAGGTGTGAGAAATGAACAAGCTAACCACCGTAGAGATTATTTGCACTATGAATGTAATAGATTTCTTTTAGTTTAATAATTTAAATAAAGATGTACCTCAGGTATCACTATATTGATTTTTATAAACTCAGGTTTTATAGTTGGTTTATAAATTGGTGTAAAGTGGTACTAAAGGTGTAACTATGTCATCAAAAGTAAACTGGCTCATAAATAATACACATCCAGGCGCTCTAGTGCTTCAATCGTGGCTTACGCAAAACAGTATAAGCCCATCTTTAGTGAGAAAATATGTAAGCAGTGGCTGGCTGAACAAGATCAGAGCGGGTGTTTATTTTCGTCCTGAATCGACGGGTAAATTGAAACCTACTTGGGTTGAAGCGCTAAATGCTGCTAATGAGCAGTTAGCGCTTTCTATACACCTTGCGGGAGTTAGCAGTCTAACTCATCAAGGGTTGAGTCACTATCTACAGCTAGGAAGCGAACAAGTGTGGGTTGGTTGTAGCTGTAAAAACGCATTACCAAAATGGTTCCGTGAACTTGATGGGCAAAACTGGCTGTTCTATACCAGCAATAAATTGACTCAAACGTTAGAAAAAGACTTCATAACAATAACTGTGAACAACAGAGAAGTTAAGGCCAGCACCGCTGAACTCGCGGCTTATGAGGTTGTTAATTCGATAGGTAAGCAGATAAGCTTTGAGCATGCAGCTGAGCTGTTTCAAGGGCTGGTAAATTTGAGCCCACGACGAGTGCAGTCAATACTCAATCGAAGTGATGCGGTGCAAACCAATCGACTCTTCCTATTTCTGAGTCACTACTATCAACATCAGTGGGCTAAGAGGTTAGATGAATCACAAATACATCTAGGCTCAGGAAAGCGCCAAGTCGTTTCCCAAGGTAGTTATGATGAACGGTATCAGATAACCGTGCCTGTATCATTTATGAAGTCAAAAGAAGAAAACCAATATGGATAAATCGTCGGTTTACTATCAACAAGTCACTTTGCTTATCCGGATGCTGCCGCTAGTCGCCAAAGAAGAGGTGTTTGCATTAAAGGGCGGCACCGCTATTAACTTATTTGTGCGCGACTTTCCAAGGCTGTCAGTGGATATCGATTTAGCATACCTTCCATTAGACTCAAGGGAGCAAGCGCTCGAAAATGTAAAGTCAGCACTTGGACGGCTGACCGACAATATTAATACTCAGCCCAACCTCAATGCAGTGTTTCAAGATAATAAACACGATGAGTTACGAGTTGTTGTGACCAGCGAGAAGGTCACAATAAAGATTGAAGTATCACCAGTCGCTAGAGGGACACTGCACAATGCTGAGGTGATGCCAGTAGCTGAATCGGTAGAAGATGAGTTTGGCTACGCAGAGATCCCTGTTGTGAGCTTGCCAGATCTATACGGTGGCAAGTTATGTGCAGCAATGGATAGGCAGCATCCACGCGATCTGTTCGATGTAAAAATGCTGTTGGCTGAAGAGGGGATAACAAGGAACATTTTAGTAGGATTTTTAACTTATACTCTCAGCCATCCGAGACCAATTAGCGAAGTGATGTCACCGCGCTGGAAAGAGCTTGATGCAAGCTTTAAAGCTGAGTTCAATGGAATGACAACCAAGCCTATAGAGCTTGATGAGTTACTTGTCGCACGCACTGAAATGTTTACGGCACTCAAGACACACTTTACAGCAAGGGATAGAGATTTTTTGTTGTCGTTTAAAAGTGGTCATCCTGACTGGTCACTGTTTGACGAGCCGAGTGTTGAGGCACTGCCAGCAGTAAAGTGGAAGTTATTGAATATCCAGAAGCTGGCAAATAACCCAGTAAAACATCAACAGCAACTCACTAAGCTTGAAGGTGTATTAGAGCTGTGGGTTGCTGGTGGCTGACAAAAATAGCTTAATCTTCTAACTATTTTCGGTAAATAATAGGTGACAAGATGCCTTTAACGTATTGGCTTGATAGGTTAATCGCTCCATTTAGGAGACGGGAAGCTCCTGAGCGCATTACCATCGAATATACCAAGAAGGATGGAACCGTCATCTGTTTTGAGGGGCGAGAGAAAAGCAGTTTTCCAACAGAGGCAGAACTGTTGACCATGTTTGATAATTGTTCATTCATTCAGGCCGGAGAGTCACAATACAAAGTCTGTTTAGAGCGAAATGATTACATTGTTTTGGTCATGACTGAAACAGAAAGCTTTGTCGACTTTTTGCTATACGGTGAGTACCAGAAGGAGACTGATACCTATCACTTCTACTTCGCCAAACAAAGTGAAGTGGTGCTTTCAAAAGCTAACGGTCAACCCTTATTCGATGAACTGAAGTCCAAGCCTAAAGTCCCGCCAAAATTTATCAGCTATAGGGCAGAGTCTGAAACCGATCAGAGTTAACCTCAACCTCAACCTTAACTCCCTTATATATCCTCTTCTTGCCTAACTAATAACTAATAGCTAATTCACATTCACAGTGAGACTTCTATGTCATTATTAGTTGATCGTGACACTATTGCTGGAAGGGGCATCATAGTGCTCACTTTTCACAATTAAAGTTGACGGTATATGCGGAGTACTGTTGATGAGAAATGAGAACATTTTGGATGAGTAAGCTATTTAAATTAAAGCAGTATTTAACCGTTGAAGAAGCCGCCAAGTATTTATCAAGCTCTATAGAAGAGCCTGTGTCGCTTGCAGATCTTTACAGACTGGTGCTAGATAAACACTTAACAATGTCAGTCAGGCTTAACAGCCATGCATATGCTAAAGGAGGGCAGTACATTACGCCCCAATACAGTGATTCTAATAGTTTTCAAGTTGAGAATAACCTTGCCACGAACGAAGCCCTAGATGAACCATATCAAATCAATTTAGATGATGAGCTTCTGGTAGGTGAGAATCGGTGGTTGGCTTTCGATGAACAAGTTCATGTCATTGATGGGGTTTGGGACCTTGCCATGATTGGACTAGAGTCTTATGAGATCGAGAAGCTGTATCAAAAAGAGGTAGGTGGGACTGAACCGACTCTTGATGCAATTAATGATTTTTTCTTGAAGCGAGATGATTTTATTTTCAGGATTCAAACAAGCCTGCAGCTTGAGGGGAACCAATACAACCTAGCAGCGTTAGAAACTAAGCGTGAACAATTACTTAGAGCAAATGGCTTGAGTCGTTTGGATTTTAACCGGAGTAATAACAGCTTAGTATTAGACTGTTTAAGTGCTGATGACCTTGATGATTTTATGACGTTGAATGAGGCGCTGATTCCATATGAAAATGGTAAGTATCCCGAAAGTGACAGCTACTTTGAATTAGATAAACCAAACTACCAGTTTGTCATCACAATTCAAGATATTAATCAGTTTACTCAATCACTTGAAGATACGCTGCAGGAGATTAAACCGCTAGTACAGCAGGCCTATACGAAAAATTATAAACAAGCATACAATAAAGCCCAAACCCAAACCAAATATTCAAAGTGGCAAAGGCAAGCTAATAAGTTAAAAAAAGCGAACCCTGATAAGTCCAAAACGTGGGTAGCAATAGAGATTGCTAAATTACCAATCGCTGAAGGTAAAAGCGCAGAGACGATTAGAAAAAATATCAAAATTTAGCATAAAGTTGGGCGAGATTTTTTTCGCCCAAAATTCCCCTTTAATTATCTGTTTTTAAAAAAGTAATTCTGTCGGTTATTTTTTATAACGCCCGGCGTTTAAAATCTTTTCCTTTCTTATCAACTTGTTGATTGGTCTTTCTGTTCTTTTTTGGGGCCTTTAATCGCCCAATTCGCCCACCTAATCTTCCTCTCGTCCCATTAACGACTAGAAGGAATCAAGATGTTCAAAAAAGTAATCCGTTTGCCTGAAGTAAAGAACAAAACAGGTTTATCTCGTAGCAGCATTTATTTACGTATCTCTAAGGGAGAGTTTCCTGCAAGTACCTCATTAGGTGGGCGTGCGGTCGGTTGGTTTGAATCAGACATTGATAAATGGCTTGATGAGTGCATTGCTGCATCTAAGGCGGCTAACAATGAGTAGCCGTAATAACCCGAATCGAATCAAAATTCATCGTAGTTATACCGTTATGGATGTTAGTGAAACTCTGGGGGTTCACCCGAAAACTGTACGTAATTGGATTCATGCAGGCTTGTCAGTTATCGATGAAACCCGCCCTTTATTAATTCAAGGCACTGACTTGAAGCTGTACTTAAAACAAAAGCGCAAAGCATACATGCACCAATGTGAGTCTAATGAAATGTACTGCTTTAAATGCAAGCAGCCTAAAGCACCAGGCATCCAAACCTTACAGTTTGTTGCCATGCCTGCAGGCATGGCGCAAATGAGAGCTCGTTGTGATGAGTGTGGAAAACGAGCAAATAAGTTTGTTTCTTGGCGTGACGTTAACCAAATTTGGACTGAGCTGGGAGGGAAATTACCGATAGCACAGAAACACTTAATCCTAAGGGGGCAAAAGCCCTTAAATTATCCTTTGTCTGAGGTATTTGATGATGAAAAAAACCAGTACTAAAAACGCTCGAATCCTGCACGAGTATGCAAAGTTTTTGAGGGAAGCAAAACAGTTGGATGACTCAACGATTGATGGTGCAATGAAGTCAATTAATCGGTTTGAAGAGGCAACAAGTTACCTCGATTTTAAGAAGTTTAGAACCAAGCATGCTATCGCATTTAAGAAGCAGCTTCTTAATAGTAAATCTATGGTGACAGGAGATAACCTGAGCAAGGCAACGGTGCTGACAACCATGCGCCACTTGAAAAGTTTTTTCCAATTTCTGGTAACGCAAAAAGGCTATCGAGCAAAAATCAACTATAGCGATATCGAGTACTTTAACCTATCTGAAAAAGATACCCGTATTGCCAATGCTAAGCGTAAAAGAAACGTGGCTACGGTTGAGCAAGTTATGCAGACTTTGGAAGCTATGCCGTGTGACACAGCATTAGAAATGCGTGATAGAGCATTATTTGCATTCGTTCTCTTAACTGGTGCAAGAGATGGGGCGGTTGCTTCGGTTAAAATAAAGCATGTGGATCTTGTTGATCAAAGCTTCTATCAAGATGCTAGGGAGGTTAAGACCAAATTCAGTAAAACGTTTGTCACTTATTTTTTCCCCGTGGGAGAGTTGCCGTCAACAGCGTTGGCGGAGTGGATAGAGTATTTGACTGGTGAGCTTGGGTATAAACCAAATGATCCCTTGTTTCCCAAGACTAAGCTTGCGCATAACGAGAATCAACAGTTCACTGCAGTAGGCTTGCTTAAGGAGAGTTGGAGTAATGCAACTCCGATCCGAAAAGTGTTTAAACAAGCTTTTGAAGCTGTTGGTTTGCCTTACTTTAATCCACACAGTTTTAGAAACACTTTGGTTAGGCTAGGTGAGAACCTGTGTGGTACACCAGAAGAGTTTAAAGCATGGAGCCAAAATTTAGGCCATGAAAGCGTGTTGACCAGCTTTTATAGTTACGGTGATGTGCCTGATTATCGTCAGGCTGAACTGCTGAAAACGTTAGCCCAGCCACGAACTGAATCAACACCAGAGATGGAAGCGTTGATTCAACAAACGATGATGAAGATGCTTAATAAGTAAAATTCATTATCTTCAAGCTGGTATCAACAAACATTCGTATATTGATACCAGCTACCTTAACTCAATATCGGTATCATAAAATTAGGGGGTAGCTTTAATGGTACCTTAGTTATATGATACCCCTATATTTGATACCTTCCATAAAGTGAGTTCCCTATGCGTATCTTTTCCTATTGTCGTGTTTCAACAACAGAGCAAACCACAGAGAATCAAATTATTGCTATTAGGCAGAAAGGCTACGAGGTGAATGATGCTCGTATTATCAGTGAAACGGTCTCTGGCTCTGTCGAAGCTATGAAGCGAGAGAAGTTCAAGATGCTCATTAATCACCAGATGGAACGTGGCGATATGCTGGTGGTATTAAAGCTAGACCGTTTAGGCCGAGATAACATAGACGTACAAAACACCATCAACTTACTTACAGATAAAGGAATCAAGGTTGTTTGTCTTGATCTACCCGTAGCCGACCTATCAAGTGCTGAAGGAAAATTGATGCTACAGATGTTTTCAGCCTTTGCAGAGTTCGAACGAAACCGTATTCGAGAGCGAACAAAAGAAGGGCTTGAGAGAGCTAAGGCTGAAGGAAAAAAGTTAGGTAGACCAGCAGCTCATAACACAACCGCCTCAGTAAAAATAAAGAAAGCTGAGGGGCTATCTCAATCAAAAACGGCTGAAGCATTAGGATTGGGGATTGCGACAGTGAAAAGGCATTGGAATAAGTAAAAGTTCAGTATTATGTAAGTGATGAGTTGCTCGGCATACTGTTTGTCTTAGTTCTAATTTGTTTATGCTCTGAATTGAAAATTGGTGTTCTGATAAAGGTATTTAAAATGAGATGAAAAAACTAATGACTTTGAGCGTAATTAAAACAATTTTGTAGCTATCTAGGGTGCACTAGAACCAAGTTTATTGAGCTATTAATTAGTTTTTGGTACCATTGAAAAGCGCCTTTCAGATTAGTTAAGTCGTTGTCCTTATTAGGCGATGGTTAAAGTAGGTATTACTTGACTATCACTGAACCGGCAATAGGCTTGTTACGTGTTACACGTAGCTTATGGTAACAACTTACATTTTTGAAAAAATGTTCTGATAATTGGATGT
Source organism: Shewanella kaireitica (assembly GCF_023284045.1). Taxonomy (GTDB): domain Bacteria; phylum Pseudomonadota; class Gammaproteobacteria; order Enterobacterales; family Shewanellaceae; genus Shewanella; species Shewanella kaireitica. The sequence goes on from NZ_JAKIKQ010000004.1 coordinate 175,407, forward strand.
ATATCTTCGCGCGAGCGCGATGAGTAATCTGGAGTGGCGCGGCTTTTTAATATGGAAAACATTCAAACTGAACCCTCAGAAGTAAAAGATACTAGCGTTGATTCATTCTTAGAGATTTTTGAGCGATGGCTTAAAACCCGCCCAGAGTTTGACATCGCGGTACTAAAGAAGCGTAAGTGCTGGCCTATAACAGGCAGACATTATCAGTGCTTCACGATAAAAAAACGCAATGGCTCAGAAAGAGAGCTTGTATCTGTCGATAAAAACCTCAAGGCCATGCAGGCGAATTTAGCTACATACTTTGAAACTGATTTTGAAGTTTCAAAGTATGCTTATGCATTTGTTTCCACAAAGTCAGAAAATCTATCAACACTTGAACAACAGGAAACCTTGCTGATTGATAGGCTTAGGCCTAAAGGCGTAGTGAGTAATGCATTAGCACATAAGAATAAAAAAGTAGTAATCAGCATCGATCTTAAAGAATTTTTCCCAACAATAACGTTCCCTAGAGTAATGGGCCTGCTAAAAAGTGAACCCTATAATTTCACTAATAAGCAAGCGGCTATACTTGCTTCGCTAATCTGTCTACCAAAAGATATTGATGAGAATCGAGGATTGCCGCAAGGAGCTCCGACTTCTCCCATAATGTCGAACTTAATATGTAAAAAGCTAGATTATCAGTTAGCTAAGATGGCTCGTAAGTACGATATTACGTATACCCGCTATGCTGATGACCTAACATTTTCGACAAATAACTTGAAGGGCATATCGGCAGAGAAAATTATAAGTAGTGTTACTCAGTCCGTTGAGAGAAATGGGTTTAAGGTAAATGAGGCAAAGACAAAGGTAATGTTCAAAAACCAGCGACAGATGGTAACTGGCATTTTGGTAAATGAAGGATTAAACCTGCCTAAAAAGCAGGTTGATGCACTAAGGGCTACTCTTAATAATCTTGAATATGTCCACAATTCTGTAGAAGAAGCGGTAACTGAATTTTGGCTGTTAAAAAATAAACAAGCTTATGATTCATTTATTCCCGTTGGTTTCTATAGGGGGGGATACCGTGGTCGCTATATTAAGTCAAAGAGTAAAGGGGTTAAGGCCCATAAGCCTACCCCCAAGAAAGAGTTTGATAAGATCTACGCTCTTCATTTACTAGGGCGAATTCTGTGGTATGGGCAAGTTGTCACAACAGGAATTAATAGTCCTTACGACTTATCAAAGAGGCAATATATATCGCCTAGGCAACATTCTAGAATCAACAAGTACGAAGAGATGTTGGCGGCATTCTATCGTATATCTATTAAGTTTAATTGGTCAATTGAGCACATTGTGTTGAGGCTAGCTAATAAGTTACCCCACTTACAATCTTTGGTGAAAATGAAGCCAAACTTTTTATTGGAACCTATAATTTTGGAAGATCGTGAGAGCGAACTTCGAGATCGAGTTTCAAAGTTGAGAACAGAAAAAGAAAAATATACGGAGTTTTTTGAGTCTGCTCCTCAAAGTCTTCAAAGAGCTTTAAGAATGCAAAATCGATCTCATAATAGTTTTGCTTTAGATAAAATAAAAAAGTGTGTTGAGACTGGTTGGCAAATTCCTTCAAAACATCAAATATTGTTTTCAGAACTCAATACAGAGGGGCTTTCAGACCTATTTCACAAAAGCTCTGATAGAAAAGGGCACAATGTGAAAACGCTTCTGGTTGAGCTTGTGAGAGTGGTTAAGCCCCTTCTGCGTTATCTGTCAGATAATGTTAGGAAGAAAGTCGCTAAGGTTCATCGTGAGCTATTAAATCTTATGCGAACGGAAGGTGAAGATGTTTGTATTAACCTCGAAGTTGAAACAACAAAGACAGAGCAAGCATTACAAGCTATTCGAGATTTAAAATCTGAAATTCGCCTGTATGACAACGATACCGATAATTTATATCAAAGGATTGTGCTTCCTGCTGTAAAAAATTCAGGAACTTTAAACCTAGTAACTATAGAGCTAGAGGGGATGGCACCTCGCATGGTTACGGACATTAATGCCTGGCGCGAGGCGCTAACTAAAGTGCTCATGAGTATAAAGCAGCACTGCGACAAAACGGAGGTTGTGACGGCTTCTTCAATCCAGAAACCTTTTACAATTAAGTTTAGAGATGAAAATCCGCTTAACAGTGTTCCTCGAGCTATTGAGATATACAGACTGAACGAAAGCTTACCTTTCAAGAAAAACCTAGAGATTGACCTAAGTATAGTGGAAGGCAAAGTTATGACTTGGTTGACTGGTGGAGATCTTTCATCCGCAGTGAGAGAGTTTTTTCCAATAGGTGATATATTTGTACACGGCAATTTTGAAGACTGTGAGAATGTTACCGTCAACTTAACAGAACATTTCTATATAGCCGAAAAAAGTGTAAGTAGTCGCAAATCAGGAAAGCTCTTCTTCAGTTTACAAGAAGTGAAAATATAAATGTTGAAGATTATATATATCGAAGATCAACGTCGCCAAGAAAGAAACCAAGAATACAAGAATATTATTCATAGGTTAGGCTTTAATGACATTATTTCATTTTGTAGTGAGGTTAGTGTTGATGCTATCTCAATATTGTCTGCTGATGGCGTAATCTGTCATTCTGGTATGGCGGGTTATGAAATAGTTAATTATTTCGCAAAAGATAAAGGCTGGCCTTTGCTCTCATATTCAGGTTCAGTGGATAGCACACCATTTTTGCGAGAAAATAAGTTCGCCAGAAATCAGTATAGTGTTGACAGCGATTATTTTGATATTGTGTTACCTGAATTTATTGAACTCTGCAAATCAATAAAGAAAGCTGAAAAGTAATGAAGTATCACATGAAGTTAAATAATAGCCATGTAAAGTTCCTGTTTGATAGAAATGAGAATTTTAATGTTTTTAATCTAGTTAGATTGCTTAGAGATAATAAGAATTCAGATGAACTGATACTCGATATCAGCGGAATGGAAACTCGCCATCAAGAGTTGATTGTTGGTAAGTTTTCAGTATTCCTTTACCTATATATGAAGTTGATTACAATATCGCAGCATTCGGCTACATTAATAGTCTCCAAGGTTCATTCGAGTCTAATTGATATAGTTTGCACTAGAGATCGCGCTATTGAAGAGGATAACACTCTTATTTTTGAACTTCAGCATCTGATACCTCAAAAAAATAATAACAAAAACCCCCATTTTGTTAAAAATATTAGAGGAGCAGTGCTGCTATCTTTAGTGCAGGATCTAATCGATATCGAAAAAGTAGGGGGCCAGGTTTTAATATTTAATGAGAAATCCCCACTTCTACTACATGCTGCAAGTGATTTCTTAAATAATGAAGAAAATGCACTAATGATGTGGGAAGTCTTAAATGCATGGGAAGTTGAGCATGAGCAAGGTTATAAAGCTGAGATAAATCGCAGAATTCAACTGAGTTTAAAAGCAAAAAAAGAGCTAGATATTTTATTAAAAGAGTTATCAAGGGGGTCTTCGACAAATAATACCTTGTCCAACTTTATAGGACAAATGCAGTCAAATATTGGGCTTCCAAAAAATATTTATACTTCGACTCAGAATCTTAAAATATGGTTTGTTGATGATCAGCACGCAAACGGTTGGTATAAGTTAATAAAGAATAGCATTCCTGATACTAATGTAGAGGTCACAGCATTAAATGGAGTGGAAGACGTCAAACATTGCTTAGAGTTGTCCTCGTTTAAAGGCGTGGGAATAATACCTGATTTAGCGCTAGTGGATCTACGCCTTTCTGAAAGCGATCAAGTCGTTGAATCTTACGACGCAGAAGAGTTAAGTGGGTTTAGTGTTGTTGATTTATTGCTGGGGTGTTGGCGAGGGTTGCCAATCATGATTACTTCAGCATCAAGTAAGCTTTGTAATATGGAAAAAGCCATTGAGAGAGGGGCTGTAGCATATTGGCGTAAATCAGATGAAGTATATGATTGTGGAAGTAAAAATGCGGTTTTAACTGCTTTTGATATAAACCTTCAGTTCATTGAAAAACTCACACAAGCTCTCAAAAGAGCTAGATACAAGTTCGTATTCCGGATTGTCGAAAATCTCAGAATTAAAGTTAAACCACTTGCAATAAAATATAGTTCCCTTCAACGCTGTATCGAAAACTATACCACTGAACTTGAGCAGAAAACTTCTTGGATGTGCTGGCAAAAGACTTGTGACACAAAAATAAACGATAGTTTGTATCTCGGGGTAATGGAGCTTTTCAATGAAATAGAACCTCTTCTATGGAATCGAGGAAGTGAAAACTTAGTTTTTGACCCAAGTAAAAAGATCCGATTTAAAAGTCAAAGTACAGATAGTCAGCTTATTAACGATTCATTAGATTTCCTAGATTCCAAATACGAGATTACAGGGATAGGTCTGAAATCACATTATGAAAAGTGTAAGTCGATTCGGAATAAACTTCCTATTATTCATGGTTCTGCAGCTGCTAAGAATGTCAAACATGCGTCTTTAGCTGATATAGAAATATCATTGTTAATTGTATGGTGCTTATTAAATGAGCTTGTGAATGAAAAGAAGTAATAGTTTGTAATGCAATCTCGCCTTTATAATATATTAGTTTCTACTTTCAATCTGGTTTAGTCCCAACAATATCTTGAATGGCTCTATAAACAGTTTTAGTTAGCTTTATTTGCTTGACTACTCCTAGCCTGCAGATTGCTGAATATGCTCACTCCACCAGCACATCAGCTCTCTGCGCCGCTCAATGTAGTCAGCTCGTATGGGTCCGGCCAAGTACATCTTCAACTTACCGCTTTGAATCTCTATCTTAACGACTGACTATTACATCAGGAGTTAACATAGCTATACGTTCTCATGACGAGTGGTCAGCTTTATACTGGAGTGGGTTAATGCTTCCATAAACTCAAGCAGCTCTACAGGCTTGAGTGAAGGTATTTGTTGCTTCTCTGGTACGCCAAAGCACCCTTAGCTTATAAGTATTTGGCGACCTCATTTCAATCAGTTACTATGCTAGCCATAAAATGGAATTTAACATGATGGAAATGAGTAATAAATATGTCAGTTAGGACTTGGTTCATAAAGTTAAGGTACACTTCCATGAAAGCAAAATGGAAACTGTTTAAAAAATGGTCTTCTAGGTTCTTTCAATGGGCTGCCTCCTTGATTGCCAATCCTGTGGTTAACTTTTTGGTTACAGCGCTGCAACTTGGTTTGGGGGCAATGCTCGGATTCCGCTACTCCCAGATACCTCAAGGTACTCAAGACTCTATTAGCTTTATGTTGAACGCTATGCCTTCAGGTGAAATAGCGTATTTAGCGTGCACTATTGGTGCCTCATTAGCTAAGGCTGGAGGGGATGGTTTAGATTCATACTTTACACTAAAAAACGATGCAAAAAGACGAGAGAATGACCGTTTGATCCCTGAGGGGAAGTGGTTTGCAACTACCTACGCTAAGACGGTTCGTGACGTTATTGATGCGCGATATTTAATAGAAAGCGGTGAATGTAAACCATTAGATGTTATGCATGAAACACTAAAGAGTGTCAGAGAATTGGCTGCCCAATACGATAATTCTGCTATTGACAGTATCAGTGTTAATTTGATGCTGTCACTTCTTAACGATGAGGTGGAAGGGGAAATAGAAAAAAATTGGGAAAATTGCCAAGCTTTTTTTGATGGTTCCAATGCTGAGGCTGCGATAAGTCAGATAGATGGGGTCTTGACTCCAATTGCAGTAGCACACGCTGATAACAAATCCAAGCTCTATATTGGATCTGGAGAGCGGAGAGTTAAACCGCTTCTTTTACCGATAGTTGATGGTAATAAACCAGACAAGAAAAATACAGCACAACGAGTAATCGGTGCGCCTAGAGCTTTCACGACTGAGACTTTCCAATACTACGGTAATTTTTTAGTCAGCGTGGAAGAATGGTTGTATAAGGAACAGTGTCGTGTCATCAGCGATGAACAGGCTGATACTCTATATAAATATTACATCAATGACGGTTCTGCTCGCTCATTGCTTTCGGTTCCCATCCAGGCCCAATATGCTATGGAAAATAGCAATGGAGAAGAGCTAGAAGACAAGCCAATTAACTTAGTCCTAAATGTATATGCTAGCCATGAAAATTTACTTCGTGGTGAGCCTCAGATTTTTTTAGGTTTAGCTCAGCCGCTATTGGATACAATTGCTTTCGCTTTCGATAATTGGAGATTAGAACTGAAAGATGACTAGCAACCATGGTGTCCTTAAATGACGATGAGAGTTAAATAGAGTATACTTAAGCCAATGAGACGGGAGATTTCCATGAGTAATGAACAGAGTGAAGAACAGACCGTAATGGTTATAGATGACAATGGACGAACTCAATTAAGAGTTAAAAGCCGTGTTATCAGTAATGACAAGGTAAAGTCACGCTTTCGCAGACGACCGTCTAAAGCACTTAGTTTTGAGGTTTTTGGCAAAGAGAAGGTCCAAGCATAAAGTGTATTTAAACTAAATAACTCATTAAAACAGGCATCTAGTGGCGTGTTTTAGGGTATTTAATGCTCTTCGTTTAATATGATGAATCTTCTTAAAGAGTTGAGTTGCCATTCAATGTAAGCTTTCTATTGTGAGTTGCGAACGTAGCCCTGTGGTATTAGTAATACACAGCGTTTAGTCACTTGATTGGAAATTGACCTCTAACGTTTTTTTAGTCTTTTTGCTCTTCCCTATACTAATTGTAATGTGAATTGATAGCTTTATATTTCAACACTCTAGCTCGCCTTTGTTCAGAAATTAGCTACGAAGGCCCTTAATTGTGTAGGCTATTATTCTTTCCCATTCTAGCCTTTTTCAGGCTTCTGGATATGCCCACTCCACCAGCACATAAGCTCTCTGCGCCGCTCAACGTAGTCGGCGCGGTTATAGGCCGCCCTTACGGTATTCTTATCTACGTGAGCCAGTGATACTTCAATCAACTCAGCATCAAAGCCTTGTTCGTTTAATGTGGTACTCGCTAACGCACGCAGACCGTGAGCCACTAAGCGGTCTTTGTAGCCCATACGCTTAATTGCCATATTGGCTGTTTCGGTATTTGTATGTCTGCGCGGGTTCCTATCTGCAGGGAATATGTACTCCAAGTCACCGCTGATTTTGCGCATGCGATTAAGCAGCGATATGACTTGCGGTGTAAGAGGGATGATATGCTCACGTTTCATCTTCATCCGTTCTGCAGGGATCACCCATAGCTGTTTATCAAAATCGATTTCAGTCCATTTAGCCATAGCAGCTTCTGCTGGTCGTGTCATGGTGTGTAACTGCAGCTCAATTAAGCAGCGAGTGGTTACCTTGATACTGGCGTAGGAGAGATCCTGCATAAATTCAGGTAGCTCACTAGGCTTGATTGTAGGCATCTGTCTTTTCTTAGGAACCCCAAACGCAGCCGCAATGCCAACAAGCGGGTTGGAGTGAATGACACCTGTATTAACGGCAAAAGTCATCACTTCATTAAGCCAGCTGATCACACGTCTACAGGTTTCTACGTGTCCTTTTGCCTCCAGTGGTTTTAACACTTGAATGACTTGTGGGGCGGTTAAGGCGCTGATTGGCATTTCACCTAGGGCTGGGAATAGATATAGCTCTAGTCTGCGATACAGTTTTCTTGAGTGATTTGTTGATACTTTTTGTTTTTTTATTTCAAACCAGCAATCAGTTGTGGCTTTGAGGGTGTTAGCAGCATCTGTTCTCACAGTTTCTTCTTGCTGCTGAAGGTGATATTGAGGGTCAATATCTTTGGCTAGTAATTCACGTGCAGCATCTCTGCGCTTTCTTGCTTCAGCTAACGGCACATCTGGATAAGTGCCAAGACCAAGGTTAGTACGCTTTTTCGTAACTGGGCGGGTATAGTTGAGCAGCCAAAACTTGGAACCACTGGGTTTGACTCTAAGCATTAAACCACGGCCATCTGCGAGGTTGTACTCTTTGTCTTTAGGCTTAGCGTTCGCAACTTGCGTTGCAGTGAGTTGCTTAGTGGTATTGGCCATGATTGTAACACGATTATGGAAGTTGGCTTCGATGTTACATTGAGTGTTACTTAAAACTCAAGCTGCTATGAAATGGTAATAGACGTTGATGGACGCTAAGTTATTGATTTTAGCGTTTTACAGGCAGAAAAAAAGACGCCCGAAGACGTCTTTGTTCCTGTATTTGGTGGAGGCGGCGGGGCTCGAACCCGCGTCCAAAAAGCCTACATCCAAGGCGCTACATGCTTAGTCTCTCTTTTGGTTAACCTTGTAAGCTCCGAAAGACAGGATATTACAAGGCGAGTTCAGTACTGTTTCGCGGTTCACCCCTGAACGTGGTTCCCTCGCTATCAAATGTAAAGGTGACCATCTATATACTCTGCCCATTTGATAAACGTGAGCTAGATGGCTAGCGAGCCTAAGCTGCTAGAGAGTAGTTATCGTCGTTTGCAACTATAACAGTGCGGCTTTTTACGAGGCCAACCGCCCCTCGGCATGCTCCCAGGGTTTCGAGAATCTTGTCGAATCCAGAATCGCCCCCAAGTACAATGTGATTGTAACGCGACCTTTCTTGTTTTACCAAGCATAAAAACCGCATTTGCAACCGATTGTTCGTTATACGTACGTTATCTAAACCATACTGACGTTGAAATTACTGTTGAACCGCTTTTTTCATGGTACGAGACTTTTCAATCTGCCATTCGCGATCTTTAGTATCTTCACGCTTATCGTGATCTTTCTTACCTTTACCTAGACCAATCTCGATCTTTACCCATGCACCTTTTTGCCAGTACATTGAGATTGGTACGATTGAGTAGCCTTTACGATCAACTAAGCCTTGTAACTTATCTAGCTCTTTTCGTTTGAGCAGTAACTTACGTGAGCGTAGTGGGTCGCACACAACATGTGTTGAGGCGGTATTCAGTGGCGCAATAGTACAACCAAAAAGAAAGGCTTCGCCATCTCTTAGGAATACATAGCTTTCAGACAAGTTGACCTTGCCCATACGAATAGACTTAACTTCCCATCCCATTAGGGATAGGCCAGCTTCCATCTTCTCTTCAAACTTATAGTCGAATGTCGCGCGTTTATTACGTGCGATAGAAGCGGAACTGTTCTTTGAATTTTTTGCGTTTTTCTTAGCCATAGGCAAGCTATTATACGCAGGCATGACGGATTTGGAATTAGCCAAACCGAAATATTCGCTTATTTGTGACTTCCTTGGAGCGTTTGTCTGCTTTTTGAGCACTCAATAACAGCTATGTGCGGCAAAGATGCGTTTTTTTGTGGTCATGTTAAAATCCAACTATTGAATTTATATTTTTGAGTATCAACTTTAAATGCCACAAATTTCCCGCAATGTATTGGTTCGTTTTAGTGCGATGCAGATGTATGACCTTGTCAATGATGTCGAATCTTATAAAGAGTTCTTGCCGGGTTGTGTGGGTGGCAAAGTATTAGAATTTGATGGCGAGACCATGGTGGCTTCCGTTGATGTGGCCAAAGCGGGGATCAGCAAAACATTTACTACCCGTAATAAAGTGGTTGCCGGCAAGAGTATAAAACTGCAGTTAGAAAATGGTCCGTTTAAAGAGTTAGTCGGTGAGTGGACCTTTACTGAGTTAACTGAAGACGCTTGTAAGGTCGACTTTGAGCTTAACTTTGAGTTCTCAAGCCCAATCGCGGACTTGGCTTTTGGTAAAGTATTTAAAGAGTTAATGGCATCGATGGTGACGGCGTTCACCAGCAGAGCAAAGGTGATTTATAAATGAGTACCGAGCAAGGACAGTTCACTGTAGAAATTATCTATGCACTGCCACACCAGCAAAAGTTGATTAAAGTGAATATTGAGCCTGGCACTAACTGTATCGACGCCGTTAAGCAAAGTGATATGCAGCGTTATTTCCCTGAGATTGATCTTGAGACGGTTAAATTAGGTATTTTTAGTCGTTCGGTAAAGCACTCTGAAGTGCTTAAGCCGGGTCAACGGGTTGAGATTTACCGACCATTGATTGCCGATCCTAAAGATGTGCGTCGAAAACGTGCAGAAAAAGCTAAAGATGAAGGGCGAGTCAATAAAATTACTGGCGCTAAACTCTAACTCCTGTCGACCATAGCGATTGATATTTCTGCTTGTGGATGTAATGGCTTAACTAACGCTTATATTGGTCGCGTGAAAGCGAATTGCCGACAGTTTTGGCTAAAAAAATGCGAGCCTCTATTATAGGAGCTCGCATTATTGTTTCTGCACTGTGACTATTGATGGAGACGGAACTAGTCTTTGTCTTCGTCTCTTTCCGATAGTGATTCAGGCTGAGTTTGTTTCTCTTCAACTAAAGGATTAGCTTGAGGACGCTGTTCAGGGATCAAAGGATCGCCTTCAGGCGTATTCAACTCAGGTAACTTACTTTCTTCAAGTGGAGTATTAAATTCTTCACTTAAATCATAATCACCTGTAACCGATACGAGTTTGTCGCCATCAAAGTTGATAATAAGTTCTTTGTGGATGATGCTAGCATCGCGGCCACTCTTGTAGTGATAGACAAAATACCAAGTATCGTCAGAAAAGCTATCACGCAGTACAGGTCGACCTAATACGTATTCAACCTGCTCTTTAGTCATATCGATACGCAGCTTTTCTACCTGCTGCTTTTCCATATAGTTACCTTGTGGGATGTCTGGCTTATAGATTAACCAGTCAAAAACACCACAACCACTAAGTGATAGTGTGAGCGCAGCAGCGCCCAAAAGGGTAATACTTCTTTTTTTAATTGTCATTGAGTGCGCTACTTCATAAAAATCTGTCGGTCATAATACCCAAGCAATCCCCTATCTGACAAGGGCTATTGTCGCAGAGTATGCTCAGGTTGTTGATTTATATTGTTCCTCGGTTTTAACACGGAGGCTACATAAGCTGTTTATATTGAGTCATAAACTGCTAATTAGTTCATTGTTATGAGGCTTTTTCTTGTTCTCAGCTGATAGTTGGCAGGTTTGAATGAGTCCGTATGAAGTCGATTTTTAGTTGATTTTTAATGGTTTATGCATATTTAGGTCGCATTCACCTTAGCTGCTGTAAGCTTTGCTGGGCAGTTAATGCTTGAGGCGCTTATCTACTTTTTTGCTCCGTAGCTTATATGGAGGCTCAGGGTTGTCGGCTTTACTGGCTTAATACCATTTAACAGCTTAATGCCGATAATTTGTCTGCTTATTGATATTTTTTCAAAAAAAATTCATGCAAAACCAATATTTATTGCGATGTTAGTCGCAATACATCCAGAGTTTAGCTTCCTAGGCGATAATTATAGGTAGTTACTTTTACGTAAACGTAAGAATCAAACGGTTGTTTGATTTTAGTTTTGTGAACATGTTACTTAACTAATTGGTAATTAATGATTTATATCACTAACGCTCAAGTTAGTTGTAAACGATAACGACTCATAGGCTGATTATTATTGTCCATTATAGCTGTATTAATTTCATTACAGTAGGTAATTAAATTACGAATTAGAATTCTACACAAGGGTCTTGGTCAATTTGTCTTACAAGATTTTTTACTTGAATATAAATCAGTAGCTTTTTTGGTTTATCTTTTTGTTTTTATGATATTTTGTTGGTTTTCCTTTCTGCGTTCAACTGCTTGTTTATGGATTTTTACTCGTGAAGAACTGATTGCTGAACCGTGTGGCTAGGCTTGCATCGTTTCTGTTTTGTCGTTAGTTTTTTGTTGCAAATAACTACATCTTGCTTAGAACACTGATTAATAGTGAGCTTAGCTTCTATACCAGGATAGGAGTAAAGCGTATAGGGCAAGAAGAGTTGGTTTTAATAATTTGGCTAATAGCAACTACTGGCAATACGGTTTGGAGAATAGGTTTATGACAGATCAAATAACAATGGATAACGGTATTACAGCAGACGAGATTGTTATCAATGCAGATCCTGTCAAAGGACAAGAAACGGTATTAACAGAAGGCGCACTGAGTTTATTAAAAACCTTATGTAAGCACTTCGCTGCTGATGTACCCGCCTTGCTGGCAAACAGAAAGGTTAAACAAGCTTTAATCGATAACGGACAGTTACCTGACTTTCTACCACAAACAAAATCATTGCGTGAGAGTGAATGGAAAGTTAGAGGGATCCCTAACGACCTTCAAGATAGGCGTGTTGAGATCACAGGTCCTGTCGATCGAAAAATGGTGATCAATGCACTCAATGCCAATGCAAAAGTATTTATGGCTGACTTTGAAGATTCTCTAGCACCGAGCTGGGAGAAGTTAGTTGCCGGGCAAATCAATTTACGTGACGCAGTCGCCGGTGATATTAGTTATACCGCTGCAGAAACTGGTAAATCATACACATTAGATGATGATCCCGCGGTGCTTATTTGCCGAGTTCGAGGACTGCATATGCTAGAAAAGCATGTCAGTTTTGCAGAGCAAGCGATCCCTGCCAGCCTATTTGATTTTTGTATCTATTTTTATAATAACTATCGCCAACTATTGAGCAAGGGCAGTGGCCCGTACTTCTATATCCCCAAGCTAGAAAGCCATCTTGAAGCACGATGGTGGGCTAAGGTATTTGCTTTTGTTGAGGAGCGCTTTTGTCTTCAACCAGGCACCATCAAATGTACATGTCTTATTGAGACTTTACCTGCTGTTTTTGAGATGGATGAGATCCTATTTGAACTGCGCTCAAACATCGTTGCGCTGAACTGTGGACGTTGGGATTACATTTTTAGCTATATTAAAACGCTGAATAGCTATAGCGACCGCATATTGCCGGACAGACAGTCAGTCACGATGGATACGCCTTTTCTTAGCGCTTACTCACGTTTGCTGGTTAAAACTTGTCATAAACGTGGCGCGTTAGCGATGGGCGGAATGGCGGCATTCATTCCGTCTAAGGATGCAACTGAAAACCAACAGATTTTAGATAAAGTGCGTCAAGACAAACAGCTTGAAGCGCGCAATGGTCATGATGGAACTTGGGTTGCTCATCCGGGGTTGGCTGATACCGCAATGGAGATCTTCAATGAGTATATTGGTGAAGATCATGTCAACCAGCTGCATATTACTCGTGATGTGGATGCACCCATTCTAGCCCATGAATTGTTGGCTGCTTGCGATGGTGCACGAACTGAAATAGGAATGCGCCGAAATATTCGTATTGCGCTGCAATACACTGAGGCTTGGATCAACGGAAATGGCTGTGTGCCAATCTATGGGCTGATGGAAGATGCGGCTACTGCCGAAATTGCCAGAACCTCTATATGGCAATGGATCAAGCATTCACAGCACTTATCTAACGGTGTGTTAGTGACTAAAGCACTGTTTAAAGAGATGTTAGTACAAGAGCTGGCACAGGTAAAAGAGGAGGTGGGTGCTGAAAGATTTACCCATGGTCGTTTCACCGAAGCCGCAGTTATTCTTGAACAAATTACTACTGCAGATGAGTTGGTGGATTTTATTACTCAGCCTGGTTACGAGCTGCTTGTTAGCTAGCCCAGTATTTGGGCTATAGATGTTCAATCTGAATGAGTTTGTGTTGGTATTAGAGATTTAGTTTGAGTTTTGGCTGCCTTTTGCAGCTTGTGTCCCCCGCGGAGTATTCCTACGTGCTACGCGGGTTTTTAATTAAGTAGCGTTCTTTTAAGTAAAGAGATGGTTACTACGCTTGTGATTGGCGGCTCCTCGGAGTCGCATTTTTTTGCCTAAATTTTACTGAGCCAAAATTATTAATTAGAAAGTTACTAATCTTTCACGCATATTTTCAATGATTGAGAATGTGGCGTAAATAAAAATTCTTCTTTGATGCTGCTGTAAATATATATGACTATTGCCACTGTTTAGCTGCTCCAGCAATGAGTAACTGGTGGTTAACAGGCAACACCCAAAAAATAGCAGTCAAATAGACGACTCAAGGCTCAGTAACCTGCACTTTGGGGTGATTGCGTATACAATTAAGTTTATTATTATTAAAAATAAACGCGTATCACAACCATAATAAAACGCGATATCTTCAAATCAAATTTGATGGTTTATCCTGTCATAAGCAGAGCATTAATTGAAAGCGAACAGCATACAAGAAAGCAAATTGAGAGGGACTGATTATTGGACTCACAGGATCAGTGATCAAGAGATGCCCGCATTATGCTCTACGGTCAGCACATTAGAGAAGTTGGCTAAAGATGATGTCTCCTCCTTAGCAATTTTAGGTCAGAGTGTCATGCATGATAATGCACTCACCTCGCGTATTTTACGGGTCGCTAATAGTGTGACATACAGTAAAGGGATCACTCAGGTGACGACGGTGAGTAAAGCTGCTGTGGTCTTAGGGTTTGATGCCATTAAAAATATTTGTATAACCGCCAAGTTACTCAGCAGCTTGCTAGAGTCGCAGGGGCTTTCAGAAGATGTCTATAAGCGGTTACTGAGCTTGATGGCAAAGTCTTTTCAAGCAGCAATGTTCACTCGAATGCTGATGCATGGGCACGATGAAGAATTACAGGAAGAGGTCTTTATTGCCTCTTTGTTGTATCACTTAGGTGAGAGCGCATTTTGGAGCACTGGATGCGCTGAAACCTTAGTATTAGATAGTAAACTTAATCGGTGTGAATCATCAGCCGAATGCGAGCAAGCGGTAAGAGAGGTGCTTGGCACGAGTTTTAAGCAACTGTCAGCGGGGATCGCACGTAACTGGGGGCTGGGCAGTATATTGATTAAGTCTCTCAGTCAGCCTGATGAAAGAACACCTGAAATTCGTAGTATTTTTCTGGCTAATAAGCTTAGCGATCTATTGTCACAAACGCCGCCGTCAGTGCTTGAGCTATCAAAAAGACTAAAACAAGCCGCGAATATTCTTGATATTGAAGTGGATGAACTTAAAGGACGTATGATCCGTTGTCAAAAGGCTACAGAGTTAATGGCTGACGCATACGGCGCGAAAGTGTTAATTGATTATCTACCTGATGCCAAACACTTGTTGCTTGAACATGATGCACCCGCTCCGCAATCCGTCATTAGAGGATCAGATCCTCTAGAACAACTGAGATGTCTTAGAGCACTGACTCAGTGCGCGTTAAATAAGTCTGATTTTAATCAGGTTTTGTCGCTAGCACTTCAAGGTGTGTTGCAAGGCGTTGGAGTCGATCGTTGTGCAGTTCTGCTTTTAACACCCAATAGGAAAGTCCTACGGCCGCGTATCGTGTTAGGCGATGGTGCGATTGATATGAAAAATAATTTCTCCATTGAACTTGGCGGTACAAAAAACTTGTTCCAAGAGTCAATTCAAATAAAAAGCGCACTGTTTGTCGATAACCCACATTCAGCTAAGTGGCGACTTTACATGGATGATGCGCTGCGAAGCTTAGTCTCACCAACAGGGTTTATGGTGGCGCCTTTGATAATGGATCATACAGTGATCGGAGTGCTTTATGCCGATAGAGACAGTTCAGGGCGGCGCTTAAACGAAGAGGACTTTTTAAGTTTTAGCCATTTTGCAGAACTTTCAAATGTTTGTTTTTCTACCAGTATGAAATAACCTTGGGAGTCAGTTGAGCGCCTTATCTTGGTATAATACCAATCAGTATAAAGATTTGGTCGCTCAGCGAGAGTTTAGCGGTTTTGAGGCAAGGTCATTAAATGCTCCTGCATTAATGACATTCACCACATCCATGTGGTTTACAGTGAGTGAAGTACATAGTTAAACTAGGTTCAAGCTCATTAACGCAGCATCAGAGCCGCTAAAACTCGCCAGTAAGGAGTGTTTTTGGCTTCCTACTTCGGTGTTGGATAAAGGCAAAAGGGAACAACCATTCTGTCAATTATCCGTCTTGAATTAGTTCGCCAAAAAACACTCTGAGTAGACCAACTACTTATACCGATTGGTATAAAACGCTCATTTAGCCTTATTTGGATTGGGCGGCTATCTGTTTGGTGATCTCTTTAGCTATCTGATTGGGAATAGGAAAGCTCAAATGATACTGAGCTATCTTCCATCCTTCAGCGGTGTTGATCAAGGTTCCTGTACCTCGACTCACGCCATAAGACTCACTATGTAAAATCTCATCAAACCAGATGACGTCGCCATGCTGCGTCATCTTTCTGCTGGTGAGATCATAGCGCCAGCCCTTTGTTGGACGAGCGTATTGTTCAAACTGGGCTTTATCCCAATGCTCACTGACGTCAGTGCCGATAAATATGCCGTTATCAGCGTACAAAGAAAAGTAGTTATCCCAATCAGCATTGGCCGAATAGGTATTAAGGTTATCGAGTAAGGTCGCAGCTTGCTGCTTAGCGTTACTTTGTTCAGTAACATGGGCGTTAACCCCGACACTGCAAAATAACAATAGCGTTGAGATCAGCGCGAACGTTGTGGATTTTAATATACTTACTCTTTGCATAAGGCTCTCTTTTTATTATTTATTAGCTTAATCATTTAATGAGCAAGGCTAGCATTATTTCTGCTTTCAATGCCAGTTAACGGGATCGAGTTGGTAGAATGAACTCACCTCATGGTACAGGGCTGGGTGCTTGGCAATGAATTCATGTGGCTGCTCAAAAAACACCTCACTTATCACAGCAAAGAACTCAGCAGGGTTAGTCGCGCCATAGTAACTAAATAGTGAATACTGTTGATGTTGGCTGGCCTCTACCAGTTGTTGGTACTCCTGCATCATTACATTTGACCAAGATGCATAGTCTTTACTGTGACCGAGTATAGGCGCGCCATTAGCATTACCGTCTTCTTGATCAAGCTGATGAGCAAATTCGTGAATAACAACATTACTGCCGTCATCGGGAATTGCTGCTCCCTCCTTAGTCGTTTGCCACGACAAGATGACTTTTCCATGCTGCCACGACTCGCCTGATAACACTCGGCGCCGCTCAGAGACCAGTCCATTACTGTCGCGCTGCTCGTTGCTAACAATAAATACTGATGGATAGACCAGGATCTCTTTTAAATGAGGGTAGAAATCGGTTTTTCGATTTAGCAGCAACAGACAGGCTTGGGCGGCAACGGTGACACGAATTTCATCGTTAATCACGAGGCCATCGCAACCAACAAACTGCTTTTCAGCAATAAACACTTGTATATGCTTCTTAAGTTGCAGTTGTAAGTCGGCAGGTAAGGAGCGAAAAAACGGGATCCGTTTCTTTAAAATTGCCCGCCAAGCGTTTGGAAAAGGTTGCTGAGAGAGCTTCTTTCTGCGCAGGCTAGCACGCCAATTACGGCTAGCTATCCAGAAAATAGCGCTACCACTAATGAGTATTATCAGTATGATCGCGAGCATCAGGTTCCTTTTACCAAACAAAGCAATCACTCTGTTTGTATTTTAAATGGGCGATGTTAATGATATGTGGACTGGTTTGCTGAATTTCAATAGCGGCTTGATATTAGGAGGATTTAGGGGCTTGCAAAGGGCTTGTAGCGTGAAAAAAGGGCTGGCAGATTAAATTAAGAACTATGGTTAAAACGTTTGGTAAGACTTTTCCATATTCTGCCAGCTAAGTTGGGAGGGCTACTCAACAATAATTCGTTTCTCTATCTCTCTTCGTTCTTGTGGTGTCATACTAAAATAGTGTTCAATTAAAAAGCGTATCAACTTTGATTTGGCAACATCGCCGTCATCAGCCAAAGCTGCTAAGTGAGCTATCGCCGATTCGCTAAGGGTGAAAGTGGCTTTTCTAAACGGCGCGTCTCCTTTGATGACTTTCTTAATACCCTGCTGAAGTAAAACGTCTTCAGATCTCGAATGTGAAGTCGGTACGCTTTGGTTCAATGAACCTGTAGCTAATAGGTTTTTATTAGCATTTAACTCAATAATCTTGTTTGTTATTGGTGAACGTTGCTCCTCTCCGATAGCATAGCGACTGGCATCATTAATGAAATCATCAATTAAATCATCTAATGCCAGCTGAGTTGTCTGAATCTGTTGATGAGTCGATTTAGACGGCGTAGAGTTTTTCTTGAGATCGGTCAGACCCATATTCACCTCTCATCTTCTTCATCTTTTTTTCTGCAATACGGTTGCGGATCTCCGTAGCGTTCGCGACTTGCAGCATTTCTGTGGCGATGCCTCGGATCTCGTTGGCTGCTTTACCTTTTGGCTCAATCTCTAGCACTGATAGGCCTGACTCTTCGCTATCATCATAGATGTTGCGACTATAGGTAATAGCATCGAGTACATTGATGTCATAGGTTTTACAGACCTCTTTCGCTTCGAAAATACGATTTGCCTGATTAGGTAAACTAGGACACTGGGTGATAACAAAGGTGGCGCGCATTTTTGGGTTTATCATCATGCACGTTGCAACGATGTCATCCATGTGGCTCACCGTTTTTAGATCGCGTC
This sequence comes from Shewanella kaireitica, assembly GCF_023284045.1. GTDB lineage: Bacteria > Pseudomonadota > Gammaproteobacteria > Enterobacterales > Shewanellaceae > Shewanella > Shewanella kaireitica. The sequence goes on from NZ_JAKIKQ010000004.1 coordinate 193,778, forward strand.
GTTTAGGTCTAAGCGGCATTAATACATGTGAGGCTACTGACATGGTTGCGCGAAGTGCCAGGTTATCTTGGCCACCACAATCGACAATGACATAGTCGTAATGCTGTTCAAGGCTTAACAGGTCGTTGCGTATTTTTCCGTATAACTGCACACAATTAATGCTGGGTAAGTCAGCATTGTTATTCCTGGCATGGATCCAGTCTGACGTAGTACGTTGAGGATCGCAGTCAACCATAATTACAGAAGCTTGGCATTCTGCCGTTAAAAATACGGCAATGTTTTGCGCTAAACAGCTTTTACCACTGCCGCCTTTTTCACCACCTACTAATATAATCATGCTTTGTCCTCGAGTACGCGTTTATTTATCTGGTTGTGTCTAACTGATTACATTGAGCTGTTGGGTGCGTACTAGTTTTATTAGGGACGTTTCTATTGACTTCATGTGCCTAATACAACAGCTGTGTTAGTAATTTAGGCAGGGATGACTTCTAGGTCAACTGTATGATTTTTGACGTTTTTGTTTCAATTGACTGCTGAACTATTTTTGACGCAAACAGTATGTTTGATGGTTTTTTGACGCCTTGAACTTTTAAACCCTAGCGTAAACTGGTTTGTTAAATTTATTAGGTACTTAGGTTGGTAATGTATCTTTAATTTATCTTAAATTAGGCCACGATTACCATCGCGTATGGTTAATTATTTATCACTCTTTAGTTTGATATTCCTTAAAGGGATTAAGCGTGTTTTTTTATGCGAATTAAGTATATGGATTTATAGGCTCCTAAACAGTTGAAACGATGATGTTTGTGATAAATGCATTCGCTCATTTTGTGCGTAGCCGCTTTTTTATGCACTGGCTCGTTAAAAGATAGCGCTCTCGCAGGCTAATTCTGTTTTCTCTGACTTCACAGAGGAGTTATCATTTGTGTCCAGCGTTACATACTCTAGCGCTTTTGAGTCAGCGACAGAGTCGGTGACTTTATTGGGCTAAATTATTTGCGCCAATGGAGTCATGCCCATGTTAGGCTTTGCCGATAGAGCCGTTAACGTAATGAGTATGGATATAACACTGTGGACGAGAAGTTATTACAAGAAGCAATAAGTCAGAAGATGCCATTTGGAAAGTATGCAGGTCGCTATCTACTCGAACTACCCGAACCCTATTTAGTGTGGTTTCATTCAAAAGGATTCCCTGAAGGTAAGCTTGGTCAACAGCTAGCCTTAATGTATGAAGTGAAGCTCAATGGCCTTGAAGGGATGCTGCAACCGCTCCTTGATAAAGTAAAGCAGGCTAGATCTCGATAATTAGTCATGGCTTATTAGAAAGTTCCTTGCTAGGGCAAAATTACCTTTGGAATGAGAGTTGGATCTAATAGTTGATGATTTGATTATGATTAGTGACGAGTATTAGAGATTTATGCTTTATTGCGTGCTTTAATATATCTGAATTAAAATATTTGATTGATAACTTTTAAAGGAAATTTCCGATGATAGCTAAACTAGTTAAATTGGCTGCTGCAGCAACACTGGCTCTTGGTATGTCTAGCGCTTGGGCTCAAGGTGTTATGCATGAAGGTACTGTCATGGATACTATGAATGGCGGCGGTTATACCTACGTACAAATTAAAGAAGCAGACAAAACATTCTGGGCTGCCGGACCACAAGTAGAAGTAAAGAAAGGTGACACAGTAGTCGTTCAAGAGCAGATGTGGATGAATGATTTTGCCAGCAAAACATTAAACCGCACTTTTGACGAATTATTGTTTGTTGGTCGTATCGATAAAAAGTAAAACTGACGTTGGTTGCCATAAGCGCAATCAATATCATGCTTTAAAGAAAACGGCGTAGACTCAGTTTACGCCGTTTTCTTTTGCCACCATTTAGCGCAGAATAACGCTATTGTTTCGCTTTGTTAGTCACCATGCTCAAAATAATCCCCTACCACAAACATTATGCCGCTCAAGTGAGTCAGCTTTTCCATCTGGCTATTAATGCTATTGATGAGGATGTTTATCCCAAAATAGAGCAACAAGCTTGGTCATACTCACCACGTTCAAGCTATCACTGGCATAAAAGGCTTACTCGGTCTAAAACATGGTTGATGATCGACAGTGCCCAACATCTGGACGGCGTGCCTTTATGCTGTGGGGTGATAAACCTTGAGACGCATTACCATAGCCGTGGTTATATCGACAGCCTCTATGTTCACCCTAACTTTCAACATCAAGGAATTGCGGCTGCGCTACTGACGGAGCTTGAAGTATGGGCTATTGCAGCTAACATCGAAACTTTATCTGTTGATGCTTCAAAGTTATCTAAACCACTTTTTCTGGCCCATGGTTTTAAACAGCTACATCGAAGTTACCAGGATAAACGGGGCCAAATCATAATGGGCTTTCTCATGAGCAAGCCATTAATCGCATCAGAGGATAACTAACGTGAGCAAAGAGTGCCGAGTTCGATTATTTACTAAAGATGACGTTGGGCAATTGGCCGAAGTGTTTCACTTGAGTATTACTCAAGCTGCTGCAACTCATTATAGTGAAGAGGAGAGAGCCGTTTGGTCTCCAGCGCTTCGCTCTGATGATGAATGGCGATTACGGTTAGCGCCAACCGTCACTTGGGTTGCTGAACAAAGGGGCGGGATTAGTGGGTTTATCAATCTAAAACCAACAATAGAAACGTTTGGTAGTGAAGGGAAGTCTTTGTTATCGGCAGAGGTAGATTGTCTTTTCACTCACCCAGACTTTGTAGGACAAGGCGTAGCATCAAAGCTTTATCAATGCCTGGAAGACTATGCACTATCGCAGCAAATTTCAGAGTTAACGGTTGAAGCATCTTATTTGGCTAAGCCTTTTTTCGAGAAACAGGGCTATCGGCTGCTATCTAAAAATGAACACTCGCGCGAAGATCAAGTGCTGGTTAATTTTAGTATGCGTAAAAAGCTAGAGTTATGACTAATACTTAAAAGCCCCCGAGTGAATAGGAGGCTTTTGTCATTGAGTCGATTGTATTACAGTCATCGCTAGTGGTGTTTGCTTAGCTTCTATGGCTGGTGTAATGCACCTCAGGCTCTAGTATGTCATTTAGTGTATCAGTGCGGCTCATAAAGCGAATGAAGGCCTCTGGTAGTGTTAACTCATCGACACTATGCTGCCAATTGGATTGCAATATAGGGCTGTAACCTTCTTTTCCTGATGCGGTATAAGCCGAAGACACGCCGATATAGTGTTGCATAGGGTCGATATCAAACCATAGCGGTTGACCATTGGCTGGGCGCATGATCTCAAGCTTGACTATCCGTTGCCCCAAAGCTTGTCTCCCATCATAGAAATACTTAAGCCCATAGGTGTAAGGGAAACTGCCCGCGCCGGTGCCAATCACACTGTTATTGGTTGCTGCATTGATAGCTGATTCAAGCATCTGGAACAGATACAGTCCTTGAATCTGGTAGGTCACTAATGGCAGCTCAAACGGTAAGATACGGCCAATCACTTCTGCTAGACTTAATTGCCCTTTATTGAGTGATTGTCTTACGCCGCCAGCATTGTGCAGCGCAAAGTCAACCTGCATACCGATCGCCTTTGTCTCATGGTACATACTGCGGCTGACCCATGGTGCGATCTCACTGCCGTGTGGCAGTGCTTTACTTGGCAGACGAGTATGTTCAAAGTTTTTAGGTACAAAACTTAAAATCTGATTATCCAACGCGTCTAAGCTTGGGCGGTACTTTTGTAAAATAGTTTGCTGGACAAGGCTGTCTTCACCATCCCAAAAGATAGCGGGGTTTGCATCGAGCTTAGCGCGGATCGCCAGGTAGTTTTCAGCGCAGACTTCACCGTCACCAGCTTGCAAAATGAATTGCTGATCGAGCATGAAGAAGTTGCCACCGTTGATCTCGGTCACCAAGCCTGTTTCATTAAAGCTAATGTTGCAAATACCGATGGTTTCAGCGTATTTCCCAGCATGTAAAATAGGGGTGTTGTTGATGTTTTCTGCATAGGGAATATTGCTTAAACCAAGTTCACGAAAATCGCCTTGTAGGGTATGGGAGTGACCGCCAACAATTAAGCTTATGCCATCGACTTTTTCTGCAAGCACGCGGTCTTGATCGAGCCCAAGGTGGCTTAACACTATGATGTGGTAAATGCCTTTTGCGTGCAGCTTTGCAATTGTGCGCCGTGTGGTTTCGATAGCATTAATAAAATGTGTATCTTCATCTGGGCGGGCAATTTCTTTCATCTGATCAAGCGTGATACCGATAATAGCAACTTGCTTATCATGCAGTGGCTTTAATATGTACTTGGCGGTTTGACTGCTCGTGTCGTAGTCGTAAAGGTTGTGGTGACCACTGAGCTTGGCGGCTTTTTGCTGATTTTCTTGACTCAAATCCATATTGCCAGCAAGCAGAGGAAATTGAATGTCATTCAGGAAATCTAAAACAGGACCATTGCCAGCATCAATCTCATGATTACCCAGTACCATAGCGTCTGGTTTTAAGAGATTGAGTAGGTCTGAATTAGCCTTACCTTTAAATTCATTGAAATAAAGGGTGCCTTGGAAGCTATCGCCGCCATGCAAGAATAGAAAAGATTGTTGATTAGCTTTGGCTGACAACTTTGCCTGAGACAGCTGATAACCGATACGCGCGTAACCGCCACTATGAGTATATAGCGTCAGTTCTTGTTGTTGCTCGGTGATCGTAAACTGCAGTCGATTAGCGTCGAAATGAGAATGTGTGTCGTTGATGTGGGCAAGCTTTAATGTATAAGTAGACGTCATTTCAATCCTCAGAACCAAACAAGAATTATAGCATTTTTACGTTGTGGGGTGAAATATTGATTTTCGGAGCTAAAAAAGGGAGCAAAGCTCCCTTAATGTATATTGAGCGATAACTAGCTCTTTTCGGGCTTATCATCAAACTCGCCATCATCAGAAAGCACAATACCTTTATGCTGCATTCTGCGACTCCACAATTTACGCGCTAATTGCTGCATATCTGTGACAGGGTCATTTGAATCGACAATTTCAAGTCCCAATAGTGACTCGACGATATCTTCTAAGGTGACAATACCTTCACCGGAGCCATATTCATCAACAACCATCGCAATTTTGGTATTACGCTTAATCATCAATTCAAACAGGGGGAGTATCTTTGCGGTCTCTGGAATAACCAGTAGGTTTTTCTTAAGGACTGCGATGGACTCTTTGGGGGTTTTACGCTCAGCCAATAGCACATCGTTACGGTTCACGTAACCGATGATATTATCAGGCTCACCTTGATACACCGGGATACGGGTAAATGGTTTGGCCATAAATTGAGCGGCAAAATCACCTTGGGTTAAGGTGGTCTGTAGCTTAAACATCACCGTTCTTGGTGTCATAATGGCAGTAACAGGCATCTCTTTAACTGACAACATTTGTGTCAGAATTTTTGACTCCTGCTCATCAAGCTCGCCGGATTCACGACCAATCTTAGCCATCGCACTCATCTCTTGACGAATGTACTGACCTTCATCGCCTTTACCCATTAACTGTGTAACCTGTTTAGACATCCAGATCAATGGCTTGGTGACGCGCTCCATCCACACTAATGCAATAGAGACGACCGGTGCGAGTGAACGCCAGTAGTTTGCACCCAGTGTTTTAGGAATAATCTCTGAGAAAAACAGAATAAGGAAAGTAAGGACACCTGAAAATACGCCTAGCATCTCATCACCAAATACTTTTGCTGCTTGTGCACCAGCAACCGCAGCGCCAACTGTGTGGGCAATGGTATTTAAAGTCAGGATAGAAACAAGCGGTGATTCGACATTTTCTTTTTGTTTATTCAACCTATCGGCAGCAGCTGGATTAGTCCCGGCAAGCGTGGCGATATAACTGGGTGTGACCGACAGCAGAACTGCTTCAAATACACTACAAAGAAAAGAGATAGCAATGGCGACAAATACTATAATGATAAGAGTTATCATAAAGGTGAAATTACACCTCCATATTACAGACCAACATTAGTCTGAGCGGATTCTAGCACAGGTTTAATTCGCAGCAATTGCTATTAGTGCCGAATTTTGTATTTTTATCTGTCTTGTCAGGCTATTTACAGGTGATAAGGCGGTTCTGCACTGCATTTACTATAGAGCCGTTACAATTAATGTAATAAATATCAGCATCATCGAATAAGCCGAGCAAGGTTGCTAGCCTTATTTTACAAGGATCTGTATAATTCGCCGCCCACATGCAGGTTTTAGGTTTTGAGGTTACACACAATGAGTGAAAAGAAGATCAATTTATTGGATCTTGATCGTAAGTCGATGAGAGCGTTATTCGCCGATATGGGTGAAAAGCCGTTCCGTGCCGATCAATTGATGAAATGGCTTTATCACTTTGGGGTGAGTGACTTCGAACAGATGACCAACATCAACAAAGCATTACGAGCGAAACTTGCGCGTAAATGTGAAATTGTTGCACCAGCAATTGCCAGTTACCAAAAGTCTGCTGATGGCACGATTAAGTTTGCTATTGATGTGGGTAATGGCCAAGAAGTTGAAACGGTATATATCCCTGAAGATGACCGTGCGACATTATGTGTTTCATCTCAAGTGGGTTGTGCGTTGGAATGTACTTTCTGTTCAACTGGAGCACAAGGCTTTAACCGCAACCTGAGCGTATCTGAAATAGTAGGTCAAATTTGGCGTGTGGCTGACTTTATTGGCTTTGTAAAAGATACGGGCGAGCGACCAATCACTAACGTCGTGATGATGGGAATGGGTGAGCCACTATTAAACCTTAAGAACGTTATTCCAGCGATGGATATCATGCTGGATGATTTCGGTTTTAGCCTATCAAAGCGCCGTGTCACTGTGTCAACTTCGGGCGTTGTGCCAGCATTAGACATTTTAGGTGATGCGCTTGATGTTGCTTTAGCGGTCAGTATTCATGCGCCAAATGATGAACTGCGTGATGTGCTAGTTCCAGTTAATAAAAAGTACCCGCTAGAGGATTTCCTTGCAGGAATTCGTCGCTATATTGCCAAATCTAATGCTAACCGTGGCCGTGTGACTGTTGAGTATGTGATGCTAGATCATATCAACGACAGCACAGATCAAGCCCATGAATTAGCTAAGCTGATGAAAGACACGCCTTGCAAAGTGAATTTAATTCCGTTTAACCCGTATCCTGGTTCACCTTACGGTCGCTCTTCTAATTCACGAATCGATCGTTTTTCTAAAGTACTGATGGAGTACGGCTTAACGGTTATTGTGCGTAAGACTCGTGGTGATGATATCGATGCTGCTTGTGGTCAACTTGCTGGCGATATTCGCGACAGAACCAAGCGTTTGGCGAAAAAACAAATGCAACAGAACCAAATTTCGGTCACAATGGATTAACTCTTTGTATCTATTGGTAGATAGGCTTAACGATGAATCATAGAAAGGTGAGCTTGCCCTTGCTTATTTTGTTGTCAACGACAGCGCTTTCGGGCTGCGTGACACAAAATACTTATACGGGTACAGATACACCTGTCTCTGAGCGCAAAGTTGATAAAGTTGCAGCGGCTCGCCAGCGGGTGCAGTTAGGCTTAACCTATCTACAAAAAGGCAACAGTGAGCAAGCAAAGTCTAACTTAGACAGAGCCTTAGCATTTGCACCTGAACTTGAAGATGTGCATTTAGCCTTTGCTTATTATTACAGTTCCGTAGGCGAGTTAGAAAAGACTGAACAGGCTTATCGCAACGCCACTCGCCTTCGAGATGCTAGCGGTGATGCCTTTAATAATTTCGGTACGTTTTTGTGTCAGCAAGGTAAGTATGCTGAGTCTGAGGAGATGTTTCTTAAAGCAGTTGAACGTCCTCTTTACACTCAATCCGCTTCCACTTATGAAAACTTGGGAATTTGTAGCCGAAAAGCAGGTCAAATAGAAAAAGCGCAGCAATATTTTTCGACGGCGCTTAAGTACGATCCTAGAAGACGCACGTCGCTTATCGAGTTAACTGAAATGGAACTCGAAGCTGGACGATTCGGAGAAGCAAAAATTCGCTTATCAAACTACCACAAGGTAGCGGTTGAATCTCCAATTAGTCTAGCGCTAGGAATTGAAATTGAACAAGGCTTGAACGACCAAGAAGCAGTTAGGAAATATGGTATTTTACTATTAGCGAAATTTCCCTCTTCGGCTCAAGCCAAGCAATATCGGGCTAATATGCATTAATGAAAAATGAACAGAATGATCTGCCCAACATAGACACTGAAAGCCTAGTGGATGAGCCAACGCTCACACTGGGCGTTTTGCTAAAAAAAGCACGCGAAAACAAAGGGGCTTCGGTAGAGGATATTGCGGCGCAATTGCATTTACGCCCGACTATCATCAAAGAGATAGAAGCCGACAATCTACTAGAAATTGGCGCGGTGACTTATGTTAGGGGCTATGTAAAGAACTATGCGCGGGCGGTGCAAGCTGACCCGTTCGAAGTACAAACTTGCCTAGACAAGCAACTGCTTAATGATGCGCAGCCGTCTATGCAAAGCTTCTCGCGTAAAACGACCCATCAGGCACGTGACGGTCGGTTAATGGCGTTAACCTACGTCATCGTATTTATCCTATTGGCGTTAATGGTGCTGTGGTGGTTCCAAAAGTCATCAATGGAAACCACCGTCGATTATTCTCAGCCGACAGTTGAGGAAATGGCCGCATCTGCAGAAGAAGCGATGTATGACGAGTCGCTGATAAATAGTGAAGCAGCTCTCTCAGCGCAATCAAATAACATTCCCCTTGATGAGCGGATTGTCGAGACCATTGGCGACAATGTTGCTGACAACAATGTAGCGGACAACAATAGTGCTGAGCAGTACATTGCATCAAACCAAGATGTCACCTCAGTAGGCTCTGTCACTGAACCGGCAGTCACTAAGCCGCAAGTTGCCGAAGCTAGCTCGCAAGTATCTGCAGCGCAACTGCTCGCTTCAATGGTTGATAGCCAAGACACTGATACCAGTGATACCGTGACTTCAGCGTTAATGCTAACGCTTAGCGGTGACTGCTGGATTAAGGTTACTGATGCTAACGGTAATACGCTTATCGATGGCTTAAAGAAATCGGGTCGCGATATTAATGTGACAGGCGCAGAGCCTTTTGCGGTGATATTAGGCGCACCACAAGTTGTGAATATCCAGCTGAATGGAACTCAAGTCAGTTTGGATCAGTATCCCAGCGGTAAAGTGGCACGTTTTAGCTTACCACTTGCGGGACAATAACGAATGACAGAGCACAAAGACGATGTATAACGAATCTCCAATTATTAGACGCAAATCCAGCCGCATTTATGTGGGCGATGTTCCAATTGGTGACGGCGCACCTATTGCTGTGCAGTCAATGACCAACACTCGCACAACGGATGTTGCTGCAACAGTTGCGCAAATTAAAGCACTAGAAAACGTGGGCGCCGATATCGTCCGTGTGTCCGTGCCAACCATGGATGCCGCAGAAGCGTTTAAACTGATTAAGCAACAGACTAATGTGCCGTTAGTAGCGGATATTCATTTTGATTACCGTATCGCCCTAAAAGTGGCTGAGTACGGTGTTGATTGCTTGCGGATCAACCCAGGTAACATCGGTAATGAAGAGCGTATTCGCAGTGTTGTTGAGTGTGCTCGCGATAAAAATATTCCTATCCGTATTGGTGTTAATGGTGGTTCATTAGAAAAAGAGCTAATGGACAAGTACAAAGAGCCAACGCCAGAAGCATTACTTGAATCTGCAATGCGTCATGTGGATATTCTTGACCGTCTTAATTTCGACCAGTTTAAGGTCAGCGTTAAAGCTTCTGATGTTTTTTTAGCCGTAGAGTCGTACCGTTTGCTGGCTAAGCAAATCGTACAACCACTTCATTTAGGCATTACGGAAGCGGGTGGTGCGCGTGCTGGCTCGGTTAAGTCTGCTGTTGGCTTGGGCATGTTACTCGCGGATGGTATTGGTGACACGCTACGTATTTCACTGGCCGCCGATCCGGTTGAAGAGATTAAAGTTGGTTTTGATATTCTTAAGTCATTGCGGATCCGCTCTCGCGGCATTAACTTTATTGCTTGTCCATCATGCTCACGACAAGAGTTTGATGTAATCTCTACCGTTAATGAGTTAGAACAGCGCTTAGAAGACGTGGTAACGCCAATGGATGTATCAATCATTGGCTGTGTGGTAAATGGCCCAGGTGAGGCGCTTATCTCAGATATTGGCCTCACAGGTGGTAACCGCATGAGTGGTTACTATAAAGATGGTGTGCGCCAGAAAGAGCGTTTTGACAATAACAATATTGTTGATCAGCTCGAAGCTAAAATTCGCGCCAAAGTGGCGATGAGCGAAAGCCGGATTCCAGCGCAAGATGTAACTAAGTAACCCGTTTTACGTTTAGTATTGAAACGCCTATAATGCAGGGCGTTTTTTATTTTTAAATAGCAAATTTGGCGAGTCGAATAGTGGCAAAACAGATCCAAGCGATCCGCGGAATGAATGACATTCTGCCGACCCAAAGTCCTATATGGCAAAAACTTGAAACCGTTCTTAGAGAAACAGTGAGTGCATACGGTTATAGTGAAATTCGTACACCTATCGTAGAAAGTACCGATCTTTTCAAGCGTTCAATCGGCGAAGTGACTGATATCGTTGAAAAAGAGATGTACACCTTCGATGACCGAAACGGTGATAGTTTAACACTTCGCCCTGAAGGTACCGCATCAACTGTACGTGCTGGTAATGAACACGGTTTACTGTATAACCAAGAGCAACGTCTTTGGTATATGGGCCCTATGTTCCGTCACGAACGTCCGCAGAAAGGTCGTTACCGTCAATTCCATCAGTTTGGTGTTGAAGTTTACGGGATCCCAAGTGCCGATATCGATGCAGAAGTCTTAATGCTATCTGCCATGCTTTGGGAAAAGCTGGGCATCACTGAGCACGTCACATTAGAGCTAAACACCTTAGGTGATAGTGAAGAGCGTGCGGCGTACCGAGATGCTCTTATTGCCTTTTTAGAGCAACATAAAGACGTACTTGATGAAGATAGTCAGCGCCGCATGTACAGCAATCCGCTTAGAGTTTTAGACTCTAAAAATGCTGCTGTGCAGGCATTGCTAGCTGATGCGCCAGCCTTGATGGATTACTTAGGCGAAGAGACTCGCTCACATTTTTCACATTTATGTGAACTCTTAGAGGCTGTTGGCATCCAATACACAATCAATCCTCGTCTAGTGCGCGGCTTAGATTATTATAACCGCACGGTATTTGAGTGGGTGACATCAAGTCTTGGTTCACAAGGCACGGTATTAGCTGGCGGTCGTTATGACGGTCTAGTTGGTCAACTTGGTGGTAAATCAACACCCGCTGTAGGCTTCGCGATGGGGCTTGAGCGTATCGTGTTATTGCTACAAACGCTTGAACTTGATAAAGATATCAAACCCGCGGTAGATGTTTATGTTACTGCAATGGGTGATAGCTGCCGTGTTGAAGCGATAAAGGTTGCACAAGATTTAAGAGCAAGCTTGCCGAATCTAAAGGTGATGAGCCATTGCGGTGGCGGTAACTTTAAGAAACAGATGAAGCGAGCAGATAAGAGCGGTGCTGCTGTGGCGCTTGTTATTGGTGAAGATGAACTTGCCAATAATCAAGTTGCAGTTAAGTACCTTCGTGAAGATAAAGCACAAGAATTAGTTGCCCGAGATGCGTTGGCGACTTATATTGCAGAACTGGTTTAAAAGGGGAAGTACACGTGGAAGTCTATAGCACAGAAGAGCAACAAGTAGATGCTATCAAACAGTTCTGGAAAGATTACGGTTCCTCAGTTGTCATAGGTGCTGTTGTCGGTTTAGGTGGATTATTCGGTTGGAACTATTATTCTGACCATCAGCTGGCTCAAGCGGAAGCGGCTTCAGAGTCTTTTCAAGCACTCAGCAACCAAAATACAGCTGACGCTGCAATGCTTAGCGCTGCAGAAACTTTTGCCAAAGAACATGGTCAGCAAGGCTATCAGTCATTGCTAGAGCTTATGGTGGCTAAGTCTGCTGTTGAAACTGGCGACTTAGAGAAAGCAGAAGCAACGCTTAAAAACGTGATTGCGGTTAATGCCGATAGTAGTATCGTGCTAGTTGCCACAATGCGTTTAGCTCGCGTGCAAGCTGAGCAAGGTCAATTTGCCACAGCGATTACTACGCTTGAGCAAATCAAAGATGTTGCTTCAGCAGCGCAAAGAGATGAATTAAAAGGTGACTTCTTGGTGCGCCAAGGTGAAACCGACAAGGCAAGGCTTGCTTATCAAGCTGCAGTAGAAAATGGTGGCACTATGAGTAGTCCAACATTACAAATGAAGCTTGATAATTTGAACAAGGCATAAGGAATCTGCCCATGAAGTCTTGGTGCAAAACACTGCTCGCATGTGGATTGAGCATAGGTTTGCTGTCTGCGTGTTCATCGAACGATGTAGAAGAAGAGCCAATTACGCCACTTGCTGAGATTGAGGCAAGCGTATTTCCAGAAGTAAACTGGAGCGCCAATGTCGGTGATGGTGTCGGTGACTACTATTCTCGTCTACGCCCAGCAGCTCGTTACGATAAGCTTTTTGTGGCTGACCGTTACGGTAAAGTCTTAGCTTTTGACGAAGCGACTGGCGAAAAAGCATGGGAAAAAGATTTTAGCTCAATCTTTAGAGATAATATTTTAGCTAAAAACAAAGGCGCACGTTTAGCGGGCGGTGTAACTGCTGCACGTAACAAGGTATTTGTGGGCGGTGAGAGCGGTCTGGTCGCAGCATTCGATGCTGAAACCGGTGACAATCTTTGGCATGTGATTGCTGGCGGTGAAGTGCTATCTGCACCGACGGTTGGTGAAGACATTGTCGTGGTTAATACTGGCGCGGGCACGCTTGAAGCTTTTAACGTTGATGATGGCGAAAAGCGTTGGACCTATGAAAACCAACTGCCAACATTAACATTGCGTGGTACAGGGTCTGCAGCTTATGACGCCGGTGGCTTTTTCGTTGGTACTGCCGATGGTAAAATTGCGGTAGTAATTAAAAACAACGGTCAGGCAGCTTGGGAGCAAGCGATTTACACACCCGCGGGTGGTAATGAGTTCTCGCGCATGGCTGATGTTGACATGAAGCCACTGCTAGTCGGTGAAAACCTCTATGCAGTTAGCTACAACGGTAACTTAGTCTCAATGGAGATGCGTACCGGTCGCGTTGTTTGGACACGTAAATATTCAAGCTTCCATGAGTTAGCCTATTCAGGTGCAAGTCTGTTTGTTGTTGATGACCATAGCCGTATTTATTCTGTTGATAGACGAAATGGTCTAGAGTTATGGAATAATTCAGAGCTTGCTAACCGAGGTTTAACCGCAGCTGTTTCGTTTAAAGACTATGTTGTTGTGGGCGATTTTGAAGGTTACCTGCACTTTTTGAACAAGTCCGACGGCCAAATAGTAGGTCGTGTTGAAGTAGATAGTTCTGGTTTATACAGTCAGCCACTGGTTGTTAAAGACAACTTGTATGTGCAGACCCGTGGTGGAAAAGTGGTTCGAGTTACACTTCCGTAAGCCTAGTTGTGAAAGATGATAAGGCCCCTGGATGTGTATTCCGGGGGCTTTTTAGTTAATAGAAAATGAGTAATAGAGGCAATTAAATGATTCCTGTTGTGGCCCTTGTTGGGCGACCAAACGTTGGTAAGTCGACCCTTTTTAACCGACTTACCCGTACCAGAGATGCCCTCGTGGCAGATTTTCCTGGGCTAACTCGGGATCGTAAGTACGGCCGAGCGCATCTGGCTGGCTATGAGTTTATTGTGGTTGATACCGGCGGTATCGATGGCACTGAAGAGGGGATTGAAACCCGCATGGCCGAACAATCGCTAGCGGCGATTGAAGAGGCTGATGTGGTGCTATTTATGACAGATGCTCGCGCTGGTCTAACTGCCGCAGATTTAGCGATTGCGCAGCATCTTCGTAGCCGTGAAAAGACAACCTTTGTAGTTGCTAACAAAGTTGATGGTATCGACGCTGACTCAGCCTGTGCCGAGTTTTGGTCATTGGGTCTTGGTGAAGTATACCAAATGGCAGCGGCGCAAGGCCGCGGCGTGACAAACATGATTGAGTACTCTTTAGCACCTTACGCAGAAGCGATGGGGATCACCAAAGACGGTGAAGGCGAAGAGAGCGAAGAAGAGCGTGAATATACCGAAGAAGAAGCGGAAGCTGAGCAGAAGCGTCTGCAAGACTTACCGATTAAACTTGCCATCATTGGTAAACCTAACGTGGGTAAATCAACGCTAACCAACCGCATCTTAGGTGAAGAGCGTGTGGTTGTTTATGATGAGCCGGGCACCACTCGTGACAGTATCTACATTCCAATGGAACGTGAAGGTCGCGAATACGTATTGATTGATACTGCTGGTGTACGCCGTCGTAGCAAGGTACATGAAACGGTTGAGAAGTTCTCGGTTATTAAAACCTTAAAAGCGGTTGAAGACTGTAACGTCGTACTACTGATCATCGATGCCCGTGAAGGTATTGCTGAGCAGGACTTAGGTCTTTTAGGTTTTGCATTGAACGCAGGTCGTGCTTTAGTGATTGCCGTCAACAAGTGGGATGGTATTGACCAAGAAGTGAAAGATCGTGTTAAGAGTGAACTTGACCGTCGTCTAGGTTTTATTGACTTTGCACGTATCCACTTTATCTCAGCATTGCACGGAACAGGTGTTGGGCATTTATATGAGTCTATCGAAGAAGCATACGACAGTGCTACGCGCCGCGTAAGTACCTCGATGTTGACCCGTATCATGCAGATGGCACAAGACGATCACCAGCCACCATTGGTGAATGGCCGTCGTGTGAAGCTTAAATACGCTCACGCAGGTGGTTACAACCCACCAATTGTCGTGGTACATGGTAATCAGGTTAAGAAGTTACCTGACTCGTACAAGCGCTTTATGATGAACTACTACCGTCGTTCACTAAAAGTTATTGGTACGCCGATCCAGATCCGTTTCCAAGACGGTGGCAACCCATTCGAAGGAATGAACACCAAGAAGCTAACGGTGAGCCAAGAGCGTCGCCGTAAGCGTATGGTTGGGCATATTCGTGATAAGAATAAAGATTAATGCTTTGCTTATCATTTGGTGATCGAGTTTGATGGCCAAGTTAGTGATAAAAAGGAACCCACGGGTTCCTTTTTTGTTAGGCTAATATCTATGACCAAGCGTCTAGCTTGTTATTGGACTGAAATGCCTTTGCACAAAGAGTTTAAAGGTCAGTATAAGGGGACAGAAAATATATGGTCATTCAACTGTATTGAGCTTTTGCAAGTCGCCGTGAATACATCCCTATAGGCTCTACTAAATCATCCATGATTTAGAAGCTTGCACAGCTCAAAGCAAGTGAGTAGCTAGCAAGCCCATTTTAGTCGCTAACTCATTATTGGACCGATATGAGGTAGCCTGAGGAGTCTAACGAACAGTATCGAAGTTAAGCGGAAATATGGCTATCAAGCGCCATTCAGCTGCATTGAGCTTTTGCAAGTCGCCGTGAATATATCCCTATAGGCTCTGCTAAATCATCCATGATTTAGAAGCTTGCACTGTCCAATTCAGATGAATTTCTAGCAAAATTCATTTTAGTCATTAACTCGTTTTTGGACAGAAATCATTTAGCACATGATTTAAAAAATGTCGTAAAGATTAGTTTACTCATCATCAGTTATGTGATCCACTATCCAAGCTAAACGTAGGGAGCCAGTTATGTGACTCTGCCCAAGAAGTTAAATAGTGCAATCTAACTCAATGTAATTATAGTTTTTAATTTTGTGAATTCACAGTGCTTCAATGCTTCAGGCATCAGCCCAAATTTAAAAGTGATTGGAATACTAATATCAATATGACTTTTAGCAACTCGTTCAAGTAATGCTTCGCCGTTTCGCATCAGGGCTTTCCAGTCATTTATATCGCCAAAATCATGTAACGCTCCATGCGCTATTTCGTGATAAGAAATAGTGCGGGTAGATGGGCGCAGGTATGCGATCTTGTATGCAAACAATGTGTCCATTTGCGCTTAACAGTGGCACTAAATGAGCGGCATTTTCGCCACTTACCGCATCAAAAATGGCGAAATATTTATTATTTACTTGAGATTGCTCCCGATAAAGCTGGCGTATGCCTAGCTTTTTTGCACGCTCTTCGCTCAAACTAGCAGAGACAACATCAACAATATAACCTGCATTTATTAAAATCTGAGATAGCAAATTATTGACAGATCCAAAACCAACGATAAGGACTTCTCTCTGGCTGGTTAACGGAATTTTTTCAAATGCTTGCCATGCAGTGAGCATTGGGCAAGGTAGCGCAGCGGCAAGTTCGAATGAGAGACTATCAGGCAACATCATTACTCGCCCAGATTTCAACATTGTACACTCAGCAAAGCTACCATGGCGATTAAGTGATGCATGGTATGCCACTCGACACCCAATTAGACTCTTATCTACGTTAGTACCTACTTGTACAATGACACCTGAACCATCAACTCCTGGCACATGACCATCTTGCCAATTCAAGGGGTTGGCTTGAATAAACTTCCAATCCACAGGATTGATACCTATGGCTTTGTTTAGCACTAAAATTTCATTGTCTGCTAAAAGTGGGACTGCGGCCTTACCTAAAGCAACACAATTTAACTCAGTTTGATATTGCCAAATTTGATGTTTTTACATCATTTTTCAGTTCACTTAATAAAAAAATAAGGCACCAAGGCGTTGTCCTTGGTGCCTAGTATATTAGCCCTGATAACTAGGGTAATCGATGTAGCCAGCTTCAGCGCCACCATACAGTGTGAGTCTGGCGTCGGCATCAAACTCAGTCAGTGGCCAATCATGAGCAAAACGGGAGACTAAATCTGGATTAGTGACAAAAGGAGTACCAAAAGCAACGAAATCTGCATACTGATTATCAAGTAACCCTTGTGCAGATTGCTTGGACAATTTTCCTGCAACCATTATCGGGTTAGTGTATATGCGGCGTACCTGTTGACGAAATGCATCAGGCACCTCTACATAACGCGAAATGTTTTCTGAAAAATGCACATACGCAAGATTCATTGGCTGCAGTTTTTCCAATAATGCTAGCGTTAATGGAACAATTTCAACGTCATCTCCAGCAAACCCTTCTCCGATATAAGGCGACAAACGGATAGCTACTCTCCCACCCCCGATTTTATTAGTAAGAGCTTGCAACGTATCAAGTAGAAAACGCATGCGATTTTCTTGACTACCGCCATATTGATCACTGCGTTGATTGCTTTCTAAACGCAAAAAAGTATCAAATAAGTACCCATGTGCTGCATGGACTTCCACGCCATCAAAACCAGCTTCAATGGCGTTTTTGCCAGCTTGTACAAAATCCGCAATCGTGCTCCTAATGTCTTGAAGCGTCATCTCCCGTGGCGTTTCTGTTTCAATCATCCCAAAGCCACCTTCAGCTAGTGGACCAAATACTTGATCTGGGATTTTAATCGCTGATGGGGCTAACGGCTTAGTACCTGAAATATCAGAATGACTGCGTCGCCCCACATGCCAAAGTTGAGCAAATATTTTTCCGCCTTCTTGATGCACAGCTTGGGTAGTTTTTTTCCAGCCTTCGATGTGCTCTGGGGTATAAATGCCCGGAGTCATCGAATAACCTCGTGCAGCCGCTGATATCGGGGTGCCCTCTGATACAATGAGTCCAGCACTGGCTCGTTGACGGTAATATGTCGCCATCATCTCATTAGGTATATTACCTGGTTGAGAAGTGCGTGAACGAGTCATCGGTGCCATCGCAATCCGATTATTGGTTTCTAATGTTTTACCTTTGAATGTGTTGAACATGTGTTTCCCCTAAGCTTGATAAATTGGATAGTCAGTGAGCCCTTTTTCTGTGCCACCAAACAAGGTATTTGGGTCGTGTTCAGCAAGGGGATAGCCATTTTTCATGCGTTCAGGCAAGTCTGGATTTGCCACAAAAGGTCGACCGAAGCCAATCATATCTGCCAATCCATCATTAAGTGCGTGTTCTGCTTTGTCTGCGTTATAGCGACCTGCGTAGATCAGCACGCCTTGAAACGCATTGCGCATTGCACGTTTGAATGAGACGGGTGTATCTGGTGCATCATCCCAATCGACTTCAGCAATATGTAGGTACACTATATGATGTTTATTGAGTAACGCTGCGGCAGCGGTATAGGTATCAATAGGGTTCGCATCAACGGTACCATTGAGGGTTGTTAAAGGTGCCAAGCGCACACCAACGCGATCTGCGCCAATAGCATCGACCATTGCAGTAACAATCTCATCAAGAAAACGAAGACGATTTTCAAGGCTGCCACCGTACTCATCAAAGCGAACATTCGCCTCTGAATCAATAAATTGGTTGATTAAATAACCATTCGCGGCATGCAGTTCAATGCCATCAAAGCCTGCCTCAATGGCATTCAATGCGGCTTGACGGTAATCTTCAATCACTTGCTGAATATCGGCTTTTGTCATCGCTCTGGGCTCTACCACATCAACAAAACCGGGCGCATCATTGCCATTATCGACAAATATTTTTACATTTTCAGCTTTTAGCGCTGATGAAGAAATGGGTTGTTCGCCACCGATATTATCTGGATGAGTCACTCGGCCTACATGCCATAACTGCGCAAAAATCGCGCCTTGTTTGGCATGCACTGCGTCTGTCACTTTACGCCAACCTGCAATCTGCTCTGGTGTGTAAATACCTGGGGTCCACGCATAGCCTTTTGCAGTAGCTGAAATTTGCGTGCCTTCAGATACAATCAGCCCTGCACTGGCACGCTGAGCGTAATAGGTTGCCATCATGTCATTAGCGACATCACCAGGCTGACTGGCTCTTGAGCGCGTCATCGGTGGCATAACAATGCGGTTTTTGAGTGTGAGTCCACCCAGCGTGAATGGTTGAAATAGTGATAGTGACATAGTTGAGCCCTCTTCATTTGATAGGGGCATACTAGCAAATGAATCACTAAGCACTTATAGCAACAAAGACAAATAATATTTGTTAAATTTGCAACAATCAACTCATTTAAGCTGTCTACAGGGTTAACTTAGGCTTAATAAAATCAATAAAAGCAGAAATCCGCTTGGCCACAGAAGAAGTCTTATAATACACAGCGTTGACTTGCTCTCTTCTTGGGTGGCTAATTTTTTCGCTCTCCAACAGCGGGATTAAACGTCCTTCGGCAATATCTTTATTCACCATAAACCCTGATAGACATGCAATGCCATTTCCTGCCAACACAATTTGTCGAATGGTTTCGCCATTACTTGATGACATCAAAGCGTCTAACTGGCTAAAACCTTTTAAAGGCCAGTCATTCAAAATCTTAGGGGCGACAAATCCAATAAGATTATGCTGAGCGAGATCGCTGGTTTTGGTGGGGAGCCCGCGTTTTGATATATATTCTGGTGAAGCCACAATATACAAGGGGCTTCGACCCAGCGACCGAGCATGTAGGGTCGAATCGCTCAACGTACCAATTCGGATTGCTAAATCGGTTTTCTTTTCTAGCAAATCCACAATGCCTTCATTGGAGGTTATTTCTAGCTCAATATCGGGATAGGTTTGATTAAATGACTGCAGCAATGGCACCAGTTGGTGAAACACAAACGGACTAGCCGCGTCGACACGTAAACGGCCTTTGGGCAATTCCCCACGGGAAATAATATCTTCTTCCGCCTGCTGTAATTGCATTAACCCCACCCGCACAGAGTCAATGAACTGGCGTCCTTCATCGGTTAATTCAATACGTCTGGTGGTTCGGTTTAAAATAGTGACCCCAAGTTGGCTCTCCACTTTACTGACCGCTCTGGATACTCGTGCGACTTGTATATCTAGGCTCTCTGCTGCCGCTGAAAAACCTCCCGTATCGACTACAGCTAGTAAAATGGCTAAATCATCAGATTTTGTTCGCATGCTATTTCCCTCAATTTTACCCACTCCTCATTAGGTTTGTTGCATTTATAACAAATATCATTTGTAAAAACCTCTGTTTTTCACAAAAAATCTTTAATGCAAAATGCCACCCATCAATTATCAACGCGACTGCATAGCGACCAATACATCGGCTATTGCTAGTCATTTTCAAACAACAGAGAGTAAATATTATGCCTTTAGCACTTCTCGCATTGACGCTAAGCGCCTTTGCTATTGGAACAACGGAGTTTGTGATCGTGGGGCTACTCCCGAGCATGGCCTCAGACTTAAATGTATCACTACCTTCAGCAGGGTTGCTGGTTAGCCTTTATGCACTTGGTGTTGCCATTGGTGCCCCGGTTTTAACGGCTTTAACAGGAAAGTGGAATCGTAAACACGTATTGATTACCGTAATGTCACTGTTTGTTGTCGGTAACTTAATAGCATGGCAAGCACCTGGATATAACACCTTAATTGTCGCTCGTATTTTGACAGGTTTAGCCCATGGTGTATTTTTCTCAATTGGTTCAACCATTGCTACAGGCCTAGTGCCCAAAGAAAAAGCTGCAAGCGCCATTGCGATTATGTTCACTGGTTTAACCGTGGCGTTAGTCACAGGCGTGCCGCTTGGGACTTACATAGGTCAAACCTTTGGATGGCAATCAACCTTCTTAATTGTTGCGCTATTAGGTTTAATCGCATTAATTGGTAGCGCTTTATTAGTACCAAATAACTTAAAACAACCTGCTGCAGCTAAGCTTTCATCGCAGCTTAAGGTATTAACTCAACCTCGATTATTACTGGTTTATGCGATTACCGCGCTGGGTTATGGCGGCACTTTTACAGCATTCACTTTCCTTGCTCCGATTTTGCAGCAAGAATCAGGCTTTAGTGCTAATGCAATTAGTTTAATTATGTTGGTTTATGGTGTATCCGTTGCTATTGGTAATATTTGGGGCGGTAAAATGGCCGATAAAATAGGCCCAATAAAAGCACTTACCATTATTTTTACTGGTCTTGCTGCTGTGCTTATCGTGTTCAATTTTACCGCCGTTAACCCTATCGCTGCGGTAGCCACGATTTTAGTTTGGGGAGCATTTGCATTCGGTAATGTTCCAGGTTTACAAGTATATGTAGTGAAACTTGCTGAAAAATATACACCAGATGCAGTGGATGTTGCTTCCGGTTTAAACATAGCAGCCTTTAACGTTGGTATTGCACTTGGTTCATGGGGTGGAGGGATGATTGTCGCTAAAGCTGGCTTAATGCATACACCTTGGGTCGGTGCGGTGGTGGTACTGATAGCGCTTGCTTTGACCCGCTTTAGTGGTCGCCTTGATAAGCGTGCAGAAAGTTAGTGATATAAAAAGAGTATTGATGAAATAAACATGATTCTTACTCTTAGAACTGGTCAATGCAGCCGCATTGGCCAGCTTTCGCAACTGATATTGATTGGTATTAGATAAGATTGAAACTGATAAGAGGCATTCAATGAAAACCGTTTTTATTACTGGAGCAAATCGTGGCCTAGGACTAGAGCTTGCAAAGCAATATGCACAGCGTAACTACAAGGTCATTGCCTGCTGTCGCGATATTGATTCAGCGCATGAATTGACCCTTTTAGAACAACAGTATTCAACCATCCGCCCTTATGCTTTAGATGTCAGTAATGAAACAGATATTCTCGCTTTAACTGAGGTATTTAAAGCCCAACCTATTGATGTGCTTATTCATAATGCTGGTGTGAGTGGTGAAGGATGTGACAATTTAAGCAATATGGATCAGCAAGGATGGCTAGATGTGTTAAAGGTCAATACCATCGCGCCTATGTTAATTACACAAGCCTTGCTCAATAGTATTCTCGTTGGCCAAGATAAAACCATTATTGGGATGACATCAATACTGGCCAGCATTGATGATAACCGCTCAGGGGGCCGATACAGCTATCGAGCATCAAAAGCAGCACTTAATCAGATTATTAAATCATTGGCCTGTGAGTTATCGGACTCTGGTGTAAAAACCATGGCGATTCATCCGGGCTGGGTACAAACCGATATGGGCGGAAAAGACGGCAAGTTGACAGTTCAAGCAAGTGTCAAGGGAATGCTTAATGTCATTGATAATTTAAAAGCAAAACACTCAGGCTCATTTTTTGTTTACGATGGCACTCAACTGCCATGGTAAATTGGGTATTTACGTCATTTACACGTTCTGAGTCTACAAAATGTTATTCGCTTTTATTATTTTAATTCTCTTCATTATTGCTTTGCTCGGGTGGTATTTGCAAAAAGTGTCTTGTGATATTTCCAAAAGTGACTGGGCGTGGGAAGACGATGAATACCTATGATTTGGTATTGTCTACATTAAAGCTTCCAATACCAAGTTGTGATTTTTGGAAGCTTTCCGTATTAAGCCTGATGAAGGGCTAACATCATAGAGGTTCAAAGTATTTCATTATCAGTCACTATAATAAGCGAAAATAAGTCTAAGCACATTAAAGAACCTATGGAAAACTTGCAGACTAGATCTAATGCTGAGTAAATACGTTAACACACAATGGGGCAAAATTGAGTTACAAAACTAACAGAAAACACCTATCCCCCATCGGAGTTGCCGAAGTACGTTGAAGAAATAGCCGTAATGCCCACACGGTCTTTCTCGTGCATCCATGCACTTCAAGACATTCAGGCATCCTGCCTATTAGATGTGGGCATAGCTTTCGCAGGACAGGATGTCCCATCGGAAGCGTTAGGTTATTTCAAATAAGTACGAGGGAGACAACTTCGTCTGGGGCGCTGAGGGGGGGACTCTTTTGAAATCAAGAGCGGGGCGCAAGCGCTTTGCCCCTTGGCTCGGGTGTGGGCGAAGCGCCACGACTTAGGTCAAGCGTAGCTTGATAAAACTAATAGAGGACCAACTCACTTTGGGGCAAAAGTTAGTTGTGGGCTCTTTATTTACCCGCGCAGCATAACTCTAAAGCCCCTGATGTGAACCTTTCATACAAAATAATCGTGCAGGCATTCTTTTACTGTCTAAGTAAATACTAACTTGTGAGTCTCAATTAAAATCGCTAGCTTAAGTGTTTAAGCCGATAAAAGATCCCATCGCAACTAGGGTGCAACCGCTGGTTGACACAATGTTAGCTGCAGTTGGTAGTATGCAACCATCTGATTTAATAAGCTTACGGCTAAATAACAGACCAAGGAATGACGCTTATGATTTTAGCAGGCAAGATAATCAGATTAAGGAAGCAGTGCGGCTGGTCGCAGGAAGACCTAGCTGAAAAGATGAATGTCTCAAGGCAGTCAGTCTCAAAGTGGGAAAGCGCCAATAGCATACCTGACTTAAACCGGATAATAACACTGGCAGAGATTTTTGAGGTCTCAACTGATTTTTTACTAAAAGATGAAACCGAAGTCAGTGAAACTCTAGAAAGCGTTTCTCAGACCAGTTTGATAAGCCTAGAGCAAGCCTTAGCCTATACCGATAAAAAAGTAACAGTGTCTGAACTTATTACCAAAGGGGTGGTACTTTGTGTGTGTTCTGTTGTGCCACTGTTTTTCTTTTTGGCGATGGCTGAAACCAATCGTTTAGGCATGACAGGTGATATAGCGGCAGTGTTAGGGGTTATCTCAATACTCATCATGGTTTCTATGGCTGTTAGCTTTTTTATTAAAATTAACCAGTATGAAGCAGGTTTTGCTGTAATTGATAATCAGCCGTTTGAGTTGGATTATGGCGTACATGGCGTGATTAGTGAGAAATTACAAAAGTATAGACCGACCTACAACTTCAGATTATCCATCGCAATATTTTTGTTTATTTTCAGCTTTGTGCCCTTGATGACTATCAGTATGTTCATTAATGGTTCAGCAATCGTTTTAATCATGCTAATTGTTATGATGTTTATGATTGCGGCTGGTATTTATATCATTTCATCTGTTAGCGCTAAATACATGGCTTACACCAATATTTTAAAAGAGGGCTGCTTAAAAACTGAGAAAAGCAAAAGGGCGTTGAGAGCTCAAAAGTTAGCTGCATTTTATTGGCCGCTATTGGTGGCAATATATCTTGGCTGGAGCCTGTGGACGATGAATTGGGGCGTAACCTGGATAATTTGGCCCGTGGGGGCAGTACTGTTTATCGCTTTGGTCGGACTAATGGAGTTATTAGATAAAGAAGATATAAATCCTGCTGGTTTCTAAATATATCTACTTAGTTATGCAAAGTTATCTAGGTGGTTGCCCCTCAGAGCTGAGGGGCTGGTAACGTTGTAGATTATCCAAGCTCAGTCACAGTCGATGTGACTTTGCCATCTCGAAGACGTGTCGTTAACGTATCACCTACCAGCGTATCTTCAGCTGCTTGTAGCACCTTGCCTTTGCCATTTAAGGTAATACTGTACCCTCGGCTTAATGTTGCCAGTGGGCTTACAGTATCGAGCTGCTGCGCGCGGTGGGCTATGCGCTGTTCGCTCATGGAAAGCTTGTCAGTGATAGCTGTCGTCAATTTTTCGGATAGATATCTCAAGCGCTGACTTTCTAAATCTAGTCGATGTTGTGGTGACTGGTTATCGAGTCTATTTGCTAACTGCTGCTGCTTAAGCGTCAAGCTATGTAGCTTTGTTTGCAGGGCTTTTTGCAGTCTGAGTTGCATCTCATCAAAGGTTTGCTCATAGGTATGCAAACGTCGTTGTGGATCCTGTTTTTGCAGCTTATGCTCGCAAGTTTGCAACCTATTTTGCTGCTTTAATTGATAGTGCTGCCAGCTTTGCTTTAAGCGCGACAATACAGCAGTTAATTTCTGCGCTTTATTGTCGGCATCTTTCGATAATAATTCGGCTCCAGCTGATGGTGTTGGCGCACGCAGATCGGCAACATAATCACTAATGGTGGTGTCAACTTCATGACCAACGGCAGAAACTACCGGGATACCACTGTTATAGATGGTATGGGCTAAACCTTCATCATTAAAGCTCCATAGATCTTCAAGGGAGCCACCGCCGCGGGTCACTAATAGTACATCCACTTCAGCGCGGCTATTGGCTAAGTTAATGGCATTACAGATACTCACCGCTGCGTCAGTGCCTTGTACCGCTGTTGGGTAGATGATGACCTCTATTGATGAGTCGCGGCGGGCGAGTACATGTAAGATATCGCGAATGGCGGCGCCAGTCGGGGAGGTCACCACGCCAATACGCTGAATATTTTCTGGCAGCGGACGTTTGGTGTCGGTGGCGAACATGCCCTCGGCGGCAAGCTTCATTTTGAGGGCTTCATATTGCTGTGCAAGTAAACCGTCGCCGGCAGGTAGCATAGATTCAATTAATAGCTGATAGTCACCCCTTGGTTCATAAACGCTAATATTGCCTTTAACGAGTACTTGTTGACCGTTAGCGGGTCTGAAAGTTACCGCTTGGTTGCGGCCTTTAAACATGGCGCAACGGATCTGCGAGAAATTATCTTTGAGAGTCAGATACCAATGGCCAGAACCGGGCGCGGCAAAATTTGAGATTTCAGCATTTAGCCAAATTCGACCTAGTTGCCCCTCGAGAAGTTGTCTGACTTCTCCATTGAGTCGAGAGACGGTGTAAACGTTGTTTTTTGAGGTTTTCATTATTTTTTTACACACAAATGCTAATTAATGCCTATTTTCCATTTACCAACCCAGATATGCAAGGTATAATCTCGCCGCAATATTTCACCTCTAAATCCTACTCTCTTGGGGAGATGTTGCATGTTAAGATTAAAGAAAGAAGCGCTAACGTTTGATGATGTGTTGCTAGTTCCAGCGCACTCCACCGTCCTCCCAAATACTGCCGTTCTCAAAACACGTCTAACAAATACGATAGAACTGAACACGCCTATAGTGTCTGCTGCGATGGATACCGTCACAGAAGCACGCTTAGCAATTGCGATTGCGCAAGAAGGCGGTTTAGGATTTATCCATAAAAATATGACGATTGAGCAACAGGCTGAAGAAGTTCGCAAAGTAAAAATTTACGAAGCGGGTATTGTTCAGCAGCCAGTGACTGTGACGCCGGCCACCACTCTAGCCGATCTTAAAGTATTGACTGAAAAGAACGGTTTTGCTGGTTACCCTGTCGTTAATGAAGCCAATGAACTTGTCGGTATTATTACTGGCCGTGATGTGCGTTTTGTTACTGATTGGAGCCGTACTGTTGATCAGGTCATGACGCCTAAAGATCGACTTGTTACAGTAGCTGAAGGCACTAAGCTTGATGAAGTGCAAACACTGATGCATTCTCACCGCGTTGAGAAAGTATTGGTTGTTGATGACAACTTTAAGCTTAAAGGGCTTATTACCGTTAAAGATTTCCAAAAAGCTGAGCGTAAGCCTAATGCATGTAAAGACGAACTAGGTCGTTTACGTGTTGGTGCTGCGGTTGGGGCTGGCCCTGGTAATGAAGAGCGTGTTGACGCGCTTGTTCTTGCCGGTGTCGATATCTTGCTTATCGACTCATCTCATGGCCACTCTGAAGGCGTACTACAACGCATTCGTGATACTCGCGCTAAATACCCTGAACTACAAATCGTTGGTGGCAACGTAGCGACTGCAGAAGGTGCAATTGCACTGGTTGAAGCAGGTGTAAACGCGGTTAAAGTGGGTATTGGCCCTGGTTCAATCTGTACCACTCGTATTGTTACTGGTGTGGGTGTTCCGCAAATTACTGCTGTATCTGACGCTGCTGCTGCGGTTAAGCATCTAAATATTCCAGTTATCGCTGATGGTGGTATTCGTTTCTCTGGTGATTTGGCTAAAGCACTTGCTGCTGGTGCATCATGCATCATGGCGGGTTCTATGTTTGCTGGTACCGATGAAGCACCTGGCGAAACTGAACTTTATAATGGCCGAGCTTATAAGTCATACCGTGGAATGGGCTCATTGGGCGCAATGACACAAACACAAGGTTCGTCTGATCGTTACTTCCAAAGTGATAACGCTGCAGACAAGCTAGTCCCTGAGGGTATCGAAGGTCGCGTTGCTTACAAAGGTAAGCTTAAAGAGATCATTCATCAGCACATGGGCGGGTTGCGTTCATGCATGGGCCTAACAGGTTGTGCCACGATTAAAGAACTTAATGAGAAAGCTGAGTTTGTTAAAATCACCGCTGCTGGCATGGGCGAGTCTCATGTTCACGATGTGAAAATTAGCAAAGAAGCGCCGAACTACAGTTCAGGTTCTTAAAGTTTGCTAGGCGACCATGACGGTCGCCTTTTATTTAGTTGTGAACTGCCTTAGCGATTAATCGCTATACACGCAGTACTGATAGATTTTAGTTAAACAGAAATATAAAGATAAGGTACCCCATGAGCAACATTCATGAGCATAAGATCCTAATCCTAGATTTTGGATCGCAATACACCCAATTGATTGCCCGCCGTATTCGTGAAATCGGTGTTTATTGTGAACTTTGGGCTTGGGATGTTTCCGAAGAGCAAATTCGTGGTTTTGCACCCAACGGCATTATCTTAGCGGGGGGGCCTGAAAGCGTGACTGCAGACAACTCTCCACGTGCCCCTGAGTATGTATTTAACGCTGGCGTTCCAGTACTTGGTATTTGCTATGGCATGCAGACGATGTCAGAGCAGCTTGGCGGTAAAGTGATTCAAGGTGTTGGAGAGGGGGAGTTTGGTTACGCGCAAGTAGAAGTACAAACTCAATCTGCACTATTTAAAGCGATTGAAGATGCGGTAAGCGAAACAGGTAAGCCATTACTTGACGTTTGGATGAGCCATGGCGATAAAGTGTCGGAGATCCCTGACGGTTTCGTTACCGTTGCTAACACTGAGACGTGTCCGTTTGCTGCTATGGCAAACGAAGACAAAAAATTCTACGGTGTTCAGTTCCATCCTGAAGTGACTCATACTCGCCAAGGCAAGCGCATGCTTGAGCATTTTGCTCTCGATATTTGTGGCTGTGACGCTAACTGGAAACCCTCTTCAATTATTGAAGATGCGGTAGAGCGTTTAAAGAAACAGATTGGTGATGATGAAGTTATCCTCGGTCTATCTGGTGGTGTAGATTCATCTGTCGTTGCAATGCTGCTGCACCGCGCAATTGGCGATAAACTGACTTGTGTATTCGTTGATAACGGTTTGCTGCGTTTAAATGAAGCTCAGCAAGTGATGGATATGTTTGGTGATCACTTTGGACTGAATATCATCCACGTTGATGCTGAAAACCGTTTCCTTGATGCGATGGCGGGTGAAGCCGATCCAGAAGCTAAGCGTAAAATCATCGGTCATGTATTTGTTGAAATTTTCGACGAAGAATCAAAGAAATGCGCAAACGCGAAATGGCTTGCCCAAGGCACTATCTACCCAGATGTGATTGAGTCTGCAGGTAGCGCAACAGGTAAAGCACACGTGATTAAATCGCACCATAACGTTGGCGGCTTGCCTGATGATATGGAACTTGGTTTGGTTGAACCACTGCGTGAACTGTTTAAAGATGAAGTGCGTAAGATTGGTCTAGAGCTAGGTCTACCGTACGACATGCTTTATCGTCACCCGTTCCCTGGACCTGGTCTTGGTGTACGTGTGCTTGGCGAAGTGAAGAAAGAGTACTGTGACTTACTGCGTTTAGCTGATGCGATTTTCATCGAAGAGCTACACAAGGCTGATCTTTATAATAAAGTGAGTCAAGCATTCACAGTGTTCCTACCGGTTCGATCTGTTGGTGTTATGGGTGACGGCCGTAAATACGATTGGGTTGTCAGCTTACGTGCGGTAGAAACTATCGACTTTATGACAGCGCATTGGGCACATCTGCCATATGACTTCTTAGGTCGTGTATCTAATCGAATCATTAATGAAATAGACGGCATTTCACGTGTTGTTTACGATATTTCAGGTAAGCCACCTGCAACTATTGAGTGGGAATAACTCATTTTAGCTAGCGAGCTATACTGGTTGATATAAAAGGTGCTTCGGCACCTTTTTTATTTTGCAGCACAATTGCTAGAATAGCGCCGATTTAATACATGTATCTGGAGAGTCGATTGCCAAATCGCGATAACACACAACAAACTGCAGCACAGGTAGCACAAGCAGAAGACGATAGCCGTTTTATGAAAATGGCAATGGAGATGGCTGCTAAGGCGGAAGAAAAGGGCGAGGTACCCGTTGGCGCCGTTTTGGTTAAAGATGGTGAAGTGGTTAGCGCGGGGTTTAATTACAGTATTGGGCTGCATGACCCCAGCGCTCACGCTGAGATGCAATGCATTCGGCAAGCGGGTCAGTTGCTGGAAAATTACCGGCTATTAGATACCACGCTTTACGTGACATTAGAGCCCTGTGCTATGTGCGCTGGTGCAATTGTTCACTCTAGGATTAGTCGACTGGTTTATGGCGCGAATGATGAGAAAACCGGGGCTGCAGGCACAGTTATTGATATTGTGCGTCACCCTGCATTTAATCACCAAGTAGAGGTTACCGCAGGAGTGAGAGACGAGGCATGTAGTGAGCAACTTAGCGCTTTTTTTAAGCGTCGGAGAAAAGAGAAAAAAGCCGCCAAAGCGCTGGCTAAACTTGAATCTTCTGAACTCGCGAGTAAGGGGTAGTCGTTACTAATGTCTGCGCCAAGATAGAAAATCTAGCACTGGATTAATCTATTGGTCTAATAAAAACAAAAAACTGCTTTTGTCTATTGAGTGTTTTTAAGTGACGTGCTTTTAATTGTGTGCGGCGACGAGCCGCCATATTGTTTATCGCTCTTTTTTTCATCATCTATCTCCTTATTTTAACTTCATACCAACTTACAGCAATATGATGAATTTTAAATGAATAGCAAAAAATAAAGTTCAGCGCTTCTATTGTGGTTGGGCACCTTCCATTGTTTGGCCACTGTTATCTGCTGTTTGGGTCACATCACTTTTAAGATCAAGCAATATGTTCTGATTATCAATCCACACTAATGTGTCATAGTAACGGCGAATACTGTCGACATAGTGCACAGCTTCATTGCCGCGGGCATAGCCGTATCGAGTCTTTTTGTAATGTTTTCTTTTTTGTAACAGCGGTAATACTTCTTTAATGTCACGCCAAGCACTGGGGTTCAGTCCCATTGATTGCGCCAGTTTTCTTGCATCTTCAACATGACCAAAACCAATATTGTAAGAGGCGAGGGCAAACCACATACGTTGGCTTTCGGGAATAGATGCTGGCAAGCGCTCAAGCATACTGTTGAGGTACTTAGCACCGCCTTGAATACTTTGGTACGGATCAAGCCTATTCTTTATTCCAACTTGTTTGGCGGTCGGAAGGGTAAGCATCATCAGTCCGCGTACACCGGTTGGTGAGCGGGCATTAGGGTTCCAGTGCGATTCTTGATATGCGGTAGCAGCGAGTTTGCGCCAGTCGATATCACCTGCATACTTCTCAAAGGTTTCTTGATATTTCGGTAGCTTATTATCGATAGCACGGATAAAGGCACGGGTATCGACATAGTCAAAACGTCTGACGTGGGCAAAGTACTTTTCATTTAAATGGGCTAGGGTACCGCTGCGCTTTTCTATGTGCCAAAATGCCAGCAACTGGCTCATTAAGCGGTCGCTATTGTTAGGCGGCAGTAGCCATACTACCGGTTGCTTCTCTTTAAGGACGGCGCCTTCACGTAGTTCAGGCATAAAGCGCCTGTTAATATCTAAGCTGGTGGAGTCAGCGATGGTGTACTGCAAGTCGCCACTGGCGATCATCGCCAATAACTCTTCCGAGTCTTTATCCTTTTCCTGTTTCCACATTAGATTAGGGTTGGATTTTTGAAGCTCGCTTAAAGTATCAACAAATGAGGAGTCGGTGATAACGGTTATATCGCCTTCGAGATCGTTGATATCTTTTGGTGGTCGCGTTCCTTGCCTATATACCAACACTTGGTTTACCCGATAGAGCGGAGGGCCGACTCTGAATTTTTCTCGTCTTGAAGGTGTGTCTGCCAGACCCGCAGCGATAATATCGATCTTTCCAGCTTTTAACGCGCCGTATAACTCACTAATGTTGGCAAATGGCATCATCTTCAGCTCAAGGTTGAGGTACTTGGCAAATCTTGCAGCCATCTCATAATCGTAACCAGATTCACCCTGACCGGAGCTAAAATAGATTTGAGGGCCAAATAAAGTGCCGACAACTAACTCTGTTTTTGGCTCAATGACGGCAACTTGCTTTTGTTCCACTACCACCTTCTGGCAGGCAGCCAGTAAGGTTATACAGCAGAAAATAAGGCAAAGCTTTCTCATCATTACTATTAGTTAGCGCTTAAAATATAAGGGAATTATGGTTTATTATATCACAGTATTAAAGCGTGCATAAAAAGGGACGTTTTTCGTAAACGCTTGTATTTTAGTATGGCTCCAAATCGAAAGTTTGCTTGATATTTCTACGCCCATTCTGCAAAAAATAAGCTGCGCTTTTTTGTATACAGGAAACACTGTTTTGTATAGCGACTGCTAATGATTTGTGGTAAACATTTCCCTATAATAGCGCCAGATCTGACCCTGCAATTATAATTTATAAGGTGAAAAGACGTGATGGAGATCATCCGCGGAGCCCCTGCACTTTCGGCGTTTAGAGTACAGAAGCTAATGCAAGCTTGTGAGTCGGCAGCACTACCAGTGCGCCAAATCTATGCCGAGTTTATCCACTTAGCTGATTTGAAAGAATCGCTAGAAGAAAATGAAAGTCAACAGCTTGAAAAAATCTTAACCTATGGCCCTGCTATTGAAGCACATCAGCCTGAAGGTAAGCTCCATTTTGTCACGCCCCGCCCCGGTACAATTTCTCCTTGGTCTTCTAAAGCAACCGATATCGCCCACAACTGTGGTCTTGATAAAGTGGTGCGCTTAGAACGTGGTATTGCCTACTACGTTGTTGCCGATGAGTTAACCGCTGCGCAAACTAAATCGTTACTTGAACTGTTACATGACCGGATGGTTGAAGTCGTTGTTAATGACTTTAATGCGGCTGATATATTGTTTGCTCGCACTGAACCTGCAAAATTTAAAAGTGTTGATATTTTAGGGCAAGGGCGTAGCGCGCTCGAGCTGGCGAATACTAGCTTAGGACTCGCGCTTGCTGAGGATGAGATTGACTATCTAGTTGAGAACTTCAAGCGTTTAGAGCGTAACCCAAATGATGTCGAGCTAATGATGTTTGCTCAAGCAAACTCTGAGCATTGTCGTCATAAGATCTTTAATGCAGATTGGACAATCGATGGCGAGGTTCAGCCAAAGTCTTTGTTCAAGATGATTAAGAACACTTTTGAGACTACACCTGAAAATGTCCTCTCGGCTTATAAAGATAATGCTGCCGTAATGACGGGTTCTACAGCTGGTCGGTTCTTCCCAAAGCAAGATGGAGTATATGGTTATCACACTGAGCCAATGCATATCTTGATGAAGGTAGAAACCCATAACCACCCAACAGCAATTAGCCCATATCCAGGTGCAGCTACCGGCAGTGGTGGTGAAATCCGTGATGAAGGTGCGACAGGGCGAGGCTCTAAGCCAAAAGCTGGTTTAACTGGTTTTAGCGTTTCAAACCTTAAAATTCCAGGTTTTGTACAGCCATGGGAAGCTGATTACGGTAAACCAGACCGCATCGTGACTGCACTTGATATTATGACTGAAGGCCCACTGGGTGGCGCAGCATTTAACAATGAGTTCGGTCGTCCTGCGCTTGTGGGTTATTTCCGAACTTACGAGCAGGAAGTGAATAGTCACAACGGTGTTGAAGTTCGTGGTTACCACAAACCGATTATGCTGGCGGGTGGTTTAGGTAATATTCGCGAAGAGCATGTTCAAAAAGGTGAGATCACTGTAGGTGCAAAATTGGTTGTACTTGGTGGCCCAGCGATGAATATCGGCCTTGGTGGCGGCGCGGCGTCTTCGATGACATCTGGCCAATCAAGCGAAGATTTAGACTTTGCTTCTGTGCAGCGTGAAAACCCAGAGATGGAACGTCGCTGTCAGGAAGTTATCGACCGTTGCTGGCAGATGGGTGACGCAAACCCAATTCAGTTTATCCACGATGTGGGCGCGGGCGGTTTGTCGAATGCATTCCCTGAGTTAGTTGATGACGGCGGACGTGGCGGTAACTTTGAGCTGCGTAGAGTGCCTTCTGATGAGCCAGGTATGAGCCCATTGGAGATCTGGTGTAACGAGTCGCAAGAGCGTTATGTGATGTCGATTGCACCAGAAAATATTGAGCTATTTACCCAAATTTGTCAGCGTGAACGTGCACCATTTGCAGTAGTTGGTGTGGCAACGGAAGAACGTGAGTTAATCCTCAGCGACGAGCACTTCGAAAACCACCCAATTGAGCTTCCGTTAGAAGTGCTTTTAGGCAAAGCACCTAAGATGAGCCGTGACGTTGTGAGCGCGAAAGCAAACTCTGCGGCACTGGATCAAAGCGGCATTGTAGTTAAAGAGGCGGCGCATCGTTTACTGCGTTTGCCTACCATTGCTGAAAAGACCTTCCTTATTACTATTGGCGATAGAACCGTAACGGGTCTAGTTAACCGTGACCAAATGGTTGGCCCATGGCAGGTACCCGTAGCAGATTGCGCCGTGACTGCGTCTAGTTACGATTCATATGTCGGTGAAGCAATGTCAATCGGTGAGCGTACGCCACTGGCACTGCTTGATTTTGGTGCTTCAGCACGTATGGCTGTTGCTGAGTCAATTTTAAATATCGCCGGTACTGATATCGGTTCATTCAAGCGCATTAAGCTTTCTGCTAACTGGATGTCGCCTGCAGGGCATCCCGGTGAAGATGCTGGTCTTTATGAGGCCGTAAAAGCGATTGGTGAAGAGCTTTGTCCAGATCTGTCCCTAACTATCCCAGTTGGTAAAGACTCTATGTCGATGAAGACGGCATGGGAAGATAATGGCGTGCAAAAAGCCGTGACTTCGCCTATGTCGTTAGTTATCACCGCTTTTGGTGTAGTGCAAGATGTTCGCAATACTGTCACGCCAGAACTGCGCAGCGATAAAGGGGACAGTGAGTTGTTGCTGCTTGACCTTGGTCTGGGTCAAAATCGTCTTGGTGGTTCTTGTTTAGCACAGGTATACAGTGAGCTGGGTGACATCGCACCAGATCTTGATAACTCTGCTACATTGAAAGGCTTCTTTGAAGTGATTCAGCCTCTAGTCGCAGACCAGTCAATAATTGCTTATCACGATAGAAGTGATGGCGGTTTATATACCACACTGGTAGAGATGGCATTTGCCGGCCACACGGGTCTAAATGTTGATTTGAGTGCCTTAGCGGGTACTGATGTAGAGCGTTTATTTAACGAAGAGCTTGGTGCAGTTATTCAAGTTCGTCGTGAAGATGCTGCCGCTATTAGCGCGAAGTTTACTGCCGCAGGTGTACCTTGCCATAAAGTAGCTGAGCTGACTGACACAGATCAAATTGCTATTTTTGATGGTGAACGTGAAGTGTTAACTGAAACGCGTACTTCGCTGCGTACTATTTGGGCTGAAACTACGTACCGCATGCAGTCACTGCGTGATAACCCTGAGTGTGCCAAAGAGGAGCATGCGCTTAAGCAAAATGCTGATGACCTTGGTCTTACTGTTGATTTAAGTTTTGACCCTAGTGAAGATGTTGCTGCGCCGTTTATCCTTAAAGGTGCCGCACCTAAGATGGCTATCTTGCGTGAGCAAGGGGTTAACTCACATATCGAAATGGCTGCGGCATTTGACCGTGCAGGCTTTGAGTCTAAAGATGTGCACATGAGTGATATTCTTAGTGGTCGCATTAGCTTAGAGGAGTTCCAAGGTCTAGTTGCTTGTGGTGGTTTCTCATACGGTGACGTACTTGGCGCGGGTGAAGGATGGGCTAAGTCTATCTTGTTTAATGCGCGTGCTCGTGAGCAGTTTAGTCAGTTCTTCGAGCGCAATGATAGCTTCTCACTAGGTGTGTGTAATGGTTGTCAGATGCTGTCTAACCTAAAAGACATCATACCTGGAACTGATTTATGGCCACACTTTGTACGTAACCGTTCTGAACGTTTTGAAGCACGCTTTAGCTTGGTTGAAGTACAAAAGAGCCCATCGCTATTCTTCCAAGGTATGGAAGGTTCACGTATGCCGATTGCTGTTTCGCACGGCGAGGGACGTGCTGAGTTTGCATCTGCTGAAGCATTAGCTGCTGCAGAAGCGTCAGGGACAGTTGCGCTGCGTTATGTTGACGGTAATGGTCAAATAGCCACTCAGTACCCACAAAACCCTAACGGTTCGCCAAATGCAATTACAGCATTGAGCTCAACCGATGGCCGTGTAACGATCATGATGCCACACCCTGAGCGTGTATTTAGAACGGTTGCTAACTCATGGCACCCTGATTCATGGGGTGAAGATAGTCCATGGATGAGAATGTTCCGTAATGTTAGAAAATCAATTGGTTAATTAGTATTAGCGTATAAATGCGTTAGTATTAGCAGCGAAAAAGCCTCTAAATATTTAGAGGCTTTTTTTATGGACAAAATTCGACGAGATAAAAGTAAGGATTAACAGTCGATTAGTGTAACTTTAGCGATGCATGTAATGCTAATTCAATGAGTTTTGTAGCGGTAACATGAAGTGAGGGCGTTAAGTTTACTTATGGTAAGTTACTGATTGTAAACCGCTCAATAGGAGGTGACGTAGGGCTGCAATTTTGGCCCATAAAAAAGCCCCCCTTAATACTAAGGGGGGCCGCTTTGCGCTAACAAAACTTCAAGATTTAATCTTGCAAAGATAGCTTGGCTTAAAGCTCTCTTGAGGTATAAAGCTCAACGAAAACACGCTGGTAGCTGCTAACTAGACGCTCAAAAAATGTATTCATAATGGTAACTCCACGTTTAAATGTTGATGATAAGCGGAGTCAGTCTTTCCGGGCTACTTCACCGGGTTAACTTGACCGTCTCCTTAACTTGGTGCTCATTTTAGGTTAGCGCTCCATTTAGATCAAACGAGAAAAAATGCTATTTAAGATTAGAATTTATAATGCCAGTTTAGGCTCTGTGTTTTACTGTCTTTGTCTCGCCGCTCGTAAGTTGTTGTTGTTTATGGCGCTTGTGTTTTGGTGGTATTGTTCTGACGGTATTTAGGGTTAATTAAATTCAGGGTTAAATTGATAATAAATTGTTAAATGTGATTTTAATGTCAATACTTACTGTAAGCGCTTAAAAATAAGAGTTTATGAGTGTGGCGATGCTTCCCTATCATGGGTTTGATATGCTGTCAACGATGGAGTGGTTGGATTTGTGTGCTCCCCCTCAAAACCCATTCAAAGCAAATGCATTGATTGATTTGAATCAATTTTGAATGGTATAAATTCACTACTGGAAGCCCCTGCTATGTATTGCAAGTAACTGATATTACTTATTTGTTATCAAAATACTTACCTGAATGGGATGGTGGTCACAATAATTGCTTTTATTGAGATGTTACGCTGCAGCTTGTCAGTATTTTTGGCTTTAAATTACACAAATTATGAATTAAACAACGAAACGTAGCCAAGTAGGCCTTTTTTGAAGAAGAGGGCTTAAGTGTCTGCATTAATATTCCTATATAGGCAGTTATGATTGTTGATGGGGATCTAACAATAATAATTGGACGCACCACCTAAGGAGTCACAAATGATTTTAGAAGAGGTTGTTGAGCTGTCGCGCTTTCAGTTTGCGATGACGGCCATGTATCACTTCCTATTTGTTCCCTTGACCTTGGGGTTAGCATTTTTGCTAGCCATTATGGAATCACTTTATGTGATGACCAATAAGCAGATCTATAAAGATATGACCAAGTTCTGGGGTAAGTTATTCGGTATCAACTTTGCACTCGGCGTAGCAACAGGTTTGGCGATGGAGTTCCAGTTCGGTACGAACTGGTCTTACTATTCGCATTACGTCGGTGACATTTTTGGTGCACCACTTGCGATTGAAGGTCTGATGGCTTTCTTCCTCGAATCGACGTTAGTCGGTATGTTCTTCTTTGGTTGGGATCGCTTTAGCAAACGCCAGCATCTAGCAGTAACTTGGTTGGTCGCGCTAGGCTCAAACATGTCAGCACTGTGGATCTTGGTTGCTAACGGTTGGATGCAAAACCCAGTCGGCAGTACCTTTAATTACGAAACCATGCGTATGGAAATGGTCAGCTGGGGTGAAGTGCTATTTAACCCTGTTGCCCAAGTTAAGTTTGTTCATACCGTCGCATCGGGTTATGTGGCTGGGGCAATGTTTGTATTGGCTATTAGTGCCTACTACATCCTTAAGAAGCGTGACTTACCTTTTGCACGTCGCTCATTCGCAATTGCAGCAAGTTTTGGTATGGCGTCAATCCTGTCTGTTATCGTTCTTGGTGATGAATCAGGCTATAAAGTCGGTGAAGTACAGCGTGTTAAGCTCGCTGCAATTGAAGCTGAATGGCACACTGAGCCAGCTCCAGCAGCATTTACAGCAGTTGGTTTCCCTAATCAGGAAACACAGCACACCGATTATGCAATCAAAATTCCTTACGCTATGGGGATCATTGCAACCCGCTCTCTAGATGAAGAAGTGACAGGGATTAAAGACTTAATTGATGAGCATGAAGTGCGTATTCGTAATGGTATGGTGGCCTATGGCTTGCTTGAAAAATTACGTTCGGGCGATGAGTCAGCAGAAACTCGCGCAGCATTTGATGCGGCTAAAGATGATTTAGGCTATGGCTTATTGCTTAAGCGTTACACTGACAAGGTGGTAGATGCGACAGAAGAGCAGATAAAAGCGGCGGCTGACGATTCGATTCCTAACGTAGCACCTATGTTCTGGACCTTCCGCGTGATGGTTGGTGCGGGCGTCATCATGTTATTTGTATTTGCAGCCGCCTTCTGGCAGAGCACACGTCACCGTATTGAAGAGAAGAAGTGGGTACTTAAAGCAGCGCTTTATAGCCTACCTTTGCCTTGGATTGCGATTGAGTGTGGTTGGTTTGTAGCGGAGTATGGCCGTCAACCATGGACGATTTCAGAAGTGTTACCAACATTTATGTCAGCATCTAGTTTGTCGGTCAGTGACTTAATGTTCAGTATCATCTCTATTACCGTATTCTATTCAATCTTGTTAGTGATAGAGCTTTATCTGATGATCAAGTTTGCTCGTATCGGTCCTAGTTGTTTGAAGACTGGTCGTTATCACTTTGAAAAGCTTGATGCCTAAACTGGAGATCTGATTATGTTTGATTATGAAATGTTAAGATTTATCTGGTGGGCGCTAGTTGGTGTTCTGCTCATCGGGTTCGCTGTCACTGACGGCTTTGATATGGGTGTAGGTGCATTGTTACCGATTATTGGTAAGGATGATACTGAGCGTCGTATCATGATTAACTCTATTGCGCCTCACTGGGATGGTAACCAAGTTTGGTTGATCACTGGTGCCGGTGCACTGTTTGCCGCATGGCCGACAGTATATGCGGTTTCGTTTTCAGGTTTTTATATCGCAATGATGTTGGTTCTATTTGCGTTATTCCTAAGACCTGTTGGTTTTGACTACCGCTCGAAGATTGAAGATCCAAGATGGCGTAAAGCTTGGGATTGGGCACTGTTTGTTGGTGGTTTTGTACCACCACTGATTATCGGTGTTGCGTTTGGTAACTTGCTACAAGGGGTTCCGTTTAATTTCGATGAGTACCTTAGAGCGACGTACCATGGCGGTTTCTTTGGTCTATTGAATCCATTTGGTCTGTTAGCTGGTTTAGTCTGTGTCAGCATGTTTATGTTGCAAGGTTCTACTTGGTTACAAATGAAAACCGAAGGTGAGCTCCGAGTTCGCGCCACTAAGATGTCGCAACTGCTAGCGGTGTTGCTATTCGTTTTCTTTGGCGCGGCAGGTCTGTGGTTAATCAACGGCATTGATGGTTATGTGATTACTTCAGCTATCGATACTTATGGTGCATCGGATCCAACTCTTAAGACGGTTGCCGTAGAAGCGGGTGCATGGTTAGTTAACTATGATAAGTACCCTGTGACTATGCTGTTCCCTGTACTTGGTCTGCTAATGCCAATTTTGGTGCTGCTATCAAGCCGTATGAACCGCTCTGGTTTTGCGTTCTTCTTTAGCTCATTAGGTATTGCGGCGGTTATTTTGACTTGTGGCGCAGCAATGTTCCCATTCGTTATGCCATCGTCACTAGACCCGAATGTAAGCTTAACAATGTGGGACGCAACGGCGAGTGAAGTATCACTTACTGTGATGACCTGGGCAGCAATCATCTTTGTGCCAATTGTATTAAGCTACACTGTTTGGACTTATCTGAAGATGTTTGGTCGCTTATCTCGTGACTTTATTGAAAAGAATAAGACCTCACTCTACTAATAGGAGCCTAAATTATGTGGTATTTCGCTTGGATTTTAGGCGTATTGTTAGCCTGTTCTTTTGGTATTATCAACGCACTTTGGCTTGAAAATACTGAAAATATGGATCGTGAAACTGAGAGTGAAGATTAATATCTAACTCAAAGACGCACAGATTAAGCCCCGCAATAGCGGGGCTTTTTGTTTGCTATGGTTTTACTCTAAAATAATACCAATCAGTATAAAGATTTGATCGCTCAGCGAGAATTTAGCGGCTTTGAGGTAAGGCAATGAGTTAAGCACATAGTTATTCTACGTTCAAGTTCATAACGCAGCATCAAAGCCACTAAAGCTCGCCTGTATGGAGTGTTTTTGGCTTCCTACTTCTGCGTTGAATAAACTCATAAGGGAGTAACCATTGTATCATTTATCCGCCTTGAATTAGCTAGCCAAAAACACTCTGAGTAGATCAACTTCTTATACTGATTGGTATAAGTCGATTCTTTGGGCTTTTATCCATGAAGTTAGAAGCAGTTAAAACGTAACGTCTGCAAAACGATTCCAGTCGCTGTGATGAATATGCCAAGATAAGTTAAGTTTAGATGGCTTTTAGGTGAGAGTAACAGTGGTTTCATGGTACTGCTTAGCGTCAGTTTTAAAGAGATAAAGAACGTCTTTGGCAATAAGCCTGCACAAAATAGCATGACAGAAGCACCTATATGAACCAACAGACTATTGAATTTAAGATCGGCGTTGAGGTAGTTATAACTTGCTGTGCTGACAAGGATAAAGCTGGCGCTCCAGCAGAATATGGTCACTAATATCCCCGTGCTACTTGAAGATGCTGGATTAAGTGGATATTTTACTTTGAAAGGTGTGGAGAAATGCTTGATAGCTGTCGGCAGTTATTCAAAAGAAAAGGCAACAGAAACGATGCTGTTGCCTTTAGCCTGCAGGCGATGCATATAGCCCTTGGTTATAGGGTGATTAGAGGGCTAGTAGCAATACGCTAGGCCTTAAATACACTAATCTTTTGTTTAATATCATCAGCGATTATCGCTAGATCTTCCGCTGAATTGACTGTGTCACCTGAGCGTTGCTCGCCATCTCTTGCAAGTTCGGTTATTTGATGAAGGTTGCGAGTGATCTCTTCTGCAACAGCGCTTTGTTGCTCGGTAGCACTAGCTATACTGCTTGAGGCTGTTGCCAGCTCACCAATGCTTTCGGTTATCGTGATTAATAGCTCTGTAGCTTCTTTACCCTGTATTGCTGAGCGATCACCAAGTTCGTTGCTCTGGTTCATTTGACTGGCTGTCGCTTTTACTTGAGATTGCAACTGAGCAATCGTTTGCGATATTTCAGAGGTCGACGTTTGAGTGCGTTGGGCTAACGTACGCACTTCATCAGCAACAACCGCAAAACCACGACCTTGTTCACCCGCGCGAGCGGCTTCAATAGCGGCATTGAGTGCCAGTAAGTTCGTTTGCTCGGCAATGCTATTAATGACTTCTGTGACCTGGCTAATGGCGATACTTTCTTTACTAACAAGTTCGACACTTGTATGGCTGGTTGCTAACTGCTGGCTCAGTGCTTCTAAGCCATGTAATAGCTGCTCTAAGTGTTGCTTACCATCTTGGCTCGCGACATCAACTTGCTGGCTCATGTTTGCGCCTTCACTTGCATGATTCGCGACATCACGAACAGATGCTGACATCTCTTCAATAGCGGTCGCTATTTGATCGGTTTGTGCCATTAACGCCTGCGACTCTTCGCCATTTAATCTTGCTGTTTCTTGAGTTTGGATCGAATGCGCTTGCAAAGAGGTCACTGATTGCTGCAGCGAAATAATTAACTCTCTTAAGTTTGTCGCCATGCGAGACGCACTTTGGGTGATCTGATCGACCTCATTTTTTGAATTTGGATCCGTTTTAGCAAAAGACTGCGAAAGATCGCCTTTGCCCAAGTTGTCTAACTGCACTTCCAACGCTCTAAGAGGTTTTAGTGTTCTCAGTAGGATTAATGACAGTAGGAGGGTTATTACCAGCAAGCCAATAATACTCACGGTAACATTAATGGTTAGTAGCTGGCCGCTCTCTTCGTTAAGCTCTTTCATCGGTACTTGACCAACGAGTGCCCAGTTCCAACCTGGAATATTAACAGTATAAGCGTAGGACATCGCGCCATTATTATTGTGGTACTCAAATGATCCTTTATCCATTAACGCCTGTTCAACAGTGATCCCGTTAAGCACCTGGCTGTTGATTTCAATACCGACCTCATTTCCCGGATGTGCCACGATAGTATTGTCTGATTTACGTATAATTAGGAAGCTACCTGACTCTTCTAGCCGTAAACTGTTGGTTGCCTGACGTAGCTGTGTTAACGAGGCACTGATATCAAAACCGATATAGAGAATCCCAATTACTTCGCCAGAGACGCTTTTTATTGGACGGTACACAGTCATGTAGTCTTTACCAAAGAGGCGAGCGTATCCCTCATAGACTTGCCCTTTAAGCAATGTAGCGTAACCCGGATGGCTTTTCCCTAGATGGGTGCCGAGCGCTCGCTTGCCATCAGCCTTTTTCAAAGAGGTTGCGATACGCATAAAATCATCGCCATCCCTTACAAATACCGTTGCGTTACCGCCTGTTAGCTTTGAATAACGATCGACTTTACTCTTAGAGGAGTTGATCTGCTCTCGTTCATGAACAAGTGCAGGGGTTGCTTTGCCCATGACTCGAACCGTTCTATCAGGCTTATGAAAGTTACCTGGATACATGGCTCTAAAGACATCGGCATTACGGTGAGCAAGCGCTAATAAGCTGTCGTATTGCAGCTCGATTAGATCAGCCGTGCCATGCATTTGTGCTTGCAGTGCAGTTTCTGCTTTTTCTGTTAGCACATTTGAGGCTGACATGTAGGAGATGCTGCCCAATATACCGAAAACGATAATAGTGAGAATAAATGCGACCAATCCGATCTGTTTGGCTACTGGCCAGTTTTTATAATTCATAACGGCTTCTAGTTATAGTTAGAAAGTAGCGCTTAATTTAATCGAATTTACAGACAATAAATTTGATATAGGTCTATTAGTTATCGAATTTAGCGCTAAATGCTAATAATTAGTTTTCTGTAGCAATTAATTTTTCGTAACTTATTAATTTATCGAATGTATATCAGCAGGGTGTAATGTAAGGAAGCCCTCTGATGAGAGGGCTTTGTGTTGAAATATTGTTAGCGTTTAATCTGCAATTGGTATTAAGTTAGCGCAATAGTGTCTAAGGTGTGTGGTTGTTTATCACCCGCGTCTTTTTGGGGGCGCATGATTAAATGGTACATAGTTGGCACCCATACTAACGATAGCAGCGTTGTTAGCAGTGTTCCGCCTGCAATTGCGATTGCGAAGGGGGGCCAGAATCCGCCGCCAGCGATAATCAATGGCAGGAAGCCACCTATAGTGGTAATGGTGGTAGAACCGATATGACGGCCGCAGCTGGTGACAAGATCAACAATCACATTGGTATCACCTTCTCGAGCGACAGGAACCTCCTCTAGCTCAGCTAAAATGACAATCGCAGCATTAATTGCAAGTCCCATCAATCCAAGTAGGCCGATAATGACGGTAAAACCGAACGGGTAACCAAAAGCATAGACGGCAAGTAATCCAAGCCCAGCCGATTGCATCGCGCTAAACAGTATTATGCCGGTAAGTCTAAATGAGTTGAATGACAACACCACGGTGGCAAAGAGTAGCGTGACTACTAACACGAGATTGGACATCAAATTGCCGACCGCTTCATTACGTTTTGCACTTTCTCCGCCGATCTCAATGCGATAGCCGCCAGGCAACGCAATAGCATCTAGCTTCCCTTTAGCGCGTTCGAGTACTTCTTGTGGCAAGACGCCGCTGGTGATGTAGGCCTCAATCGTGTTGACTCTTTGACCGTCTCTGCGCGGTATTGCCCCGCGGCTAACTTCAATCTTGTTGCTGGATATGGCGGATAATGGAATACCATTACCATTGCCCGACACCAACATTAATCCAGATAGTTTTGTTTGCTCTTCGCGGGTACTGTCGTACAACCGTACTCTAATAGGTAGAGATTCCGTTTGCTCTAAAATACTGCCACCGTTAATGCCGGTGGTGGCCATTTCAACTTGCTTGGCGATATCTGTTAATGACAAGCCGCTCATCAAGCTTGCATCTTCATTGACCTGTAACCAAACCTTAGGCGCGCCTGCACTTAAAGTGGCGCGAGTGTGGATAACGTCAGTGGTGTCACTGAGCACCTTTCTTACTTGCTCACCGAGTAATTTCAGCTGGTCGAGGTTAGGGCCAAAAATTCGCAGCTCTACCGGAGCATTAAATGGCGGTCCTTGTTCAAGCTTTCTGACAATGACTTGTGCTTGTGGGAAGGCGATGTCGAGTGATTCTTGCAGCTGAGGAATGAGCCTATTTGCAGTATCAAAGTCACTGACCTTTACCATGGCTTGGGCATAATGACTGGCGCCTTGCTGACGCTGGAGCAAGTTGTAGTAAAAAGAGGGCGCATTACCGCCAATCACCCAATCTATACGGGTTATACCGTCTGTTTTTCTTAGCTCCTTGTCCATCAGCTCCACTTGAATTCGAGTATTGTCGACACTGACATGGGGCGCTAAATAAACTTCAATTTGGAACATATCTCTATCTGAAGGCGGAAAGAATTGCTCGGTCATCTTGCCTGCGGCAATAAAGCCCATAATGGGTAGAATACCGATGACAACGGCTGATAGCAGTGGACGAGATAGTGCAAAGGATAAACTGCGTTTAAAGGCGTTACTCAATATGGGCAGTTTAATACCATGGTGGTACCAGTGTGTCCCGTTTCCATCGACACCAAAGCGGCCCGCAAGTCCAGCGATAATAGTGTGAGAGATTATAAATGAGCCGAGCAGGGCAAACATGACTGATATCGCGATACCACCAACGAATTCACCCGCAGCGCCAGGCATCAATACAATCGGCGCG
Organism: Shewanella kaireitica; assembly: GCF_023284045.1. Lineage (GTDB taxonomy): Bacteria > Pseudomonadota > Gammaproteobacteria > Enterobacterales > Shewanellaceae > Shewanella > Shewanella kaireitica. The sequence continues at coordinate 238,118 of NZ_JAKIKQ010000004.1, forward strand.
AAAGCTAACATGGTGGTAATGGTGGAACCTGCCAGTGGTAGCCACAAATGCTCTAGTGTCTCTTTCACGGCGCGAATTCTGTCTTGCCCTTGCTGGCGTCGTTGAGAAATCGCATCCACAATAACAATGGCGTTATCGACCATGATCCCAAGAGCCACCACCAAGCCTGTCACTGACATTTGATGGATCGGTAAGCCAATATACTTCATACAGGCGAGGGTGAAGAGTGCGGTGAGTGGTAATGAAAGAGAGACAATAACCGCATTTCTGAGGCCAAGGGTTAACATTAGTACCGCAAGAATTATCACAAAGCCCAGTAGCAGGCTACCGACTAATCCGCTCAGTCTGTCTGTGGTGTAATGCTCTTGGTCAAATAACCATTCAATTTCAATATTGGCGGGGATCCCAGCTTGCATCTCATCGACAACAAGACGCACTTTTTCAAGCCAAAGATCGACGCGTGTATTGTTAAGCATACGGGCTGCCACCATCACCCCTTGTTGTTGCTCAACCAAGGCAATGCTGGTGGCTGGCATTTTAGGTTGCCTGCTAATGGCTGCAATATCGCCTAAACGAATGATTTGGCCACTGTTGGTGACTTTTAAAGGTACCTCCCTAACACGTGCTATGGAGTCAAGTTCGCCTGAGACTTCTACCAGCGCACGAAAATTATTGTTGTTAATCTCGCCAGCGGCTACTTTCGCGTCAGCGTTCTGCAATATTTGAGCGATTCCTTTGGGAGTCAGTTGCAGTTGATTAACCTTATGACCATCTAGCTGAACCAAAATCTCTTCAGTGGGTTGCCCATAAAGTTTGACAAAATTGGTACCATTTAGCAGCCTAAGTCGACTTTGAAGCTCTTTTGCATAACGGTTTAACATATCGGTGCGCACAGCGCCTTCGCCACGCCAAGCAATGCCCAGAATAGCGGTATTGGCGTAGCCGACTTTATCATCGAGAATAGCGTTTTGGGCTGAGGTTGGCAGTAGACCTTTTGCATCAGAGAGCATATCGCGCGCTCGGGACCAAACTGGCGCTGTTTCTAGCACATTATCTTTAAGCTCAAGTTGGATCACCGAGATCCCAGGTCGAGATGTGGACTGCACCAGCTTTAGCTCTTCTAGGCGGCGTAGTTCACTTTCGAGTACTTCGGTGACCAGTGCTTCAACACGTTCTGCAGAGGCGCCAGGGTAGTGAGTGATAACAGAAGCGAAGCGGTTGGTAATATCGGGATCTTCCATACGTGGAAGGCTAGATATTGCCCCTAGGCCAGCAACTAATAACAGTGCGATGACCAAGCTAATTAAGCGGCCATTTTCAACTAATGCCTTAACCATTTCGACTACCTCGTTGCTAAGCTAGTTTGGCGAGTGACTATTTGTCCAGCAACTAACTTGTGTAAGCCTTGGTCGACATAGGTTTCGTTGGCACTGATAGCACCATTGATAAAGGCTTTGTCTTTTGAGGTATAAATGATCTCGACATCTCTGCGCTCGACCCTATCACGCTGCTCACTATCTTGGGTTATGACATAAATGTTCCATAGTCCACGCACGCCATCTGTCAGCGCTGATATTGGCACCCAATAACCAGCAGTCTCAATATTGTGTTGATAACTGAAATAACTGAGTTCACCATTGATGACGTCCGCATCTTTCGGCAGCGTCACCCGAAGTTCTACTGTACGGGTAACCGGATCTAACTCGGCGCCTATACCGGCAATTATGCCTTGGTAGAACTTATCTCTAACGCGTAAATTAACGGTTTTTCCACTGTTTAAGCTGTTTGACACAGCAACAGGAACGCCAATATAGGCCTGTACATTGTCGTGCTCAATCAGGGTAAATACTGGGCTGCCTACACTAATTACTTCACCAAGATTATGGCGGCGCTTACTAATACTGCCGCTAAAGGGCGCTAGCAGAGCTGATTTTTGTATTTTGAGTTGATTGGCTTGGAATGAAGCGGTAAGGCGACTTTTTGCTGCCAATAAGCTGTTAAGCTGGCCCTTTTGTTCGTCGAGTTGTTGCTCTGAAGCGTAGCCCTGTTTTTTTAATTTTAAGCTTCTGTTTAAGGTTGCAGTCGCTAAGTCTAGATCGGCCTTATTTTGTGCAAGGCTGGCGTTGAGCTCTCTCTTTTCCGCTTGCAACAATCGAGTGTCTAATTGCGCTAACAATTGGCCTTTGGCGACATTGTCGCCACTGTCGACCAACAATTCATTAATCTTCCCTGCTAACTCAAAACCCACGCCAGTGGTGTTTCCTGCACGGATAGTGCCTGAAAATTCTTGCGAGTAAGGGTAAGAAGATTCGGCCACTAATTCACTACTACTCACGGATTGATAACTCGGGGCATCTAAGACTGCAACAGGAGCATCTTGGCATGCAGTTAAAAAGCTAACAGCAACTATGCTTGCGATAAGCCTACGACGAGTTAAAACTCTCATAATATCCATTTTATAAAATCCGTTTGAGTTAAGTTAATGGTTAACACAGCGTAAAGGAAACGTTAAACTAGACTGTCTAGTCTATTTTGTAAGAACTAGACTGTCCAGTCCATTTTGTGATTAAATAGCTTAACTGATATTTTTCAGCAGCCTAAAAAGAGCGTAAATGCCAATGAATACTCCAGTGATGAGCCGTAGCGAGCAAAAAAGAGACCAAATTTTACTTGCAGCCAAAGAGCTTTTTTGTGAACAAGGCTTTCCGAATACCAGTATGGATGAGGTGGCGAAGCTTGCTGGGGTGTCTAAGCAAACTGTGTACTCTCATTTTGGCTGTAAAGATGACTTGTTTGTGGCATCGATAGAATCCAAATGCATTATGCATGGGGTTAACGATGAAATGTTGGCCGATCCATCGACACCGGAAACCACTTTAGCCATGTTTGCTAAACACTTTGGCGAGGTGATCACCAGTCCTGAAGCGATTACCGTGTTTAAAGCCTGTGTGTCGCAGGCTGATACTCATCCAGAGATCTCCAAATTATTTTATAGTGCAGGCCCTGAGAACATATTGGGCTTGTTAAGTGACTATTTTATTAAGGTGGCTGAATTAGGGAATTACCAGTTTGATAATCCTCACCATTGTGCTGTTCGCTTTTGCTTATTGATGTTTGGTGAGATGCGAATGAAACAGGAGTTAGGCCTCGATATTACTGAACTATTGGCTGATAGAGAGGAATATCTTAGTGGTAGCGTTGAAATGTTCTTAAGTGCTTATAAGATAGATTAAGTTTTAACTTTTCTTTCTGTTACAAAGTGATCCTATTTTCATTAACAAACGTAAGTTAGAGTCAGAATAATAATTATAGATTGTCCTCTTTTCCGCTAATGGAGTTAGCATGCAAATAAAACCGATATTAATAACCTCAATGGTTCTCTCCACTATGGGGTTTTCGTCATATGTACATGCCAAACCGGGCAAACAGTATTCACCATTAAGTGTTAGCGTATCTCGAATAGCGACAGGCACTGCGTCTGTGGGTGAGCAAGGCAACGAATTACAGCGTGATCAGTGGATGTTTGATCTGAAAACGGGCATGCCACTGAATAAGCAGTGGATGATTGGCGCAAAGCTCGGTTACGACAACCTAGATTATGACTGGTCATCTACCAGTATTGGCAGTCAACAGACTTGGGACAAGATTGAACGGTACCGCGCCAGTGTTTCTTTGTCCTACCGACCTGATGAACATTGGATGTTCATGTTAGCCCCTAAGATCCAGTACGCTGCGTCAGACAATGCATCATTGAGCAACGCGCAAAGTTATGGTGCATTTCTATCAGCCATGTACCGTTTTGGTTCCGGCAATATGATTGGGTTTGGTGTCGGTTACCTTAATGATATTGATGAGGTTAGAACGGTGCCATTTATCGCTGTTAACTGGCAAATTACCGAAAAGCTTAAGTTAGGTAATCCATTCTCTGCTGGGTTTAGTGGCCCAGCAGGTCTTGAATTGAGCTACGCCATGAACCCCGACTGGGATTTCGGTGTAGGGACATCTAAAAGAACCAATCGCTTTTTGATAGCAGATGATGAAGAGACAGCTGAAATAGATGAATGGGTTAGTTTTGCACGCGTCGGTTGGAAGGTTAACTCATCATTCAGCGTTAACGGGTATGCGGGTTACTTCTTTAATGGAGAACTTGAATTGAATCCGCAAAATAGTAAAGAAGAGATTGAAAACCAAGGCGCATTGGCCTTGGATCTCACTTACAAATTCTAAACCTGTTCCGTTTAAAAGATATTACTTGCCCAACATCGCTTTCTTTAAGCTTTTTTGGGCAGGTTCATCACCTAGCCATATCTTTAATAATGCTTGACGAAACGGCTCGCTAGTAATGGTTGCTTGAGCGGTACCATTTTTAAATGCAGTAACCCCAAGCTCCTTACTTGCTAACAGGGTAAACTGATCGCCCTCAACGATTTCGTCGCTGAATAATCCCATAAACTGGTCTATTTGATTTTGGATTGGTGCGGTATTGCCATCAGTTGCATCATCAAAACCTTCGTTAATCGCATCGGCCATTTTCTCGGCAGTGATCATCCCTGAAGTAATGTTCAATCTTACGGCTGCACTGTCGGCCGACAAAACGGCAGCGGTGTTATCGAGAGTTTGGGGAAGATATAGGCTGCCTACATAGAGATCGATAAAAAACTTACTGCGAACACCGGCGCCATTGAATACCAGTGTTTGTTCGTTCAGCGTCACAGAGTCTTCAAGTTGAACACCTGATACCTCTTTAGCTTGCAAGCTAAGGGGGAGAAGCAGCGCTGCAGCAAGCGCTATTCTAGAAACAAATTTCATAATAACCTCAAAGTCGATGTGTTAGCCGCGAGAGCCAAGCTTGTATTGGCCGCTCTGTAAAAACATGATTGCTTGCTTTTGCTTAGGTGAAATGAGCAATGGACCATCATCAAAAAACAGGAAGCACTTCCAGTTCCTTGCAAATACGTCCCAACGTGTTTCAATGACTTGGTATTTCTCATAGCAAAAGTAAACTTTAGCAGCATCTTGCCAGTCAATGTGCAGCGCTATCGGCTCTGGAAGAGCGGCTTCTTCACTGTCCCAGGCACTCTGCCAGTGCTCTGTATCGTTCCAAGCACTATCTTTAGCGGCCCAATCGCCCTTACCAAATTGCTCTGCATAACTGCTTTTATTGCTTATCCACTTATTCCAGACTTCCATAGAGGCTTTTTGAGATAAGGGCTTAATTAGTGCTTTATCTTCATCGGTAACCGGTAAGTCTTTGTGGTTGAAAATCCACTTACGTTTGTATTGTTCTAACGGAATATAGGTGTCTGACACACGACCTCTCTGTTGAATTTATTTTGCTAAACATGCAGTGCTCGACATTATATACGCAAACTGACTATAGGGGCATACAGGAGCTCGTATTTTAATTGCTGTAAGAACCACAGTGAATATTCAGAAAATAGAAATTTGTCATCGATATTGTTTCCGTATAAAAATGTCAAAGAAGCATAAATAGTCGATTAACACTATAATTTGAAAGGGTATTCGCCCTGACAGTCAACAGCTAAATACTCTGCTGAAGCAGACTATTTAGCCCAAGTTTAGAGTAAGTTCCTTTCAAATCTCATTTTGACTTTATAAAGGGCTCATTTTTTTTACATTTACCACTGTTGGTCTACTTTTTTGGTGACACAAGTTACAATACCGCATTATTGGATACAATGTGCAAGATTACGTTCTGTTGTATTGCACATTATTCTTTTGCTTTCCATGTACTTCTATTTGCATGAAAATCAATTGATTAAAAAGGGATAATTAAAAATACGCCTATGACATTAAAATACAAATTACTCTATTCGTTTGTTTTATTGGGAATGGTTCCCGCCGCCATCATCGCTTTTTTTTCCCTGTATATCGCCAGTAGCAGCATTGAAGAGCAAGCTTATGATCAGTTAACTTCAATGAGAGAGATAAAGAAAAATCAGTTGGAAGATTACTTCCTGCAAACTCGAAAAGATCTCGCCTTAATAAATAACGTATGGTCGGATAATCTGAAACTGGATTCAGAGCTAAGACCTGAATTATTGGCACAGTTGAAACATGGTTTCTTTGAGTCTTTTATCAGAGAGTATAACTACTACGATCTATTCATTATTGATAAATCTGGCGAGGTATTTTATACCGTTGCAAAGGAGTCTGACTATAAAACCAATCTAAAAACTGGCCCTTACAGTCAGTCTGGTTTAGGGCGATTATTCCACAGAGTGAGTCAGAGTAAAAAGATAGAGATAGAAGATTTTGCACCTTATGCCCCCAGTAATGACCAACCCGCGAGCTTTATCGCCGAGCCTATAGAGGTTAACGGTAAGGTGATCGGGGTGATTGCTCTGCAATTATCTATCGAAAAAATAAATCAAATTATGCAATTTCGTCAGGGAATGGGCGATACCGGTGAAACCTATCTTGTTGGCGATGATTTCAAGATGCGTTCAGACTCTTTCTTGGATCCTATTGGCCACTCCGTTATAGCAAGTTTTGCGGGAAATGTGCGCGATAATGGCGTACAAACTGAGGCGGTTAACGCAGGACTTAGGGGGCAGTCGAGTACCGATATCGTTATCGATTATAACGGTAATCCAGTTTTATCATCGTACACTCCAATGGAGTTTCTTGGCTTATCTTGGGTGTTATTGGCAGAAATTGATGAGTCAGAAGCTTTTGCTGCTTTAAACCATTTGCAAACTATCATCACTATTATCTGCTTATTAACAGTTGCAGGGATCATTTTGGTGACATTTTTTATCGCAAAATCGATACTTAAACCAATAGGAGGGGAGCCCGCAGAGATGGAATCCCTAACTCGAAAAATTGCAGAGGGCGACTTGACGACTCACTTTAATAGCAGTGCTAACCGCACTGGTGTTTACGCGTCGATGGTTTCAATGACGCAGAGCTTGACTCGAATGATGGGCTCTTTGACTCATGTCACCTCTGAGCTATCTAGCGCTGCAGAGCAAACCAGTAGCACCAGTGTGCAAGCTAGTGCTAGCTTACAAGAGCAGCAAGCGAGCATTGAAACAGTCTCATCTGCTATGTATGAGATGTCAGAAACCATCGAAAGTGTTTCAGCAAATGCTCGTTCAGTGGCTGACTTGTCAAATAACGCCACAGAGACATCAAAGCTTGCCAGCCACAATGTTAGCAATACGATTGCAGAACTTCATGAGTTAGTCGATGAGGTGGGAACCGCCACAGAAGTCATTGCAGAGATTGAATCAAAAAGCCAAGGCATAGGCTCAATTTTGGAAGTTATTAGAGGGATCTCTGAGCAAACCAATCTATTGGCGCTCAATGCCGCTATTGAAGCTGCCAGGGCTGGTGAGCAAGGACGAGGATTTGCCGTCGTCGCCGATGAAGTCCGTCAATTGGCGCAGAAAACACAACTCTCTACCGCTGATATAGAAGAGATGATCGCACAACTTCAGTTAGATACACAAAATGCCGTCGCGGTGATGAAGCAAAGCAGCGAACACACTCAAAAGACGATTCAAGCTGCCGCTAGCAGCAAAGAGTCTATCCAGCTTGCAATGGAAGAGATGGTCAGTATCTCTGCCAATGCAGAGCAGATTGCAGCAGCCACAGGCCAGCAATCATTAGCTGCACAGGAGATAAGCCAAAGTATTACGGCAATTAACGATACCGCGGCGCAAAATGCAGCGGGTTCTGAGCAAGTTGCGGCCGCGAGTGAACATATCGATCAGCTTTCAAAGCAACTAAGCTCGTTAACCGCGCAGTTTAAATTGAAAGGCTAACGTTGACGGTAAACTTGATGAAATACACTTATAAAGTCAGAGTGCTATACTGGTCTCTGACTTTATGAGTCTGTGCGAAGACATTGTAAACTCATCGTGTACTCCTGATGACCCGTGTGCTCATCGACTCCCTCACTGATTACTACAAAGCCTTGAGATAGGTAGAATCTATAACTGGCGACATTGTCTTGGTACACATTTAGCGTCAGTTTATCTCGCTGGGTTTTAGCATGCGTTAATAACTGCGTTCCAATACCACTGCCTTGCTTATCTGGTGCGACAAAAATGGCAGCTAAAGTGTCCTCGTATAGTGCGTAGAAGCCGACTGTTTTAGCATCTTTTTCAAAGGTATAGACCTGCGAAGCCGGCAAGTAGATATCTCGCATCGCATCAACTTGAGACTGCCAGAAGTTAGCGGGCATAAAGTCATGGGCTTTAATCGATGCTTTGAGCCAAATATCGAGCACCGAAGTCATTTTATCTTGGGAAAATATTTCTATCATTGGTCATTACCTCTGAGATTAAAACGATTAGATGCGACATCATAACGGTAGCTACCTCTAGCTTATTGAAGATTTACGACAACTTGGCGGTGAAATGCGATATAGCGACAGTTCAGCGCTGTAGAAGTTTATCTGCCTTAATCATTTCCACTACAGAACTTAATGGTAGTTGTTATATCTGGGGGCGGGAGAACGCACATTTTTTATGCTTAAAACCCTCATTTTATTACAATTAGTTGCAATGCTTTTGTAGGTGTATTACTTTTCCAAAATAAAACTTAAGAAGGATTTTTTGTGTCGTTATTAAGGACAATTGGCTTATACGGTCTGCTCATATTTTTACTTTGGGGCTGTGCGGTCGATAAAAGACCTGATCAATACACCAGCGCGATGACTGTTAGCAGTTCATTGTCTGCTCACGCAAGTCATTTTTCCCAATACAGCGAGTTACAAAAAGCGCTAAAGTATAGAAACTTGAGCGTGACTGACGCAGGTCAGATATTACCTATTAATCAAAGTGTTTGTAATGCTGCGCTTTTCTATCGCATCACTCAAACCACTCTTCCTCAGTATATAGGCAAACATCAAGATCTACTGTCAGGTTTCTATATCGATGTTGCGCAAGTTAATCGTAATTGGCTGGTGGTCGATACAGACAATGACTTCTCAACTATCGGCAATCAACAGGAGCTGACAAAAGTAGCTGCAAGCCTAATGCCTAAAATGATGCGACAAGATGTCATCATTATTCGGCCTGTCCCCGGTTTAGATAGCGCCAGTTTGATTGACTTAGCACAAACCGCTAAAACGCTTTTTCTAGGTCATAGACTGCAATTTATCGTCGATAAACAGCACTTTGCATTAATGAATAATTTGGTTGTTGAGCCACTATCCACAGCGGCGTCGCAATCCCATGCCTTCATAGCAGCAACCGAGCAAACTTCTGATGCGCGTAAGCGAATGATAATGACCATGGATAGCTTTGATGTTGCTGACGCTACTGCCATCGTTGTGGATGCCCAACCGTTAATTGCCTGCATGCAAGCTAATAAGCATGCCATTTTGTCGCCCACGCAAAAGGTAACGGCAGCGCCACTTAAAGTCGATACCGTTTTACTGGCGAGTATCTTGCCAACCGATGCTGACTTTAACCGTTTAGCTGAGCAGCAACAGTTGCTTAGTGAAGGAAAATATCTCAGCATTAATAACCAGCAACTCAGTTACCATGTGGGTAACAAACCGTTGAGTAATCGCTGCAGTTTGCTAAAGAAAGGCGATGAAGATTACCAGTACTGCATAGACAGACAACAAGATGGCGACACGGTCATCACGACTCAAAAATACATTATGAAGATACAGAAATGAAGCAAAGCAAGTTGTCAAACCATGCAAAAATCTGGATGTTGCTTGGGCTATTTACGGTTTATGTCTGTTTAGAGTTATCGCTAAACATCTTATTGATTGATATGTATGCGCAGCCTATTCAGGCTGTTTTTGGTGAGCATCGAATTACTGCAGAGCGACTGGAGTTATTTGGCCGAACGCTGTCTGGTTTTGGTTTAGCTCTGGCTGTTGCCACCTTTATCCCAGCTAAACAGTTTAATTTACTTATTCGTGATAAAAGCCAGAGAGTAACATCGAATACAGCATTAACACCTAAGACAGCTCGGCTTATAAACGGGGTTTTTCGTCCGTTATTGCTCGTTATCGTTTGGGCGTTAATTATTCCTTGTCTGAGAATTGCGGTCGACGGCGTTGTCGATACAACTTCAAATGATAAGAAATTGGGCGCAGTACGAGCCATTGTCTATAAAGAGGCTTACTTAGCTGAAACCGTCGCAATTGAGGGATTTCCTCAGTTTGATGAAATTGTTAGCGACCCTAAGCGAAGAGATTTGATGGTCGCGCTTATTCCATCTTTGGCTTATTTCTCTAGCGGGTTTAATCAGTTGATTGAATCAAACTTAGAGAACATGGCCGATCAATTCTTGCTTAACCGTCAAGAGGAGTATTTCATTAAAGAGGCTATTCCTCGAATTAGGCAGTTTGACCGCACTTATAAACAGGAGTTGGCAAGTTACCAAAAGGCGAGCAAAGGCTACCTTGAGGCACTAAAGAAAGAGAATAACTACTCGCTGATTGAACGTGAGCGAGTGGCTTTACAAAATAAAGCCAACGATAAAATAAATAATCACTGGAAAAGTTATTCGCAAGCGCTTTTAGATGCTGACAACTATAAAAAAGAGGTCGCAGAGGACTCGACTAACGCGATTAGAAAGGGTTATAGCTCAGTCAAAGATGATTATTTTAGCTCAAACTGTAATTCAGCCTGTCGCCGGCAACTCAAAGTCGATTTTGCACAGTACTTAACGACGCTTAAATATGACACGGGTGAATCGTTCGGCGTTTATTTGACTGCTGATGATATTACTGTCGCCAAGATGTTGAAGTCGAAATACTACCTCATGGCGATGTTTGAGCGTGGCCGGATCAACTATATTCACCGCGTATACGGTATTCCAGAAGATATGGAGTATGAGGAATACAACCAGTCATCTCAGGCGCTAAAAATCGCGGTAGCCCAATTTAAAGAGCAGGGCGTTAAGGTTGCTGATAACTGGAGCTTTAATGATGAAAGAGCCTTGCATCAAGCGATTGAGGCTAAATACAAGGGGCATGCTAAAGCGCTTTGGGGGGAGTACCGTAAAAGTTCTCGCTTTGCCGTGGCTAAGCCTCGTTTAGATAGGGTTGGTTTTGCCCGCTTGCCACAAGTGACTCAATACGCCCAGAAAACCCTTGGTAGTTATTATTTAGCAGAGTTTAGCCCCAGTATTTCTGAGCGTAAATATAAGAAATTGTGGCTCAACAAGCAGGACAACATCTCCTTTATCAAAATGGTGACCTCTACAGCTGCCACAGCGGCATTTTCGCCAGGCGGGAGCATGTTCATGTTAGGTAAAGATGCCGTTAAGCTAGCGGTTATTCCGCCTATGAGTATAGCGGCAAGCTTATTGGCCATATTTTTACTGTTTATCAAGCTTGCTGTGTATTTATGGCCAAAGAATAAGGGCTATTTAACCCTGGCAATGCTCGCAGGTATATTGGCGTTTGCCTTACCTGTAGGCGCTTCTATCGCGAATAAAAATGCTTATCACACTATGATGGGTAACTTTGCAAAAGCGTTCAGCACCGTTGATCCTTTTGATAAATTTTTCACTGTCGGTTTTGGGTATGTACTTGATATTGAAAATGGTATTTTCCAAACCTACCGTGATCTTAAGGTTGTTAGGTTAGCCGGTAAAATCATTAAATATCAGCCCCCCTACCAAGCTGACGACACTGAAGATACGCCAACTGAGGTTATCGCTGTTCATGATGAGCATCTACTAAGAAGCTATGATGACTTTGCCTATAACTGGCTATCATTTTTGCCTAAAAGTCTCGGACTCGGTGAGGTAATTAAACCCTTCGACACGAATATTACCGTGCTTAAGCAAGATATGAATGTTGGTGCATACATGGGCGTTCGGCTAGAAAATGAGAAAGTAGTTGCAGTGAATATGCCCAATTTTATGCAAAATTCTGATATTGGTTTGCTAGCCGATCAGAAGTTTTTCTATAAACCGGATGTCAAAGGGTTGGTTGAAGAGTTCTCTTCTAACTATGACGATCCACAATATTGGTTACAACTGAGCCAAGGCAATATTGGTAAACAATCATTAATGCAGAAGCTTGAATTGAATATGGCTGCTTACCTTAATAGCAATGCATCAACTTTAACACTGCTCAACACCCTAAATAACAAAGGGCAGAATAACTTGATTTTGCTTGAATTAGAGCGCAATAAAAAGTATCGCTGTTTTGTGCTCGGTGTCGTTGATGCGCAGATGATCAGTGACTCGATTAACGTCAATTTCTTTGATTACCAAGAGCTTCCTAAATGTAAGGCTGTCCTATGATAAAGAGTATTTCTAATAAGATTATAGAGTGGCTGACTAAGAATTTAGTGCTGCTGTTTATGGTCGGTGTTTTATTTGCTTGCATTCAATTCTTTAATGCGCGAGAACACCAAGCAATAAGCGATGCAGCAAAGCAAGCTGAAATGATAAAAATTAAACTTTCAATGATTACGGAACAATAATTATGACAACGGAAACTAAGAGCAAGCGTTTCTCTTTTGAATTTGATGTGTTTAGCCTGATCACGCTAGCTGCCGTTTTATATCTAGCCTACAGCGCTCACATGACTAACATGAAAAATGCAGAAAAGTTAAATGGTCTGCTAAGTAAGTATGAACAAACCTTGGATATGGCGATTGCTAACGACAAAGTGACTCTGGCTCGCTACCAAAAGAATGTCAAAAAGGCGGTGCAGTCACTGTCGCCTAAAGAGCGTGAACTGATGTTAGCGCTGCTTGAAATAGAGAAGAGTAAAGAGAGACTGTAAAGCTAACAAGACAATAAAAAGGGCTTCCAATAATATTGGAAGCCCTTTTTATTGTCTTGTTTTCAATGCTATTAGATTTTACTTATTAGAAATTAAAGCCTTGCAAAATCAATTTAAAAGTTTTTTATCTTGTTTTTGATGGTTGTGTTAACGATTTTCACTGTTTGGGGTATGTTTTACTTAGGGAGGGGAGGAGGTTATTTGGGAATGCTTACTTGTTAATCAGTAAGAGCCTGTCGAGTTTTTAGCGTATTTTTTATTTCAGCACGGAAATGTAACGAAATTATCACAAAAAAGTTACAAGCTTATTACTAAAGCAGGAATTTAAAATCACTCAACAAATTGAACAGGATAAAGTATGAAATCAAAAACAAGTGTCTCACGCTTGTGTTGGTTAACTCTTTTTGCCAGTACCTTTGCCGCCCAAACTGGTGCAAGTCAAAAAGAGATCAATACGCCCAAATCAGACAAGTTCCCCTTTGCCGCTGTCGCCGCTAAACATGATGGCGAAACCTGCGGTACTGACCATAACGGCCAAGATTGGCATCAATTGCAAACTGAGTTCGCACAGCAAATAAAAGCAAAACAGTCACAGAAACCACAAATGATGCGTAGCATGAGTGCTGCATTTCAGACAAACTCCTTAATGGCATCGTCAGGTATTTCATCGTTACAGACTAACGCTGTCAGTGCGGTAGAAGGCAGTGTTGCAGTTGATGGGCGCTACTACATTCCTGTCGTGGTACACATTTATGGTGAGATGTATAACTGTAGCGATGACAGTGATAAATGTTTGACGGATAGTAAAATCAACGATGCGATCCGCAAGCTCAATGATGACTTCCAAGGACTTTCAATCGATGATCCTGAAGTCTCACCACAGTTTGCTGCCATTCGAGAAAACTTAAATATTGAGTTTGTGCTGGCAAAAAAAGACCCAAATGGTAACAGTACTAACGGTATTGTTCGTTATGATTATGAGCAAGCGGGTTACGGTAATGGAGACAGTGAAACCAATGCTAAAATAGCCAGTGATGCATGGGATAACTTTAAATACATGAACTTGTATTTAATGCATGACTTACATGACGACAATGTTGGTAATAACTCGGGCATCGCTTGGTATCCAGATGTGTCGATGTCTACCGCTGGCACATCTCGAGTGGTTTATAACGGACATTACACCGGGCTTAATACCAGTGAGAACTTCCGTTCAGTATTAACCCACGAGTTTGGTCATTGGCTGAACCTCATTCATACCTTCGAAACCAAGTCATGTTCGATTACCAATGAGGCATTTTGCGCCACAACCGGTGATAAAACTTGTGATACCCCACAGATGTCTTTGCCATCGCAGATGCAAGCAAATGCTAAAAACTGTCTAGGTCAGCCGACCAACACAGAAAACTTCATGCACTATACCGACAATTACGCCATGTTTACTCAAGATCAAGTACAGCGTATGACGGCTGCTTTGCATGGACCCTCACGGTCAACACTGTGGTCAAATGAGAATCTTATTGCCACAGGCTTAGAGTTACTTACAAGTGATTCTGAGCGCTATTGGGATGGGATCTCCGGTGTTGATAGTGAGCCAGAAGGAACTGTATTAGAAACGGTTGAGAATATATCAGCGCCATTAGATGGCATTGAAACGTTTGAATTCAACTTACCGCATGGTGCGACCAACATTCTGTTCCACCTTGACGGACATACAGCCGATCCCGATATGTACATATCAAAAGGTGAAGAACCAACTCATGATGGAGAAGGTAATTGGGATGCGGACTATATCTCTTTTAACTCCCCAGGTTCGACTGAGTCTGTATCGATAGATATTCCAGATTATAACCAACCTTATTACGCATCAATTCATGCTTTCACTGAATTTGAAAACTCACGTTTAAGAGTTATTCAAGGTAACGATCCTTATCTTGAAGAGGGGGAATTTCGCTATACCTTGCTTAAAGTTGAAAACTTAAAGGCTGATAAAACTGATATTGCTTGGACAGATCGTCCAGGTAAAGTGCATAACTTCCAGTTTACAGTGCCAGATGATGCTATTCGAACGGTTATCATGGTTCCGGGCGGCTACCATGGTCCAGTCATGGCGTCAGGTGTGCCAAACTTTAATGGCGATTTGGATTTGCACGTAAGCCGTAACCAGGAGGTTTCATTAGAAAACTACGACTGTCGTCCATTTAGTTGGAAAGGTCTGGCAGAGTTTTGTGAGTTTGATGGTGGCGGCACCTACAATGTGATGATCGATCCGTTTGCGACTTATACTGACGCGACATTGCATGTGTATTATGAAACGGCAAATACTGGTAATCAGCTACCTTATGCCAATACTAATGGCAATCAGTACCTAGAGGCTGTTGGTCATGCCATTGAATTTAGCAGCATAGGTTCGAATGACCCCGATGGAGAGATTGTTAGCTATGAGTGGGATTTTGGTGATGGTGCTGTTAGCACTGAACAAGAAGTCGCTCATACCTACACCGATACTGGTGAATACAATGTTACGCTAACGGTAACGGATAACAGTGGTGAATCCACCACAGCTTCAACGTTGGCCATTATCACCGAGCAATCGCCAAATGATGCACCACTTTGTTCAAACTGCGATCGTGTCTACCTTAATGATGAAATAGCCTTATCATCACTTGAAGGTGATACACCGCGTACTTACCAATTTGAAGTACCAGTGAATGCTTCGTTAGTGACCTTCGAGCTGGTTAATGGTTACAACGGTGATCCAGACATTCACGTTAGCCTTAACCAAGCCGTGTCGACGGAAATATACGATTGTCGTCCATGGGAAGCACCTGGACAAACTGAGTTATGTCAATTAACGAATGGCGGTATTGTCAATGTGATGATCGATCCATTCCATGACTATGATTCCGTTAGATTCAGAGCCTACTACGATATCGATAAAGGCGTGACGCCGATTGCCCCTAACAAGCTACCAGTAGCCAACGCTGGCACTAGCTACAATGGTGTTGCGGGTGAAAGCATCAACTTTAATGGCCTACAATCAAGCGATGAAGATGGCCATATTGCCTTATATACTTGGGATTTTGGTCATGGTGTAACAACCACTGGCGCAACCGTTGACCATGTATACGCCAATGCAGGTACTTACTTTGTCACACTCACAGTGACCGACAATGGCGGCGCAGTAAACTCTAGTACAGTTGAAGTCACTATTTTACCTGTAGGTGATATGGACGGTGACGGTAATGTTGATAGCGATGATATCAACGCACTTCAAGCTGCAATTAGCCAGGGCTCTGCAATTGATGCAAGTTTTGATTTGAACAATGACGGTGTCATTAACGCCGCGGACGTTGCGTTAATGAGCGGCATCTGTTCCTTTGATAACTGTAGTAATATCGCACCGCCGCCACAGGCACCTGTTGCTGTCTCTGCGGCATTAGACAACAACGTCCAGGTGAATACTGATGTAAGGTTCAGCAGTGCAGGTTCTAATGATCAGTATGGTCAGATCGTGGCATATGCTTGGGATTTCGGCGATGGAAATAGCAGTAACTGGGCCGACCCGGTGCATCAATTTGCTGAGCCTGGAATCTATGACGTAACACTGACACTTACCGATAACGATGGTATGACAGCAACAAGCAGTACGCAGGTGAATATTGACCATGCGCCGCTTACTGATGTTTGTCGAACCGAGCCTGCTGCAAACGAACGAGACTTGATTGCCTCAGCACCGGTTTGTGTTGGCACTGAAGATAGTTTAACCATTGCGCTGGTTAACCGTCATGAAACGGTTGCTATCTCCATGATTAATGCGGCAGATGATGCCTTGATTTACTTCGGTTCAGGTAGCTGGCCAAATATTAATACAGGCGACTACAGCGCAGTTTCAACTAGCCAAGATGGTCAGCAATGTGCTTTCTATACGATTCCAGATGATGCAAAAAGCTGGGGCTATATCGAGTTAACTGGGACTATTGCTGGTGCAACAATTGTCGTTGACTATGATGTAGCGTCTTGTCGTCCAACAAGTCTAGTGACTGATGATAGCCTGCAAAATGGTGTTAGTCAGCTAGCTTCAGGTCAGCGTGATGAAGAGGTGCATTTTACCATGAATGTACCTGCTGGAGTATCAGGCTTAACCTTTGCAACAGCAGGTGGCACGGGTGATGCGGATATGTATGTTAAGTTCGGATCTCTACCCACAGTCAGTGACTATGATTGCCGTCCTTATAAAGGCGGTAACCTTGAAAGCTGTAACATAGATAATGCTCAAGCTGGTACCTACCATGTAATGCTACGTGGCTACCAAGACTTTAATGACGTGAGTATTACTGGCCAGTACGTTGCTGCTGGTCATAGTAATCAAGCGCCCGTTGCGCAAATTGACGGTCCGTTTGTGAGTAATATTGGTGACAGTATTACCATGAGCAGTATCTCAACAGATGCAGACGGCTCAATTGCTAACTACCTATGGGATCTCGGTGATGGCACAACTAGTACTTCAGCTACGGTAAACCATACGTATGCTGCAGCTGGGATCTATTCCGTAACGTTAACGGTTACTGATAATGAGGGTTCTACTAGTACTGCTATCACTCAAGCGAGCATCTCAGTACTTCAGCCAGGCGTTGCGACATTAGTTTCTGGTACTACAGGTGCTGAAATTGTCTATCAAATGCAAGTGCCAGCTGGTGCGAGCAACCTAAGCTTTAGCACTAGCGGTGGCAGTGGTGATGCAGACTTGCATGTGAAGTTTGGTAGTCAAGCGACCTCATCAGACTTTGATTGTCGTCCTTGGAAAAATGGTAGTAATGAAACCTGCGTTATCGACAATGCGCAAGCGGGGACTTATTACATCATGTTGCAAGGTTATAACGACTTTACTGATGTGCAACTGCTAGGTAATTACAACCTTTAATGCACGAGTAATGCTGTATGACTCATTCAAAGGCCTCGCTTTGGAGGCCTTTTTAATAGGTTAGTTACACTCGCTATTTACCCTCTCACTAATTATCTACTGTTGATAGAAGCTTTAGGCACCAATTTAAAGCTGCGATTGCTTTTGCCTTCTCGCTGCCACTTTTTAATCATCAACAGAGGAATTAGTCCTGCTATGCGTGACTATAAGAGAAATTTATGATGATAAAAAAAACGCTCCCCATATTGTTACTTGCACTCACTTCACATTCGGCCATGGCCGAGTCTGAGCGAGATGGCGCCTATCGAACATTAGACACAAACAATCAAGATGTTGAGCATGTTCGTTCTAGCCAAGACTATATGCCGCAAGTGGCACAGCCTCTAACAAATGAAATACCCGATGAAATTCGACCCGACAATAATACAGTGTCGGCGATCAGTGCCCTCAGTACATTCTCAAGTATGAGTGTAATGAGCAGTGTCGAACAGGGATGCAGTGAGCAAGTATTTACTTCGCTATCTGGCGCCGCCTTACTCGCAGCGCTAAGAGATAATGGCCGTGACTGTATAGACACTTTATTTAATGATGAGCCTGAAACATTGGCGTTGGGTGCATACTCTGATGCCAACTTAGCCACGGTTGTAAACGAAATTAAGGCGCAAGCTCTAACCTATGACGGCAGTGATCCCGACGAGTACTTAAGTGCACTGTTTTACTGGTTAAAAGCCTACGCCTTTTATGATGAGCGCCGATTTGTTAACGCCAACAGCCAACAATCGATGGAGCAAGCAGTGAATGCGCTCTACGCCAATGAACATTTTTTTGATAAAAATCCTCAGAACGGATTAGTCGTCAGAAGCGCATTAGGCATACTTAAAAACGCTAATATTGCCGAGCGTTTTGTGCATATCACTAAAGATGTGCTAAATCGCTATGATGAGTCTTTTGAAAATGTCAGTAACTGGGGAACAGGGATCTCGCCATTGCTTTGGCAAACATTGCAGTCTTGTGCAAACAAGAGAGAGTGTCGAGCGCAAGAGCATAATCTCTCGCTAATTAATGCCATTAAAACATTTATCTATAACAACCTTAGCTGGTTAGATAAGCCGGATAATGACTATCACTTATTTAATCTAGGTTATCAATTAGTCAATCTTTATCGTGGTGAGAGCGAAGCGCATTTCGCTGCAATAGAAGACGAGTTAGCCACCGAGATTGATAAGATCCTTAACAGCAGTTTTGGCCCATTAAAATCAGATGAAGCACGGACGCTTTATCTGGCCGTGTTTGAGTCAGTCAATTACAACGGTGTATGTGCGGCATATAACGTTTGTGATCTTAAAGAAGAGATCATTGCATCTGTGCTCGATAACCGTATGACGTGCCCGTCAGGTAATCTGTTTATTTGGGCGCAAGATATGAACCAAGCTCAGCTTGAGTGGGCATGTAGCTCATTAGCCGTGCATGAAAACAACTTCCATGAAAAGCTAAAAACCAACCGCAGCCCCGTGACCCCGGATGATAATGACCAGCTGCAAATGGTTATTTTTAATGACAAGAAAGAGTGGGTAACTTATGGCGGCGCACTGTTTAATGTCAGCACAAACAATGGCGGAACTTACCGTGAAGGCGATCCGAGCCGAGCAGGTGATCAAGCGACCTTTTACGCCTACGAAGATGTGGGTGAGCGCCCTATTTTCGATATTTGGAATTTGCGCCACGAGTACATTCATTACCTAGAAGGGAGGTTTATATCCAAAGGTAGTTTTAGAGACAGCGACAGCGCAGGGCGCACCGTATGGTTCGGAGAAGGGATTGCTGAGTACATCTCACTGGGTAACTGTAATGCAGGTGCAATAGACGAAGCGCGTAGTGGTGACTATGCATTGAGCACCATCTTTAGTAACGAATATGGTGTGGGACAAACTCGGATCTATGATTGGGGTTATTTATCTAATCGTTTCATGTTTGAGCGCCAAAACAGCAGCTTCTTTGCTATGTTAGATCTCTTTAAGCAAGGTGACTTTCAAACGTATCGTGCCGAGCTTGTCGACCCATGGGTAAGTCATCAAACATTTGATGCTGAGTTCGCTAATTGGCTCACAACTGTTGAATCAACAGGCTGCAGCATAGATAACACTCGCCCGCCTTCGCCTGAAGAAGCGATAGATATTGATGATGTGCAGGGGAATGATCAAGTCGGTATTAATGCCTGTGCTTTGGGTAGAGAGCAGCCGGAGTTTAGAATTCAAGCAGGCGTCGCCACCTGTTTGAGCCCTGCTAACGCAGGTAAAAAGAATGAATACGCAATCAGTGTTCCCCAAGGTTTAGCTGATGTGTCGCTCGAGATCACCCTAAGGCACGGTTCAGGTAATGCTGACCTTTACCATGAGCATGGTAGCGCCAATAACGGCAGCAGTTATGATCTTGAGTCAACGGGACCAGACAACAACGAAACGATAATCGTCACGCCTGTGCAGTCGGGTTGGAACTATATCGGTGTCAGCGCTGAAAGCAATTACTCTGGTGTTACCTTACTGGCTAGATTTGTACAAGATAATCTGCCTGTCGATGACAACGCATTACAAAATGGCGTTAGCCAGCGCGCATCTGCTACACGCGGCGAAGATATTCATTTCACCATGGATGTACCTGCTGCTGTATCGGCATTAACATTTGATACTAGCGGTGGCAGTGGCGATGCTGACTTATATGTTAAATTCGGTTCTGAGCCAACGTTAACAGATTATGACTGCCGCCCTTACAAAGGTGGAAACCAGGAAAGCTGTGAGATAAACAATGCCCAAGAAGGCATTTATTATGTGATGTTACATGGCTATTCAGACTTCAGTGATGTTAGCGTAACCGGCCGCTATAATGCTGATGGTGGCAACGATGATACGACTGTATTGGAAAATGATACGGCTAAATTGGTATCTGGCACCGTTAGCGGTGAAGTCACCTACACGATGACGGTTCCGATTGGTGCGACAAACTTAAGTTTTAGCACCAGTGGTGGTAGTGGCGATGCTGATCTGCATGTGAAATTTGGCAGCGCAGCAACCCCATCTGACTACGATTGCCGCCCATGGAAGAATGGCAGCACGGAGCAATGCACTATCAACAATGTTCAAGCGGGTACTTACTACATTATGCTACTCGGCCATAGCGATTTTAGCGACGTAAGTTTAGTGGGAAGTTACACGCCTTAATGTTCTCATGTCTATTTTAAGTGTTATTAAGCCTCCTAAATGGAGGCTTTTTTATTTGAGTCACTATTCAATGAATACCAATAGGAACACAAGTTCACGCACACGTATTGCGACACAGTAGCTTTTGCAGTTGGTTTGAGTAAGCGCTGAACCTTCCACTGTTGCTTTAATTTAATAACACTTTATTTTGCAATCTGGTGAATCTTGACTGCTGGTTTTGCGATTAAACAAGGTTAACAAAGCAGCGAGTATTGACTCTACACAGTGAAAGTTAAATGGTATGAGTACTAATTGTTTATATTTGACGTGAGCATAACTTTAGCCTATTTAATTGGCCTTTGGCGTTAATGCTAGTCGGTAGGAAGACAATCTCCGTAAGAAACAGATTGAAAGGGTTTTATTTGTATGCAGTAGTGAAATATCCAACCTAGCAAATTGATACTAGGTTGAATATTTATAGTTCAGTAACGCCTAAGCTTAAACGAGTTTAAGTTTTTTTAACGAGGGCGACTATTGTTGAATATTTACCGTGTTATTAGATCCATCGCTTAATACCACAGCGACTTCACGAGCGCCAAGCTGCACGATATCGATATTATGATTCTCGCCGTAATTCATGGTGACAGAAGCATAGTTAAGCTCACTATGTTGTGAGATATCAACATGACTACCCTCTGTACCATTGCCTGCATAAATGTTAGCGGCGTGATTATTACCAATTTGGGTTATGCTTGAACTAATCATATCGCCGTGGCTTTGAGCGTTAGCGCGGTTTGTGCTGCCATGTTGGTCAATTGTGGTACTGGAGTTCGAGCTAAATGTCATTGCAATGGCACTGTTGCCCCCCGTCACACCTGTACCATCACTTTGGCTGATTGTAATGTTATTAGCCATGCCGCTGTTACCTGCTAACTCTGCTTTAGCGAATTGCGAATGCCCAGTTTGGGTAATGGTAGTGAGGTGCCCACCCGTTTGTTTAACTGTTGCAGTGCTATTGTCACTGTTTAATTGAGAGATGGTGGCTCGGTTAGCGTTTAATGATTGAGTGACCGTAATACTGTTCTCGTCACCAAGCTGGGTGATGATTGCATCATTTCCATGAGTCGATCCATACTCTGATTGCTGTGTTTCAGCTTTGTTTCCGTTGCCAATTTGGTTTGAAACAATCAGTGTTCCGTTGCCTTCTTGGCCAACTTGGCTCGTCAACAGAGTATTTTCATTACCTAGCTGTAATGATTCTACTGTATTACTCGAACCGGTTTGATCTATATTGATATCGTTCAGGTTGCCAGCTTGAGTGAAATCGATGTTGTTAGAGTAGTTGCCTTGCTGGTTTTGGCTGGCGCGCGCTTGGTTATTGTCACCGTTTTGGGAGCCTAGGATAAGATCCCCCTGCGTTCCAGTGTTATCTTGTTTAGCGTCAGCGAAGTTACTATTCCCAGTTTGGGTTAGCGTCGCTTTTGCTGAGTCGGCATTAGTTTGGACGATAAATGCTTGGTTGAATCCTGCAGTGACAGTGCCATTTTGCGTAATTGTTGCTTCAGCATTGTTGGAGTTTGCTGCGGTAATGCTAGCAGTATCATCGCTGCTATTTTGGTTAATGGTTGATTTAACAAAGGCTGAGTTTGTTTGCGAAATTGTCGCTAAGTTTCTGTCAGATGGAACTAAGCTGTCGCCTTGGCTAATGGTAGCTGTTGCCTTACGCTGTGCGTCACCAGTTACAGCTGATTGGGTAACCGTTGCGCTATTGCCATCGCCTGTCGTTGTGACAATTGATGAGGCAAGACTGCTACCATCACTTTGGTTTACAGAGGTTGTATTACTTACACCTCGCTGAAAAACCTCTGAGGTGACACTGTTACTACCCGTTTGCATTAACGTTGCGATATTTCCTGCGCCATTCTGATTGACAAGAGATGTACTGAAAGACGTATTTTCTTGTGTCGTACTCGCCGTGTTCATATCAGCGTTAGCAGAAGAAGAAAACTGAATAACTTCTGATGTGTTTTTATTGCTTGATATATTTTGTTTGATAGTTGCAGTATTAAGACCACCTTTTTGTTTAACTTCGGCTTTATTTCTTTCTACAGCAGATACAGAAGCTGAAGCGAGCAAGGCTGCTGAGATGATAAGTGCGATTTTTGAATGTTTCATTATCTTTCCTTTCAATATCGAGTAGTGTTTTATATGAATTAAATTAGTAGCGCAAAATAATTATTGCCATTCCATTTCCAACCTGGCTAATACTGGCAGGGCTTAATGCATTGTCGCTGCTTTGAATTAAAATGGCATTATTACTATTTCCTTGTTGGTAAATATTTGCTTGGTGAGATCCGTAGCCTTCTTGTTTGGCCAATGCATTATTATTGTTACCAATTTGATTTACTGTCAGTGTGTGGTTTAATCCTAGTTGATGGGTTATTGCATTATTATTGAAACCACTTTGCTTAACGTTTAGTAAATGTTTTTCTCCATTTTGCGTGGCATAGGTTTTGTTCTCGCTACCGAGTTGTTCAATGTTAGCGGCGAGGATATCTCCTCCTTGGTCTATCCATAAGCCATTGTCTGTCCCATTTTGCTTAAGCGTGGCATCGATACTTAAACTGTCATTGGCTTGTTCATTAATGCCTGATTGACTGGCAACTTGTACATTGCCACTGCCTATCTGTAGGCTCTCAATACCGTTGACACCGTCGCTGATGCCTAATTGGCTCAACTGCATATAGTTTTGCTGACCTTGCTGTATTGCGTTAACAGAAAGTGATGAGCCATGTTGCTCAATGGTGATTCGATTTCCCAATTGACCGTAAGTCATTGGCTGGTAACTTTGAGTGTTAGGCATAACCGTGATTAGGCTATTGCTATAAATGACAGGGTTTATAGCGATTTTTGTATCGCGTTTATACGCTTCATTTGCGCTAACTGGTAATAAAAATGAACCAGTTAAGGAGAGTAATGTAAAAGTAAGTAGAACGTTAAAGTTGAATTTTTTATGCGTAATAAACTTATTTTTAATATCAGCCATTATACGGCATTTTTGCCACATGTTTTATCGTCCCTGTACAAAGCTCGTGTCAATTTATTGACTAGTGATCTTTTTATATACTAATTTTCTACACTATTAAAGTTATGCTTGATTTTTTATTGTTTAAATTTATTTTATATTAACTTTTAAGTTTTAATATAGCTAAGACATCTATAAGATTTTACTTTTAGGGAATTAATGGTTGATAATCAGGGTGCGCTGTTCTTTAGAGTGAGTGTTGAGATCGATTTTAATTATAAGCGTGATCGTCTTTGATGTTTTGAGTTATCTGGTTATAGTTTTTTTTCTAGTTACTCCTGTTTATACTGTATTTTTTATTGAAAAGTAATTGTAGTAAACCTTACTGTAGTTTACATACCTTAATTTGTTTAATATCCGTCCTGAAAAATATACGTAAAGTTGCTATGTAGAGTTTATTAACTTAATTATTTGATTGAACTTTTGGTTTTTGCTTTGTCATTATTACCGATGTTAAGTACTGAATTACTACATCAATGTGGGGTTAACCGAGCAACTTAAGGTGTGCTTTTGAAAGTTATAATTATTGCTGCTGGAACTTCGTTGTTGCTAACTTCATTTGAGGGGATGGCTGAAGTTCCTTTGGCAGCAGAAAGAAGATCAATACAAGTATTGCAGCCACAGAGTATCGATGATGCCGTGCCGAAAGATGAAGCAGACATGATTAATGGGCTGATTTTAAACCGCACTATGACGCGAGTAGGTCACCGCTTTTATCGAGAATTTGTTGCTGCGTATAGAGGCCTAAATACTGAAGCTGACCATTTGGGGCTCACTATCGAGGAAAAGGCCACTGCAAGAAGTGGCAGCATTATCTCTATTTACAATAATCGTAAAAAAATCTTTATTACTGCTGTTTCACCTGCAAGTAGAAATTTGGACCAACAAGCAAAAACTGCTGCTTCTCGGGTGAACACTATTCTTAAACAAAATAAAAAACAGGCGAGTTGGGCACAATTTTTAAACCCAGATCTGGCTGCTGATGAATTTTAAAAAGGGATTTCTCATGAAAAAAAGACTGTTACTCACAACAAGTTTTGTTGCAAGTATAGGCTTATCTGTTAATGCAACAGAACTAGTTTATACCCCAGTAAACCCCAGCTTTGGCGGTAGCTATCTTAACGGGTCGTACTTGTTAGCCAATGCTTCTGCACAGAATGACCATAAAAGTGGTGGTTCAAGCTATGTTGCCCCGACGGCATTAGAAAGAATGGCAAGTTCTTTAGAGTCACGTTTAATTAGCCAGCTATTTAACGATGCAAGTAATGGCGAGGAGGGTTATTTAAAAACTTCAGACTTTGAGATAAACGTGGTCAATGAAGATGGCACCTTGCTGGTGCATATCACGGATATAACAACTGGAGAAACAACCGTGATAGAGGTCGGTGGTGCGCTTGAAGGTAATGGTGTTGGCGGATAATATGAAAAACCTAACGCTTATAGTTGTTTTATCATTTTTGTGCGCTTGTTCATCAACGAGTGAGTTTGAGCATATTGAGCCGGCAACCAGTCTGATGCCCAAAAGTGCCAGTTACTATGACTTGATTGCTTTACCTGCTCCCCAAGGAAGTATTGTTGCTGCAGTTTACGACTTCAGGGATCAAACTGGTCAATATAAACCTATTCCTTCAAGCAATTTCTCAACGGCTGTGCCACAAAGTGGTACTGCATTTTTAGCCCAAACTTTGAATGACTCTGCTTGGTTTGTTCCGGTAGAGCGCGAAGGACTGCAAAACCTATTAACAGAGCGAAAAATTATTCGTGCTGGCTTGCAAGGAGACTCGAGCAAGCTGCCGCAGTTGAACTCAGCGCAAATTTTGATGGAAGGCGGTATCGTCGCCTATGACACCAATATAAAAACAGGCGGGGCTGGCGCTCGTTATCTTGGCATCGGGGTTAATTCAAAGTTTAGAGTTGATACCGTAACCGTTAACCTGCGGGCAGTTGATATACGCACAAGCAGAGTATTGAGTAGCGTTACAACGACCCAGTCTGTGCTATCAAAAGAGATCTCAGCAGGGGTATTTAAGTTTATCGATGCCCAGGATCTATTGGAGTCAGAAATTGGTTATTCCTCTAATGAACCAGTAAGTATCTGTGTTGTGCAGGCAATTGAAAGTGCAGTGGTACATTTGATTGCTGATGGGATTTGGAAGCGAGCCTGGAATTTAAGCGACCCAAAGGCTGGTTTGCAAAATACAGTATTACAAAAGTACTGGTTAGAAGCTCATTCAGAAGCAAGGGTTAGTGAACGAATTAAGCAAGGTTAATTCGTTAAGGTATTTTGCAAATTAACTTCGTTATGCCTATGAAGTATTAAATTAGGCATATAGTCATACTGTGAATCATTAGCTGAGTTTAGCTTTCTGAAATGGCTTTTCATGCGCTTTAAAGTAATTCAGAAATAGTTGCTAACGTTTGCAGTAGGCTTATATGGTCTCCCCACAGGGACTCGAACCCCGATCGATCGCTTAGGAGGCGACTGCTCTATCCTGTTGAGCTATAGGGAGACGCCAGTGATTATACTGGTTTTACTCTAGATGAAAAGAGTGTATGAAAACTCTTTAGCTTTATCCGCTTGGTTTTTAATCGGTTAGAGTTTTATCACTAGATCATTGAGCTGAATATTCAGTGATGCGCTCACACCTATAAGTACTGCCGTTGCACTCTCTTCGGTCACTTGGTCAATGGTGATAGTCGCTTTACTCTTACCGGCTACCGCGCGCATGTTCTCGAGCCTATCGGGCATATTCTGTTGCAGTACCAACTGCATCGTGTCGCCGACTCGAATGCCATTACGACGTCCAAGGTTAAGGATCACTCTGTTGGCCTGTCTGGCAATGACTTGTCCTAATAGCGGGCGGCAATTTAGCGTACTGTCGATATCTTGGCTGGCTTCGAGTAACACACCCTTTATCATTTCACCGTATTCAGAACGCCAAAATTGGTCGCTATTAGAGTTAACGCTTTGCTGTAATGAAAACTCCCACTCTGCGGATTGGCTATACTGTTTACTCCACACTTTCTCACCACTAATGGCGTGGAATAGCGATAATCTAAACTGGAACACGCGCATTGGGTCGTTTTCCCATAAACCAAAGGTACGGGTAGATTGCTCGGGTGAGATATCGATAATTTCAGGTAGTAAAATATATTGGCTATCGGTTATCTCCCCTAACCAACTCGGTAATCTATAGCCGCGAACATCAACAAGTGCTTGATCGACATCTAAACGTTCATTGGCATGAAGATGTGTGAAGCTGCTGCTGGAGTGGGTTTCAATGGTTTGCGCCAATTGCTCTGACAAGTTTTGTTCGAATAAGCCTAAGTTGCCATATCTTAATTGTGCTCTGTCTTTGATAAGTGCCTGGGGAACCAGAATTGATGCTTTAAGTTTACTGTTTTCGCAGGCTTGTTCGAATGGCTCAATCATATCAATACGAACATTAACCGTGATGTAACCATCCTCAATTAACTCGCTAATCATCTCTACTTGTTGACTCTGTGCACTGTGGCTGAGGGTAAAGCTATCGTTGACCAGTTGACCATTTCTAACGGTTTGTTCACTGGAAAAGCGTGCGCCAGATTTTAAGGTGGCATAACTTACAGCTTGCTCGATAGCATCTTGGCGTGCTTTAGCAAGGTTGTTATCAATTATCTTAGCTTGACCATTAGCTTGTATCCACTGTGCTTGCACGGGGGCAATAATTACAAAAGAGCACGCCAAAATAATGCTATAGATACTAAGTGAGCCAAGTTTCATAGTTACCTTCTAAGTCTTTACACTGCCTAACAGTGGATTATAGGTTGACTGGTTTTTGTAATGAGAGGGGCAATTGATGCCGACAAAATGACAGTCCTGTTGATTAAGTAGTGAATAAGCAATTTTTGTGCCTTTTATCGATTTTACTTTGTTCATTTAGCTATAAAGTTATTCAGTTTTGCGCCGATAACAGCATTAAGATAATCATATTCTCTTCGCTATGCGTTCGAGCCTTTATCGGTTCGCTGAAAGACAGGAATATAAAGATGTATAAAACAATTATTTTACTGCCTTTGCTAGTGCTACTTGGCTGTGCGGCGACTCAAGGGAAAGCCGCTGATGAGCATACGCTTGCAAGCGGCAATGGCTTGCCGCATTTGGCGTCTATTAACCATTTGGCACAGCAGATGGTTAATGAGTTGGTCAGGCAAAATGACAGTTTAAAGCCCACTCAGCCTTTGTTAGTGGCTACGCCAGTCATGCTAAGCGATCTCGCGACCACCAGTGAGCTGGGTCTGCAATATCAGCAAGGACTAATCGCGGCATTACATGATCATCAATTTAATTTGATTGATATGAATGTGGCAGAAACATTGCGAGTTACCGAGGAAGGAGATTTCATTCTTACTCGCGACTGGCAGCAGCTACCCGCTGATATTGATGTTAGGCATGTGGTGGTGTCAACGATGAGTCCAAGTAAAGAGGGAGTCGTTGTTTATAGCCGCATTGTGGATGTCAGTAACAATCGAGTGATATCAGTGGCTCAGAGCTTTGTACCAATAACCGCGATGCCAGATATGTTAACCCCTTCAGAGAAAGTCGTGTCTGAAAATGGTTTATTGTATCGCTCAGAACATGCAGGCCAGAAAGCAATAAATCTTGGGGGAGCCAAATAGATGAGAGCGATAGTAGTCATTGCAAGCTTATTAATTGCGAGCATATTTGCTGGTTGCGCGGCACAAGACCGCTATGTGCAATACGAGACCGAAGCGCCCGAATCCTTTCCGACATTAACCGCGATTGGTTATGCGACATTAGACAATCAGCCTTCGAATGATCCCGCGCAGCGTGTCCTTATGGCGATGCAAGCCTCTAAAATTGCTGCTTATCGAGAGCTCGCCGAGCAGGTGTATGGTCAGCACTTAACTGCATCAAGCCAGATGAGTGATTGGATGTTATCGAGTGATGAGATTAAAGCATCAGTTTCTGGGGTTATTCGCGGCGCAAGGGTTGTGAAGAGTTATCCAGCCGGTGAGCACTATGTCACAGAGCTAGAGTTGGACTTTGAACAGGTTTGGGCGTTATATCAGCAACAGAACCGTTCGCAAAAAGTGAAAGAGATCACCTATTTTTAAGAGATAGGCTGTTCGCAAGCTTTCTATTAGAACGTCCGCGGGCCTGATGACAAGAACGCTGCGTTCATAGGAATTAGATACGAGGAAACTAGCGGCTGGGTTAACTTGCTACAGCTAGAACCCAAAAAAGCGAAGCACTCAGCTTCGCTTTTATTTTGAGTTTTTTAAGCTCTTAAATTGTTACCTAAGCTGGAGATACTTGATGTACGGCCTTTGCCATCATAGGTGAGGCTGGTAGAACTTCGACTAACCTGCAGTGCTTGAGAAAAACGATTTAAGCTGGCTAAGCTCAATTCAATTAAAGATTCGTTCTCAGCGTTGAGTTGTTGGCACTCTGCGAGCAAACCCTTTGCTTCGCTAACTTGCTGAGATAATGTAGCATCGGTCTCTAATATACTTTTATCAGGCTGCGCGGCTATCATCTCATCGTTATGCTTTAAATTATCAAGTAGGCTCGCTTTGGTGCTCGCTAGCGCTAACAAGGTGTCTGCATCTTGCGACTGTAATGCTTGTTTTTCTTGACTGATAACGGCTTTTAGCTCAGTCAACACGGTATGTTGTGAGCTTAAAAGATGAGATAAATTTGTCATAATGGCCTTATCTGTTTTGCCTTAATCCGCGTTTAGCGGCGAGGTTTAGTTTAAATCGCTGAGATCATTCTCGAAGTTTGCAATATTAGTTGCAAGTTTATCCGGATCGATTTTGTAACGGCCTTCAGCGATAGCAGCTTTAATTTCGTCAACTTTCTTTTGGTCTATATCAGGCATATCAGCCATCTTTGTCTGTACGTTCTGCAGTTGTTGAGCCTGTGGCGTAATTGACACAGAGTCGGCTTTTTGTGCTGCTTCAGTTTGCGCTGGGGCAGCAGGAGCACTTTGTGCGGCGGAGCCTTTGCCTGCATTACTGCTGTTTATACGCGATGTTGCAGCGCTATTTACTTGTTTAATATCCATAGCCATTTTGGTATCCAACATTGAATAAAGAGACTTTCTTACACATGCTATCGGCGTGATAACTGTTAACTTTAGACTTATTTTACATTCTTACTTCAACTTGGCCAACAGCAGTGACTTTTGCATTCAATGTTTTTTGTGAATGAGTATTTTTAATTCGAATTTTGTCGCCCAGATTACCATCGTGTAAGGCTTCTCCAACGGTTTTAATTTCAAAGTTTTCAGAGCGAGCGAATATGGAAACAGTATCTCCCTTACAAACAATGCAAAGGTGATTGTTGAAAATAGGTTGCTGCGGCGCGACACGACGCTTTAATCGCGCACCTACCACTTGATCGACTTGGTCAAATTGTTGACCGCGCAGTGTAGTTTGCTCAACATAATCGATTTCGACATCACTGCTTGATAGCAGGTCGCCGGGGCCTAAGGTGGATTTTGCCACCACCACGGGGTAGAGAATATCGACTCTTACCGATAAAAATATTTGCCACGGGTAACTTAAATCTGGGCTGTCGCAACTGATCTTAATGGTGTTATTACGTCTAATAGCACGGTCACTGGCAATTTCGGCTTTAATCGGCAAGTAGCAGCTAGGCAAGCTGACTCGACTATCGAGACTCTGAGGGGTGATATTTATCTTAGCTTTTTCAGGCGCTTCTATTTTTTCTTCAACTGCGGCTATAGCTAATCGAGAAATGGTCGATATAGAAGGTACGCTAGCAAGTTGATCTGTATTTGCAATAGCGGCGATGGGTACAAATAATACGGTTAAAAAGAGCCAAAAATTTATTTTCATAATGAATACACCAGCTTGATTCGCTAGAATGCACCTAAGTCGTGTTGTTTTAGAATTTCTGTAGCGAACTCATTAAATCGTCGGCTGTCATAAAGTTGACTAAAATCGCAACGCTAAAATCAGATTGTACAAGCTAAGCAAGTAGTATGCCTAAATGTAGGTGTTAATTATATTGACCAGTATCGGCAGCAACGATGCGCTAAATCAACGTAATAAGTGGTCACTCAACTAAATTGAATCTTTTAGATTTAATCGATAAAAATAAGTACAAGGCAAATTTTCATGTCGAACATTCTTGAATCAGTAAATAAGCGAACGCAATTGGTTGGACAGAACCGACTAGAGTTGTTGTTATTTAAACTTAATGGACGTCAACGGTTCGGCATTAACGTATTTAAGGTGAAAGAGGTGCTGCAATGCCCTCCATTAACCAGCTTACCTAGGCTCAATTCAAACGTACGTGGGATTGCCCATGTTCGCGGAATGACTATTTCAGTGATCGACTTAAGTGCAGCTACAGGTGGTCGCCCAATTGAGAATATTGAGAACTGTTTCATTATCATCTCTGAGTACAACCGCAGTGTACAAGGTTTCTTGGTCAGTTCTGTAGAGCGTATTATCAATATGAACTGGGAAGCTATCATGCCGCCACCTCAAGGCGCTGGCCGGGGCTCTTACTTAACGGCTGTTACCGAAATAGAAAACGAACTGGTAGAGATCCTAGATGTAGAAAAAATCTTAGATGAGATCTCCCCGGTTAACACCAATATCAGTAAAGAGCTTGATGATAAACTGACTATCGATAGAGATCTGCATCATCACATCATGGTGATCGATGACTCATCGGTTGCCCGTAAACAGATTATTCGTGCGTTAAGCTCGCTCGATCTGCAAATCGACACTGCTAAAGACGGTAAAGAAGCGTTAGATAAATTACGGGTGATAGCCGCTGAATTGGATGATGTCTCAACAGAGATCCCGTTGATCATTTCAGATATTGAAATGCCAGAAATGGATGGCTACACCTTAACTGCAGAAATACGTGATGATCCTAAATTGAGAAACATCAAAGTCGTGCTACATACTTCGCTCAGCGGGGTATTCAACCAAGCTATGGTTCAGAAAGTAGGCGCTAATGATTTTATCGCGAAATTTAATCCAGATGAGTTAGCGGCGGCTGTAAACAAGCACTTAAGTTTATAATCCGCGATCTTACAACGTATCGAAGGCCCAAGGAAGCCAACTCCGGCTTGTGTTTCCTTGGGGGCTAATGTATAAACCTGCGATTGTTGTTAAGCTGCAGCGACTGCGTGGCTTTGTTTTATAGATATTTAGGATACTAGAGTGCCGAATAAATCACTTGCTGAAAACGAGTACCATCAATTCAGGCTATTTCTAGAGCAGCATAGCGGTATTGTGCTAGGCGAAAACAAGCAGTACTTAGTGCGTAGCCGCTTGGCGCCGCTAATGGGTAAGTATAATCTTCCTTCTTTGTCGGATGTGGTCAAACATTCGATGAAACCGACTGAGCGTCAACTTCGCACCGAAGTTATCGATGCCATGACCACCAATGAGACCTTATGGTTTCGAGACCGTTATCCTTTTGAACTGCTGGCCAATACTTTACTGCCAAACTACAGTCGACTGGGTAGACCTATTAAAATTTGGTCGGCGGCATGTTCTTCGGGGCAAGAGCCTTACTCACTAAGCATGACTATTCTTGAGCATCAGCAACGTCGCCCAGGTAAATTACCGAGTGGGGCAAACATTCTAGCGACAGATCTGTCTCCTTCAATGCTTGAGCGTTGTAAAAAAGCGGAATATGACAATTTAGCCTTAGGGCGTGGCTTGTCAGATGAAAGGAAACGTCAGTTTTTTGATACTTTGCCGTCCGGCAATATGGTGATTAAGAATAATGTAAAACAGTTGGTGAACTTCAGAGCGCACAACTTGCTTGAAAGTTATACGTTACTGGGCAAGTTTGACATTATTTTTTGCCGTAACGTATTGATCTATTTTTCGCCAGAGGCAAAGCGGAAAATACTGCGGCAATTCGCTGCCGCATTAAACCCAAATGGTATTCTATTTTTAGGTGCCTCGGAGTCTATTGCTGGTTTATCTGAAGAGTTCGATATGATCCGCTGTAATCCTGGGATCTATTACCAAAAGCGCAGTTAAGCTGTAGTAGTCAGGGTGTTTCAGCGGCGTTTAACGCAATTTTGACACCCTTATATCTTGTAAAACCTTCCTTTTGATATCGCTGCATCCTAGATATACCTCTATTTTTACTTGTTTTAACTAATTTGGCACACCAATTGCTTTATTTCAGATACCGAGCTGAGGAGGCAATTTTATGGCGATTAGTTTTGATAAAGCATTAGGAGTTCATCAATACACTTTGGGCGTACGCTCCCAACGTGCAGAAGTCCTATCTTCAAATATTGCCAATGCCGACACGCCAAACTATAAAGCACGTGATGTGGATTTTGCCAAAGCAATGAATTCAGCGCAGTCACGCCAATCGGGCTTAGCAATGGCTAAGAGCGACGGCAAACATTTTGATATGGCAGCGTTAACTCAGCAAAACGTCGCTTACCGTGTGCCTAATCAACCCGATACCGGTGATGGCAATACCGTTGATATTCAACAAGAGCAATCTGCATTTATGCAAAATGCCCTTGAGTATCAGATGTCTCTTGGTTTTCTTGACGGTAAGTTCTCAGGCATGAAAAAAGCGATTAGAGGCGATTAATTATGAGTTTATTTAATATATTTAATGTCGCAGGTTCAGGCATGTCTGCGCAATCAGTCCGGCTTAATACCACTGCAAGTAATATTGCCAATGCCGATGCAGTATCGAGCAGTGCAGGCGAAACTTACCGTGCTCGCCACCCTATTTTTGAAGCCGAAATGAGCAAAGCACAGCAGCATCAAAGTGCATCACAATCTGTGGCAGTCAAAGGTATTGTTGAAAGTGACTTACCCTTGAATAAAGAATTTTCTCCCGGCCATCCAATGGCAGACACTGACGGCTTTATCTATAAGCCCAATGTCAACGTGATGGAGGAGATGGCTAATATGATCTCAGCCTCTCGCTCATATCAAATGAATGTACAAGTCACTGATGCAGCGAAATCGATGCTTCAGCAAACTCTTAGAATTGGCAAGTAACTCAGTGAAAGCTGGAGGTAAATTTTGAGCCTGATTAATCCGCTCAATAACACGCAATCGGCAACCGGTCAGCCAAAGCAGGCCAGCGCCGTTACGCCGCAAGCAACGACACAAAGTAGCGCGTCGACAGAGCAGACATCTACAACCGGTAACCCGTTTTTAGATAGCCTTCGTTTGCCGGCTGAAAACTCAATACCTGAGCCTAATAGTCAGGAGCTATCTCAAGAAGATTTCTTCTCGTTATTGAGTCAACAGTTGTCGATGCAAGATCCCTTTAAACCGGTTGATAATGACCAAATGATCCAGCAGATGGCATCGTTTTCAACCGTTGACGGGATCAGTAAGCTTAACGAAGAGATTGTTAACCTCAATGCATTAACCACCTCGAGCCAAGCGCTGCAGGCGTCAGGACTGGTGGGGCAGAAAGTGCTTATTCCATCGGACACAGGTTATGTGTCTGCTGATGAACCCAACATTAAAGCCATTGTCAGCACTCCCGAGGCGATTAAGGACTTAACGGTTCGCGTCGAGGATGAAACTGGCCAACTTATTTCGACCTTTACCGTAGACGGTAGTGCTGGCGGTAATGTCGATATTACTTGGGACGGCATGGGGAAAAACGGTGAGCCAGTTGCTGAAGGGAGTTATACCCTTAAAGTGACGGGTAACGTTGATGGGAAAAGTGAAGAGCTTCCCGTTTCAACATACGCTCATGTGACCAGCGTATCGTTAGGCACTGCCGCAACTGGCGCAATTTTGAATTTGCGTGGTGTAGGTGGCATTAAGATCAGTGATGTATTAGCGGTATCAGAATCATAAACGCACGACAGATATTAATAGCAGAGGCGAGTATAGCCTCTGCTAAAACGAATTGAACAAGGATTGAGGTGAACTATGTCATTTAACATTGCTTTGAGCGGTATATCGTCTGCGCAAAAAGATCTAAATACAACGGCAAACAATATCGCCAACGTAAATACTACTGGTTTTAAAGAGTCTCGCGCCGAATTCGCCGATGTTTACGCCAGCTCTATTTTCGCCAATAGCAAAACCACTGTAGGTGGCGGTGTAGCAACCAGCCAAGTAGCACAGCAGTTCCATCAAGGTAGTTTACAGTTTACCAATAACTCACTTGATATGGCGATTAACGGTGGTGGCTTCTTTGTGACCTCTTCTGAAGTCGGTTCTCAAGACCACTCATTTACCCGTGCAGGCGCATTCAAGTTTGACTCGAACAATTATATGGTCGACTCAGCCGGTAATTTCCTACAAACCTTCCCGGTTGACAAAGATGGCAACTCAACTTCTGTCAGTTTAACAACCACCCAACCAGTACAAATTCCTGATACTGCAGGTAGTCCGGTTAAAACGGATAACATTGGTTTGCAGATGAACCTTAATGCGGGCGATAAAACCTTTGACCCAGCTAATTTCGATCCCGATGACCCAGATACATTCAATAACTCAACTTCAGTAACCATGTACGATTCGCTTGGTGAGCCGCATGTGATGACGACTTACTTTGTTCGTCCTCCTAATGCTGCGCATACTGGTGAGAGTAACTGGGTTGCGTTCTACGCTGTTGATGGTAAAAAAGTTAATGTTGACCCTGCAGCCGGAACCTATGATGTTGATACTACTGGTGATGGTTTGGTCGATGGCACTAAAAATGCTGAAACTGCTGGCGGTTGGAAAGGTGCTGCAGTTTCATTCAATGATACTGGTGCTTATACAGGCAGTAATCCTGCAACGATTCAAACTGAGCAGCTTGGGGTTGGCGGCGCCAATGTTCTAGGCCCTGGCGCTGATGGTTCGCAAACCTTGACCTTGAACTTTAATAACCCGACGCAATACGCCTCACCTTTTGAAGTAACTGAATTGACTCAAGATGGTACTACCGTTGGCCGATTAACTAACGTTGAAGTGGGCGCCGATGGCCTGATTAACGCCAGTTACAGTAACGGTTCTACCGTGCCATTAGCACGAGTGGCATTGGTACGTTTTGCTAATGAGCAAGGGTTATCACAAGCAGGTAACACCTCTTGGAAAGCGAGCCTTGATTCGGGCCCTGCATTAGCGGGTGAAGCTAACAGTGGTACCTTCGGTAGTATTCGTTCATCGGCACTTGAGCAATCAAACGTAGACTTAACCACAGAGCTTGTCGATTTGATCTCGGCGCAACGTAATTTCCAAGCTAACTCTCGTACATTGGAAGTCAACAATACGTTGCAACAAACAGTGCTGCAGATCCGCTAAATCAATAAAGCCTCTATCCGCGGTTTTTAACTGCGATAAAGTAAAGCACGTTGCCGCTGCGGCAACGTGCTGCCTCTTTAATCATCTTGTTGCATACCTTTTCGATAACTCCTTCTTTTTCTGTCTAATTCAAAAAGTTCATTTCTGGCACGATGCTTGCTAATTAATACGTTAGACGGAAGTTTGACGGAGCATTACGTGGACAAGTTACTCTATGTCGCTATGAGCGGCGCAAAGCAGAATATGAATTCGTTGGCCATTAGCGCCAACAATTTGGCAAACGCTAACACTGATGGATTTAAAGCTGATCTCGCACAAGCGCGTTCAATGCAAGCCTTTGGTGAAGGATTGCCAACACGCGTATTTGCGATGACAGAGAGCCCGTCCGCTGACTTTACCAATGGTCCAATCAAGACCACTGGTCGAGATCTCGATATTGCTGTTAAAGGCGATGGCTGGATTGCTGTGCAAGCTGATGATGGCGGCGAAGCTTATACCCGTTCTGGTAGCTTGAGTTTCGATACCACTGGTGTACTCCGTAACGATAAAGGTACCCCGTTAATGGGTGACAACGGACCTATCGTGTTACCGCTTCCAATCGAAAAAATTGAAATATCTCAAGATGGCATAATCTCTGTTCGTCCAACAGGGGCCACTGCCGAGGTAATTGAAGAGGTTGGCCGTATTAAATTGGTCAATCCTGGTAATGAAAACTTAATGCGCGGCAAAGATGGGTTGTTTCGTCAAATGTCGGGTGAACCCGCACCGGCTGATCTTTCCGTTGGTCTACTAAGTGGCGCAGTTGAAGGCAGTAACGTCAATGCTGTACACGAGATGGTATCGATGATTGACATACAACGTCAGTTTGAGATGCAAGTCAAAATGATGAAAACAGCTGAAGAAACAGATAAAGCATCTGCTTCATTAATGCGCATTAGCTAGGAGATAGAATATGCATCCCGCTTTATGGATAAGTAAGACTGGTTTAGACGCTCAGCAGACTGATATTTCTGTTATTTCAAATAATGTGGCCAACGCCAG
Source organism: Shewanella kaireitica (assembly GCF_023284045.1). Lineage (GTDB taxonomy): Bacteria > Pseudomonadota > Gammaproteobacteria > Enterobacterales > Shewanellaceae > Shewanella > Shewanella kaireitica. The sequence continues at coordinate 275,395 of NZ_JAKIKQ010000004.1, forward strand.
TACTGTTGGCTTTAAAAAGAGCCGTGCAGTATTTGAAGATCTCCTCTATCAAAATGTTAACCAAGCGGGTGGGGTAAGTGCATCTAATACCAAGCTGCCAAATGGTTTGAATATTGGCGCGGGTACCCAAGTGGTTGCAACGCAAAAAGTCTTTACTCAAGGCAACATGCTAACCACTGACAACTCGCTTGATTTGATGGTTGAAGGTCCAGGTTTTTTTGAAGTGCAAATGCCAGATGGCACCGCAGCATATACACGTACTGGTCAGTTTAGCCTCGACGATACAGGCCAAATTGTGACCCCAGGTTCTGGGTACGTAGTGCAACCAGCAATCACGATTCCAGATGATGCCACCAGTATTACTGTATCTGCAGAGGGTGAGGTGTCAGTTAAAACACCGGGTAATGCTGAAAACCAAGTGGTTGGACAGCTAGCAATGTCAGATTTTATTAACCCAGCAGGTCTAGATCCAATGGGGCAAAACCTCTACATGGAAACGGGTGCAAGTGGCACGCCTATACAAGGCACTGCATCACTTGATGGTATGGGCGCAATTCGCCAAGGGGCGCTCGAAACCTCGAATGTGAATGTTACCGAAGAGCTGGTTAACTTGATTGAAAGCCAACGCATTTACGAGATGAATTCAAAGGTTATTTCAGCAGTCGATCAGATGCTGTCTTACGTGAATCAGAACTTATAGCGCTAGTGCAGTAATCGCACTTTTTGACAGGTTTTGGCATTCGATTTGCCCGTAATATTAAGAGACTATTTATGAATCGTTATTGGATTTTACTCGTTATTGCTGCGCTTTCAGGTTGTAGTTCAACCAATGAAAAGCCAATTGCAGACGATCCTTATTATGCGCCTGTTTATCCTGAAGCGCCGCCAACGAAAATAGCAGCGACAGGGTCAATGTATCAAGACAGCCAAGCATCTAGCCTTTACTCAGATATTAAAGCTTTGAAAGTGGGCGATATTATTACTGTCATGTTGATGGAATCGACTCAAGCTAAAAAGAGCGCCAATAACGAAATTAAAAAAGGTACTGACCTGTCACTTGACCCCATTTATGCCGGTGGTGGAAACGTCACCATTGGGGGCAATCCTATCGACCTGCGTTACAAAGACAGCATGAACACCAAGCGTGAATCTGACGCTGATCAAAGTAACAGCTTATCAGGCAGTATCTCTGCCAACGTGATGCAAGTACTCAATAACGGTAACTTGGTTATTCGCGGCGAGAAATGGATAAGTATCAACAACGGTGATGAATTTGTGCGTATTACCGGTATTGTGCGAGCTCAAGATATTCGTCCAGATAACACCATTGACTCTCCTCGTGTTGCTAATGCACGTATTCAATATAGTGGCACTGGAACCTTTGCAGAGGTTCAAAAAGTAGGTTGGCTAAGCTCATTCTTTATGGGTAGCTGGTGGCCGTTTTAAATTTTCTAAGAGTAAGTATTAAAGAACTGCGCGGACTGCAGTACTTCATAGCCGAGTAGGGCTGCTGTTGAGCAATTTTAAGCGAGTTAACTGAGCTAAGGACTTTTCATGATGAAACTTAAACTGGCATTACTGTGTGCAATTTTAGTGATTGTATCGCCAGTACATGCACAGCGCATCAAGGACATTGCCAATGTTCAAGGGGTGCGAAGTAACCAATTGATAGGTTATGGCTTAGTGGTTGGTTTACCCGGAACCGGTGAAAAAACCCGTTATACCGAGCAAACCTTCAAAACTATGTTGAAGAACTTTGGCATTAATCTGCCAGATAATTTCAGGCCTAAAATTAAGAATGTCGCGGTAGTTGCAGTGAGTGCCAATATGCCGCCGTTTATTAAACCCGGTCAAACACTAGATGTTTCGGTTTCAAGCTTGGGTGAAGCTAAGAGCTTACGTGGCGGCATGCTGCTACAAACTTTCCTTAAAGGTGTAGACGGTAACGTCTATGCCATTGCTCAAGGCAGTATGGTGGTGAGTGGTTTTAGTGCTGAGGGACAAGATGGTTCTAAGGTGATCCAAAATACTCCAACGGTTGGGCGCATTCCAAATGGCGCGATTATTGAGCGCACTGTAGCCACACCGTTTTCAACTGGTGACTACCTCACCTTTAACCTGCGCCGCGCTGACTTTTCAACAGCAAAAAGACTATCAGATGCTATCAATGACTTATTAGGTCCAGGAATGGCGCGGCCACTTGATGCCGCATCAGTGCAGGTGAGCGCGCCGCGTGATGTTTCACAACGGGTCTCTTTTCTTGCAACACTGGAAAATATCGAAGTAGAACCAGCCGCTGAATCGGCAAAGGTGATTGTTAACTCACGCACTGGCACCATTGTTGTTGGCCAAGACGTCAAATTATTGCCAGCTGCCGTTACCCACGGCGGGCTAACGGTAACGATTGCTGAGGCAACGCAGGTTTCGCAGCCCAATCCGTTCGCGGGTGGTCAAACCGTCGTCACTACCGACAGTACTATTGATGTCGCTGAAGATGATAGTCGCATGTTTATGTTTAACCCAGGTACCACGCTAGACGAGCTAGTACGGGCGGTTAACCTAGTAGGCGCTGCGCCATCAGACGTGTTAGCAATACTGGAAGCGTTAAAGATGGCAGGGGCTTTGCATGGAGAACTGATAATAATCTAAAAATTGTCGGTTTGAGTGGGAAGTAGTCATGGATAAGCTGTCGAATGCATCGCAATTTTTGGATCTGGGAGGGTTGGACTCACTCAGATCCAAAGCCCGAAATGGCGAAAACAGTGCACTAAAAGAAGTTGCGCAACAGTTTGAAGGTATTTTCGTGCAAATGCTGATGACCAGTATGCGAGATGCTAACGCGGTGTTTGAATCCGACAGCCCTATGAACAGCCAGTACACCAAGTTTTATGAGCAGATGCATGACCAACAAATGTCCCTCAACCTATCTGGTGAAGGCATGCTGGGGTTAGCTGATTTAATGGTGCAACAACTCGACCCTGCTAACAGCCCAATGACGCCAGCCTCAGTACTTAGAGGCGACAGTAACAGCTCCGCTAAATCAAATGCTTTTACGCTTGATAATCCACAGGCGATGCAAATGCCGGCCACAAGAAGCATGAGCGCAGTGCCCGTTGACACTGCAGTAAACTCAACCGCAAATACAGCATTGGCACCACAAACTTTAGATGCCTTATTAAGTGGCAAAGTCTTGCCGTCGGCGGCATTAACTGCCGATAAGTCTCAAGCCGATTTTACTAGCCAAGATGAATTTGTTAGCCGTCTTTACCCACACGCTGAAAAAGCTGCAAAAGAGTTAGGCACTACACCCGAGGTACTCATTGCGCAATCGGCGCTAGAAACGGGTTGGGGTCAAAAGATGGTAAAAGGTGCGGCTGGTCAGCAAAGTAATAACCTATTTAATATTAAAGCAGATAACCGCTGGCAAGGTGATAAAGCGCAAGTCAGCACTCTGGAGTATGAGCAGGGTGTGGCGGTTAAGCAAAAAGCAGATTTTCGGGTTTATGAGGATATCGGGCAGAGCTTTAATGACTTTGTATCATTTGTCTCTAACAGTGAACGCTACCAAGATGCGATGAAAAAGGCAGCTAATCCCGGCGCATTTGTACAGTCGCTGCAAGATGCGGGTTACGCAACTGACCCAAAGTATGCCGATAAAGTCATGCAGGTCATGAAAACAATCACACGAGATTTTAAAGATGTTTTACAAGGGGTGAAGCAATGATTAACCAAGTTGTCGAGCCGTTTGTAATGGGGAGTTGTCACTAATGTCAATGGACTTGCTTAGTATTGCTCGCACCGGAGTGCTGGCGTCACAATCTCAATTGGCTATTACCAGTAATAATATTGCCAATGCCAATACTGAAGGCTACAACCGTCAGGTTGTTTCACAATCAAGTTTAGAATCTCAGCGATTGGGCAACAGTTTCTATGGTGCCGGCACCTATGTTTCCGACGTTAAGCGAGTCTATAACGATTATGCGGCGCGTGAATTACGCATAGGTGCGACAGCCGCCAGTGAAGCACAGACAAGCTACAGTAAAATGTCAGAACTCGATCAGCTGTTTTCACAGATAGGCTCTGCTGTACCGGCATCACTCAACGAGTTCTTTGCTGGCATAAATAGCTTATCTGATATTCCGGATGATTTAGGACTGCGTGATTCTTTACTGACCAATGCCAATCAGTTGGCAAACAATGTCAATCAAATGCAAAAACATCTTGATGGTCAGATGAATCAAACCAACGACCAAATCTCAGCGGTTACCGACCGTATTAATGAGATCAGTAATGAGCTTGGCAATATCAATCGTGAGCTAATGAAGTCTCAGGGTCAGGATATGCAATTACTAGACAAGCAAGATGCACTGATCTTAGAGTTAAGCGAATATGCCGAAGTGAATGTGGTACCGCTAGAGTCTGGCTCTAAAAGTGTCATGTTGGGTGGCTCAATCATGTTGGTCTCTGGTGAAGTGTCGATGCAAGTGGGCACTAAACCTGGCGACCCACATGCAAATGAGTTACAGATAACCGCATCATCTGGAAATAAAAGCTTAGTGGTTGATGGGTCTAAAATTGGCGGTCAACTCGGCGCACTGGTTAATTATCGAGATGATACTTTGATACCAGCGCAGCTTGAGCTTGGTCAGTTTGCTTTAGGCGTTGCCGATGCATTTAACCAAGCGCAATCTCAAGGTTTTGATCTAAGCGGTCAAGTGGGCAGCAATATCTTCACCGATATTAATGATCCATCAATGCAGCTAGGCAGAGCAGGGGCATTATCAACCAATACTGGTAATGCAAATCTAGCCGTTAACATTGATGATGTGGGAGCGCTAACAGGCAATAGTTATGAACTTAGCTTTACCGCGCCATCGACCTACGAGCTTAAAGATACTCAAAGCGGCAATGTGACGCCGTTGACGCTAAACGGCACGACACTTGAGGGTGCAAACGGATTTAGTATCGATATTGCAAGTGGCGCTATGGCTTCAGGCGACAAATTTGAGATCCGTCCAACGTCAAGTGCAGCAACGGCATTATCTGTCACCATGACTGACGGCAAAGGCATTGCCGCAGCAGCGCCAACAATTACCGCGGATGCGGCAAACTCGGGTAATACCAGTATCAATCTTGTCAGCATCGACAACCGTAATGCTGCAGGATTCCCTACCACAGGTTCTGAGTTAACCTTTGAAATCGATCCATCGGCAGTGCCACCTACTTTTGAAGCTTTTGATGCCTCTGGCACTAGCCTTGGCGCAGCTGCGCCATACACTCCACCAAGCATCAGCGCCCATGGTTTTACTTTTGAAGTTGATTCAACTGCAACCACTAAAGAGCGATTTACTTTTGACCTGTCGTTTGCTGAAGGTGACAACAGCAACTTAGTGAATATGGCGAAGCTTAACGAAAGCAAAATAATGAATGGTGGTAGCACCACTCTGACTGATGTATTTGAAAATACCAAACTCGATATTGGCGGCAAAACAAAGTCGGCTGAAATTTCAGTAGGTTCAGCAGGTGCTATTTACAATCAGGCATATACCCGAGTGCAAAGTGTATCGGGAGTTAACCTTGATGAAGAAGCGGCAAACTTGATGCGCTTTCAGCAATCTTATCAAGCGTCGGCGCGGATCATGACCACCGCGACGGAAATATTTAATACCTTGTTTAGCTCATTACGCTAACTCGGGTATTAGCGAGTAGAGAAAGGAAAACAGCATGAGAATCTCAACGGCGCAAATGTTTAACCAAACTACGACTAACGTGATGAAAAGCCAGTCTGCGACTAGCAAAATCATGGAACAATTAGCCACAGGGAAAAAGGTCAGCACTGCGGGTGATGATCCAGTCGCAGCTATCGGTATTGATAACCTTAAGCAACAAGGCGCTGTGGTTGATCAGTTTATAAAGAATATCGATTACGCTTCAAATCGTTTGGCCGTTAGCGAAAGTAAAATTGGCAATGCTGAAAATGTGGTTGAGAGCATGCGTGAGCAGATGCTGCGTTCAGTAAACGGCACACTCAGTGATGCCGATCGGCAAACAATTGCCGATGAGATGCGCAGTAGCTTAGAAGAGCTAATGTCGATTGCCAACAGTAAAGATGAATCGGGTAATAGCTTGTTTGCCGGTTTTAAAACTAACTCAGAACCGTTTGCTTTTGATAACAATGGCAAGGTTGTCTACAGCGGCGACTCCGGCATTAGAGACTCAGTGGTGGCATCGGGCGTTACGGTAGGCAGTAATATTCCAGGCGACAGTGTCTTTATGAATGCTGCAAACGCGATTGGCGACTACAGCGTCAATTATTCGTCAACCCAGCAAGGTAGCTTTAGCGTCGAAAGCGCAAAGATAACGGATCCAACTTTACCCGTTGCGGGCAATTATACCTTTGACTTTGTTGATAATGGAGCGGGTGGGCTTGATGTCAATGTGACAGATTCTGCCGGCACGGTAACCACAATTCCAAATTTTGATGCGACTCAACCTCTAACGGTAGATGGCATTGAATTACAGCTGAAAGGCACGCCGCAAGCGGGTGATACCTTTGGGTTAGCGCCGGAACAAAACTCAAACATATTCGATACCTTGAATAGCGCGATAGCGCTGCTTGAAGACGGCAGTAAATTGAATTCTCCGCAAGGCCAAGCGGAAATGGCACAGTTATTGAATAACGTAAGTAGTGGTCAAGAGCAGATGGCAACCAGCCGCAGTGTGGCGGGTAATAGTTTAAAGAGTTTAGAGAACTATACCAATACACACAAAGAGGAGCAGTTGGTCAACCAATCTGCGCTGTCACTGCTTGAAGACTTAGATTACGCAGAAGCGATAACGGAGTTCGAAAAGCAGCAGATGTCGCTTAACGCGGTATCGAGCGTGTTTAGTAAGGTTGGCTCTATGTCGCTTTTTGATTATTTGTAAAAGCTCGCAGTTTATCACGCACTAAGTGATACGGCTTGTAAGTAATAGGTAAACAAAATATTGAATATTTTTGATTTGGTTTAAATGTTGGCACAAAAAAAGCATTAATAAACCTGAGATATTTAGATACAACTAATGAGATAAAAAATTGACGGTTAAGTGTTTGTTAATATTCGTTAAAGCATGAAGTTGACTACACGGTAGGCGAGTCAAATAAAAAACACTTTGCCGTAATCAGCGGCAAAAGTGATACAGATTCAGTTTGATAATTGAAATATTAACAATTTTAGCCAAGTAACCAATCTTGGCAAACCAACTAAGAAGAGGATTACACCATGGCTATTAGCGTTAATACTAATGTCACATCAATGAAAGCCCAAAGCAACATGAACAAGGCAAGTTCTAGCCAGCAAACGTCAATGGAGCGCTTGTCTTCAGGTTTGCGCATTAACAGCGCCAAAGATGATGCTGCGGGTCTGCAGATTTCTAACCGTATGACCAGCCAAATTAATGGTATTGGTGTTGCTATGCGTAACGCCAATGACGGTATCTCAATTGCGCAAACCGCTGAAGGTGCGATGCAAGAGTCAACCAACATCTTGCAACGTATGCGTGACTTATCTCTGCAATCGGCTAACGGTTCTAACTCAACTGATGATCGAGCGGCAATGCAAAAAGAGATGAATGCTTTGCAGACTGAGTTGACACGTATTGCTGATACGACCTCTTTTGGTGGCCAGAAATTACTTGACGGTAGCTACGGTACGCAGAAGTTTCAGGTGGGTTCAGATGCAAACCAGACAATTTCTGTTTCACTAACAGATGTTTCAGCTAACAAAATTGGTAACAATGCAATCTCTGGTGCGGGTTCTGAATTTGGCGTCGAGGCGGCAACAGTGCTAACACAAACAACAGCTGCAGATGCGACTTTTGCAGTGAACGGTAAGACTGTTGGCGTTACAGCTCTTGACGGTGCAGCGACGGTTGCTAAAAATATTAATGCTTCTGGCGCCGGTGTTACAGCCGAAGCTAGTGTAACCACCACCATTGGCGGAATGGGCGCTCTTGATGATGGTACTGTTTCTATTGTCGCAGAAGACGGTAGTAAAGATAGCTATGATCTAGCAGATTACTCAGGCGATTCAGCTCGTTTGGCAGAAGACTTAGGTAAAGCTGGTTACGATGTGAGCCATGATACTGACACTGGTGAGATTAGTATCACTGCGAACAACGTCAACGGTATTGAAATTGCGGGTACAACAGCGGGAACAGTTCAGCTAGGTGGCCAAGCAGCAGGTGCGGCGAACGTAAGTAAGACCGCTGAGCTTAACTTATCTTCACCTGACGACTTTACTGTTACAGGTACAGCAGTTGATGAAGTACTAAATGGTGCATCTGCAACAAAAGGTAGTTCATCATTAAACGCGATTAGTGCGGTAGATATTGGTACAGCGCAAGGTGCACAAGACTCACTTGCAGTTATTGATGCTGCTATCGCAGGCATAGATTCTCAACGTGCAGATTTAGGTGCGGTACAAAACCGTATGAGCTTTACCATCAACAACTTAAGCAATGTTCAATCAAACGTTTCTGATGCTCGTAGCCGTATTCAAGATGTAGACTTTGCTAAAGAAACCGCTGAGCTAACTAAGCAGCAGATCTTGTCGCAAACGTCTTCAGCAATGCTTGCACAGGCTAACCAATTGCCACAAGCCGCACTGTCATTATTAGGCTAGAACTAAGCAAGTAATCTTATAGATTGGTATCAGTGCCAATTTGATTGACGATACAAAAGCTTCGATAGTTATATCGAAGCTTTTGTTTTTAACAAAAATCCAACCTCAATTCTGAACAACCTAGAAAACGTATACCCATTTAATTGATATCCTTCTCCATTACCTCGTACCACTTTTTCATGATCGTCAAAGCTAGTTACACTTCCTAAATCAGAATCTAAAAAACGGAGGAAGATTGCTGTTAACTTATTGAGTTACATAATTTATTTGAGATTGATCGTTACAACCTTTATCTTGTATCTTACTGATTTTATTGCTTTTAAAAATTATTTTGTGAAAATATAAAATAAATACTAAAGCTTAAAAAGAACGTGCCGTTAAATATACTGTAACCAACATGATTCGCCTGGCTTTAGAAAGACAGGCACTAATACAAGTACTGTTAATTAGTACAGTCTAAAGCAAGGTAAGAGGGAATTAATAATGGCTATCTCAGTAAATACAAACGTCACCTCAATGAAAGCGCAGAGCAACTTAAACAGCGCAACAAGCAACCAGAAAACCTCAATGGAGCGTTTGGCATCTGGTCTACGCATTAATAGTGCAAAAGATGATGCAGCGGGCCTACAAATTTCTAACCGTATGACTAGTCAGATCAACGGTATTGGTGTTGCAATGCGTAACGCTAACGATGGTATCTCAATCGCGCAAACCGCTGAAGGTGCAATGCAAGAGTCTACTAACATTCTGCAGCGTATGCGTGACCTCTCATTGCAATCAGCTAACGGTTCAAACTCGACGGAAGATCGCGGCGCAATGCAAAAAGAGATCGCATCTTTGCAAACTGAGTTGACACGTATTGCTGATACGACCTCTTTCGGTGGCCAGAAGTTACTTGACGGTAGCTACGGTACGCAGAAGTTTCAGGTGGGTTCAGAAGCAAACCAGACAATTTCTGTTTCACTAACAGATGTTTCAGCTAACAAAATTGGTAACAATGCAATCTCTGGTGCGGGTTCTGAATTTGGCGTCGAGGCGGCAACAGTGCTAACACAAACAACAGCTGCTGATGCGACTTTTGCAGTAAACGGTAAGACTGTTGGCGTTACAGCTCTTGACGGTGCAGCGACGGTTGCTAAAAACATTAATGCTTCTGGCGCCGGTGTTACAGCCGAAGCTAGTGTAACCACCACCATTGGCGGAATGGGCGCTCTTGATGATGGTATTGTTTCTATTGTCGCAGAAGACGGTAGCAAAGATAGCTATGATTTAGCAGATTACTCAGGCGATTCAGCTCGTTTGGCAGAAGACTTAGGTAAAGCTGGTTACGATGTGAGCCATGATAGTGATACAGGTGAGATTAGTATCACTGCGAACAATGTCAACGGTATTGAAATTGCGGGTACAACAGCGGGAACAGTTCAGCTAGGTGGCCAAACAGCAGGTGCGGCGAACGTAAGTAAGACCGCTGAGCTTAACTTATCTTCACCTGACGACTTTACTGTTACAGGTACAGCGGTTGATGAAGTACTAAATGGTGCATCTGCAACAAAAGGTAGTTCATCATTAAACGCGATTAGTGCGGTAGATATTGGTACAGCGCAAGGCGCACAAGATGCACTTGCAGTTATTGATGCTGCTATCGCAGGTATTGATGGTGAGCGTGCTGACTTAGGTGCGGTACAAAACCGTATGAATTTTACCATCAACAACTTAAGCAATGTACAGTCTAACGTGTCTGATGCTCGTGGTCGTATTCAAGATGTGGATTTTGCTAAAGAGACTGCCGAGCTAACTAAGCAGCAAATTCTGTCGCAAACCTCTTCAGCGATGCTTGCACAAGCTAACCAGTTGCCACAAGCTGCATTGTCACTACTGTAAGCTTTAACAGCGACGAAGTAAGGTTTGGCCTTATGTTGATAAAAAGAGCTGATATCATTTAGCTTTTTGATAAAAGGGAGAGCCGGTAACGGCTCTCCCTTTGTTGTTTTATTTGTTAATGTCAGTTTGGGGCAAAGTATTCCTGAACATTTTGTTAAAGTTTATTGGCTTTAGCTAGAGCTTTAGCATTATTTAATCGTGATAATAACAGCACTATCAATAGATAATAAAAACAGGAGTGGTGATAATGGAACTTAATGTAACCAGCAACTCTGTTACTCCGGTAGGGATAGATACGCCAAAGGTGCAGAGCCTTAATATAAATGAAAAGTCAGAAGAGAATAATGTGTTAGCTAGTACTGAAACCGTCAATAAACTGCAAGATGGCAGTACGGTTAATGTGCAGCAGCAATCAATAGAAGAACAAGTTAAAGAAGAGTTGCAAGAGGAGAAGGAAGCTAGAACGCCAGAGGAGATGGAGGAGGTGACTGCAAAGCTTTCAGATATGATGGCCATGTTGCGTAAAGGGCTGACATTTAAAGTTGATGATTCACTGGGTACTCAGGTGGTGAGCGTGTTAGATATTGACACTGGTGAACTCATTAGGCAGATTCCAAATGAAGAAGCGTTAGAGTTGGCAATTAAATTGCATGAGAAAATGGCTGAGATGGATGGCCTATTGATGTCTACTGAAGTATAAGCTGGCATTTTGTGGTAAAGGTAAGTTCTGTTCATTCAGGTCTGCAGTATTGGTTTTTTTAGCATTGAAGTATTGAGGTTATTATGGGTTTAACATCCGTTGGTATCGGTTCTGGAATGGACATTAATGGCATTGTATCTGCGCTAGTACAAGCAGAAAGTGCCCCAAAAGTAGCTAAGTTCGATGCTGATGAAGGTAGACTCAATACTCAAATATCAGCAATGGGGGCGCTAAAGAGCGCGTTAACAGATTTTCAAGATAGCCTTGAAAAGCTAACCGAATCAGACACATTTATAGCCAATAAAGTTAAAACATCAAATAGTGATTATGTTAGTGCCACAGCTGATGAAAAAGCAGTTCCTGGTAGTTACAGGATTGAGGTTGAACAGTTAGCAGTGAGTCAAAAACTTGGCTCTGTTCCTGTCGCAGATGCTGCAGATCCCATTGGCGAGGGATCATTAACCTTCGGGGTAGATGGTGACGACTTTACCGTTGCGGTAGAGGCTGGAGATTCGCTTGAAACCGTGATGCAAAAAATTAATGATGCGGAAGATAATGTTGGCGTCACGGCAACCATTATCAATGGTGATAATGGTCCGCAATTAGTTATGACGTCAGATAAAACGGGTACGGACAAACAGATCACTGTCACTGCTACAGATACTGATGGTGGCACCGGATTGACGGATACATTTACCATGACCGAGTTAAGCGCGGCGAAAGATGCGGTGCTTTATGTGGACGGGTTAAAAGTAACTTCTAGCAGTAATGACGTTGAAAACGTAATCACAGGCGTGAGCTTATCGCTATCAGATGCAGATATTAATAAAACAACGACAGTCACAGTATCAGCAGATACAGCTAGCGTTAAATCTCATATTGAAGGTTTTGTAGAGTCATACAATACGCTAATGGGCACAATATCAGATATGTCTGGTTATGACCCTGAAACTAAGAAAGCAGGAATACTTCAAGGTGACTCAATGGTCCGAAGTATTCAAAGCCAGCTTAGAGGAGTGCTTTCCACAAGTTTTGATACTGATGATGGTGTAACCATGTTGGCTAATATTGGTGTGAAGACTACGCAGCTAGGCACGTTGGAGATAGATAGTTCTATTTTAGAAAAGGCTCTTGAGTCCGATATGCCTGAGATCAGAGATATGTTTAGCACCGAAGATACGGGGCTGGCTGCTCGACTTGACGGCTTAATTGAAACTTATGTGCAGTCGGGCGGTACGATCGATAGCCGTGATGACACCTTAAATAATCAGATCTCTCGTATAACCGATAGTCGAGAGGCACTCGCCATGAAAATGTCCTCTTACGAAGCAAGGCTGTTAAAACAGTTCAATGCTATGGATTTGATCGTTGCAAATTTGAGTTCACAATCTGCAGATTTGACCAATCGTCTTGCCTCATTACCTGGAGTTGTTCCTAAAAATTAATCGCGTGCTAGTCGTTATTAATTGAGCTAATAGTTGCGGTTTTTAAGCCGTTAAAACATGGTTCAGTGAAGTCATTGCGATGGAAACAGGTTATAAAGTCGTTTAAGGCTGTTCCAACCGATTTTTAAACCTGTCTAATATTATGCTAGAAACTTTTAAAGTGAATACCGATGAAGACAACACTTACCATAACAGCTGAGGTCATAGAGCAACTCGCTACAGTTGACTCTGTAATGACAGATTTGCTCGATAAGCTAGAAAAAATTCAATTTGAAAATGACGAAACTGACACTCTGGTATCTAAATTGCAGGATGTGATTAGTGCGCGTCAAATTTTGATTGGTCAGCTAGTGACCGATAGTCAATTTGAAGATCGAATCTACCTGCAAGCGCAGGCAGATAAGACAACAGAATTTGAACATCGAGCCAAAAAAGTATTAGCTGATCGCGAAGCCTTATTACGCGGAATGCGCAAAGGTAAACGCCAAACTAATTTATATAAAACAATAGATTCAAATAGGTAGGTATTTATGAGAGGTTCGCTTCAATCATATCGTAAAGTTTCTCTTGATAGCAGCATTGCTGTTGCATCACCCCATAAAGTGATTCAAATGATGTTCTCTGGTGCCTTGGAGCGTTTAGCACAAGGGCGTTATGCCATTGAACAGAATAACCTAGAGCTTAAAGGTGTGAGTTTAGGCAAAGCTGTTAGCATTGTTGCTGGACTCAATAGCAGTCTTAACATGGATGCAGAAGGAGACGTTGCGAGTAATTTGAGTTCACTGTATGACTTTATGCTGCAAAAAATCTCTGATGCAAATATTAATAATGATGTTCAAGCAATTGATGACGCAACGGATATTTTGCGCGTCATCAAAGAAGCTTGGGATGCAATCCCAACTGAACTTCATGAGCTATCGTCTGAAAGCTAATAAGAGCGCCTCTATTTAAAGAGGCTAGAAAAGGAGTGTAAACGCACTCCTTTTTGGCACATGTCAAAAACTTGTCATTATAAAATTTATGGTTGATGAGTTTTTAAGCAAAAACGTTTCGGTTTCTCATAATATTCATCCTAGGCTTGCTAATGGCGAGCCGATAATACACTATTCAATCTGGTAGTGAATTTGATAAGATTTCTTTGAGAGAAGCTACTGGCTTGAAATAAGCAACCAACACTAATAATTAATGCGCTGATACATATAAGCCTAACGGCCTTCGGAATGATGCAAACAGATCAACGAATTCTACTTGTCGGTAACCAGTCAGAGCGAATTAATCGCTTGTCTTGTGTATTTGAATTTTTAGGTGAGCAAGTCGAGTTGATCGGTTTCGATAAACTTGAGTTGCATACTAAACAAACGCGCTTTCGTGCGATTGTTTTACCTGCTGAAAATCAATCTAAAGAACTTATCCAGTCTTTGGCTGGAGCGCTTCCATGGCAGCCATTTTTGCTGTTAGGAGAAGTTGCAGACGTTAAAGCGTCTAATATTCTTGGCTGTATCGAAGAACCACTTAATTATCCGCAGCTCACTGAACTGCTTCACTTCTGCCAAGTCTATGGCCAAGTGAAGCGAGCTGATGTGCCTACTAGTGCCAATCAAACAAAACTGTTTCGCAGTCTTGTAGGCCGCAGTGAGGGGGTAGCCAACGTACGTCACCTCATTAGCCAGGTTGCCAGCTCCGATGCCACAGTATTAGTACTGGGTCAGTCTGGTACTGGTAAAGAGGTGGTTGCGCGTAATATCCACTATATTTCAGAACGTCGTGACGGCCCGTTTATTCCGGTTAACTGTGGTGCTATTCCGCCTGAGTTACTTGAGAGTGAGCTGTTCGGCCATGAAAAAGGCTCTTTCACTGGCGCGATTAGTGCCCGTAAAGGTCGCTTCGAGCTCGCAGAAAAAGGTACCCTGTTTTTAGACGAAATAGGGGATATGCCACTGCAAATGCAAGTCAAGCTGTTGCGGGTGTTACAAGAGCGTATGTTTGAACGTGTTGGTGGTAGTAAGTCTATTGCTGCAGACGTTCGCGTGGTTGCAGCGACCCATCGTAACCTTGAAAACATGATCGAAGAGGGCGAATTTAGAGAAGACCTCTACTACCGACTAAACGTATTCCCAATTGAAATGCCTGCTTTGTGTGAACGCAAAGAAGATATTCCACTGCTGCTGCAAGAACTTGTTAGCCGTGTCTATAACGAAGGCCGTGGACGTGTTCGCTTTACTCAAAGAGCGATAGAGTCACTTAAAGAGCATGCTTGGTCTGGTAATGTTCGAGAGTTATCCAATCTAGTCGAACGCTTAACCATACTATATCCTGGTGGATTGGTAGACGTTAATGATTTACCGATTAAATATCGTCATATTGATGTACCTGAATATTGCGTTGAGATCAGTGAAGAGCAATTAGAGCGTGATGCACTAGCTTCTATCTTTAATGATGAAGAACCGATTGATATCCCTGAGTCTCGCTTCCCGAGTGAACTACCACCTGAAGGTGTAAACCTTAAAGATCTGCTAGCAGAACTTGAGATTGATATGATCAGGCAAGCATTGGATCAACAAGACAATGTTGTTGCCCGCGCCGCTGAAATGCTCGGTATACGCCGTACAACCCTAGTAGAAAAAATGCGTAAATATGGCTTAGGCAAAGACTAGCCTTCCACTCATGCTTTCTGTAGAAAAAATGCGACGCTTCTGGTGTCGCATTTTTTTGCGCTAATTTTGTGTAGTTCTTAAGGAACGTAGGTATTAAGCGCTAGGCATTAGCAAAGACGGTAAAGTCTTAGACGCACGGCCTACAGCCATACGGAACGCTTCGCTTAACGTAAAAACGAGAAAAGAGCAATCTGACGGCATAAATGCCGACCTACAAAAGATAGCAGCGTCATAACTTTATGGCCTGTAGGTTGGGCTTTAGCCCATCAATGATTACAATCGACCAGCAATCTGACGGCATAAATACCGACCTACAAAACAAGTACCTAACCTGACGGCATAAATGCCGACCTACTTCAAGAGAAGGTGCTAGCCGCTGGTGTGTGAAAGTGTTTTACTGCTTTTAATTTTGCTAGTAGCGAAACGTTCTTGCCATGGCGCAGCCATGATCTAGAATTGATGCTACATTGTGGCATAAAACCTGCTTTAACCCTGTCAAATATCGTTTTTTTGACGGAGCCACTATGTCGGCAATGCCACAACCACAGCTTGATGCTCTCAGTGTGAATCGCCCACAACTGGTCGATGTTCAGCAAGCCGCGAATATGTCCAATCGCATGGAGCATATTCTGCAGGCGATGCCGTCAGGCGTAGTGATCATTAATGGCGACGGAATTGTGACAGACGCAAACCCGGTTGCAATTGAGCTACTTGGTGGGCCGTTAGAGGGGCTGCGCTGGTTTAAAGTGATCAATCAAGCTTTCTCTCCGAAAGATGATGATGGTCATGAAGTGTCACTGCGTAATGGTCGACGGGTCAAACTTGCTATAACGCCACTAACGCCTGAGCCAGGTCAGCTGATTGTATTAACCGATCTGACAGAGACCCGTTTACTACAAAAGAATTTGTCTCATCTGCAACGGTTGTCAGCATTAGGAAAAATGGTGGCAACACTCGCTCACCAAGTTCGTACGCCTCTTAGTGCTGCATTGTTGTATGCATCAAATCTCGCCAGCCCGAAGATTTCAGATAGCGCCAGACAGCGCTTTCAAGGGAAGTTAGTTGATAGGCTTAATGAACTCGAACACCAAGTTAATGACATGCTATTGATGGCTAAAGGCCGTCAACAAGAGTTAGATGTGGTGGTTAATATCGAAGATGTTATTGATAGCGTGCTGAATAATTGCCAGCCAATAGCGGCTCAGAAAGGCTGTCAGCTCGAATTTATTAATCATGCCACTCAGTGTATACGTGCCAATGATTCTGCATTGAGTTCGGCAATTAATAATCTAGTGGTCAACAGTATTGAGGCTGGCGCAACAAAAATTAATATTAAGACCTATGATACTGAAACGGCATTGCATGTTGATGTTATTGATAACGGAAAAGGCTTAGATAGCGATATGCAGCAACAGGTGCTCGAACCTTTCTTTACCACTAAAGCGCAGGGGACCGGGCTTGGATTAGCTGTTGTGCAGTCAGTCGTCAATAACCATGGTGGCATGATGCAGTTTAGTTGCCATGTCGGTGAAGGTTGCACCGCCGCGCTTAAATTTCCACTGGCGAAACCACAAGTTGCCACTGACACCGTCGTTGGAGCATAGAGAATGTCTGAAGGAAGATTACTGTTAGTTGAAGATGACGCATCATTAAGAGAGGCATTGCTCGATACCTTGATGCTAGCGCAATATGACTGCGTTGATGTCGAGTCGGCTGAAGCGGGTATTTTAGCGCTTAAAAACGACAGCTTTGACATGGTGATAAGTGATGTGCAAATGGAAGGGATTGGTGGTCTTGGTTTGCTCAATTACCTGCAGCAGCACCATCCTAAAGTACCTATGTTATTGATGACGGCTTACGCGACCATAGATAACGCAGTCAATGCAATGAAACTGGGCGCAGTAGATTATTTAGCTAAACCATTTTCGCCAGAAGTATTGCTTAACCAAGTATCACGTTACCTACCTGCAAAATCGATAGAAGGCAGCCCTGTTGTAGCCGATGAAAAGAGCCTGGCATTGTTATCTTTAGCGCAACGAGTTGCGGTATCTGATGCCTCGGTGATGATCATGGGCCCAAGTGGCAGCGGTAAAGAGGTGCTTGCGCGTTACATACATCAGCATAGTCATCGCTCTGCTGAGCCATTTGTAGCAATTAACTGTGCGGCAATACCGGAGAACATGCTAGAAGCAACACTGTTTGGTTATGAGAAAGGGGCGTTTACTGGCGCGTACCAAGCATGCCCAGGAAAATTTGAACAAGCGCAAGGGGGCACACTACTGCTGGATGAAATTTCAGAAATGGAATTGGGTCTGCAAGCGAAGTTATTGCGCGTGCTTCAAGAACGAGAAGTTGAGCGTTTAGGTGGTCGGAAAACCATTAAGTTGAACGTCCGAGTGCTAGCAACCTCTAACCGAGATCTAAAAGCGCTGGCAGAGGCCGGCGAATTTAGAGAAGATCTTTACTACCGAATTAATGTTTTTCCGCTCACGTGGCCAGCGCTGAATCAGCGTCCTGCTGACATTTTACCTCTGGCAAGGCATTTAATTAGTCGCCATGCAACGGCGATGAACAGGACCGAAGTCCCTGAACTTGCAGAATGTGCCTCACGCCGACTATTGACACACCGCTGGCCTGGTAACGTTCGAGAGCTTGATAATGTCGTGCAGCGAGCGCTTATTTTGAGTGTCGGGAATGCAATCACCATTGCTGATATTATTATCGATTCTTGCGATATCTCATTAACTGCGGAGGTAAACTCGGTAACTGAGGAGACTAAGAGCAATGAGCTTGACGGCTTAGGGAATGAACTTAAAGCGCAAGAACATGTGATTATTTTAGAGACTCTGAGCCAGTGCAACGGCAGTCGTAAAGAGGTTGCTGAAAAATTGGGGATCAGCGCGCGTACTTTGCGTTATAAAATGGCCAAAATGCGTGACTCTGGGATTGAAATTCCGGCTTAAGCGCTGACAGGACGCATTGGGTAGCTAATACGCAGTCTACTATTTGAGTGTTCTCAGCCTTGCTAGCAAAGAGCAGTAACAGTAAAAGTGTCAGATTTTTGCTGTTGCTTTCTTCATAATGAGTCGCTGCTGTAAACGTAGGTCGGCATTTATGCCGTCGCTTTGCTTTGCCGTTATGGCTTGAAGCTAAATCCACTACTTCAAACCTTATTAATACCTTTCTATAAACTGGCACGATTACTGCTTTATCTAGCTCAATTAAGATTTTCGTCAAGAAAACGACATTGGGAGATAGCTATGCAAATCGGCGCTAATTCTTTACTGCAAGAGATGCAGTCACTTAACGGTCAAATCGGCACTCAAGGCGCTCAAACAAGTGTTGCCCGTCAAGTGAACAACACTTCTGGTGCTGATTTTGGTCAACTGCTCTCTCAAGCTGTTGGAAATGTGAGCGAACTTCAGTCAAATGCATCTAATTTGGCCACTCGCCTTGATATGGGCGATACCACAGTGACATTATCTGATACCGTTATCGCGCGTGAAAAATCTAGCGTTGCTTTTGAAGCAACCGTGCAAGTAAGAAATAAGCTCGTAGAAGCTTATAAAGACATTATGAGTATGCCTGTTTAGGCCTTTATCACTAAAAGCAGGTAGCAATTGTGAGTACAGAAATGGTCGTAGGAACAGGTTCAAACGTCGCTGCCGCTGGGCAGTCTGGTGGTGTTCAAGAGGAGCATAAACCAGGGGTGATGGGATCGATTGGCAATATCGACATGTTACGCCAAGTAACCATGATATTAGCCCTGGCTATCTGTTTAGCATTAGCTGTTTTTGTGATGATTTGGGCCCAAGAGCCTGAATACCGACCTTTGGGGCAAATGAGTACGCAAGAGATGGTTCAAGTACTCGATGAGCTCGATAAAAACAAAATTAAATACCAGATCCAAGGTGATGTGGTAAAAGTGCCAGAAGACAAATATCAAGATGTAAAAATGATGCTAAGCCGTGCTGGTTTAGATCAAGCCGCTGCCAATGATGACTACTTAAGTAAAGACAGTGGTTTTGGCGTCAGCCAGCGTATGGAGCAAGCTCGCCTTAAACATAGCCAAGAGCAAAACCTTGCTCGCGCTATTGAAGAACTTAAAAGTGTTAGCCGCGCCAAAGTTATCTTAGCTCTGCCAAAAGAAAATGTTTTTGCCCGAAATCGCTCTAAGCCAAGCGCAACAGTTGTAGTGAACACTCGCCGCGGTGGCCTTGGTCAAGAAGAGGTCGATTCGATTGTCGATATCGTCGCATCAGCGGTTCACAACCTAGAGCCGAATAAAGTGACTGTTACCGATTCAAATGGTCGTCTTCTGAATTCGGGTAGCCAAGATGGCGTGTCTGCAATTGCTCGTCGTGAACTTGAAATTGTTCAACAAAAAGAATCTGAATACCGTAATAAGGTAGAGTCAATTTTGATGCCGATTCTAGGCCCTGAAAACTTTACCTCGCAAGTTGACGTTAGCATGGACTTTACAGCCGTAGAGCAAACCGCTAAGCGTTACAATCCTGACTTACCGGCGCTGCGCAGTGAGATGGTAGTAGAGAACAACTCTAATGGCGGCACCACTGGTGGGATCCCAGGCGCTTTGTCTAATCAGCCACCGATGAATTCTGATATTCCTGAAGAGGTGGGTACAGAAACAACGTCTGTTAGCAGTGGTAGCAGCCATAAAGAAGCCACACGCAACTTTGAACTTGATACCACTATCAGCCACACTCGGCAGCAAATAGGCACATTAAGACGTGTCAGTGTGTCGGTAGCGGTTGATTTTAAAAATGCCCCTGCTGCTGAAGATGGTAGTGTCACACGCGTCCCTCGCACCGAACAAGAGCTAGCCAACATTCGCCGTTTACTCGAAGGTGCCGTTGGTTTTAACACCCAACGCGGTGACATGATTGAAGTTGTTACTGTGCCGTTTATGGATCAGTTAATAGAAGATGCGCCAGCACCAGAAATGTGGGAACAACCTTGGTTTTGGCGTGCAGTAAAATTAGGCTTAGGTACCTTAGTTGCGCTGGCGATAGTGATGTTTATTATCAGTCCAATGCTAAAACGTATTGTCTACCCAGATAGCGCCAAGCTGCCAGAAGAGCCAAAGATGGGCGATGAACTGGCTGAGATTGAAGATCAATATGCTGCTGATACATTAGGCATGTTAGAGCGCCCTGAAGCTGAATACAGCTATGCCGATGACGGGTCGATTTTAATTCCCGACTTGCATAAAGATGATGACATGATTAAAGCCATCCGCGCGATTGTCGCGAATGAACCTGAACTATCGACTCAAGTCGTGAAAAATTGGTTAATTGAAGATGACAAATAATACTCCCGTAGAGGGGCAAGCAGTAACACCCGCACCTGGGTTTAAGCCTGAAGATTTAAATGGTATCGAAAAAACGGCCATATTGTTGTTGAGCCTAAGTGAAAGTGATGCCGCTTCTATATTGAAGCACCTAGAGCCAAAACAGGTGCAGAAGGTCGGTATGGCAATGGCTGCAATGCAGGACTTTGGCCAAGAAAAGGTCATTGGGGTACATAAACTATTTTTAGACGATATCCAAAAGTACTCATCTATCGGTTTCAATAGCGAAGAGTTCGTCCGTAAGGCTTTAACCGCTGCGTTAGGCGAAGACAAAGCCGGTAACTTGATTGAGCAGATCATTATGGGCAGTGGCGCCAAAGGTCTCGACTCGCTTAAGTGGATGGACGCACGCCAAGTAGCGACTATCATTCAAAACGAACATCCGCAGATCCAAACCATTGTTTTATCTTATTTAGAGCCAGATCAAGCGGCAGAAATATTTGCTCAATTCCCTGAAAACACTCGTTTAGATCTCATGATGCGAATCGCTAATCTTGAAGAGGTGCAGCCAGCAGCACTACAAGAGCTTAACGATATCATGGAGAAACAGTTTGCTGGGCAAGGCGGTGCGCAAGCTGCGAAGATGGGCGGTCTCAAAGCGGCTGCAAATATTATGAACTATCTCGATACTGGCGTTGAAAGCCATCTTATGGAAACCATGCGTGAGTCTGATGAAGAGATGGCGCAACAGATCCAAGATCTTATGTTTGTGTTTGAGAACTTGAGTGATGTCGATGATATGGGCATTCAAGTACTGCTTCGAGAAGTGCAGCAAGATGTATTAATGAAGGCACTCAAAGGCACTGATGATCAACTCAAAGAGAAGCTCCTTGGTAACATGTCTAAACGTGCGGCCGAATTGCTGCGTGATGATTTAGAAGCGATGGGACCTATTAGGATAAGTGAAGTTGAAGTGGCGCAAAAAGAGATCTTATCGATTGCACGCCGCCTAAGTGAAAGCGGTGAGCTTATGCTCGGCGGTGGCAGTGGTGAAGAGTTCTTATAATGGCTGACTCCAAAGAGCCTAAAGGGGCGACAGTTAACACAACCGATGAGTTTGGTCACTGGGACTTGCCCGATATTAGCCAAGCAGTAGATACCTCATCATTGAATATGTTTGGTCGACATGGCTCCAGTATCGACATTGAAGATGATGGCGAGGCTGAAGCTATTTTGCCGCCGACATTAACTGAGATTGAAGATATTCGCGCCGATGCCGAGCGAGAAGGATTTGTCCAAGGACAAGAGGCGGGTCATGCAGAAGGGCTTGAAAAAGGCCGTTTAGCAGGGCTAGAGCAGGGACATAGCGAGGGTTTTGAACAGGGAAAAGAGCAGGGGCATGAGGCTGGCTTACAAGCTGCTGCCGAGATGCTACAACGCTTTGAAGCATTACTTGCACAGTTCGAGCAACCACTCAGTATTCTCGATACTGAAATCGAGAAAGAGTTGCTATCGACATCAATGAGCCTGGCAAAAGCCGTTATCGGCCACGAGCTTAAAACCCACCCTGAACATATATTAAGTGCACTACGCCAAGGCGTTGATTCGCTGCCGATTAAACAGCAGCAAGTGAACATCAGAGTGACGCCTGATGACGAAGCATTGATCAGCGGGCTCTATAGTGCAGCGCAATTAGAAAAAAACCGCTGGGATATCGAAGCCGATCCAAGCTTATCCGCAGGTGACTGTATTATAAGCAGCGGGCGCAGTCATATCGATATGACGGTCGATACACGAATTCAACATGTCTTTTTTGAGTTAGAAAAAACTCAGCAAGATTTACTGCAGCAAAAAGAACAGCAAGAGGAAGCGCTACTTAATCAAAGAGCGAGTAAGCAAGCTGCTGTTGAGAGCGCAGAGCCTAATTCGACTCCAGCAATAGAGACACAACAAGAACAGCAAGCTCAAGAATCCGCCCCTGCCGCCGAAGGTGAACATGCCAACACGCCAACACCGACTGCGCAGTAAACTTGCGCAGCACCACAGTAAGGTGAATCCTTTTGTGGCCGAAGCCAGCGGACAGTTAGTTCGTGTGGTGGGTTTAACACTAGAAGCTACCGGTTGCCGGGCTTCAGTCGGCAGTCTTTGCTCGATAGAAACTATGTCTGGTGAGCTTGTGGCCGAAGTGATTGGTTTTGATGATGAGCTGTTGTACTTGATGCCAATTGAAGAGCTTAGCGGCGTGCTGCCAGGGGCAAAAGTCACTCCGCTCGGGCAGCAGTCTGGTTTAAGTGTCGGACTGGCATTATTAGGCCGAGTGCTTGATGGCAGTGGCCTACCGATTGATGGCTTAGGCAACCTGCAAACAGATCAAAAAGCCCCGACTCACGCCCCTGCAATAAACCCTTTAGCAAGACGCGCGATTAGCGAACCGCTCGATGTGGGTGTGCGAGCCATTAACTCAATGCTGACCGTAGGTAAAGGTCAGCGAATGGGACTCTTTGCCGGTTCTGGTGTGGGTAAAAGTGTGCTGTTAGGCATGATGACCCGAGGCACTACCGCCGACATCATTGTGGTGGGGTTAGTCGGAGAGCGTGGCCGTGAAGTTAAAGAGTTTATTGAAGAGATTTTAGGCCCTGAAGGCCGTGCACGCTCAGTCGTTGTTGCCGCGCCGGCAGATACCTCGCCATTGATGCGCCTGCGCGCATGTGAAACCTCAACACGGATTGCCGAGTATTTTCGCGACATGGGTTACAGCGTACTGCTATTGATGGACAGTTTAACCCGTTATGCTCAGGCGCAGCGCGAAATAGCATTGGCCGTCGGCGAACCACCTGCAACCAAAGGCTATCCGCCTTCAGTATTTGCCAAGCTGCCTAAACTGGTGGAAAGAGCTGGCAATGGCGGTGGTAAACAGGGCTCGATTACCGCCTTTTACACGGTATTGACAGAGGGGGATGATCTACAAGATCCTATTGCCGACGCATCACGAGCAATCCTTGACGGCCATATCGTTCTTTCCCGATCGCTGGCTGATTCCGGTCATTATCCTGCGATAGATATCGAAGCGTCCATTAGTCGTGTCGCGCCTATGGTGATAACGACAGAGCACTTAGAGGCAATGCGCCGAGTAAAGCAGGTTTATTCACTGTATCAGCAGAACAAAGATCTAATCTCTATTGGTGCTTATACCCAAGGCAGCGATCCTCGAATTGATAATGCAATTCGGCTACAACCCGCTATGAATGCATTTTTACGCCAAACCATGAAAGATGCCATTACCTTTGACAGTAGTACGCTTATGTTGAGCCAATTGGGCGCGCAGTGTCAGGTTTAGTATTGAGCAGAATCAATGAGTAATAGATAAATGGCCAAAGCTGATCCACTTTTTACCGTTCTTAAATTAAACCAAGAGGCGGAGGAGCAAGCATCTCTGCAACTTCGTGCTGCTCAATTAGAGTTACAGCGCAGACAAAGCCAACTAAAGGCGTTGCAAGACTATCGTTTAGATTACATGAAACAGATGGAGCAACAGCAAGGTAAAAACATCAGCGCGAGTTACTATCATCAATTTCATCAATTCGTACGTCAGGTGGATGATGCCATCGTCCAGCAAGTCAATTCGGTCCAAGAAGCAAACACCCAACAGCAACATCGACAAACTCATTGGCAAGAGAAACAGCAAAAACGTAAAGCTGTAGAGCTGCTATTGGCTAATAAAGCCGAAAAAGCTCAGCTTGCCGAGCAACGCAGGGAACAGAAGATGGTTGATGAGTTTGCCTCGCAGCAGTTTTACCGTAAGTCACGCCGCTAGATTTATTACGCCAGATTTAAAGCACTTGATGTAAAACACTAGATTGCTGGCAGCTCAATATTCGCCGCTTTGTTGGCATCATAATTGCTGGGTTGTAGGTAATAGGTAATTTAAGCGAGCACTTAAGCCGATATTTTGACGCTAATTACCCAACCTAACTATCTATTTTTGCTTTGATGGCAACGCTGACGGAGAAGTTATGCAGCAGATGACCAATATATTACTCAGTAGTGCCGATGCTGCCAGTGCTAAAAAGACAGCTGTAAGCGCAAAGCCCGAGCCGAGCGCAGAAGGTGATAATTTCTCTGCGGCACTTGCAAAGGCCAGCAAAGAGGGCGCTACTACTGAGCAAAAAACAGTAGATGGAAACGCAGCATTAACCACTGCAACGACAGGTGAACAAAAACAAGGCGACTTGAAAGACGCTAAGAGTAATGAAGAGTCAAACAGCAGTGATGATGTTAATCAGGTGCTGGCTCAAATTAACCTTGCCAACAACTTTCCAGTTAGCACAGATACTCATGCTGACTCGAAGATTGCCGCTGACGGCGAAGGTTTGCCGTTAGACGAAGATACTGCTGCAGAGCTTGTCATATTGAAAGCAAGCGCTGAAGAAACTGACAACAGCGACTCAGACAAATCCACCGCGTTATCTGATGAGATCTTACAAGCATTAAGCTTGCAAACTGGCATATCCGAACAAGCACTATCTGAAATGCCTGAAGCTGAACTTGAAGCGTTGCTGGCGCAAAGCCAGATTTTAGATGCCGACGGTAAGCTATTAGCCCAGTACGCAATCGTAGCGGCCCCAAGTATGGTAACCACAAATACTGCCGATGGACTTAACACTGCTGCTAATAAAATCGATACAGCAAGTGGCTCTGAAGTAAGCAACAGTGCTAATCGTGGCCCAAAACTAGTACACAATAGCGCTGAGGCAGATGTGTTATCTCAGCAAGCAATCGATCCGAACACTAAAGCTGAAAGCCGCGACATTCTAGGCAAAGAAGCAGCTATTCAAACGGGAACTGCTACAACAAACACTACTGAAGCGGTTTCAAAACGAGCTGATATAGACAATAGCAATAATGGAAAACTTAGCAATACTGCGGCTGCTGAGCAGCTTAAAGGCGCTGAGCTATCAGTGAGGCTCACACCTATTCAAATGGGACTGGAGGCAAACCTTGCTAGCGGCAATGAAGAACAGTCTACCCAAGATATTAAGACAGTATCTGGCCTGCAAGCACATAATCTACAAATTCAGCAGAGTTTAACTCGTGTAGAACCGCAGCAAATACAATTAGCGCTGAAACAACATGCAGATCAAGCGACTCAAATGCAGGAGATGATCCAACGTTTCTCTCCGGTAATGAAACAGCAGTTGATGACCATGGTCAGTCAGGGAGTGCAACACGCTGAGATCAGGCTCGACCCTGCAGAGCTTGGCAGTATGATGGTACGGATCCAAGTTCAGGGGGATACAACTCAAGTGCAGTTCCAGGTGAGCCAGCATCAAACTCGAGATCTCGTTGAACAAGCAATGCCAAGATTACGTGAAATGTTAGCCGAGCAAGGTATGCAATTAACGGATGGCCAAGTATCACAAGGTGACCGAGGTAATGACCAATCATTCCAAGGTGATAGAGACAGCCAAGGTAATAGTCACAGCGAAATGGATGAAATTTCAGCAGAAGAGTTGATTGTTGGCGCAAATCAGGCAACAAGTTCGGCTTCAGGTATAGATTATTACGCATAAGCAGGTAACCTATAGCACAGTTAAAGACTTGGCTTAACTTGTGAGATTGACCGAGTTAGGCAAGCGCATAAAAGTCCAGTTAGGGAAAGCAGATGGCAGAAGAAGAATCATTAGAGCTTGAAGTCAGTGACAAGCCGAAAAGTAAGAAGAAGTTAGTGCTATTTGGCAGCATTGCAGCGGTACTGATCATTATTATTGCAGCAACACTATGGTTGCTATTAAGTGGCGATGATACCGCTGAGCGGACGGGCAATGAAGAGGTGGTTGCCGAAAAAAATCTGTCGGATAAAAGGGAAGCCTTTTACGCGGCAATGCCACGCCCGTTTCTGTTTAACTTACCAGGCAACGGTCGTACTCGGCTCGTCGAAATCAAAGTACAGTTAATGGTGCGTGGTAAAGATGATGATGTGTTGATTAAAAAGCATATCCCATTAATTGAAGATGCCTTACTGACCACCTTTAGCGGTGCGGATGTGCAGAAACTCAGTACCTTAGCAGGTAAAGATGAGCTGCGACTTTTAGCATTACTCAATGTACAAAATACTCTGCAACCAATTATTGGTCGTAAAGTCGTTGAAAAAGTATTATTTACCGGCTTTGTAATGCAGTAAATTTACACGGCTCTTTTTGTAAACCAAACGTTTTTATATAGGCAAAGGCAATATCGTGAGTGATTTATTAAGCCAAGACGAAATTGATGCGCTACTACACGGTGTAGATGACGTCGAAGAGGACATGATAGAGGACGGCGAGCTTGATGCCCGTTCCTATGATTTCTCTTCGCAAGACCGTATTGTGCGTGGCCGAATGCCAACGCTGGAGATTGTTAACGAGCGTTTTGCTCGCCACTTGCGAATCAGCATGTTTAACATGATGCGCCGTGCGGCCGAAGTGTCAATTAACGGCGTACAAATGCTCAAATTCGGTGAGTACGTGCACACTCTTTTTGTGCCGACAAGCTTAAACATGGTGCGCTTTAGTCCATTAAAAGGGACCGCGCTTATTACCATGGAAGCAAGGCTTGTGTTTATTTTAGTGGACAACTTCTTTGGTGGCGATGGACGTTTTCATGCCAAGATTGAGGGACGAGAATTTACTCCCACTGAACGCAGAATTGTGCAACTGCTGCTTAAAATTATCTTTGAAGATTATAAAGAAGCTTGGGCGCCGGTGATGGATGTTGAGTTCGATTATCTCGACTCTGAAGTCAACCCAGCGATGGCGAATATCGTGAGTCCAACCGAAGTGGTCGTGGTCAGTTCATTCCATATCGAAGTCGATGGTGGCGGTGGTGATTTCCACATCACTATGCCGTATTCGATGATCGAACCTATTCGAGAGCTGCTCGATGCTGGTGTACAAAGTGATACGCAAGATACTGATATGCGCTGGTCGCAGGCACTACGAGACGAGATCATGGATGTTGATGTTGGGATCGACGCGACCGTTGTAGAACATCAGGTGACATTACGTGACGTGCTTGAGTTTAAGGCTGGGGATGTGATCCCTGTTGAGCTGCCTGAACACATTATTTTGAAAGTTGAAGATCTACCCACTTATCGTTGTAAGATGGGGAAAACTAAAGAGAATCTTGCATTAAAGATTTGTGAACAAATACAAAGACCAGAAACGGTTAAGTCGGAACTGCAGTTGGTTACCCATAAAGGTAAGCCACGCGAACGCTCTGAGATATAAGGTGATAAGTAAATGAGTACAGATACAGGTGATGACTGGGCTGCAGCAATGGCAGAGCAAGCAATTGAAGAGGCACAAGCTGTAGAGCTAGATGAATTTAGCAGCGATGCCGCGCCACTAAGCGAAGAAGAAGCATCAAAACTTGATGCGATTATGGATATCCCTGTCACCATTTCAATGGAAGTGGGTCGCAGTTTTATCAATATTCGTAATCTACTGCAGTTAAACCAAGGCTCGGTTGTAGAACTTGATCGTGTTGCAGGTGAACCTCTCGATGTGATGGTTAATGGCACCTTAATCGCTCATGGTGAAGTGGTTGTTGTTAACGACAAATTCGGTATTCGTTTAACCGACGTTATCAGTCAGACTGAGCGTATCAAAAAGCTTAAATAAAGGGATTAGCAATGAGTTTTCAGCTTGCATTAGCTAGTCTTGGCACGGTTGCCGCAACTGCGGAAAAATCGGCAGCGCCTTCAAGTGTTGCCACACTTGCCAGTATGGTCGGAGGGCTGATTGTTGTCCTGCTATTAATTTTTGCTCTTGCTTATATGGTGAAACGACTTAATTTGGTACCCAGCAGCCAAGGTGTGTTGAAAACACTGGCTGTTACACCACTGGGCCAAAAAGAGAAGCTAGTACTCGTAGAAGTTGACGGGCAACAGTATTTACTTGGGGTTACCCCGCACCAAGTTAATTTAGTTGATAAGCTTAGTGATCCCGTTGAGATCTCCACTGACTCCTTTGCGAGTCGTTTACGTCAAGCGAAGTCGTCCCGATGATAAAATGGATTGTGTTATTTGGCGGCCTCGCGCTGTCATTAATATCCCCTACAGTGTTAGCTGAAACGGGAATTTTACCTGCAGTAACTGTATCAACGGGCGCTGATGGTTCTACGCAGTATTCGGTAACCATGCAGATTTTACTGCTGATGACCGCGCTGAGTTTTATCCCTGCAGCTGTCATTATGTTGACCTCGTTTACCCGTATTATTGTGGTTTTGTCGATTTTGCGTCAAGCAATCGGTTTACAGCAAGCTCCCTCGAATCAGATCTTAATCGGCATTAGTATGTTCATGACATTTTTTATTATGTCTCCGGTATTCGATAAGATTTATGAACAAGCGGTCAAACCTTATATTGAGCAGGGAATGCCTATTCAGGATGCTTTTAATACAGGTAAAGGGCCGCTGAAAGATTTCATGCTATCCCAAACTCGGTTAACTGATTTAGATACCTTTATCGAAATTTCCGGATACCAAAATATCAATGAACCGGAAGATGCGCCAATGAGCGTGATTATTCCAGCTTTCATAACCAGTGAACTGAAAACAGCATTCCAGATAGGCTTTATGCTATTCGTGCCATTTTTGGTGTTAGATTTAGTGGTCGCCAGTATCTTGATGGCGATGGGTATGATGATGTTATCGCCTATGATTGTCTCTTTGCCGTTTAAGATCATGCTATTCGTACTTGTTGACGGGTGGAGTTTAGTGATGGGCACGTTAGCTAACAGTTTTGGGTTGTAGGTAGCGTATGACTCCTGAAGCACTGATTGATATTTTTAGAGAAGCCTTAGCGGTTATTGTGACGATCGTTTCAATGATCATTGTGCCAGGGCTGATTGTTGGCTTGATTGTGGCGGTATTTCAGGCGGCAACTTCAATTAACGAGCAAACATTAAGTTTCCTACCGCGCCTGCTAACAACTCTTTTAGGCTTAATGCTGATGGGCCATCTGCTGGTACAAACGATGATGGAGTTTTTTATGCAGATGGTCAATATGATCCCTCAGGTCATCGGTTGATCATGCTATTGCAACTGTCTGAACGGCCTCTGTTACAGCATCAGCATTCAAGCACTGTGCTGTAATTATGAATATCTTACTTGATACCATAATGGGTGGGATTGCTGGCTACATGTGGCCATTAACACGGATCTCCAGCATGTTTATGGTGATGGCGGTATTTGGTGCTAATACCACTCCGTCGCGGGTTAGATTGTTGTTATCTCTGACTGTCACAGCTGCCGTAGTGCCAGTGCTACCGCCAATGCCTGATATAGAGCTATTCTCCTTGAGCGCCGTGTTTGTCACCTTTCAGCAGATCATCATTGGCGTTTCCATGGGTTTTTCAACCTTGCTGTTAATGCAGACGTTTGTGTTAACCGGGCAGATCATCGGTATGCAGACCAGTCTAGGTTTCGCCTCCATGATAGACCCAGGTTCCGGACAACAAACACCAGTCGTTGCTAACTTCTTTCTTTTGCTCACAACCATGATATTTTTGGCGGTAGATGGGCATCTAATATTAATCAAAATGGTGGTGGCGAGTTTTGATTCAATTCCTGTATCAATGGAAGGTCTGAGCCTCGCAAGTTATCGTATGTTTACCGAATTTGTCGGTTATATGTTTGGCGCTGCGCTGACCATGTCGCTATCGGCCATCGTGGCGCTATTGACGATCAACCTCTCTTTTGGGGTAATGACGCGTGCTTCACCACAGCTGAATATTTTTGCCATTGGTTTCCCTGTAACCATGGTTAGTGGCTTGTTTATCCTGTGGTTAACATTGACCCCAATCATGGCTCACTTTGATGAAGTGTGGCGTGAGGTGCAAATTCTGCTATGTAATGTTCTTGAACTACAGTGCAGCTTAGATGGTGCACTTAATTGATGTTATTGCTGACGAAATTTATCTTAGCCATATCTCAAGTCATGATGGAGGGCTGTCATGGCTGAAAATGACAGTAGCCAAGAAAAAACAGAGGAAGCAACCTCCAGAAAGTTGCAACAGGCTAAAGATAAAGGTCAGGTTGCACGCTCCAAAGATTTAGGAACCTCAGCCGTTCTTATTGCCGCTTCAGTTGGGCTTGTTATGACCGGGCCAAGCATTGCGAAAGCGATGCACACCATTATGACCAACCTATTTACCTTAACCCGTGATGAGATCTTTGATACTCGGCAGATGATGAATATCTGGAGCATGGTGGGCAGTGAATTAGCAGCGCCTTTGCTAGGTTTTATCTTATTACTCGCTGTGATTGCCTTTGCTGGTAACGTGGCGTTGGGGGGGATGTCTTTTTCTGCCAAAGCCTGTATGCCCAAACCGAGCAAAATGAGCCCTGTTGCAGGTCTAAAGCGTATGTTTGGCGTACAAGCTGTGGTTGAACTCACCAAAGGTATTGCTAAGTTTTCGGTGGTAGCGATTACCGCCTTTCTAGTTTTGAAAATATATTTGAATGATATTTTAATGTTGTCTCAAGATCATCTTCCCGGCAATATTTATCATGCATTAGATCTGGTTTCATGGATTTTCATCTTACTGTGTGCATCGACGTTTATTATTGTTGCTATCGATGTACCTTATCAAATTTGGCATCACGCCAAACAGTTAAAGATGACTAAGCAAGAAGTTAAAGATGAATACAAAGATACCGAAGGTAAGCCCGAAGTTAAGGGGCGTATTCGTCAGTTACAACAAGAGATGGCACAAAGGCGAATGATGGGCGAGGTGCCTAATGCTGATGTCATCGTGGTTAACCCTGAACATTATGCAGTGGCGGTCAAATATGATGCTGCTAAATCAACTGCACCGTTCGTGGTGGCTAAAGGGGTGGATGAAGTGGCCTTTAAAATCCGCGAAATTGCCCGAGAACATGATGTAGCTATTGTAACTGCACCGCCTTTAGCCCGTGCTATTTACCATACCACCAAAATAGATCAAGAGATCCCTGAAGGGCTATTTACTGCGGTAGCGCAAGTGCTTGCCTATGTATTTCAATTGCGTCAGTACCAAAAAGGTAAAGGCCGCCGCCCCAATGCTATTCCAACAAAGCAACCCATTCCTGATGAGCTAAAATACTGAGCAGGCCATCAAATTATAGGCTTGAGATTACGGCCTTGTAATGAAGTCTCATTTTAAAGCTTGAAGTGTATAATAAATAAGCACTTACTTGGCTTTCCATTCTTTGCTTATTCTTTTCAGGTTATAGTGTGCACGCTCTACAATGTGAGCAGGTCGTCTCTATTGGTTTTGTTACTGGCTAATGTTTTATACCAATTGCATTAAAATTTTGACCATTCAGCGGGAATTCAAAACGCTGTAGGCAAGTAATGGGATTTGAGCTAATAGTTATTCTATATCCAAATCTCATAGCGAAGCATACAGTGTTTTGAAACCCGCACTGCGTGAGCCGCTCAGTCTTTCCACTTCTGCTTTGCATTGGCTTAAAAGGGAATAACCATTTCTTTACCAATGCGCTTTGAATTGAAAAGACTGAGGGGCTCTGAACTGGTCAAATACTTAATGCAATTGGTATTAATACAACTTTTGGTACTAAATTTGCAGTACAGCCAATAGGCGTCAAAGATTGGACTTAGGGTGAATGGAATTTAACGCAAGACTTGGGCAATTAAAACAATTAAAGCCCGCACATTTTAAAGGAGTGGGTACCCCTTTACTGGTTTTAGCCGCACTGGCTATGATCATTTTACCCATGCCTGCCTTTCTGCTGGATATTCTGTTTGCTTTCAATATCGCCCTTGCATTAGTTGTGCTACTTGTTGCTATCTATAGTGACCGGCCGTTAGATTTCGCCGCTTTTCCCAGTGTATTGTTAGTTGCCACATTGCTGCGACTAGCACTAAACGTAGCCTCCACCCGCGTTGTATTGCTAGAAGGTCATAATGGCGGTGACGCTGCAGGTAAAGTGATTGAGGCGTTTGGCTCGGTAGTGATTGGTGGTAATTATGCTGTTGGCCTAGTGGTATTTTTAATCCTAATTATCATTAACTTCGCAGTAGTTACTAAAGGTGCTGGGCGTATCTCTGAAGTTAGTGCTCGCTTTACCCTTGATGCGATGCCAGGTAAACAGATGGCTATTGATGCCGATTTGAATGCAGGGCTGCTTAGTCAAGAGGAAGCGCGTGCAAGACGCGCCGAGGTAACCCGTGAAGCTGATTTTTATGGTGCGATGGACGGTGCTTCAAAATTTGTAAAAGGTGATGCAATTGCAGGGATATTAATCTTGGTGATTAACATTCTTGGCGGTTTCGTCATTGGTATGGCTCAGCATGGGCTTAGTTTTTCCGATGCTATTGAGATTTATACGCTACTGACCATTGGTGATGGTCTTGTTGCACAAATACCTGGTCTTTTATTATCAATCGCCGCCGCCTTAATGGTGACTCGTCAAAATGAATCTGGCGATATGGGCGAAATGATGATGAGTCAGATGTTTGACAGCCCGAAGGCTCTGGCCATTGCTGCAGCAGTGATGTTTGTGATGGGCATAGTGCCTGGTATGCCTCATTTTGTGTTTTTATCACTGGCGGCTATTGCCGGAGCCTCAGCCTATTTCATTAACAAGAAGAAAGAGACTGACCGAGAACGTGCCTTGGAACTGGCTAAATCTGGACCTGTCGAAAAACGTGATGCCCAACCTAAAGAGCTTAGCTGGGACGATGTTCAACACGTTGACACAATTGGCCTTGAAGTGGGTTATCGCTTGATCCCACTCGTTGATAAAGGCCAAGGCGGCGAACTGCTTGGCAGAATTAAAGGGGTGCGTAAGAAGTTATCTCAAGAACTGGGTTTCTTGGTGCCAGCGGTGCATATTCGTGACAATTTAGACTTGTCGCCAAATGCATATCGGATCTCGCTAATGGGGGTTTCCTCTGGTGAAGGTGAAATTCGTCACGATTGCGAGCTTGCGATCAATCCAGGTCAAGTATTCGGTAAGTTAGAAGGTATCGAAACCACCGATCCTGCTTTTGGTTTGGAAGCGGTATGGATTGCTCCAGAGCTCAGAGAGCATGCTCAGACCTTAGGTTACACAGTTGTAGACTCTGCGACGGTAGTGGCCACTCACATCAGTCAATTACTGACTAATAATGCCTCCAAGTTACTCGGTTACGAAGAGGTGCAGCAGTTACTAGATATGCTCGCTAAGAGTTCGCCGAAATTGGTTGATGGCTTTATCCCTGATGTTATGCCGCTTGGCACAGTGGTTAAGGTCATGCAGAACCTGCTTAATGAAGGCGTATCGATTCGAGATATGAAGACCATAGTGCAGACATTATTAGAGTACGGACCTAAGAGTGCCGATACCGAAGTGCTCACTGCAGCTGTGCGAATAGCCTTAAAGAGAATGATCGTTCAAGAGATCAGCGGGCCTGAACTCGAGATCCCTGTCATTACTTTGGCGCCAGAGTTGGAACAGATGTTGCATCAGTCTATGCAAGCAACTGGAGGTGACGGTCCTAATATTGAGCCAAGCCTTGCAGAGCGTATGCAAAAGTCACTGGTTGATGCCACACAGCGCCAAGAAATGGTCGGTCAACCAGCAATTTTATTAACATCAGGCATGCTACGTTCAACATTATCAAGATTTGTTAAGCATACGATTCCAAACCTGAGGGTGATCTCCTATCAAGAGGTACCTGATGAGAAACAGATACGCATCGTATCCGCTGTTGGACAGTAGAGGGCGAATAATTGAAGATTAAAAGGTTTTTAGCAAAAGATATGCGCTCGGCCCTAGCTCAAGTTAAAGAAACTTTGGGCTCTGATGCTGTCATCATGTCGAATAAAAAAGTCACTGGCGGAATAGAAATCGTCGCGGCTGTGGACTATGACGATCCTAAGCCTCAAATTGCGGCAACGGCGCCGTCTCCTGCTGCCTTTACAGACCTAAGTGATGAAAAAGTGACACTTGGGTCGCGAGCGAATGTAAAATCAGAGTCTCGTGCTAACCCAACGCCAGCGCCAGATTCACTACAAGCGCTGCTTGAACGTCAACAAAGCAGAGTAAACCAGCACACTTCAGCTACACGTAGCGAAGAGCTCGATATGCCCGAGTGGGCTAAAGGTTTACAGGCACAAGTTGCTAAATCGAAAGAGCCTGCAAAGGCGGAATTTACCCCGAATAGAGCGCCGGACAGTTTTGCACCACAGAAACAAAATAGCAGCGCTGAAATGGATGCGATGAAAGAGGAGCTAGCGTCAATTCGTAGCTTATTGACCCATCAGGTTAGCACCTTAATGTCTGAGCAAAAGAAGCGCACGGATCCTGTGGGTGCGATGTTAGAGAGCAAGCTGTTAGAAGCTGAGTTCTCACCTGCCGTTGCCAAAAAGCTGTCAAATTTGAGCGAACATTATTCTCCGGCTGAACTGGTTGCTTCATTGCCGCGCAGTTTAGCCAATATGTTAGATAACCAAGGCGACGACATTGTTCGTCAAGGTGGTGTGGTCGCATTTGTTGGACCAACAGGTGTTGGTAAAACCACGACTGTTGCCAAATTAGCCGCTAGATTTGCCGCGCATCATGGTTCAGATCAAGTTGCATTGATTACGACGGACCATTATCGCATTGGAGCCTTTGAGCAATTGGCAACTTATGGCAAAATAATGGGATGCCCAGTTAAGCAGGCTCATGATTTTAATGAGTTAGAACAGATTTTGTATCAGTTTAGAAACCGTAAGTTAGTTTTGATTGATACGGCAGGTATGGGCCAGAGAGATCTGCGTCTATTCCAGCAACTCGATAATTTGACAGCAAATAGCGCAATACCTATTCGTAGTTATCTGGTAATGTCTGCAACAGGCCAGCGTCGAGTACTTGAAGACGCCGTAAAACAGTTTACCCGTATCCCGCTTTCTGGCGCGGTACTGACTAAGTTAGATGAATCAGTGTCTTTAGCGCCAGCGCTAAGTGTACTGATCCAAAGTGGGTTACCTTTGAGTTATGTGACTGATGGACAACGCGTTCCTGAAGATATGCAAGTGGCTGACACGTTAGCTTTAGCCAACCGAGCATTAGCCGTGTTAGATAACCAAGAATTAGAACCATTACAGAACAGTGAGCGGTCACGAGAAATGACCCATGCATTTGAGTAAAAACATGACTCCCGATCAAGCAAGTGGTTTACGTATGATGAATCAGCCAAATAATGAAAAAGTAAAAGTTATCGCCGTCTCTGGTGGTAAAGGTGGCGTTGGTAAAACCAGCGTATCAATTAACACCGCCGTAGCGTTAGCCGAAAAGGGCAAACGCGTGCTCGTTTTAGACGCCGATTTGGGTTTAGCCAACGTAGATGTGATGTTAGGTTTGCGCGCTGAGAAAAATTTATCTCATGTTTTGTCCGGAGATGCCGAATTAGATGATGTCATCTTAAGAGGACCAAAGGGCATTGGGATCATTCCGGCAACTTCGGGTAGCCAGTCAATGGTTGAACTGACTCAAGCGCAACACGCAGGTTTAATCCGCGCGTTTAGTGAAATGAGAACCCAGTTTGATATTTTAATCGTTGATACTGCCGCCGGGATCTCAGACATGGTGCTCAGTTTTTCTCGGGCATCGCAAGATGTATTAATCGTTGTTTGTGATGAACCAACATCGATAACCGATGCTTATGCACTGATTAAAATTTTGAGTCGCGAACACGGTGTGTTCCGTTTTAAAATTGTTGCTAACATGGTGCGCAGTTTACGCGAAGGTATGGAGTTGTTTGCCAAGTTAAGTAAAGTGACGGATAGATTTTTAGATGTTGCGCTTGAACTGGTTGCTACCGTGCCTTTCGATGAGAATTTACGTAAGTCAGTAAGAAAGCAAAAGCTGATTGTTGAGGCGTTCCCTAAGTCTCCCGCTGCCATTGCTTATCACGGACTTGCGAACAAGATATTGAGTTGGCCGATACCTTCTCAACCTGGTGGACACTTGGAGTTCTTCGTAGAACGATTGGTCCAACGTCCTGATTATAAAGAGGATAAATCAGGTGAATAAAGCGGCCGCGTATACTAGTTTAGATAATAAGACCTCTATCGTTGAACAGTATGCACCGCTAGTAAAAAGAATTGCCCATCATTTATTGGCGCGCTTACCGGCGTCAGTGCAGTTAGATGATTTGCTGCAAGCGGGTATGATGGGGCTGTTAGAGGCATCATCAAAGTTTGATGGCAGTAAAGGCGCGAAATTTGAAACCTTCGCAGGGATCAGAATTCGCGGCTCTATGTTAGATGAGATAAGACGTGGTGATTGGGTACCGCGATCAGTACATCGCAATCAGCGCCGAGTTGCGCAAGTGATTGATGAGCTAGGGCAAGAGCTTGGTCGTGATGCACGAGATCCAGAGATAGCAGAGCGATTAGAGATGTCGCTCGATGAGTATTACAGCATTCTAAATGATGTATCAGTGGGCAAAGTTGTTGGCATTGAAGATTTAGGTGTCGCGGTTGATGTGGTTAACCACGAAGACAATCATGATGATGTGGCTTATGAGTCGCTGGCTGAAGTTGAATTTCATTCAGCATTAGTGGCGGCGATAAAACTATTACCAGAACGTGATGCTCTGGTATTGTCACTGTATTACGATGAAGCATTAAATTTAAAAGAGATTGGGGCCATTCTTGAGGTCAGTGAGTCTAGAGTTAGCCAGATCCATAGTCAGGCGATGCTAAGACTCAAGGGTAAGCTCAAGCACTGGACGCAAGCATAACAATAAACACTAAAAAATAAGTTCCGCGGAGGAAACCTTGGACAAGAATATGAAGATTCTTGTTGTTGATGACTTTTCAACAATGAGACGTATCATCAAGAACTTGTTGCGAGACTTGGGATTCAACAACACTCAAGAAGCAGATGACGGTTCAACAGCCTTACCTATGTTACAGAAGGGCGATTTTGATTTTGTCGTAACCGACTGGAACATGCCAGGAATGCAAGGTATTGATCTCTTAAAGGCGATACGTGCCGATGATGAGCTAAAACACTTACCTGTATTGATGGTAACGGCTGAAGCGAAGCGTGAGCAGATTATTGCAGCAGCGCAAGCTGGTGTTAACGGTTACGTAGTTAAGCCTTTTACCGCAGCCACGCTTAAAGAAAAGCTAGATAAAATTTTCGAGCGACTAGGTTAAGCAAGGATGAGCAATGCAGCAAGATACTTCAGGGCTCATTACTCTCGAGCAAGCTGAGAGCCTCGTCGCGTTACTTCGCGACGGCGAGCAAGCAAAAGCCGATGAATTGGTGAGAGAAATAGCCTCACCGATCCAAAAAGAACTCTTTGATGAAGTTGGCCGTCTAACCCGCCAGCTCCACAGCGCAATTGTAGACTTTCAAGTGGATAACCGCCTGATTGAACTTGCCAATACTGAAATCCCAGATGCTAAAGAGCGCTTGACCTACGTCATTGATATGACGGAACAAGCAGCAAATAAGACCATGGATGCGGTAGAAGAGTGTTTACCTTTAGCTAATGCCTTAAGCAATAATATTCAAGCGGTAAAACCTGCGTGGGATAAACTCATGCGCCGAGAGTTACCGCTGACTGAATTTAAAGCGTTATGCCATGATATTCAGCAATTTGTTGAAAGAAGCGAATCGGATGCGAACCGAGTAAGAGAACTTCTTAATCAAATATTGCTAGCACAAGATTTTCAAGATCTAACAGGCCAAATGATCCGCCGAGTGATTGATCTCGTCAGAGAAGTTGAGAACAGCTTAGTAT
Source organism: Shewanella kaireitica (assembly GCF_023284045.1). Taxonomy (GTDB): domain Bacteria; phylum Pseudomonadota; class Gammaproteobacteria; order Enterobacterales; family Shewanellaceae; genus Shewanella; species Shewanella kaireitica. The sequence goes on from NZ_JAKIKQ010000004.1 coordinate 313,816, forward strand.
CGATGTTGACAGTCTTTGGTGAGCAACCAGCAACTGCTGATGAAAGCGCACCATCGCGAGATGTTGAAGCCGAAGGTCCTATTATGAACGCAGAAAAACGTCAGGATGTCGTGACGGGTCAAGATGAAGTTGACGATCTGCTTTCGAGTTTAGGTTTTTAAGGGAGTCAAAAGAATGTCCTTTGATGTTGATGAAGAGATACTGCAGGACTTTTTGATTGAAGCTGGTGAAATTTTAGAGCTTCTACAGGAACAACTGGTCACGTTAGAAAATAATCCTGACGATACCGATCTGCTTAACGCCATTTTTAGAGGCTTTCACACCGTAAAAGGTGGTGCAGGTTTCCTCAGCTTGACACCAATGGTTGATGTCTGCCACGAAGCAGAAAATACCTTCGATCTTTTGCGTACGGGCAAGCGAGATGTTAGCGCCAACTTGATGGATGTAATCCTGCAAGCTGTTGATGCTATTAACTCTATGTTCGCCGAAACTCAAGCCGGTCAACCTCAGTCCCCAGCAGATCCCGATTTGCTAGCGCAACTAAAAACACTCAGTGCTGGGCAATTGCTGCCGTCTGAGATGGCAGATACTCAAGCGAGTGTTGCCGAAGTAGAAAGTGTCGCGGTAGTTGAAGAAGCACCCGTTGTGGAGCCGATTGCGCCACAAGCCCCCGTTGCTACGGAAACTGCCGATATGACCGCTGGCGGCAGTATCGATGACATCAATGACGCAGAATTTGAAGCATTACTCGATGCATTACACGGCAGTGGCAACGGACCAGGTGTTGATGCTCCGGCAGGTAATGTTGATGCTGCACAAAGTTCTGATGACATTACCGATGATGAGTTTGAATCTTTATTGGATGAGCTTCATGGCTCAGGCCAGTTTAAGGCGCCTGCTGCTCCGGCAGTGATTGAAGAATCTAATCATGTTGTTGACTCTGATGAGATAACCGATGACGAGTTTGAACGTTTACTTGATGAGTTGCATGGTTCAGGTGCAGCACCTGCTGCGGTAAATGTAGATAAATCGGCAGAAGTTGAAACCACTGCTGCTCAAGCGCCAGTGGTTCAAGCGATCACGACATCACAACAAAAATCCGTTACCGCTCCTGTTGCTAAAGCTGAAGTTAAGGCGGAAGCAAAGCCTGTTGCTAAATCAGCGCCCAAAGCCACAGGCAATAATATGCCGCAAGCTGAAACAACAGTGCGCGTAGATACTTCAAGACTCGATCAGATCATGAACATGGTTGGTGAGTTGGTATTAGTTCGCAATCGATTATTAAGTCTTGGGATCTCACGAGATGACGAAGAGATGTCGAAGGCTCTAGCCAATCTAGACCTAGTCACAGCCGATCTTCAAGGCGCAGTAATGAAAACCCGCATGCAGCCAATTAAGAAAGTATTTGGCCGTTTCCCGCGTGTTGTCAGAGATTTAGCTCGTAGCCTTAATAAAGAGATTGATCTTGTTATGGTGGGCGAAGATACCGACCTTGATAAGAACTTAGTTGAAGCGTTAGCTGATCCACTGGTGCATTTGGTGAGAAACTCAGTCGATCATGGCATTGAAATGCCTGATGACCGTGAAGCTAGTGGAAAAACTCGTAGCGGAACGATTACGCTGTCAGCAAGCCAAGAAGGCGATCATATCCTACTCAAAATTGAGGATGATGGCGCAGGAATGGATCCTGAACGGCTTAAAAATATCGCTATAGATCGCGGTGTGCTCGATGAAGATGCAGCAGCGCGTATGACCGACGAAGAAGCTTACAATTTGATCTTTGCGCCTGGTTTCTCAACCAAGGTCGAAATATCAGACATATCCGGTCGTGGTGTCGGAATGGACGTGGTTAAAACACGGATCACCCAGTTAAACGGCACCATCTTTATCGACTCGCTTAAAGGCAAAGGCACGCGCTTAGAGATTAAAGTGCCATTAACCCTCGCTATCATGCCAACATTAATGGTTGAAGTGGCTGAGCAAGTGTTTGCATTGCCTCTGTCTAGCGTGAATGAAATATTCCACTTAGACCTGACTAAAACCAATGTGGTCGATGGTCAACTAACTGTCATTGTTCGTGATAAAGCCGTACCGCTGTTTTATTTAGAGAGCTGGCTCACCCGAACTCAAACTGGCGGGATCCATGGAGATAGGCAGCATGGCCATGTGGTTATTGTGCAATTAGGCACGATGCAGATAGGCTTTGTTGTTGATTCGCTTATAGGACAGGAAGAAGTGGTGATTAAACCACTCGGCACCTTGTTACATGGTACCCCAGGAATGGCTGGGGCTACAATTACCTCCGACGGTGGTATCGCGCTGATTTTGGACGTTCCAGGATTACTAAAGCACTACGCACGCAATAAAGGCTAACGTCTTATTGATGGGACAAGAAGAAAGTTTATTTTCGACTTGTCCTTTTTACGTGGTGCGAAAGCAGGAACCCCATGCGTTATAGGAATTTAAATGGGCATTAAAGTACTAGTTGTCGACGATTCAAGTTTTTTTCGGCGACGCGTTAGTGAGATTGTCAGTCAAGATCCAGAGTTAGAAGTGGTTGGCACTGCGGTCAATGGTGCAGAAGCTGTTAAGCTGGCGGCAGAACTTAAACCGCAAGTGATAACCATGGATATTGAGATGCCCGTGATGGACGGGATAACAGCGGTTAAGCAGATAATGGCCAGCAGTCCTGTGCCAATTTTAATGTTTTCATCATTAACCCACGATGGCGCCAAAGCAACGTTAGATGCGCTTGAAGCGGGTGCACTAGATTTTCTGCCCAAACGATTCGAAGACATTGCCACGAATAAAGACGACGCTATTGCATTATTGCAGCAGCGCATTAAAACATTAGGTCGGCGCCGTTTATTTAGGCCTTCTGTTCGTCCTTCATTAGCAACGGTAAAACCGCGAACAACTGCGGCTCAAACGGTGCCTTTAACCCGTGCAGCAGCTTCTAATGTACCTGTGCAGTCACAGCTGGCAGATAAACCGAGCAGTCGTTCGACCGCTGTTACTCGTGCAAGTGGTAAGAAGTATAAGGCTTTACTTATTGGTACCTCGACTGGCGGACCGGTAGCGCTGCAAAAAGTGTTAACCCAATTGCCGGCAAATTACCCGCACCCGATTTTACTTATTCAGCATATGCCTGCTGCATTTACTCCTACGTTTGCCACTCGTTTAAATAGCTTGTGCAAAATTGAAGTAAAAGAAGCACAAACTGGCGATCAACTACGTGCGGGATGCGCTTATCTGGCACCTGGCGGTATGCAGATGATGCTTGAGCGTAGCGGTAGTTTTGGTCGTATTAAAGTACTCGCTGGCAAACCAGAGATGAACTATAAACCCAGTGTTGATATCACCTTTGCGTCAGCATCTAAGTTATTGGGGGGTGATGTATTAGCGGTAGTGCTTACAGGTATGGGAGCAGACGGTCGCGAAGGCGCTCGTATGCTTAAAGCTGTTGGTGCCAACATTTGGGCGCAAGATGAAGCAAGCTGTGTGGTGTACGGTATGCCGCAAGCCGTGACAAATGCAGGTATAGCGACTAAATCGATTAGTATTGAGCAGATGGCTGAGTCAATCCTCAAAGAGACAGCACATGGCTAATAAACAACGGCAATATGATTGTAAAGCTAACAGCAAAGGCGCGGTGAATACTGTGTCATTGTTGGTGATTTTTTTACTCAGTATTGCCGCTTTTGTTTTAGGCTCACTTTATTTTGAACTCAGATACAAGAACCAATTACTGTTAGATGAAGTGGCCGAGTTAAAAGATAGCCAAATATTGTTTATGGTACCCGATGAACAAGCTGAGGTCATGGCTAATTGGATGGCGGAAAACCCGGTGTTTGTAGAGTCATTTGTCGCTCGCGCTCGCGGGGGAGAGCTGACATCAATGCCAATCGGTGATGGCAGTGTTGAGCAGCTCATTCAAACCTCTATAGAGCAATCTGTTCACTCCGATGCCGCGAATAACCTTGCCACGGATAAGAAAAAAAATAGTCGCCCATTTGCTCCTTTATCTATTGATTCAGATGAAGCTACAGAACCGTCGAGTCACAATCTTTTAATGCAACAGGGTAACTCCTCTAACGCGAGCAGTGAGTTAGTTACGGCTAAGCTAAATGGCAAAAGGCAAGAGATTAATATAACTGAAGATAAAATGTTAATCGCGTCGAGTGATATGACAGAGCAAAGCCCCAATGGAGCGGCCGAGGAGATGACATACACTCTCCCAGACAAAGCGCAGATGGTTAACATTACTGAAGAGGGCGTTAAGTTAATAAGTCTGCCCCATGGCGGGATCAGGATCACAACTCGAGCGTTGGAAGAGTAGCAGTTAGCTAAGTGTGAGTTAAAGTCTCTCAAAGACGGTGGCGTAGCCATCATAAGGATCATTTTGAAAATTTGGACCATAGCAAACCAGAAAGGCGGCGTTGGTAAGACAACGACTGTTGCTAGTTTAGCTGGCGCATTTACCAAGCGTGGTAAACGAGTGCTCATGGTCGATACCGATCCTCATGCGTCATTAGGTTATTACTTGGGGATCGACAGTGAAGAGTTACCGAGCTCTTTGTATGATCTGTTCTTAGCCAATACCAAGTTAACCAAAGACACTATTGGCAATTATATTGTGCCGACCAACGTGCCTGATCTCGATTTAATCCCTTCTACAATGGCATTAGCGACGTTAGACCGTAGTCTCGGGCATCAAGAAGGCATGGGGCTAATTTTAACTAAAGCGCTAGCGCTTTTAGAGGACCAATACGATGTGGTTCTTATCGATTGCCCGCCGGTTCTTGGCGTGTTAATGGTAAATGCGCTTGCAGCTAGCCAGCATATTATCGTGCCTGTTCAAACTGAGTTCTTGGCGATTAAAGGACTGGATAGAATGGTTAAAACCATGATCCTGATGGGACGTTCAAAGAAAGTCGAGTATAGCTATACAATCGTGCCAACCATGTTTGATAAAAGAACTCGTGCGGCCACAGCGGCCTTGGAACAGCTGAACCAAGATTATAAAAATAAGCTCTGGTCTGATGTTATTCCAGTAGATACTAAATTTAGAGATGCAAGTTTGAGCCATTTACCCGCTTCACATTACGCTCCGCGCAGCCGCGGCGTAAAAGCTTACGACAGACTACTCGATGACTTGCTTGCGAAGGACTTCTCCCATGTCAAAATTGGTTGATGACGCAGTCAGTGATTACTTCACTTTATTGTTAACTGACGATGCCGCTGAGGTCGCTTGTGTCGAACCAGTAATGCCAATGGCCAAAGGTCAGCCTTACAGGCAGCAGCAAGCTCAATCAAAGGCTGAAGTTAAAGAGTATGCGGTTAAAGAACGGGTCAGTAGCCAAGCGTTGGAACAACTGTTAGCGCCGGTATCTGCTGCCGAAAAAGAGCAAAGTTCAGTTGTGATTGAAAAGGTTGAAAAGGTTGAAAAACCTCAAACTAAAAAGGCCCAAGTTGAATCAAAAATACTTGGAGACAGCGACACCATAGCCGCGCTAGGTGATTCACTGGTCCAGGAGTCTGTGACGGAAGCGCCCAAAGCAGAAGTGATTGAGGATAATCAATCGCTTAATCTTAAGCAGATTAAAAAGTCTTCGCCGCCTCCTAGCATTACAAAAGATTTGATAGAGCAATTGGATGACGAGTTTCAAGTGCTTTTCTTTAAAGTTGCTGGGCTAACGTTAGCAGTGCCTTTAGTGAGTTTAGGTGGCATCGTGAACCTTGAGCGCATAAATCACTTAATGGGGCGACCCAGTTGGTACTTAGGCGTACAGCAGCACCGAGAGTCTCAACTTAATGTGGTAGATACTTGCGCTTGGGTAATGCCTGAAAAATACGATGACTTAGCGCAAAACGTTAACTATCAATATATTGTGGTACTGCAAGATAGTAGCTGGGGCTTAACCTGCGAGTCATTGGTTAACACGGTGAAAATACATAAGTCACAAGTTAATTGGCGCAGCCAAGCGGGCAAAAGACCTTGGCTTGCTGGGGTAGTAAAAGAGCAGATGTGCGGTATTTTAAATGTTGATGCGTTAATCGCTATGCTCGATTCAGGCCTTGGCAGTCAAGGCTAGCTCTTGGTTACTAAGAGTCGCCAAGGTGCTAGGTTGGCAAAATTTGCAATTGCTCGTTTAGAAAAAATACCAAATGCCGATAAAGTGCATAGGTTTGTAGTATTTCGATATTAAAGTAATTGGTTTGAAGCGCATAGAAAGATATGCTTATACCAATCATATTAATAGGTGTTCAGAAATAGCGCAGGAAAAACACTTGAGAACAAGGCAGGAATTTTTGATAAGTAGTTATTCTACAATTAAAATTTTTAACGACGTTATCGAGTATTTTAACAAGCTAGAGTGAGCAGTTATTTACTACGATTGGTATTAATATAATATTTAAATAGATAGTCACAGAACTATTGATTGAGGCGATTATGACAAGTTCAAATAGTGTAGCCGTAGCGGCTGGCAATGATGATGCAGTGTTACAATGGGTGACTTTCAAGCTAGATAATGAAACATATGGCATCAATGTGATGCAGGTTCAAGAAGTGCTGCGTTACACCGAAATCGCACCTGTACCGGGTGCGCCGCATTACGTACTTGGGATTATCAATCTGCGTGGTAACGTTGTAACGGTTATCGACACGCGTTCTCGCTTTGGCCTAGCGTCTGCAGACGTCAACGATTCGACACGTATAGTAATCATCGAAGCTGAAAAACAAGTTATTGGTATTTTGGTTGATAGTGTTGCAGAAGTTGTCTATTTACGTCGGTCTGAAATTGATAATGCGCCAAATGTTGGCACAGAAGAAAGCGCTAAGTTTATTCAAGGCGTGAGTAATCGCGATAGCGAACTGTTGATCTTAGTTGACCTTGATAAGTTACTCTCTGATGAAGAGTGGATGGAACTGACACAGATCTAGTCGCGTACAGTTTAGGCTGTTTAAGCTGGGATGGAAAAGCTAAGACAGTCTAAATAAGTATAGGAAGCTAGAATAAAATTTTGGCGTCTGTGGGTCTACGAACGTTCCGCTAGCCTTAAGCGGGGCGTTTGTTTTAGTTTTGCATGTTTGCCTTCACCCCCTTTAATTGAAAAGAGCCATAAATGATTGCTGAAGAGATTTTAATCGGTACTGCGTTACTGTTTGTGGTGTTATCCATTGGCTCAGTTGTGCTTATCAGTAAGCAAGCTAAAAAGCTACGGGCGAAAGTCGAAGCGCTAACATTATTGGTCAAAGATGGCGATAAGCAAAGAGAAGCGGTAAAGCGTGAACTGCAAGAGCTTAGGAGTGGCACTATTGGGGTTGGCCGCAGGGTGCTGGAACTCGAAAAGAAGCTGCAGCAGCAAGATGCCAAGCTTGAAGAGACAAATCAGCAAGATCCACAAGCTAGATTGTATTCCAGAGCGATGAAAATGGTCGACTTAGGCGCAGGTATTGACGAGCTTATTCAAGAATGTGAATTGCCTAAGGCTGAAGCTGAGTTATTGATCCGCTTACATAGGAAGTCATAAAGCCGCTGGTCATCTCACTTTGAAGGCGTTTCGCTTGTTGGAAAACCAAGCGATTAATAGCAAGCAACGTTTTAGTGTCAGATGGTCACTTACGCATTTCTAGCACTTAACACTTAACACTCAGAACTCAGAACTCAGAACTTAGCACTTGAACCTCTAATATTCACCCCAAACTTTTGTTACTGTATAGATATTGCTTGTTTGCCTAAGCATTTCTTTGCCGAGCCGCTAAACTTCCTCCATGATCTTTTCATGCATACCATTCCACTTTTCAGGAAATTTACCGTCTAGTACATAGGCAAAAGCAATTAGCTCTGCGATAAGTAAATAGAGCTCCTTAGGAATAGCCTCACCAACATCCATTTTTTGTAAAAACTCGCATAGGTGCTCGTCTTTATGGATGAAGATCCCAGCTTCTTCGGCAAGCGCAATCATCTCTTGCGCTAATTCACCTTCGGCTTTTGCTGAAATATTTGGCGCTGTGCCTTGATCGTATTTAACTGCCACAGCCTTGGTTGACTGCTCATGCCGACTCATTGGCTTCTCCCTTTATATTCATATTGGTCAATCTATTCGACGCATGTTTATAGCTGCTATTAGATCTGGATTCACTTTTACTGTTAGACCTTTACTTTTACCAAGTAATGTTCACCCGGTAGTAAAGTTGCGGGTACCGCTTGTTTTTGGGTGTTTATTGCCACTACCGATAGACCCAATTGCTCAATCTTACTGGTGAGTTTAGGGCTGAGTAGTTTTACCTTATTCAATAGATTTTGACTGTCACTGGCAAAATCAACGGCAATACGTAAAGCATTATCAAGTGGCTCCAGGCCACTTGCTTTAGCTGTAATGATAAGTGGACTTGCTGAAAGGTTGAATTTTAGTCTCAGCTTCCAATGGTTAGCACTCTCTTGTGGGTCATTAGATTGTTCAAAGTGGCCTTCAAACTGCTCTTGGTAGTGATTGATAGAATAGGGCAGAGCGAAATACCAATGGTTAATACCGTCAACAACACCTGATTGATGTTGATACAGGCTTAGGTTATTGAGCAGTGCTCCCAAGGGTTTATGAATCTCTGTGGCTGCGAGTATCGATAATATTTGTGGAGAGAGCCCTAAGCGCCTTTGCAAGGCTGCCAATCTATTTGTTAACTCAGTGCTTAGAGGCGCTGTAGCGCGCTCCATTGCACTTTGGCCTATTAATAGTTGGCAGACTAGGCTCAAGGTATTTATATGGCTTGGTGTACCTGCTTGCCAGTTTGATGGATTAATATTGAGCGAATTAAGGCTAAGTAGTGCTTGTTTTAATTTCTTGGGTTCACTCAGCGATAATAGCGACTCAGGATTGAGCATCGGCAGTCGCTTGAACATCTCACTTGCTAGGCTTGATGTTGGCAAGCTTTGTTTAATAGATGTTCTGGGAAGACTCCCCGCTTTTGCTAATGCTGAGGTGAGAAAGTTTTGTGGATCTTGTGTGCTCTTTTGCTTGGCAATATCTACTGGCAATTTAGCAGTCAATGAGCTTGATTCAGCGATCTGCGGCAGCGGTGTACTTTCTAGCTGGGAAAATAGTGTCTTGTACTGGTGATTGACGTTGGTTTTACTGTGACTTAATGCCTCAGACTGCGGCGCAGTTTCTACTGTTTCCTTATTACTGCTATGAGTATTGTCCAGAGTTACTGGTATTTTTGTCAGGATCGGTGTGAACTTAACAAAGAGCTGCTGTGCTCGAGTTTTCACTGCCACTGAATACTCCCCACTAGCTAATGAAGCCAACATGGGAAGGGTTAGCTTGGAGCCATTATTAAATTGTAATTCGGAACCTGAAACTTTTGCATTTGGTAGCAAGTAACCTTCACTCTTATTTCCAAGTTTGACTAATTTTCGCTCGGAGACATTATTGCGATTAGCTAGCGCAAGCATCGCTTTTGGCATTGGGAAATAGAGCGCTTGGCCTAAGGTAAGCAGTTGCATTTGAACGGTATTACTGACGAGAGCGCTTTGCTGCACTATATTCAATAGGAATGCTTGAGCCTTAGCAAACTGTTGTGGGCTTAACGGCGTTGCTAATTTTACGTTATATGTATGACCTGAAAAGTGCACTTGTACACCATTTTTATTAAGTGTAGCGGTAACCGGGATCAGTGACGTTGGCCGAGCTGATAGCGGTACTTTCTCGGGCGCAATCGCGCTACTTGCATGACTTAAAGCTGAATGGGTAATGTTATCCAAAAGAGAGCCCTATTTTATCCAATTAAATAGACATGTTTTATCACAAAATTATGTTTGATCTTATTGTGTTACTGAGTATCCTTAGCAGTCTTACTGGAATTTTATAACTTTGTTAGTCGATAACCTTAGATTAAGCCCTATTACACGGTCTTATGACTGTATCGGCAGCAACATACAAAGGCTTTAGCGAAACAAACAGTAAGAAATACAGACCTATTCAAAGAGACAATTATGAAGTGTAAATGGATTGTGCTTTCTCTGGCGATACTTGGGTTTTCTACCATAGCTGCAGAAGCTGACATCAAGGAAGGTGAGAGCGTCACCGTCACCTATAATGATCCTCGAGACCCCATAGAAGGGTTTAACCGAGCGATGTGGGATCTCAACTATTTGTATATGGATCGATACTTTTATCGACCTGTAGCGCACGGCTATAATGATTATATCCCGCGTCCAGTTAAAACTGGAATTAACAACTTCGTGCTTAACCTTGAAGAACCTAGCAGCATCGTCAATAACACATTGCAAGGTAAATGGGGTTGGGCTGCGAATGCTGGTGGGCGTTTTACCGTCAATACCACTCTTGGGTTACTCGGCGTTATTGATGTTGCTGAAATGATGGGGATGACACGTAAGCAAGATGACTTTAATGAAGTGCTCGGTTATTACGGTGTGCCCAATGGCCCCTATTTCATGGCGCCATTCTTTGGACCTTATGTTACCAGAGAACTCGCCTCTGATTGGGTTGATGATCTATACTTCCCATTATCAGAGCTGACATTCTGGCAGTCAGTGCTAAAGTGGGGCCTTAAAAATCTGCATAGTCGAGCATCAGCAATTGATCAGGAGAGGTTGGTTGACAATGCTTTAGACCCATATACTTTTGTTAAAGACGCGTATTTTCAACACATGGACTACAAAGTATATGATGGTGATATTCCTCAGAGCGAAGATGACGATGAACTGCTTGATGAATATATGCAGGAGCTTGATTAAATAATGAATTTGTCGGCAATTAATACTAGAAAGAGCCGACAATAAGCGGAAACATTGAAAACAAGGATGTGAGTTTACGCTGTTGTGAGTTAAGGACAGCAAATGGCGCTAAAAGAATTAACTATTCTGCTGGTGGAAGACGATCCCGTTTTCCGCAAGATTGTTACGGCCTTTTTAGAGAGTCGAGGAGCGATTGTTCACGAGGCTGATAATGGTGAACTCGGTTTAAATTATTTTAAAAAGCAACGCTTTGACGTTGTATTAGCAGATTTAAGTATGCCAAAGCTTGGCGGCTTAGAAATGCTGAAAGCTATGAATCAATATAGCCCTGGCACGCCCTCGATTATAATATCGGGTAATCAAGCCATGTCAGATGTAGTCGATGCGCTTAGACATGGTGCAAATGATTATCTTGTAAAACCCGTCGCAGACCTTTTTGTTATCGAAAACGCTATCAAAGAATGTGTTAATGGCACACTAGAAGAGTCATTGCAGTTTGACGAATTAGAGTCTCTGTCTTATCTGGAACTCAATCAAAACCTTGAACTGTTAGCGCAAAGCGAGCAAGCAGCAAAAAGTGTACAGCAGCAATTATTCCCCCCAAGCCGCATAGAGTATTCTAAGGCTCAGATAGACTACAGTCTATTTAACACCAATGAAGTTAGTGCTCATTTTATTGATACGGCAATGCTCGATGATTCGCACATTATGATGTATATGGCGCACTTTTATCCTCACGACAACCGCGCGGCATTTGCTAGCGTACTGTTAAAGAGTTTTGTGAATCATAAACTAAAGCGTTATCGCAATAAATTATCTCAGGTCATCACAGAGCCCTACAACATGCTCACCTATCTCAACGATAGAATGTCCAAGTCTGGTTTAGATATATATGTTGATATGACTTATGTGGTGATTGACTTGTCGAGTTATCGTGTTGCAATAGCTCAAGCTGGCAGCGAGTTTCGCTGTTACCTTCGCAACAGAGAAGGGCTAGCACCACTTGCTATCGCGGACTCTATGCAACTAGGTGTCAGTGATTGGGGGGCGCCTTCAGTACAATTTCGTACATTAATGCCCGGTGAACAGCTTTGTATTTTAACCAATGTTAGTGAGCATAAACTTCAACTGCTCAATAATGAGTTTCATGGGCTTGTGCACGACGAGAATATGCCAGCAGGTGGGTTTATCCAGCTAACTGCGACTTAGAAAAGAGAATAGGTTCTAGCGTCGCGTTAGTAATCCCATCAAATATTGCCGAGGGAGAAGAAGGGCAAAAACCAAAAGAGTCTGCTCGGTTTATGTATTTTCAAAAGAATCTGTAGCAGCGTTAACTCGAATATGTAAAAGCGGTTAACAGATAAATCGCTAGCTCTTTTAATGTTATACCAATTGCATTAAAAGTTTGACCATTCAGCGGGAATTCAAAACGCTGTAGGCAAGTAGTGGAATTTGAGCTAATAGTTATTCTCGGCTCTGGCATCCAGCTTCGCTCTCGATAATTGCTCCTGCATTATTCTACCTTCGACCATCCTTGGTCTCGTACCTCCTAAATCTGACCGCCAAGGAGGGCCGGAATGTCTTATTTTGTATGGAACAAAATAGACCATTTAGTCGTATATCCAAATCCCATAGCGAAGCATACAGCGTTTTGCCAATTTGTTTAACCTCAGCCGCACTACGTGAGCCCCTCAGTCTTTCCACTTCTGCTTTGCATTGGCTTAAAAGGGAATAACCATTTCTTTACCAATGCGCTTTGAATTGAAAAGGCTGAGGGGCTCTGAACTGCTCAAATACTTAATGCAATTGGTATTATAGATACAAAAATGCCTCGTAGTAATACGAGGCATTTAAATTCTACTCTAGAACCTAGAACCTACTGCTTTATTCCTTCATGCTCTGCTGTTACAGCAATCTCTTGCTCAAGAGCTTCCTCTTCAGTTTCTGCATGGCCTTCAGCGCCGTGCATCCAATCAACAAGCTTGTCTGCCATGAAGTAAAGGATGATGCCTGAAATAGCTGAAGTAATTGCGATACCTGCGAAGATAGCCATTGCATTAGCAAGTTGCTCTTCTTTCTCGCCGCCATGTCCAATAAATGAACCGACTACGCCACCCACTTTGTTAGCGATAGCAACGAATAGGAACCATGCACCCATCATTAATGATGCGATACGCAGTGGAGCCAATTTAGTAACCATCGAAAGACCAATAGGAGATAAACAAAGTTCACCCATGGTATGGAAGAAGTATGCACCTACTAACCACCACATGCTTGATTTAGCATCAGCGTCGCCGCCCATTTCTAAAACAGCACCAATCATGAATAGGAAACCAATACCTAAAAGTACAAGACCTAAAGCAAACTTCACAGGCGAGTTAGGCTCATTCTTTCCTAAACGGATCCAAATAGAAGCGATAACAGGCGCGAAGATGACAATGAACATTGCGTTAAGCGACTGGAACCAAGTGGTAGGAACTTCCCATCCACCAATCATACGGTCAGTAAAGTCGTTAGTGAACAAGTTCATCAAACCACCGGCTTGCTCGAAACCAGCCCAGAAGATAATAGTAAACAGACCCATGACCATAATCACTTTAATGCGATCACGTTCAATTTTTGTTAGTGGTTCTTTACGTACATCACCGGCAGCTTCATTTTTCTCTTTCTCTAGCTTGGCAGCAGGGTAGCGTCCAATATCACCTAGAAGTTTTTGCGCGAATACGAACTGGATAATAAGTGAAAGTACCATACCGATACCCGCACATAAGAAGCCCATTTGGAAGTTGCCATCATAAGCTGCAACAACTGAGCCTACGATAATACCTGAGAGGAATGCACCAACGTTAATACCCATATAGAAGATAGTAAACGCGCCATCACGACGATGGTCACCCTCTTCATACAAGTCACCTACCATGGTAGAGATGTTTGGCTTGAATAGACCATTACCAATAATCAACGTACCAAGACCAATATAAAACACCAAGGTTTCAGAACCAGGGATCCAGCTATGTGGTAGTGCCAGAGTGAATTGGCCTGCAGCCATTAACGCGCCGCCAATGATAATTGCTTTACGTTGGCCTAAATAAGCATCAGCCAACCAACCACCGATAAGTGGGGTTAAATAAACAAGACCTGTAAAGGTACCGTAGAGCGATATTGCATCACCCTGAGTCCAGCCTAAACCATGTCCACCTTCAGTTTGTACTTTATCTACAAGATATAACACCAAAATGGCGCGCATTGCATAATAACTAAATCGTTCCCATAGCTCTGTTGTAAACAACAGGAACAATCCCTTCGGATGCCCAAGCATCGTCCCCTGGGGTTTTACTCCGCTCATTTGTTCTTCCACCTTCAGCTTGTGATTGCCTGTGAGTCAATAAACGCCACAGAAATATATTTTTATAAATAGTCGCGTACCAAATCTGCAGGATATACACACTTAAAATGTTATTTTTAATGTGTATATGTAGCAGTTTTGACCGCCCTGTTATGGGCTTATATTCTAATTTTTATTATTTGAAGCTAAAAATAGCGCCAAATGCGATAAAGCCTACCTTATATACCCTTTTAAGGTGGCTTAAGTCAATTTTAAGGGAGCGACTGCTGACTTAATGAACACCTTTGAGGCTCCGTTACGCGAGGGTATGAATATGTTTCTAACAAAGCGTATATTGCTGTGAAATTTACTTTCTTTTTAGTTCGTAATTTTGCTAGTATTCCAAGCCGTGAAGGGACGTCACTATTTTGAATTAAGATAAGAGAGAACTAATGAAGGCTTGGTATTTATTATATTGCAAACCTCGTGGCGAAGCCCGAGCGCAGCAAAACCTTGCACTTCAAGAGATTGAGACTTATCTACCTACCTTTCCGGAAGAGAAGTTACAAAAGGGACAAGTAACCGTACGCCGTGTTTCGCTCTTTCCGAGCTACCTATTTGTATATTTTGACCCAGAAGTGACAAGTGTTGCCCGTATTCACAATACCCGTGGCGTTATCCGCATTGTTGGCTGTAAGGAATTAATGACAGCCATCGATGAAAGCGTTATTCACGGCATTAAAATGCGTGAACACAAGCTAATAGCTAAATATATGCCAGAGACTGTAGAGCAACCTAAGTTAGTTCAAGGTGATAAGGTTTGTTTTACTGACGGTCCTTTCGCAGAACTAGAGGGTATATTTGACGAAAGCAATGGCGATAAACGTTGCTTTGTGCTGTTTGAGTTAATGGGAAAGCAGCAGCGAGTTATTGTCGACAAAAATGCGATTGCCCCTATTAATAAAAAGTAAATAAATACATCACGGTTCATCCATCCTCCTCACTCTAGATTTATGTAGGCAGGTTGAAAGAAGTAAGTGAAAGAGGATTTGCTTTGTAAGATATCAGCCATTGTGTTGTGTGGTAGTTATAAGAAGCAGTCAATCTTTCGAGAGTGAATTTATTGTGTGCTTGGTGCTGGCTGTTTAGGTTTTCTTTTGTAGGAAGAACATTAGAACCGTTTGATAATGTTCAGGTATATGCGAAAAAAGGCTGCTAAAGAGCAAAGTACTCTTAGGTTGTTCACTCAACGAAATCGATAGCAGGTTGAGCATAGATAATACAACTCTAGATAGCGACATCTATAACGGGCTGAGCATCGAACATAAAGTAAACATATCGTAAGTTGAATGGCTTAGAGTTGCTGCTCGATTGTTTTCATTGAGGTATAATCGCGGCGGTTATTTTCTTTGGTCGGTTATTTTTGCCGAAAATAGAATCATCAAATGGCTTTAGTTGAAAGTCTTTTATAAAAAGTTGTCACAAGCGGAAGCTAATTTAGTAAAAGAAGCAAGTTAGAAAAAGTAGCTTAGCAACAGAAAGCTTAGTAAGAGTTAAGTTAGTAAAGGTTTACATTGGGTTTGTTTATTTTGTCTCTAACAGACACCATTTCCAATTGTTCACTTTTACTAAATTAATTTTGAGCATAGTTAGTTCAAAGCTCAATAAATAGGGATGTCTGCACAGCAGACGGGCACTTTGGAAGCCGCAATCCATGGGCGGTAGCGTGTCTGAAGGTCAATCAGGCCCTAGGAAGTCGGGCGTTCGCAAGCTCACTGCTAGGACGGACTAGTCCTGCTAGGAAATCAACAGCAAACGCCATTTAGTTTTGATGTTGATTTTACGCTTTGCTAGCACCTTCTTTTGAAGTAGATCGGCATTTATGCCGTCGCATTCTAGATTTGACCGTTCACTTAAGACTTTACCGTCTTTGCTAGAACCTAGAACCTAGAACCTAGAACCTAGAACCTAGAATGGCTTTTTTGTATTCCCGTAATCAAAGCGTTCTGTAGTGACAAAGTCACGTGCCGTAAAGCCGTAGGCTGTTCCTCCCAGCTCGTATCGATTTAGCTTTAATCAATTTTCAACCTTTCTCTCGGAGATAACTGGTGTTTAATAAGACTAAGAAACTCATCATGGCTAGTGCAACTGCTTTACTGCTATTAAGCGGTCAAGCTCAAGCTGCCATGCCATCTCCTCAAATGATTGAGCAATTTAAAAACTTGCCAGCATCAGAGCAGCAACGTTTAGCAAAACAGTACGGCATTAGTCCTTCAATGCTTGGTGGTTCAACGGCACAACAGCCGCTGGAAAATCCGCAAGTGGTTAATAGCCGCAGTGACACTAAACGTGACGCTGTTGAAGATAAGAGTAAAGAACTTACCTTTGAAGATGATGCTGCGAAAACAAAACTACAACGTTTTGGTTATGACCTATTTGAAGGCGAGCCGACAACGTTTGCGCCGGTATCAGATGTTCCTGTCCCTAGTGAGTACTTAGTCGGTCCAGGCGATAACATTAAGGTTCAGCTATACGGCAAAGAAAATAAAGAATACGACCTAGTGATAAACCGCGAAGGTGTTATTCAGTTTCCTGAACTTGGCCCCATTAGCGTTGCAGGTTTGAATTTTAGTGAGCTTAGAAAATCACTTTCTCAACGCATTAAAAAGCAGATGATTGGTATTCAATCGAATATCACCATGGGTGAGCTTCGCTCTATCCGTATCTTTGTCGCGGGTGATGCGTACAAGCCAGGTTCTTATACCGTTTCAAGCCTTTCTACTATCACGCAAGCGCTTTTTGTGGCGGGTGGCGTGAATGAAATTGGTTCATTGCGAAATATTCAAGTTAAGCGTGCAGGTAAATTAGTCGGTAACATGGATCTGTATGATCTACTGTTACGTGGCGACGCTTCGGGTGATATGCGCCTTCGTTCTGGCGATGTGGTTTTTATACCGTCGGTTGGTGGATTAGTGAGTGTAACCGGCGAGGTTAGGCGTCCTGCTATCTACGAGCTTAAAAAGCACGAGACCATGGCTCAAGTAATAGAAATGGCCGCCGGTGTTAAACCAGGCGCTTACCCAAAGCGCAGTAGTGTTGAGCGTTTTAATAAAAACAGCCTTAGAACCATTGTAAATGTAGATCTTACCTCTACTGCGGGAAAAAACACTAAAGCACTTGCTGGAGATGTTATTCGTGTTAAAAGTGCGACTTCACAATATGAAGATGCACTTACCGTAGTGGGTGCCGTAGTTAGACCTGGTAAATACCAGTGGTTTAAAGGGCAAAAGATTAGTGATCTTGTACCATCCATCTGGGGTGATTTGACCGTTTCTGCTGATTTAGAGTACGCCGTCATTGTTAGAGAGATAAAAAAGCAAGGCGATATTCAGGTTTATCAGTTCTCACCATCAAAAGCGATAAACGGCAAGGTGGCGTCACAGAACCTTACTCTTGAAGCTAGAGACAAAATTATCTTCTTTAACTTTAGCGATATGGCACAAAATCGTTATGAGTTGAACAAATTAGTTAAAGAGCGAGTTAAAAAAGTTCAGTCATTGGCTGGTGACTCGTTAATTGGCAATGACCTATTTAAAGCGGGCTTTTCGCAACTAAACCAACAAAAATTTGCTGACCGCTCAGAACTTGGCGGTGTTGCTATCAATAGCAAAGCTGAAGAAACTGAAGCAACCGCGATTAAAGGTGAAGTCAACAAAATGTTGGTTAACCTTTTCGAAGATAGGGACCTAATCAAACTCAGTTCAGTGATGAATCGCGGTGAACTGCTTTACCCTGTGATTATGAAATTGAACAGCCAAGGGCGTGCAGGAACTGGCGTTCAAGCTGTAGCCGTAAATGGTAAAGTCAATAATCCAGGTATTTACCCATTGGCAGTGAATGCCAAGGTGAATGACCTAATCGTAGCCGCAGGTGGCTTAGAAGAAGGGGCGTATACCACGCGCGCTGAACTGACCAGTACTGTTACCACGGTTGATGGCTCTTCAATTAGCCATAAAAATATTGCACTCGATTTAGCGTTGCAGGGCGACGCATCACAAAATCTATTATTGAAAGGTCGCGACATTCTCACCGTTATGACCACGCCAGATTGGCAGGAAAACAAGTCAGTAGAAATACGCGGCGAGGTTCGATTCCCAGGTACCTACAACATCCGCCGCGGTGAAACATTAGGTGATGTGTTAACTCGCGCAGGCGGGTTTACTAGCTACGCTTACCTACCATCTTCTGTATTTGTACGTGAATCAGTACGTCAGCAAGAGCAGTTAGAGATTAAAAAGCTTGCCGATCAACTGCGTCGTGATATTGCTACCCGCGGTGTATCAAAAGACGGCAATGTTATTAACTACTCTGATGCACAAATGATGCTTACCGACCTTGAAACCATCAAGGCGGTTGGCCGTTTAGTGGTAGATTTATCTGCAATTTCTGTTGGCGTTAATCAAGCGGATCTGCAGTTAGAAGACAAAGACGTACTTTACATTCCATCAACCAAGCAAACGATTGCAGTAATGGGCGAAGTACAACACGCAGCGACACATAGATTTAAAGAAGGTCAAACAGTTGACCAGTACCTAGCAATGTCTGGTGGCGCTCGAGAGCGTGCTGATGATGATAGAACTTATGTCATCAAGGCTAATGGTTCAGTAATGCTGCCAAACCGCTCAATGTGGTTTAGCGGTGAGTCAAGCCTACAACCTGGTGACACCATCATCGTGCCACTGGATACAGAGTACAAAGATAACCTAACGCTCTGGACCCAAGTCACCAGCATCATATACAACACTGCAGTCGCATTCGCTACAGTCGCAAACTTGTAAGAAGAATCGAGATACGAGATCGCTTCGCTGCTAGAGCGGGCTTTGCCCTGCTATAAAAGCAAAAGCTGAAAGAAACTAGTTGTCCGCTTTCAGCATTTGCTTGTCTAGAATCTAGAAGGAGCGAAGCGACGCTCTAGCCGTGACGAAGTCACGACCTAGAAGCGCAGCGCTCTGCCAAAGCTAAGGAGTAGCTAATGCGATTCGAACAACTGGATGTTTGGAAAAGAGCCTCAAGATTGTCGTGCGAAATATATAAAGCCACAGAGAGCGTACAAAATTGGGGCTTTAAAGATCAAATTACACGCTCAGGTTTATCGGTGCCTTCGAATATTGCTGAAGGTGAAGAGCGTGAAACTATCAAAGAGAAAGTACGCTTCTTGTATTATGCAAAAGGCTCACTCGGAGAGTTGGTTACCCAGCTGTACATTGGAATTGAAATCGGCTACCTAAATCGGCAGTCTTCGATGGATATGATAAAAGAAGCTAAAGAGTTAGCAAAAATCATAGGTTCTCTAATTAAAAATAAGGAATCACAGATTAAAGAAGAAAACGCTGATTACAAAGTTGATTAATTTACAGGCGAGAGCTTTTGAATCTTGCCCTTATAGCAGCGTAGCGATCTATCCGCGAAGCGTCCTAGAATCTCGAATCTGAAGAAAATAATGACTAAAAATATACAACAAAACTACACTGATGCACAGTTTCCACAAACAGCACCGGACGACGAAATCGACCTCCGCGAACTCTTCTCGGTAATCTGGCAAGGTAAATGGCTCATCATCGCCATTACAGCCGTTTTCGCTATCGGTGCAGTAGTATTCGCAATCATGCAACCCAATACCTACAAGTCTGAAGCCTTATTAGCTCCAGCAAGTGAGGAGCAGGGAGGCGGCTTAAGCGCACTGGCGGGGCAATTTGGTGGTTTAGCCAGTATGGCCGGCATTAACTTAGGTAGTGGCGGTGGAGTGGATAAAACTCAAATGGCCATCGAAGTTATGAAATCACGTCAGTTCGCCAGCCAATTCATTCAAAAGCACAACATACTTCCGGATCTGATGGCTGTAGAAAAATGGAGTTTAAGCGACAATTCAATTATATACGACGCCGACTTATATGAGGCGGATACAAATAAGTGGGTGCGTGAAGTTAAAGCACCCTTTAAACCAGAGCCATCTATGCAAGAGGCGTACAAAGAGTTTACCAAAGTTGTTTCTATCAACTCAGCTAAAGATACTGGCATGGTAACAGTCTCTGTAGAGCATTTCTCTCCTGCTATCGCGCAACAATGGGTAACATGGCTTGTTGAAGATATTAACAAAGTCATGAAAGAGCGTGATGTAGCAGAAGCAAATCGAAGCAGTGAGTTTTTAAACAAGCAAATAGCACTTACTAACGTCGCCGATATTCGTTCAATTCTTTACAAGCTTATTGAAGAGCAAGCCAAAACCATTATGTTTGCTGAAGTCCGTGATGAATATGTATTTAAAACTATCGATCCAGCATTGGTCCCAGAAGAAAAAGCGGGCCCTAAACGCGCGTTAATTTGCGTATTAGGTACAATGCTTGGCGGTATGTTAGCTGTCATGATTGTGCTAATAAGGCATTTCGTTAAGAAAGAAGATTAGAAATATAAAGTTTTTAGGCCTATTGGAACCTTTTAAAGAAAAACAGTGGAACCTTGGTTTTAAAGGGGATAGCGGCAATGTCGCTGTCTCAAAATGGATTTAAGGTGTCTCAGCATGGTTTTGAAGGTTGAGGTGTGAAAGTGTACAAATTAATTTAAATTTTGATATCAAACATATTTAGGATAAATAAATGTTAAATAATAAGACTGTTTTGATCACTGGTGGCACAGGTTCATTTGGTAAACAATTCATAAAAACCATCCTTGAATGCTATCAAGATGTGAAGAAAATTATCATCTATTCACGTGATGAACTAAAGCAATTTGACATCCGTCAAGACTATCCTCAGAAAGATTATCCACAATTACGTTTTTTTATCGGTGATGTACGTGATCAAAATCGTATGACCCAAGCGTGTGAAGGTGTAGATGTTATTATTCATGCAGCAGCCATTAAACAGGTAGATACTGCAGAATATAACCCAACAGAATGTATTCGTACTAATATTGATGGTGCAGAAAATGTTATTCAAGCAGCTCTTCGCTGCGGTGTTCATGATGTAGTTGCACTATCAACTGATAAAGCGTGCGCACCAATTAACCTATATGGTGCAACAAAGTTAGCATCTGATAAATTATTTGCTGCGGCGAATAACATTAGAGGTTCAAAAGATATTCGTTTTAGTGTTGTGCGTTATGGCAACGTGATGGGCTCGCGTGGTTCGGTTATTCCATTCTTCATGAAGAAAAAAGAAGAAGGGTTACTGCCTATTACTCATGAAGAGATGACTCGTTTTAATATCTCTTTGCAAGACGGCGTAAATATGGTGATGTATGCGCTTGAAAACCACCTTGGTGGTGAAATCTTCATTCCTAAAATTCCATCGTACAAGATTTTAGATATTGCTCAAGCAATCGCGCCTGAATGTAAAACTAAAGTTGTTGGGATTCGTCCTGGCGAGAAACTACATGAAGAGATGATCACGGATACAGACTCGCTGAATACCATCGACTTAGGTAAATACTATGCAATTCTACCTTCAGTGTCGTTTACCTATACTGAAGCGGAATATATGCAACACCATAAAGCACAAAAAGTCCCATTTGGATTCAAATATAATTCAGGGACTAATACTGAATGGGAAACTATCGAAGGACTACGCGAGTTGATCGTAGAGCACGTAGACCCTAACTTCGCTGTTTAATATTGAGTCGTAGAGATAAATTATGATCCCTTATGGTAAGCAAGAAATTATCCAGCAAGACATTGATGCCGTGGTGCAGGTTTTACAGTCTGATTTCTTGACTCAAGGTCCGCAGGTTCCTGCTTTTGAAGCTGCATTAAAAGCGCATACTAGTGCTGAATTTGCTTTGGCAGTTAATAGTGCAACGTCTGCTTTACATATCGCTTGTTTAGCACTTGGTCTAGGTCGGGGTGACATACTATGGACCACTCCAGTGACATTCGTAGCATCAGCAAACTGTGGTTTATATTGTGGTGCAAGTGTCGACTTTGTTGATATTGACCCGCAAACCTACAACATGAGCGCGAGTGCATTAGAAGCGAAGCTTGTTCAAGCGAAAGAGACTAACGCTTTACCAAAGGTGATCATACCGGTTCACTTATGTGGGCAAGCGTGTGATATGAAAAAAATCCATGCTCTATCGAAAGAGTATGGATTTAAAATCATTGAAGATGCCTCGCACGCTATCGGTGGGCGCTATCTTGACGCGCCAATCGGTAGCTGTGAATATTCGGATATCACTGTCTTTAGTTTTCATCCAGTGAAAATTGTTACCACAGCAGAAGGTGGGGCTGCGATGACCAACAGCCAAGAACTTGCGGATAAAATGGCACTTTATCGCAGTCACGGCATTACGCGTGATGTGGATAAAATGGTAAATGAGTCTCATGGAGGCTGGTATTACGAGCAAATCGATCTTGGCTTTAATTATCGTATGACTGAATTGCAAGCTGCATTAGGTGTGTCGCAGATGCAACGCTTAGATAATTTTGTCGCTGATCGTCACCGTCTTGCTGAGCGTTACAATCAATTATTGAGCCGCTTGCCAATAAGCTTACCATATCAATTAGAAGGTACCTATTCAGGGTTGCATTTGTATGTCATTCGTTTGCAATTAGAGACTATTTCAAAAACACATCGTGAAATTTTTGAAGCATTGCGCGAAAATGGTATTGGGGTTAACTTGCATTATATCCCCGTTCATACTCAGCCTTACTACCAAAAAATGGGTTTCAAATTTGGGGACTTCCCTCAAGCTGAGGCTTATTATCAAGAAGCGATTTCACTACCTATGTTTCATTTGATGAGTTATGTGCAACAAGATGAAGTAGTTCGCGTACTAACTTCAGTATTAAAGGGATAAGCATGAAAATTGCGATTATTCCAGCGCGTGGTGGAAGTAAACGAATACCACGGAAAAACATTAAACTTTTTCATGGTAAGCCAATGATTGCATACTCAATTGATGCAGCATTAGCATCTGGCTGTTTTGACAAAGTGATCGTCTCTACTGACGACCAAGAAATTGCTGATGTTGCATTAGAGTATGGCGCGGAAGTACCATTTTTACGTCCTGAAGATATTTCAGACGATTATGCAACGACTATCGATGTAATCCAGCACGCAATGCAAGAGCTCAAGCTAAACGCCGAAGATAAAATATGTTGTATTTATGCAACGGCACCATTTATCGAAGTTAACCAGTTGTTAAGTGGATTAAAATTGCTGGAAGATCATCAATTGGATTATTCCTATAGTGCTACGGAGTTTTCATTTCCTATACAGCGAGCTTTCTATCTAAATGATTCTGGAAAGGTTGAAATGTTTTACTCTGATCATTTTAATACTCGTTCTCAAGATTTAACTAAAGCATATCACGATGCTGGGCAGTTTTATTGGGGTACTTATGAAGCTTATAAGAAAGGAACACCATTTTTTTCCGCAAATACAATACCTGTAATTTTAGATATATCAAAAGTTCAAGATATCGATACTCCTTCTGATTGGAAACGTGCAGAGTTAATTTTTAATTTAAATTTAACAAAAAAATAGGTTTATTGCATATGCTAACAATAGCAATTAGGGTTGATTCATCACATCAAATAGGTATTGGACATGTGATGCGATGCTTAACTCTAGCTCAAGAAATAAATCAGCAAACATGCGCTAGAATAGTTTTCATATCCAGAGAATCTGAAGGCAGCATTGCAGCCAAAATTGTAGATGAAGGGTTTGAATATTTTGAATTGAGTTCAGGTATTGACAATGCATCATCACATTTACAACATGGGCAGTGGCTGAGAAATAGCCAAGAAAAAGATGCCAGTGAGTTTCAGGCTATTTTAAATTATAACGGTATCAATGGTTTGGATCTTGTGATTGTGGACCACTATGGTATTGATCAACATTGGCATAAATTAGTCCGTCAATTTAGTTCAAAAATATTTGCTATTGATGATTTGGGTGATCGTTATTTAGACTGTGAATACCTGCTTGATCAGACGTTTGGTTGCAATCCAGAAAAATACAGTGCTTTAGTTAAACCGGATTGCACATTATTTTTGGGTACCAAATATGCACTTTTAAGGCCCGAGTTTCAAAAGGTGCAGCCCGCTCAAACTAATGATAGAACACTGCTGCTTATGTTTGGTGGTACAGACCCCGATAACTTGACAGTACAAGCATTGAACATCGTTTCACAAATGGCATCTGTGAATAAAATTATTGTTGTTATGAATGGGACTGCAAAACATTTACATGCAGTGACAGAATATTGCTTACTAAATAAAAATATTAGTTTGCATGTATCACCAAAAAATATAGCAGGGTTAATGCAGCAAGCAAATTTAGCTGTTGGTGCTGCTGGCACCACCTCATGGGAGCGCTGTGCAGCGGGCTTGCCCGCGGTTGTGATTATACAGGCAATTAATCAACGCGAAATCGCGTTTAATTTAAGCGGTGCAGGTGTTATAAGTTATATGGAAGCCGAAAGCGTAACTGATGATTTACAACATCAAATTGAAGCTTGGTTTAAGTTACTTTCTAGTGACAATGATATTGTAGAAAAATGTCAAAAAATATGTGATGGCACAGGTACAAGTAAAGTAGTAAAGGCAATGATAAATGATAGAAAATATTACTGTTTTAGTGGATAACGATTCATGGATTTTACCCTACGCTAAAGACCTTGTTGATGAGCTAAATAAGCTTGATAAAAATGCAACGTTGGCTCAACATCATGATGCGGTAAACGCTGGAGATGTTTGCTTTTTTCTCGGTTGTACAAAAATTGCAGCGCCGAGTTTACTCAGTAAAAATAAATTTAATCTTGTTGTGCATGAAAGTGCCTTGCCGCAAGGAAAAGGTTTTGCGCCCATTGCGTGGCAAATCTTGGAAGGACAAAATGAAATACCTGTTTGTTTAATTGAAGCTTGTGATGATGTTGACGCTGGTGATATTTGGCTGACCGATACAATTACACTAAATGGTACAGAATTAGCCTGTGAGTGGCGAGAACTGCAAGGCCTTATTTCAATTAAATTGGCAGTGAGATTTGTTAATGAATTTGGCTCTCTTGTGCCTAAAAAACAGACGGGCCAAGTAAGTTTTTATCCGCGTAGACGCGCTAGTGACAGTGAGTTAGATGTGAGCAAAACATTAGCAGAGTTAATACCGTTGTTACGAACGGTTGATAATGAGGATTATCCGGCATTTTTCGAACATGAAGGGTGTAAATACAAGTTAGAGATCAGTAAATATGAATAGCTACGTTGTTGCAACAATTAAAGAATGGAACATTTCGCAGTTTGAAAAAAGAGTCGGTGGCTATGCTGGTGAATGGTTTTTAATGAACTCAAGGAGTGAGTTAACCATTGAAAACCTAAGGAAAATAAATCCAAAATACATATTTTTTCCACACTGGAGTTGGATTGTTCCAGATGCTATTTTAAAAGAATTTAACTGCGTTTGTTTTCATATGACGGATGTGCCATATGGTCGAGGAGGCAGTCCGCTGCAAAATTTGATCATTAGAGGTCATCAAAAGACCAAATTAACGGCGTTAAAAATGGCAAACGAATTAGATGCTGGGCCTGTTTATTTGAAAAATGAACTTTGTTTAACCGGTAGTGCGGCTGAAATTTTCCTGCGAAGTTCAAGTTTAACTTTTGATATGATAGAGCACATTGTCAAACGGGAACCAAACCCTGTGCCGCAACAAGGCAATGTCACTGAGTTTCCAAGACGCACACCAGCACAAAGTTTGTTAACGCCAGAGTTAAATTTAGAAGGTTTTTATAATACAGTGCGTATGTTAGATGCAGACACTTACCCAAAAGCATATTTAAATTTAGGGAATTTGAAGTTAGAGTTCTCGGGTGTTTCTAAAATTGGAAGTGAATTAGAAGCAACGGTTAGGGTCATTAAAGAAAGTGAATAAAGTGAATAACATGACTAAAAAATATATTGAAATTGACGGAAAACGAATCGGTTTAGAATACAAACCATATATCATTGCAGAATTGTCCGCTAATCATAATGGTGATATTGAAAATGCCTTAAAGACTATTGAGGAAGCTGCTAAATGTGGTGCGGACGCAATCAAAATTCAGTCATACACCCCTGATACAATGACCATTGATTGTGATAATGAGGACTTTCAGGTACGCGGTGGGCTATGGGATGGATATAGTCTATATCATTTATATAAATGGGCTCATACACCGTTTGAATGGCACGCGCAATTATTCGCTAAAGCAAAAGAAGTTGGAATTACATTATTTTCAACCCCTTTTGATGAAACCGCACTTGAATTACTAGAGGAACTAGATGCGCCTGCGTATAAAATTGCTTCATTTGAATTGACCGATCTTCCGCTTATTAAGCGTGTTGCACAAACGGGTAAACCAATGATCATGTCAACAGGCATGGCAAATTTAGATGAAATTGAAGATGCAATCAAAACAGCAAGGGAGAACGGCTGTAATGATTTAGTTGTGCTTCATTGCATCAGTGCTTACCCTGCACCGTTTGAGCAGTCAAATCTAGCTACAATAAGTGATCTTTCAGAACGATTTGATGTTATTTCTGGTCTTTCTGACCATACATTAGGTACAGTTGTTTCAATAACTTCGATTGCGTTTGGTGCATGTTTAATTGAAAAACATTTTATTTTAGACCGTAACGATAAAGGTGCTGATTCAGAATTCTCTATTGAGCCTCACGAATTAACAAGATTAGTGGAAGAAACTGAAGCAGCGCATAAAGCCATTGGTGTCGCTGGTTATGAAAGAAAAACGGTTGAAAATTCTAGCATGAAATTTAGACGTTCATTGTATTTCGTCGAAGATATAAAAGCAGGTGAAGTTATTACTGACAAACATGTTAGGCGTATTCGTCCAGGTTTTGGTTTAGCTCCAAAATACCTTGAAGATATAATTGGTAAAAAAGTTAAAGTTGATATTGAAAGAGGTACTGCAACCAAATGGGAGTTAATTGCGGATGTCTAATTCTGTATTAGTTGTAGTTGCACACGCTGATGATGAAGTACTTGGCTGTGGTGGGACGATAGCAAGGCACGTCAAACACGGGGATCTCGTTACAGTTGTCTTTATGACTGATGGAGTTTCATCACGCTTAAATTCTAATGCTGAATTAGGAGATATTCGTAATAATGCTGCAAACAATGCACTCAGTATTCTTGGTGTTGAAAATGTTCATTCTTACGCATTTCCTGATAATAAAATGGATAGTGTGCCTCTATTAGAGGTTGCTCAGGCTATAGAAAAAGTCCTTAATGTATGTAACCCCAATATCATTTATACTCATTTTTCACATGATTTAAACGTGGACCATCGAGTCACGCACCAAGCGGTATTAACGGCGTGCCGTCCACAGCATTGGTCATCAGTGAAAGAAATATATACGTTTGAGGTTCTTTCGTCTACAGAATGGAACTCAAAATCTTTAATTCAATTTACGCCTCAGAAAATTGTTAATATTACAGGGTTTTGGGATAAAAAATTGATGGCATTAAAATGCTATTCAAATGAGATGAGAGATTTCCCACATAGTCGAAGTTATGAGTGTGTCGAAGCTTTAGCTATTTTACGTGGGGCGACTTATGGGGTGAATAAAGCAGAAGCATTTCAAATAGAAAGGATAATCTCAGGATGATAAAAGACATTGAAATCATTGGGGTGAACCATGCTCATTATATAATAGCAGAGCTATCTTCTAACCGTAACGATGATATTAATCGAGCCTTTTAGGTTATGGAAGAAGCGAAAGCACCTTGTTCTGATGAACTAAAAATTCAACAACATGTGTGAAATAATGATAAGAGACTATGACTCGGGAGAACTCTAAATCTTGGGTGGTTTATGGTTAGGGGAAAGTTTATATTCATTATATAAAGATGCTCACTTAGCGTAGGAATGGAATAACTGTTATTTGAGAAAGGTAAAGAACTTGGTATAACCATATTTAGTACTCCTTTTGATTTCTCAGTTGTAGATTTATTAGTAGAGCTGAATGCGCTGGCATACAAATTTGCTTCGTTTGAATTGATAGATTTACCCTTAATTAAGTGCGTGGCACAAACAGGCAAACCAATGATTTTTCGACTGGCATGGGAAACCTACAGAAAATAGCTGAAGGAATTGAAACTGCTCGAGCTAACGTCTTGAAGAGCTCATCATTTTACAGTGTGTAAGTGGTTCCCCTGTTTCTGCAGAACAATATAATTTAAAGATAATCAGTTTTAATGCTCAGAGTTTCGACATTTTGTTAGATTTACCAGGTCACACAATTGATAATGCAACTTCAATTGCTGCAGTAGCTTTAAAAGCTTGTTTAATTGAAAAACAAGTCACCGTGACTGAGATTGTGAAAGAGCAGATGATAGCTTTTCCTTAGAACCTCATGAGTTATTAAAGTTGTGCAAAGATTCAAAACGGCATGGCAAGTAACCGGTCGCGCAAATTATGAGCGAACAGAGTTTGAAAAAGCAAATGTAAAATTCCGCCGCTCTTTATGTTGTAAAAATATTGAAGAAGGTGAAAAATTCACTTCAGATTATATCCGAAATATTCGGGGCCGTTTTGGTTTACCATCGAAGCATTATGAATAAATTTTAGGTAGGAAGCGGTTCAAGATATAAAGAAGAGATACAGCATTACTAGATGACATGATTATAAAATAGATTAAACATAAAAACTTGGTGATAAACATATCATTCTTCTACGAATCTTGTCTCTAATGTTTTAAATGCTGCTATTCCTATTTTTCTCATTCCAATTTTAACTTTTATTTTTGGCCGGCAGGTATACGGTCAAATAGCAATGCTCTAAACTTTTTAGTTGGTTTAGCAGCATTTTCAAGGGGGGCGAAATCCTTCCCAAGATGTTTATTCTGTTTCTGCGAGAGTGTTATAGGTAAACAGAAATGCTGAATGATGAATATACCGATTTTAGAGTATGTGTGGAGTGCAGTATTCGGCTCTGTAAACGAAAATTTGACATTTGTAATGTCACCTTTAGATTGTAAGCGATAAAGCTATGAATTTTAAAAATGATATAGATAGGTTGTTAATGTCTTCTTTAACAATCAAAGGAAGCCAGATATCTTGTCTGGATGCGCTAATTTGGATTGAACAAAGAAAGAAAGAAGTTCATGTAAATATTGAGAAAACTAAACTCAGCCAATTAGATCTGTGGAAAGTGAATAAAGAAGCTGGTCATGTTGAGCATCATTCTGGTGGTTTTTTTCGAATAGAAGGCTTGGATGTACATATTAGAAAAATAGACGGTGATGAAAAAAAATGGAACCAGCCTATTATAAATCAACCAGAAATTGGATTTTTAGGTTGTATTGTAAAAGAAATAGATGGAATTCTTCATTTTCTGGTACAAGCAAAAATTGAACCAGGAAATGCAAATGTTGTACAGTTATCGCCGACCTTACAAGCCACAAGAAGTAACTATACGCAAAGGCATAATGGTAAGAAGCCAAAATATCTGGATTTATTTTTAAATAAAAACAAATCCAAAGTACTGCTTGATACATTGCAATCTGAACAAGGGGCCAGATTTCTAAGAAAAAGAAATAGAAATATCATCATTGAAATAAAAGAAAATATCGAAGAGTCTAATGATTATAAGTGGTTAACATTAGGTCAGATTAAGTACCTTACACGATATGACAGTATTGTTAATATGGATTTGAGAACTGTTATTTCATGTATACCATTTCACCAAACTACAGAAAAAAACTTTACAAGCGATAAAGTCATAAATCAAGGCAATGAGTTTTTGAGTTGCCTTTATAACGAATATAGTTATGAAAGAGGTGAAGATTTACAATCTTGGCTTACAGGCATGAAATCTATAACGGATTTGTATGTTAAAAAGAAACCCATTGGTCAGTTGGATGGCTGGGAGTTAAACGAAGAAGCACTTAGCCATAAAGATGGGTTGTACTTTGATGTGTTGTGGGTATCTGTTGAAATTATGCACAGAGAAGTTGCTAAGTGGGATCAGCCGATATTAGCACCAAGAGGGCAGGGTGTCATAGCATTTATTGTTAAACGTATAAATGGAATTTTACATTTTTTGGTGCAAGCGGAAATTGAAAGTGGTAATTTCGACCTGTATGAATTTGGACCAACAGTGTCTTGTGTTCCATCTAACCATGAAAATCAAAAAGTTCCTTTTTTAGATTATGTCTTGGCTGCAGATAAAGAAATGATACTTTTTGACGCGTTACAATCTGAAGAAGGTGGTAGGTTTTACCATGAAGAGAATCGAAACATCATAGTTTTAGCTGATGATGATTTTTCAACAGATGTACCAAATAATTTCAAATGGTTTACATTGCGTCAATTGTTGCAGTTCAATATGTACAATAACTATCTAAATATTGGGGCGAGAAGTTTGATTTCATCGATTCAATTTTTAAGTACAAAGTAGGTTTAAATGAAGAAAACAATAGGGATTTTAGGGTGTGCTAGTATCGCTGAAAAGTTTATAATTCCCAATTTACTAAGTTCAGACAAATTTAAACTCATTGGCATTGCTAGTCGAGACATGTCAAAAGCAACAGAGTTTGGTGACAGGTTTGGAATTAAGCCATTTGGGGACTATCAAGAATTAATAGATAGTAAGCCCGATTGTATCTATATTCCATTGCCAAATGCACTTCATTTTGAATGGGTTAGAAAAGCGTTGCTAAGCGACATAAATGTAATAGTTGAGAAATCTTTAGCTACTAGCAACAATGACGTTAACGAGTTAAATAATATTGCAAAGAAAAACGACTTAGTGTTGTTTGAGAATTTTCAATTCAGATTTCATAAACAGTTTGATTTTATTAAACAGAGTATTAATAATAAACTGATTGGAGAAGTTAGGTCTATAAGGGCATCTTTCGGCTTTCCGCCTTTTATTGATAATAATAATATAAGATACAAAAAAGAATTAGGTGGTGGAGCTCTACTTGACGCAGGTGCATACACCATTAAGATTTCAACATTATTGTTAGGAAATACTATTTCAGTAAGTTCTAGTGTCATGAATTACACTAAAAATCATGAGGTTGATATCTTTGGAAGTGGGATGTTACTAGAACACACAAATAAAGTTGTTTCCCAAGTCGCATACGGTTTTGATAATCATTATCAAAACTGTCTCGAAATTTGGGGCAGTGATGGTGTGTTAGTTGCTGACCGTATTTTTACCGCTGGACCATCAATAAAGGCAAAGGTGCTTGTTAAAACTTCCGAGTTTGTCAATGAACATACTTTTCAGGATAATCATTTTGAAAATATGATCAATTATTTTTATGGTTTATTAGTGGGCACTGAAAGTAAAAGTGAAGAATACAAACAAAATTTAAAGCAGTCTCAATTGTTAGCGGAATTTATTAAAAATGCGAAATAATAACCCAAAGATCTACGTGACACAGCCAAGTCTGGCTTCATTAGATGACTTTTCAGAATTACTTTCAAGCCCATGGAGGTCTGGTGTGCTAACACATAATGGACCGCTAGTTCAGCAGTTGGAGAATGACCTTTGC
The DNA here is from genome assembly GCF_023284045.1 of Shewanella kaireitica. Lineage (GTDB taxonomy): Bacteria > Pseudomonadota > Gammaproteobacteria > Enterobacterales > Shewanellaceae > Shewanella > Shewanella kaireitica. The sequence continues at coordinate 345,462 of NZ_JAKIKQ010000004.1, forward strand.
ATAAAGCTCAATCTAAATAATTTTACTTCAGTTGTGAATGGAACAATGGCTTTACAGTTGGCTATCAAGGCTCTTCAATTAAAAGGTCAGATTATTACAACTCCATTTAGTTGGGTTGCAACGGTAAGCTCTATTAAATGGGAGAACTGTAAACCTATCTTTTGCGACATTGATCCGGAAACTTTAAATATTGATGTTAATAAAATTGAGTCTCTGATCACGGACGATACAGTTGCAATTATGCCAGTCCATGTATTTGGTAATCCATGTGATATCATTGGAATTGAAGAAATAGCAAAAAGGCATAAGTTACCCGTTATTTACGATGCGGCTCATGCAGTTGGTTCTACATTCAATGGAAATAGCATTTTGAATTACGGTGACATATCTGCTACAAGTCTACACGCCACGAAAATTTTCAATTGTGGTGAAGGAGGTGGCTGTGTAACTAATTCAGAACTGTTACGAGATAAAATAAGACGTTTAAGGTTTTTTGGGCATGATGATGAGAAAAATATAGTCGAAGACGGCCTAAATGGAAAGATGACCGAGATACATGCTGCGCTCGGTATTCTTAACTTGAAAGAGTTTGATAGTGTATTGGCGTGGAGAGAGCACAAATACAAGCTATATTTAAGTCGATTGGCACAAAATGAAAAGTTATCTTTTCAAAAATTAACACCAGGAACCAACTATTCATATTTTCCGGTTATTTTTGATGAAGAGGCTACCCTCCTAAAAGTGGTGAAAGTTCTTAATGATAATAATGTATTCCCACGTAGATATTTCTACCCCTCTTTAAACACTTTGACAAATATAGTGGATGCGCAAGATACACCTGTTTCTGAGGATATTGCAAAAAGAATTTTATGCCTACCTCTTTACACAAATCTGTCAGATAGTGATATCGATAGAATTTCAACTTTAATTAATACAATATAATGGAAAAAGTTTTGATCGGCGCAGGTGGCGCGGCACGTGAAATCATGGCACATATGAAAAACATGGATATGAAATGTTTTGTTGATGACAAATATTTTGAAGAAAATAGTAAAAACATCTACCCTATTTCGTCTTTCAACTCAAAAACGATGTGTACGCTAATTGCCGTTGGAGATTCTAATGACAGAAAGTTATTATTTGGTAAATTGCCAGCAGACACCCAGTTTTTTTCATTTATACATGAATCAGCTCAAATTATGGATAAAAATGTCATTCTTGGACAAGGCGTTTTTATTTCTGCGAATTGTGTTATCACAACCAACATAAAAATCGGAAGTCATAGTTATATAAACCGAGGTGCTATGATAGGGCATGACTGCAATATTGGTAAGTTTTTTACCATGATGCCCAGTTCAGTACTGTCTGGAAGCTGTTCAGTTGGAGATAATGTATTGATTGGAGCGAACGCTTCAATTAGGGAAAATGTAACTATTTCGAGTAATGTAGTAGTTGGCATGCAATCAGCCGTGCTAAATAATATTGTTGAAGAGGGGACTTACGTAGGAGTTCCTGCTAAGCTATTAAGCTATTAAGCTATTAAGCTATTAAGCTATTAAGCTATTAAGCTATTAAGCTATTAAGCTATTAAGCTATTAAGCTATTAAGCTATTAAGCTATTAAGCTATTAAGCTA
>NZ_JAKIKQ010000005.1 GCF_023284045.1 Shewanella kaireitica
CGCTTACAAAATAACTGTCCGTTGGGGATGACTCTAATATAGCGCCTATAAGCTGTATCAATGCTGAATGGTAAAGCCAGGTTAGATGAACAGTTATTAATGTTTAAACAAGTGCTTAGGGATTATTTTTAAGTAAATTCAGGCAAAAAAAAGGACTCATATTAAATGAGTCCAAAAAAGGGATTGATTGTCTAACAATGTCGCTTGGGATGTGGTTACTATAGCGGCTGGCAACTGTACCCCTGCTGAATGAAAAGTAAGCGAGTTTGCAACTGGTGCATTAAGTTTAGTGAGCAGGTCGTTAAGACAGCTTTTTAAACCTTAATACCGGTTTTTAGGCTTTAATAGTCCAATACATCACTAACTTCTTTAAACATTGGTAGTGAATAGCAACCTGATTGCAAGGCTGTACAAAAATGCACTAGTTTTGTTTTGTCATTAGCTACTGATTTAAAAATGATTATTTTTTATTGCTGTTGGTAATTTGGCCGATTAATGTTATTTGGAAAGCCTAATCATTTAATGATGATAAGCCAGTGCTATTAAGCAGTGAAATGTGATTTTATCGGCTTAATTATGCCAATAACGTGAATTGTGAGTTAAAAAACACCAACAAAAAATGCAACTTAGTTAGTCTATTAGGCTGGATTTTGGCAGCTAAATAAGTAACAGTGTGGCTATTAAAGCCAATAGTCACGCGATAAATAGCAAGTTTCTCAGCGTATTGGTGAAGATGCCTCGATAGAAAGGCACGAATAACAACGATAAGGATATGTAGTAATGGAAGGTATTTTATTGGGCTTAGGGTTAGCAGTAATCATTGCTTACCTCTGGTATGTCAGCTTAATTAAAAAACGCAATGCGGGTCGAGAAGCATTATCTGGCATCGATGTGCAGCTAAAAAAGCGTTCGAACTTAGTGCCAAATATCTTGAAGATAGCGCAAAAGTTCATGGACCATGAAAAGTCATTACTGACTGAAATCACCGAGCTTAGAACACAAGCGATAGCGGGTTATAGCGACACAGATCCTGATGCCGTTAAAAAGCATCTGCAGGTGTCTGAACAGTTGAATCAGAAAATGTCGCAACTTATGGTGAGCGTTGAAAATTACCCTGAACTTCGTTCAGATAATACCATGCTACAAGCGATGCAAACCTATAATGAGGTTGAAGCGCAGCTTTCAGCGGCACGTCGTTTTTATAATAGCGCTGTATCGGAGCTCAATACCGCCGTTGAAATTTTTCCTGGTTCAATTATTGCGTCAATTGCAAATGTAAAAGTGATGCCTTTCTATGAGGCCGATGAAGCAGCGAAAGCGCCAGTAGATGCGGCTGACTATTTAAAGTAACACAGAGCAAAGAAACGCTTTGGCCATTGCATAAGCGTATTAACCAATAAATACGATTTAACATAGTTACTTTATGAATATCTTTAGTTTTATTTTTGGTGCGCAGATCAAAGCTTTGCGCAGCGGTGACAGATTGCAGGCTTCTAGCGATGAACTTGAAGCATTTAAAGCACACTACCAACAACATATTGAACCGCTAACCAGCAAGTTTGAAAGCGCACGAGTGGCCAGTCTTAAAGCGTGCCGTGGCAGGTTGTACCTAAGCGCTGCTATCTATGCGGCGCTGTTGTTGTTAGCCTTGATGTTTAAACCCATGCTTAATCTTGGTTCAGCACCGGAGCTATTTTATTTAGTGTTAGTGGTATTGCTGCTGCCTTTTATATGGTGGCTATATCGTCCAATCAGACACTATAAACAAGACGTCAAACAGCGAATTTATCCGCAAATATTCAAATATTTTGGCCGTGATTTTATTTTTAGTCGCGAACACAAAATGAGCTTGAGTAAATTAAAGGCATCTAAAATTCTGCCTTATTATGATAATGCTAACTTCGACGATTATGTACAAGGCACCTATAAAGGCGTTGAAATAGCACTCAATGAACTGCACCTTACTAAACAGGTGCAACGTGATAAACGCACTGAAACTCAGACTGTATTTAGAGGGGTGATGGTTGAGCTTAGCAGCCACAAGCCGTTTGATGGTCATACTGTGGTGGTTAAGAATCGTGGTGGGCTGATCAATTTCTTATCAGGAAGCTTTAAGGGACTTGAGCGCGTCAAGCTTGAAGATCCTATTTTTGAGAAACAGTTTGATGTGTTCTCTACCGATCAAATAGAAGCGAGATTCCTACTGACGGTGACTTTTATGGAGCGCTTACAGGCATTATCGGCAAGCTTTGATAACAAGATCCAGTGTGCCTTTTATCAAGACCGTCTACTGATTATGTTGCAGAGCAAAGATAATCGTTTTGAGATGGCATCGATATTTAAAGGGGCGACCTTTGAATATGAGTTTAGCCAAATAAACAAAGAGATGAAGCAGCTATTTGCCATTGTTGACCAGCTAAAGCTAGATAGGTCGATAGGGTTATGATTAAAGTTTTGCTGCTATGTGGCCTTAGTCTTTTTAGTTTTTATAGCTGGGCACAAAGCAGTAAGCCACATTTTGTGGCTAAACCATCTAACAAAAGTGTATTGGGTAGTACCGCAAAAAGCAGTAGCCCTAAACCGGCATTAACTGCACCAAGTAAGGTTTACCATTATCAAAATGCTGATGGGGTGGTGGTTTTCTCTGACAGGCCGCCAGAGACGGGTCATTACCAAGTGCGAATATACGACTGTTATGCCTGCAAACCTAACTCTAATATCAACTGGCAATCGATACCGCTTTATACTCAGCAGTATAAAGACGACATTCGTCTCGCTGCGCGGACTTACCAGCTTGAGACCGCGCTAATTAGAGCTGTTATTCATGCCGAATCATCCTTTAAAGCATCTGCCATCTCTAAGACCGGTGCTCAAGGTCTAATGCAGTTGATGCCAGCAACCGCAAAAGAACTTGGAGTGACCGATGCCTTTAAACCGAGTGAGAATATTCAGGCTGGCAGCCGTTATTTAGCCCAGCTTTTAGCGCGTTTTGATGGTGACATCACGTTGGCTTGTGCCGCTTATAATGCTGGAGCATCTAGAGTCGAGCAGTATCAAGGGGTGCCACCCTTTGCTGAAACTAAAGCTTATGTCGAACGGGTTAATATCTTGCTGCAGCGCTATCGTAAAACCTAGAAAGTCCTTCGAAGTTCTGAAGAGTCTTATGCAGTAGCAGCTTGTTGAATACTCATTGTTGAGTTGCCCTTGATTTGGCGCTGCTTGATGTCAAAGTAAACCATAGGCATAACGACCAAACACAGAGTTATATTTGATAGTGGCATGGCTAACCATACCCCATCTACCCCAATGAGCTTCGGTAAAATGTACAGAAATGGCAGCTGAATTAGCATATTACTGCAGGCAACTATCAACGCCTTCTTACCTTGGTTTGTCGCCATAAAATACACCGAAGCTAGCGCAATAAAGCCATCTAGCGGCATCGCAAACAGGTGCATACGGATCCCATCTACTGCAGTCGATATTAATACAGGATCTTCATTATTAAATAGGCCAACCATTAGCTCTGGCAAAAGATTGAGTAACAAGGTCCAGCTTATGCCAGCAATAAAGGTGACTTTAACTGATAGTTTGAGCATCTTGCTGATATTCTCATGTTGCTCTGCGCCGTAATAGTAACTCACAGGTGGTTGTAGTCCTTCAGCAACCCCTTCGGCGACAAAGTAATACAGCACCATCAAATAACCCACAATAGCAAAAGCACCGACAGTGATAGACGAACCGTAGTCCATAAATAGACGATTATGTAGTGCAAATACAAAGCTAGTGTATAGGTACATAAACAGGCTGGATGAGCCAAGTAAAAGTATCTGTCTGCTAAAGCTTAGGTTGAATAGGGTGAACTTTGTAGGCCACTTTATGTTGCTGTAACCTGATAAAAAGTAACCTAACCCTATCAGACAGATAGTGATTTGAGCCGTTATGGTCGCGACCGCGGCGCCGGTTAATCCCATATCCCAAATACCAATGAAAAGGTAGTCTAATATGATGTTGATAACAGCGCCTAAGGCCATCAATATTGTCGCCAAATTCGGGTTTTCATCGTTGCGAATTAAAAAGGGCAGCGCTGCAGATAAAACCGTCGCAATGGTGGCCCAAGCATACACAGCGATATAGTCTTGCCCCATCTGCAAGGTGGTACCTATGGCGCCTTGAGCTTGTAATAGTTGGCTGCTGTAAAATAAGATGATGAGGGTAGAGGCAGCCGATAATAGCAGCATAACAATCATACTGGTGGTAAGTATGGTTGGCGCTGTGGTCAAATCGCCTTTGCCACGTTGTATCGACAATAGACTACCGCTGCCCATGCCGACCATAATGCCAAATCCCACCACAAAATAGAGAACTGGCCAAGCCATATTAATGGCTGCGAGGCCTTCAAAACCTATGTAATGGCCAATAAAAATTCCGTCAACAATCAGATATAAGCCATTGACCAACATTGCAGCAATGGCGGGCAGAGTATAACGCCAGAACGTTTTCTTAATGGATTGCTCTTGCGCCGATGTTGGTGTGAATGCTGACATTACTTTTACAGTGTTGAAGTAGGAATGTGGGCAGGTTACTCTGCTATTGAGATTGAACAAAGTTAGTTTCTATCTGTTTTTGATATAGGAGTTTGTGGTGAACTGGACATTGGATGAACTAAACGCATTTGTGTACTCGGTAAAATTAGGCTCTTTTTCAGCGGCTGGGCGACGCATGGGTAAAGCGCAGTCTCGCGTAAGCACGGCTATCAGTAATCTAGAGGCCGATCTTGGCTTTGAGCTGTTTGATCGCAGCGCCAAGTTACCCATACTAACGGCGCTTGGTGAAGAGATGTTTATTGAAGCGCAAGCTGTACTTGCTCAGTGCCAACGACTACATGCTCGTGCGATGACAGCCACATTAGGCGAAGAAGTCGCTCTTACTGTGGCGATGGACGAAGCTGTACCAGTTAACGCTTTCGAGAATTTTTTCCTGCGGGTATCCACTCAGTTCCCGCTGTTAAAGCTCACCATTATCAATGGCTCTCAAGAGGATATTGCGTTATGGGTCGATGAAGGTCGAGCGGATATTGGCATTATGTTCCACACTGCAATGTTACCTGATGCACTGGAATTCATGTCCATTGGGCAATTCAAACATAGCTTAGTGGTATCGCCAAAGCATGCACTCGCACAGATCAACACACCAACGTTAGAGCAGTTAATGCAGTATCGACAATTGGCGATTTGTGACCGTACAGGTCAATCACAAAGCCAACCTCTTTCGGCAAGCTATTGGTATATTGATAGTTACTACTACATTGTCGCTTTGGTATTACAGGGCGTGGGTTGGGCACTGGTGCCTGAACATGTGGCAAAAACAGAATGGTACTCCAATGAGTTGGCTGAGTTATCAACAGAGTATATTCCCGATCCGCTGCTAGTAGAGATCGGTGTGGTGAATCGCCGCGATAAAGAGATTGGCCCTGTAATGCGCTGGTTTTTTAAAGAATTAGATCGCTTATTAGCCGACAGTTAATGCTAGCTGGATCTTCGATAGTTGCTGGAGAAGCGCAGTATAACTGAGTAAAACAGCATGAAGTTGTGGCTGATGCTGCTAGCGTTCTTTCACCGACATACCTGCTAACAATTGAGCGCATTACCATTGGCTATTCGTGACGCTGATTTGCTAAAGTGGTGCGCAAAATAACAACAAAAGACCTCGGTAATGAATATAGATCTAGCAGCTTGTTTTCGTCGCACCTTATTGCCTTTAACCACTGTGGCATTGACTGTCGTGACCACGGTGAGTATTGCCGCTGAATCACATGTCGCCCCTTCTGAAGAGGATATGCGACTGTATGATATTGCCACTGCACCAAGCGCTGCGCGTTTACATAGCGATGTTGAAAAACTGGTTAGTTTCGGTACTCGGCATACGCTATCTGATACAAAGTCAGACACCCAAGGCATTGGCGCTGCAAGACGTTGGATAAAAGCTGAATTTGAGCAGATATCTAAAGCTTGCGGTGGTTGCTTAGAGGTGATTACCCTCGGTGATACGGTCACGGGCAAACGTATTCCTAACCCCACTGAAGTGGTCAATGTTATCGCTATTCAGCGCGGCAGTTCAGATCCGAAGCGTGTGGTGATGATGAGTGGCGATATCGACTCGCGGGTAACCGATGTGATGAATTCGACCTCAATCTCTCCCGGAGCCAACGACAATGCTTCTGGCGTTGCGGGGGCAATTGAAGCTGCGCGGGTGTTATCGCAATATCAATTTAGCGGCACGATTGTTTATGCGGCACTTTCAGGAGAGGAGCAAGGCTTATATGGCGGCGCCATGTTAGCGCAGTACGCACAAGATAAAGGCTGGCAGGTACAGGCAGTATTGAATAATGACATGATTGGCAATATTGAAGGTATTAACGGCGTTATCAGTAACCACTCGGTGCGGGTTTTCTCTGAAGGTGTGCGCATTGCAGAGACCAAAGGTGAGGCCAAAGAGCGCTACTTTAGTGGCGGCGAGAATGATTCAGCGTCACGTAACCTTGCCCGTAAAATCAAGACACTGGCCGATCAATACATGACTAATCTTGATGTCATGCTGGTATATCGTCTAGATCGCTTCGGCCGTGGTGGTCATCACTTGCCCTTTAACAAAGCGGGTTTACCGGCTGTACGGATAATGGAAACTAATGAGAACTATAACCGCCAACACCAAGATATTCGTGTTGAGAATGGTATCGCTTATGGTGATGTTATCGAAGGTGTCGACTTCAACTTTAATGCTAAACTCACTGCACTTAACGCCATTAGTTTAGCGTCAATGGCATGGGCGCCAGCACCGCCAACCGAGGTTAGCATCAAAGGTCAGGTATCCCCGAGTACCACGTTGAATTGGACTCATGCTTCGCAAAAAGATGTTGTGGGCTATCGGGTATATTGGCGATTAACCACTGAGTCAGAATGGACCCACAGTCGCTATGTTGGCAATAAAACTGAATTTACCCTAGATAACATGGTCATCGATAACTACTTATTTGGTGTTGCCAGTATCAGCGCCAATGGTAATGTCAGTCCTGTTGTATTCCCTGGCGCAGCGGGTGCATTTTTTTAATTTTAGTCGCATGAATGTGGCAATGGCTGGGTATTGATTCAAGGATGCAGTGCCGCGAGCCTGCTCAATATGTTGTAGTCAATGGGGATAACATTCAAAGCAAACAGCCCATACTAATACCAACCTGTATAATCATTTAGTTGGGCTGTTCGAGTTAACGGTTTGGTATTACTCTGGAACTTCTTGTTTAACCGAGGTTTTACCGCCCGGTTGGCCTAAGCGTCGCTCAAGATAGTCGAGCATCTCTTTAGCGATGGTATCTAACTGCCATGGTGGATTGATGATCCACAATCCCGCTGCGGTCATACCAAATTCGTTGCTATCTGGTTTTATAGATTGCTCAATACGTAGCTGATTTTTAATGCCGCTGTCAGCAAGTAGTTTAAGCATACCTTCTGTTTGCGCGCGGTCGACCACAGGATACCAAAGCATAAATACGCCAGTAGAAAAGCGTTTGTGCGCCTTGATAATTGCTTTAGCTACATCTTGGTAGTCGGTTTTAATCTCATAGCTAGGGTCGATTAAAATAACCCCGCGACGCTCAAGAGGTGGCACGGCACCTATCATGCCTTTAAGGCCGTCGCCCTTAATCACTTTTACGTGTCTGTCACCAGTGAACTGCTCATCCAATGTCAAAAAATCAGTACCATGTAACTCGTGTAATACCATGCGGTCTTTTTGGCGCATATTCATATCTACAAACGCAGGCGAACCTGGGTAGAACTCTAACTCTTGCTTGCCTTGGTTAAAATGGGTTACGTCAGCGATGTATTGCACTAAAGACTCTGGTAGGTCATTGCGATCCCATAATCTGGCTACACCCTCTAAATACTCACCGGTCTTTTTAGAAAACTCATCGGTAAGTGCATAGCCGCCAGCACCAGCATGGCTATCAATATAAGCCATCGGCTTGTCTTTTTTATGCATCAATTTCAGCACTTGCAGCAAAATAGCGTGCTTGAGAACATCGGCATAATTGCCAGCGTGATAGCCGTGACGGTAACTTAACATGAGAATTCCAAACTAGAATGGACAGCAATAAACTGCGTAATCTAGCTATTATAAGTTGTATATGTCATCAGGTATAGGTATTCACTCTCGCTGGCATTTGGCATAATGAAGTGAGTCCACTAAAAGTCTGGAATTACTTTTGCAAATACCCATTTTTTTTAATCCACAATACCCGTCACTCGCTGATATTAGTGAGCGCTGGGGATTGGTGTGGGATAAAGAGTCACAGTTTGAATTGCGCTTTGAACACAATACGTTAAGCCTATATAAGCGCGATGAGCCTAAATTAGATGGTATCAGCGTTGATTTTGTTTCAGGAGCTGTGGCTCATAGGCGCAAATTTGGTGGTGGTCGTGGGCAGTCAATTGCAAAAGCTGTTGGGCTGAAACAAGGCGTCACGCCAACGGTTGTTGATGGCACTGCAGGCCTTGGTCGTGATGCATTTGTGCTTGCAAGCCTAGGCTGTAAAGTGATTATGGTTGAACGTCACCCCGTGGTGGCGGCACTGTTAGAAGACGGACTGCGGCGCGCTTATGAAGACAGCGAAATTGGCGACTGGATGCAACAGCGTATGAGTCTATTTCATGGCTCAAGTATTGATGCGCTAGCTGATGCCGCTGCAGCTTCTGGAACTGAGATTGATGTGGTCTATCTTGACCCCATGTATCCTCATAGAGAGAAATCGGCATTAGTTAAGAAAGAGATGCGGGTATTTCAAACCCTAGTTGGGGCCGATCTTGATGCCGATGGCCTGCTTAAACCTGCGCGAGCATTAGCGACAAAGCGCGTAGTGGTGAAGCGCCCTGATTACGCCGAAGATCTTGATGGAGTCAAACCGAGTATGGTGCTTGCTCAGAAAAAGAATCGCTTCGACGTGTATGTTAAGGCGGCAATGACCTCTTAAGCTGCTGTATCGATGAATAAATATTTTTAATAACAAAGCCCAGCTATCACTATTTGGGCTTTGTTTTATCTGTTGCGTGTTGATTACTTGCTAGCGGCTATTTTTACTTCAGAACCGATGAAAATAAAGCTAATGCCTTCGAATATAAATGACACTCCAACAAAAATACCCAAGATAGATAAAGAGAAATCTGCATCATTCATTAAGCTAAAAAAGTAAGTTGCTATTGCTGTTGATATCAAGCCACCAACTGCGACCCAGCCCCAGCTACTCAGAGTATTACGATTGCTGAAAGCAAATATCATACGACTGATACCGTTGAGCATCATGATGGTAATCATCAAGGCTGTAATGGTTAGTACGCCAACAAATGGTTCAACTAAGATCAATATACCGCCAATGGTATAGAGTAACGCACTGACTACATACCAAAGTTTTTCACTCCATTGTGGGATACCTACAGCGTGGTATAGCTGAATAAGGCCAACCCCGATAAAGCATCCACCAATAACACTCGCGATGGTAACTCCTGCTGCAATTGGCATCGCAATAGCGATAATACCGGTGAGCGCTACAATAATGCCTATGATTGCAAACCAAATTGAATCTTTACCAAAAATGGTGTTTTGTTCGTTTTTCATATCTAATTTCTCTGTTGATTCTTAATAATTAGTTTGCTGCTGCGATGACTGTGCAGCCATAGCCTTTATCACAGTTAATGGTGTAAACCTGCTTTACTTTGCAGCCCTTAACGCCCATTTGGTATTGTGGACGCTCGTAATTTCTTGCAAAGCCGTCCATATTTATCTTTTTGCTGCTGATTAATGTTGAAGTGACGTCTGTGCAATCATTTTCAAATTTGAACCTGTTTTCAGCAGACTTAGTTGCTTCAGGTTGATATGACTGAAGATATTCGGCGGGTGACTGGCAACCGACTAGAAATACACTTAATGCTAACGCTACGCCTAGAACTTTCATTTTTACTACCTTTTTGTAAGTTGGATTTAACTAAATTGATTGGATTATTGCTGCTGTTATCGAGTGCTATTTAGGCACTGAGTACTCTGTGATTTTGGCTATAAACTCATTTTCACCCTGTAGAAATTTGTCGCCCTGAAGCAGTGTAGCGCTGAAGAAATGAGGGTTATCGTTTAACAGTTTTATAGAGGCTTTCTCGCTGAGTTCCTCAATACTGTTCTTGCTATGAACAAAATAAGAAGTTGACGGAACTAGACCCAAGTTAGCGGCTTCTGCATCTGAAACTTTCTTCAGTTGAACGTCTGCGGTGATAGATTCGGCGACCTCTAATACATCATCGAGATAGTAAGATTCCATAGATACATAGAGCTCACCGCTTACGTTGATGATCTCCATTTTGTTCATTTCACTGTTAAACGTATTAATGTCGTTTAGGTTGTTGTCGATAATGGTATCTGCAATTACAGAAGTAGACGCTAACGCTAATAGCGCGATAGAAAGCGATCTTAAAGTTTGTTTCATGGATGGAGCCTCTAAACTAATTCGTGGTTGGTTTAAATGATGGGGCTATAGTAATGAGAGGCAGGATTGATAACATATTGAATAAATAAAATTGTTATAATCGATATATTATCTATATCAAGTTATTGTTATTTAAGATTTAAATGAAAATTTATTGGTACGAGAACAGTGTTGCTTCTAGCTTGACGGGCGATCAAGTAAATCGCGCTAATCGCTGTAATAGCGATATTCATTATTAGCTCATAAGCTATCGCGTTAGTGACGGCTCTTCAGGAACAAAGCAACACGCAGAGATGAAGGGGATTCATCGGGTGATTACCCACCGAAATTGAAAAATTCGATAATGGGTGAGTAAAGTGAAGTTGTGAATACTTGTGAGCAGTCATCGTTCATTGAGCAGCTCGATGAGAATATACATAGACAGTCAAAGTTAATGGTCGAGATTTCCATACATCAAAATGGTCAACATGCCGTGTAAAACTACTCTATATTGCCAGCCACTCTGTAGTTCACTTGAACCTTAGTCATGTTGCTGTAACATTTTACTAACAATCGTCCGAGTTTTATATCTATAAAATTCAAAATGTTGCGAGCTATTCAACCGTAAGCGCTATTGATTTCGTGTAAATAATAGCTGCTTATCTATCGTTAATCTTTATTTTGGTATATTGTATTCTATGTGAGTTCATTAAGGATGTTGGCTCATAAATAACAGGCGAGCTCTGCTGTTTGAGTCTGGATTACGTCTGCAATAATCCACTTACAAGGAATTTACGATGAAACCAAATCACCTCGTGGTGGCGCTTGGCCTATTTAGCGCATCGTCGCTGGCTTTGCCAGTGAGCGCCATGGAATCTGAGATTGCTACTCCACTTAGTAAAATATCTTCACAAGCAACACTGACCCAACCTATGGGAGCTATGGGCGCCGTAGGCCCTGTGGGTACTGAAGGTTGTGAGTCCTTTATCGGCTTAAGCGGCTGGGGGTTAGTCGATAAGCTTGCGAGCTCTGATCCTCAATGTGTGAGTCCGCTTTATAATTTACGCGGTAGTGATGCAACAGCTTTATTCAGCGAAAGCAATATTCGCACAGCTTTAGCTGGCGTTAGAGATCGCGCGTTGAGGTACACTGGTGTCGATACAGACGGCATAGAATCCTTGATCTACTATATACGTGCCGCACTTTACGTGCAGTTTTACAGTCCAGATGATGTGCCTACATATTCCTCTGGTGTGGAATCTGATACTAAGGTGGCACTGAATAACCTCTTCAACAACAGCGCTGCTTGGACGGCTAGCGATGAAAACGCTGGCGTTTTGAAAGAGGGGTTAATTCTGGTTGATTCCTCTGGTCTAGGTGCCGAATTTAATTGGACGACGAAGAAGGTGCTGGCGGAATACGACAGCAGCTGGGAAGCCTCTTGGGGGATGAATGCTGCAGCTAATGCTATATTCACCACCTTGTTTAGAGGTCAGTGGGACGATGATCTAAAGGCGCTATTTACAAGTGACTCCTCGATTATGGACGACCTTTATAGCTTTCAATCTCGCAACCGCCACCTGTTAGGTACTGATGCTCAATATGTGTTAGTGAATGCGGTACGTGAAATGTCTCGTTTCTATTATGTCGATGCACAGTTTGCCAAAACAACCTCTTTGGTTAAATCTGTTTTAGCGAGTACCTCTAAAAATGACTCCACTGACGTACTGTGGTTAGCTGCAGCAGAGATGGCTGATTATTACGATCGGGCTAACTGTAATGTTTATGATATTTGCGGTTTTAAATATGAGCTAGAGCAAGACACCTTACCGTTTAACTACAAGTGTTCAACGAGTTTGAAGCTTAGGGCTCAATCTATGTATAACGACCAAGCTGCATGGGCTTGTGGTGTACTTGGAGGGCAAGAGACTTACTTCCACAGTAAGCTCAATACGGGTAATCAACCCGTGGCAAATGATAATAATAGTGATTTGGAATTGGTCGTTTTTGACAGTTCTAACGACTACCAATCTTACGCGGGTACTTTCTTCGGCATCGCGACTAACAATGGCGGCATGTACTTAGAGGGCTCTCCTGCGGGGCTGAAAAATCAGGCACGATTTATTGCTTATGAAGCTGAATGGCGTCAGCCAGATTTCCATGTATGGAACCTACAGCACGAATATGTACATTATCTTGATGGTCGCTTTAACCTTTATGGTGACTTTAGCCGTAGTATCTCCGCCAATACAATTTGGTGGATCGAGGGCTTAGCTGAGTATATCTCTTATCGTGATGCTAATAGTCGTGCTATTGAGATGGGAGAAACGCAAGAGTTTTCCTTGTCGACCATTTTCAAGAATGACTATGACTCAGGGCAAGACAGGATCTACCGTTGGGGATATTTAGCGGTGCGATTTATGTTTGAGAATCACCATGACGATGTTAGTCAGATACTAGCGCTATTGCGCGATAATAAGTATGAAGAATACCAAGCATTGATGGATAGCATAGGGACAAGCTACGACAATGAATGGCGTGGCTGGCTAACCAGTGGTCTCAGCAGTAGCAACGACGGTATTGTTGATAAAGGCCCTGCAGACTTGGATGCCCAAGCGAGCGGCACTAATGGCAATTGGGCGGGAACTCCTTCGACCATAAGCAGTGATTTCTCTGTGTGTGAGCCGACAGATGAAGCGAGTCGCCATGATCCAAATAGCTCATCTATGACACTTGATACACCAATAGAGTGTGTCGACTCTAAGCTGGGGCGAGCAAGTTTCTCTTTCGCGAATAAAGATAATGGTACCGGCTCAATATGGATCAGAACTCGCGGTGGTTGGGGAGATGCTGACATCTACTATAATTCAGGAGGTTGGGCTAGCGGTGAGCTCAATGAAGGCTTTGGTATCGGTAATGGTAACTATGAAGTCATTGAAGTGCAGCTAAACCCTGAGGAATACTGGCACTATATCACGCTCTCCGGTGATTTTGGTGGGGTAGAGTTTATTGCTAGCACAACGAAGATCACCGTGGAGACTGATCCTGGTACACCAGACCCTGTTGATCCCGTGGACCCAGTTGATCCGATAGATCCCGTGGTGCCTCATTGTGGTACAGCAACTACAAACTATGGTCAGATAAATTATGGTCAGAGTGAGTGTCTCAGTGGTGGGCGTAACAGCTTCTACGTTTATGTTGAAGAAGATAATACCCCATTGACTATTAGTTTGGCGGGAGGCGATGGCAATGCCGATCTGTATTATAACGCTGACACTTGGGCTGGCACTGATAGCGCGCAAGCATCATCGGTCACAGCTGCTAATAACGAGTCCATCACAGTCGTTGCTCATCGAGGCTGGCGTTACTTTACTGTCGATACCAGTACTGAATTTAGCGGAGTAACGCTGACAGTTGTCAATGATGCGAGCACTACCCCTGTGGACCCAGTAACTCCAGTCGTACAGATTGTGGATCAATGTGCCATCAGTGGTGTGGTTTCTCGTGCTGAGATAGTGGATGGGGAGCCACTTTGTACCGGTGATGGTCGTAATGATTACCATATATATGTCGAGCAAGGGGCGCAGAGTTTGTCTATTCGCAGTGGGCATGGTAGTGGAAACCTAAGCATCTACGCTGGTACTAGTTGGTCGAATGCTGCAAGTTATGATTATGCCTCAACTAACGCCGATACTAATCAGGAGTCGATCACTGTTTCCAACCCTCCCGTTGGTTGGTATTACATTACCGTGCAGAGTGAACCCAGTGCAAATGGGGCCACGATTCAGGTAGATATCGAATAACACACTTTATTGGGGCTCAACGTGAGCCCCTTTTCCAGTTTAATTTCAATAGCGTAATAGAGGAATAACCATGAATAGGTTATGGATACTTCTGCTGGTGTTTATCGCCAATATTGGCTTTGCCGATGAAGACAGTAAACAGCGCCAAGCGAGTTCATTATTGGATGCGATCAATGCAAAAGGAATGCTACTGCAGGCACAATATAAATTGCAGGCACAATATACTCATCTGCTTAAAGATTACCAGATCCCAAAAGCGAAGCGGTCGTTAGAGCAATCGTTCCGCGAGCAGGCATTTAACTTTTCTCGAAAAAACTTGAGCTGGAAGCAACTTGAGCCTGCCATTATAGAAGCTTACTGTTTGCAGTATTCCGAGGCTGAGCTTGCACAGTTAACCGCCTTTTTTAGCTCAGAGGTAGGGCGGAAGTTCTTAATGGTCCAGCCGCAACTCGCAGGGAGTGTTGACCAGCTAGTTAACCAGCAAGTTATATTAATAAATAACCAGTTTAGTTATCTGATCGAGGAGTTTGTGTTGCAGGCAGGACTCACTCAGCCGTCAATAACTCATCATGAAACAGGAACAAGGCTGGCGCCGCACAGCCGGCCAATTGCTCCACCTTCAAAGCCAACTAAGAATATCACGCAATAATTGTTTGTTTGGAAGAGTGTTGTTTTGGTAAATAGGTTGGATAACATTGGAGATAGTGGCTAGGAAAATGACCTCGTTATCAAATGTATTTAATCATAACGAGGTGCTTGTGGTAGCTACTCTTTCCTTGGGCTTGCTTGGCTGATTGGTGCCTGGACTGGAGCATGGCTACTTGGATGGGAAACAACTCCTTGCCCATTAGCTGGTGAGGGCTTTTGTTGAGCCGAACCATAAGGTGGTGGCAGTGGTTTTGATTCAACGTTTGCTACTTCCTCTATTTGCTCCACCTGGTGATTTTTAGGGGGATCGAGCTGCGGCTGTATACTGGCAACCTCCTCTGTGGCATTTATTTCTACCGAGGGTTGGCTAGCGCTGATCCTGGCAGGCTCAGTCGTTGAGGTTAAAGAAGGATTTTTAGTTTGCTCTAAGCTAAAGAGCACGATACCTGCCAGTGCTACGGCTATAATTCCAACCACTATTTTATTATTCATGTTGTTAACATCCATGTGTATTACCAATTCTTTAACTTAGCAGTAGCGCAGATTGTATGCAATTTAAATTACGGGGTGATCTCTACGCTATTGATAATTAATCGAATTACACTATTCTTCTATAGGGTGTGCTATTAAGGTTGTTAGGCCTTGCAGGTCAGGATAACTTGTAGTTTTGCTACTAAAAATGTTAAATTCGCATCCGCTAATTACTTCGTATAATCCCAATGATATGGTTTGGGAGTTTCTACCAAGAGCCTTAAATTCTTGATTATGAGGTCTGTGACTTTGATGTCTTATTAATAAAGGTAGAGACCTATGAATTATTTAAACTTGCCCAAAATCGATCTTCATTGCCATCTAGATGGTAGCGTCCGTCCGCAAAGCGTTATTGACATTGCCGAGCAACAAAATATTACGCTTCCAAGCACTGAACTTACTGAAATTCAGTCACTGATGGTCGCGCCAGAACCTTGTTTAAACCTTGATGAGTATTTAACTCGATTTGAGCTCCCACTATCTGTGATGCAAACAGCAGAAGGTATAGAGCGAATCGCTTTTGAAGTTTTTGAAGATGCTGCGAATGAAAATGTTAAGTATCTTGAAGTGCGCTTTGCACCGTTATTGCACCTGCAAAGTGGATTAACACTGGAGCAAGTAATCGGTAGCGCCGTAAAAGGCATGAAAAGAGCCGAAGCTCAGCACGATATCAAAGGTAATTTCATCCTATCTATTATTCGCAACATGCCTAAAGATAGAGTGAATGAAGTTATTGATGCTGGTGCCAGCTTTATTAATCATGGCGTGGTGGCATTTGATTTAGCGGGTAGCGAGCTTGCTGGTTTCTGCGAAGGGTTCATCCCACATGCTAAGTATGCGGTTGAAAAAGGCTATCGAGTAACCATTCACGCAGGTGAGCAAGGTGTTGGTCAAAACGTGCATGATGCAATTGCAATGCTTGGCGCTGAGCGTATTGGGCATGGCATCGATATTAAAACACATCAACAGGCGTATGATTTAACTAAGAGTAATTCAGTAACGCTTGAAAGCTGTCCAACCAGTAATGTGCAAACGAAAGCGGTTGATAGCTTGAGTGAGCACCCGTTTAGTGAATTTTATAAAGATGGTGTGTTGATCACCATCAACACTGACAACCGCACTGTTTCTAACACTACGATGACTGATGAAGTGCGTAAGGTGATGCAAGAGTTTAATCTTAGCCGTGAAGAGTACTTCGAGATCTATAAGATCAGCGTACAGCACTCATTTGCATCAGACGCGGTTAAACAGCAACTGCTGGCCTTAGCTGAGTAAGCAATATATGTCAGGCCAAAGCACAGCTTTGGCCAATGACGAAAACAAGATAATGGCTCAAACCCTGTTTGAGCCATCCTTAATTCCACCTCTTTAGGTTACAGTCGCACATTACTTGGTTATTCTTGGCATCAATGAGTCTTTTCATTATTTAATTGTTGGAGCGGTAACCTATGAATAAACCAGTTGAACAAACCATTGGCAGCATTGCTTTGGTGGTTAAAAACTACGATGACGCTATCGCGTTTTACACCCAGAAACTGCAGTTTGAGCTCATTGAAGATACCGATCTGGGAAATGGTAAACGCTGGGTTTTAATCTCACCGCCTAATTCTAGCGGGGCTAATCTACTGCTAGCGCAAGCGAGTAATGCTGAGCAAGAATTCGCGGTGGGAAATCAAGCGGGTGGCCGAGTGTTCCTATTCCTGCATACCAACGATTTTTGGCGTGATTACCACCTGATGCAAGCCAATGGCGTCGAGTTTACCGAAGAACCTCGGGTTGAAGAGTACGGTACTGTAGTGGTATTTAAAGATCTTTATGGCACTAAGTGGGACTTATTGCAGTTAACAGAAACAAGTGTGTAACGGCATATTCTTTGTGAAAAAGCTTATTTTTTAGTTGTTTGTTCATAAACTCAGTGGGATTAAAGTAAATGTTGCTAGGGGGAGGAGTGACTGCTAATCATTGAAATATGTTTATTAAGTATATATAAATAATTGTCAGAATGAATTTACCCGCCTGCTGTTATTGTCGTAGAGTATGTTGGTAAGTTTATCTGCCGGTACTAATTATATTAGGCCGAGCAATCACTATGGAATTTGAAAGGTTGTAACTAAATGGAATTTTCGCAATCGCGTTTTCAAGATGTATTTTCTAGGATTTACGAAGCTGTTTTCAATGGCATAGGGTACTTCGTTGGTATTGTCCTTACTCTGTATTTATTCTCAGATGTGGAGGGATTTTTCGTACTCAGTTACTTGGGGTTATTTTCTCTACGATTATTTCAGTTAGTACTATTGGGTATTTATTGCTCAAGTATAAAAATGGTTCGAAGCTGCTTTGCCTAAACGAGGATAAATTTGTTTATCGAGATGGGCAGAAAGTCACCGAGTTTGCGTGGCAAGAATACCAAGGCTACAAAATCTCAAGGTTTCCACCTTATCAAATTATTATAAAAGATAATATTTATGATAAAACTCGCTTTAGTTATTACGCATTTTCACCTCAGCAGCGCCAGCAGATTTTTGCAATACTGGATATTAAATCGCAAGCGGTAAAGTAAGCAGGGCTCATCGTCATTGTGCTAAATTCATAAAGCAAAGGAGTGTGATTTGAATTATACAGACTGGTTAAGAGCTGAGCTCCCACCGTTAAGTGCGAGAACCAGCACTGAAACCCTTGAATATATAACCCAGGCAAAATCCGAAACTAGGAAATTGACGATACCGCTAGTGTTCCTTTCTGCAGTTGCTCTGATGTACCTAATGAATGCTGTGCCCTCATCTTATGGTTTCGCTCCGTTTGAGAGTGTTGTTTATTGGGTGGCATTTATAGTAGTGGTTAATGTTGGTTTTGTTGGAACTGATAAACTCGAAAGCGTCATCATTAAAAGGCGATTAAGGGCACTGGTCAGAAACAACAAGCAAGGGTAATGGCTGATATTGATTGTTATGGGTAGCTTTGACAGATAAAGTTTTCATAGCCATATATTTCATAACCTATTCATCGAGGTGGCTATTTTAAGTGTTTCCTTTATTGAGCCAAGCTGTTCGCTTGGCTCATCTGTCAGTTGACAGTGATTCTAAAGCTTATTCACTTTCGCCCACAATAATTAAGTCACCGGTATCTTGGTCAATATAAGCGCCAATTGGCTGAGCTTGCTTCTTTCTTTCAGCCGCTTCGATAATTGCTGGGATCACCTTGTAAAAGAGACTAATTGCCATACGTGGGGTTTCACTCATTGGATAACCACCATTCATTGCGATGACAACTCCTGTCGCTTTATCCATGGCAAGAACTTGGCCGTGAATGCCTATCATCGCTAAGATTTTATGCTGGTTAATATTGAGTACTCGAAACTGATCTTTATACCAACCGTCGGCGAGTTGCGCTTCTTTGCCTTTACTCCACGCTTGGCGCACGGTGTCATTACCTTGTAATAAGCTATCTATAAATGCTGTTGGTACCACTTGCTGCTCGAGATAGTTCTTGCCGTCGTTTAGCAGCATTCTACCGATACGGGCAAGATCTTTTGTTGTAGCATTTAAACCACCGGAAGCCATCGCACCGCCTGCGTGATCTGCCATTAGGTAGACATCGTTACTCACGCCCACTCGCTGGAA
Source organism: Shewanella kaireitica (assembly GCF_023284045.1). GTDB lineage: Bacteria > Pseudomonadota > Gammaproteobacteria > Enterobacterales > Shewanellaceae > Shewanella > Shewanella kaireitica. The sequence continues at coordinate 19,104 of NZ_JAKIKQ010000005.1, forward strand.
AATTTGTTCAAGGTTGGTTGCTAGGTTCTTGTAGGTTACATGTTCAACGATTTTACCAAGCACTTCTGTGTTAACACATTGGTAATCGTAGGCCTTGCCCATGGGAGCGTTATACTCGGTGACAAGAGGGAAGTAGTCACTAATGCCATTGGGGTAATCTTTGCTACCATCGCGATTGTATGACTGCGAAGTTGTCATGCGGTTATCCCAAGATTGATGTGCTGGCACGTCCATAATGACTGAGGTTCGCATATCTGATACTTGTTGTATGGTCGCATTCTCCCAAGCTGTCCCCTTAAATTCTGGAAGATAATCAGTCACTTTCTTGCTCATGTCGAGTTTACCTTCTGCCACCGCAATTTGTGCTGCCATTGAGGTGAATGATTTAGTCACCGACATGTCGAGGTGGGGGGTATCTTGGTTCATGTTGTTCCAGTAGTGCTCATGCAGTAACTGGTTATCTCGCAAGACGACCATTGAGTGGTTCTTAACTCGATCGCGTAAAAAGCTGCTAAGTGACATTTCTCCTTCAATATCGCTCACCATAATAGCGTCTAGATCTAACCTTTTGCTGTTGTCAAAAACTTCAGGGAGCATGCCGTTAGTATCGAGTTTATAAGAGTGGGTAAACTTGTAAGCTTGAGGAAAAGTCGACGCGGCATTTTCGCCTTGATCCCAGTTGTTGATAGTGATTGCATGATGTGCTGCGTTATTGACAAAGTCGGTATCAGGGCCTTGAAATTCAGCTGCATATGTCAATGAACTAGCGATTAAAACCGGCAGTGCGATAAGTGATTTTTTCATGATGTTTCCTCTAGCTGAGCTGTTGTCACTTGATGCAGCAAGAATAGCGATGGCTGGGTTACTAGGCTTTTACTCTATCGTTAGTAATTCGTAGTAATGTTATTTTGTGGGTGAGCGGGGTTGCTAATTATGATAAAACCGCCAGGACTTGTTGTATCTGCTAGCGTCATAGCGTTAAACAGTGACCGACTGCTTATCCAGCCGCTGTTTCTATCAGTACTGCTTACATCTATAACGAGAAATGAATCGCTGCTAGCATGGTACGCAGCCAATGGTGAAGCCTGGCTTTCGCTAGTGGCGCTGGCATAGTTGATGATAACCAGTTTTTCGGGAGCATTGAGCGCAGATATCAGGCGCCTTTTTAAGGTTTTATAGAGCCCACTATGCAGCAGCATATCGGCTAATATAGGTTGTATTTCACTGTTCAATCCCAGTTTTTTTGCAAGCGCATTTAGCTGGCAAAGTTGTAATCCACAATGGGTTCGAGTTATGTCATCCATCTCCTTACCAAACATGATTAACACTGACTCCTCAGAAAGTGCGGCTAAGGCTTGTTGGGTATAGTAATGAGTGTTTGCAGCAAGAGCGGGGAGCACTTTGAGTGAGGATATTGGAGAGCTTATTATTTTTTGAGCACGCAAGGCATTGGCCACAATTGTTATTGAGGTGATTTGGCTGCTCACTAAATGGGTTTGCTTTTCATAGTGTGGCGTGAGAGTAACAAGATCTCCGCTGGTATTATTGTCAGTATTACGGCCATTGGTTTTTTGATTGCTGCTAACGAATGGCACGGTGATGATGAATATGAGCAGCAGTAATGAAATAGCGAAGTCTAATCGGACTGTTCTATACATAGGTGACACCTTGAGTGATAGCGATAATAAAGCGTTTTTTTTGCGGCCAAAATTCATATTGTAGGTTCTCAATGGAAGTCAAAAGCTTGTAGTCGCTAGGCTGCAATTCTATGCGCTATAGGAGAGTTAATGGGGCGTTTGAATGTTGATATTGATCAACGTGATACCAATGATGATCAGTAACATGCCGAGAATGATGTCGAGGTTCACAGCCTGGCCTCTTAGCGTGCCGATAATAACGATGAGGATGATGCCAATACCACACCATAGTGAATAGGCAATTGCGGTCGGTATCTGTTGGGTTGATAGCGCCAAGAAGTAAAAGGCACTGGTATAACCCAGTGCGCAGCAAACCGAGGGAGCAAGGCGACTAAAACCTAATGTCATCGGCAGTAATGTGGTGGCAATCACTTCCGAAATAATCGCAATGGTTAGGTAGATATAGTGACTCATATGCTGCTCTTGGTGACTTTACTTCTTTGGTCGATCTTACCGTTCGCTATCTAGACAAACATCACTAAGGTATTTAGTAAGTAGCGGTTATCCGTTTATCGAGGTTTAACGTAGTTGACCCAGTCACTAAGTTCTCTTGGATCGCCATATACTTTTACCCAGCGTAGAAAGCTTTGTGGGCAACGAGTATGCAGATTTAGCTGGCACCACGCATCAAGAGCGGCTTGGGTCGTGTAACCATTACAATAAGCATCAAACCCCTTATCAGCATGTCGCCAAAACTTGTGATCAATACGGCCTCGTTCTGCGAGGAATGGGTGCTCGCCTTTCGGGAGAGTAGACTTGCGGAATCCATGGCTGAGTGCATTGAGTACTTGCTGCAAAATATCGACTCCTATATCGGTCATAGTCAGTTCGTCAATGCGATTGATATCGTCACCAACTAGCAGGTAAATACGTTCAATGAGGTAATCAATGTTCGTTGATATCACGACGTCATAAGCCAAACTATCGAGCCTAGCTAGAATGCGGTCCCGATACTCCTCTTTACTAAACAGCTGATCTTTTAAAGCTTGGTTGAAAAGCCGAGTATTAGGGTGTTTGCTAGTTAGCTCTTTTTGTAACAGCGGGTAGCTGCGTAGATATTCCTTCGGCAGTAATGACAACAACTGCATTAATTCGGCTGTATTGATGATTAATGTACCTAGCTCTGCATTGGCTTTAGTCGATAGTGTGCTTTTCATTATTGATTTCTAAATTTAATAAGAGAGGCGCAAGTGTATTCAGCCAAAATCCACTAGCATATTTTTAAGCTGATAGTGATGTGTAGTGCAAAATGCTATGGCAAAGTTTATCTGCAATATTTATTCTCTCGCCATGGAAGGCCTTTCAGCACATTCAAGGGGCTTGCTATCGGTAATGCTGCAGTTTTACTGTCATGGTTACTGCTCTTACAACCGAGCGTATGGCAATGAAAGCTGTTTAAGATTGCAATTCCTTATTTGAAGTGGCGATCTAATATGTTGATTAATAGGTAAATATAATGATTTTTCATCTCTAAAAATGACTAAGCCTTTTAGTGATGCTTGGTAACTCCCGTCTGTTTAACATTGCCTCATCTTAACAAGCTGCTGCGATAGCTCCCTTTCAATTAGAGGGTTATCAATTCGAAGCTTGATAAATTAGCGAGGAACCTCCTCATTATTGAATGCCGCTTAAAATGGATTTAAGTGGTAACACAGGCAAGAAGCCTTTGTTATTTAGAGAGAGTAAATGATGAACAATCCAATTTTAGTTAGAACCGCGTTATCGGCATTAGTCCTGAGCGCTGCCATGGGAACAGCAATGGCAAGTGAATTCACTATCAACCCTATGGTCGGTGTCGCTAAGAATAAAGCAATGGGAACAAGCGCAGCGTTAGGCCTAGAAGCTGGGTATAAAGATTTTATTTTGGGTTATAGCTACACTGGTGACAGTAATAAAGACGATCTGAGTAAGCATTTTGAACCGTTACAGCCAATGCCATTCGATAATGCAGCACAGCAAACTAAAGCACATTACAACGATGATTATAAAGCGCATACCGTTTATGCCGGTTACCAATTTGCGCTGGGCTCGGGTTATCTTGCATTGAAAGCGGGTGCTGAGTTTTCTACATTAAAAATGAACGCCGGCGTAGGTGTTTATGATGTGATACCAGGCGGACAAAATCTGGTGGAGTCCGGTTCAATTTCTACATCGAGCAACACAGTTGTTAAGCCGATGGTTGGTGTTGGCTACTATATGGATAATGGCTTGAACTTTAACCTTCACTACACCATTCATAGTGGCAACAGAGACATGAATGGCAGCGCTAAGCGCAGCGACAACAATAGTGCTGAAAAGGCGACATTTAATGGTCAAATCCCAGATAAAGATTTCAGCACATTAATGTTTACTGTGGGTTACCGCTTCTAGCTCTATATCACTTTAGTTAGGCCTATAAGCACCACTTATAGGCCTTTTTATTGCTGAAAATAAACCTGTGTTTGCTATTGAGCCGAATTTAGTTGCCGTTATTTGAAATAGAGAATGCATCATGAAACACCTATTTATTGGTTTTATCTTGTTATTATCATCTGCCAATGCCAATGCCAATGCCAATGCCAATGCCAATGCCAATGCCAATGCCAGCGCACACAGTGAGAGCTTTGAAACTTATGGTGATGTTGGTCAGTTTGCTATTCCATTGACGGCGTTATTTATTGCGTGGGCAAAGGATGATCCCCAAGGTATGTATCAGCTGGGTAAAGGTTGGGCATACACTCAAGCTGTCACCCATGGCCTAAAGTTGACGGTGCACGCGAGACGCCCTAATGGTGTAGATTGCAATAGCTTTCCAAGCGGGCATACGTCAAGTGCATTTAGTGGCGCGGCTTTTTTACATCACCGTTACGGTTGGCAGTATGGTTTGCCTGCCTATATTGCCGCCACAGGAGTCGGTGCTTCGCGCATTGAAGCGAGTAAGCATTGGCAGTTAGACGTATTAGCTGGTGCGGCAATAGCTTATGGCGTTAGCTACTTTGTAACAGAGCGTTGTACTATAACAAACCTACAGCTAGCCCCTGCACGTTTTGGAAAAGATGGTCAGGGGCTGATGTTTAGCTACCGCTTTTAATCAAACTATGCACTGGTTGTTTTAGCTGAATGGCATAGCTGTCTATAGTGTAACCATCCTCTTGGTATTGCCTTTCAAACTTAAAGCCTAGTTTTTCCAGTACGTGAATTGAGCCTGTATTTTCTGGTATTACCTCACCATAAACCTTATCAATAGTCATGTGCTCTTTGGCATAATCAATACAAGCTTGATTTGACTCAGTGGCGAAACCTTTGCCCCAGTGATCTGGATGGAAACGATAGCCAATATCGATAGCATCAATGCGAGTTTCATTTTTAAAGCCACAAAAACCAATAACAGTGCCGGTCTCTTTTAACACGACAGCCCAGCGCGCAAAGCCGTATTTAGCGTACTCTTTAAGCCAAATATTTTTGATGATATTTGTCGCATCTTCAATACTTTCGCACATTCCAGCGTCGCCCGTGTAGCGGTTAACCTCTTCAGGGGCATTGAAATTATAAACTGCCTGCGCATCATCTAGATTGAATTCTCGAATAATCAACCGTGCTGTCTCTGTGATGATTTTCATGTTACTTCCCTTCTCATTTCGGTATTGGCTTTTACTTTATATAGAAATATAAGCTAGATACAGTTTAACAATATCTAATCTAATACAGATTTCTAGTAAAGGTTGCCCTAAAAAGCTGGTTCCTCCTTGCTGATAGTTTTATAAGCGTAACATTTGCATAGCAGTGGAACGAGGGTAAAACAATAGAGCACTAGGACACAGTTTTTATACTGATAGGTATAACTCGTCCTCAAATCAATTATCATCAACTTGTTTTCAATTAGCGCTCAGATAGTCGAGAGAACCAGTAATGAGTTATGAACATTTTAAAGGCCGATATGAAGTCGAATTTAAGTTTCGTTTGCATGATAAAGCGAGCTTTTTAAAGATATTGAACGCAATAGACCATGAAGTCATGTTGCAAGATAACCTTGAATCTGACTGCTATTTTGATAATAAAGGCGAACTGCTTGCACAAGGAAAGAGTGTCTGTATACGCGAAATGGAGCCATCTGGCATTAAGCTCTGGATTGTTAAAGGCCCTGAGTCTGATCGCTGTGAAGCCACCAATATTACCGATGCTGTTAGCGCTAAGAGCATGCTTAAAACGATGGGCTATGAAGTTGCATTATCGATGCAGAAGACCCGTAGTATCTACTTTGTCGGCAAATTTCATATTACTGTCGATTATCTTCAAGGCTTGGGATATTTTGCTGAGTTCGCGATCATGACCGACGATGACACTTTGTTGGAGGAGTATCGGCTGCAGTTGCTGGAGTTAGCATCGAGGTTCGGCCTAACCAATGACGATATAGAACATCAATCCTACCGCCAGCTACAGTCTCAGCTTTCATTGTGAAAACAAGCGGCTGTCTAGCGTTTACGCTCTAGTGGTACTTAAGGGCGCGAAGTGCCTGGCAATTGCTACTTGTTGCTACAGTTATGCGCAATTGAATCGTCGATAGGCTATTGTAAATCTCCCTTTTTAATCTCAAAAACTTGAATCCTCTAAACCCTCGACTAATCTTTGTTGAAGCTATATTCAACAAGGACTGTGAATGGCGTTATCAAGTAAATTTCTCATCTTAACAGTAATAGGTTTAACGCCTATTGCACTGTCATATGGACTCTTTCCGACGCTTTCGCTGCACTTCCTGTTTGGAATTGAAGCGGAAGGGGTTAACTTCACGCATATTTTTCGCGCCGTTATGGGGCTCTATTTTGCCAATGCTGCATTTTGGCTGTTGGGCGCTTATAAGCAAAAGTATCGCCAAGCAGCCTTATACAGCCTAATTGTTTTTATGTTCGGTCTAGGCGCTGGGAGGTTACTCAGTTTAATGATTGATGGAATGTCTCACTGGTTATTATTTGTTTATCTCTTGCTAGAGGTTGGCTTTGGTGTGGCAGGTATTTTTATGCTTAAACAAGCACAAAGTGAGGGAATACAATGAGATTAGTATGCAAAACAATAATTCTGGTAATGTTCGCAGCACTGTCATGTAGCGCGAGTGCAGCCAAAGATAAACCAAACATTTTCGTCATTTTTACCGATGATATTGGGATCTCTAATCTTAGTGCTTATCACAATGGGGTAATGAGCAGTCATACACCGAACATCGATAGCATTGCCGAAAAAGGTATGCTGCTAACAGATTACTATGCGCAACCATCTTGTACCGCTGGGCGTTCAGCCTTTATGACGGGGCAGTTTCCTGTCAGAACGGGTATGCACACGGTAGGTCTACCTGGTGGCCCAGTAGGGCTAAATAAAGATACACCGACACTGCCAGAAGTTTTAAAAACAATGGGTTATATGACTGGTCAGTTTGGTAAAAATCACTTAGGTGATAGGGATGAGTTTTTACCGACTCAACACGGTTTTGATGAGTATTGGGGTTGGCTATATCACCTCAATGCAATGGAATACACTGAAGATCCTGATTGGCCAAAAGACAAAGCATTTCAAAAATTTGCTCCAAGAAATGTCATTTATGCTAAATCAGATGGAAAAGGGGGACAGACAATTAAAGATGATGGTCCGCTACCCATTGAGAGAATGCGCACTTTAGATGATGAAGTTAACAAGCATGCAATTAACTTTATCGAAAGAGCGGTTAAAGCGGATAAACCTTTCTTTACTTGGTATTGCCCATCGCGAGGTCATGTATGGACTCACTTATCGCCTAAGTATGAAAAAATGCTCGGTACCAATGGTTGGGGCTTACAAGAAGTGGTGATGAAAGATCTCGATGACCATGTCGGTGAGATGCTGGCTAAAATTGAAGAGTTAGGCATTGCAGACAACACGATTATTATTTTCACTGCCGATAATGGCCCTGAAATCATGACCTGGCCCGATGGTGGTATGACGCCATTTCATGGTGAGAAAGGCACTACTTGGGAAGGTGGTGTTCGAGCACCATTTTTGATCCAATGGCCGAACAAAATCCCAGCTGGAAAGGTGAATAATGGCATGTTCGATGGTATGGATCTGTTGCCAACCTTAGTGGCTGCTGCTGGTGGTCCGCAAGATCTTAAACAAAAAATGCTTAAGGGATATAAAGGCTTCAAAGCTCATTTAGACGGTTATAACCAATTAGACATGTTGACTAAAGATAAGCCGTCGAGTCGTAAAGAGATCTTCTATTATGAGCGTACGAAACTGCAGGCGGTGCGGGTCGGTAATTGGAAAGCACATTTTGTGGTGCAAAATAATGGCTGGAGTGGAGCCAAAGAGGAACTAAATGCGCCACTACTGTTTAATTTACGTCAAGATCCTTATGAACGAGCAGCAGAAGAGTCAGGTATGTACCTTAAGTGGATGGGGCAAAAAATGTGGGCCTTTGGGCCAGCGCAAGAAGCTGTTGCGCAGCATTTAGCAACTTTCAAACAGTGGCCTGCAGTGACTGCTGATAGCGGTCCTGTTAATAGTGGTGGGGTCGGCAATTAACTAAGTTGAATAGACGCGTTAAAAGCTCATCATAAACGATGAGCTTTTTTGTCACTATCAGTACTGTGATTAGATAACCTTATTTTCTATCTGTATTTGTTTTCGATAAACTGCACTAGCATGTAGCCACAGTTACCACATTACATTGAAAGGAGCGGATGATGATTGAACAAGGACAAGCTTTACCAGGGGGGACTCTGTCAGAACTAACAGCTGAAGGTATGTTAAACCATAACGTAGCAGAGCTATTTGCCAATAAAAAAGTAGTACTTTTTGCCGTGCCGGGTGCTTTTACCCCCACTTGCTCAGAAGCACATTTACCCGGTTTTGTGGTGATGGCTGATGAGTTTAAAGCGAAAGGTGTTGATATTATTGCCTGCGTATCTGTTAATGATGCGTTTGTTATGAAAGCTTGGGGCGCAGCGCAAAATGCTTCAGAGCTTATGATGTTAGCCGACGGTGATGCAAGCTTTACCAAGGCGCTTGGGCTCGAGATGGATACGGCTGGTTTTGGTGGGATACGCTCACAGCGCTATGCCATGGTAGTTGATAATGGTGTGGTTACAACACTTAATGTTGAGGCGCCAAAGTCATTTGAAGTGAGTACTGCCGAGGCGGTTTTTGCAACGCTATAGCAAACCCTCTGTAATGCCATAAAAAAGGAGCTTTTAGGCTCCTTTTTTATGGGGTGGTAACTTACTTATATACTTTAAAAGTAATGCACATACTCAACGGCCACTCGGTAAAGTACATCATCAAAGCCAATCAGATCCTGCTCAGATTCTCTATCGATATATTGAGTCATAAAATGCAGCAGATTATTGTTATTCGACAAAGGCACTATCACCCCCATATTTAACCGGTTGAAGGTATATGATTTGTTGCCATCATAGCCCCAAAGTCCGTCGTAACGACTGTATTCTAATGATAGCTGCACGCCACTGTGGCTGAAGGTGTAGCGGTTACTCCAAGAAAAGTAATAACCATAACCTTTACGGTTTAACTCATCTTCAGTAATACCTTGAGAGTCACGTGGCCAATCATCATCTTTTTCCTCTTCGCTATAAGCTAGACCTAGAGTAAGACCTAAATCATAGAAATTTTCAGTGCCATAACGGTTGTTCATCCCTATTCCCGCAACCGCTAAAACCTCAAACTCTTCCAGTTGTTGGCTGTTGTAGTGACCTTCAAGACGGCCAACAAAGCTCAAAGTATGGTCAATATTATCATTGATGTTCATGAATGGACGTTGGTAGTGAAACTTTAAATCCATCGAGTTACGATATCTATCTTCATCGTATTTTTCTGAATCTTTTTCGTAGTAATACGTACCGCGCACTCTAAAGTAGTTTTTGTCTAGTTTATAGGTTTTGTCGTAGCGTAAGTCATCCCATATCAAGGACAAACCGACACCTTTAGACAGTGAACTGTCTGGAGAGTCCTCGTAGGCTTCCATAGCAGATATGACTGATACGGCAAAAGGAGAGTCAGTGGTTTCAGCATTTACCTGACCCGATAAAATACTTGTCGCAATAACTGCGCTTAAAAGGAGGTTTCTCATGATGTCCCTATAATAGTTAAATCCAGCAATATGCTATTGAAAGTAAGTTCATTTTAGCTGGGTTTTTATAGAAAGGTTACCAAGAAATGTACCTTTTATTAAATGCTTGCCCTAATTCCTAGACTGACCTCTATATTTTCAACGCTGAGTTCAACTTCCTTTGCTATCTCTTCACTTTGTTGTGACGCGGCTTGGGCGTGGTTTTTAAGACTATTCATCGCTGTAATAAAATCATCGAGGTAACTTACCTGCTCTAGAGTACTATTTGATCCCTGCTTGGCTGTGCTTGCCATTTCACTTGCTTGCGATTGCACACTTTGTGCAACTTGCCAAAGGCTTTGAGCACGCTGTTTTTGCAGTAATGTTGTCTCTTCAATCCCTTGCACTCGGGTATCTAGATCGGTGTTGGCTTGAGTGAGTTGATTGAGGATCTGCATGATCTCTTTTAGCGATATTTGCGTTCGTTGTGAAAGGTTTCGAACTTCATCTGCAACCACTGCAAAGCCACGGCCTTGTTCTCCCGCCCTTGCGGCTTCAATGGCAGCATTAAGTGCTAATAGGTTGGTTTGTTCGGCAATGTTACTAATGACATCAATGATCCGTGATACATCAGAGACAGAGGTCGTTAAGCTTGAAAGCGACTGATGACAATGAGATACCGCATTTTGGGATTCTTCTGTCGCATCCAGCACCGCCTGTGCTTCTTGCTGGCTAAGCAGCATCTGCTGCATTGTCTGTTGTGCACTGCGTTCCACTTGTTCAGATGTTTGACTCACATCTTGCGCGAGTCCACGGATATGTTCGGTTTGGTCTTGGGCTGTGAGCACAATCTTTTGAGTTTGTCCTGTACTGGCTGAAATATGCGAAATTCGTTCAACCAGTAAGCTTAGAGATTGAGATACCTGAGTTATTTGCTCTCTTTGGCTCTCATCCTCTTTTTCAAATCGATATAGAAGTTGATTAAAGTGGCCTGCAATCTGCCCTGTTTCACAGCGACGCTGTATCGCTAGTCGCTCGCGACTGTTTGACTCACTCAATTTGTGAAAAGCACGGTTAAGGTGCTTCAGTGGTTTTATCACTCGTCGTTGTTGCAGCACTAAATAGCCAATTGCAAACACAATCAGTACCGACACCATGATATATATTGCCATGCTGAGCTCTTGTTTTAACTGCCGATTATGTTGCTGTTGTTCTAGGCCTAATGCGAGTAAAAGCTGCTCTATATTAGCGATGTCTTGGGTCATTGCTTGTTGAGTGCGCTGGTTATCAATGAGCAGCGAGTGAGTGTTATTGACCTCTTTGTTATAGCGGTTACTTAGGCTCAGTAGTTCACTACGAGCATTTTCGCCGATCTCTATCTCTTCTCCCTCATCATCGCCGAGCGCAAATTCATCCACCTCTATAGTTTCATAGATGCCAATAAGCGGCAGGGAGTCGAGCGTATCATGCCAAACATTGAGCTCTGTAATTAGGCTGTTTAACATTGATTTTAGACGTTGTTCTTTACCGATTAAGTAACCATCTGTGACTTGAGATAAGCCATAAACTAACGGAGGAAGCTCTCGAGTTAGTGCTAGATATTTATTGGCAAGATCTGGTTGTTGCTGCAAGCCTTGAAAAGCGTAATCGGCAAGGCGTCGATTATAATCGAGCATCTCTGATTCTGCATGGGCGAGCAGTTGTCGTGGGTTACCCGCGAGCTTGCCCGCTGCGCGGTAGTCATTATCAAGTGCTAGCACAAAACTGCTAATCGCAGCTTGCAAGGGAAGGACTTCGACACTTTTTTGTTGAGTTATATCGGCTTGAATGTCGGCTAGATTGAGCTTTGCTTGTTCAAGTTTACTGGCATCACCACTGGACAGGTAGCTATCAAGTTCTCGCCTTATCTCTACCAGAAACGTTTTTTGGATCTGTTGTAATCCTGATGTTTGTTGTTCAATAAATTGCCGCTCTTCACTACTCCAAAACACCACCCCTGCGAGTAATGCTGCAATGAATAATAATACTGCAGATGCAGAGAGTGACAGGGTTGAGATTTTCATTCCGTTGACCGACATCTAAAAAGATGGCGTTAGAATATGTCACTTAGATTACAAAAAAATTACAGAGAAACAGTCAATTATAAAAACATTGTTTTAAAAAATGAATTTGAATAAAACTCAAATGAAAACCAATAGAGCTACTCAAGCGGCAACCAAACCTGGGCGTGTAGTCCGCCTTCACTACGATTAGTGAGAATGACTTTGCCTTGGTGGCGATCAACAATTCGCTTAATAATCGCTAAGCCTAAACCAGAGCCAACACTGCCACGGGCCGTGTCGCCTTGAGTAAAGGGCTCAAACAGTTTTGGGATCTGCTTTTCATCAATACCTGGACCGTTATCTTCAACACTAAAGCCAAGCACTTTTCCATTATATTGCGAGCTTATTTTTACCCAACCATTACCATAGCGGTAGGCGTTTTCAACTAAATTACTCAAGATCCGTTTAATGGCGATTCCCTGCATGGGAACTGCTGGGCAATCACTGAGATCGGACTCAATAATGCCTTCACGGTTGGACTCTGCTTGGATCACATCATTGATCAGCTCATTGATCTGCTCTGGTTCTCGGGTTCCCTCTTGATCTTGGCGGATATAAGAGATGAACTGATTAATAATGGCGTCCATATCTTCAATGTCATGCACGATGCCATCTTTAAGGTATTGATCTTCTTCGACCATCATCTCTGATGCTAATCGAATTCGAGTCAAAGGGGTTCTTAAGTCGTGGGAGATCCCCGCCATTAGCAAGGCTCTGTCTTGCTCTAACTGTTTCATGCCGTGAGACATCTGATTAAAGGTGTTGGTCACTTCGACAATTTCAGTCGAGCCACTCAAGGGCAGGGGATCTGGGTAGTCACCGCGAGACACCGCTGTGGCCGCTTTTTGTAAACGCCTTAGAGGTCTATTTTGCTGACGCGCAAACCACCAACCGCCAGCAACACTAAGTGCACCAATTACCATTAAATAGAGGGTCAATGGCGAGAGGTTTTTCTCGTTTAATCCAGCAAGTGGCACTTTAATCCATATTGAGGGGGCTTGCGGTGGGCGGATCCAAATTTCAAACTCTTCGCCTTGTGCAATTCGCACTTCAGCTTCACCGCCCAAATATTCAGACATCTGTGACGACAGGAAGCCATAATAAGTTGCCCGCTCAATACCTGCTTGGCGTGCATCTTTTTGATTATAAAACTGCATCGCATCATCGCGTACTTTCGCGTTAAGCGCATCCACCATGGTCAGGTGTTCACGGCCAACATCCACGCCGTCAACAAAAAGAAGTTTAACTTGGCGAGCAATAAGTTGGTTAATTTGCTGGTAGCTGGGCTTAATAAAATAAACCGCTACCGAGAGATAAGACACCAGCTGATTGGTCAGCAGCAGACAGCCAATTAACATCACTGTTTGACTGAAAGAGCTGCGGGGTGTTACGCGGTGCCACCATCTCTTTTTCATATATTACTTTCGTGAAGCGCCATCAGGCACAAACACATAGCCTAGACCCCAAACAGTTTGAATATAACGCGGATTAGCAGCATCGACTTCAATCAAGCGGCGCAGACGTGAAACTTGCACATCGATAGAACGTTCTAATGCGGAGTAGTCACGACCACGGGCAAGGTTCATTAACTTATCACGTGATAAAGGTTCGCGAGGGTGGCTAACAAGTACTTTTAATACTGCAAATTCGCCGCTTGTGAGCGCAATAGCTTCTTCGCCATGATGCATTTCGCGAGTGGCTAGATTGAGAGAGAATTCACCGAAGGTGATCTCCTCTTCCTGCTGTGTTGGGGCACCTGGCACTTCAGGTGTTTGGCGGCGCATTACCGCTTTAATTCGCGCCAGTAGCTCTCGCGGATTAAACGGTTTTGGCAGGTAATCATCGGCACCGAGTTCAAGACCGATAATTCTATCGACTTCATCACCTTTAGCCGTCAGCATAACAATTGGGATCGGGTTACCTACTTGGCGTAGTCGGCGGCATATTGAAAGACCATCCTCACCAGGTAACATTAAATCCAATACTAATAGATGGAAGTTTTCACGCTCCAATAAGCGATCCATCTGTTCGGCATTAGCTGCGCTGCGGACTTGATAACCTTGCTCCATCAAGTAACGCTCCAATAAGGCGCGTAGCCTCATATCATCGTCGACCACGAGAATTTTTGAGGTTTCTTGTCCCATGCGTAGGATCCTTTTTTGCTAGGAGGCCAAGTAGGTATTAGGCAACTGGCTGATATTGAATATGAATTAGCTTAATATAGCCGCTTTAACATGTTGATGACTAGCCGCTAATGAGTAAAAGCTAGCTTTAAGGCCATAAATAAGTATTTGTTTTATGATTAGGTTATTGAAAAGTAGTGCAATAATCATCATTCTAACGCTGTTTGTAAATTGTAACTAAATTGAACAAAGTGTTATTTGCCGCACTGTTAGTTAAAAAGCATATTTCCCCCTAGCGCGAAAATACAGTGATAGCACTAAAATATGCTATGATTTTTGGCCACAGATTATCATTATCTTCTAAAAAGTAGTCCGTATGAGAACTAATATCGTCACCCGTGAAGGTTTCGACAAATTACAAAAAGAGCTGAATTACCTTTGGCGTGAGCATCGACCTGAAATTACCAAGATTGTCAGTTGGGCTGCTAGTTTAGGAGATCGAAGCGAAAACGCTGACTACACGTTCAATAAGAAGAAACTACGTGAAATAGACCGTAGAGTACGCTATTTACGTAAAACTATCGAAAATGTACAGGTTGTTGATTACTCACCCGCGCAAGAGGGCAAGGTATTTTTTGGTGCTTGGGTTGAAATCGAGAATGATAATGGTGAAAAGCGCAGCTTTAAAATTGTCGGTTACGATGAGATTTTTGGTCGCAATGATTACATCTCCATTGACTCTCCCATGGCGCGGGGGCTTTTGAAAAAAGAGGTTGATGACGAAGCAGTCATTCATACTCCGGCGGGTGAGCAAGTTTGGTATATCAACCGCATCTCCTATCAAGGGTTTGAGCCATCTTAGCTTGAACTAGTTATCATCTAGTTATTGCGGTTTTATGAAAGCCCGAATATCGATATTCGGGCTTTTTACTAAAATTTAAACTGTTTTGCTAGCGACACCCCTCGGTATCAAACTCTAAAATAACGGTGCTGCCACCAGTTGAGCCGCTGATCTCCAAGTAACCCCAGTAGTCATTACCTGCGGGAATGTAGATACACTCTTGGCTGCTGTTCGGGTTCGCTGAGCTACCATCACTATTGGCACTATTTGGCCAAGAACCATGGTTGTAGTTAAGTGAAATGTCACCATTACCGTGCGCGGTTGTGATGGCAATACTAGTATGCTCGTCTACCTCAGGAATACTAAAGTTAATCGAATTATCGTCAGCTAAACACAGTGCTTCGCCGCCATTTAAGCGTCCACTATCGCGTGGCGATTGGGTGGCGCAGGCGTCGGGTACTGTGCTTGGCGTTGGCTCTGTCGGTTCGCTAGCGTCATCGTCGCTACTGAATTGCACACTGTAGTCTTCTACTTCGCCATAACTGATAGTATCGCAGGCACCATCGATGCTGCGGTAGCTGAGTGCGACACGCATACGGGTTTTACCGCTAGCGGTTGCAGGCACGTCGATGCTGCTATCAAGTGTGCTGGCAGAGGTGCGATCTGACACGACTAGCTCGTTACTATCATCGAAATCACCATCTTGGTTGAAGTCAATCCAGACGTACCAGTATTCGCTGTCCGAGTCATTATTGGTCGTCAGGGTAATAGCTTGGTTACTGCCTGCATCTAGGTTGATGACTTGTTGAGTGAAGTCGCTATAGCCGCCGAGATCTTTAGCTGAGCTATGGTTGATATTGGCGATGGCGACCCCTGTGATCCATTCATAGCTCTGTTTGTCGGCACTTTGCATGCAGTACTCGACGCCGTTTGGTGTCGTGTCTGCGTTATCGCCAATACCGTCATTGTCGCTATCTTTGGTTTCATTCGGGTCGCTTGGGAATGCGTCACTGTTGTCACCGGTGCCGTCGTTATCGGTGTCGGTTGTTTCAGTTGCATCATTGGGGAAAGCGTCACGATTATCGCCTACACCGTCTGCGTCGCTATCTAACGATTCGCTAGGGTCGTGAGGGAAGGCATCTTCGCTGTCAATCACTCCATCGCCATCACTGTCGGCTGGTTGTGGAGCTGCATCTATAAGATCTTGAGTCACGCTGAAGCTATTGACGCTGTCGGGCTGCGAGAAAACCGCCACTCCTAGACACTGTTTAGTTTCAGTTGCGATTACTGCGCGGCGTTTACCGTACCAGGCATATTTGGCTTCTTTGGCATACTCTTCACCGGGTTGCAGCGTGGCGTAGATTTTGTCGAAGTTGACCTCACCTGTTTCGTTCAATACTCGGTAAATACGCACCGGAGTGTCACTGTCATTGACAATGGATAGCGGGTAACCCACCTCATCAATGTAGTGCTTTTCTATCAGATCACAGCTACCGATAGTATTCGGCTCTGGTAAATCCTCTAGCTCAGCGGCTTCAGCTATGGTGGTTTCGTCAATGGTGTAATCAGCGTTTTCGTTGTTTAACACCCCAACGGCGATACAATTTAAGCGTGCATCGGCCACCATAAAGCGACGATTGCCATACCAGCTTGGCGATGAGTAACTTTCGCCTTGATTAAGTACGCCATAATTACTGCTGTATAGCGGCTTGCCTGTAATGTCGTCGATACGTACGATCGATACAGGGTAGTCAGTGGTGTTGGTTACGCTGAACGCCCCTGTGGCATCCTTGTCTTTGATATGACGGTTGACCAGGTCACAGCTACCGAATTGATCTTGCTGTGGAATGGTTTCGGCAACCACGTCTTCGACCAAGCTAGGCTCTATGGTGAAGTCATTGCTCGATTGGGTCATAACCGCAACCCCAAGGCAGTTATAGTTTGCGTCTGACAGCATCATGCGGTCATTCGCGCGCCAGCCTGCAGAGGTGAAGCTGCCTCCTTGTAATAATGTACTGTAACTCTTACTACCGACGTACTCGCCTGTGGTGTTTTTAATCCACAATAGAGAAACGGGAACGTCAGTCGTGTTGGTTACGGTCACTTCTGCTAAGGCGGCATCATCTTCTGATACGTATTGCTGCTGCAAATCGCACGAGCCTATTTGGTTGTCGGCGGGGGTTATTTCATCATTGGGAGCGACGGCTTCAGAGTGAGCTAATACATAATCGATGAAGCCCGCTTCTGTGCGCGTAACGACGGCTTTGATGGTCGCTTCATAGGCGTCAGTATCACCTGCACGCAGGGCTGCTGCTAGCAAATTAACTTCAACTTTGTGCTCATTGGCAAGGTAGTGCATCGCAAAATAAGCCCATTGATACAGGTCGTCATAACTGTCGCGCATCAACATGATGTTGTATAGCGGCGGTACGGTTTTATCTTTTACATTACGCAAGGTGCGCGGGTAGTTGTTGCCTTGAGAAAGATACTCCGCCATGCCTTCTACCCAAGCGATGTCATACTTGTAGTACTTGTACTCGTCAAAACGGTTGTAACGGCCGTCTAGGTAATGGGTAAACTCATGTTTTAAATTGTAGATTTGGCCGGAGTAGTCACAAGAGTTACCGACCCAATCGTCATCGCACACCATAGCGATGAAGATGGAGTTATCATCTGGCTTAGCGGGATCGCCCTCTAGATAGATCCCACCGTTTGAGGTGCTGATCCCAAAAAACGCACCAGCATATTTTTTATAATCATCGGGGCTTGAGAATGCGTATATATCTAGGCTTTGGTTATCATCATTTGGTAGCGGTGTACCTTGAGTGCCAAAAAACTGATGGAAGTGGATTTCGTGTTCGCTGATCTCAGAGCAAGCGCGGTTGAGTTGCTCTGTGGTGGCGGATGCCTGCATATGCAGCGTGTAGTTGGCACTACATTGATGTACCACTGACAGTACCTCTTCTGCGGTGACGCAGTAGTTGCCGAGTGGGTCGTTAGTATCGCAGCGACGTTCGAGCGGTTCGAGGAAGTCGTAATTAACAATAATCCCCATCGACTCGCTGTCGGTGATAGTCGCAAGCTTATCGTGGATCTCGATGATCATGCTGTCGATACGTGCTTTAGCTTCATCGTTACCGACGTCATAGATCCGCGAGAGTGATTTCAGTGTGGTTGGAACCAGCCATAAGATGTCATCGGTGTCGCTAAAGCGTGCGTCATAAGCGGTCTCTCCAAGGTAGGCGAAAGAGCGCATGACTGATAGCACTTCGGTCATTCTATTATTTAAAGCTGTGGTGACTTTATTGTTGCCATAATAAGCCGCCGCGCCGAGTGCCCGTATCGTGTAAATGCTTGCATCGACGTAGTTATCGTTAGCGAATGGATTGCTCAATAAAGATTGGAACTGCACCAAGGCCATGATGTGTGGCAGTTGCTCGGCAAAGTAGTTTGCCCCTTCACCCGTGTTAAAGTTAGCAATTGCGCCGGTGTAGGTTTCTTGCAGATCGCCAGCGGGGGCCGCTGCAGATAAGAAACCAGTCATTTTTGCTACGGCTTGCATTGAGATATTAAGTGATTGTGCCTGCGCGGCGGTTAATGCTTCACCATCATTGGCGTATACCAGCACAAAGTTAAGCAGACTTAACAGCTGAGGGTCGTTAATATCATCGGTTTGTGCAAGGTAGTGCAGTGCTTCACTGACATGGTAAATAATCTCCGCATCGGTTTCGGCGACTTCATCGTAATCGCTAAAAGAAAGCGATAGTAAAGTTGTTACTGATTGGTCAAAACCAGCTTTACTGCTGATGTTTGCTGCGGGTAACGAGGTGGCAACGTCGGTATCGTATACCAGGTAATCACCTAAAGGGGGTGGCGGTGGTGGAATGTCCCCGCCGGTCACAGCAACTTCTAGGCTAGCTTGTTCTATATTGCCGCGAATTTTGAAATAGCGCTTTCCTGCTCTTGAGGTGAAACTTAAGCTCTCTTCATTTGAGTTTGGTGTATCCGCTTGCAGTTCAAGCGCTTCGCTACTCCAGTTGCTTCCAGAGTAAAGGTAAAGCTCGGCATCGGCAGTGCCTGAAAAGGTTCCACCTGAAACGGTGATGGTGACATCACTATTTTCATAGGGGACGTTGAAATGCAGGTATAAGGTGTTATCGGTCATGCAAAGGGGTTTATTGATTTCGACCTCACCTTGTCTAGCAACTGTTGGGCCATCACAATGCTCAGCCGTATGGCCGATATTTGGCAGCAAAGCGGCAAGTAAACTCCCTGACAATAATGTCTTACGAGTAAAATTTTTCATATTAATTCTCTTATTTTTATATTGTGTTGTCGTTACGCTATCTGCGATAGATGTGTTGACCTAAAGCGAAGCGTTGCGTCGCACTAACCTTCTACTGTTTTGTAGAATGGCATTAGAGATTAATCTCGTGGCTACTTTGATACAATGTGTTAACATCTCCATGCTTTTGATAAGCTGTTGTATTTTAATGGGTTAGTTGTTTGGTCATCAGTTTCTATCAGCTAAAATCAGCAATGGTCAGCGGTCAACTGTGGTAAAACTGTGACTCGATAGTGTTGCTTGCGGACTGTGCTGTTAGTTGGATGGCATAAGTACTGTTGTTTTCAGTCTTTAAGGGAGAGGTAATGATGTTAAGAGTCGTGCTATTTTTAATGCTGTTCGGTACTTGGCAATCGATGGCGGCAGAGGCATCACCACTGGTTAATATTGGTAGCGAGTGGCGCTATTACGATGGTTCAAAAGCTCCAAATTCTCAATGGCATACAGTCGATTTTGACGATAGTAACTGGTCGGTTGGCAAAGCACAGTTTGGCTACGGCGAAGGCGATGAGGTGACTGAAACTTCATTCGGTGAGCAGGCGACCGCGAAACCGATAGCACAGTTTTTTCGGCACTACTTTATAGTTGATAGCCTGCCTAGCGAGCCACTAACATTGAACTTGCTGGTGGACGATGGCGCAATTATCTTTATCAATGGTCAAGAGGCCTATCGGGCCAACTTGCCAGCGCAATACCATGTCAGTGCCCAAGCTACAGGCACATTTATTGAACATGTTTGGTTGTCTGTGCCACTCGATGCAAGGCTAGTGAAACCGGGCAAAAATGTGATAGCCGTTGCTGTGCATCAGCTATCAGCTACTAGTACCGATATTAGCTTTGATCTCGGGCTATTTTATTAGCGCTTAAACTAGAGTTGGTTGATCTGCCATATATCCGCTTGTAGCTGTTTTACCTCAGTGGCTGCAAGGCCGTGGAGTGTGGCTTGAGGGCGATATAGCGGCGACAGTGCTTCAGCATGCTCTGCAGTTATCATTGCAGAGTCTAAGTTTGAGCGCATTAGCTGTGTTTTTCCTGAAATTTGCTCAATCCAAAGAATTTGTTGCTGATTAACGTCCCAGTTTCTATCTAATCTGCTCGCTGAATTTAGCTTTTGCGGCGTGGAATGCCAGTCCCAAGACCATAAATCTCTCGTATTAGCATCGATAAAAAGTAGCTTATCCTTGTTTGGGGTTAGCCGCGCTTGAAAAACATCAAACTTAGCCATGTTAATAATATCGCTACTAGCTATATCGAGGCTTTTTAGTTGCCATTTAATCTGTTTATTATCTCTGTTGAGTTCAGAATAAAGCAGCGTCTGTGCAGTTTTCCAACCAATACCATTAATAGCACGGGTCGATTGCCAATGGAGCTGGTGTTTTGCGCTAGCAACAGCGTAAATCAATAGCCCATAACGGCCCTGATCTTTGACTACTGCGCTAAAGTGGCTACTGTCGGCTGACCAACTAATATCGAAAATCTCACTGAATTCACTGCCCTCAATACGAGTCAGTTGATCGCTACTTCTAAACCAGAGGCTCTTTTGCCCTGAGCGATCTGATACAAAGGCAAAATGCTTGGTATCAGGGCTAATATTGGCGGCGTAATCATCGGCATCTGATCGCGTTAACGCAAAGCGACTTGGTTGGCTGGTAAAATCGTAAATTAGGTTTTGATGACGACGAGTACGTTTTGAAAAAAGACTGCTCGCTTGCTGCGGGTGGTGGTCAATATCTTGTGCGCCAACCACTTCAGTGGAGCTCCAAGGGGCTATTTCACCACTGAGTGAAAGAGTAAATAGCCCTTTGTTGAGTGAGACTAATAGCTGCTCGTCGTTAAGCCAGCTGACACCTAAGATGTCGCTAAAATAATGAGACACCTTGTGACTGTTGCCTGCTAAGTCTGAGCTGAAGATAGCATGTTCCTTGAAGGCAATTTGCCGTTGAAATACTAGTCTGTCACCTGATGGGGAGAAGATTGGTTTAGTGTCGTGGGCACCCGGAATTGCCTCGGTTAGTGTTGTCGCTTGATGTTTATCTTGATCCCATAATTGGATTGAGTGGTTGCCATTTGGACTGGTCGGTTGGCTGTAAGCGAGCATATTCGCTGTCGGGTGCCAGCTTAAACCATGACTTATCGCCTCTAGGGGGGTAACGGATTGCGACTGCCGGTTATCGGCAGTAAAAATCTCGATGGCAAACTGTTGGTTAGGCTGCTGCGCAATTGCGGCTATACGCTTATCGTTAGGTGAGAATACCGGGTAGGAGTAACTGCTAGTGCTGCCTAGACGTTTTGGGAATGTTTGCGTTTTCTCACGCAGCATCAATTGATCGACCGCGCCTTGCTTTGCTGCGATATAGACAAATGAATCACCTTGATGCGACTGCGCCGGCATGATGTTTATCGCCTTGTCATGAGTGAGACGCTGAATATTAGCTGGCGCCAGCTGTTGCTTATCATGCTGAAGGTAGCGCCAGCCAAAGATAAACACAGAGGCTATCACTAGGTAGGCGAACCATCGCATTACGCCGATAACTTGGCGCTCCTCGTTGGCAACTGTCGCTTGGATTAGCGCTGGTTCGTTTTGCAGCGTAGCTTGCTGCTCAGTGGTAAGCGCATTAAGCACCGTGACATCAGCAACTAATTTGTAACCCACTTTACGTATGGTGGCGATATATTCAGGGTTACTGGCATTATCTTTAAATAATCGTCTTAAAGAGGACATCACTCTGTTGAGAGCATCTTCGGTAACCACTTGCTTGGGCCAGAACTCTTCAAACAACACTTGTCTGCTGACCGTTTCTCCAGGCCTCGATGCAAGGTATTGCAACACCATCATTGCTTTAGGTTCTACCAACACCTTTTCATCACCTAGCCACGCTAGATTTCGCTGGCAATCAATTTTCCAAGCGTTAATCGAAAAGTAATCGGGCAGGTTATCGGTCATTAGTCTGATTTTTTTGTCGGTTTTATCAGCAGTATAAGGGAGTTAAAGCAAGGGTACTAATAGAAACTAAGCAGCAAGAGTAATGGTCAAGTTTAACCATAGATACAGTGTTTATTACTACTTTTTTTCATGAATCAATGACAGTGTGCTGTTGTCTTCGAGCTATTTTCAATCAAGAAAGTGAGTGAAATCGATTTTTCAGCGCTAAAAGCAGGTGTGACGACATTAAAATTGCTGCTTAGCTGTGGTATCTTGAGCGCAATATTATCTATTTGGCATTACCTCATATATGCAAAACATTGCACAGCTTATTGCTGAAGAATTAAACGTCCGTCTTCAGCAAGTTAACGATACGATCACGTTACTGGATGACGGTGCGACCGTACCGTTTATTGCTCGCTACCGTAAAGAAGCAACGGGTGGACTTGATGATGCGCAGCTGCGTACATTGCACAGTCGTCTTGGTTACTTACGTGATCTCAATGAGCGTCGTAACGTAATTTTATCGAGCATCGAAGCCCAGAGTAAGTTAACTCCTGAGCTGAAAGCTGCAATAAATGCCGCTGATAGTAAAACCCGCTTAGAAGATCTCTACCTGCCTTATAAGCCTAAGCGTCGCACTAAAGGCTTGATCGCTATTGAAGCGGGTATAGAACCATTAGCTGATTTTTTGCTTGCTAATCGCGGCGTTGATTGCGAAGTAAAAGCGGCGGAGTTTATTAATGCTGCAGCAGGTTTTACCGATAGCAAATCAGTATTAGACGGTGCACGTTTTATCTTAATGGAGCGTTTTGCCGAAGATGCTGAGCTACTGCAAAAGATCCGTACTCACGTTAAGCAAAATGCAGTGCTTGAAAGCCGCATGGCTAAAGGTAAAGAGAAAGAGGGTGCCAAATTTAGAGATTACTTTGAGCATTCAGAAAAGCTAACTAAGGTGCCATCGCATCGGGCCCTCGCTATGCTGCGCGGCCGTAATGAAGGTATGTTGAGCTTAAGTATCAATGCTGATCCTGCCAAAGAAGCGAAGCAAGCTAGCTACTGTGAGGTGATTATTGCTGAGCACTTCAAGCTGGAACTGAACAACAGTGCCGTTGATCAATGGTTAAAGACGGTAGTGAGCGCCACTTGGCGAGTCAAAATCGCACTGCAGATGGAAACTGAGTTCTTTGGCCGTATGCGCGAGAGCGCAGAAGGCGAAGCGATTAATGTATTTGCACGTAACTTGGGCGATCTATTGATGGCTGCACCTGCGGGTGCTAAAGCAACATTGGGGTTAGACCCAGGGCTGCGAAGCGGCGTTAAAGTGGCGATTGTTAACAACACGGGCAAGCTAGTAGCGCATACCACCATTTTCCCTCATGCGCCGCAAAAGCAATGGGATAAGTCAGTTAGAACCTTGGCTAATTTGGCTAAAATGCACAAAGTTGAACTTATTGCGGTTGGTAATGGCACTGCGTCGCGTGAAACAGACAAGTTAGCCGCGGAATTGATCACTATGGTAAAAGCGGAGCTGCCTAGCTTGACCAAAGTGATGGTCAGTGAGGCGGGCGCATCTGTGTATTCCGCTTCTGAACTTGCCTCTGAAGAGTTCCCAGATATTGATGTGTCTATTCGCGGTGCGGTATCGATTGCACGCCGTTTACAAGATCCGTTGGCCGAGTTAGTAAAAATTGAACCTAAAGCGATTGGTGTGGGCCAATATCAACATGATGTTAGCCAAAGCATGCTTTCTACCTCGCTTGAGGCAGTGGTTGAAGATTGTGTGAATGGTGTGGGTGTTGATGTGAATATGGCATCGGCTGCACTGCTGGCGCAAGTGGCTGGGCTTAATAAAACCTTGGCACGAAATATTGTGACTCACCGTGATGAACAGGGACGATTTGCCAACCGTAAGTCATTACTTAAAGTTGCGCGTTTAGGGCCAAAAGCCTATGAGCAAGCAGCTGGATTCTTGCGGATCAGCGATGCGGAAAACCCATTAGATGCATCATCTGTTCATCCTGAGGCCTATTCACTGGTTGAGGCTATTGCTAGCGCAAAGCAACAATCAGTTGCCAGCTTAGTCGGTAATAG
This sequence comes from Shewanella kaireitica, assembly GCF_023284045.1. Taxonomy (GTDB): domain Bacteria; phylum Pseudomonadota; class Gammaproteobacteria; order Enterobacterales; family Shewanellaceae; genus Shewanella; species Shewanella kaireitica. The sequence continues at coordinate 43,297 of NZ_JAKIKQ010000005.1, forward strand.
CGAGCTGTTAACCAGCATCGATGCTAAAGACTTTATCACCAGTGATTTTGGTCTGCCAACTGTAACCGACATTTTGGCGGAGCTTGATAAGCCAGGACGTGATCCACGTGGTGAATTTAAGACGGCGACCTTTAAAGAGGGGGTTGAGCAGATAGGTGATCTTAAGCCTGACATGATCTTAGAAGGTGTGGTCACCAATGTGACTAATTTTGGCGCCTTTGTTGATGTGGGCGTACATCAAGATGGATTAGTGCATATCTCCTCGATGACAGACAAGTTTATCGATGATCCACACAAAGTGGTTAAAGCCGGTGACATAGTCAAAGTAAAAGTGATGGAAGTGGATGCTGAAAGGCGTCGTATTGGCCTGAGCATGCGCTTGACGGATAAAGCCGGTGAGGCACCGAAAACAGCGCCGCGTCCTTCAAATAATACAGCCAAGCATAAAGGAACGAAACCGCAATCTCAGTCACACAGTAAAGCTAAGCCAAAGCAGCCTGCAAATGCAGCGATGGGAAATGCTTTTGCTGATGCGTTTGCCAAACTGAAAAAGTAACCAATAAATTATCAGTTATAAGCCTCAACAGGTGTGATATCTGTTGGGGCTTTTTTGTGCTCAATTTATGTCTGCTTTCCTAGTTTTACTATGCTCTTCGCTCATTCACTTACCCCAAAACCGCTAAAATTTTGCTGAGTGAGTAGATCTTTATAGCGATAGGTATAGGTTAATGAGGTCAAAAATGTGCGCTATGTTAGTTAAAATGACTGTAACTGAGCGATAACGTTTAAATAGCTTGAATATAACCTAGTAAAGGATATGTTATATCCCGCTTTAATTTTGAAACTTATTGGCGACATGGAGGTCTGAACTAATTGGAAAACGCTTCATAGAAAGCGTTAACAAAATAAATTAGGATTACCATTTTGACTCGTTCACACACTTTAGGGCCGTTTCGCCCAATTATAATCTTTGCCGCTATTTCATTAGTGATCATTATGCTCAGTCGATTAGGGCTAGCAATTTGGCAATTTGATCGCGTTGATGTTGCCTCAGGTTGGTCACATCTATTAATTCAAGGCTTACGCGTCGATTTTGCGACTATGTGTTGGCTTTGGGGCGCCGCGGCTCTCGGTACAGCTATTTTTTCTGGCGAGCATTTGGTTGGTCAGCTTTGGAACAAAATATTACGTGTTTGGCTGACGCTTGGCTTACTCACTTTAGTCTTCCTTGAAATATCAACACCTTCATTTATTGCTGAATATGGTGTTAGACCTAATAGGTTATATGTCGAATACTTGATTTACCCTAAAGAAGTGTTTTCAATGCTTTGGGCGGGTAGAAAGTTTGAATTGATCTTATCTGCGCTCATTAGTGGTGCTGTGATCTTTGGTGGTTGGAAACTGAGTGGTTACCTAATAAACCAAAAGCAAACATATCCTCGTTGGTATTGGCGTCCAGTATTGGGCGTGTTAGTGATAGTCATTGCGCTTTTAGGTGCGCGTTCAAGTCTGGGGCATCGTCCACTTAACCCTTCACTTGTTGCTTTTTCGAGTGACCCTCTAGTCAACTCATTAGTGACTAACTCCGCTTACTCTTTGGTGTTTGCTATAAAGCAAATGGGCAATGAAGCCGATGCTGCCAAGATATACGGCAAACTGCCTAAAGATGAAGTGGTTAATATTATTCGACGTGAAAGCGGTAGACCACTCTCTGATTTCTTGTCTAATGATTACCCGAGTATCTCCAGCAACACGGCAAGCTATCAAGGTAAGCCGAAAAACTTGGTCATTATTCTGCAAGAAAGCCTTGGTGCTCGATTTGTCGGTAATTTAGGCGGGTTACCATTAACACCTAACATTGATGAGCTATCGAAAGAAGCGTGGGCGTTTGAACGCATGTATGCCACCGGAACTCGTTCTGTTCGTGGTATTGAGGCGGTAGTGACAGGCTTTACTCCTACTCCAGCTCGTTCAGTGGTCAAGCTAGGCCGTAGCCAAACTGGTTTCTTTACCTTAGCTTCATTGTTAAAGGAGCATGGTTACCGCAATCAGTTTATTTATGGCGGTGAAAGTCATTTCGACAATATGCGCAGCTTTTTCTTAGGTAATGGCTTTAGTGATATTGTTGATGAATCGGACTACAGCAATCCCAATTTTGTTGGTTCTTGGGGCGCATCTGATGAAGACTTAATGTATCGCGCTAACGATGAATTTGAACGACTGCATAAAGAGGGACAACCCTTCTTCAGTTTAGTCTTTAGCTCGAGTAACCACGATCCATTTGAGTTTCCAGATGGCAGAATTGAACTGTATGAGCAACCAAAGCAAACAGTGAATAATGCGGTCAAATATGCCGATTATGCAGTGGGAGAGTTTTTCAAAAAAGCCAAACAATCAGATTACTGGAAAGACACTATTTTTGTTGTTGTGGCAGACCATGATAGCCGAGTTGGTGGTGCAGAATTGGTGCCTATTTCTAGATTCCGTATACCGGGTCTTATTTTGGGTGAGGGCATAGAGCCTAAGCTGGATACCCGTGTCACGAGTCAGATAGACTTGGGACCGACTCTGCTATCTTTGATGGGCGTAAGTGACAACTATCCGATGTTAGGGCGTGATTTGACTAAGACTCCTGATGATTGGCCTGGACGTGCATTAATGCAGTACAACAAAAACATGGCTTATCTTCGTGGTGACGATGTGGTGATTTTGCGCCCTGAAAAGCCAGCAGCAGGCTTTGTTTACGATGTGGATGCTGAAAAGCTTCATCCTAAAACTCAACCCGATGAGATGAAAGAAACGGCTTTGGGGTGGGCACTATGGGGTAGTATGGCTTACCAGCATGGATTGTATAGCGATAAGAAGTTGTAATCTTATACAGTGGTAAGCATATCGGGCTCAGATTTTGGCTGAGTCCGAGTCTGATAAAACGCTTCAATATGCGCACCAAAGGCGCGGTAGAACTGTAACGTTTCATTCGGTAAATGTTTACTCTCTGCCGTTGCTTGCTTCTCTGCGGGCTGATTTGGCAGCTTGATGTCACTGCGCTTTAACGGTGAGCGGTAGCTAAATAACTGCTTTAAGTCCAGTATCGGTGGGCGCTTTTGTTGCTCCTGCTGAGATTGCTCCTGTTGCGACCCACCCTGCTGCTTGTCCTGCACTGAACCACGCAACTTTGCCTGTGCTTGAGCTTGCTCTGCGGTACGTTCATTTTGCGGGTTAAAGGCGCGTTCTTCATGACCTTTACTGGCTTGTGGTGGCGGCAATACCGGTGGACGCTGTTGGTTATCCGTGCGCGCAGAGTCAGTCGCTACATTAGAGGTAGAGATGGGCACATTAGGATAATTGGTAACAACCAGCATAGACAATTCCATTTCAAGTCATGGTTAAATGTTAACCAATATCGACCTAATAATAAAGCTGTTTTGCTCTTAAGTGTGTTGATTATTTGTACTTTTAAGCCACTCTTCCAGCTTGGTAGCAAACTCATCTGTGTGGCTGATAAAAGGTGCATGAGAAGCTTTTGCCAGTATAGTGTCTTGAGTATTATCCATCACCGGCATCAGCTTTATGACCCTGCGGGGAACCAGCCCATCAAGCTTGCCCCATATCCTCAGCCAAGGTTGCTTTATATTCGAAGTTTGCTCTCTCAAATCAACGTCAGCCAGCATCGCTAAGCCTTGCTGTAGTGCCGTAAATTGCGCTTGTGGTTTGGCTAATACCCATTCTCGTAGCTGTTTAATATCGCCTTTGGCGGTTTGGCTACCCATAGCTTGAATGGCAAGAAAACGTTCGATGGTCTTATTGAGGTCTTGCTGTAACTGACTAGCAAACTGCGCCAATACACTTGGCGAGATCCCCGGCCAAGACTCCTCTTCACGCGCCATAAAACAGGGCGATGAGGCAATGGTGCATAATCTGCTGACATGTTGTGGGTACTTGATTGCCGCTAATGAGGCAATTAACCCACCTAGTGACCAACCGATCCAAATAGCGGGTTGCGGTACGTTGTCAATGATCGTCGCAAGCCAGTCGTCTATTTCACCATTAACGATTGGGCTATCACCAAAACCGGGCAGATCAACAAAGTGAAACCTATACTCAGGTAACATGTTAGGCAAAGCGTTAAATACAGCGCTATTCACGCCCCAGCCATGCAGCATCACAACATCGATACCTTGACCGACAGATTTAACATGTAACTTAGTTTGACTCACTTTTCGACCCTGTCATTTTGATTAAAATGTATGAAAAAGGAATTTCATTATTGCTCAACCAACCTTGCTGCGATGGCTGGCCGCTATGTTACCCAATCGCTGCTTAATGTGCCATCAACAGATTTTATCGAATCAAACTGGCATTTGTAGTGTTTGTTTAAACGCCTCTATTTATCACGTTCCTGTTTGCTTAGGCTGCGGCAAGGAGATGCTTTTGCTGGCCGAATACTGTGGTAGATGTCAGCACAGCTGTAATCTAAAGGTGATCGCGGCTTGTCGCTATCATGATGGTTTAGGACATTGGGTGGGGCAGATAAAATATCAGGCTCAGTTTGCGGTCATTGAAGTGATGGTTGATGCGCTTATTTGTCGGTTACGTTTTTTAGTGGAGCAAGGCTTTATAAAAATGCCACAAGCCGTTATCCCTGTGCCATTACACCCTAAGCGACTAAGAAAAAGAGGTTTTAACCAAGCTTGGTTAATTGCAAAAACACTGTCGAATAAGTTACAGCTGCCACTGCTTGATGATGTGATTATTCGACAAGCGAACACTTTACCTCAGGCTGGCTTATCTGGCACTTTGCGCCGAAAAAACCTGCTTGATGCTTTTAGCGTAACTGCTGATATAAGTCAGCAGCGAGTCGCCATCATTGATGATGTCGTCACTACTGGCACTACAGTTTCAGAAATCTCCAAGCTGTTATCTAAGCAGTATATCGATGCGCAAGTCTGGTGCCTCGCAAGAGCTGAGGCGCCAGGGCTCAATTAAAAGAGTGGCAATGGCTAGTGAAGCGCTGGAATAAAGTAGAGTGCATTGGCGTAAAGTTTTTCTGAGCCGAGCCAGATATTCCTAAACAATAGGTTATCAGTTAATGCTACGACCGCGCCTTTACCTCTGGACTCAACGACAATCGCCGGTGAACTCGCAAAACTGCTCTGATACTCCTGCGCCATATAGCCGCTTAATAGTGGCTGTGAGGAATAGTTTGCTGCGACACTAAAGTCATTGCTTGCTTGTGCAAATCCAAGGGCTTTGTTTTTCATCACTGCTAAACGATTGCCGGTAATGCCAAAGTTCATTGGATGGCTTTTATCCAGTTTTAATTCCACTATTGCGCCACCAATCTCTTGCCTTGCACTAAAGGAGGATTTCTTGTCGAATGTAAGGCCTGCACCATTAAAGAGCTGCTTGTAAAAACGTTCACCCCTGAGGCTAGTTTTGAGAAAGTTAGCTTTATTGAGCCAAGTGAGTGCACCTTTTTGTGCGATCACTACACCACCATCGGCAGTAAACGGAGCTAGCTTTCGAGCGAATTTTTCATCTAGGCTGCTGTAACTGCCACCTGCCAGAATAATATGGCTGTAATCACTAAGTTCGATAGCATTTAGGTTGTTAATATCAACTAACGTTGTTGGCACGTTCAGTTGTGAATCCAAGTAATACCAAATCTGGCCGACTTCAGGTATAGAAGTCCCTTTACCGCTAACAATGAGTGGCTTGAGTGGGCGGATAACTTTAAAGTCTGGGCTGCCTAAATCGATGCCACTGACTGAACTGCTGGAGTTTGTAGCGGTAATTTCCAGTTGCATCTGTTGGCTGAGCTTAAGCAGCATTTTATTCAAGTCACTGGCAGAGTGGCCATCTTGTTTCAAAGGTATCTGCAAGGTACCTGCAGGGAAGTCTAGTTGGCTATTATTGCTTCTTATTGCAAACGGTTTGGCAGCAAACTTGACCATAACACCTTGATTAAGAAGTTGCTGCAATGCAGGTGCTGCTTGGTTTTGGCGCCAATCAATTAGCAAGGCGACGGCTTTGGGTGACCATTTAGGCTGCTTAAACTTTGGTGCCGTCTGGCTCAATACGCTTAGTTCTAGTTTTACATTTTTCCGTATGGTTAAGTTTAACGCGTGCTGTAAATTCCAAGTCGAGACGTCATAAAAAGTCGGATCGTTAAATTCAGTTCTATTATCAAATAGTGCTGTTAATAATGAACTTTGGGCTTGGTGATCGGGTACGAAGATACTGCTTTCTACATCAAATGACCCGCCGCCTTGAGTGAGTGGGTTGGTCAGGTAGTAATATTCAATTTGGTGCTGTGATAACAGTGCAGTTAACTGCTTAATACGTTGACTATCATTGGCTGTAGAGATTAATCGCCCGGCTTGACGAGGTTTCTTTTTCTTCGGTTTTTGATGCTTATTGCTGAAGAACTCAGTTTGGTAATCTTGTAGCTCCGACTTGAGGGCTAATGCTCCTTTTAAGCTTGAGATAGAGGTCGCGTACTGGTTATCTATTGCTTCATCAAAACGAACAATACCATTACTTGAATCTTGCTGCTGACCGCGGGCACTGGCCTGTTCAAACAGTACCCCGATTGCACCATTGATATCGGGATAGGTTGAACCTTTGCCATAAAAAAAGTCATCAAATAACTGCTGGCTAAAATAGCTCTGTTTTTTATCATCTAATGCAGCTTGGTGATATGCCGCTAGCTTAACCGTCAATTTTTGATTTGCTGCTGGTGTTAGCGGATGAGTGCGCTCAGGCACACCGGGTTGGAAAAAGTAAGTTTGGTTGTGGCCCATCTCGTGGAAATCACCGACATAATGTGGCTGCCAACGGTGAAAGAGTGCAACTCTTCCTTGAGACTCAGGGTGTCTGAGAAATAACCAGTCTCTATTTAAGTCTGCCAAATAATGGTTACTTCTGCCGCTTGGCCAGCCTTGTTTATGTTCTTTGTGGTTTGGATCGCTGACCGCGACTTTGCCAGCATAACCATTGGCCCAAGTTGAAAACCTATCCATGCCATCAGGATTTTGGCTTGGGGTGATAAGTACTATGGCATTTTCCAGTAGATTATTAACCCATTTGTCTTCACTGGTTGCCAGCATGTGGCTTAGTTTGAGTGCTGCATGGGCACCACTTGCCTCATCGCCATGTATTGAATAGGCCAGCCAAATAACAATAGGGCCTGACTGTTCGCCAAGATACTTAACTTGCTGACGTTGTTTTAGTATTTCATCTAGTTGTTGTTGATTATTGGCTGAGGTAATGACTGCTGTAAGCTGCTGCCGTCCTTCGTGGCTGATGCCGGTATTTTCTAGCGATACTCTTGGGTTCTGCTTTGCTATCTCTTTTAGGTAGTAGTTGACTTGATCATGACGCAGAAGATATTGCCCAAGTGGGTAGCCGAGAAACTCTTCAGGACTGGTAGTCGTGACTCCATAGAGGGGGTTATCTGTCAGTCGGGTCTTTTTTGCCTCTGCGGAAACAGAGAGCAACATCAAAAAAACGAATATAAAGGTAACAGCAGTTTTCAGCATCGAAATGTTCATTATATTTATAGTATTACGCTTAAATTACCAGCTCAGCAGTGACAAAACCACAGCAAGTAGAGATAAAAAAATGTGATCAGAACTGCGTTAATTCACTTTGTGTGAGCATTAAGGGCTACAAAGCATGACGCAGTAAGAGTATTATAGGGTTAATTCTTACTAAAACACTCAGGTTTATTCCTGACGGAGCTATGTTTTCATGATTACCATTTCCGAAACAGCTCAGGCGCATTTTGTTAATCTGTTATCAGATCAGCCTGAAGGAACTCACATTCGAGTCTTTGTTATCAGCCCTGGCACAGCGCAGGCTGAGTGTGGTGTTTCTTACTGTCCACCAGATGCTGTTGAAGCAGATGACACAGAACTAGAGTTTAATGGCTTTAATGCCATGGTTGACGAGAAGAGTGCTCCTTTTCTTGAAGAAGCCACAATTGATTTTGTTACTGACCAGTTAGGTTCACAGCTAACACTTAAAGCCCCAAATGCTAAGATGCGCAAAGTCTCTGGTGACGCACCATTGGTTGAGCGTATTGAGTATGTTATTCAGTCAGAGATCAACCCACAACTAGCAAGCCATGGTGGTAACATCATGTTGGTAGAAATTACTGAAGATGGTATCGCCGTACTGCAGTTTGGTGGCGGTTGTAATGGTTGCTCTATGGTTGATGTGACACTCAAAGATGGAATCGAAAAGCAGCTGCTTGATATGTTCCCTGGTGAATTGACCGGCGTTAAAGATGTTACTGAGCACCAACATGGTGATCACTCTTACCAGTAATATCCACTGATATTATTTAATAAAAACGCGACCAATGGTCGCGTTTTTTATGATGTTCTATAAGCGGTTAAGATGCTGAGCTAAGAACCGGTCGAGTGCTTTAAACGTGGTTAGGCGATGTTCATTGCTACTTAGGTAATGATCACCATCTTCTAACTCGATCAATTCTACATTTTTATCATGATCTTCTAGCTCATCGAACATCTCTTCACTATGTCTAAATCGAACCACGCGATCCTTTGTACCGTGGATTAATAGTATTGGTACCTTGATCTTTTCTGCTTGGCTGATCGGGGAGCGTTGATAAAGTGCATCGTAATCTTCGCCAACCTGTTTTTTTACTATTTCATGATTAGAATAACGTCTGCTCGACTTTACTAAGTATTCGACATCCGTCACTCCGGCGACACTCACTGCACATTGGTAGAGGTCTGGAGTCGTCGCTACCCCCATAAGAGCCGCATAACCGCCGTAACTTGCACCAACAATACAGATCCTATTTGGATCAGCTATTCCTTGGTCTATTAACCAGCGAGTACCATCTTCGACGTCATTTTGCATCTCTAAGCCCCAGTTCTGTAACCCTGCTTTCATAAAGCTGTGGCCATAACCTGACGAGCCGCGAAAATTCATGCGGAAAACACCATAGCCACGATTCGCAAAAAACTGTGCCCAATAATCAAAGCTATTAGAGTCATAACTAATTGGTCCACCATGAGGGAAGATGACTATCGGCAACTTTGTTGACTCTGTATTTAGAGGAGTTGTCAGAAAAGCTTGGATCTCTAAGCCATCCCTTGCTTTATAACTGAGCGTTTTTGTTTCAGCAAGCACTTCCTTCGATAAAGAACTATAGCGCTGAGCGACAGGGTAAATCGCCTTGTTATCACGATCTGCTAGATAGTAAGTCCCTGATTCAGTAGAGCTAGTTGAGTAAACTAGATAGCGACGCTCGTCATCACTAAACTGAGTAATGTAGTTATTGGAGTTTGGTAATGCTGCTTCAAGACCATTTTGTATCGCGACATATTCAGGATCCCAAAAAGTATATTCGGATTCACTACCAACGTTTATTCCAATGACTTTTTTCTTTAAATGGGAGTAGATTAGTGAACCTTCAACATCATAATCTGTATCGCTATAAACCAATTCTTTTTTGAGTAGGGGATCTTTCAGGTTTACTTTGAAAATAGCGGTTAGATCATTATGATAAGCGCTGACATAAAGAATATTGGGGTCTTGAGCAAACCCTAAAGGCCAGATTTGTTCCTTTTCGAATGCTTCAAACTGCCATAATATTCGCATGTCTGAATTTGCCTCAGCTTGCTCATAGATGCGGTACTCTGTCTCATCGCGATAAATTCCAACCCTAATGTTGTGCTGTCTATCAGTAATCCAACGACTAATGTTTCTTTTGGCCTTTTGAACATACTTGGAGCGTCCGCCATTGAGATTCAGTTTAAGCACACTCTCATAACGGCTGTGAGTTCCACTACCTGAAAGTTCCAATAATACTTGGTTTTCATCCTCGGGAAGCATATCAATTATTGCTGATTGAAATTGTGGTATATGTTTCAGGCGTTTTAAAATTTGCCGTGGTATGGCGCTGGCGGTTTGTTTCTCGCTGATGACGTATTTTATGAGTCTAGTTTCAGTCGTTGGTGTACCGTAACGGAGCGCTGGAAACTTGGCTTTGATAAGCAAAATATCGTTACCTGACCAATTAAGATCAAGGATGACAAATTTTTTATTATCTGTTTGTACAGGGTATGACTTTTTATTATTTTCTATATCCCAGATTTGAATAATAGCACCCTTCAACTTGGGTTTATCTAACCGGATCACTGAGGCTAACTTATTACCATTTGGCGAAAGAGTAACGTGGCTGACGTCAGGAATACTACCAAAGGCTTCAACTGGCAGTTGCTGAGCAATAGTAGGAGTAATTTGCAGCATTAAAAATGCTACAATAAATATGGAAATCCTTTTCATATTAATTCTTTATGTTTGTGTTTAGGTTTATGTTACACCTTGTTACCGTACAATTCCAACATTAGAAAACTATAATGTCAGTGGGTGCTAATCTAATACCTTTTTCAGTTTAAACCAGTAATGTGCTGACAACGTAAGGCTACGGGCCACCATAAATGCACTCATCGCAGCCCATAGGGCATGATTCTCCAACGTTTGCAGTGCATACCAAGTGGGAAAGAATACTCCAAAGGTGGCAATAATCATGCTATTTCGCATCACTTTTCCTTGTGCAGCGCCAATATAGACTCCGTCAAACAGATAAGAGCCAAAAGCGAGCAGTGGTAGGAATATGACCCAGACAAGATAGTCATTGGCGACCTGTTGCACCTCAACAATGCTTGTCAGTGCACTAATAATATTGCTTCCAGCTATAGCGAAAAATAGGGTAAAAGCAACCGCGGCAATTGCTGACCAAGCCCAAGCTAAGGTGACAGACTCTTTCATTAATTGACTGTCATTTCGACCATAAGCTCTACCAACTTCGGCTTCTGCATAGTAAGCAATACCATCAAGTGCATAGGAGATCAGCAGTAGTAGGTTAAGCAGTACAGCATTGGCGGCAACAGTATTATCTCCAAGGCTAGCACCGTAAAAAGTCATAAAGGCAAAGGAAAGCTGCAAGCATAAACTGCGAACAAAAATATCTGTATTGAGGCTAATAAGTTTACGGTAACTTTGCAGTGTCAGTTGTTTGCAAATCGTCATCAGTTGAAAATCGCCTAAACGATTAAGTTGACGTCTCACTAGTGTTAACGCAACTGCAAAGCCTGCCATATCTGCAAATACAGATGCCAGTGCCGCGCCACGAACGCCCCAATCTAGCCCAATAACAAACAGAAGATCTAAACCAATATTGACGAGATTAGCTACAATTAACTGCCACATTGCCGCTTTAGGCTGTTGCCGACCGAGCAACCAACCAAGCATGACTAAGTTCATTAATGCGAATGGGGTTGACCAGATCCGTACTTGAAAATATTCGCGGCAATAGCGCTCTACTTCAACACTGGCATCGGACATTGCCATGGCTAGATTAACGATTGGTAGTTGTAATAATACAGCAGTAAGACCAAACAACAGTGCTAGACTTCCTGCTTGAACAAGTAAGCGATATTGTTGTTGGGTGTCATTAGCACCGTAGGCTTGAGCGACTAATCCAGTGGTTGCCATGCGTAAAAAACCAAGTAACCATATAATTAAGGTTATAATCGTTGACCCAACAGCCACGCCGCCTAAATAATAGGCATTACTGAGGTGGCCAACGACGGCAGTGTCGACGAGGCCAAGTAACGGCACAGTAATATTCGACAGGATCATTGGCAGCGCCAGTGCAAGAAGCTGTCGGTTTTTTTGTTGGTTTAACAGTATGGCAATCATTTTAGAGGTCTAATATTTATGGTTAAAAACGTGTTACTCGCGCTGCTTGCGCTGACGTGTTTTTCAGCGCAAGCAGCGGTGATTTTGCAGTATCATCATGTATCCGATGATACGCCTGCTATCACCAGTGTCACGCCTGCACAATTTAAAGAGCAGATGCAGTATCTGGCTGAAAACAACTTCAATGTTGTACCGCTGTCTACAGTCGTAGCATCGGTAAAGGCTAAGCAGCATCTACCAGCCAAAACGATTGCAATTACCTTTGATGATGGATATCGAAGTATCGCAAATACAGCGCATCCTATCTTAAAGCAATACAAATTTCCCTACACGCTTTTTGTCTCAGTGGAGCCAATACAAAAGAAGTATGGTGAGATGATGAGCTGGCAACAATTGATCACGTTATCTGAAGAGGGAGCTGAAATTGCCAATCATACTTGGGGGCATGAGCACCTTATTCGTATGGAGAAGGGGGAAACAGAGCAGCAATGGCTAGCACGTATCGAAGGCAATATTTTGCGCACTGAAACGGAGATTGCTAAAGCGACGGGCCAAAACCATAAAATGTTGGCCTACCCCTACGGTGAATACAATCAACAGATCGAAAATATGTTGACTAAGCATGGCTTTGTGGCTTTTGGTCAGCAATCGGGTGCCGCTGGACCACACTCTCCTTTAACGGCATTACCAAGATTCCCGGTTGCAGGGGCTTACGCCGATCTAGATAGTTTAAAGGTCAAGTTACATAGCCTTAATATGCCAGTGATTGAGCAGACGAATAGCGATCCACAGCTGCAGTTTGGTCAATGGCGACCTGAGATCAAAGTGAAGCTGGATATGTCTGACATCAATGCCTCCCAGCTCATGTGCTTTATACAAGGTCAGGGTGCCAAAAAGCCTAATTGGATCAGTGCTGATGAATTTACCATTCGTGCAGAACTTGATCTTCCTGCGGGGCGTTCGCGCTATAACTGCACGGCACCGAGCAAGCATCAAGGTGGTTACTACTGGTTTTCGCAGCCATGGGTTAGAGCTAAAGATAATGGGGAATGGACAGCTGAATAGTGGGTCTTTAATGCATGGACATGCTCGGATTTGATTAGCTAAGCCGTGTTTGTTTGTACCGCCACGATGGCGGTACATTCTGCCCGCCCTTCAAACAATAAGCTCGATATAAAAAGAGCAGACGATGGCAGCAAGCTAGATATCCTCTTATTTAACTCTGTGTAGATATCTATACCCGTTCTACCTGAATCCAGCATCTTCAGGTAGAGCGGGTATATATGGCAATGATTACTTAGCCATTTTCATATTTAGCAATCAATGCATTTACGTCGTGAATCAGCGCACTATTCTTGATTTGCGGCAGCTTACCTGGCGTATCTGATTTGGGTTTGATAATAGCGACTTTTTCACCTTGAGGTGAAACCAGTGCAAACGAAGCGCTGTGATCGACCTGATAATCTTCTCCATCACCTACCATAGCGTAAACAAAACCAAGGCTACGAGTTATCGGGTAAAGTTGTTTATGTTCAGCCGTGACCGCGACAAATTCAGGGTTAAAGAAGTTAGCGTAATTAAGTAAGGTATCGGTTGAATCTCGCTGTGGATCAACCGATAGGAAGATTACTTGTAAGTCAGCATGTTCAGATAGTGACGGGTAGGCAGCTGTAAGTTTTCCCATGGTGGTAGGGCAAACATCTGGGCAGGAGGTATAGCCGATAAAAAACAGGCTCCACTTTCCAGATAAGTCATCATTAGTAAACGCTTTTCCATGCTGATCTGTCAAAGAAAATGGAGCAATGGCTTGGGGAGTCGGAAACTCAAAACTGGTCTGCAATTGCAACTCTTTTGGCTGGCTAAATTGTATTGCCGCCCAAGCACCTGCTGAGGCGAGCATAATCGCCGCTATTATCCATGACAACTTCATTATAGTTTCCTCTCCTTAAGCCAGTATTAGACCCATAAATAATGGTCAACCAAGAGCGCTATAAATAGCAGCATCAGGTGGTAGATAGAGAACTTAAATACATTCATCGCCAGACCGGGGGTTTCATGAAATTTAAGTTGCCAAGCCTTATAGATGAAGCCAGCGCTTAATAGCGTCGAGCTCACCAAATAAACCGGGCCACACATGCCAACAAGTACCGGAAGCAAACAAGCGATGGCGAGCAAAATGGTGTAAAGAAAAATACAGGTTTTAGTAAATTCAACACCATGGGTGACGGGTAGCATGGGAATATCGACTTTGGCGTACTCAGCTTTACGGTGAATAGCTAGCGCCCAAAAATGGGGTGGGGTCCAAGCAAAAATAATAATAACCAACAATAATGCGTTGCCATGAAACTCGCCGGTTACCGAAGTCCAGCCTAGTAGCGGAGGCATGGCGCCAGCAAGCCCACCAACAACGATGTTTTGTGGCGTTGCACGCTTTAAGTAGGCGGTGTAAACCACGGCATAGCCGATGAGACTGGCAAAAGTGAGCCACGCAGTTAATGGATTGACCAAGGCATAAAGAATAACAAAACCAAGTATCCCAAGGCCGAAAGAGAAGACCAGTGCTTTGGTAATCGAGACTTTACCTTTAGGTAGCGGTCGGTTGTAGGTTCTTGCCATTAAGCCGTCAATGCGACGATCGATAAGATGATTAAATGCCGCTGCAGCGCCTGCCATCATCCCGATGCCTGCCATTCCCGCGATAAGAGGTTGCAGTGGTACAGCTCCAGGCACGGCCAGACACATGCCTACTAGCACTGTTAATAGCATTAATGCGACGACTTTGGGCTTGGTCATTTCGTAATAAGCACGCCACTGGAACAGCGGTGTTGCTGCGCTTCTGGATATAGTTATTTGTTTTTCCATGGCTTAGACCTCGTTTTGTGCCGATAGCACACTCTTAAATAGGCTGAATTCTGCTTAGTTATATTTGTTTATCGCAGTATGTTGTTACGCTTTTCGCCATAAGGCGTAATTAATAAATACCAATGTCAGCAGCAGTAGTGCTGCCCCTGCGTTATGAGATACCGCTATCCCCAAAGGTAGGTGTAACACGACATTGCTAATGCCAAGAATGACCTGTAACACCACTAACCCTGCTAATAACCAAGCTGCATTACGTATAGTGGTTGAATGCGCCTTAGTGATAAGTTTGAAAGCTAACCAAAGCAGCAAAACTGCAGTGATAATCGCGCCAATCCTGTGGGCAACATGAATGGTCATTCGAGCTGAGTAATCTAAAACGCCAAACTCATAACTAGGGTGGTCCCCTTGAAATGGTGAAAAAGCGGCACTGAAATTGAGATTGTCAACCCAATTGCCTTCGCAGATTGGCAGTGATGTACAAGCCAGAGCGGCGTAGTTAGATGAGGTCCAGCCGCCTAAGATAATCTGTAATAGCAGCACGCCAATACAGATTAAGGCAAATGCTGATAGCTTTCTGGCGGGAGCGTCACCACCGGGAATACGCAAAGGTTTGCTTCGAAGGTAGAGCAGTAAGAGTAAGGAGAACAGGGCAAAGCCACCGATAAGGTGTGACATCACCACAATTGGCATCAGCTTCATGGTGACAGTCCACATCCCCAGTGCTGCTTGAAACACGATTAATGCAGCAATAAACATTGGCAGTTTTTTCGGTGCATCAGTTTTGCGTAAGCTGATGATTAAAATCAATAACACCATCAGACCCAATGCGCCGGCGATATATCGATGGATCATTTCAAGCCAAGCTTTTTCAGTTTCAACCGTGTGCTCAGGAAAGGCGTCTTTAGCAGCGGTAAGCTCATGACTTGCACTTGGTGCTTTGAGCATCCCGTAGCAACCAGGCCAATCAGGGCAGCCAAGGCCCGCATCGGAGAGGCGTGTGTATGCTCCCATCATGATGACGCACAAAGTAAAAACTAAAGTGACTTTTAGTAATGGCTTAATATCCATGGGTCACCCCCAAGTTGTGCTTTCCTACAGCAAATACACCGGTATAAGCCCACCTATGCATAATGACGCACAAAGTAACAACTAAAGTGACTTTAAGTAGAGGTTTAATATCCATGGGTCACCCCCAAGTTGTGCTTTCCTACAGCAAATACACGGGTATAAGCCCACCTATGCATAATGACGCACAAAGTAAAAACCAAAGTAACCTTTAGCAGTGGCTTAATATCCATTAGCCGATCCTCGAAAGTTTAAGCATCTTTCTTAAATCAGCCACTATCGCCTTACCCTGCATTATTTGAGCTTGATGGCTGGTGGTGGTTGGGTAACTCATGACCATGCTTCCAAGGGGATCAACGACGACAAACTGTTGATCTTTAAGCAGCTGAGTGAGTGCTGGTGTAGGTGTAGCGGTAATAAAGTCGAATGATGTAAGTGCTGAGCTGTCACTGTTTTCATCAAGCATGATGATGGTATGCACGCGGTCTTGATTTCGACCCATTGCGATATGGCTTTGTTGTAAAATATAGAGTCTATCTAAGCAGGTTGTGTCACAAATTGCCGGCAGTTGATATAACAATTGCCACTCTTTAGGTTGAGGGTTTGTCATATCTAAGCTTTGATAGTTTATGCCGACCTCAAGCAGTTCGCCTTTGTTGGTTGCTCCGCCATTATATAGTCCAAAACTTAAAATCAGTTTGGCGGCGATAACAGGTACTGCAAAAGCCAAGAGTAGTAATAACAGTGTTTTTTTGCCGTTCTTTTTGGGGGAGTTCATTCCATCTCCTCTGTATGAGTTTCACGCTACCTTTGTGACTGCACTGCCTCGTTAGGGAGTGTCAGCATGCATTACCAATACAGCTAAGGTAATAAGCAAAACGACGGTAATCGTGAACAACTTAATATCAGTACATCCCGGAACGGCTAGGATGCATATTTTCTAACCTACATGGTCTATTCTGGCTTAGCAATAGCCAAGTAAACTTTTAATTTTTGTTATTATCCTATTGTTTTAATTTACGAAAAAGTAAAAAGAGCATGATTAATCCAAATACTCCGGCCATACTGAACCACTGTACTGCATATCCTTGATGCTTCTGTGCAGATAATGGAATCGGTTGCCATGGATGAACACGGCTATCACCGGGAATATTATTGGGTTGTAGCACGACTGGCGCGAGTGGTTTATTAATTAACAGCGCAAGTTGCTCTATGTTTAAATTTTGGATCCGCATAGGTGAGCCTGTTTCGGCCATGAGCTCTGAACTCATCGGATTCATCTGTTTTTGGTAAACTCGACCGCTTAACTTCAAAGGGGCTGTTAACGCGGCAACGTTAGGCAGTATTGAGCGATCTACACTTCCTGGCTCAAAGCCTAACTCAACTAATAACCATGGTTTATCTGGTGAAACCTCAAATGCTTGATAGGCTAAATAGCCAACTCTACCGTTAACGGTTTGGTTATCTAGAAGAAATACTTGCTGAAGAATGGGCGCTACCTGAGTACTCAGTTTGTAGCCTGTTAGGTTATCATTGCCAAGCTTAGCGAGTAGTTGCTCATAGGTCAGTACGCTAGCGTTTTGTCGTTGGCTAAGTGCTGTTTGCCATTGCAGCTTCTGCTCTGCTCGTTCAAGCTGCCAAAAACCAAGCTTGACCAAAATTGTAAACACCATCAAAGTAGAAAGTACGATAAACAACCAAATACCTAAAGCCCCAATTTTTGGAGATTTTATGAATATGCTATTTGTTTTTAAACTGATTTTAGTACTGCTACTGCTGTTCATATTGGTTAATTTAGCGAGAGCCCTATTTGTGATGGTTAAAGGTGAAAAGAGTGTACCCATGAGCCAATATTTAGGCCGACGAGTACTCTTTTCTGTACTTGTGGTTATGCTACTTTTAGTGGCGTTAGCGACAGGGGTTATCGCACCAAACCCCAGACCTTACTAACTTAGTCGTCAATAGCTATCTCGATTCGGTTACAGCACATAAACAAATATAAATAGACACAACCAAACCACATCAACAAAGTGCCAATACCAACTACCGGCTTGGAACGCAAAGTGGTGTTCGGGGGTAAAATGCCCTTTCAGTACTCTGAAAAACAACACAATCAGAAATACCGTTCCTAACGTCACGTGCATGCCGTGAAATCCTGTGAGTAGGAAGAAGGTGTTGCCGTAAACGCCAGATTCAAGTGTTAGCCCCATCTCTTGATAGGCATGGACATACTCTTCCACTTGCAAAAATAAGAAACCAATACCGAGCACGATAGTTAATGCTAACCATGCGGTTAGTGCTTGACGCTTATTTTTTTCTAGCCCTACATGGGCAAAATGCAGTGTCACTGATGAAGTTAGTAGAATAAGGGTGTTGTATAGCGGCAGGCCTGTCCAGCCCATTGCTTCGGTCGTAGTACCATCAGGCGTAGTGACAAGTGGCCATACAGCTTCAAATGTAGGCCACAGTACTTCGTGGGTCATGGCATTATTGGATGCACCGCCAAGCCAAGGGATTGCAATCATTCGAGCGTAAAATAACGCACCGAAAAATGCCGCAAAAAACATTACTTCGGAAAAGATAAACCAGCTCATCCCTTGTCTAAAGGAGCGATCCATCTGTGGTGAATAGAGACCTGCCATTGATTCAGCAATAACCGTTCTGAACCAGCCGAAAATCATAAAAATGATCACCGCGATTCCCGCTAGTAAAATATAGCCGCCGATACCGCCTTCGCTATTTAGTTCAGATACAAAGCTACCAGCACCAAAAGCGATAAGAAACAGCCCGATGGCGCCAATAATCGGCCAGGCACTTTGCGCTGGTACATAATAGGGTTCGTGCTTGGTCGTCATTTTAAACCTCCTTTCCCGGCTATTGAGTAAAGAGTAGTTGAATGGAAAAAACTTGAAATTAACTGTGTATTTGGCCTACCGCTTCTTAAGGGCAAATAATGAAACTGTTGTTCAATAAATGTCATCTTGCAGCTCCTTGCTCTACGCTACCGGCATAGCTCTTGTCGGTAATATTGTAGAGGGTATAAGAGAGGGTCAAGGTAGTGATGGAGTCCGGTAATTCTGGGTCCACATAAAAGATAAGTGGTAGATCGGCCGTTGCTGTTGCAGCTAATACTTGCTGATTAAAACAAAAGCACTCTGTTTTATTAAAATAGGCAGCCCCTTGTCCTGGAGACACCGACGGTATTGCTTGGCCTACGATATGATTCGCAGACAAATTCTTAGCAACAAAGTGAGTGCGGATAAGCTCTCCAGGGTGAACTTGCATACTGTTCATTTGAGGTTTGAACTCCCAGGGCATGTCACTTTGCACTTGGGAAACAAATTCAATGGTGACTGTTCTATTTTTATCTACCGTAACGGGCTTATAAACACTGGCGGTACTTTGAGTCTTACCGTTTATACCTAGCGTGTCGCATAGCACGTCATACAGCGGCACGAGAGCAAAGCCGAAACCAAACATACCCACAGCGCCAAATAGCAGCATGGTAATTAACTTTCGGTTTGACTTGCTCTGTGGCTGGCTCATTTTTATTTCACCTCAGGTGGTGTTGTAAACGAGTGGTATGGCGCAGGGCTTGGTATTGTCCATTCCAATCCTTCAGCTCCTTCCCATGGCTTGGCGGGGGCTTTTTCACCGCCACGAATACATTTGATGACTACCGCTAAAAAGATTAGCTGCGATAATCCAAAGGCAAAGCCACCAATCGATACGATCTGGTTGACGTCAGCAAACTGAATAGCGTAATCAGGTATTCGGCGAGGCATACCGGCTAGCCCAAGGAAATGCATCGGGAAGAACAGTACGTTAACGGAGATAACTGAACACCAAAAATGCCAGCGACCTAAGCTCTCGCTGTACATGTTGCCAGTCCATTTAGGTAGCCAGTAGTACGCTGCAGCCATAATGGAAAATATCGCACCGGTGACTAATACATAGTGAAAATGCGCTACTACAAAGTAAGTATCGTGGTACTGGAAATCTGCAGGTGTAATCGCCAGCATCAAACCAGAGAATCCGCCAATGGTGAACAGAATGATAAACGCCACGGCAAACAGCATAGGGGTTTCAAAACTTATCGATCCGCGCCACATGGTAGCGACCCAGTTAAATACCTTAACTCCAGTTGGGACAGCGATGAGCATTGTGCAATACATGAAGAAGAGTTCGGCAAACACCGGCATCCCTGTGGTAAACATGTGATGCGCCCAAACTAAAAATGACAACACGGCAATACTGGCTGTTGCATACACCATTGAGGCATAACCAAATAAAGGTTTGCGGCTAAAGGCGGGGACAATAGCGGAGATAATACCAAATGATGGCAAAATCATAATGTACACTTCTGGGTGACCAAAGAACCAGAAGATATGCTGGAACATGACAGGGTCACCGCCGCCAGCGGCATCGAAGAAGCTGGTGGCAAAGTATTTATCGGTTAACACCATAGTGACTGCGCCAGCTAACACTGGCATCACTGCGATGAGCAGGAATGCGGTAATTAACCAGGTCCAAACAAACAACGGCAATTTCATCCATGTCATACCAGGAGCACGCATATTGACGATGGTTACGACAACGTTAATGGCGCCCATTATCGAGCTTATTCCCATAATGTGAACGGAGAAAACGAATAGTGCTGTGCTGTCTGGGCTATAAGTTGTCGAAAGAGGCGCGTAGAAAGTCCAGCCAAAGTTTGGCCCACCTCCTTCCATGAACAGCGAGCTTAATAGGATGGTAAACGCGAAGGGTAAAATCCAAAAACTCCAGTTGTTCATTCGCGGTAGCGCCATATCTGGCGCACCGATCATCATGGGGATCAGCCAGTTAGCTAAGCCCGTAAAGGCTGGCATCACTGCACCAAAAACCATCACTAAACCGTGTACCGTGGTCATCTGGTTGAAAAAGTTGGGCTCCACCAGTTGCAAACCGGGCTGAAATAACTCAGCTCGGATAACCATAGCCATTGCGCCACCAGTAAGGAACATAATGAAACTGAACCAAAGGTAGAGCGTGCCGATATCTTTGTGGTTAGTGGTTAATATCCAGCGCATAATGCCTTTTGGCGCCCCATGATGGTCATCATGGTGATCGTCGTGAGCGGCTGGTGTATCTTGTGTAATAGTGCTCATTTTAATCCCTTACTTTCCGTGGCCATCAACATCAGAAGCCTGAACAGCATCACCGGAGTCATTGCCCCAAGCGTTACGCTCATAAGTGATAACAGCGGCAAGCTCTTGCGGTGTTAGTTGAGAGCTAAACCCCTGCATTGCTGTGCCTGGTTTACCATTGATCACAATTTCTAAATGATCTGTAACTGGGCCGGTAATGATTGGACTTTCGATTAAAGAGGGGAAAGCGCCAGGTAGTCCGGTTCCAGCTGCTTGATGACAAGCGACACACTTAATCATGTAAACTTTCTGACCCATGGCCATCAATTCATCCATGCTTAAGTCATCTAACACCGCAGCCTTAACATCTTCAACAGCTTCATTTACAGTCTCCGTGACAGTCGATGTAGCTTGATCGGCAGCTGGGAGTTTTGCAGGTAATGTTGCCGGTACCGCAGTGGAATTGCCAGGTACAGCAGGGGCAGACTCTTCCGAGCTGACATCAGCGGCTTGAACCGAGTCGCCGGAGTTATTGCCCCAAGCATTACGCTCAAAAGTGACCACCGCAGCAATCTCAGTAGCGGTTAACTGCTTGGCAAAAGCTTGCATCGCAGTGCCCGGTTTACCGTTAACCACGATATCAATATGGTCCGCAACCGGACCTTTAATCATCGGACTACCAATAAGTGAAGGGAATACGCCGGGTAAGCCTGCCCCATTCGGTTGATGACATGCGGCACAACGAGCCATATATATCTGCTCTCCTTGAGTCATCAGTTCTTCCATACTCAAGGTTTTAGAAAGTGCTGCTTTAGCCGCTGCCTGCGCATTATTGGCAGCTTGTTGTTGAGCGATAAGCCAGTTATCAAAATCTGCTTCCGACAGAGCTTCCACCACAATGGGCATAAAACCATGGTCCTTACCGCATAGCTCAGCACATTGACCGCGGTATACACCAGGTTTATCTATCTTGGTCCAAGCTTCATTGATAAAACCTGGGTTAGCATCTTTCTTAACTGCAAAAGCTGGTACCCACCAAGAGTGAATAACGTCTTCCGAGGTCATTAAAAAGCGGACTTTGCGATTAATCGGCAATACCAGGGGCTTATCTACCTCCAGTAAATAGTGCTCACCTTTAGCCTCGGTACCTTCTATCTGTTCGCGAGGAGTGGACATTAAACTGTAAAACTCTACATCTTGATTGAAGTAGCTGTAATGCCACTTCCATTGCGAACCCGTAACTTTAATCGTTAGGTCTGCATCGCTTGGATCTTCCATGGCAATGAGTGTTTTGGTTGCCGGAATAGCCATGATGATAAGAATAATAAAAGGCACCACAGTCCATAATATTTCGACTTTAGTACTTTCATGAAAGTTGGCGGCGACTGCGCCTTTTGATTTGCGGTGGTTGATCATGGCATAAATCATCACGCCAAAAACAACTAAGCCAATAGCACAACAGATGTAAAGGATGATCATGTGCAGGCTATAAACCTGTTCACTGATCGCCGTCACGCCCTCTGTCATATTAAGTGGCATTTCTGATGCAAAAAGTGCAGGCGTAAATATTAGCGCCAACACACAATACAACAATTGCTTCACTAGACTTCTCCTCTGTCAACAAGACAAAGAAGAGTCACACAGTAAGTCTCTGCTCTATGTAAACTCTTCAGTTCCCAAAAAAGCAACGATGACTTCAAAGTGCATGAGTGGCGTGTCTATCGTGTCGTTATATTATGTGGCGACTATCGATATGACTTTTGTAATTTCCAGTATCTATCTACTGGTTAGTGTAACCACTTTGGCACCTACGGCTGAAATATATCAGGCCGATCTCAGTCTTCATATACTCTAAAAGGATCTACAGTCCGTACATAAAGACCGACGACTAAATCGCTCGGATATAACAAAAATATCGTTGTTATCAGTTCCTACCCTACTTGGTGTTGAAATATTGATCAAGATCACTTTTTGACTAATTTCACGTGTTAGGGAAATAAAAAAGCTTCCTGAGAGGAAGCTTAGAAGGGTAATAGAAATAATGGTTTAATGCATAGAGGTGAATAATGAACCTTGATTAAGTATCTTATCCTGTGTGTTTATTGCGCTGTCAGGTAAGTGAGCATTCGCATTTTCAATCACTATACCTAGTGCTTGGGCACTCTTAGCAACTAATTGTAGACGTCTGTTATCACGTGCATCTAGGCTATTTGCCCAAGTAATGACTGCACTTGATGTGCCGCTTGTGAGCGCTTTTTCCATTGCCCATAAGGTTTCGACTTCATCTTTAGCATGCACAAGGAGGATTCTATCCATACGTACACCAGCCGCAGCTAGCATTTGCTTATAGCCTATATTAGGTGGGCTAATCAATACGATCCAGCGACCCTGTTGGCTCAATTGAGCCAACTGAGCGCTAATCTTTGTTAGCTCATTACGCCCTTGAGTGTGAGATACCATAGTTTCTATATCTACAACTGTTTTTTTCGTCATGGTAGCGGCTGGAATATCTTGCCACAGACCCGGATGACGAGGGCTAACACCTAATAATTTGTTCATTGCCAATCTCCATTGCGGATCACGCCAACTGCTAGTCCTTCAATACTTAAACTCTGGTTAGCTAGATCGACTTCTATTGGTGAATATTCTTCATTTTCAGCATGCAAAAAGACTTTATTGCCTTTCTTTTCAAAGCGCTTAACGGTTACGTCATCTTCCACTCGAGCAACAACAACTTGGCCGTTACGTGCTTGCTGACTTTTATGCACTGCTAACAGATCACCTTCGAGTATGCCAATATCCTTCATACTGTCACCACGGACTCGCAATAGAAAATCAGCTGAGGGACGGAACATGGCTGGGTCAACTTTATAGTGTTGTTCAACGTGCTCTTGGGCGAGAATCGGCTCACCTGCTGCAACTTGCCCAATTAAAGGCAAACCGAGTTCGGCCTCTTCCGGTTCCTCTTGAGTGAGTCGAATACCTCTAGAGGTTCCAGGTATGATCTCAATACACCCCTTTTTAGCCAGTGCTTTTAAATGCTCTTCAGCGGCATTGGCAGACTTAAAGCCTAAACGTCTTGCTATTTCAGCACGAGTAGGTGGCATACCTGTGTCAGAAATGTTTCGTTTAATTAGCTCTAAAATTTCCGCTTGGCGCGGTGTAAGTGGTCTCATGCTTGAACCTGTTTTTCTATACAGTACCTGTTAGTATATACAGTAATTGATTCAGTGCAAGTATTAACCAAATTAATGTAAGCATAAGTTAAATTTACATTTATATGGTGTCACTTTAAATGTTGGCCTGTGTGGCAACTGACTGGGGGGGAATAGCTTGGATCTAGAGTTAATACACTAAATTGTAACTAAGTCATTGTTCTATAAATACACGGTAGCTTCCGGTGCAGATTGTAAAGCAATTGCGCAAATCGTCGGAAATTCTGGTATTCTACGAGGTTATTAGAAGCGACTAACACTGCAAGCGAATCATGTCGAAAAAAGACTCTCTTTGGTTTAAATCTTTACGCTGGATCCAGAAAAAGTTGGTACACACTATTGTGGTACCTCATGATCCTTTTGATGATCTCAATCTCGATCCAAGCAAGCCACTCGTATATGTCATGAAAACAGAATCTGTGAGTGACATTGCTGCTTTAAGTGAAATGACAGGCACACTAGGCCTGCCTAGTCCTTATGATGACTTAGAAGTTAATGGCGTGAGTGCGCCGCGTGTTGTCTGCCTTGAAGGCAGCAAACCGTTATTTGGTGAGCGAGAAAGTGCTGAGCAGTATTTACACTGCTTCAAACGCTTGCTGAGCGTACATAAGCAAAATACTGAACTCGATATTCAGCTAGTGCCTGTAAGCCTTTATTGGGGACGCACCCCAGGTAAAGAAGATGACACTATGCGCGCGGCTGTTTTGGAACGTCAAAATCCAACTTGGCTACGTAAATGTTTGATGATCTTGTTTCTTGGCCGTCATAATTTCGTCCAGTTTTCTAACGCGGTGTCATTGCGCTATATGGCGGATGAACACGGTACAGATAAACGTATCGCCCAAAAGCTCGCGCGCGTAGCTCGAGTGCACTTTCAGCGTCAACGCAAAGTGATGACAGGGCCACAACTGCCTAAGCGACAAGCACTTTTCCATGCTTTGCTTAAATCGGATTCGATTACTAAAGCGATAAAAGAGGAGGCGGCCAGCAAAAAAATCTCAGAAGCTGAGGCTCGCGCCAAAGCAATGGAATATCTTGATGAAGTTGCTGCCGACTACTCTGATAGTTTGGTACGTATAGCCGAGCGTTTTCTAACTTGGCTGTGGAATAAGCTATATAAAGGGATCAACATTAAGGGCGCGGAGCAGATCCGTCAGCTACACCATGATGGTCACGAAATAGTTTATGTGCCCTGCCATCGTAGCCATATGGACTACTTGTTGCTGTCTTACATTCTTTATTACCAAGGTATGGTGCCACCGCATATTGCTGCAGGTATTAATCTTAACTTCTGGCCAGCAGGGCCGATGTTCCGTCGTGGCGGCGCATTCTTTATTCGTCGTAGTTTCCGTGGTAATAAACTTTACACCGCAGTATTCCGTGAATATTTAGATCAGCTCTTCACTAAAGGTTACTCGGTTGAGTACTTCACTGAAGGTGGACGCTCACGTACTGGTCGTTTATTGGCGCCTAAAACAGGCATGATTGCGATGACGCTTAATAGCGTTCTGCGCGGTGTTGAACGCCCTGTAACACTTGTGCCCGTTTACTTGGGTTATGACCATGTAATGGAAGTGGCTACTTACCATAAAGAGTTAAGCGGGAAAAAGAAAAAGAAAGAATCTGTCTGGCAGGTATTTGGTGCCATTCGTAAGCTAGGTAACTTTGGTCAAGGTTATGTGAACTTTGGTAAGCCGATAACGCTGCATAATTTCTTAAATGATGAAGTGCCTAATTGGCGCGATGATGTCGCCCAAGATCCTGAGCAAAAACCAACTTGGCTAACGCCAGCAGTGAATACGTTAGCTAGCCAAGTAATGACTAATATTAACGATGCGGCAGCAGTCAGTTCTGTGACGTTAACGAGCTTGGTATTACTGGCATCAGAGCAAAATGCACTAGAACGTAGTCAGCTTGAAAAGCAGTTAGATCTTTACCTTACATTGTTAAAAGAGCTGCCTTATACCGAGTACACTTCCGTCCCCGAGGGGAGTGGTAAAGATTTAGTTTCGCAAGGTCTTGAGCTGAAGAAGATTCAGATTGAAAGTGATGCGCTTGGCGACATTATCTCTATTGATGACAGTATTGCGATAACGATGACTTATTATCGTAATAACATCATTCATCTGTTGGTGGTTCCTTCACTGATCGCAGCCTGTTTATTGCGTAAAGAGCGTTGCACTCGTGATGATGTTGTGTGTGTAATTAATGACTTTTATCCACTGCTTCAAGCCGAATTATTTATGGGCATTGAAGATCCTAAGGTCTACGCGAATAGCATCTTAGATATCTTTGTTGCGCAGGGATTGGTGGTTGAAAATGGTCACTTTGAAGTTGCCGATGACAAAGTTAATCAGTTGCTATTGCTGTCTGGCACCATCGACGAAACGATGCAACGTTACGCTATCTTATTTAACTTGTTAGCGGTGAAACCTAACATGGAGCGCTCAGAGTTAGAGCGCGATAGCCATCGCCTTGCACAAAGGCTGGGAGCACTTCACGGTATTACTGCGCCAGAGTTCTACGACAAGAAGCTATACGCTACGCTAAGCGTTAAATTAAAAGAGTTAGGTCATCTAACCGATAGCGAAGGCTGTAGTGATATCAAACGTATAAAAGATAGAGCTAATTTGCTACTGCGTTCATCCGTTAGACAGACGATTGTTGATAGCGTTAATGCGGAGCAAAAAGATTAAATGGCAAATCATATGAATGCGGCCAAAAACAAGGCTGAAGGAAAATCACTATTAGGCGGCGCAATGATTATTGCGGGAACGACCGTTGGCGCGGGCATGTTCTCCTTACCTGTAGTGGGCGCAGGCATGTGGTTTGGCTACTCAATGTTAATGTTGGTAGGCATATGGTTTTGTATGTTGGTGTCTGGTTTGATGTTGTTAGAGACTAACCTTCATTTTGAACCAGGCTCCAGTTTCGACACACTCACTAAAACCACGCTTGGCCAATTTTGGCGCATCGTCAATGGGCTTTCCATTGCCTTTGTTTTATATATTCTGACTTACGCCTACATAAGTGGTGGCAGTTCAATCGTTAACCATAGTCTTGAAGGGCTGGGGATAAGCTTACCGCAAAGTCTTGCTGGGCTAGTGTTTGCTGCGGTATTGGCTACCATCGTTATCATCAGCACCAAAGCCGTAGATAGGATCACCACCATTATGCTTGGCGGTATGATCATTACCTTCTTCTTGGCTGTTGGTAATCTATTGATAGATGTCGATACCAGTAAATTGTTCGTGCCCGATGGCGAAACAAGTTATGCACCATACCTATTGGCGGCACTGCCTTTTGGTTTAGCGAGCTTTGGTTACCATGGTAACGTTCCTAGCTTAGTTAAGTACTACGGCAATCAACCAAAGACTATTATTAAGGCGCTGTTCATTGGTACCTTTATTGCCTTAGTCATTTATAGCTGCTGGTTAGTTGCGACTATGGGTAACATTCCTCGTAGTCAGTTTGTCGATATTATTGCTCAAGGCGGTAATATGGGCGTATTGGTGGGTGCGTTATCGGAAGTTATCGCGAGTAGTTGGTTAAACACCATGTTAACCCTCTTTGCTAACTTGGCCGTGGCTTCATCTTTCTTAGGCGTGACCTTAGGTTTGTTTGATTACCTTGCCGATCTATTTGGGTTTGATGAGTCTCGCCAAGGGCGTTTAAAAACGGCAGCAGTGACATTTATTCCACCAACTATTTTAGGTATTTTATTCCCGAATGGTTTCCTTATCGCGATTGGTTTTGCCGCATTAGCAGCCACCATTTGGGCGGCTATCGTCCCAGCAATGATGGCTTATAAGTCGCGTAAAATCTTTGCTGACAGTGAAGGTTTTAGAGTCCCTGGTGGCACGCCATTGATCGCAGTGGTGATTGTATTTGGTATTGTTACCGGTGCTTGTCATCTACTCGCGATGGCTGGGATTTTACCCGTCTACGGTTAAATACGTATTTAGCCGCAGATTGAAATAAAGCCTCTTAAAGAGGCTTTTTGTTTTTTAGGTTTTTTAAATACTGTGTTGGTGTTTGCTGGCGGAAGCGGGCAAAAGAGCGGCTAAAACTGTGGGCATTGGCGTAGCCCAGTAATGATGCAATTTCTGCAATATCTTTCCCTTCAAGCATATATTTGATCGCTTGATTACACAGGATATAACCTGATAAATAGGTGAAACTAAAGCCAAGTTTTTGCAAACGCCTTTGCAACTGTTGCCGCGATATATCGAAAAGCTCTGCAACAGTATCTACATTAGGAAAGCCGTAACAGCGAGAGTAGTTGACCATCTCGTAAAGCACTTTCGGTGTGTCTGTCGGTTGAGGCATATTGAGGTAGTTTTCAAGCTGTGACATAGGAATTGCGGTTTTGATTGGTTCAGGCACATAAGTAAAATCGCTATTTGATGCTAGAAGATCATCGATATTCAACCACAGTTCTGTTTGTGGCGCATTCCAAGAAACCGGGCAATCAAATAAGGCTTCTGTCTCTAATTGTTTGCTTGGAGAGCCACTTAATCTAACTTTCAAAAGGCTATGATTGTTTCCGGTGTAGTGTTTGATGGCGTTGAACAGGGTAATAGCTACCCGCAATGAGTCATGAGATTTGGCTCTATCTCTGACAAAAGTGTTGCTGTAACACCACTTTAATATTTTCCCCGATTGCTGAGCGTAATAACTGGCGCCAGATTGAAAGCTTGTGACCCCATGATTAATACGCCTAAATGTTATGGCTAAATCGGGCGCGCTCAAGAACCAATTCCCCGGCACTTCAAGGCTGGATAATGTCAGATACTGCTGGATTTTTAACATAAAACCGGCATCGCCAGTCAGTTTTTCAATCTGCTCTAACCACTTTGCCACCTCGGTAAATGGCACCAACATCATGGCATCTTGTTGTAGAAGTTGCGGTAGCTTTAGCATCGCAGGAGTTATGCCATAGTGTGCCTCAACGCCTTTAAGCACTGGTAAAAGGTAGCAGAAACGAATAAAGGCGGAATTGAGTAGCATTGTGAGGTATCTAAAAGACTATTTGTACCGATTGAATCATAAATGGTGGATAAATGATATCTGTACGTCATGAGTGTTGCTCTCTAATACAGAAACGGCAAACTACTTAGCCGATATATTATTTCGAGATCTCCTTATGAGTTTGTTCAGTATGCCATTTGTCGATACTGGTGTTGATGGCGCCCTACATGGCGTTGCTGCTGTTGTGATGGTAATGACAGTCGCTGCAGTTGCTTTTGGTTTTTGGAAAATCCATGAGTTACCTATCAATCAGGCTCATAAGAAACAACACCAACAGATAGGACTTATCACCGCGCTCACCTGGATAGGCTTTGTTTGGCACTGGGTATGGGTGTTAGCGGTCATTGTTGCTTTTGTCGATAGCGAAAAAGCCTTGCGCCGAGTCAGAGATATCTGGCGCGAGAAAGAAACTGTAACCGAGCAAAACGCTATGAAAGAGGAGCGATAAATGCTGGAAGGATTAGCGGTATGGGCATTGTTTATTTACCTACTTCGTTTAGTCGGTATGCCTTGGAATATTTACAGTAAGAGTTTTGCTTATTTAGGTGGCACGGGTTGGCTTATGTTTGTTTGGGTTGGGCTGCTTAACTACACGCCGATGGATCTATCGGGTGGCTCACTGGTGCAATCACCCCATATTCAGTTGCGTCCAGCTAATAGTCAGATACGAGGCAAAGTTGAAAACATCTATATCAAACCAAATCAGCAGGTAGAAACTGGGCAGCTGATTTATGATTTAGATGCAGAGCCTTACCAGATTGCTTTGAACAAGGCGCTTGTGGCTCAAGCTAGCGCTAAAGTTAATCTTTCTTTGGCAAACGAAGATGTAAAGCTGGCACTCAAGCAGCATGATGTTTCGATTGCTGATGTCAGTATCAGTAAAAACCAACTTAACTCAGCCAGTAAGGATCTCGCCTGGAAGCAGAAAACTCTCGCCCGTTATATAGAGCAAAATCGTGTTGTTCCCGATACCATCACCAAGAGTTTACTAGATGAACAGCAAACCTTGGTCGATCTCGCTCTGGCGCAAGTGAGCACCTATTCAACGCAGATAGAAAAAGCGCAGATGGCAGAGACTACAGCGCTACTCAATATCAAGAAGTCGCGCCTTGCAGTTAAAAGTCGGCAATCAGATTTAAATAGTGAACATGAGAATGTTGCACAATCACAGTGGAATTTAGATAACACCAAAATATTTGCGCCTACTGATGGTTACGTGACAAATTTTATTATGCGCGAAGGACAGTATGTTGGAGTGGCTCCTCGCATGCAGATGTACACTCATGAAAAGTACGTATTGATGCGGGTTAATCATCAAGCGATTCGTAATGTAAAAGTTGGTCAAATGGCTGAATTTGCCTCGGCAGTTTATCCGGGAAAAGTTTTTAGCGCTGAAGTTGAAGGTATTATTGAGGCAACTGGTGAGTCTCAAGGACGTTTATTAGCGGTGGACGACAATGTTAGGCAGACGACTGGCCAAAACCTTAATAATAAGCATCACTTTGTCAGGCTTAAGCTGATAGAGGCTGATAGTTATGATATTCCGGTCGGTTCAGTTGGACTGGCCTGGATCTCAGGCACTAAGCCAGTAGAGTTTTTGGCCTTTTTGGATGTCATTCGCGGCATTGTAATTAGAATGAAATCGCAGATTTACTATTTTTACTCAATTTGATTTCCCTTGCTAGCTAGCGGCGATTGCTGCTAGCAGGATATTTAAACAGGTTAAACAAAAACACGATTACGACCATTCTTTTTGGCGATATATAACGCTTTATCCGCTAACTTTAAAGTTTGAGCAAATGTCAGCTGTCCATGGTGTTCAGCTACTCCGATAGAGATGGTGACATTAACAGTTGTGCTGTGGTTTTCTTCCTTGGCTTTTCGGTCAGATTTATTGCTGCTTTTACGAAGTTCATTTCTGAGTACAATGTCATAATCTCGAATTTTGCACCTGAGCTCATCGAGGTGTGGCAGGATTAATTCAACATCTTTATTCGGGAATACAATGGCAAACTCCTCTCCTCCGTAGCGATATACTTTGCCATTTCCTTTCACCTTAGTCAGTTTGCTGGCGATAAGTTGCAACACTTGATCGCCAACATCGTGACCATAGGTATCGTTAAAATTCTTGAAATGATCAATGTCCACCATCGCTA
The DNA here is from genome assembly GCF_023284045.1 of Shewanella kaireitica. GTDB lineage: Bacteria > Pseudomonadota > Gammaproteobacteria > Enterobacterales > Shewanellaceae > Shewanella > Shewanella kaireitica. The sequence goes on from NZ_JAKIKQ010000005.1 coordinate 74,497, forward strand.
CGCTGTAATGACTATTGAGTGAAAGAGACATGGTATTAAGTGCTCGTCGAGAAGATAGCCCTGTTAAGTCATCTCGATAAGCTAAATGGTAAGACTCAGCTATCACCACGCAGATGTAAGCAGTAGCGACTAGAGAGAGTAGTAATGGCAGAGGTAGTCCATTAGGTACATAGTAAAGAAACAGCCAACTAAACAGAGTCACTACCAGCACTGAGTCGATAAGGCTTGCTCTCCAGACTGCATATATACAGACAATAATGCTAGATATTCCGACGGGGATATACAAAGGGGTAAGTAAATTGATGGCAGGGGGGATATCCAAAACTGTCGGTGAGCCAATTTTCAACGTGAATATTTGCCATGTAGATCCGATGGCAAAACACAAGCCAATCCCTGCAACAGTCTTAACCGTGTGGAACGAAAACAGCGCTCTATCTCTACTGATGGAGAAAAATCCGATAATTAGTGAACCCGATAGAAAAATCTGGTTACGAATATTATCGGCCAAGTAATCAATGAATACGCCTTGCTCATAGCCGTAATAAGCAAGCAGTAATATGGCTAAGAGACTGAGTCTAGTAAAATTAAATTGCAGTGCAAGAATAGCTGCTACCGGTAAGAGGTAGTAGGGCAGTTCAATAATGCTGGGCAGCCAAACTTGCCACACGTCCTTAAAGTGTTGAGCTGCTGCAATACAGATAAAGGTCATCATTACAGGAACAAAAATATAGCGAAAACTGCGTGTTAATGCTGACACTGATCTCTTCCCTGATGATAGATGAACAATATTATAGTCGATAGTGGCTGGTACTACATAAGTTGCAGTTTCAGTATTTTCGATTTGCAAGTGTGTCAATTGATTCGTTGGAAGGGCAAGCTTTACTATTAAAGCGGTATTTTATAAGAGAAAGGTTGGACAGGGATTAAATTAAGGTCTTAACTCAGTTGATTCGTTAATTACCCCGCAGTCGGGGATTAGGATTGGCTATGAAAATCGATCAATATTTCCAAGGGCAGCCCTGCTGGGTGGAATTAGCGTCTGTAGATGTTGCTGTCAGCAAGCATTTTTATCATGCTTTGTTTAGTTGGGATATTGAAGATATGCCGATCCCGCAAGGCACATACAGTATGTTTAACCTGGAAGGTGATGATTTAGGTGCGATGTACCAGTTGCCTGACGAGATGATTACTGCAGGTGATAAAAGTCATTGGCTCATCTACTTTGCTGTAGAAAACCTAGAAAACAGTTTAGTTGATGTCACAGGGGCTGGCGGCACAATTGTGCTTGGCCCACACGATGTGGGTGAAGCAGGCAGTATGGCAGTCATTAAAGATTTAGAGGGAGCCAAGTTTGCCTTGTGGCAGGCTAAAAACCACATTGGAGCAAGGAGAGCAGCTGAGGCGGGGACGTTATGCTGGGTTGAACTTGCCTGCAGAAAAACAGAGGACGCCAAGTTATTTTATAGTCATATATTGGGTTGGGGTTGTCGAAAAGCAGAGATGGAAAATATTGAGTACACAGAATGGCAGGTTGGGACTCAAGACATTGGCGGCATGATGAAAATGACGGCAGAGTGGGGGGACATGCCAGCTCACTGGATGAGTTATTTTACTGTTGATGATTGCGATGCTACAGCGGCAAGAGTGACAGAGCTTGGTGGCTCAGTGTGCGTACCGCCAACAGATATAGCCAATGTAGGTCGATTTGCTGTTGTGAATGATCCTGCGGGTGCTGTTTTTTCGATTATAGAACTAACAATGAATGGCTAGGCATTTAATCTATTAAAAAAGAAGCACAGCGATTAGCTGTGCTTCTATAGCTATACCCCAAAAGCTATTTTTCGATATTTCCTTTGTCTAGTTTCCTACCATAGATCAGCAAGTAGATTGCGGGGATCACAAACAACGACAATATTGGTGCTGTGACCATACCGCCGACCATCGGAGCGGCAATTTTCTGCATCACTTCATTACCCGTACCGCTGCCCCACATTATCGGTAACAGGCCAAAGAAAATCGTAGCAACGGTCATCGCTTTGGGGCGAATACGCATCACGGCGCCATGGATCAATGCTTCGCTTAAGTCGTTACGATTATTGTAATTGCCAGCCTGTTTACGATCTTTGATGCTGTTGTTCAGATAAACCTGCATCACCACGCCAAACTCTGCTGCCACACCCGCGAGTGCGATCATACCGACGGATACCGCTACCGAAAAGTTGAAGTCTAAGAAGTACAGTAACCAGGCGCTACCCACAAGGGAGAACGGCAAGCTAAGCATGATGACAGATGCTTGAATAAATGAGCTAAAAGTCATCATCAACAGCATGAAAATAACGGCTAACATCAACGGAACTACTAGCTGCATTTTAGCTTCGACTCGTTGCATGTACTCATATTGACCAGCAAAGCTGTAGCTATAGCGAGCTGGCAACTGGATCTCCTTGTCTAGCGCAGCCCTTGCAGTGGCGATGTACTCACCAATAGAAATATTTTCTAAGTCTACAAACACCCAGCTGATCAAGCGGCCATTCTCACTGGCTAGCATAGGTGCACCGTCACTCACGCTAATGCTGGCCAGATTACCTAAGGGTAAATACTTGCCTGTTTTTGTCAGTACTGGAAGGTCGCGCAGTTTCTCAAGGCTATCACGTAACTCACGTGGGTAGCGGATGTTTATAGGGTAGCGCTCCTGCCCTTGAATTGACTGACCTACTTGCATACCGCCAATCGCCATTTGTACCACGTCTTGGATATCTTTAAGTGTCATGCCGTAGCGAGCCGCATTTTTAAGATTTGGCTCAATATCAATATAACGTCCACCGCTGGTACGTTGGGCAAATGCCGACGCTGTTCCTGGAAGTTTGCTAACAACGGCTTCGATCTCTGTGCCAATTCTCTGTAGCTCATCAATATCCGCGCCAGAAATCTTGATACCCACTGGCGTTCTTACTCCGGTAGAGAGCATATCGATACGGGTTTTGATCGGTTGCACCCAAGCATTAGTCATGCCGGGAACTTTCACCGTTTTCTGTAACTCGCCAATTATCCCCTCAAGGGTCATGCCTTCACGCCAAGTATCACGGGGGTTAAGCATAATAGTGGTTTCAAGCATCGTCAGTGGTGCGGGATCGGTTGCTGTCATCGCACGGCCGACCTTACCAAATACCCGCTTAACTTCTGGTACCGTTTTAATGAGTCTGTCAGTTTGCTGTAAGATCTCCGCAGCCTTTCCAGCACTCACACCGGGTAAGGTCGTCGGCATATACAGCAGGTCGCCCTCCTCAAGCTCTGGCATAAATTCGCTACCCATTTTTGTCATTGGGTAAACGGCACTGCCCAGCGTGATTAGTGCCAGTAGAATAGTGACTTTAGGAAAGCGCAGTACCAAGCGTAGCAGTGGCTCGTAGATGGCGATTAATACCCGACTGATCGGGTTTTTTCTCTCATCGGGGATCTTGCCACGCACAAAGTAACCCATTAATACTGGGATCAATGTGATCGCTAATATCGCGCTGGCGGCCATGGCGAAAGTTTTGGTAAATGCCAGAGGGTGGAATAAACGTCCCTCTTGCGCTTCCAAGGCAAACACGGGCACGAAGCTGAGTGTGATGATTAATAGACTGAAAAACAGTGCAGGGCCTACCTCGACGGATGCTTTACGCACCAACTCCCAATGGGCGTCGCCTGTAGGGGCTGCACCGTTATGTTTTTCGCGATAATGCTCTAAGTGTTTATGGGTGTTTTCTACCATTACAATGGCTGCATCAACCACTGCGCCAATCGCAATCGCTATTCCCCCAAGACTCATAATATTGGCATTAACCCCAATAAGGTTCATCACAATGAAGCTTATTAGAATAGAGATCGGCAGAGATATGATTGCTACCAATGTAGAGCGGGCATGTAGCAGGAAAATCAGGCAGATAATGCCGACCACTAACATCTCTTCCAATACTTTATGTTTGAGGTTATCGACTGAATTAAGGATAAGCTCTGAGCGATCGTAAGTGATCACTAACTCAACCCCATCGGGTAAGCCATTCTCGATCTGCTTTAGCTTCTCTTTAACGTTATTGATGGTAGCAAGGGCATTCTCGCCATAGCGCATCACCACAATGCCGCCGACAACTTCACCCTCACCATCTAACTCGGCGATACCACGGCGTGCCGCAGGGCCGGTGCGTAGCTGTGCAACGTCCTTCATCAACACGGGGATACCTGATTCAGAGACGATGCCGAGTGGGATCTCCTCAAAATCAGCCAAGGTTTGACGATAACCCGCAGAAGTGATCATATACTCAGCTTCAGCCATCTCAATAACAGAGCCACCAGTGGAACTATTAGAGTTATCTAAGGCATTTTTAACCGTCATCAAATCGATTTGATAGAGGGCTAATTTATGTGGATCGACAATGATCTGATAGGACTGTTCCATGCCGCCAATGGTGGCAATTTCAGAAACGCCCTCGACACTTTGTAGCTCAAGTTTTAAGAACCAATCTTGCAGCGAGCGTAACTGGGCTAAATCATGCTGGCCCTTACGGTCAACTAACGCGTACTGAAATACCCAACCAACGCCGGAAGCATCAGGCCCAAGTGTAGGGGTGACACTGGCAGGCAGTTGCCCTTGAGTTTGCGATAGGTACTCCAAGACTCTAGAACGTGCCCAGTAGATATCGGTGCCATCTTCAAAAATGATGTATACATAGGAGTCGCCAAACATCGAGAAGCCACGTACTGTTTTGGCGCCAGGTACCGCCAGCATTGCTGTCGATAATGGATAGGTAATTTGATCCTCGACCAGCTGCGGGGCTTGCCCTGGATAGGAGGTTTTTACAATCACCTGTACATCAGATAAGTCTGGCAGTGCATCGAGCGGTGTCATGCGCATCGCTTGGTAGCCAATTAGCGCGATAATCGCAGTGAGCACTAACACCATTACGCGCTGTCTTATCGAAGCGCTAATAATTTTTTCTAACATTATCGCCTCCGATTAGTGGTTTGCGTGTGGATCGCTAGCCGCACTTTCGCTGCTATTGCTGCCACTCAAGCGTTGTAAACTACCTTGAATACTGGCTTCTGAATCCAGTAAAAATTGACCCGATACAATAACCTTATCACCGGCTTTCAGACCTTCGGTTATTTCTGCTTTTCCTTGAGCTATCATGCCGACCTTGACTGCAACAGAGGCAAACTTGTTATCTGCACGCTGCACGACAACTCTGTTTTCCCTGCCAGTAAGAATCAGTGCCTCGGTTGGGATAGACAGTACGTCTCGTTGCGGACCGCCAAACAGTTTCACATCAACTAAGGTACCGGGTTTGAGTAGTTTTCCAGGATTATCTAGCTTCACTCTCACTCGCATAGCACGTGAGACGGGGTCGAGTTCTGGGTAGATATAATCAATTGTCGATTCTAAATCAAAGAGACCTTGAGCGGCGGAGGTGATCTCTACAGGACGACCTTGTTCGAGCCAGCTTTGTTCGTTTTCAAACACATCTGCAATCACCCATACGCTGCTCAAATCGACTATCTCGAATAGCGTGTCACCCGGCTGGACATACATGCCGTGACGAACTGATAATTGGCTGACAAAACCATCTTGGTCAGCATAATAGGGCACGCGGTAGATGGTTTCACCAGTACGTTCTAACTGGTTGATGGTACTGGCGCTAACGCCTAGAAGTTCAAGACGTAAACGAGCTTTACGCAGTAAACCTGCGCCACGGTTTTTATCTTGCTTGAGATAATCGATAGCCTGCATGTAATCGTCCTGCGCGTTTACTAGCTCAGGCGAATACAGCTCATAAAGTAGTTGTCCTTTTTTGACTCGCTGGCCAACGGTATGCACCATTAAGGTTTCAAGCCAACCATTAACACGGGTGTGAGCATGTCCGATAGCATTTTCATTATATTCAACTGTGCCTATGGTCTTAACTAGCTTCCATAGGGTTCCTTTGGTGACTTGTTCACTGCGCATACCTAAGGCTTGTTGCATACCACCAGATACTCCAACGACCACCTCTTCGCCGGCACCACCAATGCTCACTTTTTCTAAGTTCATACCACAAATAGGACAAGTGCCTGGTACGTCTGAAACCACATGTGGATGCATTGGGCAGACATATTTTACATTGCCATCATCATTGCTTTGAGCCGCTGGCATTAATGTTGGTTTTGACTGACTCAGTAATTTTTCAGCTTTAGTCTGTGGCGTTTGGGCAGGTTCCATCTGCATTGCATGGTTGTGACCTGCATGCTCATCTATCTGGTTTTCCTCCTCCTCTTCTTTAACGAGGAACATATTACATTTCGGGCAACGACCCGGCTCGTGACTCGTTACTTCAGGATGCATAGGGCAGTAGTAGTCTTTATTTGCGACTAGGTTTGCCTCTTTCTCTGATGAAGGAGTATCTGACTGCTCATCTTTGACTAGAAACATCTTACAAATAGAGCAACGACCAGGCTCGTGACTGGTTTCTTCTGGATGCATGGGACAATAATAGTGCGCATCCTGTTGCTGACTGTTAGTGGTTTCTGTTGATTGATGTTGCTTATGCTCTTGGCTGTAGCCTGCAATAGGCACAGTCGCAAGCAATAAGCTCAGGGCGCAGACTGCATTGCTGCGAAACTTTGTTACGTTGAATAAACTCATAATGCCTTATCTCCACCCTTATTTAGTGATGCATGTGACTCTTTTGATCTGCTTTATCGCTCTTAGCAATAGGCATTAAGTCCATACCGCACTTAGGGCAGCTATCGCCCTCTTTCCCTGTAATCGCTGGATTCATCGGACACGCATGAGTATCGGCGCTCATCTTATGATGCTCACTTTTACCTTTGTGGGGGCATGAATCACAGCTCTTTCCCTTAGTTTCCATCGCTTGCAGTTCCATTCCGCATTTTGGGCAGCTATCACCCGCTTTGCCGGTAATGGCTGGGTTCATTGGACACGCGTGAGTATCTGCAGTCATCTGATGATGAGCATGCTTGCCTTTATTTGGGCACGAATCACATTGATGTCCAGCAGCTTTCACTGCTTGTAAATCCATGCCACATTTAGGACATGAATCGTCTTGATTGCCAGTCACTTCAGGATGCATTGGGCAAGCGTAACTTTGGCTCTGTTCTGCGCCATGTTGATGCGCATGAGCGGATACCGACGGTGCCCAGGATAAAAATAAAAAGGTAGTTAATACCATACTAATAAAGGTTTTCATAACTCAACTCCATCAAAGAGATGGCCGAATGCTGTAAGTGCTAGCGCACAGAACAATTAACGGCATAAATAATTGCTTAATAAGAATAAATAGCTTTTTTAAAATATAGAGACGGTGAGTCTCAGGCTAGGCTATTGGAGGTCTTAAATCTTGTGGCAATGAAATAGAGTGGAAATGAGGCATTGGAGTGGCCGTTGCAATATCGGAGGTGTTGTTGCCAGGCCATGACAATACACTAAACAGAGTACCTGTTACTGAAATAACCAAGCAGTGGTTACAATCGCTCTGGCATGATCCCTTGCCGTTGCAGCAATTCTTAGAGTTGCCGGGAAGCATTTGCATAGTCTCGTCAGAATCGCAGCAATGAGTATCGCTATCCATTTGCATCTGGTGGCATTCAGCCCCATCTTGCATGCTCATCATTGGCATATCATCAGCCATAGCATTCGGTACCATCAATGATCCATTAGATAGCATTAGCTGGCTCAACAAAGCGAGCAGCGTAAAGGCTAGTAATGTATGACGACGAAGTATGCTAAGCATAATAATTCCAAGTGATGAACTTTTTTAGTTTAACACAGCATTGAAGTTACACATTGATAAAGTTCACAAAATGGCTTCATCAATGTGTGATACCCCTAAAGGCCAACTTTTACTTTGATAGTAATAATTTGGTCATCAATTGGCTGTGGGTCATTAGTGCCACTTGTTTTTCACTGCCGCCTTCATCTGTTAGTTTGATAAAAGGTGAGTTGATAAACTGATAAGCATCATCTTCTGAAAGGATCTTAGGAGTGATTGCTTTATAGTTCGCTGCTGTTTCTAAGTCTATATACAAGTATAAGGGCTCAGAACGGACCCAACTCGAGTCATCTGCATTGGATTCAAATAAGTCTCGATACTGCAGCTCAATTAAGTTCTGACCGTTCTCTAACTGCAGGTAGCGACTGTCTACATTATTTAAGCCGTTCACGCCGATGACTTCAAGCGACTCTGGAAATGAGACCGAGGCCGCCATGCTGGTGAAACTAGCGAGTGAGAGTGCAATAACGCTGATAAAATTTTTCATAATAAACTCCAAACAAACTCAATACCCATAGAGACCTATGGAATAAATACTAAAATAGTGTTTTTGCTAAACGCGAGTATTTGAGATTAAGCGTGGAGTGCTATTGGTGGTGGATTGACGAGTGATTGTTCTGCTGTTTGTAAAGACCAAAATACCGTTTGTAAGCTTTGCCCTGCTTCTTGAGCTGCGAGTTTGAGTTGCACCTGTTCCATGATAGCTGGGGTTGAAATACAGTGGGATACACAATCCCCTGCGCCTAACATTTCACACAGAGCATCACAGTCGACCATGCTAGTGTTAATGCTCGAGCTGCTATTACCACAGTGGGTTGAATCTTGCTTTACCTGCGCAGCGGAACTTAAAAGGTCTGGCTGAGCATGTGTATTTGATAAAGCTTGCTGGATATCGTGCTGAGCATGAGAACTAGCATGCAAAAATTTAGGCATCGCCATCGCTGGAGATAGCAAAAATTGCCCTACCAGTGAGATGAGTAATGCTAAATGTGCAAACCGTTTGTACATGCGCAGCCTGTGCAAATAAGAGTGTTGTAATCAGATAGACCTAGCTTTTAAGCATTTAGTTTCAAAAATATTAATATTTATTTCAATATCTAATTTAAGGCTTAGTGCTATTTTAGATATGAAAAGATTTCAAAAATTTACTTTAACTACCCCATTATCAAGCTGATAAGTCTTAATCCTTGCGGTAGGCATGGCTTTAAGCTAGCTTTAGTAAAAGCGCATGTATATTGAACGAGTTTTGATTCTGAACAGAGAGTTGGAGCCATGTCTCATTTTACGCTTTTAGTTCCAGATCAATGAGTAATAATTGGTTTATAATGACCGCATAAATAGCGATGAAGTAGAACTTACATCGATATAAAAATTAAACTTTGGAGATGTGTGATGAACTGGCGAGCACTTTTTAAACCCAGCGCAAAAATTTCGATTCTGGCATTATTAGTCGTCGGTATCGTAGTCGGTGTAGTAGGTTACTTTGCTACACAACAAACTTTGCATGCGACAAGTACAGATGAGTTCTGTATGAGCTGTCATAGCAACCACTCATTGAAAGATGAAGTACTTGCTTCTGCTCACGGCGGAGGTCGCGCTGGTGTAACTGTTCAGTGTCAAGACTGTCACTTACCGCACAACCCAGTTAAGTACTTAGTTAAGAAAATCATCGTATCTAAAGACCTTTACGGTTACTTAACTATCGACGGTTTCAACACTCAAGAGTGGTTGGATGAAAACCGTAAAGAGCAAGCTGACCTAGCACTTAAGTACTTTAAAGCTAACGATTCAGCTAACTGTCAGCACTGTCACACTCGTATTTACGAAAACCAACCTGACACAATGAAGAAGATGGCGAAGAGAATGCACGCTAACAACTTCAAGAAAGACGAAGACAAGCGTAAGACTTGTGTCGACTGTCACAAAGGTGTTGCTCACGTTTACCCAAAAGGTAAGTAATAAGCAACGTCCTATAGCTGCGAGCGGGATGAGACGCTCGCAACTAACTTAAAGCCCCATGTTCATTCCGAATGCGGGGCTTTTTTGTGGCTGACGTTTAGGGGATTCTGCTGAAGCGGGAAAGCAGGTTATACCAATCAGTAAGGTGGAAAAGCTGAAACAACTAAGTAAGGAAGGGCAGGATAGAGCTAAAACAGCAAAGCAAAGGACGTACGATTAGTTTTGTGTTCTTTGGTTTGCTGTTGCTGAAGCTGTATATGTGCAGTTAGTGCTATGGAGTGTTAGCTTTTTTGCTTATTTAAAACCTGCTGACGATATTGCAGCAGACTAAATACGCCAAACACAAACACTTGTAGGTAATCCCCTTTCTTTAACGGCAGCAGTTGATTGAACAGAGTGTGAAATATAATGGTTTGGAAGCAGTGCATAAATATCGTCACAGCGAGCAGGATATTTAAAATGGCTGCGATATTGCCTTCAAACGGTGTCGCTAGGTTATAGAACATCATCAACCAGGCAAAAGCGGTCGCCAACTTACCTGCCAATAGTACCCATTTCATTATCGGTTATCCTCGGTAGAGTTATCCTCAAGCGGACAGTATTGGTATAAGCGGTAGATCACTTGCCCTGCTGATTTCTCTTTTAGTAGTGTCCAAGTCACAGGCACTTCAAGCAATGCCAGCTCTGCTTCTGTTTCTACATAAATCAGTGCATCAGGCAGTAACCACTGCTGTTGATCAAGCAGTTGGATACTTTTCTCTGTGAGTGACTTTCTAAAAGGTGGATCAACAAATACGATGTCAAAGCCTTTCTCTGGAGAGCTTGCTAACAACTTAAGGCTGTCTCCCTTAATCACGTCACCATCGTTACATTTTAATGTGGCTAGGTTTTCAAGGAGTTGCTTAGCAGCTTGAGGTTGCAGTTCAAACACTCTGGCATAAGCAGCATAACGTGATAAAGACTCTAAACTTAATGCACCACTGCCACCGAAACAATCCAATACTCGAGCACCGCGAACGTCATTTGCTATCCAATTGAACAGTGTTTCACGTACACGATCGGTTGTCGGTCTTAAGCCTTCAAGATCATGGATAGGCAATTTGCGCGATCGCCACTGACCAGAGATGATCCTAACTTGGCCGCTTGAGGGTCTTTTTTTGACCATGGTGTCCTCGTGATTTTGCCTTATGGCAGAAAGTGGTAGACTATAGCGTCTGATTTAAGGTCGTTATTTTATATCAAAGCACAGCTAAAAGGTAAAAAGCCGTCGCTTAGTCGCGCAGTGGTTATACTTTTGCTGTTTTAATCAGCGTAATCTCGGTCTATTTTTGATATAACGTCCTCCACCCTAACGCATTTATGTACAGTTATTTGAGCATCGGTAATACACATGGCAAAGAAAGGTTTTTTTTCCTGGTTCCGCAAAGATAAATCTAAAGAGCAACCGCAAGAAGTAGAAGCAGAGTTGAATGTTTCAACTGAAGCAGAGACAGAGCAGGTTGATACAACGCAAGTTGAAGCTGAACGTGTTGCAAGCGAACAGGCAGAAGCCGAAAGAGTCGCCACTGAACAGGCTGCGCAAGCAGAGGCTGAACGTGTTGCTAGCGAACAGGCAGAAGCTGGCAGAATAGCCACTGAACAGGCTGCGCAAGCAGAAGCTGAACGTGTTGCTAGCGAACAGGCAGAAGCTGCCAGAATAGCCACTGAACAGGCTGCGCAAGCAGAAGCTGAACGTGTTGCTAGCGAACAGGCAGAAGCTGCTAGAATTGCCACTGAGCAGGCTGCGCAAGCAGAAGCTGAACGTATTGCCAGCGAACAGGCAGAAGCTGCCAGAATAGCCACTGAACAGGCTGCGCAAGCAGAAGCTGAACGTATTACTAGCGAACAGGCCGAAGCTGCCAGAATAGCTACTGAACAGGCTGCGCAAGCAGAAGCTGGACGTGTTGCTAGCGAACAGGCCGAAGCTGCCAGAATTGCCACTGAACAGGCTGCGCAAGCTGAAGCTGAACGTATTGCTAGCGAACAGGCTGAAGCTGCCAGAATTGCCACTGAACAGGCTGCGCAAGCAGAAGCTGAACGTGTTGCCAGCGAACAGGCCGAAGCTGCCAGAATCGCTACTGAACAGGCTGCGCAAGCAGAAGCTGAACGTGTTGCTAGCGAACAGGCCGAAGCTGCTAGAATTGCCACAGAACAAGCTGCGCAAGCTGAGGCCGAACGAATTGCCGCAGAACAAGCTGAATCTGAGCAAGCGGAACAAGAAGCCGCAGAAGAGCAGCCAGAACCACAAGTAAAACCTGTTAAAGAGGGCTTATTTGCTCGACTGAAACGTGGCTTAAAGCGCACCAGCGAAAGCATCGGTAGTGGCTTTGCGGGAATATTCAGTGGCAAGAAGATCGATGATGATCTTTTTGAAGAGTTAGAAGAGCAGCTGTTGATTGCTGACGTTGGTGTTGAAACCACCACTCGCTTAATTAAAAACTTAACTGAGCAAGCCAGCCGTAAACAACTTAAAGATGGCGAAGCGTTATATGATTTGATGCGCGATGAGATGCAAAAGACACTTGATCCTGTCTCCGTGCCACTTATTCCTGAAAATGCAGACGGCCCATTTGTTATTTTGATGGTAGGCGTTAACGGTGTGGGCAAAACTACCACCATTGGTAAGCTTGCCAAGCAGTATCAAGCGCAGGGTAAATCTGTGATGCTCGCTGCAGGTGATACTTTCCGAGCTGCAGCGGTTGAACAGTTACAAGTATGGGGACAGCGCAACGATATCCCTGTTATTGCTCAGCATACTGGCGCCGATAGTGCTTCAGTGCTGTTTGATGCTTTGCAGGCTGCTAGAGCACGTAAAGCCGATGTACTGATTGCTGATACCGCAGGTCGATTGCAAAACAAAGCACATTTGATGGACGAGCTAAAGAAAGTCGTTCGAGTGATGAAAAAGCAAGATGAATCAGCCCCTCATGAGGTGATGCTGACGCTAGATGCGAGTACTGGTCAGAATGCTATTAGCCAAGCGCAGCTTTTCCAAGAAGCGGTGGGTGTAACCGGTATTACCATTAGCAAATTAGACGGTACCGCAAAGGGCGGCGTTATCTTTGCTATTGCAGACAAGTTCGGTATCCCAATTCGTCATATTGGCGTAGGTGAGCAGATTGACGATCTTCGCACATTTGACGCTAAAGACTTTATTGAAGCGTTATTTAGTCAATCAAAAGACGACAGCGACACGAAATAACGTTAACTTATAGAGTGATATCGACGACTAAGAAACATAACTAATGATTCGATTTGAGCAAGTCAGCAAAGTATATCCCGGAGGGCAAAAAGCCCTTTCGGATGTGAGCTTTCATTTAAAACGTGGTGAAATGGCGTTTCTTACTGGTCACTCTGGTGCCGGCAAGAGTACCTTGCTCAAATTGATCACTGTGATAGAGCGCGCCAATGGCGGTAAAGTCGCTATTAATGGCCACGACATCGCCAAGATCCGCCGTGCTCAAGTCCCCTATCTGCGCCGCGACATTGGCATGATTTTTCAGAATCATCACCTGCTAATGGAAAAGACAGTCTTTGATAATGTGGCTTTGCCGTTAATCATTGAAGGCTTTTCTCACGGCGAGATCCGTAAGCGAGTTGCAGGTGCACTGGATATGGTTGGCCTTTTTGGTAAAGAGCGGCATAAACCCATTATGCTATCTGGTGGTGAGCAACAGCGTGTTGGCATTGCGCGTGCGATTGTGAATAAGCCCCCGTTACTGCTAGCTGATGAGCCGACGGGTAACTTAGATCCTAAGTTGTCGATGGACATATTACGTTTATTCGAAACCTTTAATGACTCCGGCACGACTGTATTAATTGCTACCCATGATTTAGGACTAATTGCTCGGATGAAATACCGGACTTTAACGCTTAAGCAAGGGCGAGTACTTGGCGCGCAAGAGTTAGATCAATCTAGCAGCCTAGAGGCAAACTGAGGACTATGATGACTAAGCAACCTCAGTTAACCCGCAGCAAACTTCCCATCTCTGGCCAAATCGTGATGTTTTTTATTCGTCATATTCAGCATGCTATGGCAAGTCTTGGCGAGCTATGGCGCAATCCTATCTCTTCAATCATGACCATGGCGGTACTTGGCGTTAGCCTTAGTTTGCCAGCAGCGCTACAAGTGTTAGTCAAAAATGCTGAAACCATTACTCAGTCATGGAATAGTGCGGCCGAGATCTCGTTATTTGTTGATGAAGGCCGCAGTGAGAAGAGTATTCAAAGCTTAATCACTCGCTTAAAAGTTTACCCTGAAGTGGCTGAGGTAAATTATATTAATCGCGATCAAGCCTTAGAGGAGTTTCAACGACTTTCAGGCTTTGGTGAAGCGTTATCTTATTTAGATGCCAATCCACTACCCGCAGTGGTGATGGTGACACCTAGCCTTAAGTATTCTAGCCCTGAGGGCGCAAGGGAATTACTGAGGAAGCTAGAGCAAGAAGCTGAAGTTAGCTTTGGTCGTTTAGACATTGAATGGCTTGAACGACTACAAGCCGTGGTCAAACTGCTTGAGCGTACTGTGTTGGCTATTGCCGCGCTGCTAGTGTTAGCGGTGGTATTGGTGATTGGTAATACCATTCGTCTGGCGATTATGAATCGCCGTACCGAAATCGAGGTCATGAAACTGGTTGGAGCGACAGAGGCCTTTATTCAACGACCATTCCTATATACAGGAATTTGGTTCGGTATTATTGGTGGAGTGTTGGCATGGATAATCATTAATCTATTGGTATGGTACCTAGACTCCGCCTTGGCAGAGTTACTCGGTTTGTATGGCAGTCAGTTACATATGGAGTCATTGACGCTTACCGAATTAGGCCAGTTAGTGTTATTGGCATCCTTTCTAGGATGGCTTGGTTCTTACCTTTCTGTAAGGCAACACCTGCGAGCGATTGAGCCTTCTTAAAGGTTGTCATCCTTTAGTCAAAAACATGAACTATCCTTCATTTGTCTTGTCTTAATGTAAGTGTAAAATTCATGTTTACATATTAGATAACGCCGATGGTTGACATATTTTGTCAATTAGTCGATAGTTCACAGTCCATCTTATATCGAGGTGGATTTTTAGGTTTAGATAGACCGTAGTATTGGTAATAAGTAGGAGCGTGAATGACTGATCAAACGCAAACAATGGCACTAATGGTTCCTCAAAGTAGTGGAAGCCTCGAGTCTTATATTCACTCAGCGCACAGCATCTCTATGCTGGATGCGGAGAAAGAGCATGAGCTAGCGAAGCGCCTACAGGAAACTGGTGACCTAAGTGCTGCGAAAGAGCTGATTATGTCGCATCTACGTTTTGTAGTGCATGTTGCTAAAGGCTACTCAGGATACGGTCTACCGCAAGCCGATTTGATTCAAGAAGGTAATATTGGCTTGATGAAAGCCGTTAAGCGTTTTGACCCAGATGTGGGTGTGCGCTTGGTATCATTTGCCGTACATTGGATTAAAGCTGAAATTCATGAATATGTGCTTAAAAACTGGCGCATAGTGAAAGTTGCAACCACAAAAGCACAGCGTAAGTTGTTCTTTAACCTTCGTAAAACTAAGAAGCGTCTTGGCTGGTTTAGTGATAATGAAGTAGGGATGGTTGCTGAAAGCTTGGGTGTTTCTAAAGCCGACGTGACCGAAATGGAATCACGCATGGCAGCTCAAGATCCAGCCTTTGATTTAGCTAGTGATAATGATGACGAACAAGATTATGCGCCTATGCATTACCTTGAAGATCATTCATCAGATTTAGCTTCTCAAGTTGAAAATGACAACTGGGAACAAAGTAATCAAACGCGTCTGCTGTCAGCTATCAAGACTCTTGATGAGCGTAGTCAACATATACTCCAAGCTCGCTGGTTAAATGAAGACAAAACCACGCTACAAGAGCTAGCAGCAACTTATCAAGTATCGGCAGAGCGTATCCGCCAACTTGAAAAAAATGCGATGAACAAACTGAAAGGACGAATGGAAGGCTAAGGCTTTTTGTTGGTGCTTTAAAGAAAACCTGCTTACTAGCAGGTTTTTTTATGTCTGGAACATTTGTTCTAGACATTGTTTTTGAAATCAAGCTGCGCTTGATAAAGGTCGTGGTGCTTCGCCCACACCAGAGCCAAGGGGCAAAGCGCTTGCGCCCCTTGGCAATCCCTCAGCGCCCCGGCGAAATTTAAAAAGCGAAATTTCCAACGGGGGAGATTAGATTCTGTGAGTTATTTGTATGTGTTTCAGCCCATACTTTTACTGATAAATAGTGATAACATTTAATAGAGGTGGTATTAGCTTGATTCTAGGGTAATTGAGATTCTGGAGCGTTAGCTTATTCCATAAACTGATTTAATAGCTTTAAAACGGTAAGGTTTCAAATTGATGGCTAAGTATTCAGATTTTGTTTCTCGTTCGATAAAAAAAGTTTTATCGGGGAGAAACCTAGCTTCTTCAGACAAAGCGAAGTATTCCTTCCAATTACTAAATGCTGTCGTTCAAAACCATGATGCAATAGTTGGAATTTTGAACTCTAGTGTACAAAAGCCTAGCCTGATTCTTTTACGTCCTCAATTGGAAAGTTTAATCAAAGGGGTTTGGCTTTTACTATGTGTAAATTCTGATAATGATCTCGCTTCTTTTTTAAATAATAAGAATGGAACTAGCTCTCCACCAAGTGAATGTAAACAATGTGGTAAAAAAGGCAAAAAGAAGAAGCCACGTGATAAATCTCTACAGTCTTATGTGGATGATATTATTGAAACTAACCCTACAGTTGGGGGGAAGTTAGACTGGTTTAGAAGTGAATATTTACGACATTTTAATAGTTTTACTCATGGTGGCTTAGTATTTTTAAAGCTAGGATTCGATGAGGAGCGCAGTATGATTAGTGACCGACTAGAAGACAGTATAGCGAATGAAGTTTATTTGTTAAGTGCAGAATATGCTGTATTGGCAGCAGATCTGATCGGTTCTTGTTTTGACGAAAATACAACTCGTGACCTTAGATACCTTTGTATTAATAAGCTTACTGCTTTTTTAGCAGAGCTAAACAGTCATACTTTGTGAAAAAGTAGCTTATGTGGGTACTTGTATTATTTGCCCTAAAGAGTATCGACTATTTTTGATGGGGATTTTGTGTGTTTTGAAACTGGTGTAGCTGCGGTTGAGGCCGCCGTAAACAGGGATGTTTTCGTTTAGCTCATAGGGAGGTGCTTGTTGCGAGCCTCAGCAGCAGCTACGCATATGCATGCTGTAAGCAATTGGAATCATTGTGCCTGTTATTACCGCCCTTGATTGAGAGTGATTTATTCCTCTAAATTATACTGTTAATTGTACTATTAGTGATCGCGCCACAATTGTAAAATAGAGCCAATCAACAATATTTAAAGTTAATTGAGATAGAGGTTCTATTTCGCTGATATCACCGCTGATATCACCGCTGCTATCACCTGTTTGCGCACTACTTTAATCCCCACAGAGTTGATATCTGGCCATGGGTAGTATTGTCTTGGTCTTTTAAAGCGGGCAATTTTGTCAGCAAGAAAAGCTGTTAACTCGGGCTCTGCTGGCTGACCTGCTGAATCGTTGGCTATTTTAATCGTAGCAGCGGGTAGCTTGCCAAATTTGTCATCGGCGATTGCAAAGACAATGGCGTCATCTATCTGTGGGTGCAGCTTTAGCGCTGCCTCTATCTCTTCTGGTTGGATATTCTCGCCGCCACTGATAAACATGTTGTCAGCTCGGCCATCAATGCGTAAGTTGGCGTTTTCATCCCAATGTGCCAAGTCTTTGGTGTAGAACCAGCCCTCACTATCTGTCGGTCGTTGAAAGCTATCTTGCGTTAAATAGCCAAGAAACAAACACTCGCCTTTTACCCATATTTCACCATCAACGATTTTGAGCTCTCGTTTAGGTAATGGTATGCCGCTAGAGCCATCGGCGTGTGCTTTACCTGTGGTGATTTGCGAGCTCATCTCTGTCATGCCATAGCTGGTATAGGCAGCTATGTTAAGCGTGTCGAGCTGTTGCAAAAGATCGGCAGAGATCACGCCGCCGCCCAATAGCATGGCTTTGACTTGGCTAAGATCGCAGTTGTCGCTATCAAGCAGTTTTTGCAGTTGTGCGCTAACCAATGATAGGTGGCTTATTTTGTCGCGGCTTAATTGCGTTGCAAGACTCATTGACTTGTCTTCGAATACCACGCTGGCTCCGGAGAGTGCACAGCGATTGGCAATCGCTAGTCCACCTATATGAAAAAGTGGTAGCGACAATAACCAGCTATCCTCTGCTGTGATATCGATAAGCGATTTTGAGCCATTAGCGCTGGCGATATGATTCGCAAAGCTATGTACTGCAGCTTTAGGTAAGCCGGTACTGCCAGACGTGAGAATAGCGTTTACGCCTCGGTTTGGGTCGATGTTTGCTGGTGCTGAAGCTCTGCTGTGCTGAGTAAAATCTAACTCTAATGGCTGAGTAATATCATTACTAAGTACCTCATGCAGCGCTTGGTTGGCGCTGTTATTTGAAATGTCGCCTAACCAGCAGTAAGTATATTGATGAGTTTGAATCAGCTCTATTAGCTGCTTGGGTGCGAATCGCGGTGAAATAGGGCAAAACAACATACCGTGATCAACGCAAGCCCAATACAGCGTCAGCAATTCTGGTTGGTTATAGCCGATGCAGGCAATTCTATCGCCTCGCTGTAGGCCAGCTTGTATTAACTGTTCGCCTATAGCCACCACTTGCTGACTGAGAGTCTGGTAGCTGACTTTTAGCTCTCCGATACGATATGCAGAGGCGTTAGGCGCTATGGTTGCACGCTTATGGATCGGCGATAGCATTGTATTGTCTGCATCATGCTGTGGCATCTTGGGCTATCCAAGCGCTAGTATTTGCTGTAGGTCACTCAGTTGTTGGCATTTAGCTTTACCTGAGCTTTGTATTAGATCTTGGCTGAAGGCACCTAAGGTGTCTGTGCCTGGGATCTCATCGGGTGTGACTATGTTGGCTAAGCGGCTCAAGGCATGAATACCCAGGCTAGCCTCTAAGCTTGAACTTAGAATTGTCCGTACTCCGTGTTCATTAGCAAGATGTTGCAATGCTTGTAGCTTTTCTAAACTACCTAACAACATAGGCTTGATGATGATGGCGCAAAGCCCTGTTTGCATCTCAAATTGGTAATCTGGGTCGTTAAGCGACTCATCCAGCGCCCAAGGGGCCTCTATGGCTTTATAAAAGCTTGGATTATCGCTCGGTTGCTTACACGGCTCTTCAATGTACTCAATTGCATTTAGCGGAATGCAGGCGATAAACTCGATCGCTTGCTGTAACTCAAAGCCGCGATTGGCATCTAGCCTCAGTTTTAGGTCTGGACGAATCGCTAATATTTGATGAATAAGCTGGATTTCATCCTCTAGCGATGTCTGTGCTACTTTAACTTTTACTGAATGGATATTACCGCTAAGTGCTTTTACTCGCTCGGCAACTGCTGTTAATGGTTCATCTTGGTTGCGATAGATGAGCGGTATTGTGCGGTTTTCTATGCGATGGCCGTCAAGTGAGCCCGTCAGTTTGGCGTGCATCAAGCTTAAACCAAAGGCGATAGCACTCTGCGCAGTATTGTCAGCTAAATCTAGCAGCGAATTGACAGGCTGTTGCAGCAGTGTAGGTAAGTTGTCAGTCAGTTCTGTAACGGTTTGGGCTAAGGAGTGCTGACTAAAACCTGTGAGTGGGTTGCCATCGACATCAATACCTGAAAGGGGAGAAAGCTCGACATACTCAGTACGTTCATCATTATCTGCAATAGCTGTTGCAGCCAGAACTAAGCCGCTACGGTTATCTATCCGTTGTTTACCCACAGGCAGTAATCGATCGAGTTCAATACTGAATTGATAAAGGCTAAGTTTACTCAGAAGCATTTAGTGGCCTATTTAGGTAATGTTGGGTTAACGGCAAGAGGGTTTAGTAGCCGCAAGACTAACTGACTAAAGGTGTCAGGCGCTGCGCTATGAACATTATGGCCACTGGCATTAACTGGATAAAGCTTGAGTGGGTATTGTTGCTGCCAGCGTGTGGCCAGTGACAGAAATTTTTTGTCATCAACGCCTGCAATAAAAAAACAGGGCGCACTGATAACCGCAGGCGTATCCCACAAGTCAGCTTGCTGTGCCAGTGAAGTGGCTTGATAACAGTTGCTCAGTTTAGCGCCTTGATTACCACTGCGGCGTTTAATCATCGTTTGTTGTTCAGTGATGCTGAGGTCGGAAAAAACAGCTTGTTGGTACCACTGAGTTAAAAATGCTGTGATATCAAGATGGGTGAGCTTGTCTGCCCATTGCGCATCATTGATTTTTCGTTGTGCTTTATCTTGCTCGGATTGCAGACCAGGATGGCAAGATTCTAAGGTAAGGCTTAGTACACAACTCGGATAGCGGCGAGCTAGATGCAATGCAATACGGCCGCCGAGTGAATAACCAATGAGATGATACTGTTTTATATCTAGCTTAGAGACTGTTTGCTGAATGAGTTCGCAGCAAGTTTCAAACCCAGGCGTTGGCAACCTTTGGTTGAAGCTGTCGCCATGGCCAGGGAGATCGATGCTAATGCAGTAATATTGCTCAGCGAGCACTGCGGTGATAGCTGACCAATCTTGTTTATCTCCTAAGAAACCATGCAGCAGCACAATGGCTGGTTTGCTAGGCTGACCTTGGCTGCGATAACTCAGCATTAGCTCTGTTTTACCCAAGTGGCAATGGCAGCGATTTGATCGCTTGCTTGGTTCTGAGCCACGCTGACTTCAATGACCGATGGACCTGCATATGTCATGGCGTACTCATAAGATTCAATAAAGTCATCGAGGTTGTCGACTTGATTATAGGCTAAACCGAACATGGCAGCACCGAAACCAAATTCAAGGCCATGAGATAAGCGGTAGTAATCGGTTCTTAGCTGCTCGTTAGGGACTGGCAACAGGTTAAATATATTGCCGCCATCATTATTGAGGATAACAATCACAAAGGGGCTGGTTACTGTTCGGGCAATCGCCAGTGAGTTGAGATCATGTAGCTGAGAGATATCACCAATAATCAATGTTGTTGGCTTTTTATCTGCAATCGCAACCCCAGAAGCCGTCGCTAACAGACCATCAATACCCGATGCACCGCGATTGGTAAAGATATTGGCGTAATCAGCAGTGATAGGCGCATACATATCAAATAATCTTACTGGCAAGCTATTGCCTATGAACAATTGCTGTGAAGAGGTTTGGCGCTGGGCTACCGCCCTAATGGCTTGTGCTTCACCAAAATCAGCTTGGTCTATCTGTTGCTGGAATAGTGTCTCTAGTGCAGCATTGTGCTGTGTGAGTGCTAGTGCCCATTGCGCCTCGGAGGAGCGTGGCCATGGCAACTGGCTAAAGGTATCAGCTTTAGCTATCCACTGCTGTTTGGCTTTATGGCTAGGATCGAGCCTTTGTTGTTGGGGCAAGACTTGCCAGTAATCCTTCCACTGTTTCTCGTTTAAATAGCTGATGAGTCGCTTTGATAAAATGCGACCACCAAATACCAGTACCTTTTCCGCTTGCGCCAATATAGCTTGAGACTTTGGATGCAATAGCAGTTGATCGATATTGCCAATGGCAGCATTACTTTGTCTAAGCTGCGACTGTGCATCGGTCACAATTGGCCAACCGAGCTTAATAGACAGTGCGATAAGCTGCTCTGGATTATGCTCAGGAGGCAGCGTTGCCGCCACAATCACCCCTTTGCCATGGACAAATCGGGCCAGGGCGTCGGAGGTAGGGAGCTGTGATGCGGTATTTGCAGCGTACTGAATATAGGGGGCACTATCTTGCTGCCATTGGACGACAGGCTTTAAATATTGGCTAAAATCGGCTTGTGGTTCAGCAGGGTAGAGCGGTTCACGGTACATACAGTTTATATGTATCGGTTGGGTATGATTGCTCACTGCATCATCGATACTGCTTAATAGCGCTGCCGGGCTGATATTGAGATCCGGTGTCGGTAGATTGAGTGGTTTGGCATACTGGGCAAATATTGCTGGTTGATTTATGGCTTGATTGGCGCCGCAGTCAATCAGCTCTGGTGGACGATCGCCTGAGAGCACGATAAGTGGCACATGGGTTAACCAGGCTTCAATTACTGCCGGGTATAGGTTGGCAACCGCGGTACCTGAGGTGGTAATTATCGCCACTGGCGCCGCGCTGGCTTTAGCCAGGCCAAGAGCCATAAAACCTAGGCCACGCTCATCGAAATGCAGATGCTGCTGAAGGCTTGCCTGCTTGGCGGCGGCAAGAGTTAACGGAGTTGAGCGAGAGCCCGGTGCCATACACACATGTTTAACGCCTAGACGAGCAAGCTCCTCTAAGATCAATGTTCCCCATAACAAGTTCAGTTCAGCTGTATGTTCAGTTTGCATAGATAATTACCATCCCAATGATAATGCTAGTTTAACTTGCTTTAGCGTAAAGGAATATGATCAGCTTTGGTTTTATTAAAACCTAAAAGGTTCTGTTGTGGAAATCTCTAATGGCAACGATAAATACAAAAGCTGCTAACCCTGATTATCAATCCACTCGCTCATCACCACATGAGTTTTAATTTTAGTGATATCGGGGTGAGCATCGATAAACTCTCGAATTTGATGTAATCGCTTCATTGACGGTGCATTCACATAGACTAAAAGATCCATATCGCCGGTGATGCCTCTGCAGGTAATGATCTCTGGAATGGTACGGAACACTTTAACGATGTCTGCACAGTTCGGACATTGATGACGGATTTCAAAATAGGCCGTTACCCCTTCTGTTTGCGAAGCGCTTAGCAATACTTGATAGCCACGAATAGTGCCGTTCTTTTCCATCTTCTTAATTCGCTCTGTGACTGCCGAGCGTGATAAGTTAACCTCCGTCGCAATATCAGAGATACTGCGACGAGCATCGGTTCTTAAGGCCGTGACAATAGCGTTATCAAACTTATCCATAACGTATCCAACATAATGACTGTAAATGAGAGAGTAACCGACAAAGTGACGGAATATTCGGTGAACTTGGTTGCGAACAAGCGCAGATTGAAGCTCAGTGTAGAATTATAATAGTGCCATTGAAGTCAGTGAGTATATGAGATGAACCAAATAACAGCAACAATAGGACGTTGGCAAGGTGCCGGCTTGATGGCCACCACTTTGTTGGGCACCGGAGTATTTATCCTACCGCAAATGACCATAGTAACTGCGGGACAGGGGGCATTAATCGCATGGTTGGTGCTTACGTTAGCCATCATTCCAGTAACCTTAGTATTTGGCCGTTTAGCCAGTGTGCTACCTCATGCTGCGGGCCCTGCGTATTTTGTAGAAAAGGCTTTTGGCCGAACTTCGGGTCGAACCATAGGGTTAATGTTTCTGCTGGTGGTACCTATTGGCGCGCCAGCAGCAATTCTAATGACCTTCCAATTTGTGAATGCTCTGGTGCCGATAGAGGGTTGGGCGCAGGTGGCCACGGAGCTCTTACTGCTTGGAGTATTACTATTGTTAAACCTAAAAGGCATCCAAGTTTCTGCCAAACTGCAGTTTGCTTTAACGCTAGCGATTGTTTCGGTAGTAGTGGTACTTTTTGGTGGTGTCGGAATGAGCTTGTCTGAGCTTGAATCTTTTACCCATCAAGATAGTCCTAATGTGAGTTTAGTGATGGCAGCTGTGGGTATCGCTTTTTGGAGCTTTCTTGGTATTGAAGCAATGACGCATCTGGCGGGTGATTTTCGTAACCCGAAGCGAGATATGATCCCGGCGATGTTTATTGGCACTGTGCTGGTGGGTATTGTCTATTTAGCGTGTACTTTGCTGCTGCTTGTTGTCCCCAGCGAAACGCCGGTGGCAATGGTTGGAGTGTTCGATAGCTTATTGGGCGGTTATGGTGCCCAGGTCATCGGCATTCTAGGGATTGTCAGTGGTTTGGCGACCGTTAATGTGTATACCGCCAGTGTCTCTAGGCTCATCTGGAGCTTTAGCCGTGACGGTGTGTTACCTAAGTACTTTAACAAGCTAAATCAGCACAACTCCCCTGCTCGTGCATCAATCGCAGTACTGGTTTCAATGGCATTGGTGATAATTCTGACCTATGTAACTGGCCAGCAGTTAGAAGATCTGATCGCATGGAGCAATGGAGTGTTTGTTATTATCTACTTAGCGGCTATGTTGGCCGCGGTAAAATTGCTGAGTAAGCGCTATCTGCCTTTGGTCGCGCTTAGTTGTATTCTATGCGGTGTTATTGGTTTTGCCTTAGGTTGGAATATGGCTTACGCCATACTCTTAATGTTGGTGTTATTTCCAATATTATGGCTACAGAAAACACACCTCAGTCGTAAACAATGGCTCACTGAATAACTTAAGGCTTCTGTTGTGTTTCAATGGCGAGATTACGCATCTGAATCAGCTCGCTATGTCTTAAGTAAAGCAACTCTGAAGTGCGACGGATCATCTGGTCTTCATATTGGCACAGATGACCGTCTGCATAGGCAAGGCGCCACATTGCTAAGATTAATTGCTGCTTTTGTTCAATATCAAAACTGTCATTAATCGCTTGGGTAAATTCGAATAAAGAGGTCGAATTACTTTGTGATACGGTCGCGTCTTTTATTAACGCGTCGACATCATTTACTGACAAACCTAAAGTGGTGGTAAGCAGCTCGGGCAGTATCTTTGCCTCTTCATCTGACATGGTCTCATCGGCCATAACCACTTCTAGCAGTAAACTTGCAGCTGCGAGGTTTAGATGATGAGCTTGCTCTTCGGCAGATAATGTCTGATTAGGGGATTCAAAAAACTGTTTTAACTTGGCAAGCATGTAAACTCCTCAATAGATAATAACCACTACATTCTACTGTTGTCAGTAGCGTCCGTTTGCGTAAGTAGGGACACTGTTGTCTCATCTATACATTCTGAATGGCAAGTTTGAGTAGAACTGAATGGTTATTTACTCAATGTAATTACGGTGAATATAACTTAGAGCGGCAAATAAAGAGAGAGTTCCATCTTGGCTTATATTGATAGCGTCAATGATAAGCCAAGATAACAGCGAAGCTTATAAAATAGCGCCTAGCCCCTTCATCAGCAGATCTGAAGTACCAGAGGTGCCATTAGCATCGAGGTAGCCTTTAACGATATCAACCATAGGAGCGGCAAGATCTTTTGAGATCCCTAGCTTTTCGAAAGCATCATAAACCATCGCTCCGCCTTGTAATGATTCACCGAACCCGCCAGCTTTGGACAGTAGGCCAGACATACCTGAATCGTCGTCTAGGGCTGGCACTGCACCGAGTAAGCCGTCAATTCCAGGGATAGAGTCTGAAATAGCGCTAAAGTCGCTGCTACCCAAAGAAGACTGTGCTAATGATAACAAGCTACCTAAACCACCTTCTGCTTGATCTTGGCTCAACCCCAATTGTGACATGACACTACCCACTAAATCGCTTGATTCTGATGGCTTAGATATAGCGTTGGTCACTTCTGTTAGCGAGTCTAACCCGTGAGCGGTAGCCTGAGTCGAGACAAGGCTAAGCATGGCTAGAAAAGTCGCGGTCAATAATTTCATGAGAGTCATCCTTTTAAGGTTTATCTGTTGCAGTTTTCATTAGTTTAACGGGTTTAACAGTTCGTTTGCAGTTTTTTTACTTTTCAGAAATAGTAAATACGTGATTTGAACTGTGCATTAATTACCAAATTTGGGTATCCTTAGCCTTAATTCGTGTTATTCAATTTCAATGTTTGGAATACCCTATGTCATTATCTGCCATCTTGACTCAAGCTTTTAATTTTTTCCGTAATAATATTAGTCAATTAGCTACATTACTGGTGCCTGTATTGTTTATCCAAGTGGGTATACAGTTATGGTTGAGCCTAGAAATTAACGCTGCTGATCTTGAAAATCCGCAGTTTGGCACTAGTCATATGGTCGCTATGATGGTGTTGTTGTTGGTTTTTTCCTTTCTTATCGCCGCTCTGACACTGTTTTTAGAGATCCGCTCGCAAGGACACAGTCCGAGTAATGCTATGATCTTAAAAACCAGCTTGAATTTTGTACCGACTCTTTTGTTGGCTGGCGTGTTGTCTGGCTTAGCGGTTGTGGGGCCATTTATTGTATTACTAGCGATTAACCCAATGCTTGGTATTATCGGCTTAGTATTAAGTATTTATCTATTTGCTCGACTCGCATTTGTTAATTTTATGGTGGTTGTAGAGCGGTTAACCCCGTTGGAAGCTATTAAACGTAGTTTCTCTTTTAGTGGACCAATCACGCTGAAAACCATCACGGTATTATTAATCTATATCCCTATCTCACTTGCTGGTGGCGTATTGGCACTTGTAACACAGCTGGGCGGCGTGCCGTTACAGCTTGTTGGTGAAGTCGTTGTGGCATTCTTCGGCCTATTTGTGAACGTAGCACTGTTCCGTTTGTACATGGTTGCGCGTGACGACTCTGATGTGCAGGGTAATTTAGAGCAGTAATCACGATTATTGCTTATCAGCTCTATCACGAGTACTGAATAAAATGCTCGTGATAGAGTTTCAACATATCACTGTGTGGCGCAGTTAGCGGCGTAGGAGCGTATCTTGTTAAACGATATAGAATTCGTTAATCAGTTTTCGGCAGAGCTGGGGCAAGACTACCGTAAAGCCAAAAGTTTTGTTACTGATGTTCCTACTCAGGCGTTACTGCACGTAAGAAGCTTTAGTCATAAACTAACCAGTTTGCTGGCCGAGAAACGTTCAATTCATTTTGACAGCCCCAACCTCTATGACCGCATTGAGCTACTGAATCAACGTAGATTAATCGATGTAAAAACTACTCGAGCACTGCATAAATTACGCACAGACGGTAACCGTGGTGCGCATCCTGAAAAATATCATCTAACGCCAGAGCAATTACAGCAGCTTAGTCAACGAGCGATTAAGAACCTGTTGCAGCTCGTGGACACCTTATTTAAGCAAGTCACTGGCAATGCCACTCCTGAATATTACTTTGAAGAGTTTGACGCCTTAGCAGGTAGAGATCTGTGTTACCGCGCAGTGATGGAGCGAGATGCCGAGTCACAATATTTGGTGGGGATGTCACTTAAGACGCGAGCATTAATGCAAAGAGAGCAAGAACTTGCTTTGCAAGAGCGTAGTGAGGATAGCGTAAAGGAGCGCTCGACCGCATCTTTTAAGCAAGCGAGTTACTGGTTCTCTCAGGCTGCGGAGCATGATATCAATGCACTCTTTGAACACGGCGTGGCGCTGATCCATGGCTACAGTGGTGAGTTTGATATTATTGCAGGCGAGCAAGCAATCGCCAAAGCGGCGGCTGCAGGCGTTGCCAATGCGATGGCGCTACTCGGTTACTTCTACTTAGTAGGAAGTCAACATTTTACCGCTGATATAGAGCTTGCAGAGCGGTATTTAAGCCAAGCAGCAAAGCTTGAGCAGTCAGAAGCGATGGCTAATTTAGGGGTACTCTACTATCAAAAATCAGATTTGCAGTGTGCTTATAAATATATCAGCCGCGCGGCAAAAGCAGGTTTTCCACACGCACAGTTTCATCTCGCACTGATGTTAGCGCGTGGCGAAGGTTGTGACGTGGATGCAATCAAAAGTGAGTACTGGTTAGCGGAAGCCGCTGAGCAAGGGCAGGTAGATGCTATGCTTTCTAGAGCTCAGACTATGCTGCATGACGATACAGGCCTTATAGAGGATTACACTCAAGCTGAAGCCTATTTACGTGAAGTCATAAAGTACGGTCATAGTGTGCCAGCTATGATAGAGTTAAGTATTGCATTAGCCGATGGTGTGCTTGGTCGCATCGATGTGGTTGCTTCAGCCTCTTTGCTTAAGCTTGCTAAAGAGCATGCGAATGAAGAAGAGCTAGCGGTTATTGAACCTCTTTGGGCATCGCTAGAACAGCAAGTGTTATCTGTGATGCAGATGACAAGTTCACCACAAGAGAAAGAGGCATTAGTAAAAGCTGCTGAATTACTGAGTTAAGTCATAAAAAATACTGGCTTTAAATTGATTAATGACTAGATGCAATCTGCCAGAATGAGCTCGATTCGTGAGGCTAATTCTATTCACGTATCCAATTTTATAGTGGCATATCGATCAATCTAAACGGGATTACTTTTCTACAACACCTTCTATGAAAAGCATAAAGCTTGGCAAAGAAATTTTATTTGTTTTTATGTTCTGCAATTATATCATTAACAGGTAATCCAGCTGTAAATTATAAAATACAATATTCAGTTTATTGTTTACTAATTTAACTTGTATACATTATGCAATATGTGTACCTTAGCTTCAAATAAAATATTGGAGCGCTATATGTCCTACTCTGCAGCAAATGAAGTGAAGTCAATTCCGACCTCTCAAATATCCTTGAAAAGTCTAAACACTGAGCTGAATCATTTTGCAGAGCGCTATGTTCGATTGGTGCTGGCTGTAGGGCAACATGATGACCTTTATATAGACGCCTATTTTGGCCCAAGCGCTTGGAAGGAAGAAGCTTACTGGCAGCCGATGACAGCACTTAGATCGCAGTTTGAAGAAGGTAGTCAGTTACTTAATGTGTTGGGCGCCAAAAAGTTTAATGCAGAGTTACAAGCACGTTATAACTTTTTAGAAAAGCAATGGTCATCTATTGGAGCTTATTTAGATTTGTTGGAAGGCAAGCCGCTGAGTTTTGATGAAGAAGCCGCAAGGTTATATGACTCCGCTGTCGCTGATTTCCAGCTAGATGAACTAAAGGCAATACACCTTGAACTTGAACAACTATTACCTGGGGTTGGTAGTCTACAGAGCCGTTTTACTTTATTTAAAGATAGTTACATTGTACCTAAAGATAAGGTTGCAGCTGTCTTCAGTGCTGCGGTTGACAAGGCGCGTGAGTTAACTAAGTTGCAGTTCACACTACCAGAAAGCGAGAGCTGTGAAATAGAGTATGTGAATGACAAAGTCTGGACCGCCTACAACTGGTTTAAAGGCGATTACCATAGTCTTATTCAACTCAATCAAGATCAGCCGCTGACAATCGATCGCTACCTAGAGCTTGCCACTCACGAAGGCTACCCTGGACATCATGTGTTTAATGCTTTGCAAGAGCAGCTGCTAGTAAAAGGAAAAGCTTGGTTAGAGTATTCTGTTTACCCGCTATTTAGCCCCATTTCATTCTTAGCTGAAGGCAGTGCTAATTATGCGCTCCGCATACTGATGACTGCCGACGAAATCGTTGATTTTGAACGTGATGTATTAATGCCTTTAGCTGGGCTTG
Source organism: Shewanella kaireitica (assembly GCF_023284045.1). Taxonomy (GTDB): domain Bacteria; phylum Pseudomonadota; class Gammaproteobacteria; order Enterobacterales; family Shewanellaceae; genus Shewanella; species Shewanella kaireitica. The sequence continues at coordinate 103,591 of NZ_JAKIKQ010000005.1, forward strand.
ATGCGGATATGGCGTTATTTCATAAAGTTTTTGCGTGTATCAAGCGGCTGGGATACTTTGAAAACCATGTTAGCAAGCTACTGACGGATAAAAAAATTGATCAGCAAGAGGCGATACGTCTATTGGTTGACGATGCGCTTTATACCCATTCGCGAGCTGAGCAACGTATGCGCTTCTTTGACTGCAATCGTTCTTACATTATTAATTATAGTGTCGGTGAAGACGCCGTAGCAGATTGGGTTGAATTTGAATCTGATAGTAAAACGGTGCATTGGCAGCGTTTTGAGGCCTTGCTATCAAGACCCCGTAGTGCATCTGCAATGAAGGTTACTCGTTAGGATTGTGCTCGAAAGTGCGTCCCGTTCTTGCTGATTGAGATGGACTGTCCTTAAAAACAGTATTGCTGAAAGCATCAGTTTGCTGATCGCTTTCTCTTTGGAATGTTTGTCCTGCTTGTTGTTTCTGGAAACGTGCTAGCTGACGCTTTAGATAAACGCGACCAAATAGGCTTAGTGTTATAAAGGTGATAGCGCCAAAAAGTAGCAGGAAAGGCAGCGCAACTAAGGCTAGAGTCATAAAGGCTAAACCGATGACGAATGCTAACCAGCCGCGAGAGCCAGAAAATCGATTTTGCATTGAACTGCTTTGAAACTGGTTGTAAATCATATCTTCTCCATAATGTCTTAGTTGTTAGCTTACACCATAAAGATGAATACTTACTGAATGAATAAACTAACGACTTTCATATTGCCGATAAACTAAGCAGATTTCACGTTAATAAAGGTTAATCTTGATTAGGAGCTATTGATCTTTCGAGTTAGTTCTTTAACCCTAAATCCGCGCTTCTTGGCTTTTTTTACTGCGTTGAAGATTCTTTGTGGAGCATGACTAAACCGCACAGCCTACGCGTTGTTACGATATTTAAAAAGGCGGCCAAAAATAACCGTGAGAGATCAACTGCTTCTATACCCATCTCACCTGAAAATGCTCGTTTCAGAGGTGTTGTGCTAGTTCAATTCTAGGCGCGTTAACGTGGAAATGGTTATTCCCTTTTAAGTTGCCGCAACAACGAAGTGGGCTTGCACAACCCCTTCTTCGATGGGCGTTTCTTATATAAAAAGCATGGGCTTTACTCTGTGTTATTGATTTTACCAAGGGAGCGACCATTCGCTGCAATCAATGCCTCGCCTACATGGATGTAGGTGCTTAGGTTCAGCATGGAGCAATGAACCTGTGACTAAAGCCCATTAAACTCCCACTGAATCCTGCATTTTCAGGTCGGATGGGTATAACTTCCGCAAATTATTTTAGGTCTGGGGAGCTAAAAGCTGCCGAAACACTCCGACAAATTACGTTCTTAACCCATTGGTGTCCTGGGTCATCATCATTTCTCTGATGCCATAACAACACATAAGCAAGTGGCATGAAATCAAAGGGAAGCGGCAGTTCTGCCAGCGGGTATAGCTTTTGGGCATGTTTAGCAAAGCTTGCTGGGAGAGTGAATATAAGATCACTATGGGCGCAAATACTAGCTGCACCATAAAAATCAGGCACTGTAGTGCTGATACGACGATGATGCCCTAAATCGGCTAAGTGATAATCTAGTGCCCACCAGTCGTTCCCTTCGCAGCGCACTTGCACGTGTGCCATCTCTAGGTAGATCTCTCGATCCCAATGACCAGCGGCTATTGCACTTAGCAATGGATGGTCTTTTCGAACAAGACAAACTTGTTCGTCGGTGAAGAGTGTTTGATGCGCTATTCCGTCTGGTAGCCTGTCTACCTGAAAAGCTGATTGTGGATGCAGATCTCGTCCAGATATGCCGAAATCTATCTGCCCTTGTTGGATTGCTAGTGTCGAATTTTCGGTCCAAACATAACTATCGAGCTTAAGGTTGGGGGCTTTAGTCAGTAGCGGGCCAATAAAATAGGGAATGAGTGTTTCATATGCACTTTCAACCATAGCAAATGAGAATTGCCTGGTACTGCTAGCGGGTTCAAAACTAGGCGGCAAAGTCAGTTGATACAAGCTCTGTAGGCTTTGTGGCAGCATTTTTCCTAGCTGCACGGCGTGAGCGGTTGGCTTCAGACCATGAGCTGTACGCAGGAAAAGAGGATCGCCTAAGGTTTCGCGCAGTCTGTTGAGGCTTTTGCTCAATGCAGACTGACTGACATGTAAACGGTTGGCTGCTCGGGTAACACTTTTTTCTTCAAGCAGTATTTGCAGTATCACCAATAGGTTTAAATCGATTCGAGCCAAATTCTCTAATTTCACTAGATATTCCTCAATGGAAATTCATTATGGAAATAATATCATTTCTGTTCATACCATAGTTTGATTAATATAGTCATGTTTCCTATATTTGAGAAAGATGATGCGTCGTAACCTATTACCTATTTTAATGTCGATGGTGGTTCTTAGTCCTTTGGCTATCGATATTTACCTTCCTTCCATGCCTGCCATGGCGGCAGATTTTTCAGTTTCTGCTAGCCAAATCCAGTCGACTTTGGTGTTGTTTCTATTTGCCATGGGTACAGGGCAATTATTGATCGGTCCTTTAGCCGATAGATATGGTAGAAGACCTGTCGCTTTAGGCGGTATTATTCTTTATGCCGCAAGTAGCATGTTGGCAGCCGTCGCTGTTGAGTTTGAATGGCTGCAGTTTGCTCGCGTATTACAAGGCTTGGCTGCTTGCTCGACCTCTATCGTAGTCTTTAGTGCGGTGCGTGATTGCTTTTCTCCAAAAGAGGGAGCTCGTTACTACAGCTACCTTAACGGCATGATCTGTGTGATTCCAGCGTTAGCACCAACGCTTGGTGGTTTGTTGGCCTTGCAGTTTGGTTGGCGCTCGACCTTTGTCTTTATGACGCTGTACGCAATTCTTATCCTAGTTTTTGTCGGCTATCGTCTGCCTGAAACTCGTCCTAAAAATACCGTCAGTTCGGGCCCACTATATCGCTGGGACCGTTATAAACCTGTGATAGTTGAAACACACTTTTTATTCTATGCCTTTGCTTGTATGGCAGGGATGGCGGCCATTTTAAGCTACGTCTCTTATGCCCCTGTTTGGTTAATAGATCGCCTTGGCGTGTCAGAGTTGACCTTTAGTGGCCTATTCGGCCTTAACGCTGCGGTTAATATCGTTGCTTGTTTTGCGGCTCCAGTGGTGATTAAAAAGCTAGGTAATCGTCCGACGGTGATACTCGCACTGGCCTTTATGCTGGTTGCTGCGGCTACCGAAGTGTTGGTACAGATATTCGGCCCTCAAACGGGGTTAGCAGCGGCATTTAGCTTTATGTTGCCAATGATGTTGCTCTGTATTGGCTTTGCGCTGTTATTAGGGCCTGCTACAAGTATGGCGTTATCTGCCTTTGGTGAAAGAGCGGGCACTGCAACTGCGATGTTAGGTTTCATTCAGATGAGTGGTGCATCATTACTGACAGGCTTAGTGCAACAAACCAGTATTCCAGCGCCTTATGCTGTGGCTTTAGTTATGGGCGGATTAGCGATCATCTTGCTCTCTATGATGGCAATGTCCCGTTTTGACCATTGGCATCAAGAGCAACATGCTTATTAAGCAACTGATGAAATTACAGTTAGCTCTGTTTTACGGCTAACGATGAAACACCCTTTGACCTGTATAGAGCAACCATCTATGCAGGTTTTTTTTGCGTGAAGCTTAATGATAGAACATAGCGAATTGGTATAAACTAAGCACTACCAAGTTAGCGCAATGAAAAAGGTTTACACTTTTGTCTCGTCCAGATTGTCCGACATGCCATTACCCATTGAAAGCATGCTTGTGTGCCAGTATTAGAAAAATGCAGGTAAAAACTGAGTTGATCGTGTTGCAAGATCCTAGTGAAGTTGGACATGCCAAAAATAGCGTGCGTTTAATGGAGCTTGTCATTCCCGAAACACAGGTATTTGTAGGTGAAACGGCGGAGGATTTTTCTGCATTAAGGCTATATTTAGCTGAGTCTGGAAAGCAGGTCTATTTAGTTTATCCATCAGAAAGCAGTGAATTGGCGAATAGCGCCTCAGTGGGTGAAGAGGTGATTCTTTTGCTATTAGATGGTACTTGGAGAAAAGCTTACAAATTGTTGAAGCTTAACCCGTGGTTAGCGGACTTTCCTGCTCTACACCTTGATCTAGAGTCAGCCTCTAATTACACCATCCGCAAAGCAAGCCGCAGTGACAGTTTATCAACTCTAGAGGCTAGTGCGATGATGTTGAAAGTGATTACTCCGTTGCAAGATGTGACTCCACTGACTGATGCCTTAGCTGCATTAGTCGAGCAAAGGTTGGCGTCAATGCCTGCAGATGTGAGAGCGCGATATAGAGATAATAAATAGAAGTAGAATTTGTGAATCAGGTCATCTAATACTCAGTAAAACCCAATTTAGGTCACGCTAATCCAGTGAAATATAGGGTTTAATAGTCATGTAAGCTATTTTAGCTAACGTTAGTGGCTGCCTCATTCACAGCTTTTGCAGGGGGCGACACTGAATTTATTCAGGTGATTGATGCAGCCATCTTTCAATGTGTTTTATTTCATTACGACTAGGATGCCTTACAAGCTTTCGCTTAGCCTGCTAAGCAGTATCGCTCAATTATTGTAATAAAGTAATTATTCCTTACGGTAAATAATAGAACAAAAACTAAGCTCGAAAGAGCAACAACCCCTAGGCTTTTTTAAGCAGATATAATGATTCTGTTGCAAACACATCAGCCGTTGCAGGCCAGCCAAAATGGTAGCCTTGGCCATATCCTTTGCCCATCTTAGCTAACAACTCTTTTTGCTCTTTAGTTTCGATACCTTCCGCGATATAACAGATATTCAAAGTCTGAGCTAATTGCACCATGGCTTTACATAGCTCTTTTCCTTGAGGCTCATGTAATCGTTGTGCAAAGCTGGAGTCAATTTTTAAGCAATCAATTGGCAAGCTGCCCAATCGACTTAATGAAGATAATCCAGCGCCAAAATCATCGATGGCTATGCCGATATTCAGCTGTTTTAGTTCACTTAATACAGCAGACATCAGGGCGGGTTTGCGGATCAGGGCAGACTCTTCAATTTCGATAATCAGTTTATCTGATGGCAACTGAGTCTGTTGTAGTACCTTGGTTAGCATTGATACAAAATCTGGGTGTTCCAGCTGTGAAGTCGAGATGTTAACCGTGATTTTGAGTGTATTACTGTACTGAGTATGCCACAGAGCCATCTGGGTACAGGCTCGCTCTAGAGCCCACAGACCGACATTGACCATCGAGCCAGTCTCTTCCAGCAAAGGAATAAACTCACTGGCCTCCAGTATATCGCCGTTACTACGTTGCCAACGCAGTAGCGCTTCAACGGCAATCGTCTCGTTGGATTCAAGATCAACAATTTGTTGATAAACTAAACTAAATTGTCCTAAGCTTTGAGCGTGCCTCAGGTCATTGAGTATATGGAGTTTTTTCTCTGCAGCTTCTCTGATTGCTGCGTTGTAAAAGCGAATGTGGTTTGGGCTCTTCTTCGCGGAATACATCGCAGTGTCAGCCATGCTCAGTAATTGATTAGCTTCGTGACTCTGCTGTGGGAATAGTGATATTCCAATACTAGTACTGAGGTAAAATTTCTGGCCATCGATTTCAAATGGTGCATCAAATAAAGAAAGAACCAGATCGGAGAAGGTTTCGATCTCTTGCTTGTTCTTACATCTTGGCAGTACTAAGGTAAATTCATCGCCACCGAGCCGAGCTATCTCAGCGTCTTCAAGGCAGCAAGTTTCTAGTCTTGCCGCAACTAATTGTAAAACCTTATCGCCTGTTGCATGACCGAAACTATCATTAATATTTTTAAAGCCATTGAGATCTAAGAACATTAAAGCACCAATCATGCTGCTGTGCTGTTTAATATCTTCAATCGCCTTATTAAGAATTTTGATAAGGTGAAATCGATTGGGTAAACCGGTTAGTTTGTCGTACATAGCTTGCTGAGTGAGCTTAGCCTCGAGTCGTTTTTTCTCGCTAATATCACTGAATAAATTGACAAAGTACACAGTGCTATCTGCATAGATCCGGCGGCAACTCTGCCAAGCGGGGAATTTTGAGCCATCTGAGCGATATTTCCAGACTTCGCCTTGCCAGTTGCCTTTCTCTTTCAAAGGATTAGTGTCGTTGAACATCGCTTCAATGCCGAGCTCATTAGGGGTTTTGGCGAGCATATGTTCAGCGCTATAGCCACAAATACGACACATGGCTTTGTTTACTGCCAAGATTCGATTGTCTTCGTTAGTGATATATACAGCTTCTGCACTGTCTTCTAGTGTTATCGACATTAGCTCTTTCGGCAGCCCTTCAAAGCCATTACTTGAGCGTGTGCGACGCTTACCTCTTCTGTCCATAGGGGTAAATTGAATCAAAATGACATCTTCATCTCTAAGCTTTACAGGGTAAAGGGTCACTTTGGTCGGCAGCTCGGTTCCTTGCTGGCTAATGTGCAGCCAGTTAAAGGCGACTATATTGCCTTTAGCGGCTTCACGGAGCTTTTGTTGGCCATACTCGACACTATTTCTACCTGATGATTGTATTCTCGGAGAGAAATCATAGGGCGTGGCATGGACAAAATTTTGTTCAACACTTTCGAAGTAACTTAAGGTTGCTTGGTTGGCTGCAAGAAAATGATATCCTTTTACGATAGCCAAGGCTGAGGGGGGCTCTGCACTATCTAGTTGAATAAGTTGCTCGGAAAGAGAAGGGGTGGAAGATGTTAGGTGAGAGTATAACTCCGACCACTTTTGCATATTCATTTTTCCCTTTCCTTCATAACATTATTCTAATGGTCGGTACTGATTAAAAGTGAATAGATCTAGAGTTTTAGATACTTTGTTCTATAAGCGTCAAAAATACCTTTATTTGACGCTTTGTACAAACTTGTTGTAACAAATTTTTGTATAAAATCAGTTTTTGATCATAAAAATGCTATGCATAAGCAAATTTATGTTTTTTTATCGACTTGTTTAACTGCTTGATAAGAGTAGGTGTAACTAAGTTGGTTGGATACGTGATGACATATTACTAATCTTTATCATAGCTTGAGTAATACGCTACAGATGAACCTTTTAACAAACATATACTAGGTGTTTCGCATCGAATTATTTTCGTGAGCGATCCCACAGTTGAAGTTCGAAGTGTAACCTTTGTTAAATTAATGTGGGTGATTGCAGTGCGGTTACGGTAATCTGAAATAGATTCAACAATCTTGAGGTGATTAGTGGGCCAATTTCGAAGCAAGATTTTTCTGCCTATTATCGGCGTTTTCACTGGTGCATTATCACTGATGATGCTGCTGTCGTATGCGATTGCCTATTGGCGAGTGACTACAGAAGTAACCTCTGATGCTGAACAGATGGTAAATTATGTAGAGCATAAGCTTAATTATGCTATGCGTAATATGTATAAACTAGAGCAATTACATTATGACAAGTGTGATGATAAGGGGCGTGCAGAGTTAGAGCGTTTCTTACTGCATCATTTTAATGGTGGACTGTTTTTTGTCAGGAGTAATGAAGCTAAGAGATTTACCTATTGCTCTGTGGTTGGTGAGATCGTTGTTGCTAAAAAAGATCGTAATTTTGAACACTTAATTTTGCTTGATGAAGTTAATCGCCAGTTTCCACTTGCAGTACTCAATTATAACTGGAAACAGCAGGATAGCCGCAGCCTGTTTCTTGGCTATATCGGCAAAAGGAATACTAGTGCTATCCGCATTACACTTGATGATAGTTATGCGTTTTTTGACCCTGACTGTACCAAATGCAGACATGTTGAAGTTAAGCTGAATAATGACAGTTTGGTTTACTCAATGGGAGATCCATTGGCGGATGTAATCACGACGATTCGAATTGAAAGTGATCGCTACCCTTTCTATGTTGCTTCTCAGGTAAATCGTAACCGCATTTTAGTTATGATGAAAAACGGCATGATATTCAGCTTGCCAGTGTCATTGTTGGTAGCATTTTTATGTGCTTATTTGTTTAAATTGCTCGAAAGATCAGAGCGATCACTTAAGCAGCGATTAAAACGGGCTATTCATCAAAGGGAGTTGATTGCTTTTTACCAACCTATTATGGATGCAGCGACTGGACGCATAGTTGGAGCCGAAGCGCTCGTTCGCTGGCTAAAGCCTAATGGAGAGGTTATCTCTCCAGCTCGCTTTATTGATGAGCTCGAACGTACAGCATTAATTAATCCGCTAACGATACAGATGCTTGAGCAGATCCCGGAAGATTTAAAGCCTATATTTACAAGTGATAGTGAATTCAGGTGCAGTTTGAATCTGGTTCCTGAGCAAGTTGAGCAAGAAGATTTTTGTCATCATGTAGAGCAGTTAGCGGCATCTGGCTTTCCTACTCAGCAGATAGCAGTGGAAATTACGGAGCGCTTGCCTTTACGAAATTTAGAGGTCGCAAACCAACATCTTGAGCGGTTGAAAGCGCTTGGGGTAATGATTGAACTCGATGATGCGGGAACAGGTTATGGCGGAGCCTCATATCTACAAGAGCTAAATATCGATATTCTTAAGATTGATAAACTGTTTGTTGATACCTTAGTGTTGTCGCCTGATAACACACCCGTGTTAGATGCCTATATACAGATGGCTAAGACTTTAGAGATGGAAGTGATTGCTGAGGGTGTTGAGAAGCAGGAGCAGTCTTTAGCGTTACTCGCTAGGGGAGTTCACCTACATCAAGGCTATTATTTTTCAAAACCTTTGCCAGCTGAAGAGTTCGTGCATTTTTGGTTATCGAAACAAAACTAACACAATCCGCACTTATTGACGATTTGATGCCGAAGGTCGGCAAGAATATGACTAAATAAGCCGATATTTTATGCAGCTGGTATAAGGTAGTATTAGCTAGCTGTCTGATTGCTATTTAAGGAATGATGAGTGACATTAGCTAAAGTATTAATGGCTGTTCTCCTACCACTTGCTTTGGGGTTAAGTGCTGACCTACAGGCAAATGACAAAAGTGACCCCGCAGTGCTAGCTGATAAGGCCGAAGAAGCAAAGGCGCGTTCTTTGACAATCGAGCAAGAGCAGTTGAAAAAAGCGCGGGATGCAGCCAATAAGAGTGCTGAACATGAAAAAGAGATGCTCGCCAAAGAGAAACAAAGAGATTGGCAAACCGAACAGCGTGAAAAAGCTCAACTGCAGTTCAATGAGCGAGAATCTAGAGAAGATAAGTACTTAAGGGAAGCCAAAGAGGCGGCTAAACTAGAGCGGAAAATACCGAAACCTTTATAACCAATACCTCTGAGGCTAATGGGAGAACTGCGTGGTTCAGTGCCCTTTGTGTGGATGTACTCATTCGGAGCTGTTTGATAGAGACAAAGCTCGGTATTATCGGCGTTGTCAGACATGTCAGTTAGTTTTTGTTCCGCCAAAGTTTCATTTGAGTGTGGCTGATGAAAAGGCTATTTATAATTTTCATCAGAACAGTGCGGCTGACAAGGGTTACAGGCAATTTCTTTCCCGCGCATTAGTACCGCTATTTTCACGACTCGCGAGCCAAGCTCAAGGACTAGACTTTGGCTGTGGTCCGGGGCCTGCTATCAGTGTTATCGCTGCTGAATCAGGTATCCAGATCAGCAATTATGACCCTTATTATTATAATGACATGGCGTTGCTGCAACAGCAGTATGATTTTGTCACCACAACAGAAGTTATTGAACACGTTGCAGATGCTTTGATGTTATTACAAAAGCTGGATAATTTGCTCAAACCTGGAGCAACATTAGTGGTGATGACTAAGCGGGTTATTGATAAAGCCGCTTTTACTCAATGGCACTATAAGAGGGACTTAACACATATCTGTTTTTACTCAATAGAGACATTTAAGTGGATTGCTGATAACTATAATTGGACGTTAGAGATTATCGACACCGACGTGGTGTTTTTTACCAAACGGATTTAAATCTGTTGCCGTTCAGCCGGCTTTGATCAATATATTTTGAAGCAGAGCGGCTATCAATCTATTGGAATTTAAATATGTTAAATAGAATATCTCTCTTCAGCTGCTTTGTCGCTGTGTTGCTATTTAGTCACATGGTGCATGCTAAACCTACGTATAACATAGAGTTTTTGAATAAAACCGAAGCAACTAACTTACTGACATTAAATGATGACTTTGTTCAACGGGTGAGCCAGTTTGATATCGATGCCAGAATGAAACAAGATACGGCTCAGTCAAAGGGTGATTACCTTGGTTTTGTAGCGCAGCAAACTTTAGATTGGACGCCGCAAGAACAACGGATCATTAGTGATGCATTTAACAGTATTAGCGCTAAGTTAGCAGAACTAAAAGTGAGCTTACCCGATCCGATTCAATTCATCAAAACCACAGGATTGGAGGAGGGCGGAGCGGCTTATACCCGAGGCCAAGCTATTATTCTACAAGCACGGCAGTTGGCGAAAAAACAGGGGGTACCTAGGTTGATAGCTCATGAGTTACTGCATGTATACTCGCGTTTTAACCCTGAGATAAAGCAAGCGCTATATCAAGCCATAGGCTATGAGTATGTCGGTGACATAGAATTTCCAACCAACTTGGCTAAGCAAAAGATTACTAATCCTGATGCGCCGGTAAATGACTTTGCAATACAAGTTAAATATAAAGGCGAGCTTGTGTGGGTTGTACCAATCCTATATTCAGACGTTGAGCAATATGATGTCAAAAAAGGCGGTGAGTTTTTTGACTATTTAACCTTTAAGTTTGTCATTGTAGGCAAGGGGGAGCAGGCGAGTAAAGCGGATTACGACCCGCAGCAAGCTGAAATCATTGCAGTGCCTGATCTGAAAGGTTTCTTTAAGCAAGTGGGACGTAATACCAACTATATTATTCACCCTGAAGAGATTATTGCTGATAACTTTGCCCTATTAGTTACCGAAGAAACTGAGCTTAAATCGCCCAAAATTCTGTTTAAGATAGAGCAAGTGTTAATGCAGCAGTGAATACTATTTTAACCAAAAGTTAGTTTTTTGGATTTTGTAGAAGGTGGTGCAAAATAACTTTTTGTACCATTACTTCAGCTTCTTCATGAGCAGCCTCTAAGATCAAGCCGTATTGCACTTGTTCTGCTTGGCCTTCAGCTTCCTGTTGGTTTTTCAAAGTGACCAAGGTTTCAATGGTTTCATTTTGTTCATCAAGCCTAACTTGCAGTTTATATTGGTTATCAAGCTCAAAGCCTTCTATCTGCTCACCGACAAAGGCGCCGCCCTTTATGGATATATCACGTAGCTCGCCTTGAGAAACCACGGCATTGCTTGTTGTACAAATTAAATTTGCAGTTACCTTGATGGGGATCCGAGAATGCTGCCTTAGCGCTACTGTTTGTAAAGCCTTAGGGTAATCAATGATAAGCCAACGGCCAACAACGGTAATGACTTTTTGAATACTACTTCTAAAGGCAAGAATATTGGCATCTTGCTCATCGCTGTTAACCACTCGCATGATTACGCTCTGCCGCTCTCTAATAAATGGAGTGGCAGCAGCCCAAGCTTTATCGTTGCCGTGAGCAAGAATGATGGAGCGGCCTGAATCCACACCAATGAGTTTACTGCGTAAGCGAATGGCTTGTGTTGGAGTCAGGACCTGCAGATGTACTTCAGTACTACAGGTTAAATTATCAAGCGCATTAAAATCATTTTCAGTTGGCATAGTCAGGCCGTTGCTTAAGAATCTTTTGATTCAAGCTAGCATAAAAGGTTGCTGCTGTTGATATTTATAGAGTATTTTTTAGTCGTATTGACAGCTTGATGATTTGAATCGCAGAGTTAGATAAATGGCAGGATGCCCATTTGAGTTAACAAAAGTATCAAAGTGTTTACCGAACGTTACAAATAAAAGATAAGCAAATTTGATTTTCAGCACGAATTGCTTTTTTATATCAGCTGAATTAGGTCATTTAGATAATAAAAACTGCTATTTGCAGTGATATTTTTTGTAATGACGACATAAGTGCTCAAACAAGGAGCGAATAATGAAGCGCTATACAAAGGCATTGTTACTGTCAGTGGGTATGCTATTTACAGCATCTGCTGTGCAGGCAACGGAAGCCAAAGATATTCAGAGTTTTACTCTGGATAACGGCATGAAAATAATGGTGTTAGAAGACAGCTCGATCCCTAACGCTAATATGTACCTATTCTGGAAAGTAGGTTCGCGTAATGAGGTGCCAGGTATCACAGGGATATCACACTTTTTTGAGCATATGATGTTCAATGGCGCTAAGAAATATGGCCCAAAAATGTTTGACCGCACCATGGAAGCGGCTGGTGGTGCAAACAATGCTTACACCACTGAAAACCTAACTGTATATACAGATTGGTTTCCAGCCAATGCGATTGAAACCATTTTTGATCTAGAAGCAGATCGCATCGCAAATCTCGATATTAACCCTGAAATGGTTGAAAGTGAGCGCGGAGTAGTAGCATCTGAGCGTCTGACAGGTCTTGAAAACTCCAACTGGCGCAACCTACAAGAAGAGCTAAAAGGTGCAGCATTTAGAGCGCATCCATACAGCTGGTCGGTGATTGGCCATGAGTCAGATATTGCTGCTTGGACATTGGATGATCTGGTTCAGTACCATAAAACCTACTACGCACCTAACAATGCTGTTGTCGTAATTGCGGGCGATGTAAAGCTTGCCGAAGTGAAGCGTCTAGCAAACCAATACCTTGCACCTATTCCAGCACAAGCTCCTCCAAGAGAGGTGAAAACCGTTGAGCCGCTGCAGAAAGGTGAGCGTAGAGTCTATGTTCAAAAAGCGTCGGTGAGCACACCTAATGTAATGCTCGGTTACCATGTGCCTGCAACTTCAAATGCTGATTACTATGCACTTGATCTATTGTCGTCTATTTTAACCACTGGTAACAGCTCACGAATGTATCAAGGCTTAGTTGATAAGCAGGTGGCAATTGAAGTTGAAACCTATATGCCAATGTCTTTCGACCCGAACCTATTTTATGTGATGGGCGTGGCGAATCCTGGTATAACAGCAGTCGAACTTGAGAAAGGTATGATCGCTGAGATCAACCGTATCGGTCGCGAAGGTGTCACTGAGCAAGAGTTGGAGAAAGTTAAAAACATCAAATTGATGGGCTTCTATCAAGCGATGGAAACGATTAATGGTAAAGCCAATACAGTTGGAACCTATGAGCTGTTCTTTGGTAGTTACGATAAGTTGTTTAATGCCCCTCAAGAATACAACAAGGTAACGCCTACGGATATTCAACGTGTGGCGCAAACTTATCTAAAGCGTTCAAATCGAACTGTTGCTGTACTGGCTGCTACTGAGGAGGCTGACGAATGAAAACATTAATCAACAGAGTCACTAGATTGTCAGTTTCTGCGCCTTTGGTCGTGAAAACAAAGCAACTTGTTAGCGCTATGGCTGTAGCTAGCGCTATCACGCTTACGGGTTGTGCAGCCACAGATATGCAAAGCACTACCGTAGATACAGGCAGCTTTAGTGTGCCAGCATATCAGCAATTAATACTTGATAACGGCCTAACTATTTATCTGATGCCGCAAACTGAAGTGCCACTTATTACGGTCAATGCTACGGTCAGAGCTGGAGCAGTAAACGATACGACTTCGGGTGTGGCGCAAGTCACCGCTGCGAGTTTAATGCTGGGTGCAGCAGGCAAAACTAAGCTTGAGATAGAGCAAGAGGTAGACTTTCTCGGCGCAAGCCTTTCTAGTGGAGCAGGTAAAGAGGGTAGCTATTTAAGTGCAAACTTTATGGCGAAGGATGCTGACATCATGTTGCCACTGATCCAAAGTGTGTTGTTATCGCCAGACTTTGATGCTGCTGAGTTTGACAAGCTACGTCAACGTGAGATAGCGGGTTTAGGGCAATCGAAAGAGAGTCCAAGAGCAGTGATTAGTCGCTACTATGACAAACTCATTTTTGCTGACCATCCATACGGTAATGCGACATCGGGTAATAGCGAGTCGTTGGCAGAATTGAATGTGTCGCAGCTGCGAGCTTTTCATAAGAGTTACTATCAACCATCGAACACGGCTATCAGTGTTGTCGGTGATTTCGATGCTGCGAAGATGAAGGCACAGTTACAGCAGTTGTTTGCCAACTGGAAAGACAGTGAAACCATTACTCCATTAAATCTTAAACAAGGTTTACCGAAGCTTGATGCTAACAAGGTGTTGTTAGTTGATAAAGGTGATGCAGTTGAAACCACCTTTTTAGTCGGCGGTATGGGGATTAGTCGCGACAACCCTGATTTTGTTGGTTTAACAGTGATCAACACCATCTTGGGTGGGCGTTTTACTTCATGGCTCAATGACGAGTTAAGGGTTAATGCGGGATTAACTTACGGTGCTCGTTCAGGCTTCAGTGCTTATTCTGCAGCTGGTACGTTTAGAATTAGCACCTTTACTAAGACTGCGACAACTAAAGAGACTATCGACCTAGCGCTTAAAACCTATGATCGTCTGTGGGAGCAAGGCTTAGATCAAAAGACTCTTGATTCAGCTAAAGCATACGTTAAAGGCCAGTTTCCACCGAAGTATGAAACGAGTGGCCAGCTAGCGGGCTTGATGTCTGATATGTACCTTTATGGCTTTGATGATGCGTTTATCAATGAGTTTCAAGCAAAGGTTGATGGCTTAACATTGCAAGAGTCAAAGCGTTTAATCGACACTTACTTTCCGAAAGATAACTTACAGTTCGTAATTATCGGTAATGCCGCCAAAATTGCTCCAATTGCTAAGCAATACGGTAGCGTTAAGCAGGTCGACATTAAAGATGTGGGCTTTGGTGGTTAAGTAATAAGTAAATGGGTGAGTTTCGCTCATTGAGATAGCAAAAGCCGCGATAATTCGCGGCTTTTTGATGTCTGGAACATTTATGTCTAGCAATTATCTAATCACATTAAATCGTTGCTAAGATCCGATCGACTATCGCTTTATTGGCCGCTGGAAACTCAAAGTTAACTAAATCTTGCTTGGTAACCCACTTAACAGCTTGGCCCTCTAGCCCCTGAGCTGTACCTGAGAAATCTCTAACCCAGTGAATATCAAGCATCACCTTTTTGTCACCATAATCATGGTGGATCTCCATCATGGGAGTAGTCATTACAACGTTAAGATCAACCTCTTCTTTAAGCTCCCTGATTAGCGCTTGCGAGGTACTTTCTCCAACTTCCACCTTGCCACCTGGAAACTCCCACTTATCGCCTTGGTGCAGGTGTGCGTGACGTCTTGCGAGTAGAATTTGCTGTGCACTGTTTTCAATGATACCTACTGCAACATGGATTTGTTTACTCACTGTTTTTTATCATCCATAGAGTCATCACCCATAAAAAAGTCCGCTTCATCATAACCGAGTTGATCTAACATCTCTGGATCGAATTCAGGTTTAACTGGAATGGCATTCTTCTCTGCAGCCCAATCACCAAGGTCAATTAATTTGCAGCGGTCACTACAAAAAGGCTTAAATTTAGAGGTTTCATCCCAAGTGACTTCGGTTTGGCAGGTTGGGCATTTTACAGTTAGAGGCATAATTGATTTAGCTAGTGCTTGAGTGATAGTGGCACGATATTAGCGTTTTTAAGGGCAGGTTGCCAACTCAAACTGAATCAATTGGTCTGAATGTTTCTGCTTATCGAACTGTACAAAATGGATGGCGTATCGATTTTTATGGCCGCTAATTGTAGGGTAGCAACCTTGTTCGGCAGCAAGCTTAACTCTAATGAGTGACAGCGCTTGTTCACTATCGCCTTGATAGAAACCTGCAGTTGCTTGTAGTTGGTTGTACTCTGTGGTTTGGCGGGTTAAATCGAGTAGTAAGTTAATTGGCGATAGTAGGCAGGCGAATTGACTCATCCACTCTTGGTACTCTGCTTGACGAACTTCCCATGGTTTAGCCAGCCAAAAATGCAGTTGTGGTAGGTCAAAATTACAACTTGCTCCAGGCATATTAAAGCGCTGCCTAAGGGCTGCAAGAAAGCGGTCTTGTTTTATCTGTTGTCCTGGGCGTGCGGATACTTGCAGCACTTCTCTTGCAACACTGAGCTTGGCGATATAAGTTTCAACTTCTTCGCTATTTATCGCAGGCAGCGATTGCCATTTAGACAGTGCAAATAGTTGCCTGTCTAAATCTTTCAACACTTCACCACGGTAATCGCAGCGTTCTGTGAGTTCACAAAGGGAAAATAATGGATAAAAACAGCGGTGCTGGTGATCGTGATCTAAATTAGCCTGCAATTGCTCAGCCAAATACTCTAGCCTTAAATAGCTACGTATTTTTTCATTGAGCGGTTGTTCATAGATTAAATCAGTCATGGCGTTGCTTAAGTATTACCGCATATCTTCAAATAAAGTGAATTTAGTGCGTCTACCTTGCACTTTAACGCCGATATCTCTCCTTGATTGTCTATGACATCATCAGCTTTTGACAGTTTCTCGGCTCTTGTGGCCTGACTGCCTATTATATTTTGGACTTGCTTGGCAGAGACATCATCTCTTGCCATGGTTCTTTGTTGTTGTAGCTGTGGTGAAATATCAACCAAAAGCGTACGTTGTACTAACCTATCTAACCCATTCTCAAATAGCAAGGGCACAACCATAATTACATAATTTGATTGAGCTTCTTTACAATTTCTCAGCATGGTTTCTCTGATTAACGGGTGCAGTAACCCATTCAACCATAAACGTTCTTCATCGTTGTCAAAGATACGTTCCCTGAGTTTTGAACGATCTAAATGTCCATCGCTGAGCAGGATCTCTGCGCCGAAATGTTTAACGATAGCCGCTAAGCCCTCTGAACCTGGACTCACCACTTCACGGGCGACGATGTCGGCATCGACTAACACCACCCCAAGATCTGCAAAAAGGTTAGCGACGGTGGTTTTTCCGCTGCCGATCCCGCCCGTTAAGCCTACAATAAAGTCAGCCATAGCCCCTCAAAAGTAATTAATTCTAAAAGCTTAGAAGATCCTAGATACTAGGACCTTTTTTTAAAGGAGGTCGGCATTTATGCCGTCGCTTTTCTAGAAGCGTTAAAGCGTCGATAAATACCATTGGGTGATCGACTCGCCCCATATCATGGCAATCCAACCCGCAGCGGCGATATAGGGACCAAAAGGAATAGGGTTACCTTGGTTAAGCTTTTTAAAAGCAATTAAGCTAATGCCGACAATTGCGCCTACCAGTGAAGACAGTAGAATCACCAAGGGTAATACTTGCCAGCCAAACCAGGCGCCAAATACAGCTAGCAACTTAAAATCACCATAGCCCATGCCTTCCTTACCGGTTAGCAGCTTAAATGCCCAGAACACGCTCCAAAGGCTTAAGTAACCCGCGGCAGCGCCTACTAATGCGTCTGACATCGACACAAATGTACCACTTAGATTTAAGATTAGACCTAACCATAAAAGTGGCAAAGTAATTTGATCCGGTAGTAGCATTTCATCGAGATCAATGCCTGTCAGCACCACTAAAGCAAAGGTCAAAATGGTGCTGAAGACGAATTCTGTAGTCGGGCCAAAATGCCAAGCAAGAAAAGCCACTAATGCGCCAGTAATCAACTCTACTATTGGATAGCGTGCCGAGATTGGGTTTTTACAAGCGGCGCATCTGCCGCGTAGCATCAGCCAGCCGATAATCGGCAAGTTGTGTATCGGCTTGATATTGGTTTTACACTTAGGGCAGGCAGAGCCTGGCACCACTAAGTTGTACTTTTTAGGAAACTCATCGATTGGCGCAGTAAGTGCTTTTTCATTCTGCTCAAACACGGTTTTTTTATACTCAGCTAAGTAGTGATTGCACTCTTGCTGCCAGTCTCTTTTCATCATTACTGGCAAGCGGTGTACCACCACATTCAAAAAGCTGCCAATAACCGCAGCAAACACAAAGCTAAGGGAGACAAATAACCAAAGTTGTTGGTTAAAAATAGTTATTAATTCAGTCATTATTTTCTTTTATTTTCTTTCTAAAAGTTAAAAGGCTGTCTAGCCACCAATAACGTTACCCAGTTGGAAGATCGGTAGGTACATACCGACAATCAGACCGCCAACTAAGGTGCCGATCACTACCATCATAATCGGTTCAATCAAGCTGGATAAACCATCAACCGCATCATCAACCTGCATCTCGTAGATATTGGCCACTTTATTGAGCATGCTATCTAATGAGCCAGACTCTTCGCCAATCATTACCATCTGGATCATCATATCGGGAAATAAACCTGTAGTGCGCATGGCAACATTCATTTGCATCCCTGACATCACTTCAGTACGAATATTTAATACTGCCTTTTTATATACTGCATTGCCAGATGCGCCAGCTGCAGACTCTAGGCCATCAATCAGTGGCACACCAGCAGCAAAAGTCGTTGCTAAAGTGCGGGCAAATTTCGCCATCGCGCCTTTATGTAAAATCTCACCAACAATCGGGATTTTAAGCAGAAATATATCTACTTTATCGCGAAATAACTGTGAGTTACGGTGAGCTCGCCTAAACAGCCAAATACTACTGACAATGGCAATGACAAAGATATACCAAGAGGCTTGTAGCCAACGAGAGAGGTTTACAATTAACTGAGTAAAAGCGGGTAGCTCAGCACCAAAGCCCTGAAAAATAGATTCAAACTGTGGTACAACAAATAATAATAAAAGAGCAGTAACCATTATGGCCACGATAATCACTGCAATGGGGTAAAACATCGCCTTTTTGATTTTAGATTTTAGTGCTTCCGATTTTTCGCGGTAAGTGGCAATACGGTCGAATACTGCATCTAAGGAGCCCGAGTGCTCTCCCGCGGCAACTAAATCAACATAAAGATCATCAAAATAGAGTCGATGGGGTCTTAATGCCTCCGATAGCGGAATACCTGCTTGCACGTCATTGACAATCGTTGCCAGTAATTCACGAACTTTCGGTTTTTCGTGGCCTTTACCCAGCAATTCTAGTGTTGTCACAATTGGCACCCCCGCTGCCAGCATGGTGGCTATTTGTCGAGTGACCATGGCGATATCCATGGGCTTGATTTTTTTCTCAGACTTAAACAGTGGTGAAGATTTTTTGCGTACTGCTTTTGGGATAACCCCTTGGGCTTTCAGTTGCGCCCTGATTTCAGCGCTAGAAACGCCTCTTAATTCGCCGGAAGTGCGACGACCATCACGGCTGACCCCTTTCCATGAATAGGTGACAACCTTAGGCTGACTCTTTTTCGCGCCTTTCTTCTTGGCTAATTGACTGGTTGCTGTTGCCATTGGTGCCTTCTATTTGAATTGTTTTAGGATGACAATCATTTCTAATTAAAAGCTGGTTACACGATTAATCTCGGCAATACTAGTAACACCTTGAGTAACCTTTAGCAGCCCTGAATCACGCAAATCACGCATCCCCTGCACCTTGGCTTGCTTAAGAATTTGCAATGAATTGCCGCCCTCCATAATGGTGCGGGCAATCTCATCGGACATCTTCATCACCTCATAGATACCAACACGGCCTTTATAACCCGCAGTGCAGTGCTCACAACCGACAGGTTTATAGGGCGTAATACCAGCATCTATTTGTGTTTGGCTAAAACCAAGTTTTAGCAGCTCATCCGTGGGGATCTCTTCTGGAGCTTTACAGTGTTGGCATAGGCGCCGTGATAGCCGCTGAGCAATAATTAGGTTAACCGAGCTGGCAATGTTATAGCCAGGTACGCCCATATTTATCAGACGTGTTAAAGTCTCTGCTGCTGAGTTTGTGTGTAAGGTTGATAGCACTAAGTGACCAGTTTGCGCCGCTTTAATGGCGATTTCAGCAGTTTCTAAGTCGCGGATTTCGCCGACCATCACTACATCAGGATCTTGACGTAGAAAAGAGCGCAGCGCGGAAGCAAAGGTTAAACCCGCTTTAAGGTTAATATGAACTTGGTTAACGCCTTCAAGGTTGATCTCCACCGGATCTTCGGCGGTGGAGATATTGCGCTCAGCAGTATTAAGTATATTAAGCCCAGTATAAAGCGATACTGTTTTACCAGACCCAGTAGGGCCAGTCACCAATATCATCCCTTGGGGTTTGGCCAGCATCTCTTCATACATTAGCCTTTGATCATCTTCATAACCGAGCTTTTCAATACCCAGCTGCGCTGAAGATGAGTCCAGAATACGCATCACTATTTTCTCACCCCAAATAGTCGGTAGGGTGCTGACACGAAAATCGATGGATTTAGTGCGAGACATCTTCATCTTGATGCGACCATCTTGCGGAACTCTTCGTTCAGCAATATCAAGCTTGGACATCACTTTTAAGCGCGCGGAGATTCGAGCTGATAGATTGACTGGTGGCTCTGAAACCTCTTGTAAGATCCCGTCGATACGAAAACGAATTCGGTAGCGTTTTTCATAGGGTTCAAAGTGCAGGTCTGATGCACCTTTGCGAATGGCGTCGGTGAGAATTTTATTGATATAGATGACGATTGGAGCATCATCCTTACCATCACTTAGCTCTTCATCACGCTTATCGGTATCGGTTACTTCAATGCCAGCAAGCGCTTCTTCATCAATAGCGCTTAAATCGAGAGCAGTAATATCTTCTTCGAGCACGGTTTCCAGTGCTTTAGTGAGTTTATCATCTTCAACCAGAATCGCCTCGGCGTGTAAGCCTGCACTGAATTGAAAATCCTCTAAAGCAGCGATGTTAGTCGGATCAGATGTGGCAATATACAGGCGATTTCCGCGTTTAAATAGTGGTAAACATTTGTGCTTCTCAATCAGCTTTTTATTTAGGTATTCATCAGGAATAGCCGAGATATCAAATTCGTTGAGATCGAGTAGCGGTGTGCCATATTCTTCGTAACAAAGATCGGCAACTTCACGCGCTGAAAGCAACTGAATGGTCACTAAGGTGCGCACCAAAGACTGTTTGTGTTTTCGGGATTGTGCTATTGCTTCCGCTAACTGTTCTTCGCTAAGCAGTCCTTTGCGAATAAAAAGCGTTGATAATCCCAAATGTAGGCCAGTTGATGGCATAGGCGTTTCCGTTGCACACAAGTGTAAAAATAATAACGTTTTTTATCGGTTTTGTCATGATTGTTTTTATAAATAAAATTGTAGAAGTGACAAAAATAAGTCGTTAAAACAGTTTGCTTTATACACTTATTTATCAATGGCTTGATGGTTATTTTTTGCCTGTAATTACTTTGAGGTACAAGCTACCATTATAACGCCTTAAAATTGACGTTTTTCTATAGTTGAAATCTCGCTTGCAAATGAATTAATCTGACCATTATTGGGTTGAAATTTAAGTATTAACGATGAGTTGTAGTTAATTCTAACTACGATTGAAAAGTGAATATTCGCATTATTCATGTTTGGAGAGAGAAAGTGTCACTGAAGATATATTCTTGGGCAGTGCTGGTATCATTTACTGTGTGTTCCATACTCGGAACTGTTTTTTCTTATAATATTATCGGTGCAGTCGGAGTTGGTAGTGAATATGATTTAAAGCGTTTGATTGCGATTGGTTTTATAGGGACTTTTTCACTAGGCCTACTTTTAGTAAAAGGTGTGTACCTACCAGTAGTTTCAAAATCGAGCCAAATCGTAATTGCTTGGTTTATCTGTTTTGCTGCCTATTCAGCATTCGTTAGCAAACACCCTTATTGGGGCGCAGTTGAAATTGCAAATATCGGTTTACTAATCATAGGGTTTTATCTTTTATCAGCATGTATGAGAGCAATTGAACAAGATAAGCTACTCTGCTTTACCTATGTTTTTAGCTTGCTGTTTTCTCTGCTGACATTTTACAAATATGTTCTGTTTCTCCTATTTTCCTATTTAGACGCGCAAAGCTTCAATATTCATGGCTTATTATTGGGTTATGTAAACGTAAGATTTTTTAATCAGCTGCAGGTGATGCTACTGCCACTTCTGTTTCTGCCTTTAGTTTTGCCTGCATTATCAAAATTTAAGCCAATATCCCTTATTTGTATCTCTCTTCATTGGCTGGCGCTGTTGCAAACCGAAGCACGCGGAGCGGTGATATCACTAATTGCTGCGTTGGTTATTATTGCCATTTTCTTACCAAAAGAAATTCGTAATCACTTCGTCATTACTTCACTCAAAGCGATGCTATTTGGAATAGTGCTTTGGTTTCTTCTTATATTCCTTATCCCCTACTGGTTAATGGATACAACTAGCTTTCAAATCAGAACTGGCTCATCGGGACGTATTGACCTTTGGCTATATGCACTGCAGTCTATCCCTGAACGCCTCTGGACTGGCTTTGGGCCGATGAGTTTCAGCTGGGCAGAAAACAAACCCTTGTCAAATGCTCATCCTCACAACTCTGTGATGCAATTACTTTATGAATACGGGCTGGTTGTTTGTGTTGTCATTACGGCTTGGGCTGTTAACTGTGTTTACCAACGTTTAGTGCTTTTGAAAAGAAGTGTGAACAGTAAGTCTATACCGATTATCTATGCAATCGTATCGGCGTTGGTTTATTCGTTATTTAGTGGCGTAGTGGTTATGCCAATGGCTCAATTGCTGCTGGTCGTAATGCTTGCACTGTCAGTGCAAACCCTGAGCTTTCAGCATTGTAAGTTAACTCTGTTACACCGTTTACTGTTGCTTATTCTTATCGTTACAGCCCTATATGTGGTGCTAGGAACATATCAGAGTGAAGAGCTTAAGCGGGCATTTTTGCCGCGGTTCTGGAATAATGGATTGCTTAGCTATTAATTTTCTAGTGCTTGGTTATTGTTCTTAAAGACTTGTTTTTTGAAGCCGCATGTATGCATAAAAAGTAGGGACGTGCTTGGCAGGTGTACTAAGTTATGAGGACTGGGATTAGTGAGTTGATAGCTAAAAAACGGAATAAAAGAATTTTGCCCAGTTACATATAATCTTGTCATTTTATACTTGAGGCTTTGTGCCGTGGTTATTGATTAGTAGCAAGAACGAGTATTAGTGGAGTTATTATAATCGTAGTTGAATAAAAATAAGCCGCAAAATTAGCGGCTTATCTATTTTAAAGCTCTTTAGCTTCCAGAGCTGTAACCTAGCGTTACAGATTGAGTATCTTGTCCTGGAGCATTTGGGGTACCTGTAATTGTATCTGTAACTCCTGTTGGAGTTGTTACACTTGTGCATGCTCCGCCTGTTGGATACGCAGCTACTGTGCCACCTTCGTGTAAGGTAATTAGCGCTGCGTTGGCATAAGCTTTTAGTTCCATATGGCAAGCGTTTTCTGCGCCTTTCTTGGTGTAATCTTGGTATGCAGGGATAGCAATCGCTGCCAAAATACCGATAATCGCAACAACGATCATCAATTCAATTAGGGTGAAGCCCTTAGCTTTGCTCATTTGTGATTTGTTCATCATGTTTTTCATGTCTATCTCCATTAGAAAGCTTCAAGTAAGTGCTATGTGCCGTTGTTTAATGAGGTCACATATGAATGCACATACCACTACTTAGTTTAATAGTGCTTCAACCTTGCTTGATGCTCCTGCGCTAGCATGTCGCCAAATCCAAAGCTAATTGTCAGCGGGATAAGCATTAAAGTGGCTGCTTATGCCCGATAAGACGCTTAGCGCGACCTAAGGTGTCAGTGTCTATCTTTATTTTTAATTGGTGTTACGTTTTATAAATCTAAGGTCTAGCATTTACGCTGCTATAGCTATTTAAACCGCTAGTTCAGCAGCCACTTCAACAGTAAGCTCGGCCGTTAGTTTAATATTCCACCTCTTCAAGCAGTTTGAAAAGTTAGTCCCAACGTATCGGTAGATATTTTGGGGCTCTCTTTTGTAAAAGCTGAAGAGATAACTAAACCCGTTTTACCTCATCATGCATGTTAAATATCTACTGCTTAATTAGCATACATATTTACTCAGCAGTTCTTCCCATTTTAGATATAGCCTTGAATAAATTTAACGCTATAACTCAAATTGAAATCGACTTGCTTTGTCCAATTAATAACTCAAGTTAATAATCTCAAAGCCAGAGGGTCTCGAGTAACTGTCTCGGCTACAGGCAAAGTTAGTACAAAGTTAAATAAATTGGAATAGCTAATGAGCACAAAGTTGCAATCTAATGGCTAATTCATCTAAAAGTCGTGTTTGTAGTGTCAAAAAGTTCTAGCAATATATTGTCACAATGGGAGATATTGACGATTAATGCTGTAGTGTCATTTTTAAGGCGCTTAAAGTTGAATGAATGGTTAAGCGCTGTCTAAAGCTGCATCGTCAAACGTTTTGCATGTTTTACTGGCTTTTTGCTTTTTTTGTTAACTTGAGCACAGTTTCTGTTAGCACTGCTGTTGGTTGTTTTTTATGCGTTTTGACACAGGGTTTTGATAGTTCACCAACTTGATCCCGTGCAGGCTTAATCGTGGCTGCTTTACTTGCTGTTTCGAACTATTTGTTTACATTTGATTAACTTTTTTTTGTGAGCGCAAAGCATGTGCCAAGCCAAACTATATATTAGTGCTCTATATGGCGATTTGGCTTTTGGTTTTTCTAATAATGGCCTGTTAACTGACTTTTATGCTGGTTTGTGATCTTATTAAATACGGTGGTTGTTTTATAAAAATAGATAATTATTTTGGGCTGGTTATTATTTCGTCGATATCTATTTACTGTTGCTGCTGGTTAATGGGCAAGAGAAATTAATGTTTAACTGACGGAGAGGAATTAATTGAGCTATTAGTTTGAATCACGGTGAGGATATACTTGGCGGTTGAATTATGAACAGTGAAAAAAGTCTTTATTGGGAGTTAAACTAAACTCGCTAGAAGAGTTAGCAAAGGCTTTAAATGAGTAATAAGGCCTTTGCTAAAATAGTGATATTTAATATGGCTATTTAAGCCTTAAAGATAGATCGAGTGCTCGTACGTGCTTAGTTAGCGCACCAACTGAAATATAATCGACGCCTGTTTTTGCAAAATCTGCAATTGTTTCAAGGGTGACATCACCAGACACCTCAAGCTTTACACCCATGCCTTGAGCTTTATACTGCTTATTGAGCTCTACTGCGTCCAGCATCATGGTGACATCAAAGTTATCTAGCATCACAATGTCTGACTGTGCATCAAGTGCTTGGGTCAACTCAGCGATACTCTCTACTTCCACCTCAACGGGCTTGTTTGCATGTAGCGCTCGAGCGGCTGCAATCGCTAAGGCGATGCTGCCACAAGCCATGATGTGATTCTCTTTTATCAAGAATGCATCAAATAACCCGATACGATGGTTTTTGCCACCACCACAAGTTACCGCATATTTTTGCGCGGTTCTCAGCCCTGGAATCGTTTTACGGGTATCTAACAGTTGGGTATGAGTCCCTGATAAGCGGTCAACGTAATGCTTGGTTAGTGTGGCAACGCCGGAAAGCGTTTGAATGAAGTTCATTGCAGTGCGCTCACCGGTAAGAATTGCGCGTGCAGGGCCTTCTAATTCACACAGTAGTTGATTCGGCACCACTAAGTCACCATCATCTACATGCCAATGCAGCGCCACTTCGCCACCAAGTTGATTAAACACTTGTTCGGCCCAAGCCTTGCCACAAAAAACACCCTCTTCACGGGTAATTAATGTTGCTTGTGCGATTCTATCTGCTGGAATAAGTTGAGCGGTGATATCCGCGTCGCAGCGTGGTGACAGAGAAACCGAAGAGTGAGCATCTTGATGACCTAAATCTTCGTCAAGTGCGGCTTTGACTGAGAGCCGAATGTCATTTTCAAGCATGATGGGCTGTCCTTACTGACTTTAAGTCGTAATAGTTTACGGGTAATTTTATATGGAGTTTATCTTAACATAAAGCCTAGTATTATCGGTTTTAATGTTTCAAATCTATTGGCTTGTTTACGATCCAACATCGGCTATATTCATAGGGTTAAACCTGATAAAGTGGTAATACTATCTATATAGATTAATAGGCTTAATTTGTCGTTCACTGTGATTGATGGCTGGTTCACTCAAGCGCGCTTTTGTTTATCACCCCATTTTAATTTGCGACCGTTAAAAGAAGTTAGTTTGTTAGTTGTGCATAACATCAGTTTGCCGGCGGGCCGCTTTGGCCTACCTTACATTGATCAGCTGTTCCAAGGTTGTTTAGATATAACTGCAGATCCAAGTTTTAAAGACTTGGAAGGCTTAGAAGTTTCAGCGCATTTTCTTATTCGACGTGACGGCGAGCTGGTGCAGTATGTGTCGTGTGATGATAGAGCCTGGCATGCTGGTGTGTCTGTCTTTGATGGTAGAACGGGTTGTAATGATTTTGCTTTGGGTGTTGAGCTTGAAGGCACTGATGATATTGACTATACCGATCAGCAATACGCCTGCTTAGCTGAGTTGACCAGTGCTTTGCTTGCTCATTATCCGTCGTTAACGCCTGACAGAATTGTGGGCCATTGTGATATCGCACCGGGACGAAAAACCGATCCTGGTAATAGTTTTGATTGGCAGCGTTTTAAAGGATTGCTTTAACACTGCTGAACTTGTTTTGTGTTAGAAGATAGGGGATGGAATACCGATGGCTTTATTTTCGTTATTAATCGCAATTTTCGTTGAGCGGATGCGCTTATTGCCCGATGCTTGGCAATTTGACGTGCTGTTGGCTAAGTATCATCAGGCGCTATTTGGTGACAAACAAGTGCGTTCGACATTGATGATGGCATTAGCGCTACTATTACCTGCACTGTCGATAAATATCGTCTCTTGGTTTGTATCTGGCATGGTTTGGGGAGCTGTAAGCTTAGTTTTATGGGTTGCAGTTGCCGTCTTGTGTTTTAGCCATAACCAGCAAAGGCAAGCTTTTAAACGTTATATTCAGGCAGCTTGTCGCGGTGACTCTCAAGCATGTTTCAACTATGCTGCCGAGTTGGATTCTAGCAAATGCCTTGAGTCTGTGAGCGAACAGGAGTTGGGTGAGCATGTGGGTCAGAGTGTTGCTTGGATCAACTATCGTTATTATGGTGCAATTGCTTTGTACTTAATCATTCTCGGACCGGTTGGCGCAGTGCTTTATTGTACTGTGCGCTTTTATAGTGAAGATAATCGTAAGCGTGAACTTTCACTACCTTTGGTTGATACCCTGTTATTTATACTTGATTGGATCCCAAGCCGTATTTTTGCATTTGGTTATGTACTAAGCGGCCAGTTTAGGCAGTCAATTTCATCTTGGATGGGGTTAGCGTTTAATCCTAAAGCACAGGCTCGAGATATTATCACTACAGTCGCTATTGAAGCGGAGGAGCTACCTGAAGCTTCCTCTGCGCCAGTGTGTGTGCAGTCTACGATTGCACTTTTACAGCTGAGTAAGCGTAACTTTATCTTACTGATTACCGTACTGTCGTTGATGACAATTTTTGGTGTGGTGAGTTAATCACACCAAGGCTTCAACTAAACGTGAGGGTCTGCTGTGAATAAGCGACCCTCTTTTTGTATCGCTAGAATTTTTAATCGTTACTAATGCAGGCTGTTAAGAGACTTTTCAACAATAAACATATCAATTGGAACATTGGTCTGACCCCATGTTGAAAAAAATCAGCTATGCTCACACATCGCGCATGGATATGATGCAGATCACGAACTAGACATCTAAAGTGTGATTTGATAAAGTGCGCTCAGTCAATTAAATTGGTAAGACCAATTTACAATAGGAGCTGAGAGCCACATGGCTTATAGCAAAATAAACCAGCCAAAAATATCTGACGTCATTATGGGTCAGTTGGAACAGATGATTCTGGAAGGCAGTATTCAACCAGGACAGAAGCTTCCACCTGAGCGTGAATTGGCGCTGCAGTTTGAAGTGTCACGCCCATCACTGCGTGAAGCTATTCAAAAGCTAGAAGCAAAAGGCTTGTTGATGCGCCGCCAAGGTGGCGGTACCTATGTAAAAGAACAACTTTGGCAAAGTCTTGCCGACCCTATCGTTGAACTCATGCATTCAGACTCTGAAAGTCAGTATGACTTACTTGAGTTTCGTCATGCCACTGAAGGCATGATGGCCTATTTTGCTGCGCTTCGTGGTAATGATGCCGATATGCAAAATATTAAGCGCACCATACTTGAAGTGGAAGCGGCGACGGGTGTTGAAAATCAAGCTAATGCGATTGTACGTTTTTATCGTGCAGTGGCTGAAGCATCGCATAATGTGGCGATGCTGCATCTTGTTTTAAGTTTATCTCCTGTGCTGCATAAAAACGTGGCACAGAACTTAGAGCTTTTAAGCCGACGCGAAGAAGCCTCTACTATGGCAAACGATCACAGACGAGCTCTGCTTGCTGCCATCGTACGCCGTGACCCAGAAGCAGCAAGAGAGGCCTCCAATGAACACTTAAGTTACATTGAAGAGGTTATGTTGTCTGTAAGGGAAGAAGATAGCCGGTTGCAGCGTAGTCTGCGCCGTTTAAAGAGCGGTGATTAGGCACAAGCCAACACCGTTTTATCCATATTTTTCATTTATTATTAATGTATATAGGGAAGGACAGCGTCATGTCTGAACATATGCTACAAGATTTAGATCCACTAGAAACTCAGGAATGGGTAGATTCACTGCAAGCGGTATTAGAGCAAGAAGGCCCTGAACGTGCGCACTATCTACTAGAGAAGTTGATTGATAAAGCCCGTCGTAATGGTACTCACCTACCTTATAAAGCGACAACCGCTTATTTGAACACTATCCCTTCAGGCCAAGAGCCTCATATGCCTGGCAACCAAGAGATGGAGCGTCGTATTCGCGCTATCGTTCGTTGGAACGCATTGGCGATGGTTCTACGTGGTTCTAAGAAAGATCTAGAGCTAGGTGGTCACATCTCTAGCTTTGCATCAAGCGCAACTATTTATGACGTTTGTTTTAACCACTTCTTCCGCGGTCCAAATGAAAAAGACGGCGGTGATTTGGTTTACTTCCAAGGCCATATTGCACCAGGGATTTACTCTCGTTCATTCCTAGAAGGCCGCATTAGCGAAGACCAGATGAATGGTTTCCGTCAAGAAGTTGATGGCAAAGGTTTGTCTTCATACCCACATCCTAAGTTGATGCCTGATTACTGGCAGTTCCCGACGGTATCGATGGGTCTTGGTCCAATCCAAGCTATCTACCAAGCTCGTTTCCTTAAGTATTTAACAGACCGTGGTCTAAAAGATTGCTCTGAGCAAACGGTTTACTGTTTCTTAGGTGACGGTGAGTGTGATGAGCCAGAAACATTAGGCGCTATCGGTCTTGCTGCTCGTGAAGAGCTAGATAACTTATGCTTTATCGTTAACTGTAACCTGCAGCGTCTTGACGGTCCTGTACGTGGTAACGGTAAAATTATCCAAGAACTTGAAGGCGAATTCCGCGGCGCAGGCTGGGAAGCAGTTAAAGTGATTTGGGGTCGTTACTGGGATCCATTACTTGCACGCGATACCAGCGGTAAGTTACTGCAGTTGATGGAAGAAACCGTTGATGGTGAATACCAGAACTGTAAAGCTAAAGGTGGCGCGTACACCCGTGAGCACTTCTTTGGTAAGTACCCAGAAACTGCCGAAATGGTTGCTAACATGTCAGATGATGACATCTGGCGTCTAAACCGTGGTGGCCATGATCCAGTTAAGATTTTTGCTGCGCTACAGCACGCTAAAAATACTAAAGGCCGTCCTACAGTAATCCTTGCTAAAACTGTTAAAGGTTACGGTATGGGTGATGCTGGCGAAGGTAAGAACATCGCTCACAACGTGAAG
Organism: Shewanella kaireitica; assembly: GCF_023284045.1. GTDB lineage: Bacteria > Pseudomonadota > Gammaproteobacteria > Enterobacterales > Shewanellaceae > Shewanella > Shewanella kaireitica. The sequence goes on from NZ_JAKIKQ010000005.1 coordinate 133,318, forward strand.
AAGATGGGTGTTGAGTCACTTAAATACTTCCGCGATCGTTTCAATATCCCAATCAGTGATGATCAGCTAGAAGATATTCCTTTCTATCATCCTGGTGCTGATTCTGAAGAAGTTCAGTATCTTAAGGCGCGTCGCGCAGAGCTACACGGTGCAATCCCTGCACGTCGTGAGAAGTTTTCGCAAGAGCTTGAAGTGCCATCATTGAAGATCTTTGACTCAGTGCTTAAAGGCTCAAATGGCCGTCAAATCTCAAGTACTATGGCATTTGTACGTATTTTGACTGCACTGCTTAAAGACAAGAAGATTGGTAAGCAGATCGTACCGATTATTCCTGATGAAGCGCGTACTTTTGGTATGGAAGGTCTGTTCCGCCAAGTCGGTATTTACGCTCATGAAGGGCAAAAGTACGAGCCACAAGATTCAGATCAAGTAGCTTACTACCGTGAAGATAAGAGCGGTCAGGTATTGCAAGAAGGTATCAACGAGTTAGGTGCAATGTCATCTTGGGTCGCTGCGGCAACGAGTTACTCAGTTAACGATACCCCAATGATCCCGTTCTACATCTACTACTCAATGTTTGGTTTCCAGCGTATTGGTGACATGGCATGGGCGGCTGGTGATATGCGTGCTCGTGGCTTCATGGTTGGTGGTACCTCAGGCCGTACAACCCTAAACGGCGAAGGTCTACAGCATCAAGATGGTCACAGTCATGTATTGGCTAACACTATTCCAAACTGTATCTCGTACGATCCAACTTACGGTTATGAAATAGCGGTTGTGGTACAAGACGGTATTCGTCGTATGTATGGTGAGCAGGAAGATGTTTTCTACTACCTAACCACAATGAACGAGAACTACGAGCAGCCAGCAATGCCAGAAGGCGCTGAAGAGGGTATCGTTAAAGGTATCTACAAGCTTGAAACCCTACAAGGTAGCGGTAAAGGTTCAGTTCAATTGATGGGTAGTGGCACCATTTTAGAGCAAGTTCGCAAAGCGGCTATTGCTCTGTCAAAAGATTTTGGTATCACCACGGACGTATTTAGTGTTACTAGTTTCAACGAGCTAACACGTGATGGTCAGGCTGCAGAGCGTTACAACATGCTGCACCCAACTGAAACACCAAAAGTGCCTTACATCAGTGAAGTGTTATCGAAAGATGCACCTGCTATTGTGGCGACTGACTACATGAAGATATACGGTGAGCAACTACGTGCCTATGTGCCAACTGACTATAAAGTGTTAGGTACAGACGGTTTCGGTCGCTCAGACAGCCGTGAAAACTTACGTCATCACTTTGAAGTTGACGCTAAGTTCATTGTAATTGCTTCTCTGAAAGCCCTTGTTGACCGTAACGAGCTACCTGTTGATGTGCTAACAAAAGCCATCAAAGAGTATGGTATCGACGTTGACAAGATCAACCCACAGTACGCGTAAGAGGGAAACAAAATGGCTGAATTAAAAGAAGTTTTGGTTCCTGATATCGGTGGTGATGAAGTTCAGGTTATTGAAATCTGTGTTGCTGTAGGCGATACGCTTGCAGCAGAAGAGTCAATCATCACGGTTGAAAGCGACAAAGCGACCATGGATATCCCAGCGCCTTTTGCTGGTGTATTAAGCGAGCTTAAAGTGGCTGTAGGCGATACCGTTGCAGAAGGTAAGTTAATTGCAATGATGTCAGCTGCGGCAAGCGAAGCGCCTGCGGCAGCAGCTCCTGAAGCACCTTCTGCTCCTGCACCAGTAGCGGCTCCAGCTCCTTCAGCACCAGCTGCAACTGGCACTCAAGTTATTGAAGTCAATGTGCCAGATATTGGTGATGCAGCAGATGTTGATGTGATTGAAGTCTTAGTTGCCGTAGGCGATAAGATTGAAGCGGACACAGGTTTAATTACGCTGGAAACAGACAAAGCCACTATGGAGGTGCCAGCACCTTCAGCAGGTATAGTCAAAGAGCTTAAAGTCAATGTTGGCGATAAAGTGTCTATGGGCTCATTAGTATTGATGCTAGAAGTTGGCGACGCCGCTCCCGCATCAGCTCCAGTGGCTGCAGAAGCACCTGTTGCGGCAGCGCCAGCAGCGAGTGTAAACGCAGTTCAAGAGATTGCAGTGCCTGATATCGGCGATGCAGCTGATGTTGACGTGATTGAAGTACTTGTCGCCGTTGGTGATGAAGTGACGCTTGATCAAGGACTCATTACGCTAGAGACTGACAAAGCGACCATGGAAGTACCTGCACCTGTTGCCGGTAAAGTCCTTGGTTTGACAGTGAAGCTTGGTGATAAGGTTTCTCAAGGTAGTGTGATTGCTACTATTGAAACGGTATCCGCAGCTCCAGTAGCTGCGCCAGTAGCCGCTCCTGCTCCAGTAGCAAGTACACCGGCTCCAGTAGCCGCACCTGCAGCGAGCAAACCGCCTGTACCACATCACCCGAGTGCGGGTAGCCAGCCTAAGACTGGTGCGGTACATGCGTCTCCTGCTGTACGCCGTTTAGCGCGTGAGTTTGGTGCTGACCTAACGCTGGTTAAAGGTACTGGCCGTAAAGGACGTATTCTTAAAGAAGACGTTCAAGCCTTTATTAAGTATGAACTGAGTCGACCTAAAGCATCTGCTGCAACAGCGGTTGCTGGTGGCGCTGGTGGCTTGAATGTGATTGCAGCACCGAAAGTAGATTTTGCTAAGTTTGGTGAAGTTGAAGAGATACCGTTAAGTCGTATTCAGAAGATCTCTGGTCCTAACTTGCATCGCAACTGGGTAACCATCCCACATGTGACGCAGTTTGATGAAGCTGATATCACTGAGCTTGAGGCGTTCCGTAAAGAACAGAACACTTTGGCAGCTAAGAAGAAAGCGGATTATAAGATCACGCCGTTAGTATTCATGATGAAAGCCGTAGCAAAAGCGCTAGCTGAGTTCCCAGTATTTAACTCAAGCCTAAGTGCTGATGGTGAATCACTGATCCAGAAGAAGTACTTCCATATTGGTGTTGCTGTTGATACGCCAAATGGCTTAATGGTACCGGTGGTGCGCGATGTTGATAAGAAAGGCATTGTAGAGCTTTCACGTGAGCTGATGGATATCTCTGTCCGTGCCCGTGATGGCAAGCTTAAGTCTGCTGATATGCAAGGCAGCTGTTTCACTATCTCAAGTCTAGGTGGTATTGGTGGTACGGCGTTTACGCCTATCGTTAACTATCCAGACGTGGCTATTTTAGGTGTGTCTAAATCTGAAATGAAGCCTAAGTGGAATGGTAAAGACTTCGAGCCTAAGTTAATGCTACCACTGTCATTATCTTACGATCATCGTGTTATTGATGGTGCAATGGCGGCGCGATTCAGCGTCACGCTTTCAAGCATCCTCAGCGATATTCGCACACTTATTTTGTAAAGTTGAAGGCTGCTCAGGTTGAGCGGCCTTTTTTCTGTTACGACTAGGATTGTGATCAGTATCAAACAAAGGTTAAAATGCGGCCACCTTACAAGATTTGGCCACACTTTATCGTTGAGACGGTGCTTCCGCCAACGAAATAAAAAGAATAGAGGAAAACATGAGTAACGAAATCAAAACTCAGGTAGTTGTACTAGGCGCAGGCCCTGCGGGCTATTCAGCGGCATTCCGTGCTGCAGATTTAGGTCTAGATACTGTCATCGTTGAACGCTTCAGCACATTGGGCGGCGTTTGTTTGAACGTTGGTTGTATCCCATCTAAAGCATTGCTTCATGTTTCTAAAGTGATTGAAGAAGCAAAAGCTGTTGCTGATCACGGTGTTGTTTTTGGTGAGCCAAAGATTGATCTTGATAAACTTCGTGGCTTTAAAGAGAAAGTAATTGGTCAGCTTACAGGCGGATTAGGCGGAATGTCTAAAATGCGTAAAGTTGACGTGGTTAATGGCCTAGGTAAATTTACTGGTCCTAACACGCTAGAAGTTCAAGGCGAAGATGGCGTTAAAGTTGTCCATTTTGAGCATGCAATTATTGCAGCGGGTTCACGCCCAATTCAACTGCCATTTATTCCACATGAAGACCCACGTATCTGGGATTCGACTGACGCACTAGAGCTTAAAGAAGTTCCTGGTAAGCTACTTGTTATGGGCGGCGGCATTATCGGTCTAGAAATGGGTACTGTTTACTCGTCTCTAGGTAGCGAAATTGACGTGGTTGAAATGTTCGACCAAGTTATTCCTGCAGCAGATAAAGACGTTGTACGTACTTTTACTAAGCAAATTAAGAAGAAGTTTAACTTAATTTTGCAAACTAAAGTGACCGCAGTTGAAGCGAAAGAAGACGGCATCTACGTGACAATGGAAGGCAAGAAGGCACCTAGCGAGCCTGTGCGTTACGATGCAGTGCTTGTTGCGATTGGTCGTACGCCAAATGGTAAAGGCTTAGACGCTGAAAAAGCTGGCGTGAATGTTGATGAGCGTGGCTTCATCAATGTTGATAAGCAGATGCGTACTAACGTACCGAATATTTTCGCGATTGGTGACATTGTTGGTCAACCAATGCTTGCTCATAAAGGTGTGCATGAAGGGCATGTAGCGGCAGAGGTTATCTCTGGTCTTAAGCACTTCTTCGATCCTAAAGTGATCCCATCTATCGCTTACACAGATCCAGAAGTTGCGTGGGTTGGTCTAACTGAGAAAGAAGCGAAAGAGCAGGGTGTATCTTACGAAACTGCAACTTTCCCTTGGGCTGCAAGTGGCCGTGCTATCGCATCAGATGCGAGCGAAGGTATGACTAAGCTTATCTTCGACAAAGAGACTCATCGCGTAATTGGTGGTGCTATTGTCGGTGTTAACGGTGGTGAGTTACTCGGTGAAATTGGCCTAGCAATTGAAATGGGTTGTGATGCTGAAGACTTAGCATTGACCATTCATGCTCATCCAACTCTACATGAGTCAGTCGGTCTTGCTGCCGAGATGTACGAAGGCTCTATTACTGATTTGCCTAACCCAAAGGCAAAGAAAAAGAAAAAGTAAGATTTTCCTAATAAATTAAGCGCTCATTTGAGCGCTTTTTTTATGCCCTAAATCCCGTAAATAAGGGATTTGTGCTAATCAATGCGTGATTCTGTGTTATCTAAATGATACATTCAAGTTAAAGCTAAAAACCTCTATACCTAAAGCTAAATGGGTATATGCAAATGAGAATTATAATTATAAAAAAGTGGTTTAGTTTTGTCATTTTGTTGCTTATCTGTTCGACACCGGCATTTGCCAGTGGCGTGGTACAACGCATTTTTACTGCCAGTGATGGACTGATAAATGGCACCGTATGGGATATCAGTTTTGATCAGCACGGCTTTACTTGGTTAGCAACTGAGGAAGGGCTGTATCGCGTCGGAAGTAGCAAAATTAGAAGGTTAGATCAGGTTGGTTTAGATTCTAAGCTCAGTGATAACCATATCAAAATGGTCACTCCTCTTAGTAAGCGTCACCTGCTGGTGAGCAGCTTCTATGAAATCTACCTTTATGATATCTATAGCAATACTTTTACCGCTTTTGGCAGCCCAGCGCTATTCCCGGAGTTTGCGGGAGTGGGGATCACCTCACAAGTTGAAGATGGTCAGGGCAACCGGATCATTCTCACAGGTGAGGGCGAGCTGCTACGTTTTAATTACAGCAAAATGTCCTTAGCGCGAATAAATTTCCTAAGCAGTAATCAAGACTATCCTTGGCGAGCGATGTCAATTCTCTCTGACAATCGAATTGTGGTGGCGACAGAAGCAAGAGTTGAAGTTCGAGATGAGGCTGGCGAGAGAATCGCGGTACTACCTTGGCATGAAGCATACGGCCGTGTTGAACAAATACTTCGGGATTCAAATAACCGAATTTGGATTAGCTCCAGTAAAGGTTTTTTTGAGTTAGTCGAGCAAGATTTATCCCTCAGGCAGGTTGAACAACTGCCTTATTACATTACTCATATTGCTGAGGATCATAATGGTTTCCTTTGGTTGGCTAGCCGCGCAGGTTTACTTAAGTGGCTGCCTGATTCTCAACTTGTGGAACCATACGGTAATGAAGTTAAACAGAATTCTAATATTGATTATATTCATGATATAGCCGTTGATAGTACTGGCCTTATTTGGATTGGCGGCTCGGGTGATGGTGTTGCTGTTCTCGCAGATACACCGGAATTTTTACTCGAACAGTACAGTAAGTCAGTACCTTACAATTTACCTGATGAAGTTATTTGGTCTATCTATTCAGATAATGAAGATTTGTGGCTTGGCACTGATGCCGGACTGTTGCTTATCGACAGACAAACCAAACTTCCTTATTTCATTACTCCACAGAATATTGATCTCAATGACAGTATTTATAATATTGACACCCTTGATGAGCAAAATATTTTGCTTTCAAGTACCAGCGGCCTTTCTGTCGTTAATACAAAAACCTTCCATACGCAGACATTTGCAGATTGGATGGGAGGGACTGGCAGTCTAGAGAATAAAACGGTTTATAACACCTATTTCGATACATTGATCCCTGGGCGGATTTGGTTTGCTACTAACCGTGGACTGTTCTTTTGGGAGCCAGGTTTGGCAAAACCCCAATATGTAAGTCTAAGTGCTGATAAGAGTATTATTCAATTACAAAGAGTGAAGCAGGTTAGACGTGATAGTTCACAGCGCTTGTGGCTTGCTGGCGACCGTTTATTCGGTTATTTAGATAAAGAAAGTAATTATCATTCGGTCACAGCACCGCTTGGAAAAGGCCAAGGGTTGGCGTCAGTTAGCATAATTAGAGAGATCGAGCCTGAGCTTTGGTGGATTGGGCTTAAGAATCGTGGTGCAGTTGAATACAACCATAAAACAGGTACAACTCGTTCTTTAACAGAGGACTGGAAGGTTGACTGCAACAGCGTTTATTTTATTGAAGAGGTCGACCACTATCGTTTAATTGGTTGTCCGCGCTCGATTATACGCTTTGATTCGCTAACCGAAGATATCATCGTTATCGCACCTGAAGATGGTTTTATCAGTGATGAGCTCAATGAGGGCGCTGTACACATCTCTTCAGAGGGACTTTATGTTGGAACCCCTGATGGCGCCATGTTATTGGATGTAGAAAAATTGACGAATCGAACGGTAAAAGACACTGTTCTACTTGAGTCGATGGAAGTTTACTTTGAATCTCGCACCGAAATTAGCTTAGTCCCGCAAGAAGGGCATCGTATATTGCCGGGGGCGCAATTGGTGAGTTTTCAATTAGCACGGACAAATTATCTTAATGAAAAGCCATTGCAACTGCAGTACCGCTTGCGTCGACCAGAAGATAAAGCTGGTGGTAGTTTTATCTACCTTAATGGTCAATCGCAGCTTAACATCTCAGGTTTAGATTCCGGTACTCATATACTTGAAATCATTAGTTTGCAGAATGAAGTTTGGTCCTCCATCCCTTTTTCTTACTCTTTTGAAGTAGAGATGCACTGGTGGCAAACTCGCTGGTTTAAAGGGGTTATGCTGCTAGGAGTTTTGTTAATCGGTTTAGTCGTCATCTTTATTAGGCAACGTCAGGTGATGGCATTTAAGGGAATAAACTCAGCACTTACTGATAGTGAAAATCGACTTAAACAAGCATTAAAAGGCAGTGACTCAGAGCTGTGGGAATGGCACCTAGAAACTGATGTATTTAGGCTTGAAAATGTGGCTGGCTTATTAAGTGGTAGAGGAAGCCAAGTTTATCTTAAGCAAAGTGATATTCCGATTCATGACGAAGATAAGAGTAACGTTCTTATAGCTTGGAAAGACATGCTCGAAGAGCGAGTCGATCGCTTCGAGGTCGAATATCGCTATTTGCGCAGTGATAACTCTTGGGGCTGGATCCGAGTGTTGGGACGACCCGTAGAGCGCAATCGAGTTAATGGTGAGATAGAGCGAGTAGCGGGAATTTACACTGATATTACTGAGCAACGTCAGCTTAAAGATGATGTTTACTTGCTGGCTCAGGCATTTGAAAATACCACTGAAGCAGTGCTTATCTATGACCGAGATGAGCTAATTCAGGTTAGCAATAAAGCCGCTCAAGATATTTTAGGCTATAAATCTAGCACGCTAATCGGGCAGTCTTTTTCGGAGGTATTACTCGGCCAAGAGTCAGGGACTCATATTGCCGATCTATTGCAACATGGGCTGAGTTGGACCGGTGAGTGTACTGTTGCATGTGCCAACGAGCAGCAGTGTGTGGTGTGGTTAAATGTATCCTCCATTTTGAACGCAAATGGAGAGGCAACACATTACGTGGTAGTTTTCTCTGATATTACCGATCGTAAACGTACTGAGGCAGATCTACGCCGACTTGCTAATTATGATGTATTAACGGGGTTGCCTAATCGCTCTCTGTTTTCAAGCAAACTGTCACAGTCCATTTATCAAGCGGAGAAAGAGGGCGGCAAACTTGCTTTACTGTTCTTAGATCTAGATCGTTTTAAGCATGTGAATGACTCATACGGCCATAGTATGGGTGATGCTTTATTGGTTGAAGCTTCAAATAGGTTACAAACATTTATCTCTCAAGAGAATGTACTATGCCGTTTTGGCGGTGATGAGTTTGTAATATTGCTGCGTGACGATATTGATATCGATAATATTAACCGACTTTGTGAACAGCTGTTGACGAGTATTCAGCAACCGTTTGACCTTTATGGACGTGAATTTCATATCTCTACCAGTATTGGTGTGAGTCTGTGGCCTGAAGATGCTAAGCAACCAGAAACGCTAATCAAAAATGCCGATTTGGCGATGTATCATGCCAAAGAAGAAGGCAAAGGCAATTTCAAATATTATTCTCAAGATCGCAATGCGGAAGCGCTTTACCACTTAAGGCTGGAAGCCGATCTGCGAAAAGCGATTGAAAGAGATGAGTTTGAGCTTCATTTTCAGCCGCAAATAGATATTTTACAAAACGATAAGCTTGTTGGAGTTGAAGCCTTACTGCGCTGGAATCATCCACAAGATGGTTATGTGCGTACCGATATATTCATTAAAGTTGCTGAAGCTTGCGGGCTGATTGTTGAAATTGACCGTTGGGTGATGCGTGAAGCTTGCCGTCACGGTGCCCGCTGGGCGCAAACATTGACTGAACCACTTGAAGTATCGGTCAACATATCAGCACTGCATTTCCGTCAGCGTGACTTTATTCAAGGTGTTGAAAAGTGCTTAGCTGAAACCGGCATGCCGAATCATGCTTTATCGCTTGAGATCACCGAAGGCGTGTTGATGAAAGAGCTTAAAGTGGCTAAACAACACCTAAAAGAGCTCAAAGCATTGGGAGTTGATGTTGCAATCGATGATTTTGGAACCGGCTATTCATCGTTAGCTTATTTGCGTCATTTTGAGGTGAACACTTTGAAAATTGATCGTTCATTCCTAATTGATATCGCGACCAATAAGGCCGATCAGGCGATAGCAAGTAGTATCATTGAACTGGCTAGAAACTTAAAGCTTGATGTTGTGGCTGAGGGCGTTGAAACCCATGAGCAGCTTGAGCAGGTCTTTAGTCGTGGCTGTTATGTCATACAGGGTTATTACTTTGCCAAGCCGATGTCATCGACAGATTTAGAAGTTTATATGGCGACTCGATCTGAATTGAGTTTACAGCCCGAAGCAAAGCAACTGCTGGCACCCAGGGGCTAAAGCTTGCACAAACTAGTTAAATACCCTAGGTTAAAATATCATTAGAAGAGTCGAATAAGTCATTATGATACATAGAATTATTATTCTTTGTTTGCTTGTGTTTTTTCAGTCATATGTGAGTGCCGAAGAAAGGCTTAAAATAGGCTTGGTACTCAGTGGTGGCGGCGCCAAAGGTGCTGCTCATATAGGTGTGCTTAAGGTACTCGAAGAGAAGAATATCCCGATTGATTACATTACTGGCACCAGTATAGGCTCTTACGTTGGCGGCATGTATGCACTTGGCTATAGTGCAGCTGAAATTAAAGCCATTATGATGACGACCAACTGGGACAAAGGTTATTCAGACACTATTCCCCGGGAGGCTCTTAGCTTTAAGGACAAAGAAACTCGCGATAAATATAATATCCCCATCAATATCGGCTATAGCGATGAAGAAGTTAAAATGCCAGCGGGCCTGCTCCGCGGCCAAAGTATGTCGCAGCTACTTCGAAGTTCAACTAATCTAATTCAGCAGCTTGGCCATTTTGATGAGTTATCAATTCCTTTTAGAGCTGTTGCAACAAATTTGGCTACCGGTGAGCCTGTCGTATTAAGCAGTGGCAGTATCGTTGCAGCAATGCAGGCGTCAGCCTCTGTTCCTGGAGCGCTGCAACCTGCAGTTATTGATGGCCTTTTACTGGTTGATGGCGGTATTGCCAACAATATGCCGATAGATGTGGTCAAGGAGATGGGCGCAGATATTGTTATTGCAGTCGATATCGGCTCACCACTGGTGGGTAATGATGAGCTCAACAGCACCCTAGCGGTGCTTAATCAGCTATCTACAATTTTGACTAATGCTAGCGCTGAGAAGCAAAAAGCATTATTGACCGACAGTGATATCTTAATCCGACCTAACATTGGTGAATTGAGTACGACAGATTTTAGCATTATGCCTATTGCTCTGCCGTTAGGGGAGATTGCAGCCAGAGAGAATTCGTCTAGGTTAGATAAGCTATCGATTGATGAAGCGGACTTCCAAAGTTATCTAGTGGCTAAAAAGCAGAAGAGTGAGCACTGGCTAAATGAAATAAATCGTCCATTAATTAAAGTGGTCTATGACAATGAGTCGAAAGTCAGTGAGAAGTTACTGGCAGATAATCTAGATCTAGATGTAGGGGATTTCGTTACAACTGAAACTCTGGAAGCCGGGATTGCACGGATCTATGCCTTAGATAAGTTTGAGCGTGTCGATGCTGAGTTTACCGACACAGAAGATGGTCGCGTGCTAACGGTAACGACTAAAGCTAAATCATGGGGACCTAACTATTTCGATTTTGGGTTTAGCTGGGAAGATGACTTTAGCTTAGATTCGGTTGTGTCGTTAGATTTTGCTTACACCATGACCAACCTGACTGAAAATGGCGGTGAATGGCGTAATGAAATATCACTTGGTTTTGATAAATTACTTGGATCAGAGTTTTATCAGCCTTTGTCCAAAGATCAAGATTATTTCAGTCGAGCTAGGGTCGAGTATGAACTCAAAGACTGGGCCTTCTTTGAGGATAATCAACGGATTTTAGAGCTGCGACAGACCTCATACCGTACCGAGGTGGGGATCGGCATTAATTACACTCAAAACGGTATGGTTGAACTTGGCATTCTAGGTGAAGTTGGCGATCTTGAGAATGACTTATGGGGTCTTGGCACTGTTGATTACACCGGTTATGGCGGTTATTTAAAGTTTGCCTATGATGATCTTAACAGTATAAATTTCCCAACCTCAGGTAACCGATTTACTTTCAATGTATACATGAGAAAAGAAACTTATGATCTTGAAAGTTTTGACGACTCTTCGAACTTCTCAATGCAATACGAAGCTGATTGGCGTGGTGCGGTTGGTGTTGGTAATCATGCCTTTGTTGGTATTGCTTCCTTAGCGACAGTCGATAAAGATGGCGTGTTTACCGTCAACGTTTCTGAGTTAGGCGGATTTCTAAACCTCTCTGGTTATCATAAAAATGCGCTTTATGGCTCACATAAGATTTTTGGCGCTTTTGTCTATCAGTATGACCTCGGCCGAGATGTATTAGGCATGACAGAGTATCCGCTTTATTTAGGTACCAGCCTTGAAGCGGGTAATGTTTGGACTCAAAAGGACAGTGTAGCTCTAGACGATCTCATCTATTCCGGTAGTTTATTCCTAGGTATTGATACTGGTGTGGGGCCTGCGGCCTTTGGTTTTGGTGCCGCAGATGACGGTGAAAAAACAATCTTTTTGTTCATTGGTAAAAACTGGTAGAAGTAATAATGTTCACGAGCAGAGGAAACTAATTAAGCGGCGCACATTTACAATATTGGGCTATGTGGTCTAAAACATAGTGTGTAGCGTTAGCTCATCACAGAACAGTTGAGAGCTTTTTAAAGGACTATAACGGGGATAATCATGAATAAAGTAAGTCAATTAGCACTTTGTGTGGCGCTAAGCTTAGGCTTAACTGCTTGTGGCAGTAACGACGCCAACACAGAAACTACTCAAACGTCAACAGCACTAGTGTCAGGTGTTGAAAAAGCCAATTTCGATCCTGCAGTACGTCACCAAGATGACTTCTATTACAGTGTTAATGGCACTTGGTTAGCTAATACGCCAATCCCCGCTGATAAATCTAACTACGGCTCGTTCTCAGTTCTGTATGAGCAAAGCCAAGCTTCATTGAAAGAAATCATTGAGGCTTCTGCAGCGAAACCCAATAAGGTGAAGGGCAGCAGTGAGCAGAAAGTGGGTGACTTTTATGCAAGCTTTATGGATACCAAAACCATTGAAACTCTTGGGATCTCGCCGCTGAAAGATCAATTATCAGATATTGCTTACGCTTCAACTCACAACGATATAGCGACCTTAATGGGCAGCTTATTGGTTCACGGTGCTTCTGTGCCATTTGGCTTTTATGTCAATAATGATGCGAAAAACTCTAGCCAATACGGTGTTTATCTATATCAGTCTGGTCTGACACTACCGGATCGTGACTATTACCTGAAAGATGATGAGAAGTTTACCGCTAATCGCGCAGCATTAGATAAGTACGTTACCGACTTAATGAGCGAGGCGGGTTATAGCGATCCGCAACGTGCTAGCAAGAGTGTGGCAAAGATTGAGAAATTTATTGCTGCCAGTCAGTGGAGCCGTGTTGAGTCACGTGATGCCAACAAAAGTTACAACAAGATGGATCGTCAGCAGCTACAAGATTTAGTTAAGGGTTTTGACTTTGTACAGTTCTCGGCGGGAGCGGATATCGATAAAGTGAGCGAAGTGATTGTTCGTCAACCATCGTATTTTGAAAAGTTTGGCCAAGAGTTCAATAAGTTCACCGTTACGGAATGGCAAGATTACTTAGCCTTTCATTTGGTGGATGATTACGCCGAGCTGTTAAGTAAAGATTTTGTCGATCTTCACTTTGCTTTCCATGGCAATACCTTAATGGGTATCCAGGAGCAAAAGCCACGTTGGAAGAAAGCAGTAGATGCAGCCGATCAAGTGATTGGTGAAATCGTAGGTGAAGAGTACGTTAAGCAAAACTTTAAGCCAGAAGCTAAAGCTAAAATGGAACAGATGATCCAAAACTTGATTAAAGGTTTTGAGGTTAGCATTAACGAACTAGAGTGGATGACGCCGGAAACTAAGATTGCAGCGCAAGAAAAACTCGCCAAGTTTACTTATAAGATTGGCTACCCAGATAAGTGGAAAGACTATACCGCGCTAGATATTGAAGCCAATGATCTTGTAGGTAACTACCAGCGCTATGCTCAATTTGAATATAAGGCAATGCTCGCTAAGTTGGGCAAACCCATCGACCGTACTGAGTGGCACATGACGCCACAAACGGTTAATGCCTACTACAGCCCAGTGATGAATGAAATTGTATTCCCTGCAGCTATTTTACAGCCACCATTTTTTAATATGGATGCCGATGACGCGATTAACTATGGTGGTATTGGAGCGGTGATTGGTCATGAAATCAGCCATGGTTTTGATGATCAGGGCGCCAAATATGACGGTGATGGAAACTTACGTGACTGGTGGTCAGATAAAGATCGTGAAGAGTTCCAAAAGCGTGGTGCGCAGTTATCTGCACAATACGCTGGCTATGAAGCCATGCCTGGTAGGTTCGTCAATGGCGATTTAACTTTGGGCGAAAATATTGGTGATTTAGGTGGATTAACGGTTGCTGCACGTTCATATAAGATGAGCCTTAACGGTAAACCATCTCCAGTGATTGATGGTCTTACTGGCGAGCAACGTTTGTTTATCGGCTGGTCACAAGTATGGCGCCGTAATTACCGTGATGAGGAGCTCGGTCGCCGTCTAATGACCGATTCTCACTCACCAAGTCACTTCCGCGCAATGGGTACACCGCGTAACATTCCCGCCTTCTATGAAGCATTCGATCTTAAAGAGGGTGACAAGATGTTTCTGACAGAAGATGAAAGAGTGAAAATCTGGTAATGCTAGTTTTGCTAACCCACAGTTAAACACTGATAGCCCATCATTCGATGGGCTTTTTATTATGAGTATTGGCTACTGATTGGGATGTAAGTGGACTTGTCGTCACTGGCAATTGTCGTCAAATTCAGTAACTTTTGGCGACAGTGGTTCCAATGGCCTGCGGTCGGCTTATGTGCAGAAGTAGCTGAGGCACACTACTAGTACGTCCGTGTAAGCTCAACGAAAACATCCATGTTTTCGACGGTCTCAGCTACCTCTGCACTGGGTTATCAAAGCACTAACTATCGGCATTAGAGTGGCCAATGATGGCTTTAAACCCGATACGTCTAAACATGCAGCAAAAGCTTCACGTGCGCATAAATGACCAATAGAGCAAACTGCAATCTCCTTCGTTGGACATTTTGCTGTTTAAATTTCGCCGGGGCGCTGAGGGTTTGCTGAAGCGCCACTGCTTTGATCAAGTGAAGCTTGGTAAGGCTACAAGCTAAACTCTATCCCCGTGCTACCTGAAGATGCTCGTTTCAGAGGCATTGTGCCAGTTCAATTCTAGGCGCATTAATGTGGAAATGGTTATTCCCTTTTAAGTTAATGCAACAACGAAGTGGGCAGGCACAAGGTCTTCTTCGATGGGTTTTAATGGGCTTTACTCCGTGTTATTGATTTTATCAAGGGAGCGACCATTAATGGCAATCAATGCCTTGATTAAAGCCCATTCAATTCCCACTGAACCCTGTATCTTCAGGTAGCACGGGGATGGATGCCAATACCTCAGGCAAAAAAGTAAGGTCGTCAAGTTGCTGATGGGCGATAACCCACTTAGGTAAATCGGCAAATTTAGGCTCTGGAATGGCAATAGTTTGCATATTCGCAGCCCGCGCGGCGACCAATCCATTGAATGAATCTTCAATGGCTAAACAATTGATAGGATCAATATTGAGCCCATTGGCGCAATTTAAATAAACTTCCGGATGTGGTTTGCCATAGGCTAGATGTTCAGCTGATTTAATCGATTGAAAATATTCTCTAATTTCCAGCTTGTTTAAAACAGCATTAATGATGTCACTTGATGAAGAGGTTGCGAGGCCAATTTTAAGTCCCATCTCTTGGCAGCTTTTGAGCGCTGCTATTACACCTAACATCGCTTCGCCATCAACATTAATATGGCTTACAACTTGATCAACAATAGCTTGTGCGGTTTGTTGGTTATCGTAGTTTGCCCAAGGAAAGCGGGCGTACCAAAATGCGACAACCTGATCGATTCTAAGGCCGGTTGTTTCCACAGTATCTTCAATAGAGATGTTTAAACCGAGCTCGGTCATGACCTTGTGCTCGGCAATTTGCCATACTGGTTCGGAATCAATTAACACGCCGTCCATATCGAAAATAACGGCTTTAAGTTCGGGTTTACCCATAAGTCCCCAATTATGTTCATTATAACTTTGGTGAATATTAGTGATTATTTTCAGTGTTTTCGCAAATAATACTAGGCATTATTGTACGTTTTGTAGTGAAAGTTAATAGCTAACGTGCAGAAATATAAAATACATTAATGCTTAATGCATTGAATTTATTTGTTTAAATCCAAGGTTAACACTATTGTCTAGTTTTCTTTGCTGACTTTACAGTCTATGGTTTGGCGAACTTGTAACTTGAGTGCGATTTCTTATCAGAGCAAGTGTGATCTGATTCATACTTTTGCAAAGCTGTAGTATAATACGCGTCGAAATAAGGGTCGAGCCTGCCGAGCTGTCAGTTTCAATTTGAAGACGAGCAGTTTCGCTGTTATACCAATCTCGAATTGGTATTGAACGCCAAACAAAGAGGAATGTTGCCGTGCTAGAAGCATATCGTAAACACGTCGCAGAACGTGCTTCAGAGGGCGTAGTCCCTAAGCCATTAGATGCCCAACAAGTGGCGCAGCTAGTTGAATTGATTAAGAACCCCCCAGCAGGTGAAGAAGCATTCCTTCTTGATCTGCTAGAAAACCGTATTCCACCAGGTGTTGATGAAGCTGCTTATGTAAAAGCGGGCTTTCTAGATGCAGTCGCAAAAGGCGAAGCATCTTCAAGCATCTTGTCATCTGAGCGAGCTGTTGAGCTGCTTGGCACTATGCAAGGTGGTTACAACATTGAGCCACTAATCGCTCAGTTAGATAACGACGCACAAGCTCCACTTGCTGTTAAAGCACTGTCTCACACGCTACTGATGTTTGATTCTTTCCATGATGTCGTGGAAAAAATGCAGGCGGGTAACGACTACGCTAAGCAAGTTGTTCATTCTTGGGCTGATGCTGAGTGGTTCCTATCTCGTCCAAAACTTGCCGAGAAAATCTCACTAACAGTATTTAAAGTATCGGGCGAAACTAACACTGATGACTTGTCTCCTGCACCAGATGCATGGTCTCGTCCAGATATCCCATTACATGCACTTGCAATGCTTAAGAATGCTCGTGACGGTATCGTTCCTGATGAAGCGGGTGTTGTTGGTCCAATTAAAGAGATTGAGTCGCTAAAAACTAAAGGTTTCCCACTAGTTTACGTCGGTGACGTAGTGGGTACTGGTTCTTCGCGTAAGTCTGCTACTAACTCAGTACTTTGGTTCATGGGTGATGATATCCCTAATGTACCAAACAAGCGTGCGGGTGGTTTCTGCCTGGGTGGCAAGATTGCTCCAATCTTCTTCAACACCATGGAAGATGCTGGCGCGTTACCAATTGAGCTAGATGTTAGCAAGATGGAGATGGGGGATGTTATTGATATCTACCCATATGAAGGTCTTGTTAAGCGTCACGATAGCGACGAAGTGATTTCTGAATTCTCGTTAAAGACTGAAGTCTTAATGGATGAAGTTCGTGCTGGTGGTCGTATTCCATTGATCATTGGTCGTGGTTTGACTGACCGTGCTCGTGAAACTCTAGCACTAGAAGCATCTACTGAATTTGTTCGTCCACAAGATGTGGCAGATACTGGTAAGGGCTTCACTCTTGCACAGAAGATGGTTGGTAAAGCATGTGGTGTAACAGGTATTCGTCCTGGCCAATATTGTGAGCCTAAGATGACATCTGTTGGTTCACAAGATACTACCGGTCCTATGACCCGTGATGAGCTTAAAGATCTGGCATGTCTAGGTTTTAGTGCTGACTTGACTATGCAGTCATTTTGTCACACAGCGGCTTACCCTAAGCCAATCGATGTGAACACTCACCATACACTACCTGATTTCATCATGAACCGTGGCGGTGTTGCACTGCGTCCAGGTGACGGTGTTATCCACTCTTGGTTAAACCGTATGCTACTGCCTGATACTGTAGGTACTGGTGGTGACTCACATACTCGTTTCCCAATTGGTATCTCGTTCCCAGCGGGTTCAGGTCTTGTCGCATTTGCTGCTGCAACGGGCGTTATGCCTCTGGATATGCCAGAATCAATTTTGGTACGCTTTAAAGGCGAACTGCAACCGGGTATGACTCTACGTGACTTGGTACATGCAATCCCGCATAAAGCGATTGAGATGGGTCTGTTGACGGTAGAGAAGAAAGGTAAGATCAACGCTTTCTCTGGCCGTGTTCTAGAGATTGAAGGTCTTGAGCAACTGAAAGTTGAGCAAGCATTTGAGCTTTCTGATGCATCAGCTGAGCGTAGTGCGGCTGGTTGTACTATTAAGCTGGGCAAAGAGCCTATCATCGAATACCTAAACTCTAACATCGTCATGCTTAAGTGGATGATTGCTGAAGGTTATGGCGATCGTCGTACTATTGAGCGTCGTATTACTGCAATGCAAGAGTGGTTGGCTAATCCAGAATTAATGGAAGCTGATAGCGATGCTGAGTACGCTGAAGTTATCGAAATCGATTTGAACGAAATCAAAGAACCTATTCTTTGTGCGCCAAACGATCCAGATGATGCGATTCTACTGTCATCAGTCGTTGATACTAAGATTGACGAAGTATTTGTTGGCTCTTGTATGACTAACATCGGTCACTTCCGTGCCACTGGTAAGATGCTAGACAAGTTTGCTACGACTCTGCCTACACGTTTGTGGATTGCACCGCCAACTAAGATGGATCGTGATCAACTGACAGAAGAGGGCTATTACGCCATCTTCGGTCGCGTCGGTGCACGTATTGAGATCCCTGGCTGTTCACTGTGTATGGGTAACCAAGCACGCGTTGCTGAAGGCTCGACAGTTGTTTCAACTTCAACGCGTAACTTCCCGAACCGTTTAGGTACTGGTGCGAACGTTTACTTGGCATCAGCGGAACTTGCAGCTGTTGCAGCACTATTGGGTCGCTTGCCATCTCCTGATGAGTATCAGACATACGCTAAAGAGTTAGATGCAACGGCAGCTGACACTTATCGTTACCTGAACTTTGATCAGATTGCATCGTACACAGAAAAGGCTGACGAAGTTATCTTCCAGTCTGCTGTATAAGCTATAGATTTGATGTACTAAAAAGGCCAGCTAATTAGCTGGCCTTTTTGATGTCTGATTTTGTCTTGGAATGTGTTTGCTAAAGTTATTGGCAGATGACGTTACACCTTCGGGATTTAGGCGAACATCTTGCTAAGAGCAACCTCGACTACTGACTATGAATGCTTAGTGTGTAGCACTTCCAGTAACTTATCTTCTAACGCAAAGCGTGTTTCCATTGCATGACCCAAAGATGACAGATCTTTATCGAGATGGAACAGCACTTTTTCATCTTCCGCTTCAGTGTACTTGTCATTGAAATCGAGTGCGGTATCTGTGGTTTCGCTGATCTGAGGTACTAACTGCTGTGCTAGCTCCTGACTTGAGCTGCCATTTTTCTCGCAGGCGGTAACTACTTGGTTATAGATCTCGAAATGCCCTTCTGAAACATAGTCCATTAATTGGTCACAAAAGGCTTTAACGGAGTCAAAAGCTGGCAATGAATTTTCGGTCACTTCATAAGGTGGAATGCCGGCAATTTGGCAATAGTTTATCAATAGGTTACGACGGTTATTTAGCCATTGATCTATAAGAGTATTTGAACCGCCCCATTTTTGTTCGGCTTTTTCTAGCTTTCTTAGCATGATCTTTCCCGTTATGAAACTATCCCTAACTTCTAATGTAGGGAGAACGGCGACTTTGATCAACTGTTTTCGGACGATTTATGACTAATTGCTAAATGGACATACCAGCTGGCAGAAAGCCAAAAAAGAAAAAGCCCAGCGATAGAATTCTATCGCTGGGCGAGTAAAGTTTTGCGGGCTCGATGCGACGAGCTTCTTGATTGTTCTTGCTAGCGCAGACTTTTTATACCAAAGCTGACCAGTAGGTGCAACTTTTTTCTGTCACATTGAGAGTTGTACAGCCTAGGTTAAGTCAAGTTATGGTTGCAGATCGCAGTTATTGAAGATATGAGATCTAGCATTAACGGCTTAGAAATAAGACTGTTAGTAATATAAATATGTTAACTGCGTCCTAGTTGCGACTATTTGTCGAGTTACTGGTCACATAATTTCACCGATAGAGGTTACTTTACTAACGTAAATGCTAAACTACTGACCCAAGCGGATATCAATATAAGTTTAGGAATCAAGCCAAATGGCAGAATTAAAGAATGATCGTTATTTACGTGCGTTATTAAAACAGCCTGTCGACAGAACTCCTGTCTGGATGATGCGTCAAGCTGGTCGTTATCTTCCAGAGTACAAAGCAACCCGTGCTGAAGCCGGTGATTTCATGTCGCTTTGTAAAAACCAAGACTTGGCTTGTGAAGTGACTTTGCAGCCACTACGTCGTTATGACCTAGATGCTGCGATTTTATTCTCTGATATTCTTACTGTTCCAGATGCAATGGGGCTAGGTCTGTACTTTGAAACAGGTGAAGGCCCACGTTTCCAGCGTCCTACAGATACTATCGATTCAATCAAGAAGCTATGTATCCCTGATCCAGAAGATGAGCTTGGTTACGTAATGCGTGCTGTTAGCACTATTCGTCGTGAGCTTAAAGGCGAAGTACCATTAATTGGCTTCTCTGGTTCACCTTGGACTCTAGCGACTTACATGGTTGAAGGCGGTTCAAGCAAGACATTTGAAAAGATTAAGAAGATGGCTTACGAAGAGCCAGCAACTTTGCACATGTTGTTAGACAAGCTCGCTGACTCAGTGATCTTATACCTGAACGCTCAGGTTGCTAACGGTGCACAATCTCTAATGATTTTCGATTCATGGGGTGGCGCGCTATCTCACCACGCATACCGTGAATTTTCGCTACGTTACATGCAGAAAATCGTTGATGGCCTAACTCGCCATGCAGATGGTCGCCAAGTACCAGTTACTTTGTTCACTAAAGGTGGCGGACTATGGCTTGAGTCTATGGCTGAAACAGGCTGTGACGCACTAGGTCTAGATTGGACTGTAGATATTGGTGATGCACGTCGCCGTGTAGGTAACAAAGTTGCACTACAAGGTAACATGGATCCATCAGTACTTTACGCATCTCCAGAGCGTATCCATCAAGAAGTGGATCAAATCCTATCTTCTTACGGTGAAGGTACTGGTCATGTATTTAACTTGGGTCACGGTATCCACCAACACGTGAACCCAGAGCACGCGGGCTCATTTATCAACTCAGTACATGAGTTGTCAGGTAAGTACCACAAGTAATCTACTTGTCGTGATGATTAAAGCGAGCCAATGGCTCGCTTTTTTATTGCCAAAAATTGGCATAATAGGGCTATCAAGCATCGCCAAAATGCATTAGGTTAAATTAATAAAATCACAAAGCTAGCAAGTATCTGGATTGCAGATGGTTACTAACTTTAGTTAGTGATTGCAGTGTTTTATTATCATTCCATCAAATAAAAACCTACGTTAAGAGGCGACATTTATGAAACTACCTATTCTTTTTAGTGCTATATGTTTAGCCATTTTTATTGGTTTGCTACAGGGCACCCACTACTTTTATGTTGCGAATGCCGATACTGAAATGGGGATCTATATGACAGCGGTATTGGTGATATTGATGTGGATGAGCTTGTTTGGTGTGTTTATTAGTCTTGCTTTCCCTAAGCTAAGAAAAGTATTTAAAGGTGTGTTTTAGCTATATCTGTAATACCGCTTGGTGTTAGCTATACATATACGCCGCTAAGATTTAAACAGCCGACGCTATCTGCAGTCGGCTGTTTTATTTGCCTCGAGTCGATGAACTATCCTTGATGGACGCTATTTTCTAAACCACCCTCAGCACTGAATAGCTTGTCGGCACTGGCTCGTTCATCAATTAGCTGTGGACGAGTCTGTAATTCAATTCTAAAGTGACTACCTTTACCCGGCTGGCTGTCAATTTGAATGTCACACTTTAAGATGGCCAGTAACTGCCTGACAATTGCGAGTCCAACACCCAGTTGCGGCAACGCACTTTGCTTGGCCGTCATAGCCATAGGTTTTTGCGTCATCTGTTTAAGCGCTGCTAGTTCATGCTTGTGCATTCCTGAGCCATTATCACTGACCTGCAGCCAGGTTGTTCCACTGGATTTATTCGCTATCGTCTTGATACTGATAACGCCTTGTTCTGGGGTGTAGCGTATTGCATTATCGACCAAATTATTGAGGATGCGCAGTAGCAGCTGTCTATCGGTATTGATATAGAGACTTGGGGCGTCTTCAAAGTCCAATAAGATGCTTTTGCCATTGGCGCGTGGAGCGAACGTTTGCTGTAATTCATCCAACACTTCTTGCAGTTTTATTTGCTGCCACTGCGGTTTCACTTGACCATTCTCTAGCGCGGCAAGTTCTAGCATCTGCCCCAGTAGTTGTTGCAAGTGTTGACTTGAATTAGCGGCTATTTCAATTAAGTCACTGCTACGCTCATGGGGCGGCAATAATAACCAAGTATCGATATAACCCTGTAGTGAGGTGAGCGGCGTTTTTAAATCATGGGACAGGTGCAGCATAAATTCGTGCCGCTCCTCTTGTTGTCTGTTGATTGCTTGATGTTGCAAACTCAACGCTTTTAGCAAGGTATTAATATGCTGACTGAGCTGATTAATCTCGCTACTGCCGGTATATTGTCCCGGCAATGTCACTCCAGAGTTGAGCTGTTGTGCAGCAACTAAACGCAGATCATTTTCGAGTCTGCTAAGTGGCGCTGTAAAAAGTTTAAGCAGCAGGATAAACAAGATTATCGCAAAGCCAATGGCAATCAAAATAGCGGTGGTCCAAAACTGTGGCGCTTGGTGCTCACTAACAATAGTCTGCCAGCTATCAAAGTCTTCCCCACCAATGATGACATAGAGATATCCAGTCTGCTGCCCACTAGGCGTGAGTAGTTTTGCGGCTGAGAAGATTTTATCTTTCTGCTCTGAGCGTGGATCGGTTCCTAGTATCGGTAAGTTAACGCCTTGAATAAACTGCTCAATGGTATCGGTATCCACCTGTTGCTGTTTGATCTTCTCCTCTTTAGCATCATAGGCAACAACTTGCCCTTGATTATCTAAGGTATAAATTTCAAAGCTTGGGCCTAGCAGCATGAAATCATGAAATGCTTCTTTTAATGCTGCATCAGAGGTGATGCCTTTAGAGAGTAGCGGATTAATATGCGCCATATGTTCGGCGAGTTCGCGGTGAAGTGATTGCTGGATCTGATTGCGGCTAAACTCTTGGCTAAACTGCAGCCACTGCCATAGAGCGATGAAAAGAATAAAAATCACTAAGGTCGCCGCGAGTAATATGCGGCTAAACAAACTTCTCATATTGTGCTCTCCTGCTTAGCCCGCAATTATTCAGTAATCATGTCCAGCTTAAGATGCGGCCCGATTCGCTGGTGGGGCAAATTTATAACCGACCCCCCAAACTGTTTTGACTAAGTCTGTGGTGCAAGCATTTCTCGCCAACTTATTACGCAGGCGGTTGATATGACTGTTTACTGTGTGTTCATAGCCGGAATAGGAGTAACCCCACACTGCTTCTAAAAGCTGCATTCGGCTGAATACCTGCTTTGGGTGCTGAGCCAAATAGAGCAGAAGATCAAACTCTCGGGCTGTGAGTTCTAATGTTTCATTAAAAGCAATAACCTCACGGGTATTACAGTTAATGCTAATACCGTTGAACTCCAACGACTCATCTTGATGGGCTAATTGTGTTCCACGTCTTAATAATGCTTTGACCCTTGCTCTTAGTTCTAACACGCTAAAGGGTTTAACCAGATAATCATCTGCACCAGATTCAAGTCCTAAGACAATATCAGCTTCCGAATCTTTCGCAGTCAACAACATGCAAGGTAGCTCATTACCGTCTTGGCGGATCTGCTGACAAAGAGTGATTCCATCTCCATCTGGTAGCATCCTGTCCATTAGGATAAGATCTATCTGCTTGGTGGCAATCACTTGGCTAGCCTGCTGTAACGTCACACAGTGAATAACTGCATGGTTCATGCTTTTCAGGTTAAGCATGACTAGTTTGGCTAAGTCCTGCTCATCTTCAATCAATAATATGGTCTTGCTTGAAACAGCTGAAAAATTGGTCGTTGATCCGTTCATGCCTAGCTCCCGAAGGCGGTCCCTTTTTAACAAGACCCACCTTTAAGAGCTTTTATTTCGATAAATTTTTAATCAATTTGGAATTAACACTATTTAGTACGTGTTACCTTGATTAACAGTACAGGGTTATCGAAACGATGAGAGGCTGATAACACAGAGTCCATCAGGCCGTCATCCATGCTAATGATACCTGGATGAGCGTGCACTTTGTCGTTGTCATCACGTGCAGCATTAAAACCTTCACCACCATCAGCAGGTCCTGGAATAGTCCCCTTAGCTTCAGAGTTTGCTTCTGTACCAGCATCATAAGCAATAACACGCAGTGTACTTGTATCGTTAACCGCTAACGTTGCCAAGTCAAAACCTGTAGTGCCAGTAAACGCATCATTGGTGTTAACCAACATGGTTACTACAGACAGATCTGCGACATCGGCTTGTTCAAGACTGATTGCAATGGTTTCAGTACCTCCCGGAACCAAAATACCTGCACCGCTTAATAGCTCATTAACTCCTGTTTCGTCAGTTAAACCACTGCTGTCACCAGACTCAGCTAATATTTCTAAAGCAACACTGGCAGGCATACCTGTACTCCAGAGCGTGCTGTCATTGGAGTGGGCAACGACTGCGACGGGAGACATGGGTTGGTTAGCCGTTAGATTAGTGACTGTGACGCTATAATCTTGCATCACTGGCGCAACCACTGGCGGGACAACAGGTGCCGGCGTATCATTGTCGTTATCGGAACAACCTGCTAATCCGATTGCTGTAAAAGCGACTAAAGCTATCGCATTACGTTTGAAAATATTTATTGGATAGTTCATGGCTTCTCTCCTACTTCACGATGACAGTCACTCGAGCAACAGGATTCAACCAGCGATGCACTCGGCTATCTAAGTCACTTACGCCGCCATCCATATCGGTATCACCTAATACGCCAGGGTGAATATGCACTTTATCGTTGTTGCTGTTATCCATGATGCCTGTTGCATTCATGCCGCCATCGCCGCCAGGTGCTGCTGGGATCCCTGGAGTACCAGATGCACCGCCACCATTAATTATCTCGTCATTGGCTTCAGTGCCGGCATCGTAAGCATTAACAGTAAATGTGTATGTACCGGCTTCGGTTGGGATCTTCCAAGCATCTAAACCAACAAAGGCATCATTGGTGGGTAACACCATGGCTGTTAATGAAAGGTGGGTCATGTCGCCGGAATCTAGCATGATGCTGTCTACCTTAGCGCTTGGTGCAAGTAACCCCATCGCTGGGTTAGCGACTGTCACTCCGCCAGCGCCAGTGACAGCGGCATCTAAATCGGCGATGTCGCCACCTTCAGCCATTTTTTGCAGTGCAGGCGTCGCCATTTCACCCGCTTGGAAAAGGTGGCTATCCATATCGTGTGCTGCAATCAGTAACGGTGTAAAGTAGTTACCATGAGTTAGGTTAGTAACACTGATTTCAAGCTCTGCAGCAGATGCCGGTAGGCTCATAAGGCTAGTGATGAAAAGGGCTTTAGTGAGTTTATTTATGTTCATGATTTATCTCCTTTGACTGTATGGATTAAGCATGACAAAGGGATATCACCTGAATATCGCCAAATAATCACAAAAGTATAACAATTGCGATAACTGGTGTTTAATAAGGAAAAATGTATATTTTAGATGTAGTTGCAGAATCACTGTTATTTTAAATTACTAATAGAACTGAGTATTGATCATAAGGAAACTGAAGATGGAGCAGCTTAAAGGGAAGGTCATTTTAATTACAGGCGCATCGGAAGGAATTGGTCGAGCGCTGGCGTTAGCATTGGCTCCGCTTGGCTGTAAGTTGTTGCTGACTGCCCGTAATGAATCCCGCTTAGCTTCATTGCAACAAGAGGTAAGTACGCTCGGTTCAGAAGCGTTCATCCAAGTTGCTGATCTAGCCAATTCATCGCAGTGCAGTCAGGTGATTACCGCCTGTATAGCGCACTTCGATAAGCTAGATATTTTGGTGAATAATGCAGGCATGACCATGTGGTCGCGTTTTGATGAACTTGAAGATTTAAGCGTACTGTCGCAGATCATGCAGGTTAATTACCTTGGCCCGGCGTATCTTTCCCATGCTGCTATACCGTACTTAAAAAAGAGCGAAGGACAGATTGTTGCCGTCGCGTCCATAACGGGAATGACGGGAGTACCGACACGCTCAGGTTACGCAGCTTCAAAACATGCACTGATAGGTTTATTTGATTCGTTACGTATCGAACTGAGTGATGATAATGTGGCTGTGACGGTTATTTGTCCTGACTTTGTCGTTACACAAACCCATAAACGAGCATTAGATGCTCATGGTAAGCCACTCGGTGAGACGCCCATGCAAGAGTCTAAAATTATGACTGCTGAAAAGTGTGCTGAACTTATGTTGCCAGTTATTGCTCAGCGAAAACGGTTACTGATCACCTCATTAAGAGGCCGAGTAGGGCGGTTCTTTAAGATCATTGCCCCTGGCCTGATAGACAAAATAGCTAAAAAAGCCATTGCCTCAGGCCGGTAGCAACGATGATTTTACTTATTTAGATGTTTAACAATAGCAGCTGCAGCATCGTCTTTAGTTGGTTTATTATCTGATGGCTCCATCGGAATAGCAGGCGTATGACCGGTCATATTCTCAGCAATATGCAGCCAATCTGGATGCCAGTAAAATGAAGTGCCAGCTAAGGTATCCCAGTTATGCACGCCAGATGTTTCGCCCTGATAGACGAGATCTCCTAATGAATATTTCATAATGTGCCCCTATGCAGTGATTAATTTAATTGTTCGATATTTATTTAGAACAAACATATTGCGCTTTGAGTGTAGAACTTTTTGTTAGCAAGATCACAAAAATACTGATTTGTAGATCTAGGCTTTGGAGCGCAGATGAAGTTGGGGGATTTAATTTTTGCAGAAATATGACACACACTGTGTGTCATTGGTTTCCCAATGGCTAATGTTTGCTAGGGCCGAAATATCAGCATGCTTGCTTTGATGAGCACAAATAAAAAAGCCCAGTGACAACTGAGCTTTTATCGGTTTAGCATCAGCCTATGGCTTTAGCTATTTTCTCTTGCGATAGCGCGGTAAGCGATATCAGTACGGAAATAGACATCATCCCAGTGGATGGTGTCAA
This sequence comes from Shewanella kaireitica, assembly GCF_023284045.1. Classification (GTDB taxonomy): domain Bacteria; phylum Pseudomonadota; class Gammaproteobacteria; order Enterobacterales; family Shewanellaceae; genus Shewanella; species Shewanella kaireitica. Next base: position 160,085 of record NZ_JAKIKQ010000005.1, read on the forward strand.
CTAACTGATAAGCTGATGCTTGAGCTTCTGTTACACTATTGCCAAGTGCCGTCGCGCAAAGCACGCGCCCGCCATTAGTCACTACATGGCCATCTTTCATGCTGGTACCAGCGTGGAAAACCTTGGCATCGTTATTACCAAGATCTAGACCTTCAATCACATCATGTTTGCGGTATGCATTTGGGTATCCACCTGCGGCCAATACCACGCCAACTGCTGCACGCGAATCAAACTCGGCAGTAACCTGGTCAAGTTCACCACGGGTTGATGCTAAGCAAAGCTCAACCAGATCAGATTTAAGGCGCATCATGATAGGTTGAGTTTCTGGGTCGCCAAAGCGGCAGTTGTACTCAAGTACTTTTGCGCTGCCATCTGGAGAGATCATTAGGCCCGCATAAAGGAAGCCTGTATAAACATTCCCTTCAGCGGCCATACCATCAACCGTTGGGCGGATAACATTAGCAATAGTCCAGTCGTGAACTGCTTGGGTAACTACTGGTGCAGGTGAATATGCACCCATGCCACCCGTGTTAGGACCATGATCGCCATTATCACGCGCTTTATGATCTTGGCTGCTGGCCATAGCAAGAATATTCTTTCCATCAACCATCACGATAAAGCTAGCTTCTTCGCCTTTCAGAAACTCTTCAACCACCACGCGAGAACCGGCTTCGCCGAATAAGTTACCCGCTAGCATATCTTCGATTGCTGCATCAGCTTCTGCTTGGTCAGCCGCAATGATTACGCCCTTACCCGCCGCTAAGCCGTCGGCTTTAATGACAATAGGAAAACCAGTACTAGCTGTCATTTCAGTAACGTAAGCTTTTGCGGGCTCAATCTCTGTAAAGTTTGAGTAAGCAGCAGTAGGAATGTTGTGGCGAGCTAAAAAGTCTTTCGTAAACGCTTTTGAAGACTCTAACTGCGCCGCGCCTTGGGTTGGGCCAAATATTGGCAGTCCTGCCTCATTAAAGGCATCAACCACACCCAGTGCGAGTGGCACTTCAGGGCCAACAATAGTGATGGCTACCTTTTGCTCGGTTGCAAAAGCCACCAGGGCAGAGATCTCTTCAACATTGATCGCTACGTTTTCCAGTTTTGGCTCTAACGTTGTGCCAGCGTTACCCGGTGCAACAAAGACGGTTTCAACTTGCGTCGATTGTGCCGCTTTCCATGCCAATGCATGTTCGCGACCGCCGCCACCAATAATTAATACTTTCATATCTTTACCTTTTATAGCTGCGCCATTTTTCCTATTTCTGCATCAAGCATGCTCACGTATTGGCATTTTTTACCAACAAGAATCTGTGCGTGCTTTCTTTGACATAGAAAAAATGGCTTGCTCTAAACGTTAAAAATCAATTTTTAGAAACTCTAGCAACCAATATTTAGCAACCAATATTTAGATAGCAATATATAGAAACTAGAGCCTTTATAAATTAATGACGGAAGTGACGCATACCAGTAAATACCATTGCCATGCCGTGCTCATCTGCAGCAGCGATGATCTCTTCGTCACGAATAGAACCACCTGGCTGAATGATACAGCTAATGCCCGCTTCTGCAGCGGCATCAATACCGTCGCGGAATGGGAAGAATGCATCAGATGCCATCACAGAGTCTTGCACCACTAGGCCTTCATCAGCCGCTTTAATGCCAGCAACTTTAGCGCTATATACGCGGCTCATTTGACCTGCACCGACACCAATTGTCATGCTGTTCTTGGCATATACGATGGCATTTGATTTAACAAATTTAGCCACTTTCCAGCAGAACATGAGATCTTTCATTTCGGCAGCTGTTGGTTGACGCTTAGAAACGACTTTAACATCATCAATAGCAACCATGCCTTGGTCACGATCTTGCAGCAATAAGCCACCATTAACGCGTTTGTAATCTAGGCTAGTGGTCTTGCTTGCCCATTGGCCACATTCAAGCAAACGTACGTTTGCTTTTGCAGCAACAACATCACGGGCAGCTTGGCTAACTGACGGAGCAATAATCACTTCAACAAACTGACGCTCAACAATGGCTGTTGCAGTAGCAGCATCTAACTCGCCGTTAAAGGCGATGATGCCACCAAATGCCGAGGTCGGATCCGTTTGGAATGCGCGGTTATAAGCTTCAAGTAGGTTGTCACCAATCGCAACACCACATGGGTTAGCGTGCTTAACGATGACACAAGCTGGCTCGTCAAACTCTTTAACACACTCTAGCGCTGAATCGGTATCAGCAATGTTGTTGTAAGAAAGTGCCTTACCTTGCAGTTGAACTGCAGTCGCAACAGAGGCCTCATCTAGGTTAGTGTCAACATAGAAAGCCGCTGTTTGATGGCTGTTTTCGCCATAGCGTAAGTCTTGCTTTTTAACTAACTGAGTATTGTAAGTGCGTGGGAACTTAGAATCTTCATGACACTCATCTTTACTGTGAGCAGGCACTTTTGTACCGAAGTAGTTAGCGATCATACCATCGTATGCTGCTGTATGTTCAAAAGCAGCAATAGCAAGATCGAAACGCGTTTCCAGCGTTGTGCTACCTTCATTTGCTAGCATCTCTGCAATCACGCGGCCGTAGTCGCTAGCATTAACGATGATAGTGGTATCTTTGTGGTTTTTTGCAGTAGAGCGAACCATAGTTGGGCCGCCAATGTCGATGTTTTCGACAGCGTCCGCTAAGGTGCAACCTTCTTTAGCAACAGTTTCGGCAAATGGGTACAGGTTAACTGCAACCAAATCGATTGGGTTGATGTTGTTTTGCTCCATAACGAGCTCATCAATACCGCGACGCGCTAAAATGCCACCATGCACTTTAGGGTGCAACGTTTTTACACGGCCATCCATGATTTCTGGGTGACCAGTGTAATCCGATACTTCAATGACAGGCACACCATTATCTGCCAACAGGCGGGCGGTGCCACCAGTAGATAGTAGCTCAACACCTTGAGCATGCAGCGCTTGTGCAAACTCTAAGATTCCGGTTTTATCTGAAACGCTTAACAGCGCGCGACGAATAGGTCTGGCATTATTCATTGTAGGTACAGGGTCCAGTAGTTATTTTAAGGATCTTTCGGAAAACAGAACAGTACTAGGCTTGCTTACCTCTACACTGCTTTCCAAAAGTCCCTCGCTATTTATACTCTCCCGTCACGGCGCGCGTATTTTACCGTAATTTTACCCTTGGCGGTGTTTTTTTCTGCGCGATTTCACAATACGGTAAACAGAACAAGCTTTGATCTAATTTTTTAGCCAGAATAAGCCTTGACCTTGGATACAACTCCAAGGTTTATACTTGGTTCATTGATAAATATGTGCACGATAATATTTAGCAATGTAAATGGTTTATACAAGGGGAAAGCGATGTATCGAATTGGTGAGCTAGCGCAGCTGTGTGAGGTCAAAACGGATACGTTACGGTTTTACGAAAAGCACGGTTTGTTATCGCCTTCCTCAAGGACTGATTCTGGTTATCGCATCTATACCGAAAATGACGCAGAGCGCTTACGTTTTATTCTGCGGGCTAAAGCGGTTGGCTTTACCCTCGCTGAGATCACCGAGCTGCTGTCAATTGAACTGGATAAGTCCAATTGGGCATGCGCCGATGTTAAAGGTTTAGTGGATGACAAGCTAGCCAATGTAGAAGCAAAAATTGCCGAGCTTAATCATTTTCAGCTATCGCTACAAAGGTTATCCCAAGCTTGTTGCGGTGGGCCTGAAAGCGCAGAACATTGCTCTATTTTAGAAGCGTTAGAATCAAGTACCGACAATATTCGCTGTGAAAATCACAGTCATACTCATGATGATGTGCAATTTACTAAAAATTGCCAAAACAAAGCAGTTAGTAAGAATTCAAAAGAGAAATAGTTATGTTATTTGCAAACTTTATCGACTTGTTCCTTGATTCAGCCCCTTGGTTGCTACTCGGTCTATTTCTAGCTGGAATGCTAAAAATGTTCGTGCCTATGGCATGGATGCAAAAGCAACTGGGTGGTCATGGTTTTAAAACTACGGTCAAAGCGGCTGTGTTGGGCGCACCTTTGCCATTATGTTCTTGTGGCGTTATTCCTGCGGCTGTAGGGCTGCGTCGAAGCGGTGCATCTAAAGCGGCTACCACATCATTTTTAGTCTCAACGCCGGAAACCGGAGTTGATTCAGTGACGGTTTCATATGTACTACTCGGTCCATTTATGGCGATTGTTAGACCTATCGCTGCGGTTACCAGCGCAATCGTAGCTGGTTTGCTGGTTGGTCGTGATGACGATGAGACTAAGCCTGTCGTTGATACCAAAGAAGCTACCAGCTCATCTTGTTGTAGTAGCAAAGCGGAGCCGAAAGCCAAGACTAGCAGCTGTTGTGGCAGTGAAAAGAAAGCCACAGTCAGTATGAAACCAATGACTCAGAGCAGTGTTATGAGTCAGTCTGCTAATGCTACTCCGCTAAATTTAACGCCAGTGACAGAGCAGACAAAATCAAGCTGTTGCAGCAGTGAAAAACCGGCTGCTAAGGCTGAGAGCACATCATGTTGTAGCTCAAAGAGTTCAGATGCTGCTGAAACTGAGAGTTGCTGTGAGTCGACTAAAGATATTGCCACTGAGCTTAAAGGTACATCAGTTATTAGCCGTATCGGTAAGGGACTGCATTTTGCCGCCACTGATTTAGTACGCGATACTACAGTTTGGTTATTAATTGGTTTGTTCTTTGCTGCGCTAGTCACAACTTATGTTCCTGGTGATTTTATGGCTAAATGGGGCGATGGTATTTTAGCTATGTTAGTCATGGTGCTGATATCTGTGCCTATGTATATCTGTGCTACAGCATCAACGCCTATTGCTGCTGGCTTGTTGTTAGCTGGGGTTTCACCTGGAGCTGTTTTGGTATTTATGTTGGCAGGCCCTGCAACGAATATCGCAACCTTAGGTGTGGTGACTAAAGAGTTAGGTAAACGTGCATTGTTTGGCTACTTAGGTGGTGTGTTAGGCGTGGCATTAGTCTCAGGGATTTTGGTTAACTATTTGGTGGAAACTTTTGGTTTTGTGGTGATGCCGCAAGTGGGTGAGCATCATAACTTACTACCTGCCGCAGTGGTGTATTCCTCTGGCGTACTACTGGCTATCTTAATGGCAAAAGTCTTTTTAGACATGTTACCTAAAAACTGGTGGCGCCGAGATTGCTGTTCATAATGTATTAGAATTAAATTTAAGGGCACTCATTGAGTGCCTTTTTTGTGCTAATTTAGATCATCTTGAATGGGTAAGCTAATCATACTGTAAGGAAACCGAATGAAAAAATTACTGACGCTGTTACTTTTGACCTTTGTCGTTATTGGTTGTGGTGATAAAAATGCACTCGAAGCCAATTATGTTGAAGGGGTGAACTATCGTGCGCTTGCAACCCCGATTGCGACTAACGGTGAACAGATCGAAGTGATGGAGTTTTTTTGGTATGGCTGCCCACATTGTGAATCATTTGAACAACCGCTGCACCAATGGCAAAAAACCATGGCTGCAGATGTTGACCTAGTGCAGTCACCCGCAATTTGGAATGATCTTATGAAGCTGCACGCCAAGGTATTTTTCATCGTGCAAAATATGGCTGATAGCGATAAGGCACATGCTGCGCTATTTCAAGAGGTGATGGCACTGCGCGAGATCCGTGATAGTAAATTGCAAACACAAAAGTTGGCTGATTTTTTACAGAATTTCGGCCTTAGTCAGGCTGATTTTGAACGACAATTGGCATCGGCTGAAATTAACCAGCAGCTTGCTCAAGCAATCGAAGTGATGGCTCAGTCTGAAATCGATGGTACGCCTTCAATTGTGGTAAATGGCCGCTACTTAGTACTGAATCAGTCAGCAAACAGCTTTGAGCAGGTATTGGATATTACTCGTTTTCTGGTCGAAAAGGAGAAGGGGCGTTTAGCTGTAAATTAACGGTGACGACAGTGCGAACACAATCACAGATAATTATCTTCGATGGCATATGTAATTTATGCCATAGCGCCGTTAACTTTGTGATTAACCATGATAAACACCAACGGTTTATGTTTGCCTCGCTGCAATCGAGTAGCGGTAGGCGGTATCTGTCTAAGTTTGGGGTGACTGAGGTTGCTTTAGATAGCGTGATATTGATAAAGGGTGATAAGTGCTACCTGCGCAGTGATGCGGCAATAGAGATTGCAAAGTCACTTGATACACCTTGGCCGCTGTTACGTTTTAGCCGTTTTTTGCCAAAGATAATACGTGATGGACTTTATAATGCACTGGCAAAGCAGCGTTATAGACTATTTGGCACAAGAGCTATTTGCCTGCTACCAACGTCTGCAGTAAAAAGTCGCTTTATCGAAGATTAATCGATAACTATAGAACCACTAAAAAAGGCACTCATTGAGTGCCTTTTTCGTAATCTATATTACCTTTCAGAAAATTTATGCTTCTGTAGGTAACTCAGCATTGTGGTAAACGTTCTGAACGTCATCACAATCTTCAAGTGCAGCTAAGAATTTTTCAAATTGCTCAATTTCTTCTGCATCAGTAATTGCTGTCATAGTTTGTGGAACGAAAGTGATCTCTTCCATGACATATTCTGTTTCTGCAGGAAGTTCAGCCGCGAGTGCCGTTTTAACTTTAAAGAACTCTGTGTGTGGAGCGTATACACTGATCATGCCATCTTCTAGCTCAACGTCTGTTACATCAACGTCTGCCATCATTAGCATTTCAAGGATCGCATCTTCATCATCGCCTGCAAATACAAATACAGCTTGATGATCGAACATATGACCAGCTGTACCTGGACCACCTAGTTTTGCGTCATTCTTAACGAATGCCTGACGCACTTGAGTAAAGGTACGCTTACCGTTGTCTGTTAAGCAATCGGCAATAACCATACATCCACCAGGACCAAAACCTTCGTAGCGAGCACTTTCATAATCTTCACCGCCACCGCCACGCGCTTTTTCGATCGCACGCTCAATAACATGAGCCGGCACTTGATCTTTTTTAGCCTTGGAAATCATTTGACGCAACGCTAGGTTGCCGTCGGGATCGAAACCACCATTTTTGGCGCAAACGTAGATCTCTTTTCCGTATCTAGAATAGAGTCTCGTCTTCTGCCCAGCAGTTTTCGCCATGGATTCTTTGCGGTTTTGGTATGCTCTGCCCATCTTGATCTTTCTCACTAAGCTTTAAAAATTGCCAGCAATGTTAGCAGCTTTATTAGCACAAATCAGGTGCAGGCCTTTAAAAATACTAATCCCGATCAATAAAAACTGCTATGCAGGCTTTACGCTAACTTTTATTCGAGCTGAAATATCGCATCAGCAGCTCAATAGTGGTTTTTATTAGTTGTGGTGGTTTTTGGCCAAAATCATGCACTGCATATACGGCATTGAGTGGGCATTGGTGATCAGGCACTAATATGGCTAATTGATTTTGTAGCTCTGCTTGCTGAAATACAAATTCAGGTAGTAGTGCAACGCCTAAGCCTGCTTTAGCTAAAGCGCTGACCGCGGATGAATTATCGGTGAATCTATTGGCAACAAACTCTAGCCTTTTTCGCGCAGACGTTTGGTCGTGAGTGAGGTGTGCTAATGCCTCAAGTTCATGAGCGAGTCTTTCTTTTTGCCATGAGTTAGCTATGTAATCCAAAGATTGCCACTGCTCGGCATCAATCTCGTGCTTATGTCGCTCTATATACGTTGGACTCGCACAGACCACATCTCTGAATTCGCCGAGCTTACGCTGCATTAAATTGCTTGAAGGCAGCTTTCCGACCCGAATAACCAGGTCAACATCATCACTAAGTAGGTCAATACGTTGATCGGCAACGGAAATAGTTGGCTTTACCTGCGCGTTATCACGACATAGTTCAGCGATAGCTGGAGCAACGATTGAATCAATAAGTGCATGGGGAGCACTTATTCTAATGGGACCTGCAATGTTTCCGCCAGTATCACGCGCTTCCTGCCACGCGGTTTGAGATATATCAGCCATTTGCGTGCAGCGTTGATAGAAATCAGTGCCAGCAGGCGTTAGCTGTTGCTTGCGGGTGGTACGATGCAACAACTGTACACCAATAGCAGACTCTAGACTTTTAAGGTGATGACTCACGACTGATTTTGACAACGCTAAATTATCCGCTGCGGCACTGATTGAGCCGGCATCGACTATCTGCTTAAAAATGGCCATATGGCGTAGATAATCCATAGTACCTCTATAGTTGTTCTGTTTAATCGAACAGTGAGTGCTGTATTGGTTAGGTTATCAATACCAATCTAAGCTGTAAACTGGTTGCATAATTTGAAAGGAACAACAGCTATTGGAGTTATACAATGTCTTCGACCTTATTAAATGCCGTTAAGTTGGCGAGTGAAACTTGGAAAAATGGTTTTAATAGCCAAGATGCAAAGCAGTGCGCTGGGCAATATGAAGCGAATGCCACAATGAATGCTCGACCATTTGGTGAGTTTGTGGGTAGAGATGCGATTGAAGCATTTTGGCAAAATCTGATTAATGAAGGGTTCAATAGTGTGGAATATATTGAACCTAACTTTAGCATTGTAGACGACAATACTGTGTTACTGACCTCTTCTTGGAAAATGAATAAAGCCCATGGTGTTATCCATAAAGAACTGTGGGTGTTGCAACAAGATGGTAGTGCTAAGCTTGCTGATGATGATTTTGAAGTACTGGGATAGTTGCTTTACTAGCGGTTTAATTATTCATAGGCTTTCTTGATGAAAGCCAAGGTGAAATTTACTATAAAAAACGTCGGCATACTTGTCGGTGTTTTTGTATGTTTGAGGCTAACGACCACTTATTTATACCGAATAATATAGGGTATACCTTCAATCTTTATTTCCTGTTGATGAGCTGTAAGTTATTAAATATACAGTAGATATTAATTTAACATTAATTTAATTCTGTATATTAATTGCTCTTTATATTTTTGTGATGAGTGATGAAAAGGCTTTACGTTAATGGGGAATAATTCACACATTAAATGTTTAAAAATCATTACCGTATTTACGGGGGAGTAAAGATCACATCTAAAGAATAATTTTGGAGTGATGATGAAGCGCTTTAACAAATGTGGTGTCGCCTTAATTGTAGCGGCAGCTTTCGGGCTTACAGCTTGTAGTGATGGCAAAGATGGTAATGACGGTGAAGATGGCACTAGCCCGTTACCGCCAGTGGTAGAGAAATCAACAACGACTAACGTTGAAATGATAGCGCATACCCTTGAAGAGGGAGCAATCAAATTTGAGTTTGAAATTACTAACGAAGAAGGGTTGTTGATTTCAGGTTTAGAGAATGCCAGTGCAGAAATGGCTGTACTCACAGAAAAGGGTATCGCCCGTAGTCGCCCTGATTACGAAGGCACTATAGTCGGTGGCAGTGCAGACCAAGCAACAGATGGTGCTAGCCTGACAATGACTGATAATGGCCGTTATGAGTTCTATGCGCCAATGGCTGCGATAGATAGTAGCAGCGAAGGTATAATACGTCTTGCTGTTGGTGGGGGCGATAATATCGCTAAGTCACGCTATATGGTTGTCGATAAAACCGAAGGCTTGCACACTACCTCTACAGCAACCTGTCAGGGTTGTCATGTCGATTATGCTGCGTCAAAACTAAAGCATCCAAGCTATACCGCAATCAATACTGATGGCGAAACGGATCTCGTTGCTGGCTGTATGGTTTGCCATGGTAATGTTGTGCGAGATGATGGTGGTTACGCACGTAACTCGATGCAAAAAATTGGTCATATCAATCATCAGAAATTTGAAAAAGATTTTGAACCGGCCAATTGTTACACCTGTCATGCTGAACCGATCACTAAAGTAAATAGCATGACGACTTGTACTGATTGTCATGATGCTGCTGGCGTTGGCTCAACGGCTGTGACTATGACTTATAGCGGCTTTAGTGAGTCAGATGATGTTCGTTTATTCCATAAGAAGGTAATGGAGAGAGCACAACTTAGAGAAGATCACTACACCACTACATCTGTGCCATTTATTGATGATTCAATTGAGTGGGAAGAGTATCCACAGGGTGGTTGGTGTACAACGGTATCGTTATTCAATACCGCTGGTGAGACTGAGCAACAACTCAATATTGGTGAAATGTATGCTGCGAATACTTTGACATATGCAGGGGCTTACATTCATGGCTACCACAACGAGTCTTTAGTAGGCCGTCCTAGCCCACGTGGTTCTGATCAGTATATTGAAAATGAAGATGGTAGCCGTTCGATCTGTTACCCACACTTGGATGGATTAGACACTGACTATCGAGTTGCGGATTTAGTAGCAAGTACTCGTGTGACATTTAAACAAGCTGATGACGACGGCGGCTACGACGGCGTGTCTTTCACTAGTTACTCGGGCGCAGTAGATCATAGTGGTGTGAAAACACAAGACTATGAACGCCGTCATTCGGTGACTGCTAATAGTTGTACCACTTGTCACAACAATGAAACTAACTACCATAAAAACGGTAGTTATAACGAAGGTGGCTTAGACTGTGTTGCTTGTCATAACAACGGCCAAGATCGCTCAGGTATGAGAACTGTTGCGATGGATGCGTTCGAAACAGATGCTAAACGCGTTGAAGCTGGTTACATTATTCCTGCTATGAGTAGTGATGTTCAAGTCGGTTGGAAAGCTAACAGTGCTCCAGGTTTTGGGCCGCTAGTACATGCTCAGCACTGGGGGATACAGGCGGTTGTAGGTTCGGAGATGAGTAAAGAAGTAGAAGTACTTGTTACCAACTCTGCCGCGAAGCTAAACGCTGAAAACTGTGTGGCATGTCATGCTGATGGAATTGATCTGTATGCGATCCCTAATCAGTTTATCCGTGCGAAAGCTTTCCATGGTGGTGACAATACTAAGATGGCAAGCCCTATTACCGCTAACTGTTTTGCTTGTCATAATGATGAGTCAGCGCTAAATCATATGATTCAGCAAGGTGGTTCAATTGATGAAGAGGTGGTTGCAGATTGGTACACCCAGCCTACTTCAGAGTCTTGTGCGACTTGTCATGCCGAAGGTAAGTCTTACGGTATTGAGAAGTTCCACATATTTGAACGTATGGAATAAAAAGTAAGGGTTAGTACCTCCCTGCATATAACTAACCCATGACTTTTTAGGGCTCTTTACCAAGAGCCCTTTTTCATTTTTGCCACTTAGTCGATCTTAATAAACTCAATCATCTTGGGTTGGATTAGTTATAAAGTCCGGTATATCAATGATTTGATCTTGCCAGTTTTCAAATAAACTTTGATATAAAAACTCTATAAACACTCGGTATCTTCTCGGGAGATAAACCCGTTGTGGCATGCTCATAGTAACGGCGCTTTGTTTCATTGGGTAGTCTTGAAGTATTGGTACTAATAAGCCACTCTCGATTGCCGCATTGCCAATGATAATAGGCACAGTGGCGATGCCAAGTCCCTCAATTGCAGCCTCTCTTACCAAGGTGATGTTATTGGTTTCTAACCTAGATTCTGGCTCAACAGTTATCCACTGTTCGCCATTAAATAGTGTCCAGCTATTATCAACATAGGGGGTCGAAAGTCGAATACATTGATGTTGATTAAGGTCTTCGGGGATTTGTGGCGTACCATGTTGACTGAGATATTCAGGGCTTGCCATCAGTACTTTTGGGGTATTCATCAGTGTATATGTTTGTAGAGCTTCGTTAGGTTTTTCGGTAATTTGAAAGTTGAAATCAACTCCCTCGGCAATGACATCTACCATACGATTAGTTAGCTCTGCATCAATCGTTATCTGTGGATAGGCTTTTAGAAATTTTGCTAGGACTCGTCCAAAATACAACTGACCTAACTCGATTGGGCAGATAATTTTGAGATGGCCAGTAATGGTCTGCTGGCTAGCACTGAGTTGATCTTCGGCATTTTGCAGTTCAGACAAAATATGGTGCACCCGGTTGTAATAGTTTGCTCCTGCCTCAGTCAGCTTTAATGCTCGAGTTGTTCTAAATAGCAACTGCACTCCAACGTCAGCTTCTAGCTCGGCGATCTTTCGACTGACCGTAGCCTTAGTGATCCCTAACTCCTTAGCGGCTTTAGTGAAACTTCCCTGCTCAACGACTTGAGCAAACATTTGCACTCGATTTAAATCCATTTCTTTAAACTCATCATTGTTACACCTGTGAAACAGTGGGTAATTTTTTAGCTACCTAATAAATATAGTGAAACAGTAGTAAAATGTCTTCTACTAATTTACGGGCCGATGATTGGGGAGTCACTTATGTCCATTAATAGAATGTTTATCGCCGTACCGGTATTGCTGCTAGCCATAGCTGCTGGTGGTTATTACTGGTGGACTGAAGTGCGTAACTTTGAGTCGACCGATAATGCTTACGTTGAAGCGGATATTTCTAATGTCAGTGTGAAGGTGCCAGGGTATGTCACTGCGACCTTTGTGACTGATAATCAACATGTCGAGAAAGGCCAGTTATTGGCGCAACTCGAAGATAATCAATACAAGGCAAAAGTAGCACAAAATCAGGCTATGCTGGCTAGCGCCAACGCCGATCTGAAGACATTAGCAGCGCAAGTTGATTTGCAGCAAGCGCTCATCACCCAAGCGAGTGCAGGTGTTGCGGCCGCAGAGGCTGAAAGGTTACGTTCATCGCAGCAGCTTAATCGAGCCACACAGCTAAAAGTTAAAAACTACAGCTCACAAGATACTGTTGACGAAGCTCAGGCAGGCTTTCAGTCAGCACTGGCTCATCTGGATGAAGCTAAAGCGGTTTTGGTGGCTAAGCAACGCGAGCTGGCCGTTTTTAAATCACAGCTTATTGAGGCAGACTCTAGCGTTGAGCAAGCTAAAGCAGGTCTCGCGTTGGCTAAAATCCAATTGGCGGATACGAAAATTACTGCACCATTTAATGGCGTTGTAGGTAAGCGCGGCGCCTTACTGGGGCAATACGTGCAGCCAGGGCAAGCCATTTATAGTTTAGTGCCTGACAATGCCATTTGGATTACTGCAAATTTTAAAGAAACCCAAATCGAGCATATGCAGCCAGGACAAAAAGTATCGGTTGAACTAGATGCATTTTCTAATGAATCATTTATTGGGGTGATAGACAGTTTAGCTCCAGCATCGGGTGCAAAATTTAGCTTGTTGCCAGCTGAGAATGCCACCGGAAACTTCACCAAAATAGTACAAAGGATCCCAGTTAGAATCAGGCTTGAATCAGCAACCTCTGTGGACATTCAACAGGTCAGAATCGTCCCTGGTTTGAGTGCATTAGTTAAGGTGGATACATCTAAAAGTGGCTTAACTGAAGCCGTTGCTCTTAACTCGGCTAAGCAATAATGTCCGTTTTGCTGCAATCTCAACAAGACAGTGCACCCGCCTATGAGCAGATAGAACGTGGTAGTCGCCGTGCTTGGATAGCGGTTTTTGGCGGACTGATTGGCGCCTTTATGGCCATTTTAGATATTCAGATCACTAATGCATCGATGAAGGAGATCCAAGGTGGTTTAGGGGCAACGCTTGAGGAAGGTTCCTGGATTGCGACGGCTTATTTAGTCGCGGAGATGATTGCTATTCCGCTCTCTGGCTGGCTAAGTAAAGGCTTAGATATTAGACGCTATATGTTATGGAATAGCGCTATTTTCATTGTTGCTTCTCTGCTTTGTTCCATCGCTTGGAATCTAGAATCCATGATCGCCTTTAGAGCTATGCAAGGGTTCTTTGGTGGTGCGCTTATTCCGATGGCATTTAGATTGATTCTTGAATATTTGCCGGACAATAAAAGAGCGGTAGGTATGGCGTTATTTGGGGTCACTGCGACCTTTGCTCCTTCGATAGGTCCTACGCTAGGCGGCTGGTTAACAGAACAGTTTAGCTGGCATTATCTGTTTTATATTAATGTGCCACCAGGGTTGCTGGTAATGTCTATGCTGGCATATGGCTTAGTTAAAAAGCCGATAAACTGGCCGGAACTTAAAAATGTTGATGTCAGCAGTATTATCACTATGGCACTGGGGATGGGTTGCTTAGAAGTGGTGCTAGAAGAGGGCAGCCGTAAAGAGTGGTTTAGCTCAGATTTTATTCGAGATCTTGCGATTATATCAGCGATTAATATTGTAATTTTCGTCTATTTACAGCTTAAAAGAAGCAATCCGCTAGTGAATTTAAAGTTGTTAGGGCATCGAGATTTTGCCCTTTCTACCATTGCCTATTTTTTACTTGGGTTGGCGCTCTTTTCATCTATTTACATGGTGCCATTATACCTATCGCAAGTGCAGGATTATAACTCGCTAGAGATTGGTGAGGTACTGATGTGGATGGGGTTTCCTCAGCTATTTATTTTACCTTTTATGCCCAAGCTTATGGAGCGTTTTGATAACCGCTATTTAGCAGGGTTTGGCTTTTTTATGTTTGGTGTGAGTTATTACATGAACTGCCATATGACTGCTGATTTCGCCGGTCCGCAATTGATCGCTTCCATGGTCGTCCGAGCCATTGGTCAGCCATTTATTATGGTGCCGATAGGTATGTTGGCAACTGCGCATATACGTAAAGAGGAAAATGCTTCTGCATCAACAGTGCTCAATGTTATTCGTAACCTTGGTGGTGCAGTCGGCATTGCTTTAGTCGCTACCCTTACTGATAACTTAAGTCGTAGCCATTTAGCGCACATGAAAGAAACTATCCCCGCTGTGAGCTCAATGGCTAATGAGTATTTAGTGGCAACAGCGAATATGTTGCAAGCATCCGGCTCTGACCCTGTCACTGCAAGCTTACAAGCATCTGCGCTGCTAGGGCAAACCATGGCCAAGCAGGCATCTATTCAGGCATATAACGATGTGTTTTTCATTATGTCAGCGCTGCTGATGGTGGCAGTTGTGGCGGTATTATCAATCCGCAAACCTGCTGCTAGCGCTGCAAATTAAGCAATATATTAGCGGAGTTAATATTGTCTGTATTTGTTGATTTTAAGCAGCTAGACTGCAGCCTAGACTCGTTGTTATGGAGAAAGACTTTTGTTGTGGAAATCGCTAGCTTTTTCGGAGCTTACACTCGATGAATTGTATGATCTACTCAAGCTGAGAGTAGATGTATTTGTGGTAGAGCAAAACTGCCCCTATCCAGAGTTAGATGACAAAGATCGCCATAGCCAAACCCAGCACTTACTTGGTATCGATGGACAAGGCGTTATTCAAGCTTATGCGCGAGTGCTAGCGCCTGGTGTGAGTTATCCAGATGCCAGTATTGGCCGTGTGATTGTTTCCGAAGCCGTTCGCGGGGGAGGAGTTGCTCATATCTTGATGCAAAAAGCGATTTCGATATCAACCAAGAAGTGGCCCGAGCATAATATTCAGCTTGGTGGGCAAGAGCACTTAAAAGGCTTCTATCAAAAGCTCGGTTTTGAGCCCGTATCAGAGATGTATCTTGAAGATGGAATCCCTCATCTCGACATGTTACTAACGCGAGAAGGTTCATAGCATAAAGCGCTAGTTTTAAACTAAAGTAGCTTGCTTTAATGACACCTTCCTAAGGGAGGGGGTTGAGTTTACTTTAAATCTAATCCCGTTTAAGTCTGTCACTATTAAGGTTGGAGATCTTTACCGACGAATAAAGATAGTTTTTTTGTGGTAAAAGTGTTCAACTTTATTTCCCCTTATCAATCAATAAAGGCGCGCAGTGCTAAATTATATTGAACCTGTATTTAGACCCCCTTCGGAGTGGAAATCACTCATTCTGCAGGTGACCAATGGTTGTAGTTGGAACCAGTGCAGCTTCTGCGATATGTACACTGCTAGCCAGAAGCGTTTTCGAGCGCAAAAAATTGATAAAGTAGAACAAGACTTGATCAAAGTATCCAGCTCTCAAGCTCACATATCTAGAGTGTTCTTGGCTGATGGTGATGCCATGACGTTACCATTCGCCAGATTGGAAGAGATCTGCTTACTTATCAAAAAATACTTACCCTCAGTGACACGGATCAGCAGTTATTGTTTGCCTCGTAATATCAACAACAAGACGCCTGAGCAGTTACGACGATTGCGAGAACTAGGACTAACTTTGCTCTACATTGGCTGTGAAAGTGGTGATGATGAAGTATTAAAGCGGATCAAAAAAGGGGAAACGTTTGCTTCTTCATTGGCTGCATTGCAAAAGATTAAAGCGGCAGGTATCAAGTCATCGGTAATGATTCTAAATGGTCTAGGCGGGGTATCTTTGTCACGACAACATGCACTGCAATCTGCAAAGCTAATGAATGCAGCGCAGCCTGAATTCTTGTCAACGCTGGTGGTGACCCTGCCACTGGGCACTGAGCGCATGGATGAGGCATTTGATGGCCATTTTCAGTTACCAAATCAGATGCAATTGTTTGAAGAGATGCAGATATTACTGAGTCATCTAGAACTGGAAAAAACTATCTTTCGTTCAGACCACGCCTCCAATTACTTAGTATTAAAAGGTGTGTTGGGCAAAGATAAAGCAAGCCTATTAAGCCAAGTCGAGGCCGCAATGAATACGCCCGAACGTATTCAATTGCGACAGGAGTGGCAGCGAGGTTTGTAGTGTTGCTAAAGTGATATTTACGGCTCTTGAATATGGATCTCTCTGACTGGGCAAGGGATCTCTATATTGGCTTCTCTAAGTGCTTTGATTAAGCTGGAGTTGGTCTGGTATTTATCTTGGAAATAGCTTTCGGTAGCCACCCAATAGCGAATACCAATCTCAATACCTATACTATTAAAATCGTTTATTCCTACTTGTGCATGCTCGCCATCACTTACCTGATCGCTGTCAGCTAATACTTGTTTGAGGATTGACACAACCTGTTCAGGTTCGGCTTGATAGCTGATATTGAGCGTGGTTTCTACCAGTTTATTCGCAAATGAGTTATGTAATACCTCACCGACTATATGTTTATTGGGCACATTTATTTGTTCGCCCTCTTCATTGGTAAGTACCGTCATTCCTAGGTGAATATCCTTAACTAATCCGCTCACACCTTTAACTTCAATGGTGTTGCCGACAATGAAAGGGCGAGTCACTATGATGGTGATACCAGCGGCATAGTTTGCCAACATCCCTTGCAGAGCAAGACCTGCACCTAATGATGCGGCACCAATCGCGGCAACCATTGGGGTAACGCTAATCCCGAGTTTTCCAAGGGCGATGACACCAACTAACAGGATTATTAGGATACGGACAAAGTTACTGGTGAAATTGCTGAGGGTAATATCAATTTCATGTTTTTCAAAAAGACGAGTGACAAGGTTGGATGCTTTAGCTGCAACCCATAAGCCAATTAAGAAAATTAGCGCAGCACCTAAAATACTAAAGCTATACTGCACAATAAACTCAGTGATCATGCTATAGGCATTTTGTAATTGAGCTATCTCTTGATCTAAACCTTGTTCATTCATTATTTGGTCCTTAATACAACATTTTTACTTTGTAGCTTACTGAAATTAAACTGTTTTGTAACTTGGTATTTACCGTGAGAGTAGTTTGTTTTCAAGTTTTACTCTGCTAGGTAACGATCCGTGAAGATGATCATGCTTTGCTGTAAACCTTCTGTGATATCAACAAGAATAGGTTATTCTCAAGGGTAATTCTAATCAGTGAGATCCACTATGAAAGCGATTATTCTAGTTATATGTAGTTTGTTTACGACCTCTGTCTGGGCAAATACTTATGGTATTGGCGATCAGCTGGAGACACTAAAGTTACAAGACCAATACGAAGCGGATTACGCTATTGATCAGAAAGTTACTCGAGTACTGTTTAGTCGTAGCATGGACGGTGGCAACCTTATTCAGGAAGCATTAGAAGCAGATCCTGCGCTTTATGAAACTAACTCACTCGCTTACGTAGCAGATATTAGCGGCATGCCTTCATTAATTGCTCGCTTTGTAGCTATTCCACAGTTTAAGAAGTTTGATTATAGAGTGGCATTAGATCGAGAGGGCGAGATAACCAAGGCTCTACCTGCTGAAAAGGATCAGGCAACGTTAATTGAATTAACTGATAACAAGATCACTCAAATCAGTTATTTTGAATCAACTGAATCATTGTTAGAAGCACTTAAGTAACTTATAAGCTCATGAAAAAGGCGCGTTAAGCGCCTTTTTAGTTTCAATATCTAGCTAAGCTGAGTGCCCTTTTAAAATATCGTAAATCTCCTCCTTCAAATGCAGCTTTTGCAGCTTTAATTCGTGTACCTCTGGGGTGTAGTCACTAGCGCTGTGCTGTTCCAGATTCCTAATCTCTTCATCAAGCTGGTTGTGTTTGTTGAATTTTTTCTGGAAGTGAGTGTCAGAAGTTTTAAGTTTGCTTATTAATTCTCTATATTCTGGAAACATACAGGCTGTCCTTTTGCTGATATTTTCTTGTGGTTCAACTTTAAACTAGCGCGTTCTATTTGGACTATTTGTGAGTTAGATCATGTTTTGGTGTATTATTCTAATCTATAGGTGAAAGTTGGTGCAAGCCTTTGTTTTTAAAGTCTTTTAAATCATGTTTCTCACTAAGATAAATAACCTTAAGTGCAACTGGCGCTCTGCCGAACTACTGCTATATTTCTACAATCGTTAGCAATACTGTTTTGGTAACTAGATTACGACAATTCATTTACTCTTGGCGGAAAAAGTGTGATCGGGTTAACCTTATCGCGGTCGATACTAGGTTAAAGTCGATTTATTAAGAATTTTATAATCAAAATTGAAAGGGGTTTTCACAATGTCTGATGTATTTCATTTAGGCTTAACCAAAGAGATGCTCGATGGCGCAAGCTTAGCTATCGTGCCAGGTGATCCAGAAAGAGTTAAACGTATTGCTGAGCTTATGGAGAACGCGACATTTCTAGCAAGCCACCGCGAATATACCAGTTATCTAGCGTATATCGACGGTAAACCTGTCGTGGTGTGTTCAACAGGTATCGGTGGACCATCAACCTCTATTGCAGTTGAAGAGTTGGCTCAGCTAGGTGTACGTACCTTCTTACGTGTTGGAACAACTGGTGCTATCCAGCCACAGGTTAATGTTGGAGACGTGATTGTTACTCAAGCTTCTGTCCGTCTAGATGGTGCTAGCTTGCACTTTGCTCCAATGGAGTTCCCAGCGGTTGCAAACTTTGAATGTACTACAGCTATGGTTGAAGCGAGCCGTGATGCAGGCTTAGAGCCTCATATTGGTATCACTGCGTCATCTGACACCTTCTACCCAGGGCAAGAGCGTTACGATACGGTTTCTGGCCGCATTACACGTCAGTTCAAAGGGTCGATGCAAGAGTGGCAAGATCTTGGCGTACTTAACTATGAGATGGAATCTTCAACGCTATTTACCATGTGTGCTTCACAAGGTTGGCGTGCAGCGTGTGTTGCGGGTGTGATTGTGAACCGCACACAGCAAGAGATCCCAGATGAAGCGACGATGAAGAAAACAGAAGTGAGTGCTGTTTCTATCGTTGTGGCTGCAGCTAAAAAGCTGTTGGCATAAAGGTAAAGAATTCTCTATAAGAGGGGTCTATTAGAGAGTTCAGATACTTAAGACAAAAGGCGCATATAGCGCCTTTTTTGTATCTGCATCAAACAGGGTTAGAAGTGATATTTTGCTATCACTGAGTAGGTGTTCTGATCGATACCATCGACACCATACTTGTTCTTCCAGTAATCGTATTCGATACCGACAAACAGTTTATTTTTCTTATGCTCACCGAAAACCACTGCGCCTAGATCATATTTAAGCTGTGGGTTGAAGTGGAAGTTGGTTTGATACGCATCTTCATCAGTCGCGAATACCCAATCAAAGAAGCCATCAAATACGATATTAGAGTTACCAACAGGAAAGTCCATTCTAAATGCTGGAGTTAACTGCCAGCCATCGCTGATGTTATCGCTACCCGTTGCATGTCTGCGGTAGGTATTGAGTTGAAAATAGCTGAAGTAGGGTACATTCAAATCCATACCTAAACCATAGAGCCAGCTTTTTACTGGGCCTTCACCTTCTTCGAAGGTGAGCGCTAGAGATAGATCGCTAATTGGGCCAAGGGCTATCTCTTTGCCTAATATTTTTCCCGCGCTAAAACGAGTCGATATTTCGCCGTAGGTAGTGCTGTCTTTGCCACCATTATTGCCGTTAAAATAAATAACATCTTGGAAAGCAAACCAATCACCATACTTCCAGTCGCCTGCCGTTTCAAAGGTGAAAGTCGTTTGCGAGTCAGACGGTGCCAAGTCGTAATTATCACCATATAGCGCAGTGACGCTCGCATCCCACCAATTAATCATATTGTCAGCCATTGCAGTTGGGCTGACGAGTAGCGCTAGGCATAACCATTTCTTATTCATCTCAAAACCTTTTGTGTGCAGCTTGCGCTGCTTATTGTTTGGCAATCTATACACTCTATGGTGTGATTTATATTTAATTGCATTTATAAGGGGACAGACCAATTTAAAACGATTGTTCGATGACCGTTTTAATGGCGTGGAATATAGGCTGAAACTGAATATTGTTCAAAGAGTTTGTTACGATTTTTTGCGTTAGATTGTAAATATATTGCTGTAGATTGTAATTACACTGATTGAGGTGTAAAAAGGTGTCTTGTTAAGGATTACTACTAAGTGTAATTTATTCAGTGGTTTATGTTTGAGTCATAGGTGATTCATCAACCTCTGTTTGTATGCTCTTTTAAGTTCTAATGACATAATATGTCGCAAGTAAAACAAACAGCTGATATAGTGACTGTCTGGACTCTTCATTTCAGGGGGAAATATGGAGTTATCAAATCCTATCTTGATCTGGGCTGTAATCGGCCTATTTCTGATGTTAGCGGAGATTATTTTACCAGGTGGTATTGTGATTCTTCTCGGTGCAGCTTGTTTGGTAGTAGCTGGAGCATTAGCGACGGGTTTAGTTGAAGGTATTGTTCAAAGCCTAACCCTTTGGTTTATCGCTTCCATGGTGCTTTTACTGCTATTTAGGCAGGTAACGCAAAAGCTTGTTGGTGGTGATGCCCACGTGGATAATACCGATGAAGAGTTAGATCTCTTTAATCAATCTGCCGTCGTCAAGCAAACAATCGGTCCTGCACAAAAAACGGGTCGTATTGAATTTCAGGGAAGTGAGTGGCCTGCACTCGGTGATGGCAGTGAAATCGCTGTCGGTAGCCAAGTAAGAGTCATCTGTCGAGATAATATCGCCTTAGTTGTCGAGCCGTTAGCTGAGCAAGCTGAAAACTTAACAAATACCTAGTTATACCAATCGGTATAAAAGTTTGGTTGCTCAGCGAGAGTTTAGCGGTTTTGAAGCAAGGTCATTAAATGCTCCTGCATTAATGACATTCACCACATCCATGTGGTTTGCAGTGAGTGAAGTACATAGTTATTCTACGTTCAAGCTCATTAACGCAGTATCAGAGCCGCTAAAACTCGCCTGTAAGGAGTGTTTTTGGCTTCCTAATTCGGTGTTGGATAAAGGCAGAGGGGAACAACCATTCTGTCAATGATCCGCCTTGAATTAGTTCGCCAAAAAACACTCTGAGTAGACCAACTACTTATGCCGATTGGTATTACACTGTTTTTCTGTTGGGAAGGAATCTATACATGTTTATATTTACAATATTTGTTCTATTTGTTTTTTTCATCCTCTATAAGCTACTACTTATTGTGCCAATGCGCGAAGTCAACGTGATTGAGCGTTTAGGAAAGTTTCGTGTGGTATTACAGCCAGGGTTTCATTTTTTGATCCCGTTTTTTGATCGAGTCGCTTATAAGCATGAGATCCGTGAACAAGTGTTAGATGTACCACCGCAAAGCTGTATTTCAAAAGATAACACCCAGCTTGAGGTTGATGGCTTGGTATACCTTAAGGTGATGGACGGTAAGTTAGCCAGTTATGGTATTGAGGATTACCGTCTTGCTGCGGTTAACCTTGCACAAACAACCATGCGCTCTGAGATTGGTAAATTAAGCCTAAGCCAAACGTTCTCTGAGCGAGATAGCTTAAATGAATCAATTGTTCGTGAAATTGACAAAGCGTCTGATCCTTGGGGGATTAAAGTGCTGCGTTACGAGATAAAGAACATTACTCCGTCTCGAAAAGTGATCCATACGTTAGAGAAACAGATGGAAGCTGAGCGTAGTAAACGTGCTGAAATCACGCTAGCTAATGCTGAAAAAGCGGCGATGATCAACCTTTCGCAAGGTGAACGTCAGGAAGCAATTAACCTGTCAGAGGGTGAAAAGCAGCGCCGTATTAATGAAGCAAAAGGTATGGCTGCTGAGATCACCATTATTGCCAAAGCGAAAACAGAAGGGATGGAGTTAGTCTCTACAGCGCTCGCACAAGATGGTGGTAATGAGGCGATGAATATGCAACTGAAAGAGCAGTTCATTAGCCAAATTGGTAAAATTCTGGATGAGGCCGATGTGTCAATTGTGCCTGCTGAGCTGGCCAAACTGGAAGGTTTTTTTGAAGGTATGGAGCAAGTTACTCATGCCGTGTCAGCTAATTCAGCGAAAGGAGCACGCTAATGTTTGCAGCAATTAATACTGATCTGATTGTGATGGCAATTTGGGGACTTATCTTTGCCATCTTCGTGGTTAAGTTGTTTCAATCGATTCGCTTGGTACCGACAAAGTCGGCTTATATTGTAGAGCGTTTGGGTAAGTATCACTCAACCTTAGATGCTGGTTTCCATGCGTTAGTACCCTTTGTTGATAAAGTTGCGTATATCCATGACCTAAAAGAAGAAACTATCGATGTGCCACCGCAAGAGTGTTTCTCTTGTGACGAGGTTAATGTTGAAGTTGATGGGGTTATTTATATCTCGGTTATTGATCCCGTTAAAGCTAGCTACGGCGTGGTTGATTATCGTTATGCAGCTATTCAATTGGCACAAACGACCACTCGTTCGGTGATTGGTACCCTAGATCTTGATCGTACCTTTGAAGAGCGAGATGTTATTAGTGCCAAGGTGGTTGAAGTACTTGATCAAGCTGGTGCTATGTGGGGGATCCGAGTTCATCGTTACGAAATTAAGAACATCACCCCACCTGAAACGGTTAAGAATGCCATGGAGATGCAAGTCAATGCTGAGCGTGAAAAGCGTGCATTGTTAGCTAAAAGTGAAGGTGACAAACAAAGTAAGATTAATCGCTCTGAAGGTGTGAAAGCTGAAACCATTAACCACTCTGAAGGTGAAATGCAGCGCCGCATCAATGAAGCTGAAGGTAAGGGCGAAGAGATATTAACCATTGCTCGCGCAACCGCTGAATCGATAGAGAGAATGGCGACAGTTATCGCGGCGCCTGGTGGTAAAAACGTGGTGCGTATGCAGCTTGGCGCTCAATATCTTAAGCAGATGGATGGACTGAGTTCAAGCAAGAGTAAAGTGGTCTTGCCGGGTAATATGATGGACTTTGACCATTGGATGAATAGCATAGGTCTAGAAGAATCTAAGACGAAAAAGTAGCTTTTCACCGTTTAAATTGAGTTGATACGCGACAAATTAAAATGCTGGATTTCAATAGGAATCCAGCATTTTTGTTTCGCGCTATTTTTCGCTCACGTACTATCATTTGTGAACCTTTAACTAGGAGTAAGCATGGCATACAACGACAAGTTTAGATTGAGTTGTCACGCGGTGATATTGCGAGAGGGCATGGATGAGATGGAAGTTTTACTATTGAAAGCAACCTACGGTGCTTGCTCATGGGGCCTGCCCGGTGGTGCGTTAGAGCCAGGAGAGACTATTCATCAAGCGCTTATTAGGGAATGCCAAGAAGAGCTTGGTTTGTGCATCAATGTTCAATATCTGTCGGGAGTTTATTACCACAGCTCTTATGACTCTCAAGCATTTATTTTTCGCTGTGAAATTGATAAGTCAGCGGTAATCACATTGAGTGAAGAGCATTCAGAGTACCAGTTTGTCGCCATATCCTCGCTCTCGGCGGTGCAGAAAGCGAGAGTACTTGATTGCATTGAATTTACCGGTGCTGTGATTAGCCGTAAGTTTTAATGGGCTTGTCCTCTGCAACCCGTTCAGCATTTTTCAAGCAAGGCTCTTCATTGGCCTGAATGCTCTTAATATAATGTTCGCCAATTTTTAGTAGCTCGTCTAAAACGACGGGTTTGCTAATCAAAAAGCCTTGGGCGTAGTCACACATCATAAAGCTCAATTCATCAAACTGTTCTTGGGTTTCTACCCCTTCGGCTATGACTCGGATCCCCAGTGCATGAGCCATTTCAATGGTAGCAATAATGAGCTCTTTACTGGTGTCGTCAGTGTTCATGTCTTTGATAAAGCTACGATCGATTTTAAGGATCTGGAATGGGTATGTACGCAGATAACTGAGCGATGAATAGCCGGTACCAAAATCGTCCATCGAGATACAAAACCCTGCTTCACTCAATGCCATTAAAGCATCAAGCGTATAAGCATGGCCACTGAGCAATACCCCTTCAGTTATCTCTAGTTCCAAATCCTTAGGTTGCATTCCTAACTGACAAACACTGTCATTGATAAGCTGGACTAGATTAGGGTTTCTAAACTGTCTTGGTGACAGGTTGATAGCGATTCTAAAGTCATCATTAAAGGTCTGCTGCCAAGTATGAGCCGTCTCGAGCGCTCTGTGCAGAATAAATTCGCCCATGGGTTCAATCACACCCGTTTGCTCAGCAATAGGGATAAACTCGGCTGGTGAGACATTGCCCAGTACTGGGTTATTCCACCTAAGTAGTGCTTCCGCGCCCATAATGCTGCCATCGCGAATATCGAGCTGAATTTGATAATGAACTTGCAGTTCGCCTCGTTCAAGCGCGCCGTGGATCTGCTCTTCAATCGCTAAGCGGCGAGAAACTTCTTTATTCATTGCATGGGTGAAGTAGGAGTAGGTATTACGACCAATACTCTTAGTGTGGTACATGGCGGAATCGGCATTTCGCAGCAATTCTGACGGCGTTTTGCCGTCGTTAGGGTAAATCGCGATACCAATACTTGCGGTTAAAATGAGTTGGCGGTTATCGATGTAGAAGGGCTTTCTAAAGCCGCCAATAAGATTTTCAGCTAGGGGTTGCGCATCATTAGCACTGGAGAGTCCGTCGAGAAGAATGATAAATTCATCGCCACCTAGGCGGCCAACGGTATCCTCTTTTCGGGTCGCTTTCATTAGACGGTCGGCAGCAGTGATCAGTAGCTGATCACCGGCCTCGTGGCCTAATGAATCATTAATTTTTTTAAAGTCATCTAAGTCTAAAAAGATCACAGCCAGCATTTTACCACTGCGCTCAGAGGCATCGACCAACTGCTCTAGTCGTCTTAGTGCGAGGAAGCGATTAGGGAGATCTGTTAGCGCGTCATAATGTGCTTGGTGGCGAATTAATGCTTCTGACTCTAAACGTTCACTATTATCGTGAAAGGAGATCACCGCCCCCATTTTGTTATCGTTTAGCATCATTGGATGTGACCAATATTCGACTGGGAAGCTGCTGCCATCAGCTCGCCAGAAATGATCCTCTTTGAGATTTTCATCGCGTTTATTTTCTTGCTCGATAATCGAACTGACAATAGCGTTAACGTCGTCAGGATTTTGGTGAATTAGACTGCGCATGTTGCAGGCGATGAGCTGTTCTTCGCTACGGTAGCCAAGCAGTTTCACACACTGGGGATTAGCAAAAATGCAGCGTCCATTTTCGTCGACACCATAAATGGCTGCAGCTGCAGAGTCCAAAATAGCAGTTAGAAGATGGTTCTTGCCAAGGATAGTTTGCTGGTTATGCTGCTCTTTAGCTGAAATTTCTTGCAGGCGACTAAACATATGATTGAGTTCAACCTCCAGATCGCTTAATTCACCATAATCACCGATCCTATTACGAGTATTAAGATCGCCATTTGACCAACGTCTTACACAATTTGTTAGATGGCGAACTCGTGGTGTAATTGACAACAGTTGGAATAAGCTGACACTTAACACTGCGACATTGGCTAAGCAAAACAGGCTGACGACAAATACAAGCGTCATATCTAAAGAGGGTTTAGCGATATATAGATAGATCACTAAACTAAGGGATATCACGCTGATGAATGAAAGGGTTAGCTGCCATGGCTTTAGTGTGTATCGTTTCATTGTTAGCATACGCATTTCCTAACCTTGAGTTGTAAAAACAGCACTGCTTCCGCTGATAATTCAGAAGAGGTATTGCAGCTTTATTGCTGTCTTTCTTAAAAATAGTTTTGCTTTGAGATAATCAACGAAATCGCCAAACCGCCCTGAAGCTCCATCACTAGAGGGCTTTTTGGCAGGCAAAAATCGTGAAATGCATAAAGTAGTGTCTAGCAAGGGATAACACCTATTTAGGTGTCTAAATATGTAGGTGTAAGAGCTGTGATTGAAATTTGCTGTAGAGGTCATTTTAATCCTTTAAAATATAAGAAATCAGTCCGTGATCGCTTGCCTTGCCTGAATAAGTATAGGATCTAATTTGTTAAACAGGAAACAAGCAATTTAGCGATAAAATATCTATCTGAATGATAAGTATTTTTCACTGGTTAGTTTGCTCTTTTTCGATAGAATCCACTAAATTGATTCTGAGCCTAATCGCCAATAAATGAGTATGAGTTGAATATGAGTATTGAAAGAATTGAAACAGGCAGTCGAATGAGTCGTATCGTGAAGCATAACGGTACCATCTATCTGTGCGGCCAAGTTTGTAAGGATGCAGAACAAGGGATTACTGAACAGACAAGCTCTATGCTGGAAAAAGTCGATACGCTGCTCGCGCAAGCGGGTAGCGATAGAGAACACATCTTATCGGCGACTATTTACGTAAAAGATATGCAGTACTTTGCCGAAATGAATGCCGTTTGGGATGCTTGGGTGCCTGAAGGTCATGCGCCAGCACGAGCTTGTGTGGCGGCTAAAATGGCTCGCGAAGCACTGCTAGTGGAAATATCAGTGGTAGCAGCGGAGAAAGTGTAAGGCAACATTGCGGCTATTTTACAGTTAAGTACTGCCAGTTTTTATCGGCTATAGGATTGAGGTTCTGATATACTGCCAGCCTGATTTTTTTGGAGGCAATAATGGACGTATCTTCTTTACTAGACGGCCTAAATGACAAGCAGCGTGAAGCCGTAGGCGCGCCGCAATCTAGCATGTTAGTGTTGGCTGGAGCGGGTAGTGGTAAAACTCGAGTGCTAACACACCGAATCGCTTGGCTAATGCAGGTCGAACAGCAAAGTCCTTACGCTATTTTAGCGGTAACGTTTACCAATAAAGCAGCTAAAGAGATGCGTGAGCGCGTCGAGAAAGTCGCTGGTGGTAATATGAGCCGCATGTGGATTGGTACCTTTCATGGTTTAGCCCACCGATTACTGCGTACCCATTATAAAGATGCTAATCTGCCACAAAGCTTCCAAATTTTAGATTCTGATGATCAACTACGACTGATCAAGCGCATTCTAAAAAGCCTAAACTTGGATGAGAAACAGTATCCACCAAGGCATGCTCAAGGCTATATCAATGGCAAGAAAGACCTTGGTCTTCGCCCATCGCATATCGATGCGGGTGGCTTTCCTATTGAGCAAAACTTACTGAAAATTTATCAGGTTTATCAAGACTCTTGCGACCGCGCAGGTCTGGTCGATTTTGCCGAGATCTTACTGCGCGCTCATGAGCTGTGGCTCAATAAACCGCATATTCTCGACCACTACCAAGACAGGTTTAAACATATCTTGGTGGACGAGTTTCAAGATACCAACGCCATTCAATATGCTTGGATCCGTGTACTCGCGGGCTCGAGCGCTAACGTAATGATAGTGGGTGACGATGATCAATCTATTTATGGTTGGCGTGGCGCTCAAGTTGAAAACCTGCACAAGTTCTTAGGCGATTTCCCTACTGCTCAGACTATTCGCTTAGAGCAGAACTACCGCTCTAGCGCCAATATTCTTAACGCCTCTAACGAACTGATCGCTAACAACCCTGATCGTATGGGTAAAAAGCTTTGGACCGATGACAAAGATGGTGAGCCGATAGGGCTTTATTGTGCCTTTAATGAAATGGATGAAGCGCGCTTTATTGTGGGGCGGATTAACGATTGGCAGGATGAAGGTGGCAAGTTAGCAGATTGCGCCATTTTATATCGCTCAAATGCGCAATCACGCGTGTTAGAAGAAGCCTTGCTACACAAGGGAATCGCTTACCGCATCTATGGCGGTCTACGATTCTTCGAGCGCCAAGAGATTAAAGACGCCATGGGTTACTTAAGGCTCATCAGTAATAAAAATGATGATGCCGCCTTTGAGCGTGTAGTGAATACACCTGCGCGCGGTATTGGCGGTAGAACCTTAGAGATAATGCGTACTACTGCACGTCAGCAAGAGCTTACCCTGTGGGATGCTTGTGTGCGATTGCTAGAGGAAAAAGTGCTCAGCGGCCGAGCGGCCAATGCCGTGCGTGGTTTTATGGACTTAATCGTCGCGCTAAGAGTTGATACTGAAGAGCAGTCTCTGCACAGGCGCACCGACCATGTGATCCAAGCGTCTGGCCTTAAGTTGATGTATGAAACTGAAAAGGGTGAGAAAGCCAGAGCACGTGTTGAAAACTTGGAGGAGCTGGTCACTGCAGCGCGCAGTTTTGTTGTACCTGAAGAGCTTGAAGATATGGGCGAGCTTGATGCTTTCCTGTCTCACGCAGCACTAGAAGCGGGTGAAGGCCAAGCCGACGAGTTTACCGATGCGGTGCAGCTAATGACATTACACTCAGCCAAAGGTCTTGAATTCCCTATGGTATTCATGGCGGGGGTTGAAGAGGGATTGTTCCCCAGTCAGATGGCAATCGATGAAGGTGACCGCCTCGATGAAGAGCGACGCCTTTGTTATGTCGGTATGACCCGAGCGATGCAGCAGCTCTACATAACCTATGCCGAGTCTCGCCGTATATATGGCCGGGAGAGCTTTGCTAGGCCATCACGCTTTGTGAAAGAGATCCCCGAGCAATTTGTACAAGAGATCCGTATGCGCACCCAAGTATCGGCGCCGGCAGTAAGCACACGCTTTAGCAAACAGGACAGCTCTTTTAACGAATCAGGTTTCAAAATTGGCCAAAAAGTGAATCATCCAAAATTTGGTGAAGGTACTGTTACCAATTACGAAGGCAGTGGCCCACAGGCGCGAATTCAGGTCAATTTTTATGATGTTGGCAGTAAGTGGTTAGTGATCGCTTATGCTCGGCTAGAGAAGCTATAACTGGGCTATTTTTAGCGGATTAGCGATAGCAGTTGAATACTGATTCAGCTCAGTCATAATGCAGAGACATCCCAAGCCAAAAGGAGTTAAATTGGTTTGGGTATTAATTAAAGGCCGAAGACGTTTTAGGAGAGCCTAGTAAAATGAATTTAAGGGATAAATTGGATGTCTATCTGCGACTAAGTCGTATGGATCGTCCTATTGGCACCTTGCTGCTAATGTGGCCTTGTTTAATGGCATTATGGTTTGCCGCAGGTGGGATGCCTGACATTAAGGTGCTAGTTATTTTTGTCATTGGTGTGGTGGTGATGCGTGCTTGTGGCTGTGTGATTAATGACTACGCTGACCGCAATCTTGATGCACATGTTGAACGCACTCAATCTCGCCCATTAGCCAGTGGTGAAATCAGCAGCAAAGAAGCGCTAATCGTTTTTGTGGTTATGGCGCTGTTTGCTTTTTGCTTGGTGTTATTACTCAACCCGCTAGTGGTCAAGCTATCAGTAGTTGGCATCATTCTTACTATCATCTATCCGTTTACCAAGCGCTACACCAATATGCCGCAGATGTTCCTTGGCACGGTTTGGAGTTGGTCGATTCCAATGGCTTATGCCGCACAAACCGGTACCGTTCCGGCTGAAGCTTGGTGGCTATTTGCTGCGAATTGGTGTTGGACGGTTGCTTACGACACCATGTATGCCATGGTTGATCGTGATGATGACCTCAAAGTCGGCATTAAATCGACGGCTATTTTATTTGGTAAATATGACCGACAGATCATCGCAACCTTTCAATTCGCCGCCCTTGCATGCTTTATTATTGCTGGGTTAATTGCTGAACGTGGCGTGATTTACGCCAGCGGTATTTTTGCTTTTATCGGCTTCGCACTATACCAGCAAAAGCTTATTTTTGGCCGCGAAAGAGCGCCTTGCTTTAAAGCATTTTTGAATAATAACTGGGCCGGTATGGCACTGTTTATTGCGCTTGGATTAGATTATTTAGTTTTTTAATTATTGTACCAATTATCTCAGTATCACTGAGGTAATGATAAGTTCATCATTATAAACGCCTTCCATCTGAAGGCGTTTTTTTATGGCCAGCTGCCGCACTGAAAAACGGGCATTGCTGTGCCCAACCTTGCTTGAACATTTGCAGAACTGTCTATACTTAATGTGTCATGGGTAACCTACATAGGCCATTTGGTCTTCATTTTACCATCCACTTAAAGCGTTACCCCATCGATACTATGGCGACAAACAAAAGGAATTGTTTGCATGGAGGAGAGCATATGTCGTATTGGGTAACTAGCTTCGATTCGAGCCAATGGGCCGACTATGAATTAGCACTGTTGATGGTCGCCATTCTTATCTTGGTTATTTGGATTTGCGTATGTTTGTTTAAGCCTCAAGGGGCTTTACGTTGGACCGCAGCGGTATTGAGCTGCGTTGTGCTTAGTGGCGTGTGCCTTACAAGCCGAGTCGACGCACTGCAGTTAAGTTCGTTGTTAACTAAAGGGCAGAACATCGAGGTACTCGATGGAAGTTATCGTTACGGACGTTATCATTTCCCCCATAATTCAGCTCACGGCGTCGACTTTCGAGAGATCCATATTGGCGGGCGGATATTAAAGCTGTATCACGCTGGGTATCTTGAGCATACTCGCTGCTATCGCAGTTTTTATAACAGTAATGAGTTCGATGACAATGCCCAGCTACGTTTATACATACATTGGTATGAACGTGAAATCGAACATAACAGCGATACCGTAAAGATTAGAACCCCATGTATTCTGCGCATAGAGCAGCTTGGTACTGAAGCTGCCTAATTGACTTTTTCGCTGACGCCATTGTTAAGGTTAAACAACCAGTAAAGCCCCTGTATGGCGCTCGTCGGAAAAGCCGTTTCATGGCTCGCTTCGTCGATAATCAGCAACTTGCTATTAATGCCTCTCGCCGTATTTTTTGGGCTATTAATGCTGTCGATCGTTGTTTTAAACTGCTGCGCATCAGCGACCATATCAAAGTTTGAAAAGCCGCCATCGCGATTATGTTCTAGTGCGCCAATCCCAATAAAGACGTTGGCTTTTATGTTGAACAAGGTCTTTTTTTGCTGCTTCATTACCTCAAATATCATCTGTTTATGCCACCAAAATGATGGGCTGCCGAGCACATAGTTACGAAACAACTCAGGCTTTTTAAGCAGAATATAACCGCCTAACAGCCCACCTAAAGAGTTACCAACAAAAGTGCGTTGTGTAGGCTCTGCTCTGAAATGCTGCTGCATATAGGGCAATATTTTGTGTTGTAGAAAGGCAATATGCCTATCGGCACCACCAGTCTGTTTTTTCCAGCTTCTGTCAATGCTTGGGGTAAAATCTCGCACTCGGCTCTTGTCGCCTCGAAGGCCATTTTGCCATGAGATCCCAACTAATATCGCCTGCTGCATTTTATTCGAGTTCATTGGAAAGCGAGTCGCACCTGAGACAATTTGAAAGGCATACATAGCGTCGGTGATATAAATAACGGGGTAGTGTTTAGCCTTATTGCGCTCTGCGCTATAGCCTTTAGGTAGCTTAATATAGAGCTCATAGCTTCTATCGCTATCTTGCAGCGCCACGGTTTGGGTTCGAGGAATGGTAAACGCAGTATTATCGTCAGCGCTGGCGCTTGTTAATGCCGATAACATTAGCAAGCTAATGAGAGCCAATAAAGAACCTGAGAGGGAGAGTAACTTAAGCAAAAGACTGCTTCCTGAAGAATGACTATGAACGGCTAAACATACGCGCAATGTATCGGATTTGGTAGTACTAACATTAGTTTACACTTAAGTTGTGGTTGTCTGCGGGCTTCACTTTCAATTAACGCGATATATGGGTACGTTAAGTGAGCAGTTGAACAGGAATAACAATCATCATAATCGCAGGGAGCCAATATGCGGCGCAGCGTAAAATTCAGGATAAGCTTTTTAGCACTGGCCATTATCAGCTATGTGTTAGGGTTCAACACTCTTCCAGACACCTTATTAACTGATATTGATGAGCTCAAACTCGCCGCAGTAGCAGGTCTCTACTTTGTGATTTTGCCAATCTTCTATTGGTTGTGGATAATCAAAGCAGGCCAACAGAAAGCGTGGAAGTTGCTGCTTATTTTTAGTCTAAGTGGCTTGATGGCTAGACTCAGTTTTCCTGCCGAAATTGCCAGCTATTTTGAATTTATCATGTGGTTTAGGTACCCGATTATTGCCATATTGCTCGTCATTGAGCTGTACTTGATGGTCAGTATTGTTAAAGGACTTTGGCAAGCGCGTAGTTTAAAAGGCGACCCTAGAGTTCATATTGTTGAAAAGTATCAAGACGAAGATGACAAGAAGCGCTCTTTAGCATTGGTGTTGGCGTCAGAGCCTGCAAGTTGGTACTACGCCATCCCTTGGTTTACCCGGAATCATGTTGAGAGTGATCATTCAATAGCGCTGTTATCAGGCAAGCCTTGGGCATGGTTGCTGATGTTAATCGCAACGATTGCGTCTGCTACCGTGGTGTATCTACTACTGGCGCAGTGGAGTGAGTTAGTGGCGATTATCATCTCCAGTATTATCGCTTACGGGGTTATTTTTATTACTGCCAACTACCGAGTTTCTCGCCATTACTCTGTTTATATCCAACAGGACAAACTGGTCATTAACAACAGCATGTGGGGCTTTTTGGCTATCGATATAAATGATATTGCAGAGGTCGAAGTTGGCGAGTGGCACAAACAAACCCAAGACTCAGAACTACTAAGCGTAGGCCGTGGTAATAGCGCAAATTTACAACTTAAATTTAGCCAACCGCAGACTTACTTTGGTGCACTCGGTCAGTTGCCCGAGCAGATAGAGGAGCTTAAATTAGTCGTCAGTGACCCACAAGGTTTAGCTGCTGAGCTTGAGTTATTGCGCTCAGAGGACGTTGAGTTGTCAAATATTGAAGTTGCCAAAGCGGGCTGATTGTGAGCTGGTAAATGGCTTTTATCTGTTTATGGTAATTGGTTTTTCTAGCTTAGTTTTGGACAAAAGTTTGTTGGTGCTTAAAGCACTTCTGCATCTAAAAGCCAAACCAATCAAACTTCGTTTGATGTAAGGTCGTGGCGCTTCGTCCATTCTTGCAACAAAGAGTCGAACCAAGGGGCAAAGCGCTTGCGCCCGCTCTTGATTTCACATGAGTCATTCCCTCAGCGCCCCAGACGAAATTGTCTCCCTTGTACTTATTCGAAATAACCTAACGCTTCCGATGGGACATCTGACGTAAATGGATTTACGAATGCCGTGATGGCATGGTCAATGATGTTCCCGACATCATATAGACATTTCCCATATCCATATGGGTCAGATGCCAAAGAACGGCCTGTCCCGCGAAAGCTATGCCCACGTCTGATAGGCTGGATGCCTGAATGTCTTAAAGTGCATGGATGCACGAGAAAGACCGTGTGGGCATTACGGACTTTGGCTTATAAAGAGTCTTCAACGCACTTCGGCAACTCCGATGG
Organism: Shewanella kaireitica; assembly: GCF_023284045.1. Lineage (GTDB taxonomy): Bacteria > Pseudomonadota > Gammaproteobacteria > Enterobacterales > Shewanellaceae > Shewanella > Shewanella kaireitica. Next base: position 193,838 of record NZ_JAKIKQ010000005.1, read on the forward strand.
GGAGTGGGTGTATTGGGTGAGTCTGTAATGGCTGTTAGTCACTAAATATCTGCCCAACGGGCAAGCTCATTATTGGCCAGGAATGCTTTAGAGCTAAAGATCTGCGAATGATGAATTTAATTAGGGAAAATATGACAAACAGGTATGCGGTAGCGGCTACAACAAGGCGTACCCCACCGAACTAGCAAAGCGTACCGAACTTCGTACCAAAACCGCCGAGTGTAACGTATAACCTTGATTGCTTTGTTATAATTTCAATTCGATACGCCTAAGTATTTTATAGCTGAACGTGTAATACGAAAGATTCGGCTTCCATTAGAACCTCGATCAGGTATCAAAAAACCTAGTTTCACAAGTTGTCCCAAGTCATCTTCAATGAAACGAGGCTCGCTAATTTCAATAGACTCAGAAGCATCCATAAGGATAAAACTCGTTTGATTACAAGTAACATCGATAATTGAGCTACCGCCAGATTTATCTATTTGGCGAATGACAGATATAGCCTGTTGTGACAATTCTATATTAGGGTTTATTGCAGAAGATATATTTTTAAAACCATTTATCTGAGATGCCAGCTGCATCATTGATTCATCGAGAATATTCAACTGCTTCATCACAGCATCATGATTCTCTGACAAGAGCGATTTTATACCTAATCCCAGTAGATGATTTGAGTTAATTTCAGTTATCGTTTGCTTATGCCTTTTGCTCTCTAACCACAGCATAAATTCTTTAAATTCATCATCTGAAGTAGCTCTGCGTTCAGATTTAAAGTTACAGATAAGCCCAATAATAGTTGCAAACCCGCCTGCTAAAACTGTTGGTTCCATCAAAACCTCCTATAAATCATAACGGCTTATTCATTAGTCGCTCGATAACGTTCTTAGCAACTCGTTATTTTTTTAACAAACTATCACTGCTAAGGTATTGCTGTAAATAGATAATATCTAAGTTTAAGCTATATGCTTTTCGGCATCTTAAGTGGGTAGATAAAGCCTAGGATTTTCAATGAACTCACAGAATCAAATCTCCCCCGTTGGAAATTTTGTTTTTTAAATTTCGCCGGGGCGCTGAGGGATTGTCAAGGGGCGCAAGCGCTTTGCCCCTTGGCTCGGGTGTGGGCGAAGCGCCACGACTTTGATTTGGGTTTTGATTTAGGTTTTGATTTTAAAGCTTGATGCCTAACTAAATCATTCTTGATTAAAAGTGAATGACACCCTAACTAAAACTAAACAACCCAATTAAGATTAAGCTTTAACGAGCTTATCTAAATCCGCTGGACGATAGTAAACCGATTTAAGCACCTTACCTTGGCGAACAATCTTACCCGCCATATCAACATCTTTAGCGCATTTAGCGATAATGAAATCACCTTTTGTGCTACCAACAATCTCTACGCCTTGCTCAGCGTAAAAAGCAACTGTCTCTGCTAGCTCTTGCTCGTTGCGACACACTTTGCTCATGTTGCTTGAGTGCACTTCATCCCAGCAAGTCACAAAGTCGATTTCACGGTTTTTAGCCACATGTAAAAGTAGATCTATCACATAGCTGATCTCAACACGATCAGTCAATTGAGTTGCACCTAAATGCACTAAACGCCCCATTAAGACATAAACGGAGTCGACAATCGCGTCAGCTTGTTCCACTCGGCTGTCGGCTTCTGCAAGCTCTGTTAGCTCTTCGATAGCAAGGGAGGTGTGCAGAGTATCGGCTTTATCATCCAGTGTTGATTCATCTTCAATCGGCAAATCAAAGGTTGCCCGAAACTCTCTAATATCACGGTAAAGGTGGTCGTAGAGTGGTTGATCTAAAGCAGATAGTTTCATTGGTATTGCCCTTGGCGCTAATATTCAAAAATTGACGCCATAGTAAAGAAATGAGCTTAAAAATGAAAGCTTGGTCTATGAGTGAGTGGACTCAAGCCTATGTTGTTATTTTAAGGTCTTGGAATGAGTCAGTTAATCCTCGTTAAGGCCTGAAAAAAGAAATGCCATGATAGTGGTTAAAATACCCACTTCAACATCTTTATTGGTGCTTTGCTGGCCATTAATATTGTGTGCATCTTGCTCTTCTCTCGCTTCACGTGCCCTGTCTGCACCTGTAATGAAAGGTTCTGCAACGGATTGAGTTTGTTGCACACTGCATCCCGTTAAGGCTGGCGTAACCAATAACATGGCAACAAACAGACATGCGGCTGTTGCAGGTTTACTTATGCTGCTGACTACAAATTTGTTATGTGCTTTTGACATCATTTAGCTCTCTATTTTTAAGTGCTCAATAACCGGAGAGGTCAGCTCATTGAGTAGTGGCTGCAGTGAATCTGCGCTGATATCTAATGCTTGCCAGCCATCGGTGCTCATAATCTCTAATGAGGTGATGTGAATTGTGGGCTGAACCGCACCATTTGGCATGTTCACGGCTGAGCTGCCAGCGATTCTAAAGATGCCTTTTTCGGTCGTAAGGCGACTGATATTAAACACTTGCATTGCGGCAGCACTTTTTCTGAATGATGCAGCTCACCATAAAATAATTGTCCGCACAATGAAAGAAGATACAGGTTTGTTAGGATAATTTTTAACTTGAGCCACTTTTTTCTGTTTCGAGAAATTATTTTGTAAATATGTCTGCCAGCTTTAAAAGCTATATTTTTTGCATAATAAGTTGTCACGGCGTGGCTAGATTGAATGGTTAGTCTGTTCTGCAGCGGACGTAGGTATTGTTGAAAGGGGGGCTGAAGCTAGTTGGCTGGACGCTGATGTTGCATTTATGTAAGGATTGTCGGCTTGCTAAATCAGTTGCCCGTCTTAGAGGCGATATAACATAGCAAAAGATAACAATAATAAAAGGATGTTGTATGACCTCAAATAATGACCCGAGTCCGTCCCCTACAGAAGAAAAGCCGCAACACAGGTTACCTTCGTTATTCGATGCACTGGTGCCTATCATCGCGCTGGTGATCATGTTGACCGCTGCGGTGTACCTATTCTCATCTGATAGCTCTTATGGTGCCAACCAGATAGCATTGATCATGGCGGCGTGTATTGCTTTGGTGATCGGCTGGAAAAACGGTTATAGCTGGAACGAGATGGAGAAGGGGATTGTACGCAGTATTGGCGTGGCAACCGGTGCTTTACTGATCCTGTTTACGGTTGGCTCGCTAATTGGTACCTGGATTTTAGCTGGTACAGTGCCGACGATGATCTACTACGGCATGTTGATCCTCAATCCTGAATATTTCTATGCGGCTTGCTGCCTATTATGTGCCGTGGTTGCCATCAGTATCGGCAGCTCTTGGACTGTTGCGGGCACCTTAGGTATTGCATTAGTGGGCGTGGCATCAGCCATGGGGCTCAGTGTTGAAATTACTGCCGGTGCCATTATCAGTGGCGCTTACTTTGGTGACAAAATGTCACCAATGTCAGATACCACCAACTTAGCTCCTGCGGTGGCGGGCACTGATATTTTCTCTCATATACGCCATATGGTGTGGACTACCGTACCGAGTATTATTATTGCGCTGATTATCTTTTTGTTTATTGGTTTAAACAGTGAAGCGACGACCAACAGCAGCAACTTTGAAACCACCTTGTCCTTGATAGAAGCCCAGTTTGCACCGGGCTTACATCTGTTATTACCATTGTTGGTGGTATTGTTCCTCGCATATAAGAGAATGCCGGCGTTTCCAACGGTAATTATTGGCACTATTGCTGGTGCTATCTGCGCTGCAATCTTTCAGTTTGATGGGGTGGTTGCACTGGCACAAGATGACACGCTATTACCTGTGGTTGCATTGGTGAAAGGCATTTGGATAGCCATGTTTAACGGCTATAGCGCTAACACTGGTGATGAAGTACTGGATAGTTTATTAAGCCGCGGCGGTATGAGCAGTATGATTAATACGGTGTGGCTGATCTTATGCGCAATGACGTTCGGTGGCATCATGGAAGTGACAGGCCTACTTAAACGGATACTGCAGGGCATTTTAGTTGGGGTTAAATCAAGTGGTAGCCTAATTATTACCACCTTAGCCAGCTGTATTGGCGCTAACTTAATCACCGCCGATCAGTTTATTGCCATCGTATTGCCGGGACGTATGCTAAAAGTAGAGTACGCCAAGCGTGGTTTGGCACCAGTGAATCTGAGTCGGGCATTGGAAGATTCAGCCACTATTACCAGCCCACTGATCCCTTGGAATACTTGTGGCGCCTACATGGCGAGCACCCTTGGCGTTGCGACGATCGCCTATCTGCCTTACGCATTTTTTAACTTAGTTTGCCCGTTTATTAGCGCCGCTTATGCTCATTATGATTTTAAAATTGAGCGTTTAGAGCCTGAATTGGAAGAGGCCATCGCGTAACTATTTTGACTGTCAGATAAGGCTGAGTATTTTAAAATACTCGGCCTTTTTTATGATGATTTAGTTGTCTATTTGCCACTGTCTTTGGTTGTTCATCTCGGTGATCAACACTTGGAAGCTATGTTGATTGTGCAGGTAATCAAAGCTTGGGTGAAGTAGTAATAATTCGCTGCTAAGTAAGCCCTGATTAATCGCCTGGATCAGGTAGCGCAAGCTATTATCAGTCTGTTGTTGATGGGCGTAAATAAGCGCCAATGACAAGCTGTCTTCTGCTCTGTCTGAGCCGTTAGTGAGCCGGAGTTTGTATTGCTCAATCAGTGAGGGGGCGGCGAGATCTTGCTGGCTTAGATAAAGCAGCAATTTGGCATGTTGGCGAGTATGGTTGTTGCTGCTGTTAATGTATGGGGCAATCGTTTTAGCGGCCAGTTCAAATTGCTGTTGATAGAGATAGCTTTGCGCTAGAGCGTAGTGATATTGGAACTGCTGTGGTTGTGACAATAGCAACTGGCTAAAGTGACTTTGCACCGCAGTTAATTGCCCCTGTTGCAGCAGCCAAAGCCCAAGCGTGGTGTTGCCAAGCACTGAATCAGGTTGCAGCAACAGTGCCTTGTCGAGCCATTCTCGAGCTTGTGAGTATTGAGTGAGTGCGAGTAAGGTTTGTGCCTTGTGAACCATGCTGACACTGTTAGTGTTATCTCTATCGAGTGCCTTATTGTTCCAATACAACGCACGTTGTAACTGCCCCATTTCACGATAAATAAAACCTAAGTTCGACATGGCTTCGCTAAAATCGCTTTGCTTTTGCAGCGCTTTTAGGTTGGCATTGGCAGCTTTGGTTAACCAGCCCCTATTATAGTAAGCCAGTCCTAGCGCTTTATAAGCTTGAGCCAAATTGGGATCGAGTGCTATCGCTTTATAGGCGGCATCTATGGCTAACTGTTGCCAATGATCGTCACCACCAAACTGAAATACCCCTTGGCTGTAGGCATCTGATAAACCAGCATAAGCTTTGGCCATATTAGGATTGATCTCTATAGCGGATTTGAACAGTTTGATAGCATTTAAGTTATCTGCTTGTCGATAGCGATGATAGTAATCTAGGGCTTTACGATACAGTTCATTATCAAAGCCTTGGGCTTGTTGTTCTGCCATGGTCTCGCTGACCGATTTGGGAATATTATGGCTAGAGGAGATAAGCAGGGCGATGCAGGCAAACAGTACCACAATAGTAGCAAGCCCCAGTGAGGTGGCCTTCCAGAATAAGGGATACCCTTGGCCAGCATTAGGGCTAACATAGCTATCATTGGCTAAGCTTAATTTTACGCCTAAAGAGGAGTCGGCAATCGGCGTTTTCTTTATCTCGCCGATCATGCGGTAACCACGGCCTCTGATCGCTTCGATATATTTAGGCTGTGAGGCATTATCTCCTAATGCTCGTCTGAGTAGCTTTATCCGTTGCTTTAATGTTTCATTGCCTACTACTGTATCGGGCCAGACCTTTTCGACCAGTTGTTGTTGGCTCAATATTGCAGGAGCTGCCTTTAAAAGCGTACAAAGTAGCTGATAGCTTAACCAAGGCAGTTTAAGTTCTTCGGCGTCATTGCGAACAAGCGTTCCAAGTTGGGTGTCTAACTTAAAGTCAGCAAATTGGTAGTGATAATTGATAGTGCCATCCTATAGCGTGCCCAATGGTTGAGCTTATCTTGGTAAATGATATCTGCTGCATATTTACCACTTGAATGCAGTGAGTCTTAGCATCTGCCTTAGCCGCTTGAGCCTATACTAAATGTTTACTTTACCCATGTTTCACCAACTGACAACCGCTTTCACCAAACTTCACCAAGATTTACTGAGTGCTTCACCATCTGTTTTTCGGGTTTTTCTGAGGTGATCAACAAAAAAAGCCCTGTTAGTTTACACCAACAGGGCTGCTCTATAGATATGTTGAGCTAGAGCATAGCGAGGAAAGGATTAACGTTTAGCGTATTTGTCGATGAGCTTTTCTAAGTAGGGCTGGACATCTTTATCACCCCAGTCGAGGTAGCCACGTAAAAAGCCAATCAGGTTGCCTGAACCGTCAAATACATAAGTGGCAGGTACGATATCAGCCGGCATCACCTGGCCGATGTTCATTTCAGGGTCTAGCCAAGTTTGGTAGTAACTAAGGTCGTGCCGTTCTAGGAATGCCGCCACTTTATCGCTCTCTTCATCAATCGATATCGGCAGCACAACAAGGTCGTTATTGATGTTGGTTTGACGAATTGCTTCCATCTGTGGGATCTCTTTAATACAGGGGGCGCACCAAGTCGCCCACAGGCTCACAAGTACCACTTTGCCATCAAATTGTTTGAGGTTTACAGCGTCTCCTTTGGTATCACTAAAGCTAACATCGGGCACCTGTCTTGCTGCACTCATCTCGACAAATCGAGACATGATCATCGGTTTTTCAATTGGCTCGCCGGTATCGTAAACTTTATTGGTAGGAACCGATGCCTGCGTAGAAAAAACCAGACCTAAACTAAGGCTGATAAAAGCCACAGAGGAGAGTAGTCGCTGTTTGGCATTAAAGCCTTTATGCATAAGTGACTTAGTCATGTGAAGTATCCTGAGTATTTTTCGAAACAATAAGTGTTGGTTGAATAAAAATGAATCCGCCTATAAGCACTATAATTACTAGGCCTAGTGGCAATAGCCAAAGTACAGCGGTATTGCTATTTAGCGACGGCATATAGCGGATCTTGTCGCCATAGCGGGCAACCATAAAGTCGATAATGGCCGCTTTAGATTGCCCCTCCTCTAACATTAAAAATATCTGCCCTTTCAGTTCACTGGCGATCTGGCTTTGCGAGTCGAACAGGTTTTGATTGACCGCCATCGGGCAGCGCAGTTCTCTAGCTATTTCAAAGCCGATGATCTGCTTTTGTTGTTCGTTGTAGTGGGTTGGTGCACTATGTTCTTGAGCAAATACAGTGATACAGATAAATAGCTGCAGCAACCCTAACACGGCAGTTGTGAAGAGCTTTACTGCAATCATATTATTGAGTGAGTCGCTAGGCAGTTTCATTACAAAGCTCCTGATGCTGGCGGGACTTTACAGCGGAATTAACCAAACTACGCTTGGTAAGAAACATGGTACTTAATCCACCAAGCATCATTAGCAGCGCACCTAGCCATATCCAGTTTACTAGTGGTTTATAGCTTATTCGGATGAGGTATTCGTTGTCATTAAGATGGTTATTGTCAGTCAGTTTCTGCCCCATTGAAACATAGAGATCGCCAAATAAACCGCTGCGAATACCTGCCGCTGACATTTGCATCCCATTGGTTTTAAAGGTTTGCCTTTGAGGGTAGAGGTAGGTGACGAAATTATCTTGGCTATCTACCACTCTGATCTGTGCTTGAATCGCACTGTAGCTGCGATGCTCTACTGCTTGAGTCTCTTCATAGATAAAGCTGTAGCCACTTAGTGTTTTTCCTTGGCCAGGCCCCATCCGAAGTAGCTCTTCTGTTTCAAAGTTTGATACCAAAGTGGCGCCCAGAACTGACACTGCAACGCCCAAATGCGCAATACACATGGCGTAAAAGCGTATTGAGGAGCCGCAGCTACCATTGTTTACTTCATATTTTCTAAAAGCGACCCGTTGCACGACCGCAAGCCCTGTGGCACTCATGATCCATAACGCAGAGAACAGGCCTATTAACAACCAAATATTAAATAGAGCTTGCATCATTAGGGTAGCTATTAGCGCCATAGTCAAACATATCGCTGCTAATATTAGCGCCACTTTTAGTTTGTTGCTTGATTGCCATTTTAGTAGTGGTGCAAAGCCCATGAGTAAAAATATAAGCGCAGCAATAGGTACAAAGATACTGTTGAAGTAGGGCGCTCCCACTGAAATAGTTTGACCGGTAATGACTTCAAAAATGAGTGGGTAGCAGGTGCCGAGTAGCACTGATATTGCCGCAACCACCAACAGCATATTACCAAATAGAATTGAACTTTCTTTGGATAATAGTGAGAAGCCAAGCGGTGCTGATTTTATTTTTACTCGCTGGGCAAACAACGCTAATGCAGAGCCTGAAAATACAATCAATAGGATGAGTATTGACAAACCTCGGGTTGGATCGGAGGCAAAAGCATGTACTGATTGCACCACACCTGAACGGACTAAGAAGCTCCCGAGTAAGCTCAATGAGAATGCCAGTATGGCGAGAAAAATACTGCAGGAACCTAGTATTCCGCGTTTGGCTGTCAGTAATATAGAGTGCACCATGGCTGTTGCCACTAACCAAGGGATAAAAGAGGCATTCTCTACAGGATCCCAGAACCACCATCCACCCCAACCCAGTTCGTTGTAAGCCCACCAAGAACCAAAAGCATTACCACCAGTCAAAAATACCCAAGCGAGAACCGCCCAAGGCTGGAGGTAGCGAGCATATTGCTGACTAAGACCACCAGACAGTAAAGCGGCAATAGCACCAGCAAAGCAGATGGTTAATCCCACATAGCCAAGAAACAGCAAGGGCGGATGAATAATAAGTCCAATGTCTTGCAGTATAGGGTTGAGATCTCTGCCTTCAATTGGGATATCAGGCAGTAACCGCGTAAAAGGACTAGAGGTAAAAAGCAAAAATAGGCAAAACCCAAATATCAGTAAAGCGGCAACGGCAACAAGCTTATGGTGGAAATGTTGTTCGGTCTTGGGAGCACGGTTAATAATAAAGGCTGTCCAAACCGCTATCGATACTACCCAGAAAAGCATTGAGCCTTCATGCGAGCCCCAAACAGCAGCTACCTTATATAAGGTAGCTAGTTGAGTGTTTGAGTTATTGGCGACATAGGCGACAGAAAAATCATTAACTAAAAAACAATAGGCGAGTACTGCTATTGCAGTTATTAAAGTAAAGCACATCAATGTTGCTAATGGCTTGGTGTAACTTAATAGGTATTCACTATCTAACTTAATACCCGTAACAGTTACAACGGATAATATAAGTGATAACGAAGAAGATATTATTAATAATATTAAGCCTATCTCTGGGATCATGTCTGCGCCTATTTATTAATTTTAAGCAGTGAAATAAATACATTCTGCTCAGTTTTAATTGTTTGTGTTCATTTGTTGTGCATATATAAATATGTTTTTCTATTTTTAAATTAAGCGTTTTATTGACTTGTTCTTATCCTAAGGTACAAAAACATGGATTAATGAGAGGCACCTCAAACTCTATAACCGCCAAACAGGCGACTACAACTTTTAATATGTAAATTGTGTTCTTCAGCATTTTTTAGATCTAAAAATTACTGTTTTAACTCATGAAAACTTATCACCATGAAGTCATATCTTGTTGTTATTAAAGGATTAAAAGTCTTTTACAACTAATCACAACTAATGCGTTTTTTTATGTGCTCTAGCGCATGTTTTTTCTATTAATAATCAGGAGAATAGCAGTTGCTCAGTTGTTTAAGTCGTTCGGTGAACGGTTAGGTTTTGTAAAACATGTTTGATTTATTACGGCAGGCTTAGCTGGATAAATAGCAAATCGGTGAAGCTATTTATAGGTTGAGTAAAGTATAAATTAAATATGATGCGTTAAAAGTACCAACAAAATTCAAAGAATAAAACTGATGATAAGTAGGAGTGAATGATGAGACGATGGAAACACAAGGTAGCATTAAGCGTGCTGTTTTGTTTTGGTGCCATTGCTAATGTGAACGCTGCTGGCGGTAAATACAACAGCGTACCAGAAATGGGCAAGACAGCTAAAGAGATGATTGCTGATTACCAGGGCACAGAGAAAGTTAACGGTGTTAAAACTCTGCAAGACTACGTTGTCCAGGAGGCGGAACTTTTCGATTTTCTATTCGAAAACCATCCTGTATTTAAATATCAAGAGTCAGGTAACTTAGTGGGTGATTACCACATTAGTGACCGTGGTGAAGAGTATTTTGATACTGGACATAGCCCGAAATATAGCAAAATAGATGGAAAACCTCGCTCCATTCAATACCGTTTAGGGGCAAAATCAATTCTTGATTACCCTAACAATTTTGTTGGTCCAGAAAAATGTGCTGAATGTCATGCCGCTCAATATGAGAAGTGGAAACGTTCACGTCATGCAAAAACAATTCGTTTCCCTGGTGAACATCCAGAAGTGGATAACGATATCGAAAAAACCATGTATGGCACCAAAGATACCTCTATTTTGCCAGACGGTATCACCCCGGACATGATCTACGCCACAGTCGGTACTCCACGTACTAAATACGGTTTCATTGATGCTTGGCTAGTACGCGGTACTTACCACATTGAAGGCGGCTTGCTGCGTGATGGCAGCGGTAAAATGGTGGCAGGTGCTAACCAGTTCTCCCGCGGTTGGGCTGAGTGGTTAACCGACGATATGGCGAAGAAAATTAACGACGTCATTCCAGAGTTTCCACTCACAGTGGCTGACTTCGGTGATTCTGGCTCTCATCAAAAAGGCATGAGCTCTTACGGTGCTAAATACCGTAAAGAGATGCTGTTCCAGCCTGCATCGTCTTACTGTGAAATTTGTCATACCTTCAAATTTGACTTCCAAGACAAGCAAGAGTTCTTTGACGCCTTGGGCGACCCTAAAAAGCTGCAAGAACATACCATTTCTAAAGGTATTGCTTGTGAAGAGTGTCATGGCGCTGGTGGTCACTTAGATGGCGGTACTGGTGGCATGCAGTCTAACTGTGAACGTTGTCATCAACGCTTCCAATACGACCCAACAATGACTGAAAGTGCTGCTGAAAAAGGTAAGCCTGAGTTAGCGTTCGGCGTGAAGATGAAGTCTCTATGTCCATCTTGTGGTACCGAAGGTTCACAGATGTTCGGCTCAAAGCATTACGAAAAAGGCATGCGTTGTACAACTTGTCATGATCCACATGAGGTGACTGACGGTGATTGGATGTCTGGTATCACTAAGCCGAAACTGAAAAAAGACTGTAAAGACTGTCACGAAGCTCAGACTTTGATTGCTGAAAATACTAAGACTCACAGTGAACAAACTTGTCAAAGCTGTCACATGCCTAATATGGGTAGCTGTGAAAACTTCAAGGCGATGCAGTTCCCTGACCAAGCTGGTTTTGATGCGGTTCGTAAGTCTCACATGTGGAAGATTGACGTCGACCCAGTTCGTAAGACACTGAATCCACCAGAAGGTGAGCCTCGTACTCAAGGTCCTGATGCTGGCAAAGGTTGGACTGTTGCTAAGAACGAAGACGGTCGTACTTACCTTGACTTAATGTGGTCTTGTGCACGTACAGCGATTTCAGATCATGACGTAGTAGAAAACAAAGGTTGTCATAGCCAGTTCCAATCAGAACTTGAAACAGGCCTGCACTATGAAGACCAAATGGAAATCTACGGCGAAGTAATGAAATGGCAGACACCTATCAAAGAAGTATATGGCCAAGTTGAGCAAGCGTTAGTGCGTATTGACCAACTACTTGAAGTGACCAAGCTTCCTACGGAAGACAAGACTCAAGTGCTACTTCTTGCTGAGAAGGCGCAACAGGCTGTTGAGCTAATCAAGAAAGATGGTTCTTGGGGGGTACACGGTTTCCGTTACAGCCAGAAACGTCTAGATGCCGCGCTAACTTATGTTACTCAAGCGCAGAACATCCTTGATGGTTCAGGTTACAAAGCTAAATAAGCGATAAGCCTTTAATGACCTCGACACTGAACTAAGTACCAGAAGGTGTCGAGGTATTAAGAGAGGAACGAGATGAAAAAAGCACTTGGTCAAATACTGGTAACACTGACATTAGTCGCAAGTTCGGCAAACTGCTTAGCAGGTGGCGGTAGCGAAATGGCACCAGCACCAAGATATGAGCATCAACTCAATACTATCACCATGCGCGAAGCTGAGATGTTATTAGAGCAAGGTGGAGTGACTTTCTTTGATGTTAACACTTTGGAGTTATGGGCTGAGGGATACATTCCCGGCGCTATCTATTTCAACATTCAAGATTGGAGAACGCTACTACCTGAAAAGAAAGACACACCGATGGTTTTTTACTGCGCCAACCGTATCTGTAACGCCAGTGAGATTGCTGCCAGGGCGGTAATGAAAATGGGTTATACCGATGTGAAGCAGATGCCAGATGGGATATATGGCTGGCGACTATCAAACCGAGTGATTGAAAAACCATAGAAGATGGATCTTTGGCAATCAATTTCGTGAATATTAATTTTCCTAAATGAGATGATAAAAATGACAAAAATTACTAAAACTTCACTAGCTGTTGTAGCAGGTCTTTCACTGTTTATTTCTGCAAGCAGCATGGCAAATACACCACTCAATACTGAGGTTCAAAAAGAGTCATACAGTATTGGCGCCTCTTTAGGCAAGTATCTTTCTAGTCAGATCTACTCTCAAACAGAGCTGGGTGCCGAAGTGGATGTTGAGCGAGTGATTGAAGGGGTGGTTGATGCCCTTAAAAACAAATCACAATATTCAGATGAAGAGATTTTAACTTATCTGAATCAACGCGCAGAGCAATTAAATGCTGCTAAAGAAGCGGCTAATGAGCGCATCGCATTAGAAAACATGACCGCAGGCAGTAGTTACCTCGCCAATCACAAGAAACAAGACGGTGTCATCGTTACCGATTCTGGTTTGCAGTATCAAGTCGTTGCAGAAGGAGAGGGGCGTAAACCTAACCCTGAAGACGTGGTTACTGTGCACTACAAAGGTTACCTGATAGACGGTACTGAGTTTGACAACTCTTATGCGCGTGACGAACCAAACCGCTTTGCACTCATGAGTGTTATTGAGGGCTGGCAGGAAGGGATCCCGCTGATGAATGAAGGAGCGACCTATAAATTCACCATCCCATCAGAGCTTGCCTATAGCACAAAGCAGGTAGGCATTATTCCTCCGAGCTCGACCTTAGTGTTCGAAGTTGAGCTGGTTAAAGTTGAAGCGCCAGGAGAGAACGCGCACGGCATGGGTCTTAGCGGCATGGGCATGGGTGGCATGATGGGGTCGGGTAGCGGACATTAGTCGCCACGCATCCAATAAGTTAAAACAAATTAGAGAGTCACTATGAGTAGTCTTGCTGTTGGTATTGGTTTTTGTCTGGTTAGCGTTATTGCGTGTGTTTGGGGCCATCACCTTCAAGCTCATCATCTCAAACGTACTGCGCTAGCGAGCCAGGAGGCTGCGTCAACTGCTAAGGGACGAGCTTTTAACGGAGCGGTACCAGCAGCAATCTCTTTAGTGATGTTAATTATTCCCTTGATGGTTTACAGCCAGATAGGGCGATTTAGTGAATGGGATAAAGGAGTCATTGACGAGAACATTGATTATCTGATCGCCGCAGATATCAATAAGAACGCACGAAAAGTAAATGAGCAACCTAACAATGAAATTGCATTATTAACTTTAGCTCAATCGTACGCAGAGGGCGGCTTATATGCCCAATCTGTGTCGACCCTAAATGACCTACTTGCCATTACTGGTGATGACGCTAACACGTTAGGGATGAAAGCTACTGCTATGTACTACCGCGACAACCGTGAGATGAGTATCGAAACCAAATTAGTGCTGGCTAGAGCGTTAGCACTGGACGAATTTGAGTTTCAATCTCAGTTACTTATTGCTACCGATGCATACCTTAATCAAGAGTATGAAACTGCAATTACTCACTGGCAGTTACTGCTACGCAGTCAAAGTCAACGCTTTAATCGAGCTTCAATTAATAATGCAATTTTAAAAACCGAGCAAAAAATAGCTAATCGTTCAGTGACTGCATCTGAGTAAAGTCACACCAATAAAAAATAGGTCAGCAAGATAGCTGATAGATGGAGGATGCTGTGAGTGAAAATATAGAGAGACGGAGGTTCCTTAAATGCTTAGGAGCCAGCTCTTTGATAATAGCGCCCTTAGGGTGCAGTTCTATCGAAGAGGAGTCAGATGCAAATAAACCCCATTATGTAATGGTGTTTGATCAAAATAAGTGCACCGGTTGTGGCGAGTGTAAGGACGCTTGTAACGTTACCAATAATCTTCCTGATGGTAAATCACGGATGATTATGGAGCAGCAATCAGGTGGCGTAGCAGGTGAAACTTGTCCTCACTGCGGTAAGAAGAACTGCGACTGTGAACGCAAATATGTACGTGTTTCGTGCCAGCAATGTAAGAACGCTCCTTGTGTCACTGTCTGCCCAACGGGCGCTGCTCATCGTGATGAGAAGACGGGTATTGTCACGATGGATGCATCTAAATGTGCTGGTTGTAAGTACTGTATTGGCGCATGTCCCTATGATGCACGTTTCATCAACAAAGAGACTGATGTCGCTGATAACTGTGATTTCTGTTTAAACACTAAGTTGTCGAAGGGTGAGCTTCCGGCTTGTGTACAGCAGTGTCGTTATGACGCATTGATCTTTGGTGATGCCAATGATCCTACCTCTTATGTCAGCAAGTTATTAAGAGTGAAGGATTCAGTGCGGATCAAGCCTGGGTTTGGTACCGAACCTAGCTTGCGATACATACCAATTGTTAAGTTAGGGGTGTAGCAATGGATGGAACTATTGATTTTACCATGGGCTTGTCTCAAGGCATTGCTTGGCCTTGGCCGATTGCGGTTTATCTGTTTTTTGCGGGGATTTCCGGTGGTGCGCTAGCCACTGCGATATTTATCCGTTTTTACAAAAAACAGACTGAGAATACAGCCTTTTATAAAGCTGCGGCGATAATCTCGTTTGTTACCATCAGCTTAGGCATGTTGTGTTTGGTATTAGACCTAACTAATCCGCTGTTTTTCTGGCGAATTCTAGTCTACTACAACCTCAACTCTGTCATGTCTATTGGTGTGATTGCGTTGACGGCTTATATTCCGCTAACAGCAATTATTGCACTATTAGCATTGGAAGATGAGCTACGTGCTATTCCAGCGCTAAAAGCGTTAATGCCAATCATTGAAAAGCTAAAAACAGTGCGTAAGCCAATGGAAGTGTTAGTGCTGATTTTGGCGTTATCTGTGTGTGCTTATACAGGTTTCCTTATCTCAGCGCTTATCCGTTTCCCGATTATCAATACCTCGGTATTACCGGCGCTATTTATTGCGTCAGGGATCTCTGCCGGTGCAGCATCGGCAAAAATGTTAGCGGTTTCATTCTTTAAAGAAGATCTGCATAGCCAAGATATGAAGCTGTTACATGGTGCTGAATGGCCAATTATGTTTGCTGAAGCCATGTTCATTTTCATGATTGTTACCTCGCTGATGACGGGCAATGCGGGTGCACAAAGTGCGTTCGCCGCGTTCCATACTGGCGAGTGGGCTAATGTGTTCTGGTTTGGTGTGATTGGAGTTGGTTTTGCCGGTCCTCTGCTACTGAATTTTGCGACCAGTAAGTCGTTTAGCCATTCAGCTAAGGCGTTTTACGCTTCGGGTGTTTGTGCTGTGACTGGCATGATGTGTTTGCGTTTGTTCATCTTGTACGCGGGACAAAACTTTGCCATTTAATGTTCAAAGTTCGTTTGACTGATGCGAGTAGGTCAACCCCAATTGCGCCGCCCCTGCAGGGTTGCAATTGGGTGTTGTACCGAAAGTTAGCTAGATATTGTAAAAGAGAAATTGAGGTTATTGATGAAAAAATTCTTGTGCTTGCTACTACTGCCTTTGTTATTTGCTTGTAGTCAAGGTGCCGAGGATAACGTGGTTTTAGAAGCACCTGTTATTCATGACCATGACCGTTGTCATATGTGCGGCATGATGATTAAGAAATACCCTGGCCCTAAAGGACAGGTTCATTTGAAAGGTCAGCTGGTAACTCCAAAGTTTTGCTCGACTCGCGATATGTTCAATTTTGTATTGCAAAGTGAAAACAAGCGTCAGGTAACTGAATTGTTTGTGCATGACATGGCAAAAACTGACTGGGCTGATCCACAAGATAGTGCTTTTATTGATGCTAAAACAGCATGGTATGTCTACGGCAGCAGCATGAAAGCGGTTATGGGGCCTGCAGTGGCCAGCTTTGGTACTAAGGAGGCAGCGCTAAAATTTGCCGAAGAGTTAGGCGGCATTGTGCTCAGTTATGATCAAATAGATACCAAGTTGCTCGCGGGTGAGTGAGCAGAATTAGGTTAGGTGCTATGACTAAATTGGCTGTTATCCCAGTTTCTATTCTGTTGATTGCAAATGCAATGCTAAGCAGTAACTCGATGGCTGCGATATGGACAGTTAATAATAGCCAGGACCTACAGCATCAATTAACTCAAGCTGGTAGTGGCGACACCATTATTTTAAATGCTGGCCGTTATCAGGGAAATTTTGAAATAAGCAAAGCGCTAATAATTAAAGGCCAAAATGGTGCTGTTATTGATGCTAAGGGGCTGGGCAGTGCAATAAAAGTTAGTGCTAATGATGTCATTATTGAAGGTCTTAGAATTGAGAGCTGGGGCGACGACCTGTATGAGCGTGATGCGGGTATTTTAGTCATGGATCACAGCAGCAATATCAAGATAATGCACAATAATCTGCAAGGCGACGGTTTTGGGATCCGCGCAGATCATAGCCAGCAACTCTCGATAGGTTACAACCAAATTCACGGTAATCCCCAGCTACATGTGCTTGATCGGGGGGATGGTATTCATTTGAATCGAGTGCAGCAAGCAATGGTTGATTTTAACCGTATTGAACATGTTAGAGATGGCGTTTATATCGAATCGAGCAAAGGCAGCTTAGTGACAAATAACCATTTTTATCATCAGCAATACGGTATTCATTACATGTATAGCGAACATGATGAAGCTTATGGCAATCATAGTGAAAACGTCAGCGGCGGTTATGCGGTCATGAGCTCAAAATTTGTGTATTTACATCATAACCGAGCAGAAAATGCCACTGAGTATGGGGTGCTACTTAATATCACCAACGGTGCGCGTATTGAGTTCAATGTACTGCGTAATGTGCATAATCCTCAAGGTCAGGAAGCGTTAGGTAATCAAGGCAGAGCAATGTTTATTTATGGCGCGTTAGATAATGAAATTCGTGGTAATGAGTTTGCCTTGAGTGATATCGGTATTGCGATGGCTATGGGTGGAGAGAAGAATCGTATTTATGAGAATAACTTTATCAATAACCTTACCCAAGTAAAGTATGTTGGCGATGAACTGCTGCAGTGGAGCCAACAGGGGCGTGGTAACTATTGGAGCAGTTATATGGGCTGGGATCATACTCAAGATGGGATCGGTGAGCAGAGCTATCAACCCAATGACTCGATGGACAAATTATTCTGGCGCTACCCAGAAGCCAAGTTTTTGATGAATAGCCCCGTAGTGTCATTATTACGTTGGGTCGAATCGCAAATGACGATATTTACCGCTACGGGTATAAAAGATGATTTCCCTTTGATGCAACCCACTCAGATTAATCAAGCAGTCGAGTTGACAACTTCTGCCAGCGAGCTCGTTTATGAACACTAACCTCAATCCCCTTTGCGGAAAACCCGTTGTAAGGGTTGAACATGTCGGTTTACGCTTTGGTGACTTCGAAGCATTGCAAGATATCAATATTGATATTTTTCAGGGGCAAACCCTTGCGTTACTTGGCCACAATGGTGCAGGGAAATCGAGTCTAATCAAGCTGATTCTGGGGCTGGTAAAGCCTACTTCCGGCAAGTTAACCATTTTCAAGGAACACGGTCAGTCGAATATCAATTTGGGGTATTTACCTGAAGATGTCAGTTTTTATGACAAGTTGACCGGCCTTGAAGTATTGCGCTATTTTGCCGCGCTAAAAGGCATTAATGTCACACGAGTAATGCAATTAATTGAAGAGTTTGAGCTCGGTTATGCGCAGCACAAACCATTAAAAACCTACTCAAAAGGGATGAAGCAACGCTTGGGCGTTGCCCAGGCAATTTTATCGCATCCCGATATTCTGTTACTTGATGAGCCAACGGTAGGGCTTGACCCACAAGCGTCGCAGTTTCTTTATCAGAAAATAGATTCTCTCAAGCAGCAGGGCTGCGCCGTGATTGTCTGCACTCATGAACTGTCGATAGTAGAGAAGCATCTTGATAGTGCTTTACTACTGGCTCAAGGTCGCCGGGTGGGCTGTGGCACCCTTAATGAGTTACGTCAAACGAGTGGCTTGAAAAGCCAAATAAAGCTCGCTGATTTTGCAGGTACGGTGCAGCGTGACAGTTATTTGGCCTCGTTTAGCCAAGGGCAAAAACTACTGGTTGATAGTGCTGAGCGCAGCGCTGTAGTGGAATACTTGGTACAGCAGAAACAGTGCAGTGATTTTAGCGTTATCGAGCCGAGTTTAGAGTCTATTTACCATCATTGTATGTTGCAGCAACCGGATAGAATTGAACAAAGTAAAGTGGCTACAACACAGAAAGGCTGGCGACAATCGCTACAGCAACTCCTTCGTCCAACGGTGAGTCAGAGTCCACTATGAATAGTATGCAGTTAACATCGCCAGTTTGGGTTATCGCCAGTAAAGAGCTACGTGACAGTTTACGGAATCGTTGGATACTGTTTATGGGAGGCATGTTCATGATGCTATCTCTGTCAGTTACCTTTGCAGGAAGCGCGGTCACCGGTGAGTTGGCATTGCCTCCCTTGGCTAATTTAATGTCGAGTCTTTCGACAACTGCCGTATTTATTATTCCTTTGGCGGCAATTTTACTTAGTTACGATAGTTTTGTTGGTGAACAGGAGGCAGGGACTTTACTGTTACTGCTGTCATATCCGGTCAGTCGCAGCCAGATATTAATGGGCAAACTTTTAGGCCACTGCTTGGTAATGTTTATTACCACTAGCTGTGCTTTTGGGCTTACAGCGGGGTTGTTATTAGTTGCGGGTAGCGAGTATTCAGCCAGTCAAGTGGTGGAGGCATTTGCTAAGTTTATTTTGAGTAGTAATCTACTGGCACTGACGTTTATTTTAATCGGTTATATCGTCAGCCTGCGAGCAACGGAAAAGGCAAAAGCCGTCGCTGGTTTGCTGTTTGTATGGTTTTTATTGGTACTTATCTATGATCTATTATTGCTGACTGTATTGGTATCTGATGTGGGGTTTATGGACAAACAGTTGCTCAATATTCTTATCGCATTTAACCCAACTGATCTCTATCGAGCAATTAACTTGGTAACACTTGATCATCATAGCACTGGTGCAGCGTTATCGATGATCGCTGATATCGATTTGAGTGCAACAGCCATGTATCTGATAATGTTTTGTTGGATTGGTATACTGCTGTTCATTTCACAAAAATCATTTAGTGCTAAACCATTATAAATCGTTTCCTTTTCTAACTTTGACTATGGCATGATAGTGCAAAATTAGTGGGTGCTAATTTTGCGTGGTATTAATTATTTTTCAATTTGTGAACAACGACATACAGCTATTAATTGTTGCGAGCTAATTGAGGTTACAATCACAGTAAAAATTGTTCCTATCATTGATAATCCATTGTAATGTGCAGGTTTAATTGACCTACTCAATTGACGACATTCTAAGAGGTTAATCTTGCTAAAAGTTACTCCTTATCTGGAGCTTGATGAGCAGGCTAAACAATTGATGGATCGTGTTAATAACACGACTATCGGTTTGACGTTTTCAGAATCTGCGGTTTTGCATCAGTTACTCATTGCTGATGGTGTGTGTGGAAAGGAGGAGCTGCTCGCGATAGGCTGGCCTGATCGCGTTGTTGCGGCTACATCTTTGACTCAGTGCATTAGCACTTTACGTAAAAAGCTAGAAGCTTATCCAGAAGTACAGTTAAAAACGGTTGCTCGCCGTGGCTACGAGCTGCATATCTCAGAACGATCTCACATCAAGATGTTAGCGGTGAATGATGCTGAATCGATAAAAACAGCACTCATTGATGTTTCAATGATGGTTAAAATTGCCGGTATTGTGTTGGTGTTACTACTGATCCTTTTTTGCTGGTATAACAGTGACTATCATCGTAGCGTTAAGAATAGTAGCTTGTGGAATGCTGATAAAAAAATAGCATTGAACATAGGTGGTACCAAAGAGATTGTACCGCTATTTTATCAAAACAAGGTCGAGCATCTGCATAAATCGATGTGGCAAAAACACTTAGCTCCAGAAAGTAATCATTTAGATAATTTCAAAGGCTTTGAAGGTTTTGCCGCGACTGATGGTCGTAACTACTCTATGGCAGTTTGCCCAGATGTTGTAAAAGGTCAATGTTCCGGACTTGGCTTAATGAATATTGCTGCGATAGATCTTAACCCCGCAGGGCTAAACATCAATCAGTTTGCTGAGCTTTCAGAACGACTTGAGAAGCGTATTCGTTACAACAAAATCATTATTCCTCATGATAGCAGTGATGGCGACATCACTGAGCATCATTACCATGCTGATGTGTATTTTCCTGTGGCTGGTGAACTCTTAGTCCGCGCAGATCTGAGTCTATCTTTGATCTATGAAGGGGAAGATAGTGGCCAATTTTATTCGGCAACCTGTATTACCGATGAAGACTGTTTAACGACGCCGATCAAGTATAAAGTTCGCGGCACCTTTAAGCAGTACCAGCAGAAAATAAGCGGCATGGCAGTGGATGTGTTCCAAGTTAAGCTAAGCCAGAAAGAGTTCATTAAACCTGAGACTGTTAGCCCATCGGCAATGCATTTTTATAGAGCGATCAGAAAGCATGATATTACCGATGAAGAGCTGTATTTTTATCGGGTTTATACTGATGAGAAAAGTGCAGTTTGGATTACACCTGTTCTAGGCAGTATCGTGGCTTGGTATAAGTATGATCAAGTAAGAATTTAGCCATTTAAACAAAACAGAAATAAAAAGGGCGCTGATAATCTATATCAGCGCCCTTTTTATATAGCAGCAAGCGCTTATACCAATTGCATTAAGTATTTGGCCAGTTCAGAGCCCCTCAGTCTTTTCAATTCAAAGCGCATTGGTAAAGAAATGGTTGTTCCCTTTTAAGCCAATGCAAAGCAGAAGTGGAAAGACTGAGGGGCTCACGTAGTGCGGATGAGGTTAAACAAATTGGCAAAACGCTGTATGCTTCGCTACGGGATTTGGATATAGAATAACTATTAGCTCAAATTCCACTACTTGCCTACAGCGTTTTGAATTCCCGCTGAATGGTCAAACTTTTAATGCAATTGGTATTACTTTATAAAGGCAAATGCATCGCCGTAGAGGTGATCTTCTTCAACGCCAATACTGCGGAACACTTCTCTTGCTGCGCCAACCATATCGAAACGGCCTGCAATATAAATGTCATAACCATTTAGGCTCACAAAATCAGCTTTAATCTGTTCAAGCAAGTTTGCTTGTTTGCCGTTCCAGTCAGCAGGCGCCTCTTCGACAACTGGCACAAAGTGTAGCCAAGGGTGGGCGTCATGCCATTCACGTGCTATAGCTTGATAGTACATCGCATCAGTAGTACGGCAACCCCAGTAAAGAGTCGTTTCAACGGTCTGGCCAAGTGCAATTTGATGCTCAACAATACTTTTAATGTACGAGAAGCCCGTACCGCCAGCAATTAAAAGGCGCGGACGAACGCTGTCATGGCGGAGGTGGGCATCGCCACCAGGAACTTCAATATCGATAGTACCGTTATTGGCTAAGCAATCTTTGAGGCGCTCAACCACTTGCATAGGATAGCTTTCGCTAACTGCGGCACCTATATGCAGCTCAATCACTTGGCTGTTTGGTGCAGAAGCAATTGAGAATGGGCGTTTGTCTTTTTCACCCATGACGACGCAAAGGTATTGTCCAGCCTTAAAATCAAAGGCAACGCTAGGCTTTAAAATAACCTGAAATACCGCATCATTAAACGGTGCGACTTTTTCAATTGTACAGCTAATGGTGTTCATCTTGATTCCTTGATGAGCTTCTCTTTGGAAGCTTATTCAACATATTTTTGCACATTGCTTAAGCAATAGTACGTTATAGGGTTGGTGCGTCATCTATTCCTAGATCGCTCCAGATCTCATCGACTTTTTGTTTGACGGCTTCATCCATAACAATAGGGGTTCCCCATTCGCGATCGGTTTCACCTTCCCACTTATTAGTCGCATCCATGCCCATTTTTGAGCCTAGCCCAGCAACGGGGGATGCAAAATCGAGATAGTCGATAGGTGTATTTTCTATCATTACGGTGTCACGCTTTGGATCCATTCTGGTGGTAATGGCCCAGATGACATCGTTCCAATCTCGGCAGTTGACGTCTTCGTCGACGACAACAATGAACTTGGTGTACATAAACTGGCGTAAGAACGACCAGGCCCCCATCATCACTCGCTTAGCATGACCAGGATACTGCTTGCGAATTGAGATCACCGCCATACGGTATGAACAGCCTTCTGGTGGTAGATAGAAATCGATGATCTCTGGGTACTGTTTACGCAGGATCGGCACAAACACTTCGTTAAGCGCTACACCTAACATCGCAGGCTCATCAGGTGGACGGCCAGTATAGGTGCTGTGGTATATCGCATCCTTTCGATGGGTAATATGGGTCACAGTAAATACAGGGAATGAGTCGGTTTCATTGTAGTAACCTGTATGGTCACCGTATGGACCCTCTTCTGCCATTTCTTGCGGATCGATATAACCTTCAAGGATGATTTCGCTGGTGGCTGGTACTTCTAAATCACAGCTTATGGCCTTGCATACCTCGGTGCGCTCACCACGCAAAAGGCCTGCAAAGGCATACTCGCTCATAGAGTCAGGCACAGGGGTTACTGCACCTAATATGGTGACAGGGTCTGAACCAAGAGCGACCACAACAGGGTAGCGTTCACCAGGGTGTTTCTCTTTAAAATCTTTAAAGTCTAATGCGCCGCCGCGATGGTCGAGCCAGCGCATAATCAGTTTATCTTTACCCAATAGCTGCTGACGGTAGATCCCTAAATTTTGGCGTTTTTGACGTGGGCCTTTAGTGATGGTGAGTCCCCATGTCACTAAT
Source organism: Shewanella kaireitica (assembly GCF_023284045.1). Lineage (GTDB taxonomy): Bacteria > Pseudomonadota > Gammaproteobacteria > Enterobacterales > Shewanellaceae > Shewanella > Shewanella kaireitica. The sequence goes on from NZ_JAKIKQ010000005.1 coordinate 217,153, forward strand.
GGTGCAACGTCACCTGGCCAGCAATGTTGAATTGGCAGTTTAGTGAGATCGACCTCTTCCGCGGTTTTTATCACTTCTTGGCATGGAGGGTTACGCACTGTTTTAGGCGGCATGTTGAGCGCCTGCTTAAACATAGGGATCTTTGAGATCGCATCTTTAAAGCCACGTGGCGGTTCAGGCTCTTTTAGGAACGCAAGTAGCTCACCGACATCGCGAAGGGCGAGAGGATCTTCTTTTCCTAAGGCCATAGCGACGCGTTTTGGCGTACCAAATAGATTCGCTAGTACCGGCATGTCATTGCCAACAGGGTTTTCAAACAACAGAGCAGGGCCTTTTGAGCGCAACACGCGATCGGCTATCTCTGTCATTTCCAAATGAGGGTCGACGGGATGACTAATACGCTTAAGCTCACCATTGCTTTCTAGGTGCTCTATAAAACTGCGCAAATCCTTAAAACTCATAGGGGAATTCTCATCGCTATAAACTGTGATATGGCGCGCACTATAGCATTATTAACGTGGCCGTTAAACGCCTGTTCAGCAATGTACAGTATGCTGGAAAAGCAGCAGCGAATATATCTGCTAATTCCTCCTAATATCCGCTGTTAAATGAGATTGGCGTTAGCGCTATTTAGGCGTAAAATAAGTCAATGCTTTATGTTTCGCTAATGTAATATTGGCGTGAGGAGTATCATCATGACGAATTTTGGTTTTCGCTTAGTAACGGTGCTGATACTGCTGTTTTCAAGCTCTGCATTGGCGCAGCTGTCTACGCCATCATCACTTTTGGTTGCCAGTAACGTGAGTGTTGGGGTCGGCTGGGGCAGTGGTTGGAATTCAGGCTTCAATGATCCTTGGCGCTGGAATGTCGGCGTGTCTAACGGCTGGTACTCTTATCCGTATAGAGGGCGTTATTATCGTCCCGGTTGGGGATACTATGGTTCTCGTTGGGGCTATTATGGCAATAGACATATTTATCCTTATCGATACCAACAGCCAAGTTATCGCCGCGCTGAACCTAAAGTGATTGCACCACCAGAAAGAGTCACCACCAGTGTGAGCTATGCGACAGGTTTAACGCATTTGCCGGAAAATGCCAGAGTCATCCAAAAAGATGGTCACACTGTTTACGAGTGGCAAGGGGTAGAGTACCAGTTTGACTGGAACACTAGAACCTACAATAAGGTTGATTAAATTTTTGGCAATTGCTAGTAGCAATGAAGTATAAATAACAGGGAAGAAATAAGAATGAGCTGGATGCAATTTACTATTGAGCTAATTGATAAGTTGGCTTGGCCACTGGTACTGATATTTGCGGTTGTTAGCCTTAAGCGGCCGCTATCCAAACTTATTCCAATGGCGAAAAAGTTAAAGTTTAAAGATTTAGAGCTGGAGTTTGGTCAAGAACTTAAGGCGGTAACCCAAGAAGCTGAAGGGATATTTCCAGAGCTTAAAATTGATAAACGAAATGTACTCATCATGTCGGCGAGTCAACTGCCAAATTCAGCGATAATTGAAGCTTGGGAATTGGTTGATTTAGCCGCTGAAAAATTGATTCACTCCCACTGCAGCAATATCAGCTTAGATAAAAATACCCGCTATAAACATATCGAGAATATATTGATCTCCGAGCAACTCATCAGCACTAAACAGGGAAAGCTATTTAGTGAGTTAAGACAACTGCGCAATAAAGTAGCCCATGCAGTTGGCTATGAAGTGGATAAGGCGCAAGCGGTACAATATATCGAACTCTGCTTTAAGCTCATCGATCATCTACATGGCTTGACACCCTCAACACTGCAAGTCTGCCAAGCTTCTGTTAGTGACGTTGCCAGCTAATACTGCCATAACATTAAAACGTATGCTGATGGCAGTAGGCACCTTAGTTACACGACTCATTTATCATAGTTAAAGCCTTTATCGCGTGCTGAATTTAGGCTTTAAATTCCTGCTAACTACATTGCTGAATAACTTTCATTCTGTCTCGCCCTAACTGACTGCAAGTGTCTGTCTTTTATTAGTTTTTTTCAACTTCACTCAGTTAGGTTAAATGCCTAATTATGTTATCTTGAATTGGTTTTATTCAGATTTATATTGCTAAAAAAACTTAGTAACCACAACTTAGTTAAGGTCTTTCAGGGATGGTAACCGTAACGAGAAAGCTGCAGGCTTTCACTTTAATCGAATTGTTAATCGTGATCGCTATCATGGGGATTTTGGCGACCGTAGTGCTGCCGTCTTATCAATCCTATATCCAGGATGGCCGCCGTAGTGAAGGGCTGAGTTCTATGTAACTCACTCGAGATTTTGAATGCTAACATTAATAGTGGTGAGGCCGTCATTATCGATACGGCCTCTTTGTTTTATCTTCTACCAAACGACTTCTTTTATCGCATTTTCTGTTTCGCCAATAATCGTTTTAACCACATTATTGTCTGCATCTAGCAAGATGAGTCTAGGTATACCGGTATTAGCAAACTGGTTGTAGATGCTTCTATCAGTATCTGCCACAAGAGCAAAATTAAGCTCATACTCTTCGGCAAACTTATCCAATGCTTGCTTATCTTCCTCTCTGCCAATACCGATAATATCTACGTTAGGGCTTAAATACAGATCTGATGCCGTAAGGTGTTTCATGGTGCGCTGTGAATCATGACACCAAGTGGCGAATAATATCAGTAACTTGTTATTGCTTGATTCGCTTAGATCAATTGTGTTTCCCTGAGTATCAATAAATTGAGTCACAGGTACCTTATCACCCGCTTTTACATAGGTGAGGTATTCGGGCTTATCTTGGTCTGTACCGTGGCCTGCATTCATTGCACAGCCGGAAGTGATTAATAAAAGTAAGCTACTGAAGATAAGTGTTATAGCTCTCATAGGGCGTCCATGTGTTTGTAAGTCGACCTAAAGTAGCAAAGCTCAGAGTGATTGTATAATGGCAATCGGCTTGCGGATTAAAGTATGGCTATCATTAATATCAATTGCATTAAAAGTTTGACCATTCAGCGATTCGAAACCCGCACTACGTGAGCCCCTCAGTCTTTCCACTTCTGCTTTGCATTGGCTTAAAAGGGAATAACCATTTCTTTACCGATGCGCTTTGAATTGAAAAGACTGAGGGGTTCTGAACTGGCCAAATACTTAATGCAATTGGTATAAGGTGACAAATAAACCTCGGAGATCATGGTGTGGATATCTCCGAGTCATCAATAGAGTTATAACTGGACGTTAAAGTGAATGGAAAAAGCGCTCTTGCCTTGGCAGGTAGTAATTATCATAGTTTGCCGAGAACACTACGCTATTTGAGCGGCCAACAATTTCAGATCGGGGCACAAAGCCTATCATCCTTGAATCGCTACTGTGATCGCGATTATCGCCCAATACTAAGTAGTGGTCTTCGGGCACGGTAATTGGACCAAAGCTTGATTGGCGAGTAATCATGCCTTGCCCTGCTATTCCTGCAACCTTTACTTGATGATTGATACCCAAAAGGTGTTCGGTTCGCGTTTCAGAGCCATCAGCACTCGCTACACCTGTGGCGCTATAAGCGATTGTTTCACCATTAATAGATAACACGTTGTCTCGCATTGAAATAGAGTCACTGGGTAATCCTATCACTCTTTTCACTAGCTTCTTGTCACTAGCTTTTGAATCAAAGATTACGATGTCGCCCCGCTGCGGATCGGCAAGTTGAGCGATAGAGATATGAGTAAATGGAACTCTTAAATCATAAGCCATCTTATTAACTAACAAACGGTCACCTTCAACAATCGTAGGTTTCATTGAGCCCGTTGGTACACTATTCCAATCGGCGACAGCGCTTCTAAAAACTAGCATTAATGAAACAAATATGATTAGAGAGCGATTCTGTTTAAATAGCTTTAATAATTTTCTCATACAATAGTTCCTTTACTGAATAGGGCTTTAGTTCCTTTTTCAGACTATGAAATCTTATTAAGGTTCGTATTTAAGTGAAACCTAAAGGTAAGCAAATATGAATTTTTAGCTGTATAAAGAATGATGATTCAGTACTAACAGGGATTCATATGAAGCAAAAAGTAGAATTTTGCAGCTATAAGACCGCTTTATTGAAAAAAAAACCATTAATGGTCTAAATGTTGCTCAGTTAAGTAAATATAGGCTTTACATTAGAACTGAGTTTCCCTATTATTCACGGCGTTCGGAGAGATGGCAGAGTGGTCGAATGCACCGGTCTTGAAAACCGGCATGGGTTTGTAGCCCATCTAGGGTTCAAATCCCTATCTCTCCGCCACATTAAGAAAAGCCCGATATCGAAAGATATCGGGCTTTTTGCTATCTACATTTTGAGTTTAATGTGTTGGGAAAGAACCCTAAGGGTTCCTATTATTCAAAGTCAGTTATCTCTCTGCCACATGAAGACGAAGGGCTACCAGAAATGGTAGCCCTTTTTCGTATATGAAATATAGAACCCTAGGGTTCCTGTTGAATAAAGCCCGTTATCTCTGGGCTACATCCAGATTAAGCTCTAGCAGATATGTTAGGGCTTTCTCATTAAAGGGACATAAAGTCAGTTGGTGTCGTTACAATCACCCACAGCGCTTTGGGCGATTGAGCAGCTTAGTAGTGCTTCTGGGCCTATACCGGTAAAGCCTTTACCTAAAGCAACTTGGCCCGATATTAAGTCATGGTACCAATCTACCCAAGGGTATTGGTAGCCGTAGGCTTGCGCTGAATGCAAAATCAATTTGTCTTTTGGGGCGATGGGCGTGTTAACACCTCGCTGCGGATAAAACTGTTCAATCACTACATGTAACCATTCGTGAGTCCATACGCCGGGGTCGTCGTTGAGGTATTGATCTATTCTGCCCTTAACGCCAATCTCTTCAGGGTTAAATTTAACTGTCACATAGCCCGTTTTATTGGTTTCTACTGACATAGGCTCGAGCCAAGCTAAACCGAAGTAGGGGCTTTTGAAGCTGCAATCTTGCTGCTGCTCACGCCAAAAGTAGAATATGGTGTCGTATTGTCCTGGTTTTATATCGCTAAGCTGCGCAAGCCCTTGCTCTGGCTCAAGCGTGAACCAGTCATTTTTAGGGTTATGCGATAGCACTGCCGGAGCATTAAGATCTCTACGCTCTACCTGCCATTTGACCGTATTATAAGAGAAAGGCTCAATATGCTGCTTCAGGTTATGTTTAAAAAACTCAAAGCCATCATCTAAATCAGCCTTACTGAAGGAGGTGTTACATTGACCTAACTCTGTTTGCCCTTGGCTGGTGGGAACGCCGACAAACAGTGCTTTCCATATCTTTGGTTCTGCTAAATTGTCTTGATTTAGATGTATTTCTAGCGGTTGATTTTTGTAGGTCACTTCTCGCCTGAGGTACTGCCTTTTAGCATCGGTGCCTACAGATATGAGATGCTCACCTTCGCTAAGGTTGAGCATATTGGGTGTGCTTAGCCCGGTATAAGCGCCGTCTAAGTATATTTTGCCAGCATCTTCACTGGTGACTAAGGTGTTGCCAATACTGCAATCGACAGTGGTTTGGCAGAGTTTTTCGCGGTTACTTGCTTCGCTAGACAGAGATATTTGCAGCAAGCCTAGAGTGATAATAATTAAGGAGGTATTTTTCACGATGATATCCACATATTGGAAAAGAAAAACCGAAGCACTATAGTTAATGCTTCGGTTTTGCAGAGTCTTAGAAAGTATAACGTAAGCCTAATGCGTAGCTTCTGCCATAGCTCGACGAGCCTATGCCGTATTGTGCACTGCTAGCACCAGCAGTTAACAGCTCCGTTTTCATGGCATTAACCGTGAGGTATTCTTCAGGGTCAAGCAAGTTGTAGGCATCAGCGGATAACTGCAAGTTATCAGTAATGTCATACTTTAAACTGATACTTAGGCTATCCCATGCCGGAGCAGTGGCTTGTTCTGTGGTAACACTGCCAAAGGTTTCGTAGGTCCAGTGGCTAACGTCACGAACGGTATAGTCCGAGCGATAGTTATAAGCCGCATTGATGCTAAAGTCTTCGATCTCATAGAACAGGTTAAGGTTAACTTGATGCTCAGATAGGCCGAAGAATGGGATTTCAGCGCCTTCACTGTCATTTTTACCAGAGGTGCTGTTGTTATAGGTATAGTTACCTGCAACGCCGAAACCTGCCAAGCTATGGGGTAAGAAGGCATCAAAAGTTTGATACCATGCCAGCTCGTAACCACGAATAAGGGCTTCGTTATCAGAGTTGTAAGATCTGGTGACTGAAAAGTCTTGCCCTGCGATTACTTCAGAGGTCACTTTATCTTCAAGCGTATTTTCAAACTTCTTGAAGAAGGTAGCAAAAGCTAGGTTGCCATCATCGCTGTAATACCACTCTAATGAAGTATCAAACTGCTTTGAGGTATAGGGCGCAAGTCCAGGATCACGCTCATACATAGTGCGCTTCTCTTTACCTGCAGATCCACCGTCTAGCTCAGGGCTGATATTTGTTTTCGGCGTTAACTGCGAAAGGAAAGGTCTAGATATCGCTTTTGCCGCAGCAAGTCTAAGTACCACGTCATCATGTAAGTTGATCTTGAAGTTCATGCTTGGCAGTACTTCAGAATAGTCACCGCTGTATTCAACTAACGTTTTGTCCTTCCAGGCTTCATTGGCAAGGGTGCCATCACTGTTAAACGCTAGATTAGCGGGATTATGCGAGTAACCGTAGGCAGTTACATCGGTTTTGATATAGCGTACCCCTAAATCTAGCATATAAGGCAAGCCGAATAGCTCCTCTTCTAGCTTAGCTTCGAGATAAGCATGCACTGTTTCCTCTTTAACGCCATAGGTATTACCTCTTTTGGCGTTAGCTTGTGGCAGTAACTCTTGATAGGCGACAGGATCGAGTGTTTGGAAGTAGTTAAAGAGATTATCTACATTAATACTTGGCCAAGCAGACGGAAGGTTTGCGCCGCCGGCAAAGCTATTGCTTGAACCTGGAATGATGACATTGCTAGGCAGTTGCCACATAGTTTGGCCGCCAATATCGATAGTAGGCGCATCAAATGTCGGATTAACATCATCCATATGGTCCAAGGCAAAAATGCTTGGCGAGTTTGGATAGTAGTTTTGACGATCTTTTTGCTCAGAAGTATAGCCGCTACCAAAATATACTGCGGTTACAATTCCTTCCGATGGCTCCCAGGTACCATCAACGACAAAGCGTTGAATCTCATCTTCAATGCTGTCGCCATAACGACGACTGTGGTGGGCGCCATATTTCGCATTTTGATCAAGAGGCTGTGACAGTGAAATGTCAGGGATCGAAGAACCATTATTGAAATTAATGGCGGCACCATCGACGCCCGCTCTGACAACAACCAGGTTACCATTGCCGTCATCTTCATTTTTTGCCTTTGAAATTGAAGCATCAAAATTTAACGTCACTTCATCAAGCAGCCAGTTAGCGTTGAGGCCGACTTGGTAGGTATCACTTTTACGTGGCACCCCTGTTTCCAGTAACTCTACTGTGGCATCGTTCCAGGCTGCATCTGCTAAGAAGCCATCAGGCCCAACGTTAAAGTCGGTATAGGTAGCACTGGAGCTATAAACATTTGGCATCACTACTGTCATCGCTTTAGAGCGATTGTCGACATCGTAAGAGCTGTATAGGCCGTCTAAGTTAATATCCAAGTTGTCGCCAATGAGCCATTGAAAAGCGACCGTACCGCCAAAGCGTTCTCGTTCAGATTCGGTACTGGTTACGCGTGGCCAGTTAGGCATTCTGAAGGTGTCATTAATAGTGGCGCCTTCTGGTAAAATGTCTTCTATATTATTAGGATTGCTTCGATGGTGTAGTTCGTTGTATTGCCAATCATCCCAATTACTTGAAGAGTAAGCGTCGTAGCGACTGGTGCGTTTTGAGTGCACAAATGAGGCGAGAGCGCCAAAGGTACCATCATTAAAAACATCACTCATAATTAGTGAGGTTTTTGGGTTGGTTGACTCTGCGCGCTCATTGTATTCCCCCTCTACGGAGAGTACTAACGACTGGCCGACGTCGAGTGGCTTTCTTGAGTAGATGTTAACCACGCCCCCCACAGCACCTTCTTGTAGCTTAGCTTGTTGAGTCTTATGAACTTCGATTTTCCCAACAAGCTCAGAAGCAATAACATCGTAGTTAAAGTCTCTAGTTTGGCTGTCAGAGGCGAGCTTTCGGCCATTAAATGTGGTGACATTGTATTTACCGGATAACCCTCGAATGGTGACTTTTTGGCCTTCACCATCGACTCGGGTCACGCTGACGCCGGGGATACGTTGCAGAGATTCTGCAACGTTTTGATCTGGAAACTGGCCGATATCTTCAGCCACAATCGCATCAACAATGTTGTCTGACATTTTTTTGATGTTTTGCGCTTCTTTCAGGCTGCTTACGATGCCCCTTACATGAATAACTTCAATATTTTCATCTTGTTGTTGGTTTTCCTCAACCGAGAGTATTGGCTTTTCAGCTGTTTCTGTTTCTGCGGCAACTGCAAGATTTAGCGTGCCATTGAGAATTAAACATACCGCAGAGGCGATTGGCGTTAACAGAAACTTGTTGTTTTTAATTGTTCTTTTTATTCGACTGGTCATCTATCTTCCCTTAAATTATGACTTAATGAACCTTGGGTGAAATATTTAATATTCAGCAAGGCTTGGTCAGATATTGAACGACTAGGCGGTTAGGATCGTCCTAAAACAAGAGGAATAAATCCTGAAAAAAGTGTCATGCAGAGCGACGGAAATGGACTGATGAAAGGAAGCGATGGCCTCAGTGTGTCACGGAACTAGGGTTTAACGAATCTGAGTAGTTCAACTTCTTATACTGATTGGTATTATCTTTCAATGCGAAGTAGATATCGGTAATCAAATTACTTTCAGAAACCTCTGGGAACAGGTTGACATAGTGAAAGAACAGTGGGAAATCGCGGAGGTTTTCACCGCTGGTGGGTAGCCATTCACGATAAAACTGGTAGATTTTATTGTCCATCTGCTGATGGGAGCCTAGGTGGCGGGTCGTAGCGAGGCGACCTCCAGGAATGCTTTTAGTGATAACCCCATCTGTATTAGGATGAACCTCTTTAAGTGCGAAGCTATTATTACAGTCCCTGGCAGGGTTACCTGACTCAAATTGCTGTTAGAGAATATGCTGACTAAAACCCACGGCGCTTCCAGAATGCGCCTATTTTGTCGTCCTCTTCATTCATATGAACTTTAAAGGTTTTCTCTGCAATGATCTTACCCTTCAGCTCAAGTGTCATTCGCCACTTACCGACTTTGTTATGCTCCGGTGCCCAAATGGTATCACCTATATAGAACTTCCAATCATTAGATTTGACGTAGACTTCACCGTCAAATGGTGGACGAATATCGCCGTTTTCATCAGGGATGTCGGGGTGGTAGATGCAGTAGCGTAGAACTTGATTTTTGGCTTTTTTGATTTGAGCGACAAAACCAAATTCAATATCAATTTCGGCTGGCACGTGCACTGTAGCCTTAGTGAGTTTTGGCAAGTCATCGCTATCTTCATCCCATTTGGTGAATATACCGCTACGGATGATGGTGACATCGGGTTTTAGTTTAGACACGGTAGGCAGGTCTTCTTATGAGGATTTAGAGAGGAATTATAATACGAAAAAAGCCATAAAAATGCATGCTATCAAGGCGAATACATTGAACGTGAAGATTTCTATACAGTATAAAATTCTGTTTGATTGGACATTTTTAGTGAGCAAGGTAATCTGAGTGGGTTTTTGTGAAATGAACAGCATTATCATGATGTTCAATGGTGTGATACTGGACAAGGTCTGTGCTGTAATTACGGAGGCGTTAGACTTTCGTGCATAAGACCAATAATAAATTCAATCAGGACGAAGACGACTATATGAACCTTGCTACGCTATTTTACGTTTATGATCCTATGTGCAGTTGGTGCTGGGGTTATAAACCAACATGGTCCTTTTTAGAAGAACAGCTTAAACAACAGTTTCCTCAATTAGCCATTGAATACCGCTTGGGTGGACTTGCCGCTGATACTGATGAGCCTATGCCTGAAGAGATGGAAGATTTTTTACAGCAGACATGGCGGCAGATATCGCAGCAACTTGGTACTCAATTCAATTTTGACTTTTGGGTAAAATGTCAGCCTCGACGGGCTACTTACCCTGCTTGCAGAGCTGTGCTGCTGGCAAGAGAAGCGGGACTTGAGAAGCCATTTTATCACGCTCTGCAGCAAGCTTATTATCTTGAGGCAAGGAATCCATCAGATGATGCTACATTGGTAGAAATAGCAACAGCACTAGGAATGGATAGCGAGGCTTTTGCTATCGCGCTGAACAGTGAATTAACTCAAGCTCGTTTGCTACAGGAAATTAGTCAAACTCGACGATTACCTATCCAGGGATTTCCCTCTTTAGTGATGGCGTTAAACGGTGATCTGATATTAATTGAATTAGATTATAAAAATGCGCAAACTAGCTTTAAGCAGATAGAAAACTTAATGCAAGAGGCGGTACTCGACGCTTAAGCCTAGAGTTACTCTAGGCAGCTTACTTGATGTTCTCTATTAATAGTGAGCGTTAAGACTTTCATATATTGGTCGTGAGTGACGTAGCCACAACGACCATTAATTTGTTGTCCAGAAGATAATCTTATTAGGTAACCATATTCACCGTCAGCTTGTTCCGTGCTGTGGTGAATTCGCATAGTTTGCGATGGCTCAATACTGTCGAATACTAGATTGTTGTTAGGAAGAGTGACTTCTACACGGGTGAGGAGTTGCCCTGATTGGTTGTTGATCTCTACGCTAGGCATAATGAAAAAATAAGCATGGTAAGCAATAAATAAGCATAGTGCTGTACAGGTAAAGAATATAAGGCCGCTTCGCATAAAACCCCTTAAGAATCTTGGTTAACATCAGCCAGTTTCGTTAAGTATAGAAAGTGATTTATTTTTAGCTCTATACTTTTGACTTCGAGATTTGTCCTAACTGCGGTTAATGGTGATGTCCGATACATAACCATGTTCGGTTGCACTGAGCGCTTGCTTTAGCATAGTTGCAGCTTCCTCTGCGCTCATAAAACTATCGGTATTGAGGCTCTTGCCACTTGTGTTCCAAAAAGGGGTCGCCATACCGCCAGGGTACACTGCAATGAGTTTCATCGGCTGGCCTTTTAATTCTAACCTTACCGATTCAACAAGGCCGCGGACAGCCCATTTAGAAGCGCAGTAAGTCGATTCCTCTGCTTTGGCTATTTGCGCTGCAGTCGACATTACCATTACCACAGTGACAGGCTTATTTTTGTAACGCTTAACTGCTTCGCGCAGCAGCATAATGGCCGAGGTAACATTGTTATCTAATAGATCTTTAATCGCTGATGGCGACTGTTGCTCTATCGGACCAAAGTAGCCACTACCTGCACAATGAATAATGACCGAGGGTGCGTGAGCTAGTGAGTCAAACAGCGAAACCACTGATTGCTCATCAGTTAAGTCACAACTGTGGGAATTTACCTCGCCATCAAGTGTTGCTGCGACAGCATTTAAGCGCTGCGGATTACGACCGCTAATACAAACAGGCATCTCTTGGCTGTAGATTTTTGCTAATGCGGCACCTAAACCTGAACTTGCACCAGTGATTAGAATCATTGCGGTTTAACCTCTTAAAACAAGTTTACTCGATGACTAAGATTGCTTGCTCGAAATCAATCTGTTCGCCATCCTCAATTAATAGTGCGCTAATGATGCCACTTTTGTCAGCAGCGATGTTATTCATCATCGTCATGGCTTCAATGACACACACTATGTCACCTTGCTGTACTTGCTGGCCTATTGTACATAGCGGTTTACCTGTATTTCTATCAGTGAGGTAAGCGGTGCCTACCATTGGCGATAATAGTTTATGGTTATCGGTTTCATCGCTAGTGCTGCTGTAATTGTTCATGCTTGGAGTTGCTATAGCGGCTGCAACACTGCTAGCAGGTGCTAAATAGGTTTGCGCTCCGGCTTGCATAGGCACAGGGCTGTGGCGACAAATGCGTACCGACTCTTCTCCCTCTTTAATCTCCAGCTCAGCAATATCGGACTCTTGAACCAGCTCAATCAACTTTTTTATTTTACGAATATCCATATTAGCAGCTGGCCTTATTTCTGTGGTGAGGCGTTTAGGTGGGTAATCACTGATTGCAGCGCAAATTGGTACCCTTGAGCACCTAAGCCGCAAATAACGCCGACTGCTTTGTCTGAAAAATAGGAGTGATGACGAAAAGCTTCACGGCTATGGACGTTAGATAAGTGCACTTCGATAAAGGGAATAGCAACACCCAAAAGTGCATCACGCAGGGCCACACTGGTATGAGTGAATGCTGCAGGGTTGATAATCACAAAGTCAGCATCGGTGTTGTGAACTGCTTCAATCAATAGATGCTCGGCGTTTGATTGGATATGTTCAAGCTGTAAATTGGCATCTGCCGCTTGCTGTTTTAAGCCATTAACAATCTGCTCAAGGGTGTGATGACCATAATGGCCTGGCTCTCGGCGGCCGAGCAAATTTAAATTAGGACCATTTACAAGTAATACTTTGGCTTGGCTGCTCATGAAAAATTCCCTTGGATAAATCGGTTAGAGTGCGCGAGATATTGATTTCAACAAAAAAACACCCAGTTGTCGAACTCAGAATTTAATAGTTAGTTAATAACCGCTTTTGTTCTGCCTTAGGGCTTTGGTTGCCCCTTTCTGTTTTTTTGCATCCATTCTTCGTCGTTGGCTGCCTTTAGTCGGTTTGGTGGCGATGCGCTTCTTTTGTACCGCTGCTACGCTGGCAACTAACGCAATAAACTGTTCAAGTGCGGTTTGGCGATTAAAGTCTTGGCTGCGACTTTGTTGGCATTTGATGATAATTTTGCCACTTTTAGTGATGCGGTGATCGGCCTTGGCAAGCAAACGTGCTTGATAAAACTCAGGTAAAGAAGAGTTTTTTATATCAAAGATAAGCTGGGCGGCAGTCGACACTTTATTAAGGTGTTGACCTCCTGCGCCGCTGGAGCGGATAAACTGCCATTCTAGCTCGCTATCTTGAATCGAAACCGCGTTGGATATTTTGATTAATGCCAATGAATAATGCCCGCTGTAAAAGGTTCATTTCAAGAAAAGCCGACACTGCTAAGCTTGATGAAGGTCAATGTTAACAGAGTTTAAGCTAAAATAAGGGCTTAAGCCGCTTTTCCTTCAACATTGATTTGCTATCATCAAGCAATTATTGATTCGACTTTCTACATAAGAGTCTATTCGCTAGGGTCTAGGAGTTAGGGTATATATGCTGTGTAAAATTCCGGATATCACTAAAGGCGTCATTAGCTTATTTGCCAGCGGTCGTTTATCGACTGAAGATTATGGGCAAATCCTGCAGCCGATGATTGAGAAGTACCAAGGTAACACAGGTAAGGTATGTTTATATGTCGAGGCCGATGTGTTGCTCGAGGGATGGGAGCATCAGTCACTAGCGGGAAGTGGTGAAGTACAATTACCTAACTTTGAAGCCTTAGTCCTGGTTGGCGGCCCAGATTGGTTTGGTAATGCAGTTAAGTTACTCGGCCCCTTCATGCAGGGCGAGGTCGCTTGGTTTCCATTAGAACAAAAGCAACAGGCAATTGACTGGATTGCCGAACGCACCTAAAGGTATACTCGCGAAAAGTTACTTTCGCATATTCGCAGATATAAAAAGGATTAACAGATGTCTCTTTCAAAATTTTCAGCAGCAAGTTTAGCACTGGTATTTGCTTTAGGCCTGTCAGCTTGTGCGCCTGAAGTCGGCAGTGAGGCTTGGTGTAAGCAGATGAGCGATAAGCCATCAGGTGATTGGAGTACTAACGAAGCGACTGATTACGCTAAACATTGCGTATTTAAGTAACTGCTGGAATCAAGAGTTATGAGCAGGTTCACTTAGTACGATTTAAAAGTTGTTCTAAGTGAACTTTAGGATATTATGCTAGTCATATTGGCTAGAACCATTATGTTTTAGTTTCGATTATAAAGGTGAAATTTGCGTTTATTTGCTCCTCAAAACCTTCTAAAGATGGCAACCGTGCTTATCGCTATTGTGCTCCTGCAGTTTGCAGGCGGCAATCTTGGCGCGCACCAGCTGCATTTAGGCGATCATGAAGAGGAGAGTGAATCACACCCACATATCCAGTTTACGGCTGATGTCACCACTTTAGCTCAATGTGTAGATGATTGTACCTGTCCTCTTGAGCTACAACAGAGCGACCAGGCTGACCTCGAAAAACATGAACATACTGTAGTTAAGACCGAATCGCAGAGTTTTGATCTGTGTCTTGACTGTCCTTGTCATGGTGGTCATGTGACCGCTATGTCAATTGAATCAATAACACCGTCTACCCCCGTCGGTGATATGGTTGTTAGCGTTGATAAACAATACCTTCCTCCTGTTCAGCTGCGAGATTATCGCCCCCCTATCGCTTAATCCTTAACAGCATTAGTGTCTTTACAGCCTTGTTGGGCTTGCATCTCGTCGATGTTTAGCTGCTGCATAGTTGTATGAGATCTTTGCTGAATCTTTAGTTTCCAATGAGTATGAATAAGCCGCAAGTGAGTTGTTGCAGCTACTGCTGTGCAGCTAACAGTAAGTGTTTATCCATACTGCTCTATAAAGATTGATACAAGCAGTCCAAGATTAAATTTTTTGGACCTACTGTATGGCATTCGGCATAGACATTTCCTTGATTAACGTACGTTTGAGAATGCGCTTATGCGCCCTAAATACGCACTTAGTGGGAATGTGTTGCTGGATAAAAAGGATCCACGATGAAAAAAACCATGATCGCCACTGTTTTACTAGGTTACTTGGCCAGTAATGCCATTACTTCACAGGTAATAGCTGCAGAAACAGACTCAATGGCAGTTGTACCTTCAATAGCATTAAGCACATCCAGTACAGGTGTAGCACAGTTTAATGACTGGCTACCTCAAGTGATTTCACTCTTTAATGCATTACCGGAGATTCAAGCGCAGAGTGCACGTCGCCAGCAAGCACTGCTAAGCATACAGGCTGCAGATAGAGCGATTTATAACCCTGAGCTTGGTATGAATTATCAGACAAATGACTCCGAAGCATCCGACGATACTTATACTCTCGACATAAGCCAAACCCTAGATTGGGGCGATAAACGTGGTGCAGCAACACGGATGGCCCAGCTTGAAAGCGAAATACTCGTTGCAGATATCATGCTAGAGCGCAGCCAAATGCTGGCCGAACGGCTGCAAGCCTTGGCCAGTCAAGCCCAAGCTAAAAAGGCATTGCTTTTTCAACAGCAACAATTTGAACGCGCTAAAGCTCAATTGGATATTGGGCATCAACGCTTAGAAGTGGGTGATATATCCAGTGTGGAGCTGCAGTTAATGCAACTTGAACTTGCCAGTAATGCCGCGGATTATGCCATCGCAGAGCAAGTGTCAATAGCAGCCGATGGTGCGGTGCTAGGCTTGTTTGGCGAAGTTGAACTGCCGTTTGCCGACTTTCTGCATGCGCTTAGTGCTCAAACAAGTCAGCTTGAAGTCTCCCCTGAACTGCCTGCGCTAAAAAGTGCTTATCAGCAGGTGTTGATTGCGAAAGTCGCTGCCAAGCAGGCCAAAGCAGATAGTGCCGCAGACCCAACGATTAGCTTAAGTGCCGAGCGAGAAGGGGAAGACAACAAAGTTGGCGTTGGGGTTTCTATTCCGTTGCAGTTTAGAAATAACTATAGCGACGTTATCGCAGTGGCTAATGAAGGGATCACAATCGCGGAGCAAACATACCTTGCCAAGGAGCGAGTGCTTTTACAGCAGCAGAAGCAGTTTGCTTTGAGTCAACCTAGGCTGGCACAGCGTTATCAAGATTGGCGTGAGTTAGTACTTACATCAGGCGGTGAGGCCGCGAAGAACTTAGCACAGCAATGGCAGACAGGTGACATAAACACCAGTGATTACCTGCAAAGTCAACGCCAGATAAGCAGCAGCTATCTGGCTGGACTCACGTTGGAATCAGCTCTGTATGAGAACTGGCTGACGTGGATGGGCGCCAGTGGGCAACTTGAGTCTTACCTCAATAGTCAACTTGCACACGCTCCCAAGCTCCCAAGCTAAGTAAGGGGTAGATAATGAAAAATATTAGAACAGACATCATGAAAATTAATAGCATCAAGTCGGCAGAATATATGAATACGTCAACGGTTAAGCAAACTCAAAAAACAGTATTTGGTCTCAATGCGATTACGCGCGCAATGAGCTTTGGTCTATTCATGGCAATCAGTAGCGCGTTTATCATGCCTTTGGTGGCAAATGCTGGCGATGGTCATGATCATGCTCAAGAGGCGCCCGCTAAAGAGGTTGTTACCGAGGATGATGGTCACGGCCATGGTGCTGCTGGTGAGGCGGAAGAAGAGCATGGACTGGACGCATTAAAGCTGACGCCTGAACAGCGTGAGTTGGCAGCGATCAAGGTGATCAGCTTAACGGAGCAAAGTTTCAGTTTAGAAGCGGTTGCAACAGCAACCTTGGTGGTTGACCGTGACCGTACTATCACTATTGCGCCACAGGTCGATGTACGCGTACAAAAACGCAATGTTGTACCAGGTCAGGAAGTGCAGCAAGGTGATGTATTGCTGACTTTAGGTGGAGTGGCAGTCGCTCAAGCACAAGCAGATTATATCAATGCTGAAGCTGAATGGAGCCGAGTTAAGCGCATGAGTAAGAGTGCGGTGAGTGCTAGTCGTCGACTGCAAGCTCAGGTAGACGCAGAGCTTAAGCGAGCCACGCTTGAGGCAATGAAGATGACGCCAAAGCAGATTAAAGCATTGGCTTCGAACCCCGAAACTATCGGAAGTTATCAGTTACTCGCGCCGATTACCGGCCGTGTCCAGCAAGACTTAGCCATGTTAGGGCAAGTTATTCCTGCAGGCACGGCACTGATGCAGCTTACTGATGAGTCACATCTTTGGGTGCAAGCAGAGCTGACTCCAGCTCAAGCTGAAAAAGTCAGTATTGGTAGCAAAGCCATCGTTAAAGTCGGTGATAAGAGCCTAGAAGCTAAAATTATTGGCCGTTCACATGAACTCGATAGCGTCACCCGTACTGAGCAGATCTTAGTGAGCTTTGAAAATTCAGGTCATGTTTTACATGCTGGGCAGTTTGCTGAACTTTATCTTCCTGACGCGCAGCAAGGTGGAGTCATTTTGCCTGATTCTGCGCTTACACGCGGTGGCGATGGAGACTGGCAGGTGTTTATTGAAGACGAAGATGGTTTTGAGGCTCAAGAGGTTGAAGTGGTTGAACGTCAACGCGGTATGAACTTAGTTCGCGGTCTAGCATCAGGTTCTAACGTTGTTGTTTCAGGCGCATTTTTCTTGTCTTCAGAGCAAGCGAAGTCTGGCTTCGATATTCACAACCACTAAGAGGCGCTCACTATGTTACAGAAATTAATAGACGCTGCGATCCGCAATCGTCTGATGGTGGTGCTTGCGCTTTTAGCTGCGGTGATTGCTAGTGCAGCTATGCTACCAAAACTTAATCTAGATGCATTCCCAGATGTCACTAACGTCCAGGTGACAGTGAATACGGCGGCGGAAGGGCTCGCGGCTGAAGAAGTTGAAAAGCTAATTAGTTATCCTGTTGAATCGGCCATGTACGCGCTGCCTTCAGTAACAGAAGTTCGCTCACTGTCGCGCACGGGCTTGTCAATTGTCACTGTGGTATTTGCTGAGGGGACAGATATCTATTTTGCTCGCCAGCAAGTATTTGAGCAATTACAGGCAGCGAGAGAGATGATCCCTGATGGGGTTGGGGTGCCTGAAATTGGCCCAAATACCTCTGGCTTAGGACAGATTTACCAGTATATTCTGCGGGCAGAGCCTGGTTCAGGCGTTGATGCGTCAGAGCTACGAAGCCTAAATGACTATCTCGTTAAGCTTATCATGATGCCAGTAGGTGGCGTGACTGAGGTGCTGTCGTTTGGTGGTGAGGTGCGTCAATATCAAGTGCAGATAGACCCGAATAAAATGCGCAGCTACGGCCTGTCCATGGAGCAAGTGACGAATGCATTAGAGAGCAACAACCGCAACGCGGGTGGCTGGTTTATGGACCAAGGTCAAGAGCAGCTCGTTGTGCGTGGTTATGGTTTATTGCCTGCGGGGGATGCAGGTTTAAAAGCGATTACCCAGATCCCAGTTGCTGAAGTGGCTGGTACACCGGTACGCGTGAGCGATATTGCTAATGTCGAATATGGCAGTGAGATCCGCGTTGGTGCTGTCACCATGACTCGCCGCGACGAGGCTGGTAATAAGCAAGTGTTAGGTGAGGTGGTTGCTGGCGTAGTGCTTAAACGTATGGGCGCAAATACAAAAGCAACCATTGATGATATCAGTGAGCGTAGTGCTTTAATCGAACAAGCTCTGCCTGAAGGCGTGTCGTTTGAGGTTTTTTATGATCAAGCAGATTTAGTCGACAAAGCGGTGGAGACTGTGCGTGACGCATTGCTAATGGCATTTGTGTTTATCGTGGTGATCTTGGCGCTGTTTTTAGTCAACATTCGCGCCACTATGTTGGTGCTGCTGTCGATCCCTGTGTCGATTGGTTTGGCGCTGATGGTTATGTCCTACTTTGGTATGTCTGCGAACTTGATGTCGCTTGGAGGCTTGGCGGTAGCGATTGGTATGTTGGTAGATGGTTCGGTGGTGATGGTTGAAAACATCTTCAAACACCTAACACAGCCAGATAGACGTCATTTATCCGAGGCGCAAGCGCGCGCTTCAGGTGAACTTGACCCACATCATGCAGATGAAGATGGTATTGATGCGGGTGAGCGCAGCGGTATTGCGATGCGTGTGATGCTGGCTGCAAAGGAGGTGTGTAGCCCAATCTTTTTTGCGACAGCCATTATCATCGTTGTCTTTGCCCCACTATTTGCTTTAGAAGGTGTTGAAGGCAAGCTGTTTCAACCTATGGCAGTTAGTATCATTTTGGCGATGATCTCTGCGTTGTTAGTGGCACTTATTGCAGTACCAGCGTTAGCCGTTTATTTGTTTAAACGTGGTGTTACGCTAAAAGAAAGTGCAGTGCTTAAGCCTATTGAAGCGGGGTACCGTAAGTTATTGAGCGCTACAATGGCAAAACCTAAAGTGGTGGTGATTACTGCTGTTGTGATGTTTGCTATGAGCATGATGTTGCTACCAAGACTGGGTACTGAATTTGTCCCAGAACTCGAAGAGGGGACAATTAACCTGCGGGTGACATTAGCACCGACTGCAAGCTTAGGTACTTCTTTAGAGGTTGCTCCTAAACTTGAGGCTATGTTGCTTGAGTTTCCTGAAGTTGACTATGCCCTGAGCCGTATCGGTGCCCCTGAGCTGGGTGGCGATCCTGAGCCAGTGAGTAACATCGAAATCTATATTGGACTCAAGCCGATTGAGCAATGGCAACATGCAGAAACACGTTTAGAGCTGCAGCGTAAGATGGAAGAGAGACTCAGTATCTACCCTGGCCTATTATTTACCTTCTCACAACCTATTGCGACTCGAGTTGATGAATTGCTGTCAGGGGTAAAAGCCCAGCTAGCGATTAAGATCTTTGGTCCCGACTTAGATGTGCTGTCTGAGCGTGGCCAAGTATTGACGGACTTAGTTACTCAAATCCCCGGTGCAGTGGATGTGTCATTGGAGCAGGTGAGTGGTGAAGCACAGCTGGTGGTACGTCCGAAGCGTGATCTGTTAGCGCGTTACGGGATCAGCGTTGATACCGTAATGGGCTTAGTGAGTCAGGGGATCGGTGGTGTAAGTGCGGGGCAGGTGATTGATGGTAACGCTCGCTACGATATTAATGTGCGATTGGCGGAAGAATACCGCAGTGCACCTGATGCATTGCGTGACTTACTATTAAGTGGTGCTAATGGTGCTACGGTACGTTTAGGTGAAGTGGCTGATGTGGTTATCGAGATGGCGCCTCCAAATATTCGCCGAGATGATGTACAGCGTCGTGTGGTCGTGCAAGCAAACGTAGCTGGTCG
The DNA here is from genome assembly GCF_023284045.1 of Shewanella kaireitica. Taxonomy (GTDB): domain Bacteria; phylum Pseudomonadota; class Gammaproteobacteria; order Enterobacterales; family Shewanellaceae; genus Shewanella; species Shewanella kaireitica. The sequence goes on from NZ_JAKIKQ010000005.1 coordinate 237,213, forward strand.
AGATATGGGGTCGGTGGTCAACGACATTTATGCCGTGGTGCCGCAAGCTGAATTGCCACCAGGTTACACTGTGGTGGTTGGCGGTCAGTATGAGAATCAGCAACGTGCACAGCAGAAGCTAATGTTAGTGGTGCCTATCTCTATTGCTCTTATTGCGCTGTTGTTGTACTTCTCGTTTGGCTCAATTAAGCAGGTCGGACTGATTATGGCTAACGTACCATTAGCATTGATTGGTGGCGTTGTTGCTTTGTATGTCAGTGGTACTTATCTTTCGGTGCCAAGTTCGATTGGCTTTATCACCCTATTTGGTGTGGCCGTCCTTAACGGTGTGGTACTGGTGGATTCGATAAATCAACGTCGATCGAGCGTCAAGTCAGAGTCGAATGAGTCTCTTTTTGAAGCGGTATATGAAGGCACTGTTGGTCGATTACGTCCAGTACTGATGACGGCACTGACCTCTGCACTGGGCTTGATCCCTATCTTAATTTCATCTGGGGTCGGTAGCGAAATTCAGCAGCCGCTAGCAATTGTGATTATTGGTGGTCTGTTCAGCTCGACAGCGTTGACATTATTAGTGCTGCCAACATTGTATCGCTGGTTGTACCAAGATCGCGCTAACAAAGGTCTGAGCAAGGATTTTGAAGCTCTGGATTAATGGGGTTGTGTAAGCGCCCGACATCAACTGTGATAAGGGCGCAGAAGGTTTTCTTTGGCAGGGTCGCTAAAGGGGGCTGAAGTCGGTATTCAGCATTAGTCTGCCTGATCCACCTATTTAGCCTTATATTGTTACGGTTGGCTGGTCATTCTGGCATGTGTTCTTTTGGTTAAGACGCGACAAGTTGAGCGATTTTTAGTCGCGCTTTAATTTGTCTCGAGGTTGCCTGATCTGCTTAATCAAAGCTCATGTTACGGCCAGTTAATTTAGTACGCGGAGCTGGATTGCTCCGCTTTTTATTTTAATGTGCAATGATGAGGTTATTTAAGCTCCCACACCTCCCAGCTCTCCAATTGATATTTTTCTGCCAAGGCGAGTGCTTTTTCAAAGTGCTGCTGAGCTCTTTTTTCATCGCCTTCTGCCTTGTAGTAAAGGCTGAGCTGTTTGTGCCAATTTGGACTTTGTTCACCCTCTAACGTTACTTTCTCAAGTATGGTTTTAGCATGTTGGTTATCTCCTTTAATGAGTAACCCTTTGGCGACCTCAATGCTGACAATTGTTACTGATTCAGGAAAATGCTGCTCAATAGCTGTGAGTATTTCGTCTACCTTATCGACCTGCTTCGACCAAAATAGGTATTTGGCAAACTGATAAGCGTGTAACCATTCAAACTGAAAGCCGCCCCACTGTTTTTGCAGTGTTTTAAAGTGTTTAATAACAGCCTTGTAGTCGCCAATTTCTAGCATATCAGTGCCATCAGTGGCGTAGTTTGGCGCTAAGAATTGTAAGCCATCGTATAGGGCTGGCAACGCAGTAGTGAAGTGGTTTTCAGTCGGATAGGATTCGAAATGCCACTGCAATGATTTATCCGCTGAAGCTTCAAAAACCGCAGCAACCTTATCGACTCCCATATCTTCTTCACGAGCAACAGAGAAAAACAGTGGGGCTGATAGTTTATTTTGTTGTAACAGTGATTCAATTTTATTCGCCACGCTGTAGTCATCAAACCAAGCGCTAGGGCTCATGGCAAGGTAAGCATTAAATGGGCTATCTTGCTGCATCATACTGTAAAGCGTAAACAAGCCTCCAAGTGAGTAACCGGCGAGTGCTTTCTGGCTGTTGCTTTTGAACTCTCTATCTATCAGCGGGACTAGCTCGTTAGTGAGATAATGATGAAACTCTGCCGCACCGCCAAAGGCTTTATCTTCTGTTGCCCAAGTCGTGGTGTATAGGTAGTCATCATCACCTTGATTCGCGACGCCTACCACTATCATCGGCGGTATTTTCCCCATGCGTGCGAGGTGTTTTACCAGCGCCGAAACATGCTGAAACTGGAAGTCTGCATCAATAATATACAGAGTTGGGTAATGCCTATCGCTGGCAAAGTAACGTTCAGGAAGTGACACCAAAAAGCGCCTTTCCTGCTTTAAAACACTTGATTGGTGCGTGTACTCGTGAGCACTAACAATGGCGCTATGCTGTAGTCCTTGCGAGGAGGCATTAGCCATAACCTGGCTGTTTATTACTAGTGATAGCTGCAATATTAATAGATATTTCATAAGGTATATAACTGTTTTCATTGTTTTAAATTCTATTGATGTTTGCGTGGTTTATTCAGCTTAGCAGTTTCGCTTAGCAAGGAAATATCTAGAGGGTGAAGTCTTTGTAATCCTTGGTGAAGCTTCAGTGAAGCTATAAATCTAAGCACACTTAGCTAGGCATTGCCCCTTAGCTATTCAAGTAAAGAAACTGTTGATGTTGGGAGAGGTGGTCAGTTAATCATTGCTCTGAAAATTCGCATTATTGAATGCTTTAACTAAACTGAAAACTAAATGCAGCGAAGGATTGCCGCATAAACTCACAGGGAGGTTAGCCATGATATTCAAATATCGCTGGGCGATAGCGACATTGATTATTTTCGGTTTCAGCGTATATCTATTTCAACAGTCCAAACAGCAAGTAAGCCTTGTCAAAAGGGTTGAAATTGACGAAGGACACTCTCACTTATCACAAGATAACAGCATACTTGATCAGGCCTCGATTGCTGCTGTTCCTACCTTTGTTTTCGAACCAGATAAAAAGTCTCACATTATCCTAGGGCTAAGATTATTTTTAGATCCTCAGTTATCTTCGAATGGACAAGTTAGTTGTGAGTCTTGCCATCATATCTATGACAATGGTGCTGAAGATATTGCGGTCTCAACAGGAGTTAAAGGTGCGGGCAACCGAAACTCGCCTACTGTGTTCAATATTGGGTTGAATAGCCGATTTTTCTGGGATGGACGAGCAAATAGTTTGTATGAGCAAATCGACGGTCCTATTCATAATCCATTAGAGATGAACAGTAATTGGGACGATATCGTGGCTCGATTATCCAATCAAGCCAGCTATCGGAGTGCTTTTGCTGAGCATTATGATGAGGGCATTACAGAAGACACGATTAAAGATGCATTAATAGTTTTTATGTTGCAGCTCAACACTCCGGATGCACCGTTTGATAAATACTTGCAGGGTGATACCAGTGCTCTGTCCTCAGCTGCAGCTCTAGGTTGGCAAAAGTTTCAGTCGTTAGGGTGCATTTATTGCCACCAAGGACGTAATGTCGGTGGCAATCTGTTTCAGAAGTTTGGCAGCGTAGAGTCGGTAGCAGCGCTGAGTGCAGATCTTGGTCGTTATCAGCAAACCAATGATATTAATGATAAATATGTATATCGAGTACCGAGTTTACGCAACGTTGCGATAACCGCTCCCTATTTTCATGATGGCCGCGCTCAGAGTTTAGAAGAAGCCGTTTTGGTGATGGCTAAAGTGCAGCTTGGTAAAGATCTCGAAGCTACAACGCTAATAGAACTTGTCGCGTTCTTAGATTCACTTACCGCGCCTAAACCTCCGGTTCTTAAGGAATTAAATCGATGAACGCTTTAAGTTATAAAACCATTACTAACTGTTTAGTTTTGTTGGCGACACTAACAGTATTGGTGGTTTCAATGTTGATCGCTAAAGTTTATATCGTGCAGCAATATCAGCATGCTTATACCGAGTTGAGTCATAACATTCTCTCTGTCCGGGACGATGTTTTCAAAATGGAGGTGAGCAATGGCTTGGATTACGATGCTATTTCTGGTGGGCTAGTGGGGACAGAGAGACATGTGCAACAGCTACAAAAAAGTTTACAGCCGGAGGACCTATCTATTGTGCAGTGGCTGTTGTTAAGCAATCCACAAATATCAGGACATGCCAATCGATTATCGGCTTCAGTGACAACTTTGGTAACAGATCTTGAGACCATATTAAGGCTCAAAATTTCACAGGAATACTCGAACCATACCATTAATCTACTGCAGCAGGATCTGTGGCAAAAAATGCCCAGTAGTGATGATCGGATCCATATGATCGGGCAAACAATGTCCTTGCCTATCTCTAGTCAGGTTAGTCCCGAACTTGCACAATCCAATAGTTTTAAGAGTTTAAGCAGACATGCACAGATCCTAGCGGAAATAAAGCAGGATATATCTCTTAAAAACCAGCAAATACTGAATGCTAAGGTACGGCAAGATATTAATGAACAGGAGTTATTTTGGTTATCAGTTGTTGAAGATACTAAACAAAGCCTGCTGTTAAGCTGCATGTTGCTGGTGGTTATTTTCTCATTTTACTACCGTGTGCAATTGCAGGAGCAAACTCGCAAAGAGAGGCTGATTTTACAAAGCCTAACAGCATCAGAAAAAGAAAAAGATATGCTAGCGTTGGTTGCTGAACAGGCTCAAGATGGCTTCATTATCACAGATAAGCAGGGAGTTGTGACTTGGCTAAATAAAGGTTTTACCACCATTTCGGGTTATAGCCTAGCAGAGTTGCTAGGCAAGAGGCCTGGTGATGTATTACAGGGTAAAAATACCGATAAAAAGGAAGTCGATAAAATTGGTCGAGCAATGAGGGCTGGGCAGTCTGTTGCATCGGAGGTGATTAACTACCGTAAAGATGGGACTCCCTATTGGGTTGACATGAATATCAGTGCGGTCACCGATGAGCGCGGAGAAGTGAGTAACTTTATTGCCGTTGAAAGAGACACGACTGCCCGCAAGCAGATGCAAGAAGATTTAGCACAAGCGGTTATCAAGGCTGATGTGTCTAACAAAGCCAAATCAACTTTCCTTGCGACAATGAGTCATGAGTTAAGAACGCCACTTAATGGTATTTTGGGGATGGCGCAAATTATTGAGCCTAATCTAGATAATCCCGAACATAGAAAGCAGATCCAGATTCTATTGGAATCGGGTAATCATCTAACCTCGTTACTCAATGATATTCTCGATTTTTCAAAAGTTGAGCAAGGTAAGTTGGAATTAGAGAGTGAAGTCTTCAAATTTAGTAGTGTGCTTGAGCCTATTCGTAATACCTACGAGCCTATCTGTGAAGAGAAGAATATTAGATTATTTGTGCAAAATGACATAGATGAGGATCAGTCTTTTAAAGGTGATAAGTCTCGGATAAGGCAAGTGATTTATAACCTAATGAGTAATTCGGTTAAGTTTACTGAACAGGGCAGTGTGTCTCTTAGATTTAAACAAGGGATAAATGCAGAAGGGAGTCAGGGAGTCGAAGTTACCATCACAGATACCGGAATAGGGATCAGGCAGGAGCGGCTGGCATCGATCTTTGATCCTTTTGTGCAGGCAGAGTCTTCAACAACTCGCCAATTTGGTGGCACGGGGCTTGGCTTATCCATCGTTAAGCAACTCGTTGAGTTAATGAATGGTACGATTTCTATTACCAGTAAAGTAGGTGAAGGCACCAGCTTTGCCATATTTATGGCTATTGAACGGGCGAAATCACAACCTAAAACCACAACAAGCAAAGTGACTACTCCTAGCAATTTACCTGAGAGTATCAATATATTGATTGCTGAAGATAACAAAATCAATGCGTTAGTGGCTAAAACCTTTTGCCAGCGATTAGGTCATAGTGTCGATGTCGCTATCAATGGCTTAGAGGCCATCCAGATGGTGCAAAACAAGCAATACGATTTAGTGGTAATGGATAACCATATGCCAGAGATGGACGGCATTGAAGCGACAGAGTTTATTAGGAAAAAACTCAAGCTAGATATCCCTATTTTTGCCTGTACTGCTGATGTGTTTCAGCAAGCCCATGACAATATGATTGGCGCTGGTGCCAATCATATATTGACCAAGCCTTTACAGGAGCAGAGTTTTCGAGATGCACTCGGTCAGCATGCGCATCTGATCTGCAAAACGCATTTGGTTGATCAAATAAGTCCGATAGAGAGTTGTGACAATAAAGTGGTAGCACTAGCACGTCATAAAGAGGACGAACTCAACATTACAGAAGCTGATATTGACTTCAAACAGTTGCTGGAAATTCACGATAATGACTATGTCAAAATAGAAGAGCTAGTTGACTCATTTAAGGAGTTTGCTGAGCATTCTATTACTCAACTTATACAAGCTTTCGATAAGGATGATGTTACAAATATCCATATTCTTGCTCACTCGATACAAGATATGGCAGCGAACTTCTATGCCAGTCGTTTACATCATCTAGCTAAAGAAGTAGAAGCGATTACAGCAACCGATATTATCCCCCCATTAGAATCCTTGCAGCATTTAATCAACCTATTAGAGGTCAATATCCATCAGAATCAGCGTTTCATTGCCAGGTATCGTAGACAGAATAAAAGCCATCAAGTGAGCTAAGTTTACTGCTTGAGAAATGAAACTCGTTTAAGCTTATAGCAATGGTAAAATGGTCTTTGTTTTTTAATCTCGGTATGAGGTGAGGATTAATTATGTGAATAGACTTATCAGTAACAGCGCCTTTCTGTGGTTAAGCGTGATCCTTTTGTTGGCAAATTCAACTGTATTCGCGAACCCGTGGGAGCGAGTCAATAGCCCTTTTAACAGCGATGTCGCCGCTGTAGGCAGTTACGCAAATGGCTGCCTAGCAGGAGGTGAAGCACTGCCTTTGTCAGGCGTTGGCTTTCAAGTTATTCGTCCTGAACGACAACGTTACTTTGGTCATCCGCAGCTTATTTCTTTTATCAGCGATTACAGCAATAAACTACAGCAATACCAGCAATCCAATGTGTTAATTGCTGACATGTCTATGCCACGAGGTGGCAACTTTACTCATGGTCATTCAAGTCACCAAATTGGGCTCGATGTTGATATTTGGCTTAAGCTGACTGAGCAGCTGTTAACGGTAAAGCAACGTGCTCAACCAGAGCCATTTGATATTGTTAATTCCAAGCAGTTCAGCCTTGATAGTAAGCAGTGGCAACCGCAGCATACCCGTATGTTGCAATTGGCTGCCAAGGATCACCGTGTTGCGCGTATTTTTGTCAGTCCAGTGATTAAGCAGCACCTATGTGACATGAAACTTGTCGATGATGCTTGGCTGAATAAAGTGCGACCTTGGTGGGGGCATACATACCATATGCATGTTCGACTACACTGCCCAGAAGATGACGCGAGCTGTATTAACCAGGCAGCTATCCCTAAGGGCAATGGTTGTAATGAACTTAGTTGGTGGAAGGAGCAATATACTCAGCCCAAACTGAAGCCGAAAACTAAAGCAACAAATAAGCCAACTAAAAAGAAGACAAAAGTGAAACCAAAGCGGTGTGAGCAGATCCTAAGCTCCTAATATCCACTTAAATAAAAAGCCCTGTATTGTCAGATATAGGGCTTATCGATCTTCACGACTACCAACAGCCTATGAACTTAATGCATAGCCACCTTTAAGGTGAGAAACTTGTTCAAACCCAAGTCGATGCATGGCTTGCGCTGCAATCATAGAGCGACTGCCGCTACGACAAACTAATACCCACTGCTTATGTTTTTGGTTCTGATGCTCTTGGATAAACTGCACTAAGCGAGTAAGTGGTACATTTTGACTTGATTGCGTGGAGTGGTTCAGTGCATATTCGTGGGGTTCACGAATATCGATAATGCAGACATTCTCATCTTGCTTCATTGCTACAGCTAAACTAATCGCATCATATTCTTTGATGTTGGATCTGTCGCAGTTTCCGATGATTGCTCCGCACATTATCTCTGTGCCGACTTCATCATTTAGGTGAGTATCAAGATGTGCTTTATGTTGTTGGAAAACATCCACGGATATTTGATTGTTTATAACGGCTTTAAGTAATTCATTGCGGCTAACCTCAGCATTAAGGCTAGTGGTGAACTCATTATTATAATCGTGGCTAGCACAGATCAACGTGTTGTTGCTTATACTGTCTCGGATTAATTTCAGACTATTAAATAGCGCTTGGCTAGAGCTAGAATCGAAGTTGGTTCGACCTAGGCTGCCCATCAAAATAGTATCACCACAAAAAGCGTACTGTGTTTGTTCTACTATGTGGTTTGATGCACTAAGTTCAGAACATAACAATAGGCTTATGCTATCGCTGGTATGGCCTGGTGTTGGCAGTCTAAGTAGTCGCTTTGAACCGATAGAGATAGCTTGCAGTTGTTGTCCTAGATGCTTTATGTGTGCTTCGGTCATTGGCCAACCTAAAGCATCAGACTCCTGCTCAGCTAAAAAGCGCGTTGCTAAAGCTTCACGTCCAGAGATATGATCGGCGTGACCATGGGTATCAATGGCAGCCACCAGTGTTAGTTTCTGGCATTCTAGTAGAGTTTCAAGTCGTTGTTGTAGCTCTGGTAGCGGGTCAACAATAAGTGCTTGTTTACTAAATGAATCAACGAATACCCAAGTACAGCTTGCGCCAGATCGCAATTGCACTAAACCATCTAAATCGCTTCTATCTGAAATATCACTGCTGTCATCCAAGATCATGCAACTTTGGGTGAGTGCTTGCGAGGCCGTTTTGATACGTGCGCAGGCGCTATCAACTTCTGCTTGAGTGATTGCAGGTCCAAAAGACATACGAATAGCCGCTTCACTTTGCCAAGCGGGTAGCCCCATAGCATCAAGCACAAAACTGCGAGTCACTTTAGAGCTACAAGCAGAGCCTGAGCTAACGCGAATATTGGCTGCATCAAACAGATCCATGATCTCTTTGCTACTAAAGCCCGGTACCGCGAAATTGATTGTTGTCGCAACGCTATGTTCAAAGCTATTGTTAAATACGACATCGCCAAAGCACTCAGTTAAGGTTGTAGCGATCTGCTGCCGGTAATGAGTCAATTGAACAGTATTTGAAAATGGCGATGACTCTTTGTTGAGTAACATTTCAAAAATCACATTCAGTGCAGCCATGCCTGGTAGATTCTCTGTGCCAGAACGTAATCCGCTTTCTTGGCCACCACCTGCAATGAATGGAGTAAATGGAGCTGAATCTCTGATATAGACAAAACCAATTCCTTTCGGGGCATATAGTTTATGTCCGCTAAAGGGAGCGTAATCAATCGTTGTTGATTTCAAATCTAACTCAGTTTTGCCAAGCGCTTGCACACAATCAACCATCCAAAATATATCTGAATTTGCACGGCGAATAGTTTTTTCTAATGCAGAAAGATCTTGATACACACCGGTTTCATTATTAACAGCCATAGTGCAGATCATTAAGGCGTTGGGTGCATGTAGGGCAATAAAATCATGATCTAGTAAGCCAAATCTATCTACTGGAATAGCGGTAACTTTAGCTTTTATATCGAGTACATTGAGCCAATGTTTGAGTGACTCCGGAACAGCTTTATGTTCAGTCGCACCATAAAGCACCGAGTAATTCTTAGCTGCAGACATACCGCTCTTAGCGGCGATCAATGCTGATAATATGGAGGTTTGAATTCCCTCTGTTGCACCGCTGGTAAAGATGAGCTTGCCATTTCCGCTGCCTAGCAACGTTTGGGCTCTCAAGCGAGTTTGCTCCATTAAATTTTTAGCTTTTAGCCCGGTAATATGGCTACTACTTGGGTTACCAAAGAGATTTTCCATTGCAGATAACGCTGCTGCTGCAGCCTCAGGCAAGACGGGGGTTGTAGCATTCGCATCAAGATAGATCTGGGTTAACTCTGTGGTATTTTTCATTGTATTTAGCTCTTAATTGTTATTATTCTAAAGTAGCTTATTACTTTTTGCTATAACTAATATCTTGCCGCTATATTAGCAGGTTGGCAAGAATGATCAAGATCACATTTTTCATATTTTAGGCGGACCTTTAACCGAAATTGATTTATCGAAAAAGACTTTATTCGCAGGCAAAGCAGAGGAGTAAAACCTTGTTGGAGAGCATGCAATAGAGGGGAAATCGAGAGTGATACAGGGAATAAATAACAAAAAAGCGCCATAAGGGCGCTTTAATTAAGACAAATAGGGACTATTTCAGCTCTTGTTTAACCGTTTCAATCAACGTATTCCACTGTGGATATTCAGCTAAACTTTCTGACAACTTACCCCATGGCTGCATCGTTCGCTGTTTAAAGTCATCAGTATCGGCGTGTCCTTGCTTTAGCTCATAAAGATAATAAAAGGCTGATGCACGATAATTGGCTGCGCAATGGATTAATATTCTTTTGCCTTTATTAGCATCCATAATGGCAAAAAACTGTTCAACATTTTCCAATGTAGGTTGCTGCCAATCAACATCTATCTGCTGATATTGCATGCCTGTGTTAGCGACGAAGTCGGCTTCATCATCATGACCACTAGGGTTGCCTACTGGAATGAGATTGATGACTAACTCAACACCTGCTTGTTGTAATAGTGGAAACTGCGACTCGGTTGGTAAGCCTGCTGTGATGATGTTATCGTCATTAAATTGTAACGCTTTTATCTCTTGTAGCTTCTCAGGTGAAACAGCAGCAATAGCAATAGTGCTAAATAAGCTTGTCAGTAGAATTATTAACCTCATCTTATTGTTCCTATTTATTCGCGTTAAATTTTAACTTTAATAACCACTTTACGAACCTGTTGAGGCGTAGCGCTGGTGCCGGGCATATGCATATCTTGTGGGAAGAACAGTGCAAACATACCTGCTTTTAGAGGGATAAATGCAGCAGCTTCTTTATTGGGTAGATAGTCATATTCAGCATAATCATGCTTGGCAAAATAAGGCTTTGATGGCGTTTGGTCAGCTAGCGGCAGGTAGCCAAACTCCTCCTCTCCACTAACAACATATTGCACATCAATGTATTGCTGGTGTACTTCGAAAGGCTCAATTTCTCTAGGTTTAGTTTGGTAATCATTGACGATAACAAATAGGTTTTTGCCATCTAGTTCATAACTGCCAACTTCAAGTTGGCTAAAATCTGTTTCAGCAAGGTGCGCTAGTGCCTTTGCTATACGTGGACTAATGTGGCTGTACAAATCGCGGTTAGCTAAGGTATCTACAATCATAATCTTCTCGTTAATAGGGTCGCTTAACTCAGCTATCTAACTGAGTTTAAGACTTCAATACAGGGAAGTTTAGCGCTAATGGCCGCTAGGCGATACAGGAGTTCACTTCAAACTCGATGCCTTTAGATTCAAAAGCCTGTTTGAGCTTGGCAGCCATTGAGGACTTAGGTTTGAGTGGGAAGTTGATCTTGCCACTGCTTGAATGGATAAATAGATGATCGCCGAGTAAGCGCACTGAATCGATATCTTGATAATTTAGCGTTAATGTTTGTGGTATTGAGGTCTCAGATTTAACCATCATTTTGATAAAAGTGACTTCAGCGGTGGCAAAAATAATCCGTTGAGTCCATAGCAGATGAATGAGCCAGAAAGTGGAGAGAACTAGGTTAACTAGTATGAAGTAATCCCAAATATCATTGTCATTGCGTAAATAAATCGCCATAAAAGCGATGACGATAGCAATAAGCACAAAGCCTGCTTTTTGAAAGGGTTTAATCACCGTCGCATTTTCCATAACACTTCCTTGTTGCTTCCATTAAGCATCAAGTTTACGGTACTGATTATGTAAAACAAAAGTTAATTATTGTTTATTGAGGTGAGTGTGTCTTCTCTACGATTTATTGCGGGTCCAAAGGCCTTTAAAACATTGAGTGAAAATGGCTTAAAACCTGAGTTATTTAGCCAACTATTAGCTGCATCCGGTGGTCCTAAATGGATTGGGATTGCCGGATTAGATAAGTATCTTTTTGGTGAGTTTTTTAAGTCACATCGCCAACCTTTACATACTTTAGGGGCTTCATCTGGTGCTTGGCGGTTAGCGTGTTTGGCTCAGAATAATCCGCTGGCAGCCTACCAACGGCTAGAAGAGCTGTATATCGGGCAACGTTATGACACTAAACCCACTGCAGTTGAGGTATCTGAGCAAGTTAAAGGGATCCTTGCTGGGCTCTTAGGTAGCCAAGGCGCCAGTGAAATAGTCTCAAATCCTTTTGTTAATAGTCATTATATTGCCTGTCGCGGTCGTCATTTAAACCGTGTTGCGAATAAAGCCTCACTTGCAGCGGGGCTTGCGACCGCTGCGGCGACTAACTTTGTCAGTCGTAAAACGTTAGCTTGGCATTTTGAGCGCTACGTATTTGGGGTTGAGCCGTCACAATCTCCTTTTGCTAACCTTAGCGATCTACCTAGCCAATTTTGTGGATTGTCTAAAGACAACATTCAGCAAGTCTTGTTAGCAACAGGATCTATCCCTTGGGTGTTAGCTCCCGTGACAGAGATTAAAGGAGCGCCTAACGGTCATTACTATGATGGTGGCATTACTGACTATCATTTTGACCTGCCGCTTAATAAGCCGAAAGGGCTGACGCTTTACCCTCACTTTTTCCCCAGGATGTCACCAGGCTGGTTCGATAAGTCGCTACGTCGTCGAGATGCAAAGCATAATTATGATAATGCGCTAATCTTGGCACCAACAGATGCTTACTTAGCAAGTTTACCCTACGCAAAACTGCCTGATCGAAATGATTTCTCTCATTTTGATAGCGACTCTAGAATTAAATATTGGCGTAAAGCAGCTGTAATGAGCCAGGTGCTAGCGGATAATTTAGCTGATGTTATCGCTAAGCAATCTATAGCTGAGCACATAGAATTACTCTAGATTTCTGCGCCAAATTGTAATAAATCTTCGATAATACCTGTCTAATAAGTGAGCAGGGTTGTTAAAAAGCCTTGTGGCTGAAATTTAACCAGCTGCTACACTTTAGCTTTATTGACGATCGTCAAAAAGATGGTCTGACCTACCTATTTTGGAGGTTATTATGCGGACAGAAGAGATGGCGTTATTAACGCACGATACTTTACTGTTACCTGAAGGCAGGGTAGAGATCCGTGTGGTCGATCCTGCCTATTTGAGCATAATAGCTGAAGTGCTCAAGCTGCACTACCCACTGGTTTTTGGCGTCAGTAAAGCTAACAGTCAGCCTCCCTGCTATGAGATGGCAACTCAGTGTGAAATTATTGATTTTAACCAGTTGGATGACGATTCTCTTGGGATTGTATTAGAGGGAAAGCAGCGGGTGAAAATCTTGTCGGCTGCGCAACGTCGTGATGGTGTGTGGATTAGCAGGACTTTAGCGTGTAATAACTGGCAACAAGAACCCATTATCGGTGAGTTTGAGTTGATAAGTGCAGCGTTAGAGCAATTTTATGAGGTAAACCCCGACCTATTTGGTTTATATGAAAATGACATACACCTAGAGGATGCAACCTGGGTCAGTCAGCGTTGGTTGGAGGTGCTACCTTTATACAATAAAGACAAGCTACGACTCATGAATCAGCCTAATTGCCATAAAACCATGAATTTTGTGCTGGAACTTATTAAGTCTCATGCGAGTGCTATAAGCTAGTTTTTGCTAGAATAGCGCTCTGTTTAGGTTACTGTAACAAATCCTATGAGCCAATCTGTCCGCGCCGCCCAAGCTTCCTATATTGTGTTGCCTGAAACTGTTACCGATAAACCAACAGTGTTGAGCTTTCTCGTGAGCCACTTTAAAGCGATTGCAGAAACGACTTGGATTGATCGTATCGAAAACGGCAAAGTCCATTGGCGCGATGGTGAGTTAATTACTTTAGAGAGTGAGTTTGTTCCCCGTGCCCGAGTCTATTATTACCGTGAAGTGCAGCAAGAGTCCTTGATCCCTTTCGAGGAGAAGGTATTACTGCAAAATGAACAGATCATTATCGCTTTTAAACCACATTTTCTCGCAGTTAATCCCAGTGGTAATTTTGTCAACGAGTGTTTAGTCAATCGGCTGAGGATCAAAACAGCAAATGAGCAGATCGTGGCCAGCCATCGACTCGACCGCGCCACCGCAGGGCTGATGTTGCTATCGCTTAAAGCTGATACGCGGCATGATTATCATCAACTATTCAAAACCGGCAATATCACTAAAACTTATCAAGCTATTGCTAAGCTTTCTGATGAGCTAATGGCAAAAATAGCGGCGGATACTTTAGTACTGCCAATGAGTTGGACAGTGAAAAATCGACTTGTGAAAGCTGACCCCAGCTTTATGATGAAAATCGGCATAGGTGAGCCTAATAGCCATTCTGAAATTACGTTGCTGCAGGTTAAAGGGGAGTTCGGGCTATTTGAACTGACCCCTGTAACCGGGCGAACGCATCAACTGCGTGTACATATGATGAGCTTAGGTATGCCCATCTTAAATGATAGGCTTTATCCGGAGCTGCTTGATAAAGCCGCCGATGATTTTGACAATCCATTAAAGCTGATGGCCAAAAGACTAGCATTTACCGACCCACTAACTGCTGAGCACATTGATATCAGTTGTGATGGTTTTTTGTTGTAGGATTAGCTGCGCCTAGGCGGCAAAAACTCGGTTTCACTCATGTCTGCGTGCAGCACCGCAATCTTAGTCGGGGCGCCATTAGCGGCCAATTCAACTTGACCAATGCCACTCTTATTCATTAAGCGTTGGCTACGGGCGCCGTTAGGACGACGGCCACGGATCGACATACGTTTGCGCTTAGTGAAGAAGTTTAGCGGTGAGAAATGACCATATAACCAGCCATTAAATTTGTCGAAGTAGGGCAGTAATTTTTCTGGGAACTGGTTTTTAATACCACTACAGGTGATCTGATATATCGCAGGGCCAGCATCTCTAAAACGGATACTAATATCGTAGCTGAATGAGTAGTGCACATCGCCAGAAAGAATGACGAATTGCTCTGGTGTTTTACGGTGCTGAAAAATACTTAACAGTGTATTGGCCGTACCAGGGTGCGCCATCCAGTTTTCGGCATCAACCAGTAATGAAGCGCCGCAAAAGGTCGCCATTCTCTGCACTGTTTCAATCAGTTTTACCCCATACATCGGTGCTGGAGATACTATTATCACATTGGGTTGATTAACAAGCTCCGCCTGAAATTCCATCAATGCTTCCCAATCCATTAGGCCTGATGGTTTGCCAAGGTTGGACTCACTGCGCCAGCGGCGGGTACGGGTGTCGAGCACAATTATTTTTGGGCTGGTTTGTAAGCTGTAGTGCCAGTCTTCAAAACGGAGTAATTCGTCGATAAGTTGATCTTGAGCGGCACTCTTTTCTGCAGAACCCTCTTGAGTTGAGGTTTCTCGCTCGTTAAAAAACGCATCTAACAGCGGGCGCACATCAGCATCAAATTTCGTTGGCGCATTGCCTAGTCCTTGAAACAGGGTATAGGCGACAAGTGCATTGCCTATGATCCGTTTAGATAAAGGGTGGTTATAAGCTGCCATCTCCCATCTGGCTGTGAGATTCCAATCATCAGTGACATCATGATCGTCGAAAATCATATAGGTCGGCAGGTGGGCAAATAAACGCCTGACTTGTTGTAAGCCACTTTTGAATTCGAGCAGATGAGTCCATTCTCGCTGCCAGCGCTGAGTGTTAGCTTTGCTAAGGCCGCTCACCTCTTTAGGGATATCAATGAGATCCCATAGCTCTGGCGACCAACTGAGTAGATAAAGTGCGATGAGTTCATTGAGGCTAACTAAATGGTTTTCAGCGATGGACGAGGTAAATATAGGATGATTAATATACCAACGCTTGATGGCTGTTTTTGCCTTGTATTGAGTTTTGGGCAATAGATTTAGATGGCGTTGATACATAGCAGCAGGCTGGTAACTTATCTGCTCACTACTGGCTAGGCTGCAGTCGCTAAACTGCTCTTGATTTAAACCTAACAGAGTGATGACTTGCCCTATGGCGTAGAGCATCGGTCCCGCTATATCATCGACATAGACTTGATCGCCACTTAGCATCAGTAACGCAGGTCGTTGTTGTGGAGTGTCTAATTGAGCCAGCTGTGTATCAGCAGCAACTAGTGCATCACCGCTATGATGATGCGGGTTGCGACATGAGCCGTGAAGTAGATTGTCGACTTGCGGCTTAATAATGAACTCTATCTCACTTTTATCGGCATAAGTCAGTTCATCAACATCAGCAAACAGATCAGTATATTGCGCACTACCAAGTTGATAGCTTAATACAGTGTCGTTGGGTAGTAGTTCTGGCTGTGAAACGCGGATTAGATATTGATACGCCCCTTGCCCCAGTTTTATTACGTGAACCTCATCACTGCTAAGCTTTCGCTCAAAACCGGCGTTGATTATCGCCAAATGCAGCTGTGATAACCGTTCACGGCTAACGAACCACAAGGTAAAATGTTGCTGATCGCAGTGGCGCAAACTGGGGCCTGCAATAATGAGTGGCAATGCGTTTTCAAGCGACATTAAAGAGTTCTTTAGTGAAAAGTAATTAATAGCCACAATAAACCAGTGCTTAGATGAAGAAAAGCCCTTAAGCTAACCAAGCGTTAATTCAAGGAGTGACACATGGTTAAGGTGATGGTAACCGGAGCAACAGGTTTATTAGGGCGTGCAGTGGTGGCTGAGCTCGAAGCTCAAGCTGATTTTGAAGTCTTGGCCTGTGGTTACAGACGTGCAGTGCAAGGCATACATAGATTAGATCTGACCCATTCTTCGCAAGTCACAGCATTTATTGAAACTCATCAACCTGATGTGGTTATTCACTGCGCTGCGGAGCGTCGTCCTGATGTTTCTGAGCAAAATCCTGCCGCCGCATTGGCGCTCAATGCTGATGCTACGCGCTCGCTTACCCTGGCTGCTAGTCAGTCCGGTGCTTGGCTATTATACATTTCAACCGATTATGTTTTTGACGGTACATCACCGCCATACCATGAACATTCAGAGACTAATCCGGTGAATTTTTATGGTGACTCTAAGCGGCAAGGCGAAATGATAGTCACAGAGGCTAAGCAAGGCTTTGCTATTTTGCGTTTGCCTATTCTTTATGGCGCTGTAGAAACGCTGCCAGAATCTGCAGTGATGATATTGCTCAAGCAGCTGCTTGATAAAAATGAGCAGCTTGTTGATGATTGGGCTGTGCGCAGTCCGACCTCTACTGCAGACATCGCTTGCGCGATAGCGAAAATGATTCACTTACAAATAACCGGTGAATGCTTATCTGGTCACTATCATTTTAGTGCTAGTGGCACCATGAGTAAGTATCAGATGTTGTTAGCCATGGGCGATTTGTTTGGTCTAAGTACCGAGCACCTCAAACCCGTGACCTGCCCCACAGATAGTGCAAAACGCCCCCATGATTGCAGCTTAAGTTGTGAGAGACTTGCCAGTTTATCTATTCAAAGCAACGTAATGTTTAATTCTGGAATTGAAAAAGCGCTGCAGCAGTCACCAGCAGTAATGGCTCTACTCAAAAAATAAAAGAACAGTGATTAATGATAAATTCAAAATTAAAGAATCCTTTCAGTAGCTTATTTCATAGTAATTTCGGTGCCACGGATCAGTTAGCCTTGCTGCGTATTGCTGGATTGTTATTAAAGCTGGGACTGACGTTTTTTGCTGCAGAAACCTTTGGCCTTTCGTTAAGCAGTCCTGTTTTGTATTGGGGCATGTGCCTAGAAGCTATGTATCTGGCATTCACGTTTAGGTTACGTGAGCCCATTGCCCGTACCGAGTCAGGGTTATTTATTGTGTTACTGCTAGACACTATTTTTTGGATCTCTTGGCTCTATTTTACCGGCGGTGCGACTAACGCATTTATCTCTTTACTGTTATTACCCATTGCAATCGCTGCGATAACGCTGCCTAAGTGGGCTCCATGGTCACTGACATTACTGTCGACAGTCGTCTATAGCTTGATGATCTTCTCGGTGCCAGAGAGCCAGATGAAGCATCATGGTATGGACATGAGCTCTCATTATTTAGGTATGTGGTTTAACTTTCTTATCTCCTCTTTAGTGCTAACGACCAGTGTTGCGTATATTGCGCAGCGGATGCGCAAGCAAGATGTCGAGTTAAGCTTTATGCGAGAAGCACAGTTGCGGCAGGAGAAACTGCTCGCTCTTGGCACCGCTTCAGCTCAAATGGCACACCAGCTAGCAACTCCACTGTCGAGCCTGCGCTTGCTGGTTGATGAGGTTGTAGAGGAGGCTCCTGCGCAAGATAGTAACCTTAAACCCATTTTGTCCGAAATGGACAGTGCACTGCTTCGTTGTGAGCAGACTTTGCATTCACTGCGTGCAACAACTGAGTCTATTCGAGAACAAAAACAAACAGTGCTCAGCGCCAATCAATTACTCAATACCTTAAAACAGCAAGTGCTGCTACTGATGCCGAAAGTGAAGTTAGAGTTAACGCTAATGGATGAATCTAACGCTGATTCTCATATGGGCATTGTTACCGATGCGAGCTTGTTGCCTGCATTGATGTCACTAGTGGAAAATGCGGCAAGCGCAAGTTTGGCTGAAATCGGAGAGGAGCGAGTGAGTGTGTCCGTGTTAGTCGCAAATCAAAGCCAGCGACTGTGCATTTTAGTGAAAGACCATGGCGTCGGTATTCCTAAGAAAATGCATGCCCAGCTCGGACAAGAGTTAATTGAAAGCGAACAAGGTATGGGGATGGCATTGCTGTTAAGTCATGCCAGTTTTGAGCGCTTAGGAGGGAGACTATTACTGGCAGGGCTTCCTGAAGGTGGCACCGTTGCTGAAGTGAGTTTTCCAATGCAGAAAAGCGCAGAGGCAACGGCATGAACCGATTACTCATTATTGAAGATGATGTTGCATTGGCAGCAATATTAACCAGGCGTATGAGCAAGCAGGGATTTGAGTGCCAGCAGTGCCATGATGCCAGTCAAGGTTTGTTGTTGGCACGTCAATTTAAACCGACTCATGTACTACTCGACATGAAGTTGGAGCAAGAAAATGGTCTTAAACTCATCTCTCCATTACGGCAATTGCTGCCCAATGTCATTATGGTGCTATTAACGGGTTATGCCAGCATTGCCACTGCAGTTGAAGCTATTCGCCTTGGTGCGGACAATTATTTGGCAAAACCTGTCGATACTCAAACTTTACTGAATGCACTCTCTGTGACTCCAGCAGATACCGTAGTCGAGGCTTTGCAGGAGCAGCCATTGTCAGCTAAAAGGGTTGAGTGGGAACATATTCAGCAAGTGTTAACAGCTAATAATGGCAATGTTTCTGCGACCGCTCGGCAGTTAGGTATGCATAGGCGTACCTTGCAGCGTAAGCTACTGAAAAAACCAGTGGTGGATCATCGGTAAGTCATATTGGCGAGTAAGCAGTTGTCGCGAAGTAATTTGTTGAGTCGTCATTGCAAATTGTTAATGCTGCGATTGAATTGTCTGGTCACACCTGTGGTTTTTTGAACTGCAAACTTTAATTATATTGGATCAATCTGTTGCTGGGTAAGCTATGCTGACACGAGGTGAAAGTTAATAATAATAACGATGGCTCATCTTGATACGGAGTAGTCTATGACCAAAAATGCAGTTTTCAATACTGATTCCTTTTTACTTGAAGATCCGAACGAGCTTATCTCAACCGACAAATGGCAAAAAACGGTCAATCTACTTGCCAAGCTTTTTGATGCCCCAGCCAGTTTTTTAGTGCAATACACCCAAAAAGGTTTTCAGGTCACTATCGCCAGTGAGCAAGAGTCTAATCCCTATCCAGCAGGCATTATCATTGAACCCGAAGTTAATATTTTTTGTCGTCGTATCGTCGAAACACGTCAGCAACTATATGTGAGCAATGCACTGTTAGATAGTTGTTGGGATAGTAACCCCGAAGTACACAATGACGGTTTTAGATCTTACCTCGGGGTACCAGTATTTTGGCCTAGTGGTGAGCCATTTGGTACCTTCTGCGTCATGGATTATAAAGAGACCGATTACCAAACAGCCTACCTTGAACTTATTCGTCATCTTAGAGATATTCTAGAGTCTGATCTGTCGCTAATCGGTGCTTACGCCGAAATGCAGAAATTGGCGATTACCGATCCTCTTTCAGGGGTAAACAATCGTCGTGGTTTTAATATTCTTGCTGAACAACGTATTAAACTAGCTCAAAGAACGAAGAGCCAACTTGGGCTTTTATATTTAGATGTTGATAACTTTAAAGCGATAAATGATGAGCATGGTCATGGTGTTGGTGATGATGTGATCACCCTAATTGGTATGGTTTTAACTCAGTCTGTACGGCAGTCGGATGTGATAGGACGTATTGGTGGTGATGAGTTTGTCGCCTTGGTTATGTATGATGAAGAAGAGGAAATTGCCAGCGTAAAACATCGGATTGCTGCGGCTTTTTGTTCCCATCATCAGCTTGAAAGGTTACCGGCGTTTACTGTTTCGGTAGGTATTACGGCCGCTAACCCCTCAGCGTCAATTAGCGAACTTCTGGATATCGCAGATAAAGATATGCTGCAAAGAAAGCGGAAAGTAATGGATTAAAAAAGTCCCCGAGACAGAGGAGTCAGCTCGGGGCAAAGATGGGCGCAGTGGAGTGCTCCCTGTTAATAACTCTGTTTGACTTTAAAAGCGATACTCTCCAGTAAGCCAAGCATTGAGGCCAGCACCTGGCATGCGTTGTCCTGGTGTGAGATCGCCCCCCATAACGCGGTTGTAAGCGGCTAAATGATCTGCATATTCGGTATCAAATAGATTATCCACGCCCGCTTTTATTAACCAGCTATCGGCATCAAAGCCTACAGCGATGTTGATCAAAGCATAGCCAGCAGAAATTTGCTCTAATTGAGATTCAGAGACATCGTTTTGAGCCGAGACGGCTAACGTCTCTATGCGGGCTGTCCAGTTATTCAGCTGATAGTTAATACCAACATTTACTTTTGGTGGGCTTACTCTATAAAGGTTGTCGTCTATATCTCTGCGCTCACCTTTGACATAGCTGGCATTCATATCGACCAGCCAGTTAGAACTGATCTGATAACTGGCCGTGAGGTCCATACCGTAGAGCTGTGCATCGACATTAGCAAATTGCATCGGGTTGTCGTTACCCATCATTTGCGCCGCCATAATCACAGCGGGATCGGTCGCTGCAACACCTTGAATATAATCATCAATACGTTGAAAAAAGATGCGTGGGTTAACGCTAAAACTTTCAGTTTGAAACTCACTACCAAGCTCAATTTGATAGGCTGTTTCTAGATCAAGATCCATTTGACCTACATAGGTGCGCCCATCCGCCAAACCGCCTGTAGACTGCATCGGCACCCATAAATAACGCTGCTGATAACTAGCGCTATCTTGCTTTCTCGCCAGTCCTACAATCCAGCTCAATTGCTCGGTTTGTGCATAACGGCCATTTATGACCAGATCGAGTCCTGTTTGTGACTGCGATCTGTCGGCATTGTTATATCTATCCATTAATACTTTTATTGCTGGCATAGAGCCTGCCATGGAATGATTTACTTCATCAGCATCGGTTTGATAATGCTTAACTCGAGCGCCTAACTCCCATTGCCATTGGTTAATATCTTGCTGCCATTGGGCAAAAGCACTATAAGTGTTATCGATCACGGCGTTGAAATTATCAACTTCGAACATAGGTTTTGTTGGATCGCTAATCACTGAGTTATGTTCACTCAATTGACTATCTAAGCCAAACAGCCAACTATTTTTGGCAAATGTTAATGTAGCATCGTAGCTCTGGCTTTCTGCGTTGTTATAGCGGGCATTCATGGTTGGCATTTTCATGCGCTCGCTAAAGTTATCCATTCCATGTCTGGCATCGCTATATGCCAGGTGCCAATTCAGCTCCCAATCATTGATGTCATGGTTGCCCTCAAACTTGACTCTATCTGTTTTAATAAAGTCGATATCCATTGGCAGTGCAGGAGTGCCAGCATCAGTGGTTTCTAAATGCTGATAACCGATGGCGATGGAGTCATTGCTGCTAGCGTCACCGAGGTGGTAACGATATTGACCACCAAACATATTCTTATCATAAGCGGTGGGTGAGATAGTTTGGTCGCCACCAGTGGTTACATTCTCATTGCCGTTGAGCAGATCGGCATACACTAAGACTGCGTGTTGTTCATTGGCAAAATTGCCTTTAGCACCGATATGGCTTCGCTGGCCATTGTCTTGGTATTGAGCTGCTACTTTGCCGCTGATTTCCTCAAAACTCGCTTGGGATTCAATTACCTGTACGCTACCACCAAGGGTGTTAGTTCCGGCGGAGACAGGGGCAATTCCGCGTGTCATCTCTAGCCGTTCGGTGAGTATTAAGCTGGCGTAACTTAGCGGAGTATCCATGGCATTTGGACCCGCACTTGATAGGGTCATGCCATTCACTTTGGTGTTGACTCTATCGCCGTATAAACCACGATACTGGGCGATGCCTGTAAGAGGTCCGTTGCCATTGACTGACGCACCTGGGAGATTGTTAAGCAAGCCACTGATATCTGTTTGAGGTGTAGCGGCCTCAGGGGTTACCGCACTGTAGCTACCTTGGTGCTGTCCGGTGACTTCAATGACTTCAAAGCCGGTATCATCGGCGAACGAGTGTAACGGAAATAGCGCAGTAATAATGGAAAGTGAAACGAAAGATAAATGCAACTTCATAATAATGTTGTTATTTTGTTTTGTGTGCTGCAGATGGTGTCAGGATGGTTTATACCTGACAAAGCTAAATCAGTAATCTGCGACACCATGTCGCAGGTAAGCTGTTAAAGCAGTTGTATAACGGACACTCGCCATGTGTTGCTTCGTACAAAAGTTGTTTTGTTGGTGATTAAATTGAATTAATTTGGATTAGAGTTGAGTTGCTCCCATAGTGGATCTAGGTATGCTAGTTAATGCGCAGAGCGACAAGGTAAGCTCTCTAAATAGTCATATTGTTTCAGACTGTTCTTTTAGTGCATCGCTTTTGAGTTCAAGAAGGCGTTTATGGATATAAATTAAAGGGAATATTTAGCATGTTGAAATCGGTATTATTGGCTTTAATGTTTGTAGCGAGCTCTGGCAATGCGGCAACCTCGAAATATCTGATTAAATCGACTCAATCATGGAATGGCAATGAGCTGCCCGCTTATGCGTTAGCTCAGCCGGAAGTCACAATTAAAGAGATCATCATTGCGCCGGGTGAAAAGCTACCTTGGCATCAACACCCAGTTATAAATGCCGGGATTTTGTTAAGCGGCGAGCTAGTAGTACAAACTCGCGAAGGCAAAAAGTTACATCTCAAAGCGGGAGATACACTTATTGAACTGGTCAATACCTCTCATACCGGACAAAATATCAGTAACGAACCCGCTAAAATTGTGGTTTTTTATCTGGCTGAACAAGGTGAGAAAGTGACCGTGTTAGATCATGAACATAAGGAATAACCATGAAGCTGTTACAACAGTTTTGGCTATCAATCGTGTTGTTAGTTTTAGCGCTACTGGCATCGATTAGCTATCAAGTTATTGGTATATCAATTGATAGCAATGGCTTGTTGAACGAACCATTTGGATTAATCCCAGTAGCATGGCTTTGTCTGTTTTCAGCTATCTTTTCTGCGGCAGTGACCTTGTTTCGGCGTGACATCTTAAAAAGATAGTCTTTGATTAAGTGTGCTTAGTTAGGGCAAGGGTACTGCGCTAGATAACTTTGTGATTTTTGTTTGAGAAAATCAATAGCACTGCGGACTTTATGGCTAGGGTAATCTGATTGTAGATACACCAGTTGCAGTGGGATCGGTTCCGCGAGTTGATCGGCAAACAGCACCACCAGTTCGCCTTGATGGACCTCTTTGGCGACATCAAACCAGCTTTTATAAGCAATTCCTTGGCCTGCTAGGGCCCAGTCTTTTATTACTGCGCCATCGTTACAACTTTTATCGGCAGTAACCGCAACTTCATACTGTTTACTCTTATGACTAAAGCGCCATTTTTGCCACGGTTCAACCCCTCTATTGAGTACCAGTACTTGGTGTTGCGGCAACTCTCTTGGATGAGTTGGCTGGCCATGTGTTTTCAAATACTCAGCAGAAGCAACCGCGACTCTTGGCATCATCGCCAGTTGACGACGCATTAAGTTGGAGTCCTCTAAGTGACCATAACGCAATGCCAGATGAACATTCTGGCCAATAAGATCTGTCATTTGATCAGCAAATAGTAGAGTAATTTTTAACTGCGGTGCCAAATTACAAAATTCATCGAGCCATTCACGCACAATATTCCGGCCCAGATCAGATGGCAGTGAAATCTTCAGCTCCCCTTTTAATTCTCCACGGTTATCAGCTAATGCATTATTAGCTCCCTCAAGCAGTTGAATAGCTTTACGGCCTGACTCAATAAAAAGTTGCCCCTCTTCAGTCAGTGTCATTTTTCGGGTGGATCGAGCGAATAGCACGCAATCTAATTTCTTTTCTAAACGCTGCAGTGCGGCGCTCGCGGCTGCGGGAGTCATGGCAAGTTCACGTCCGGCAGCTGAAACGCTATGAAGATCAGCAACGCGAATGGCTAGCTTAAGATCGTTAAGATGATACATATCAAATATTTTTTGAAAATGATTTTAATATTAGCCTAATTATCAAAATTAGTTAACAGTTCTAAACTGTTTAACATCATTTGAATCTTGAGATATCTGATCGTGGCAATCACATTTAATCATCTTAATTTGCTCACCACTAAAAATAGCGATGCTATTCATTTGCTAACAGAAGTGCTGGGGTTAACCGATGGTAGTCGTCCAAGGTTTCCCTTCAAGGGACAATGGTTATATCAAGGTGATGAAGCCTTAATCCATATTATTGAATCTGACGTGCCCCAGTGCAGCATGGGTCATGTCGCTTTCGATACCGATATGAGCTTAGAGGTGTTAACCCAAAAGTTACGGCGCAGTGGCATCAAACACAATATTCGGCAGGTACCTGATAGCAATGTAATACAAGTTTTTGTCCGTGCCGGAGAAGTGGTATTCGAATTGATCACCTTGGACACATCTAGTCAGCATAATTTCGACGTTTTTAGCCAACACCAGGAGCTAACATGAGCCTTTTTACCCCTTATCTAAAACCACAATTATCACTCACTAATCGTATGGTAATGGCGCCCATGACGCGTTCAAGAACCACCCAACCGGGTAATATCCCTAATGAGATGATGGCCACTTATTACGCTCAAAGAGCTTCAACCGGCTTAATCATTAGTGAGGCGACACAGATCTCTGATGATAGCCAAGGCTATTCATTTACCCCAGGCGTGTACACTCCTGAGCAGATAGCGGGTTGGCAAAAAGTGACATCGGCAGTGCACAATGCAGGTGGAAAAATATTTAACCAGCTTTGGCATGTTGGTCGAGTCTCACACCCGGTGTTTCAAGCTGGATCTGCACCTATGGCGCCATCAGCAATTAAGCCCACAGATACTCAAGTTTGGGTGGTCGATGAAACGCACCCTGAGGGACAGATGGTGGATTGCCCGACGCCAAGAGAGATGGGGCAAGTGGACATTGACCGCGTGGTGGCAGATTTTGCCCAAGCGGCTAAAAATTCGATTGATGCAGGCTTTGATGGCGTCGAGATCCACGGTGGAAATGGTTACTTGGTGGACCAGTATTTACGTACCAACTCCAACCATAGAACAGATGAATACGGTGGTTCGCCACTAAAACGGATTCAGTTTTTAGTTGATATTGTCACCGCAGTCAGTCGCAAAATAGGCTCTGATAAAATCGGTGTGAGACTCGCACCGTTTGTGACCTTTAAAGATATGGCTTGCCCTGAGATTGTTGATACGATTTTATTAGCAGCAGAATATCTAGGTCAGCAGGGGATTGCTTATATCCATCTTTCTGAAGCGGATTGGGATGATGCACCACAGATCCCAGACAGTTTTAGAATCAAGCTAAGACAGGTGTTCAGTGGCACCATTATTGTTGCTGGACGTTATGATGTTGAGCGTGCCAGTGCTGTTATTGAAAGAGGTTATGCAGATCTGGTTGCCTTTGGTCGCTCCTTTATTGCCAACCCCGATCTGCCTTATCGATTGCAGCATGAACTGCCACTGGCCAATTTCGATAAAGGCCCGCTGTTTGGTGGTGGAGCAGAAGGTTATATCGATTACCCTACTTTTGCAGGTTAAGGCAGCAATCAGACGTTGTTGTCGGCTATAACGTGTGGCTAAAGGTTAAAAAGGACGCCTATGCGTCCTTTCTACAATGAGTGGCATGATTCTCAGTGCTTCAAATCAGAATAAAGGTGCCATTGGCGCCGGCCCATCTCTAGTAACACTCCTACAGCAAGTCCAGCAGCAGTATTCACAATAAGGCAGATAGCTGCAGTTGATAGGATCACAAAAATACAGAAAGGTTTACCATCGATGAAACGTTTCGACCAGGCTAGTTGAGTGCCCGCAATAGCGAGCAAACTGCCCAAAACTGCAAGTGGGATCAGCGATAATATACTGGCAATGCCTTGCCCCCAAAATGCCGCAATGAGCAAACAGCTGGTTCCAAAGATAGTTGGCGCTAACCAAGTTCGCGCGCCAAAGTGATGCTGCACTGCAAGGCCGCCAGCGCCATGACACATAGCTGTAGCACCAAAAGGCGCGAGCAATAGATTTGCCCAGCCAGAGCTGGTGGCGAAGCGCTCTGGTGCAAACTTTTCTTTCGTATCTTGCGGGAATTTATCCTTGGCCATTGCTGAGGTGGCAATAACGGCATTGGTTAGCGTGAGTGCTAGCTGAGGTAGCACCAGTAAACCCGCAGCAGAACTCCACTCATCAATACTTGGCCAGCTAAACTGCCAAGCGCTATAACTCGATAGGTTAAAGCTCGGGGCTGTACCACTGTTAACCTGCCACACAATGCCTAGGGTAATCACTAAAGGCATAGCTAAATATCGCAGTGGTAGAAACTTGCTGCCAAACAGCAAGCCAAAGGCGATGAGTCCAATAAGCCATGTTTGGCTCATCATCTGTCCGCCCATCCAGATTAATTGAATACCAATGGCAAGCTGAATACCAATGCTGATAGCGGGAGAGAGCTGTTTTGCCATCCATTTAATCGCACCGCTATAAGCAAGTACGAGTAGGATAATCCCCATCATCATACCGCTAGCTTGCAGCATACCTGGTGTTAGACCCTGCGCGATGACTAGTGCAGTGATAACCTTCATTGGCTGAACTGGAATAGGGCGGCGATAGAAAAATGCGGTAAACAGTGCAAACAAACCAAAGCCCATGAAGATCCCTTGCGGGGAGAAATGGTTGAGGGCTATTAGCCCAAGCGCTAAAGGTAGAAAGGTGCCTAAATCGGCAAAGGCGCCACTAAACTCTCCTGAATATTGGTTAACACTATCAAATCGCTTGGTCTTACATGTCATATAGCTTGCCATGGGAAAAATACCCATTATCTATCGCAAGTTTGATGCCAGAAATTATGGTCTAAGCTAGCCGTAAAAACCGATTGAGTAAGCTATCTTCCAAGCTGAGCGAGACAACTTGACGCACCTGGGGAGAAACTATGGTCATTAGGTCTAACATTCAAGCTCGCTAAACTAGTTTTTTGATGGAATGAATTGACCTATTCATTTAAAAAAGCAGTGAAATTTACCACTGCTTTGTTGGTTTAATCGCGGTTCAGGTTTAGCTAGGCTAAAGTTGATTGTGCATGTCGTTTAACGCTTGGTGTAGTAAGTCATCATCGTTTGCTTGGTCGACCGCGTGATGTTCAACTGCATAATCAAGAACAGTTAAATCATCATGATGTAAGCCATGTTTATCGTCATCATCTAGTGGATTATCGAACGCATCGACGTGGTTGGTGTCTAGCATGTCAGCATCGGGTGCAGTACTTGTTAGCTCTTGCACATTAGGTAGCTCATTCATGGCAGAGCTATCTGTTTTGACTGTCAGATCTTGCTGGTTCATACCCACCATCTGCAAGTAGTGATCGATGGGGGCACTTGCTGCGGCTGCACTTACTGGCATTGGTGATAATGGTTGTGACTCAGGCTCTATCTCAGCTAGAACTTGAGCTGTTGCTTCATCGGATGATTGTGTGTCTTGCCCTGTGCTATCTTGCTCAGCGCGAATTGCAGCATCATCAACCACTATATCGTTTAAATCTACACTGATCTCAGCAATGGCATCACTTTGGGGCACATCATGGGCATCTGCCGCGGGAGGAGGTGGTGGCGGTGCAGGATGACTAAAGGTTGGAGTTACCGTCATATCAAGTACTTCAGAGCCTAAAGTGAGCTTACCGCTATGGCCAGGACCACGGCTCAATATGCTCACTTGAACATGCATGATGACATCATCATGATGTGAGCCCTGTAGCGCGACTTCAAACCTATCCTCATGCACGCCAACATTTTGCGCCGAACCATGAGGACCTGTATGAGTGTTAGCATGTTCTTGATAATTCAATTGTCCCGTTTTGGGGTTTATCGTCAGTGTGCCCCATTGGCTGGTATAGCTAGTTTGATAGTGGCCATTAACCAGTATTTTCCAGCCCTGCTGAGCTGTAGGAACAGGGGTTTGTGTTGGTATTAAGGTTGGTACGCCCAAAGAGGCACCAATATGGTGACTCCCAGGCGGAGCGGTTACGACGATAGGCTCAGGCTTAGCGCTTGCAGCAATATTCAGGGCTGAGCTAACGTTGCCATGCTCATCGGTCATAATCGCTCTGACAATACTACTCGGTGCAATTTCAAGGTCGATACCATGAGCTAAACTATTGGCATCGAGTACATGGTCAACGCCATTAATACTCAGGTGCTCGCCGACTTGGGCATCAGCTGCAGCATGCACTGTTGCGGTCACTGTTCCTGCGTGACCTTGAGCTATTTCGGATTTACTGTATGCGTTGTCACTGCCTGGGCTTTCAAAGGTAATGGTTGGCATACCGACTTGTGTGTCGCTGCTATAGTGCATTACTTGTGAAGCCCGCGCTGAATTGCCTGCGCTGTCAGTGGTTACAACACTAGCTGTTATCGATGAGTTCGATGCTAATTCAGTGCCTGCGATGTTGACACTAAAGTGGCCACTGGCATCAACGGTTGCACTATAGCTATGTTGCCCGACGATTAGACTGACACTATCACCTTGATGCACATCACCACTGACTTGACCTGTCACGCTGATATCCGCGCCACTCTCTTGTGCGTTAATCACATTATCGCTAGTGATAGGATCAAGTTGAATAGTTGCGCTGGCTTGAGTATCAATTTCAATATCAAGTACTGATGATACCGCAGGTAATATTGATGATGGTGCTAGGGCTTTAGCTGAGAGGTTGTGAAGCCCTTCAGCTAAGCTCGATAAGGTTGCGTTGTAGTCGCCGCTGGCATTAGATAACGCATGACCAACAGGGGTATTACCGTCATAAATCGTGACCTTTGAGAACGGAATATCAGTATGACCAGTGATGGTTGGTGTGGTGTCATTGGTTAAGTCATCATGATTGCTACTACCAGAGTCGCTAGTGGAGCTGAGATCGATACTGACGTGATTTGCTGGTGGTGTAGCCACAATATACCCTGCTGGTATTGTGTTACTGACTAAAGGCTGATTAGGAACACTACTACTGATGATAAGGGTACCAGCTGTAGTACTACTTACAGTGGCCTCGGCACTAAAGCTGATAAATTTGCTCGCAACGCCACCATGGTGATCACTCACTTGCACTTCAAAAACATCAACACCGCTATAGGTTGAAGTCGCAGGGTTGTAGTTCATCTGTGCGACAGAGTTGTTTTGGGTATAGATGTATGCGCCGCTGTCAGGGTCAATAGACAGGCTACCGAACTGTCCGGTTATCAGCGGCGCTGAGAAGCTAAGGGCATCACCCTTGTCGATGTCGGTCGCCACTAAATGCCCTTGAGTGTGGCTGGTTTGATTAATGGTGAGCACTGGTAAATCGTTAACGGCAGTTACGGTTAGCACGGCAGTATGGGCTGCGGAGTCTTGATGGCCGTCGCTGGCAACGTAGCTAAAATGCGCATCGCCATTGAAGTTTGCCGCTGGCTTGAAAATTAGCGTATCAATATCATTAGCGCTAATGGCTTGCCCTTGTGTTACAGCATGACCATTTAGCCACAATGAGCCCGTGCTCGGATCGGGCAGCAGATTAATGCTTAAATGATCAAATGCATCACTATCGCTATCTTGATAGCCAAAACTTGCCGCAGTAAATTGAAAGTCAGTATCTTCTGCTGTGCTGGCTGTGAATGTTTGCACCCTTGGCTGGTGGTTGGCATTGATATGGATATCTAGCATATTTTGACTATTGTCTTGATAGTCGCCATGGGTATCAACAACACGATAGATAAACCCCGGCGCGTCGCCACTGAAGTTTGGATCGGGTGTAAAGGTATAGTCACCATTACTGGCTATAGAAATATGACCAACACCTTTGATATCTTCCCCTTTTCCGACATGAACGGTCACATATTGATGGGTCGTTGGATCTTTAAACTGCAGATCTTGTAATACTAACTGCGCACCGTCATCCACGTCGGTAGCACCTTGCAGTAAGTTACCCGTTACGGGTCCACTAAACTGCGCTGAATTGGCATTAAAGCCATGGATTATGGGTTTATCGCTGGTTCCGACTATAACTACTTCAGCTTGCTGGCTTGACTGGTGAGCAGAACTACCAGCACCTTCTTGCAGTTGATAGTTGACCCAAATCTTGTGTTGAGCACCATTGGCAAGGTGATCATATGCTGCATTAGCAGGATCAACCTCTAGAGTATGCCCATCTGCGGCAAGGCTAAATCCAGCAGGAACTTGGCTGCTAAAAGTGACGCCATCGGTAGAATATTGCAGCTGAATAATGCCGTTACCTTGAATTCCTGCGAACAGATCTAACCCCTGCACTGTGCCAGCTTCTTGTAGTTGTAAGCTTGGGGTATCGCTGTGCCCATGTATGGTAATTGCTATGGTTTGGCTAGCAGTACCATCGGGTGAAGTCACCGTTATGGTATCGGTTAATTGCTGCCCAGCGCTCAACATATTAACCAAGGGCGAAGCGTTATTAAGTGCATAATGCCAACTGCCATCTTGATCGACTGTGAGCTGACCATATTGGCCGGATATTTGAGTATTTGTGGCAAATTTATCTTCGCCAGCATCGGGATCGACCAAGGTCAACTGGCCTGATATCACGCTGGTAGCCGAATCTTCAGTAATTGAAGCGCTAGTACTTGATTGTGTCTGTCCATCAATGGTGGCTGCATCATTGACTGGGCTAATATGCAGCGTGTTGCTTGCTTTAGCTGAATTTGCATGGCCGTCGTTAACGGTGTAAGAGAAATTCACATCACCATTAAAGTTATGTGTTGGCACAAACTGTAGTTTGCTTATATCGCCTGCCGCAATCACCTGATTGGCGCTAATCGCTTGGCCATCCAGCATAAATTTACCCTGCAACGGGTCGGGTAAGTCCGTTATGGAAACTGAATGTAGCGCATCTTTGTTATCGACATCAGTGAAACCAAACTGACTGGCCTGCATTTGATAGCTGATATCTTCACTGCCGTGAGCAAGTGTGTGAACACTTATGGAGGGAGCATCGTTAGTGCCGACCACATCAACGGTAATATTATGGGTATCGCCACCTCTTGAGTGCACTTGGTAAGTGACTTGCACTGTTTCACCTTCAGCAAGATGATTTAAGTTGGCATTAGGCACCGAGTAGGTCCAATCGCCCGCGCGGCCGATACTTAAATGGCCATGCAAAGGATCGCTGACTGCATGTACATTACGACTGGCAACAAACTCGCTCTCATTAGCATCAGGGTCTGTGACATTGAGTACTCCAGACACAGCCACACTCTGGTCTGCATCTCCTTCCACATGTCGATCTTCTTTAATCGCGCCGCTGTCAGTGCCGCTGAATGTGGCGGCATCGCCGACTGCTGCGAGGGTTGTTGTAGCACCTGTATGAGTGATGCCGCCGTGACCATCTTTAACGTCATAAGTAAACTGCACTTGGCCGTTGTAATCTTGCTCTGGTGTAAATACAAAATCGCCATCGGCATTGATTGCTATAACTCCATGATCAGCCTGCAGGTTTTCAATGCTCAGTTTGCCTGCATCATTGGTATCGACATCAATAGTGTTAGCTAGTAAATCTGTAGCTGTTAGGGTGATTTTGTTATCTTCTGTCCCTGAGTGAAGTGTTACCGCAGAGGAGCAGTAAGGACGGTCATTATCGCCATGAATAGTTACTACAATGTCATGAGTTGTGCCGTCTGCTGACTTTATTGTGACAGTATCGGTTAAGCTTTGCCCTTGACCGAGTTTATCAATTGTTCTGCCCGTTGAATCTTGCCCTATTGATGCGTAATAGCTCCAATCGCCATTGGTTTGTAATATTATCTGGCCATAATTACCATGGTAAATGCCAGTTTGAGCGTGGGCTTCGCCGCTATCTGCATCGTTGATATTTAGGTGACCGTCGGTATGGATCTGATCATTCCAAAGCTTACCAATATTGCCATGTTGATGATCGGGCGAGCGATCGTTCACACTTCCACCTGAAATACTGCCATCAACGGCGGTAAAACTATGTCCTTCATGTACGTCGCCAGTGCTATTACCGCTAAATGTTGCGGCATCTTGTGAGGCTGTTAAGGTCAGCCCAGCCTGAGTATGGGTGACACCACCATGGGCATCTTTGATGTCATAGTTAAATTGCACAGCACCGTTATAGTCTTTTTCAGGATGGAAGGTAAACGTACCGTTTGGATTAACTGTAATAGTGCCATGATCTGCAGTTAAATTGGCAATACTGAGCTGGCCTGCATCATTGTCATCAACGTCAGTGGCATTGGCTATTAGCTCGGCTGTACTCAGTTGTATATCGGTGTCTTCGGTGCCCGCAGCCATTTGTACTTGTGCTGAAACCACGGGCGCATCATTGGTACCATGGACAGTGACTGTAATATTCTGATGTGCGCTACCGTCAATAGATTCAACGGTAAAGGTTTTCTGATAACTTTGACCTGCACCTAGATGTTGCAACTTGTCATTGTCTATGGTGTAAGCCCAGTTACCTCTGGCATTAATAAAGAAATGGCCACCTTCAGGGGTCGTTAGATTTTGTGCAATAAAGCCTGCTTGATCATGATCGGGATCGATAACATGTAAATTCCCGCCGCTGTAAATCTGATTCGGCGTACTGCCTGGGGAGAGGTTGTCTTCATAAGCATGCTCATTAAAGCTTGAGTACCGGCCGACTTCTATTCTGGCTTGGTTATCTTCTCCTATTACTTTAACCATGATGGTCAATGTTTGGCCGTCGCTAGTTTTAACCTCATACGGGATCTCCAGCGACTCACCAGTGTGCAAGCTGCTGATAAGATCATCTGCATGGCGATTACTCGCGCCTTCCAACCTAAATTGATATGAGCCATCGGACCAAACATCGAGATTACCAGGGGCAAAACCTTGGCCTAAATATGTTCCACTAAGTTGGGCGAAATGGGTTTTATCACCAGTATCGGGGTCAACAAGCTGTAAGTTGCCCTTGTAAGTTTTAAACTGACTATCGAGGGCTTGGGTTTCTGTTAGTTGAATAACATTAGACACAAGTGTCGCTTTGTCATCGGTCCCCTGAATCGTTAAGTTTGCAGTTTGTTGGCTTTGACCACCATGACCATCATTAACAAGGTATGACACTGCAATTTTAAGTGATTGACCATTGGCTAGATGATTATAGGCTGGGTCTGTGGCATCAATCATTAAGGTATGACCGTCAGCGGCTAATGATAATCCTGATGGTAATTGTGTTGTGCTAGGAGACCCATCGATAGAGTAAGTCAGTTGCTCGATATGTAGCGTATCGCCCTCAATATCTGTTGTGCCAGTTAGCAAGTCTAGGTAATGACTTGCGCCTTCTTTGATGCTGTCGGCTAACGGTGAAACATCAGGGTTATCATTGACTGCAGAAAGACTGGTAGATGCGCTTGTATGCGTGACGCCGCCATGTCCATCTTTCACGTCATAGGTGAAATGGACTTGACCGTTATAATCTTTTTCTGGGCTGAATGAGAAACTGCCATCTTTATTGTGCTTAATCGAACCATGGTCTGCATGCAGGTTTTCAATAGTTAGCAGCCCGACATCATTGTTATCGACATCGACAGTATTTTGTAGCAGTTGCGCTACAGTGATAGTTTGGCGAGTATCTTCACTACCTGCATTTAGAATCACTTCTGACGAACAGTAAGGTCTGTCATTACTTCCGTGAATGGTGATAACAATATCGTGCGAAGTGCCATCTTTGGAATAGACGGTCACAGTGTCAGTTAGCGATTCTCCTTTGCCAAGTTGATCAATAGCAGAGCCTCTATTTGTGGCATAGCCACCTTTTCCACGTATGTTGCCAGCGTCAGCATAATAAGACCAATTACCATCTTCTCGTAGTAACAAATCGCCATACTTTCCGGCGTAATTATATCCAATACCCCGAGAGTCAAATGCAGATTCATCAGTATCAAGATCATTAATATTCAGTGCACCACTGGCATAAAGAGGACTATTTCCTAAATGACTCATCCCTGGTTGTGCATAATCTGGGGACATATCTCGACCTGCAGTGCTTTCGATTAAATCTCCAGTATCGACACCACCAATAATAGCGGCATTATTGATCCCAGTAATGCTAATGGTAAGGTTTTGAGTCGAACTGGCATTATGCTCGTCTGTGACCGTTACTGGTATTGTAATGGTTTTGGTGATGCCAGAGGCCAACGATTGATAGCTGGAATTACTGGGGTCGAAACTATAGCTTCCGTCTGAGTTAAATATCAATCCATCAACTGTGGGAGTTGAGTAATGGAGTGTTGCGCCAGTATCAATATCTTGACCAAGCATTTGCCCATGTAAGAGGGCACCGCCTTCAATAACTGTATGGGATTGGGCTGCGATAGTCGGTTGGTCATTGGTTCCGTGCACGGACAATTCAATGGTGTGGGTGGTACCATCTGCTGAACGGATCACAACCGAGTCTTGTTTAACTTCACCTTCTGCCAAATTTTGAATATGGCGATTGTCCAAGGTATAAGTGTAACGGCCATCCCGCATTAGCAATACATGACCACCTAACTTTGTGTCATAACCAATTCCTTGGTAAGTTTGCGGGCCTATATTGGGATCAAATTGAGCTTCACCTGTATCAGGATCTTGGATATTGAGTTGACCGTCATAATGCAATTGATAGTGGGTATCGATATAGCCACGATCTTCTGTGACGCCGCGTAAGTTAGGGTCAGTTTGAGCATCGGTAATCACGGCATTATCTGGAGATGCTGCTAGGTTGAATCTAGCTTGGGTACTTACGCTGCCGCCTTGTCCATCTACCACGTTATAAGTTAAGCGAACTTCACCGTTATAATCTTTATCAGGAGTGAAGCTATAACTGCCATCATTGTTGTCGATGAGATGACCATGGCTTGCTTGTAATTGGTTGACTTGTAGAGTATCTGTAGCATCAACATCGGTTACATGTGTGAGTAAGTCAGCAGTTTTTATAGTCACAGTTTTGTCTTCTGTACCTGCAGCTAGTTGCGTCCAGGAAGAGACAACTGGTTTGTCATTGCTGCCCGTGACATCAACAGTAATTCTATGTGCTACAGCAGCACCAGAAGAGTCAGTTGCTGTTACCCAAAATGATTCTTGCTGTTGCTGACCTGTAGCCAGCTTATCTGCCGCACCTGCTGTTGAATTATCTAACTGATAACTCCAGTTACCATGCTGATCAATCGATAAGTTGCCGAACTTTCCTTGAGGCTGACTACCCCCCCATGTTATGAGGTCTGTTGAATCAAGATCTGTTGCAGTAAGGGTTCCAATGGCATTTGCTGTCCCAGTAACATTTTCGCCTTGTTCAAGAACGCTTGCCGAAGAAATTCCTGAAACAATCGGTCGATCGTTAGTACCATCAATGCGGATGATCAAGTTTTGCGGAGCACTTTGGCCGCCATTGTTATCGGTAGCTGTCACCGGAATGATCAGGGTTTGATGCTCACCAACCGCTAAATGGTTGAAGCTCGGATCGGTGGGATCCAGTGTGTAGCTGCCGTCGGTATTGAGAACAAAGCCTGCGTGGCTAAAGTTGGTGGCGAAGGTTGCAGTATCACCATGATCGAGATCGGTGGCTGTGATTTGCCCGCTGATCTTAGCTGAACCTTCATCAACAGTCTTGGAGCTGATATGGGTCACTACTGGGTTATCATTGGTGCCGTCGATACGGATGAGCAAATTTTGTGGCGCACTTTGGCCACCATTGTTGTCGGTCGCAGTCACTGGAACGATTAAGGTTTGATGCTCACCAACTGCCAAATGATTAAAGCTTGGATCGGTGGGATCTAGTGTGTAGCTACCGTCTTGATTGAGGATAAAACCCGCATGTTGATAGCTGGTGGCAAAGGTCGCAGTATCGCCATGATCGAGATCTGTTGAAGTAATTTGACCTGTGACTTGTGGATCGCCTTCATTGACCGTTCTCGATCCTATATGGCTAACCACAGGATTATCATTAGTGCCGTCGATCTTGATGATTAGGTTTTGTGGCTTACTTTGACCATTATTGTTGTCGGTAGCGGTCACTGGAATGATCAGCGTTTGATGCTCACCAACTGCTAAATGATTAAAGCTCGGATCGGTGGGATCCAGTGTGTAGCTGCCGTCTTGATTGAGGATAAAACCTGCGTGGCTGAAGTTGGTGGCAAAGGTCGCAGTATCACCATGATCGAGATCGGTAGCAGTGATCTGACCGCTGATCTTAACTGAACCTTCATCAACTGTCTTGGAGTTGATATGGCTAACCACAGGATTATCATTGGTGCCGTCGATCTTGATGATTAGGTTTTGCGGCGCACTTTGACCACTATTGTTGTCGGTCGCCGTCACTGGAATGATCAGCGTCTCATGTTCACCTACCGCTAAATGGTTGAAGCTCGGATCGGTGGGATCTAGTGTGTAGCTGCCGTCTTGATTGAGGATAAAACCCGCATGTTGATAGCTGGTGGCAAAGGTCGCGCTATCGCCATGATCGAGATCTGTTGAAGTAATTTGACCTGTGACTTGTGGATCGCCTTCATTGACCGTTCTCGATCCTATATGGCTAACCACAGGATTATCATTAGTGCCGTCTATACGGATGATTAAGTTTTGCGGCGCACTTTGACCACCATTGTTATCGGTGGCTGTCACCGGAATGATCAGGATTTCATGCTCACCAACCGCAAGGTGATTAAAGCTAGCATCGGTGGGATCCAGTGTGTAGCTGCCATCTGCATGTAAAACAAAACCCGCATGAGTGAAGCTAGTGGCAAAGATCGCGCTGTCACCATGATCGAGATCGGTGGCTGTGATCTGCCCGCTGATCTTAGCAGCTCCCTCATCCACTGTCTTGGAGCTGATATGGGTCACTACTGGGTTATCATTGGTGCCGTTGATCTTGATTATTAGATTCTGCGGAGCGCTTTGACCACCATTGTTATCGGTAGCGGTGATGGGGATTATCAGGGTTTCATGCTCACCAACCGCCAAATGATTAAAGCTTGGATCGGTGGGATCTAGTGTGTAGCTACCGTCGGTATTGAGAATAAAGCCTGCATGTTGATAGCTGGTGGCAAAGGTCGCGCTATCGCCATGATCGAGATCGGTGGCTAAGATCTGCCCGCCGATCTTAGCTGAACCTTCATCAACGGTCTTGGAGCTGATATGGCTCACTACAGGATTATCATTGGTGCCGTTGATCTTGATAATTAAGTTTTGTGTTGCACTCTGACCGCCATTGTTATCGGTGGCTGTCACCGGAATGATCAGGGTTTCATGCTCACCAACCGCTAAATGATTAAAGCTCGGATCGGTGGGATCCAGTGTGTAGCTGCCGTCGGTATTGAGAACAAAGCCTGCATGGCTAAAGCTGGTGGCGAAGGTTGCAGTATCACCATGATCGAGATCGGTAGCAGCGATCTGCCCGCTGATCTTAGCTGAACCTTCATCAACTGTCTTGGAGCTGATATGGCTAACCACAGGATTATCATTGGTGCCGTCGATACGGATGATCAAGTTTTGCGGAGCGCTTTGACCACCATTGTTGTCGGTCGCCGTCACTGGAATGATCAGCGTCTCATGTTCACCTACCGCTAAATGGTTGAAGCTCGGATCGGTGGGATCAAGCGAATAGCTGCCATCTGGATTGAGGAGAAAGCCTGCGTGACTGAAGCTGGTGGCGAAGGTTGCAGTATCACCATGATCGAGATCGGTAGCAGCGATCTGCCCGCTGATCTTAGCTGAACCTTCATCAACTGCCTTGGAGCTGATATGGCTGACCACAGGATTATCATTGGTGCCGTCGATCTTGATAATTAAGTTTTGTGTTGCACTCTGACCGCCATTGTCATCGGTAGCGGTCACTGGAATTATCAACGTTTGATGTTCACCAACCGCCAAATGATTAAAGCTTGGATCGGTGGGATCTAGTGTGTAGCTACCGTCTTGATTGAGGATAAAACCCGCATGTTGATAGCTGGTGGCAAAGGTCGCAGTATCGCCATGATCGAGATCTGTTGAAGTAATTTGACCTGTGACTAGTGGATCGCCTTCATTGACCGTTCTCGATCCTATATGGCTAACCACAGGATTATCATTAGTGCCGTCGATCTTGATAATTAGGTTTTGTGGCGTACTTTGACCATTATTGTTATCGGTCGCCGTCACTGGAATGATTAAGGTTTCATGCTCACCGACTGCAAGGTGATTAAAGCTCGGATCGGTGGGATCGAGCGTGTATGAACCATCTTGGTTTAATACAAAACCAGCGTGAGTGAAGCCCGTCGCAAAAGTTGCAGTGTCGCCATGATCGAGTTCGGTGGCGTTGATCTGCCCGCTGATCTTAGCTGAACCTTCATCAACTGTTTTCGAGCTGATATGGTTCACTACTGGATTATCATTGGTGCCGTCGATGCGAATGACTAAATTCTGTGGCGCACTTTGGCCACCATTGTTGTCGGTCGCGGTCACTGGAATGATTAAGGTTTCATGCTCACCAACCGCCAAATGATTAAAGCTCGGATCGGTGGGATCCAATGTGTAGCTGCCGTCGGTATTGAGAACAAAGCCTGCGTGGCTAAAACTGGTGGCGAAGGTTGCAGTATCACCATGATCGAGATCGGTGGCTGTGATCTGCCCGCTGATCTTAGCAGCTCCCTCATCCGCTGCCTTGGAGCTGATATGGCTGACCACAGGATTATCGTTAGTGCCGGTGATGGTGATGCTTAATGTTTGCTCTGTGCCATCGATGCTATGAACCAGCAAAGTATCGGTAACGGTTTCGCCAGTTTTTAGTTCCTGAACTTGGGCGCTTGAATTGTTGGCGGTATAGGTCCAATGACCGTTATTGTCGATGCTTAGCTGGCCATATTGGCCTTGAAGCGAATCGGCGGTGAACTGGTTTTCACCACTATCTGGATCCACCACGGTGAGCTGACCATCGGCTCTTAATGTATTGCCGCTGGCTAAGTTTTTATCTTCAGTCAGGCTTGCAGTGGCAGTACCCGCGATCACCGCTTTATCGTCAGTGCCGTTGATGGTGATAGTGACTTTCTGCTCAGTGCCATCGACTGAATGCACCAATAGCGTATCGGTAACGGTTTCGCCAGTTTTTAGTCCCTGAATTTGGGCGCTTGAATTGTTGACGGTATAGGTCCAATGGCCGTTATTGTCGATGCTTAGCTGGCCATATTGCCCCTGCAGAGAACTAGCGGTGAACTGGTTTTCACCAGTATCTAAATCGGTCACGGTGAGCTGACCATCGGCTCTTAATGTATTGCCACTGGCTAAGTTTTTATCTTCAGTCAGGCTTGCAGTGGCAGTACCCGCGATCACCGCTTTATCATCAGTGCCGTTGATGGTGATAGTGACTTTCTGCTCAGTGCCATCGATGCTATGAACCAGTAAAGTATCGGTAACGGTTTCGCCAGTTTTTAGCCCCTGAACTTGGGCGCTTGAATTGTTGGCGGTATAGGTCCAATGGCCGTTATTGTCGATGCTTAACTGGCCATATTGGCCTTGCAGCGAATCGGCAGTGAACTGATTTTCACCACTATCTAAATCGGTCACGGTGAGCTGACCATCGGCTCTTAATGTGTTGCCGCTGGCTAAGTTTTTATCTTCAGTCAGGCTTGCAGTGGCAGTACCCGCGATCACCGCTTTATCATCAGTGCCGTTGATGGTGATAGTGACTTTCTGCTCGGTGCCATCGACTGAATGCACCAATAGCGTATCGGTAACGATTTCGCCAGTTTTTAAGCCCTGAATTTGGGCGCTCGAATTGTTGGCGGTATAGGTCCAATGGCCGTTATTGTCGATGCTTAGCTGGCCATATTGGCCTTGAAGCGAATCGGCGGTGAACTGATTTTCACCGCTATCTAAATCGGTCACGGTGAGCTGGCCATCGGCTCTTAATGTATTGCCACTGGCAAGGTCTTTATCTTCAGTCAGGCTTGCAGTGGCAGTACCTGCGATCACCGCTTTATCATCAGCACCATTAATGGTGATAGTGACTTTCTGCTCGGTGCCATCAACTGAATGCACCAATAGCGTATCGGTAACGGTTTCGCCAGTTTTTAGCCCTTGAACTTGGGTACTGGAATTGTTGGCGGTATAAGTCCAATGGCCGTTATTGTCGATGCTCAGCTGGCCATATTGGCCTTGAAGCGAATCGGCGGTGAACTGGTTTTCACCACTATCTAAATCGGTCACGGTGAGCTGGCCATCGGCTCTTAATGTATTACCACTGGCAAGGTCTTTATCTTCAGTCAGGCTTGCAGTGGCAGTACCAGCGATCACTGCTTTATCGTCAGTGCCGTTGATGGTGATAGTGACTTTCTGCTCAGTGCCATCGATGCTATGAACCAGTAAAGTATCGGTAACGGTTTCGCCAGTTTTTAGCCCTTGAACTTGGGCGCTCGAATTGTTGGCGGTATAGGTCCAATGGCCGTTATTGTCGATGCTTAGCTGGCCATATTGCCCCTGCAGATAACTAGCGGTGAACTGGTTTTCACCACTATCTGGATCCACCACGGTGAGCTGACCATCAGCTCTTAATGTGTTGCCGCTGGCCAAGTTTTTATCTTCAGTCAGGCTTGCAGTGGCAGTACCCGCGATCACCGCTTTATCATCAGTGCCGTTGATGGTGATAGTGACTTTCTGCTCGGTGCCATCGACTGAATGCACCAATAGCGTATCGGTAACGATTTCGCCAGTTTTTAAGCCCTGAATTTGGGCGCTCGAATTGTTGGCGGTATAGGTCCAATGGCCGTTATTGTCGATGCTTAGCTGGCCATATTGGCCTTGAAGCGAATCGGCGGTGAACTGGTTTTCACCACTATCTAAATCGGTCACGGTGAGCTGGCCATCGGCTCTTAATGTATTGCCGCTGGCTAAGTTTTTATCTTCAGTCAGGCTTG
This sequence comes from Shewanella kaireitica, assembly GCF_023284045.1. GTDB lineage: Bacteria > Pseudomonadota > Gammaproteobacteria > Enterobacterales > Shewanellaceae > Shewanella > Shewanella kaireitica. The sequence goes on from NZ_JAKIKQ010000005.1 coordinate 278,542, forward strand.
CAGTGGCAGTACCCGCGATCACCGCTTTATCGTCAGTGCCGTTGATGGTGATAGTGACTTTCTGCTCAGTGCCATCGACTGAATGTACCAATAGCGTATCGGTAACGGTTTCGCCAGTTTTTAGCCCCTGAACTTGGGCGCTTGAATTGTTGGTGGTATAAGTCCAATGGCCGTTATTGTCGATACTTAGTTGGCCATATTGACCTGAGTAGCTATCTGCTATGAACTGACTTTGGCCTGAATCCGGATCAGTAATTATTAACTGGCCTTCTGTTCTCAATTTTTCGCCACTCGGGGTTAGAGATACATTGAGATCTTCTGTAATTGTTCCTGTCGATGTGCCGCCAATTTGCGCTAACTCATTGCTGCCAGTAACTTGAACTGTCACCAGTTGAGTAACAGGCTGTCCTGAGCTGTCTGTGGCTATTACGGTAAAGGTTTCAGTTGCTATCTGACCTTGGTTCAGTGCTTGTGTTGCCGGGTTTTTATTGTTGAGTTGATAATGCCAAGTGCCAGTATCTGGATCTATGCTTAGCTCGCCAAGTTGGCCCAGCCCATTCGCGATTGACCAGCTGGTATTGTCACCCGTATCAGGATCGGTTGCGATCAAACAGCCTGAAGCGCTGTCTATAGCACCGTTTTCATTGAGTGCAGCGTGGTGTACACCTGAAATAGTAGGTAGGTCATTGCTACCTTCAACTTCAACTGCAAGCGTAGTTTGAACGTGGTTGCCATCGCTATCCGTTGCCGTGACGATAAACTGTTCGGTGTGGTGTTCATTTTCTGCTAATGCATTTGTTGTCTGTGCGGCGTTATTGAGTTGGTAATGCCACTGTCCAGTCACTGGATCGATATTAAGTGAACCGAACTGCCCTTGTGATTGGTTAATGCTCCAGTTTATTTGCGCAGAATTATATCCTTGAGCATGCAAAACACCTGTAACTGTGTCAGTACTAGAATCTTCTTTAACTTGTTGTATTTGTTGTTGACTATCAACAGATAGAGGCTTTTCATTAGTGCCAGTGCCAGTGCCAGTGCCAGTGCCAGTGCCAGTGCCAGTGCCAGTGCCAGTGCCAGTGCCAGTGCCAGTGCCAGTGCCAGTGCCAGTGCCAGTGCCAGTGCCAGTGCCAGT
>NZ_JAKIKQ010000006.1 GCF_023284045.1 Shewanella kaireitica
TTTGGTGAACCCTATGACCTCTGCACGAAGAACCCTCATCGACCCGGATACCACGCCGTTTTATCACATCATTAATCGTTGTGTTAGAAGAGCTTACTTATGTGGTGAAGATAAACTCACTGGCAAAAGCTTTGAGCATCGACGGGGCTGGATTGTTGATAAAATCAAACAACTTTCGAGTATTTTTTGCATTGATATTTGCGCTTATGCGGTCATGAATAATCACTACCACTTGGTACTTAAGATTGATATTGATAAAGCTAAATCTCTGACTAATAGCGAAATTATCAGCCGGTGGTGTCAAGTAACTAAAGGTCATACTGTAGCCACTAAGTACATCAACGGCGATACCTTAATAGAAGGGGAACGTTTACTGCTTGATAGCCTACTTGCCGAATGGCATCAGCGTCTGTCTAGCATTTCTTGGTTTATGCGCTGCCTTAATGAAGATATTGCGCGTAGAGCTAATCGAGAAGACGCATGTAAAGGCGCTTTTTGGGAAGGACGTTTCAAGTCACAAGCACTGCTTGATGAGCAAGCCTTGCTCGCTTGTATGATGTATGTTGATTTAAACCCGATCCGAGCTGGTATTGCCGGCAGCCTACAAGAGTCGGACTTCACCTCAATTCAGCAACGCATTAACCAACTTAACCACACTGAAACGGCTGCTAAACCGCCATTAGATAAATTGTCAGAGCCTCAAAAATTAACACAAAAACCCCTTGTTGAATTTGACGGCGCGGCTCATTTGGACGCTCAAACTGGCATTCCATTTCATTTTTGTGATTATCTGGAACTTATCGATTGGACTGGCAGAGCCATCAGGCCCGATAAAGCAGGTTACATTGATGCCAAACAACCTAAGTTACTCATACAGCTCGGCATATCTTCCGATGCCTGGGTAACCTCGGCTAAATCATTTAGGCACCAATATGGCGCTGTAATTGGAGACTGGCAAGCGATGTGCCAGTTTAAAAAACGACAACAAAGTGGCCACTGGTGTAAAGGTAAACCCTACAGTCAAGCATTACACCCTTAATACAACCCCCATAGAAAATTAATTTATGGACATAACCGCTAACCGATGTGGCAGCCACATTAGCGCAACGATTGCTTACGCTGCTATCAAGCCAGATCACGCTCAAGCAACGACAAGTTTTGCCGCCAGCCAACAACCTAAAAGCAGTTGCAAGCTATTGTTAACAGTAAGCATGCTTGTAGAAAAATCGAGCCTGTACCTCTGCCTTCACTTTGATGATTAGACCTTTTTCCACTTCATTCCTACAAAAAGCAACACTTTAGACTGACTTACAACCTTCCCTAAATAAAAAAACAAAGCTTTAGTAACAACAACTTAAGCAGGAAGGTTGCCGAAAGGTTATCAGTCACGACTTTCGCTAAAGTAATCACTCAATAAACGCGGGCTAAGCGTTAACTAAATTATAAACAAGGGATATTGTTATGTTGGCGACTCCAACTGATACGGCTGCTAGTGCGACATCTACGACAACAGACTCTAGTAAAGTAGAGCTGAAGAGTACCAAAGCAGAGTTGCCACCGACTAACAATATCAACCAAACAACCCACAACGAAACCCTGAGCTTTACCCCACTGAAAACCATCAGTCAGTTAAAACAAGCTGAACTACAACCTATAAAAATGATGGTAAATCTATTAATGGAAGCGGTAGTGGTCGTTGATGAGCATGGCACGATTCAGCTCATCAACGAACACGCCATTGATCTTCTAGTCGGTGATAATCTTAACAATAACGAAGCCGTAAGCCCTGATGATTCGAGTAGAATCGAAGAGCCAATGAGTACACCCACTTTAATCGGTCAACAGTGGCAAACCTACTTGCTAGAACCGCAAAAAAGCTTATATCAAAAGATGGTTATAGAGTCTCGAACAGGTGCTCGACCATTAAACCATGCGCCTGCTGAAACCACCTTGCGGCTAATGGACAAAAGCAATAAAGATGTCGAAGTGTCAATTACTCACTTTGCTCTAAATACTCCGCTGTTCGCTATTGTGATTAGAGATTTAACCAAATACCGCATGGAATACAAGCAGCTACACCAATGGGCATCGACCGATTGCTTAACCAAATTAGCCAATCGCCGCGTATTTGATTCTGAACTGCAAAATCACTGGCAAAGCTGCACCGACAAACATCGTCCGATCAGTGTGTTATTGATAGATATTGACCATTTCAAGATTTTTAATGACAAGTATGGCCACATCCTAGGTGACTACTGCCTGCAAAAAATAGCCCGAGCGATTGAAAGCTCCTTACCTGATGCAGACTGCACAGCAGCTCGTTATGGCGGAGAGGAGTTTGCGATCATTCTGCCTAATTGTAATGCCAAACAAGTAGAGCAATCGGCACGCTTAGTGCAAAAGAACATAAACGACTTAACTTACATAGATATTGGCCTTGATGCCTCAGTAACCGTCAGCGTTAGCCAAGGGCACGCGAGCGAGATTAACGGCCAATATAGAACCAGCACTGCACTGCTTTGCGCCGCAGACACTGCACTCTATCGTGCTAAAGCTGACGGAAGAAATAGAATCAATGCTTGCTTATAAGCAATGAGTCGAGTTAATGGCGAGCAAATTCGTTGAGAGACTGGAGCGTTGAAATGCAGTATGACCAAGACAAGTATCAGCTTTTAACCCATAACAGTCCGCAATTGCTGTTTTGGGCCGTCAATCCTCTACTCGCTTTCAATGAATTGATTTTAGGCCAACGTCTGCCACAAAAAATATTAGTAGAACGACACAGCGGGCAGGCCTTGCTAGCGCGGCAATTCGTGCCCTGCCCCCATTGCAATGCCCTTAACCCCGCTAAACTCTGGGGTAAGGGCAACGCCTTTGGCCATTGGTTTGGCTATATTTGCCCTAAATGCAGCGGTGAGATCCCCTGTTTATGGAACCTGACTAGCCTATTACTGCTAACGATAACCGTCCCGCTTTGGTTATGCTTCAAACCATGGTTTAAGCAACGTTGGCAGCTCATTAGCTTACGCCGTACCAAAGCTATGCAAGCTATACCTCAGCCTCAACCCGCTGTCACACCTTGTATTAAAACGGCGCAAACTGTTGCGGTGTTAATGTTTCTATTCATGTTATTTGTTCAGAGCAGAGAAGCGAGTTTAAGCCTAGAGCAAACTGTGGTCAGCCTAGCCGTTAGCTGCTTTTTGGGCGTTTTGTATGGACTGCTAACACCAATAAATCGTTTTAGAAAATCAAAAAAGCGCTATTGGTAATAGCGCTTTTTTGCAAGTAACCACATCGGTGATGAATTGTTAACGAGTAATTGTTACCTTCTCAATAACGATCTGCTCTCTAGGCACATCATCATGCCCAGCTTGAGTCGCCGTTTTAGCTCGGCCTATTTTAGTCACCACTTCCATTCCAGCGGTCACGCTGCCAAATACCGCATAACCCCAGCCCGCATTAGTGGTTGCGGTATAATCAAGAAATGAATTGTCGGCTAAGTTAATAAAAAATTGCCCCGTTGCCGAATGCGGCGCATCAGTGCGCGCCATAGCAATAGAGCCCCTGACATTTTTAAGGCCTCTATTGGCTTCATTTACAATTGCAGCGCGGGTGGGTTTCTCCTCCATTTCGGCAGTAAAACCACCACCTTGCGCCATAAAGCCCTTTATTACTCGATGAAATATGGTGCCTTCATAAAAACCATCTTCACAATATTTAAGGAAATTCTTCGAGCTCACTGGTGCCTTTTCAAAATCGAGAGCGATCTCAATATCACCAAGGTTGGTGCTGAAAATAATCATATCAATTCTCTTACACTACATAATTGGCGCCAGTATAACCTGCGTCATAGCAGATATTGCAATCCAGTTAACGCCGTACGTTCACAACCGTATCATTTGCTTGCTGCTGATAGCGCTCAAACATCTGCTCTAGTGGCTCAACCGCAGGTTCAAAACCTTTGTCAGCCAAAAACTCTGCATTGTACAACTTAGATGATGAGCGTTCGGCTACGTCACAATAAAATGTCACTATCCGCTTGCCCTTGCCCATTTTAGCCGCAGCAAATAGTGCACCCGCTACATTAAGTGCGGCGCTACTACCAAGCACTATGCCATCTTGTTGCTGAACATGACGCGCGATCGCAATAAGGTCAAGATCTGGCAACGTAATCGCTTTATCGACTTTTGCTTGTTTGAAGTTTTCCACTAAGCGCATGATCCCAATCCCTTCGGTAAATGAGCTACCGCTAGACTGATATTCACCTCGCTTGAGATAGCTGTAGATGCCTGAACCATCTGGATCAACAAGCCAAGTTTGCAACGCCGGGTTTTGCTCCGATAAGTAACGAGAGTTGCCCGCAATGGTGCCGCCAGTGCCTGCGACAGAAACCAGTGCATCAATATTGCCATTGGTTTGTTGCCAGATCTCTGGCGCAGTATGTTGATAGTGAGCTTTACTATTGCTGACATTCTCAAATTGGTCAGCCCACCAATAGTCATCACGAGCCTCACCCAGACGCCTGGCGGTATGATAAAAGTGCTCGGGATTAGCAAATGGACAGGCATCGACCAATAATAGTTCTGCCCCATAGAGTTTAATCATCTGCTCTTTTTCTGGTGCTTGGCCTCTTGGCATGACCACCAGCATTTTAAAACCCAGCGCTTTAGCAACAAGCGCTAATCCAATGCCAGTATTACCAGCCGTGCCTTCAACAATTGTCATGCCGGTTGTTAATTTTCCAGCCTCAACCGCATCCAGCACCATCTGCAATGCGGCGCGATCTTTAATCGAACCGCCAGGATTTTGCTGTTCGCATTTAAGTAAAATGTCACAGCCGCTTAACGTCGATAAGCTATCGATCCGTAATAGATCAGTATGACCAATAAGTTGAGTGATATTGTTTGATAGCAAAGGATATTCCATAAACTGCCTTAATGATTATTAAGCATATTCATATACTAAGCCTAGCTCTCTTGAAAGCAAATCGAGATTTTATCGCTTAAATTCTGTTTCCCTCCTGCGACAAATAATCATTAGTAAATTTTTATAACAGGGGCTTACAACGAAAAACGCAACATTAATGCAAATTTACATTACAAACCGCTGCAACTGTAATAAAGTTGCAACTAACGTTGATTGTATCCAGCTGTTCCGTTGAACTAGAGATAATAAAGGATTATTTATGAAGTTGTGCTCTACAAAAATGCTGCCACTTATCATTGCTGCAAGCCTTGGTCTATCTGCATGTGGAGGTGGAGGTGATTCAGGTTCTCCTAGCATTACACCGCCTTCTGGTGGCAATGATGGCCCAACATGGGTGCAGGGACAGTTTGCTAGCGAGTCGAGTTTAATCAACCAATGTAGCGCTAACCAAACGGGTAGTGCATTGACTGAAAAGCTATGGCTGCGTTCATGGAGCAACAACACTTACCTTTGGTACAGTGAAATTGAAGATCGCGATCCCGCGCCTTATTCAGTTGCAGAGTATTTTAAGGTACTGGTCACAGAGGAGTTTACAGACTCTGGCAGCAAGAAAGATAACTTCCACTTCTCTATGTCGACTGAAGAATGGGAGCAGCAGAATCAGTCTGGCGCTTCTGTCGGCTACGGTATCAATTTTAAGCTCGATAATGGCTCAGAAGCTGGTGCGCGCAAAGTCACTGTGACTTATAATGAGCCAAATTCTCCCGCCAGCGCTGCTAATGTCACTCGCGGCGCAGTCATTGTAGAAATTGATGGCGTTAGTGTCAGAAATGCCGCTGATAGCGCCAGTATCGACATTCTCAATGCAGGGTTATTTCCAAGCGCAAATGGTAAGCAAACGACGTTCACCATTCGAGACTTAGGCGCTTCAGCTGACCGCGAGGTAACACTAACGGCACAAACCATCATCTCGACGCCAGTGCAAAATACTAAAACAATTCAAACCGCTAACGGTAAAGTCGGTTACCTGCAATTTAACTCTCATATCGCGACTGCTGAACGCGGGCTGTTTGATGCGCTAACCAGCCTAAGCCAAGAAAACGTTGACGATCTTGTTATCGACCTGCGCTATAACGGCGGAGGATTACTCGCAATGGCAAGCCAACTTGGTTATATGATTGCAGGTAAAGAAGCAACCGAAAATAAGACTTTCGAAGAAACCAGCTTTAACGACAAATACCCAAACATTAACCCAATTACCAATCAAGCTCTGTCTCCTATGCCATTTATAGACGAGACTTTGGGCTTTAATACTGGCTTACTCACAGGTGGAACCCCGCTACCAAGCTTGGACTTAAAAAGGGTCTATGTATTAACCACATCAAGCACCTGCTCTGCCAGTGAAGCGCTTATGAACGGTTTACGTGGTGTCGATATCGAAGTGATTCAAATAGGCGGTACTACCTGTGGTAAGCCATATGGTTTCTACCCAACACCTAACTGTGCTACCACTTATTTCACCATTCAATTTAAAGGTGTAAATGAAAAAGGCTTTGGCGAGTACTCTGACGGTTTTGTGCCGTCAACCAGCCCAACACTCGCTAGCGAAGTACAAGGTTGTGCACTTACTGATGACTTAAATCATGCTCTGGGTGATCCGGATGAGCGCCTGCTAAGTGCTGCGCTTTATTATCGTGATAACCAACGCTGCCCTGCGGTTGCCGCTAGCGTATCCCGTGCATCGGCTGCAAATGATTTTGTTGATGAAGGTTTTATGTTGAAAGACGAACGCAAGCAAACTCTTTGGCAGAACAACCGTATTTTAAGTGACATGCAAGGAGCACACTAATGTGTAGGCCATTGTTTAGCCAGATGATTAAGCTAATATTTAGCGCCACTTTTATTGTGGGGTTAAGTGGCTGCAGTGCTTTTGCTGAAGGTGAAACGGAAGCAGTACCTGCAGTGTTATTGTCGGCCAACGCCAATAGCACCAGTCAGCTTGAGCAAGCCATCGCCAGTTTACTCAATACCGACAATGTCAAAATTAGCCCGTCCGCATTTGTGCAAAGCAGTTTACTGGCCATTGAACGTGCACCGCATAAAGATGCTACAGGCCAGCTAATCATGGGCAGAAACTATGAGATGCCACAAATGGTGCAGCTGTATATTCAGGGTGATATATGCTCTATAAAACTGGCTGATGCTGAACAAAGTAAACAGCTACCGAAGCTAAAATGCAAAGCTGAATAAACAGTCACTTATCGTAAAAACGCCGCAAATGCGGCGTTTTTTTATGTTATAGATATATGGTTATCACCTGTTAGGCTGTGACTCTACTTTTTTTGCTGAGACTATCTCGGTTGCCAATTTTACAATCGGTACCAATGCTCCTATACCACCTTCGCTAAAGGTTTTAATATCCTTGCCTATTTGGCTCATTCGCTCGATCGTTACAGCAACATCCTGCACCGACGTCTCTATATCATTTTTAAGCGCATCTGCTAATGCATCTCTGATCTCAACAGCCGTCTCATTAGCAGTTTCGTTTTTCGAGTGCAGCAGTAACATACTGGCCGGGATAGCTGTAAAAATGCCATTAAGAGCAACCAACCACCACGCTTTTTGAGCATATACTCCTAACTCAGCAATACTTAAATAGATTGCCACATTTATGGCTAATACTGTCAATGCAAAGAAAGCAATTGAGATAGCCAGCAATAATGCGGCTTTTCGCTGTCGTTTAACCTCAGCCTTTAGCAAGCTTTTCTCTAAGCTATAAAGCATCTGTAATTTTTCGATATTCATTTTCATCAGCAACAACCTATTCCCTTGTTTAAAGTCATGAACACTATGATTGCGCTAATTATAGTCAACGACTCCATTACCGCTTGCTGTTTCAAAACCATAGATAGCTAGCTTCATATAACGGTTTAACAATCCAGAGCTTAGTCACACTTTTGCCTTTAGCAGTTCAAGCTTGATTCAGCTTACCAAGGTTAAGATCAACCTAATTTCTAACCAGCTTTATCCTAGCCAATTGGCTTATGAGAGTTTAATGAAAATCCATGATACCGACTTAATCTATACCAACTTGCCAGGCACTATGGGATTACTCAATTCCGTTGCTTTTATGTGGGTCATCACCGCTGTCACCGTCGGTGTTTTTTGCTGGGTCGCTATTAAGCTCTGGCACTTGCACTCCCTACCGAAATACTTGGCCAAAGAGCGCGGTATGCAGCAAGCAAAGCTGGTATTTTGGCTCTGTATGCTTGGTCTGCTCTGGAAACCGCTGTGGGTTTTAGCTGTTATCGCCATCGTCACCGATTGGGACAAAGTACAACAGTGGATTAGGGGGACACGCGCATGAAAGAGATAATGCTGCCCTATATTTTTATTTGTTGGTTACTGTTTAAATTCAATGTGATCAAGAAAAGACCACGTAACTACTTTATTAGTGTGTTGGTAGGCTGCTTAATAGCCACCACTCTGTTCTTGGCGCATCGTTTTTATTCACCAGCTGATCTCACCGACTCTACAACCGTGCGCGCGCCTCATGCCGTGCTCTCACCAGCAATAGGCCAACAGATCCAATCAATTTCAGTTGATCATAACCAACACGTCAAAAAAGGTGAGCTTATCTATACCTTAGTCGACGATAAAGTCGCCAGCGCCATTGATGAAATTAATGCAAAAGTGCAAGAGATCGAGCGTGCAGTCGAAGCCACTGAGGTTAAACTTGCCCAAGCGAAACGCAATTACCTGCGTAAAGCCGAACTTGGTGAGCACGTCAGTGAACGCGATCTTGAAAACGCTGCCGATAAAGTTGAGATCACCCAAGCTGATTTGAAAGTGCAAGCCGCGCAACTCGAGGTGCAGTACGCGCAACTGCGTAAACAAAATTTTGAATTAGAGAGACTAAAAGTGCGCGCGCCATTCGATGGCATGGTGACTCACGTTTACATTGCTGATGGCACTCGAGTAGGTTCTATGCACCTGTGGAATACCGGTAAAAAGTTTGTCGAGATGCGTATTCCAGATCAATCCTACGCTTATATTCAACCGGGGCAGTTTTCTGAATTCTATATTGATGCCTACCCAGGGCAAATATTTAGAGCACGTGTGCACAGTAAGGTAGAAGCTACAGGCGAGTCTCAGGGCGATTTATTGCCTCGCGAGCAGATGGTGTCACGTCATATCAACCTTGGCTCAATGCCAGTCGGCAGAACCGTCGTGCTTGAAGTGGATGACAACACCATGGCAATGTTACCCATTGGCGCCACAGGCTCCGCTTGGGTCAGTGCAGAGAAGCCTCACTCAATACTAGGGGTACTCGATATCATTGGCGCTGCAACCGTCAGGCTAAAAGCCGTTAAAGCATACTTAAATCCACTATAAGCCAATACATAAGCCCGCTAGGCATAATGCTGGCGGGTGATGCTATTTCCAAAAGCCAGCCTTATTGACAACTAAGCCTTAAGTTGAAAAGCTACAGCCTTATTAGCTTTAGCATGTCAGAAAGGGAACAAGGTATATGGATGAGCGCTATTTTTATGAGCCCAGCAAAGGCCATGGTCTAGCCCATGATCCGTTAAGCGCAATAATCGGGCCTCGCCCTATTGGCTGGATTGGCTCTCGCAACGCCCAAGGTCAGCGAAATTTAGCACCCTATAGTTTCTTTAACTGCTTCAACTATCGTCCTCCAATCATTGGCTTTGCCAGCATTGGCTGGAAAGACAGTGTCGCCAATATTGCTGCAACTAAGGTGTTCACTTGGAACTTGGCAACTAAAAGCTTGGCAGCACAGATGAATCAAAGCTCGGTGGCATTAGCCAACGATGAAGATGAATTCGATTTTGCAGGTCTCACTGCTAAACCAGCTTCGATAGTTGCAGCCGATTACGTTGCAGAAAGCCCAGTTAACTTTGAATGCAAGCTTTCGCAACTGATTCAACTACAAGGGGCTGATGGTGACAAAATTGATAGTTGGTTAGTATTAGGCGAGGTCGTTGCCGTGCATATCGATAAGCAGTTGTTAAGCCCCGAGGGCGAGTTTCTCACCACTAAAGCCGCGCCAATTTTGCGAGCAGGTGGACCCACTTCCTTTTACGGCATTTCAGAAAACGATCGCTTTGACCTGTCGAGACCGCTTCCCCCAAATAAGTAAGTCCATTGGGTGCTAGTCACACTGATTAGCGCCTATTCGCTCGAGCTCGTTAGTAAAATTGTTATCTCGATCATATTTACGATTAAATAATTTGGCAAAACTTGATCTTCAAACAACACTTGGCTATTTTGCCAAATGACATAATGACATAATGACAATTGCAAAAAATGCCAAATAACCTGAGACGATCGCCATGACAGAACAAGAGCAACTTAGGCTCAATGCCCGAGCTGCGGTGCTAAAAGCACTCGCCCACCCTACCCGCTTATGGTTGTTAGAGCAGCTGCAACAGCAAGAGCATTGCGTCTGTGATCTCACTGATGGGGTTAATGCCGACATCTCTACCGTCTCCAAACACCTATCGCTACTAAAGCAGGCTGGCATTATCAGTAGTCGCCGCGACGGCAAGCAGATCTATTATCGTCTAGAAACGCCATGTTTATTAAACATGCTTAGCTGTGTCGAAACTGTTTTAGAAAAGAATGCCCGCACCCATGCAGCTTTAATCAAGGCTTAAAGGCTATATCTCCAAATCTATCAAAGAGGCTAAAAATGAAAATTGAAGTATTAGGCAGTGGCTGTAAAAAATGTACCAATTTAGCAGCAGAAATAGAGCGTATTGCTAACGAATTATCAGTGGACTTTGAATTGCAAAAAGTTACCGATATGGCCGCTATTCTCGACTATGGCGTTATGTCTACACCGGCCATTGTTATTGACGGCACGGTTGTTACCGCTGGCAATGTCCCCTCAGCAAGTGAGATTAGTCAGCTACTTCAACCAGCCAACTAACTGTTACAGGTATTTTTGCAGAAGGATTTAGAAATGAGCCCAACCCATAAGATTTTTAAGTGGTTATTACCACTTGCAGTATTACTCAGCTTGGCCTCAGCTCATTTAAGAGCAGAAACTGAACTCGCTATTGCACCACCAGCGATAAAGCTGGCGGATAATCAGGTTCTGAGTGTTTATTACTTCCATGGCAACGTGCGCTGCACCTCTTGTCAGCTTATTGAAGAGCATACAACTGCTGCGATTCAGCAAGGCTATAGTGCACCATTAGCGCAAGGTATTGTTGCTCTAAAAGTGGTAAACCTTGAAGCAGCAGGTAACGGTCATTTTATTGAAGACTTTCAACTAATCACTCGCTCAGTGGTGTTAGCCGTTGAGCATAATGGCCAAGTGATTGAGTACCGTCGCCTAGATCGCGTGTGGGATCTGTTTAAAGATCAGCAAGCATTTACCAACTACATCTACCGCGAAATCGCGGCGCTAAAAGCCAATCAGCTAGCGAAGACAGCTGCGGTTGAGCAAGCAACTCATGGATGAATGGATACTTATTCTGACCAGTGCGCTGTGGTTTGGCGTACTGACTTCCATTTCACCTTGCCCACTGGCAACCAACGTTGCTGCGGTATCTTTTCTTAGCAAGCAGGTCGATAAGGCTTCTCAGTCTGTGTGGATGGGCGTTGCCTATAGCGTAGGGCGTATGCTGAGTTATATCTTGTTGGCTGCAGTGCTACTTCACACAGCAATGTCAGCCCCTAAAATATCCAATTTTTTGCAGACACAAATGAATATGCTGCTCGGCCCTGTCTTGCTGGTTGTTGGTGCATGCTTATTGGGCTGGATCAAATTTCCCAGCTCAAACTGGTCTATTTCCAATCATGTGCAGCAAAGATTAGCCCAGCGTGGATGGCTAGGAGCACTGGCGCTTGGCGCCCTATTCGCACTGTCTTTTTGCCCTACATCTGCAGCGCTGTTTTTCGCATCCTTATTACCCTTAGCCGTCGCGGAACAATCGAGTTTCTGGGTTCCTGCAGCCTATGGGATCGGCACCGCCGCACCGGTGTTAATCATCGCTCTGCTATTGCATTTAGGCACAGTGCAACTTGCTACGGTATTTAAAAAAATGACGCAAATAGAAAAAGTTGCCCGCGGTTTATCTGGCGCTATTTTTATCGCTGCAGGTAGTTACTACTGCTGGTTTTATCTGGTTCCACTATTAAGGTAAAGCTATGTTAATTTGGTTCACTCTATTTGCCGATTGGTTGGTTTATGACTGCTTTGGACTTTCAAATCAAACTCAATTAGGCCAAGCGGTGCACTTCTTTGTTGAAGACACCAGCAAAATTTTCGCCCTGTTGATCATAATGATTTATGCCATTGGTTGGCTGCGGGCTTCTCTTAATATTGAACGAGTTCGTGGCTACCTAGCGGGCAAGCCTAAGTTAGTTGGTTATAGCCTAGGTTCAGGTTTCGGTGCCATCACTCCCTTTTGCTCCTGCTCCAGTATTCCAGTATTTCTAGGTTTTACTTCGGCGGGGATCCCGGTTGGCATCACTATGGCCTTTTTGCTGACCTCTCCACTCATTAATGAAGTGGCTATTTTGCTGCTATTTAGCTTATTAGGTTGGAAAATCACCCTACTCTATATTGTTACAGGGATCAGTATTGGTATTTTAGGTGGCGCCTTGCTCGACTTACTCAAAGCCGAACGTTGGTTGCAACCACTCGCTGCCAAAGCATACGCCATGGGGCAGGCATCAGGCGAACAGCCACTCTCTCAAGGTGGTCCACGTCCAGCAGTGACTTGGCGACAGCGTCACCAATTTGCTAAATCAGAAACCTTTGAGATCTTCTCTCGCGTGTGGAAGTGGGTCATTATCGGTGTCGGTATTGGCGCTGGGCTGCACGGTTTTGTGCCTGCTGGTTGGCTTGAAGCTAATCTCGGTGACGGCCAGTGGTGGTCAGTTCCTCTGGCGGTAATCATGGGCATTCCGCTATATGCTAATGCCACAGGGGTGATCCCAATTATGGAAAGTCTACTGACACAAGGTGTTCCTCTTGGCACCGTGCTTGCTTTTTGTATGAGCACAGTAGCAGCTAGCTTTCCAGAATTTGTAATGCTAAAACAAGTGATGCAATGGCGGTTATTGGCACTGCTGTTCGTTATCTTACTGGTATCGTTTACCCTTATGGGCTGGATATTAAATTTAGTCACCTTAATGGGATGATAGCTACTCAAAATAACTAATGTGCTAGAATCTGGCTCCTATTTTACTTAATTCAATTAAAAGGCAGTGCAATGAACCCTATTCTAGCGATCTTAAAAGAACACAATATCAGTGACGCTCAAATCAGTGAGCTATTCCAGACACTGACAGAAAATCCAATGATGGCGATGGCGACCGTTGGCCAATTAGGGATCCCAGCAGAGAAATTGCAGCAGATGATGGCACTAGTAATGCAGACTCCAACACTCATTAAAGAAGCAGTTCTAGAGCTAGGTTTAGACTTTTCAAAAGTTGAAGCAGCTAAAGCTCAATTACAGCAGTAACAAAAGCGTTTGTGGGAAGAGAGAATTACTCCTTCCCCACATCTATGTTTATCAACTTAAACTCCCCTTCTATCTTCCCAAAAGCTCAATCCAGCGCTTTATTCAGTCACAGGTAAAACTGTTTACTTGGTCACACTAATCAAGTTGACTCAGATCTATACTGCCAAACACTTGGCCATTTAACCAAATGATAAAGTAATAGAATCGCATCCCTTCAAGTTTGCAGGAACATTGATATGACAGCAGAACAACAGCGCAAGCTAACCGCTCGCGCAGCAGTGCTAAAGGCACTCGCTCATCCGACTCGTTTGTGGTTATTAGAGCAACTTCAGCAGCAGGAGCATTGTGTGTGCGATCTTACCGATGGTGTAAACGCTGATATTTCTACGGTCTCCAAACACCTTTCAGTACTCAAGCAGGCTGGCATCGTTAGAAGTCGCCGTGACGGCAAACAAATCTATTATCGACTTGAAACGCCTTGCTTACTCAAGATGCTTAGCTGCGTAGAATCGGTAATTGAGAAAAATGCGAAAAATCATGCAGAACTCGTTTGATTAGCGTAGTCCAAAACCCATTTATTCCATAAACAGTAAAAAGGTCATTACATGAAAATTGAAATACTAGGCAGTGGTTGTAAAAAGTGTACCAATTTGGCTGCTGATGTGGCGCTGGTAGCCAAGCGTTTGTCCATCAGTTTTGAGCTAGAAAAGGTGACCAGCATGGAGCAGATTTTAGATTACGGTGTAATGTCGACACCCGCTATTGTTGTTGATGGTGTTGTTATGACTGCAGGCAATGTGCCTAGCCAGACCGAAATAGAGCAACTGTTAAATCAAGCAAGCAGCTGCTAGCCACAATAATTTAACCGTTCCAAATAATAATTGGGACTGAACATATAGCAATACCATTGATTTGTGAGGTGAGCCAATGCTGAGTTGGTTTTCGATATTGGCCGATTGGTTAATCTATGATTTAGCGGGGTTATCAAGCCAAACGCAGTTTGGACAAGCTGTTCATTTTTTTGTTGAAGATACCAGCAAGATTTTTGCGCTGCTGATTGTGATGATTTACGCCATCGGCTGGCTACGAGCATCATTGAATGTTGAGCGAGTAAGAGACTATTTATCTGGTAAGCCTAAATTTGTCGGTTATGGCTTAGGGGCAGGCTTTGGGGCAATTACTCCTTTTTGTTCCTGCTCTAGCATTCCGGTATTTTTAGGTTTCACCTCTGCAGGGATCCCTATCGGGATCACCATGGCATTCCTACTCACCTCACCATTAATCAATGAAGTCGCCATCCTATTACTGTTTAGTCTGTTGGGCTTAGAGATCACCTTACTGTACGTTGTAACAGGGATCAGCATCGGGATATTGGGCGGTGCCTTGCTCGATTTTCTCAAAGCTGAACGTTGGTTGCAGCCAGTTGCAGCCAAAGCATACGCCAGAGGCCAACAGCCAGCCAAGGCTGCTGGAGTTGCTATACCAACAACCCAAGCCGTGAGTACTTTGGGTTGGCAACAGCGGCATCAGTTTGCTAAATCTGAAACGATTGAGATTTTTGCTCGCGTGTGGAAATGGGTCATTATCGGCGTCGGTATTGGCGCCGCACTGCATGGTTTTGTACCGGCTGGTTGGCTAGAGGCTAACTTAGGCGAAGGGCAATGGTGGTCAGTTCCACTTGCTGTATTGATGGGGATCCCGCTTTATGCAAATGCTACAGGCGTTATTCCTGTTATGGAAAGTTTATTACTGCAAGGCGTGCCTTTAGGCACAACTCTGGCCTTTTGTATGAGTACTGTTGCAGCTAGCTTCCCTGAGTTTGTCATGCTTAAGCAAGTAATGAAGTGGCGCTTATTAGCAATTTTGTTTGTACTGTTACTAATATCATTCACCCTCATGGGTTGGATGCTAAACATGGTTTAGCGGCTCACAAGAATCAAGCTGTTGTTGTGCAACAACCAAGTAAAAACGCCCTCACTGATTAGTCAGTAAAGGGCGTTTTTTGCTTTCGCTTCAGTGCAGCTTACTTAGTACATGCGCTGAAGGTTAGCGTTGTTTTACCTTGTGACGCTTGCTCTACGGTATCGGCACACATGGTTTCGCTAAATGACAATGTGTCGTTAAAGTTATAGCCAATCTGCTCACGAGTGTCGTAATTGGTAAACAAGAAGTCACCGTTTTCATGGTTATAAACAAACTGAGTCCAAGATGCGTAAGTCTCGCCGTTAGTTGGGTCAACTAAGTCTTGAGGTACTAAGTTACCCGCGTTAAAGGTGCTGAGTAATTTTCCGCGAGTTTGTGCCCAGCTTTTCTTGTCAGCAAATTTGACATGTGAAGTATGAAATAGCCCACGTAAGTTACGGTCTAGCGAGCTGATTGACGTTGGAATGCTCTTAGCCGTAAGGTCACTTAAGTCCACCTTCTCAACATAGTCACGATGATCTTGCTGTAATGGTGAGTTTGCCATTACTCGTAGGTCTGATTTTTCATCACCACGATGCACAACCATTTTACCGCCTTCATTGAGTTGTAATAACGCGATATCGCCTGACTTATCGTGGATAGAGATGTGTAATCCATGCTGGTTACCATGTAAGCCATCTTTCCAAGCAATTTGCCATTCATTATTGTTGAAAGCAGTAACCGCTTGTTCAGTCGTGGCATAAGTTTCTGTAATGTAAGCAATCACATCAATGAAACTAACCGCTGGCGCACCTGTGTCTTGGTAGTCTTCGATGAAGGCTGCGCTATCAGCCATATAAAGCAATGATGCAGCAAGGCCCTGTGAGTTTATTGCGTCAGAAGTCACTCCGCCAAAAACATCGTATTCCATTTGTGCAACCGCATGATAATTAGTGGTCCACTGCATCGTATGCTTGTAGCTAGGTGTTTCAGTGCTGCGCTCAATCCCGACAGGGTTAACTTGAGTGGTATTACCCAGCTGTTGACCCCAGTCAAGTGAACGAACCGTTGACATACCATGAGGTGTATCTAAGGTAATACGAGAACAAGCATTGGCTGTTTGTGCCATGCCAACCATAGATACTGCTGCGATTGCTGCTAGTGCAAATTTGTTCAATTTGAAGTTTTTCATAATGTAGCCTCTTGATAGATAGTGGAAGTTTTGTAAGAGCCAGCTGCTCTTTGATGTATTCATTATCTATTAAAAATGCTAACCTCAAAGTAGCTAAGAGTAGGTAAACCCCCACCCTAATATAATTAATTTGTTACTGAAAGAGAGTTTTTGATGGCATTATCACTTGAGCAGTTACATGCATTTGTTGCTACGGTTGATTGCGGTGGCGTCGCCCAAGCAGCACGCCATATCGGCAAGCACGTATCAACATTGAGAGAGCAAGTTAATAACCTGGAGATTGATACTGGACTGACGCTATTTGTGCGTCACCCAAGATCATTGGAGGTCACAGAGCACGGTGAACAACTCTATAATTTTGCCAAATCGATGCTATCGGAAGCTAACCAT
Organism: Shewanella kaireitica; assembly: GCF_023284045.1. GTDB lineage: Bacteria > Pseudomonadota > Gammaproteobacteria > Enterobacterales > Shewanellaceae > Shewanella > Shewanella kaireitica. Next base: position 16,915 of record NZ_JAKIKQ010000006.1, read on the forward strand.
TTTGATGCAAAAGTAGAGAGTTTATTGCAGGGGATCCCTGAAAATCTCACTATCGCTATTGATACCAGCTTAATTGACCCCGCGCTGGATCAAGTGATATCCACAGTATTAAAAACCTACCCTTACCTTAATTTGAAAGTATTAAACGGCGACACACTGCAAGTAAGAGGGTGGATTTTGTCTGGCAAAGCCGATATTGGCATCATGCTTTCGACTATCCATATGCCAGCAGAGATCACTCATGCCAATGCGTATAGCTTTGAAGTGGTGCGGATCGTCCCTGCCAGTTGGGATATAGCCAATCCTGCCCAGCAGATGGATCTGCGGGAAAAATTACAACTCAGTTACTCATTCTTGCAAGATATAGGTATGCGAGACGCCGATGTAATTGGCCATAGATACATGCTGTGCAATAGCGCAATCCAACTGTTGAATTTGGTCAAAGCCGGTGTAGGCTGGGCTCACCTGCCAAAATTTGTTTGTGAACAAGCGCTTGAACAAGGCGAGGTGGTGATTAATCAAGACAGAAATGAACCCTTTTCAAATTGGAATGCTGAGCTGGTTTGGCAAAAGGAAAAAGCGCTTAACCCTGCCATGCAGATGTTTATCGATGCTGTACAAACTTTACCTGGTCACTAGGGTCTGTTGACCTTTCGCGCTTAGTTAACATCACAAATAAATCAGCCCCCTTACGGAGGCTGATTAAGTCATAGAGTCATCGATAAAGACACTACTTACAAGTCGAGAATGATACTTTGCCTGTTGTTTTAGCTTGAGTGTAGATATCTGCACACATTGGCTCGGTGACTTTACCTAGGTCATTCATGTTTAGCGACACTTGGCTTGCATTACCTTCATTGTAGTAAGTAACGTCGCCGCTGTTAAGGTTATAAACGTAGGTTTCCCAAGTTGCGTATGACTCACCATTAGTTGGGTCGACTAAATCTTGTGGCACTTTATTGCCAAAGTCAAACATCGCTTTTAGCTTACCGCGCACATCTACCCACTCAGTATCTTTACTTTCAAACTGAGTATTAGCCGTGGCGTATAGACCACGTACATTACGGTCTGCAGAGCTGATTGAACCAGGTAATGTGGTTGAGTCATTCATGTCAAAATTCTTCATGTACTCACGGTGGTCTTGCTGCAGCGGCGCATTAGCCATAACACGCAGGTCGCCGTTAACATCGCCACGATGCATCACCATTTTTCCGCCTTCATTTAGCTGGAATAATGCAATGTCACCAGATTTGTCTTGGACTGAGAAATGGAACCCATGCTGGTGACCGCCGATACCGGTAATCCAAGCAGTTTGAAAGCTACCCGCTTCAAAAAACTCAACCACTTCCTCTACTGAGGCAAACTGTTCAACTAAAAATGGCACCACATCTGACATGTGTACTGCCGCACGGCCATCATCTTTCACATCTTTGATGAAGTCTTTTGATGGGTTCTGGTACAACAATGAGGCTGAAAGCCCTTGGCTGTTAATCGCTTCACCTGTCGTGCCATGGAATGTTTCTACCTCAGTAAATGAGATGGTTTGGTACTTCACTTTCCAGCTAGCTGGATTTTTATATTCAGGTACAGCTTTAGTCACTCGCTCAGTACCCACTGGATTGACTTGTGCAATAGACTGAAGCTCACTGCCGCCCCAATCGTATGAACGTACAACTGACATACCATGTGATGCAGTGTCAGTAATTAAACGTGAGCAAGCATTTGATGTGCCTACATAACCCATAGCTGTTGTTGCTACGATTGCTAACGCGATAATTGATTTTTTCATGATGAATCCTCTTTAGAGATAGTGAAAGTATGTTTGTTTTTGATGTATTCATTATCTACTAAAAAAATGATTCTAAAAGCGCCTGAGAGTAGGTAAAACCCCTCCTTAAATAAGTTCAAAAATGGTTTTAGTTCCTAAGAGCTGTTGACCTTTCACGGTTGTTCTTACCGCAGTTTATTGGCTATTTTGACAAGGCGGAAGCTATGTCGTTTAGTCATTCTTCACAAATAGCCAAGAAGCGCGGCCCTTCGGGTTCGTTTCAATGCTTTTATTCTTTTATTCTTTTATTCTTTTATGACTAGAATGCGTTACGAGCTTTTCGCTTAGCCAGCTAAGCTGGCTAAGCGAAAAGCTCAAGCCTTGTACTAAAATAATTATTTCTTACGGAAAATAATCGAACAAAAACCAAGCTCGAAAGATCAATAGCCTCTAACCAGCATGAAGCTTTTTGGCTTCCTATTTCTGCGCTGAATAAACTCATCAGGAACAACCAGCCTGTCATTCGCCTTGAATGAGCTCGCCAATAAACACTCTGGGCTGATCAACTTCTTATACTAATAAATATTATTACCCTTCAAAATTCGCTAACCAGGTTTTAAGCAGCTGATTCAGCTCGAGCTTGTCTGTGTCTGAAAGCTGCTGCACTAGCTTATGCTGCACACGTACATGCTCTTCTATTGCAGTATCTATAATGGCAAAACCTTTATCGGTTAGCCCTACAGACACACTGCGGCGATCTTCAGTGCTATGCACCCGCTCAATTAAGTCTTTAGCCTGCAACTTATCGAGTCGATTTGTCATCGCGCCAGAGGTCAGCATCATCGAAGATAACAGCGCTGATGGTGTGAGATTAAAAGGCTTACCTGAGCGCCTAAGTGTTGCCAACACGTCAAACTCTCCAAACGTTAAGCCGTATTGTTTATGGCAGGCAGCAATTTCCACTTCAAGGTGTTTTTGCAAACGCATCATCCGACCAAAAATTTCCATCGGCTGCGTATCGAGTTGTGGCTTCTCTTTGTTCCACTGCGCGGCAACTTTATCTATATCATCCATTTCACATTCTATCTCAGCTAGTTAAAGGAACTAACGCTCAGTTAATTAATCTTGATATAAAGATACTTGATAAAAAGATACTTTACAAAAATAAGATTCAGGTTCAAACTAAAACTATCTTCACGTAAAGATACTTAGCAGTAAGGTAGTTTATGAATATTTTTCTCGCCATGATCCCAGCTTTTTTCTGGGGTACCACCTATGCCATGACCCAGTTTACGCTGCCAGACTGGCCGCCATTATTGTTAGGTGCTATCCGAGCACTACCTGCAGGTTTATTACTGTTAGCCCTTAAACCCAGTTTGCCCAGCAAAACAGACTGGCCAGTACTGATTAAGCTGGGGGCGATTAATATTGCGCTGTTCTTTAGTCTTATTTTTATTATGGCGTTAACCCTGCCCTCTGCTATCTCTGGGGTTGGCATGGTTTCGGTGCCAGTATTTGCCATGCTGTTTCATTGGCTCGTGAGTAAAAAGCGACCAAGCACTGTGCAGGCAGGATTTGGTGCAATATTGGTAATATTGGCTTGGATGCTGTTTGACCCGAGTGCTATCAGCTTAAATCCGATTGGGTTATTGGCAATGCTTGCCGCTATTAGCTGCATTATCGTAGGTAGCACCATAACAAAAGCCCTCGGCACCCGAATTCACTGGTGGACGGTACTCACTTGGCAATTAATTGTCGGTGGCGTACTGCTGTCTATTGCTGCCGCTATTCACTCGCTATTTTCACCAGAGCAATACTTTGCAGCAATACAGGGCTTTAGTATGGAAAATGCGTTTGGCCTAGGCTGGATAATCATGCTTAATACCGTACTTGGCTATATCATGTATGTCTGGTTGCTGCAGCGCATGACGGTGGTTGATTTCACCTTTGGGGGAATAGCGAACCCCGTCGCGGGCATTGTCAGTGGGATGGTATTGTTAGGAGAGTCATTTACGCCTCATCAATACCTGCTTATGGCCAGTATGATCTTGGCCTCTATTGCACCGACACTGATTCAAATCATCCGTAAAAAATTAGCAAATCATTAATTCTCTGCGTGCAATTGAAATAGGTTCGAATCACTGAATCGGCATAACGGCAGTGGTCTAGGAACACCACTGCCAGTTTAACTCTTTAAACTTGCTGTCGAAGCAGCACTAATTTATAACTCTAAACCCTGCATAATTAAGCTTGTCAGCAGCAGTATTTTGCTTATTGTCTGGACTCAAGATCGTTGTTTTTGCATCTGCACCACCGCAGCTACATCCACCCGTTTCTCCGCCACAACAACCACCTTTTTTAAGGTGATTGAGCGAACTCCGCCCTTCAGAAGCATCTAGCAATCGATAAGTTGTATCAGTGCTTTGAACTAACAGCTGTTCGATACTTAAAGCGCTATCACCTTTGCTGACACTAATGCCTACAGCGAGTAACTTGCCCAGCATACGCTCACCAATATGTTGCACCATGACAACATCTGTCTTTTGCTGTTTAATTAGATCTAACATCGCCTTTTTAGCACTGCAGCCGCCTGCTAGTGCTGGATTGTCGAAACTGGTCACTAAGTGGTGGTACTCGTTATAAAAACCGATCCGTGGCGCCTTAGTGAAGTGACCCGCTAATCGACCGCGGCTCATTGGCATTGCAATAATCATAGAACTTCCCTTTTGGTATCTGTTGATTGTGGCAACACTAACCCATGACCCTGAGTAATCGCCGTCGCCACCTTTTTACGTGCGCTTGCCAGCAAATAGCCAAATGTTTGTCGAGATATCCCCATAGAAGCAGCAGCATCGAGTTGACTCATTTTTTGCACATCGCCTAAATTCAGAGCTTCAAACTCATCAGCATCAATATGGATTTTTTCCAACTCAACAGACGGAACACCATTAGGCTTAAATAGACTATAGGGAGCGCTACAGGATAGCTTTCTACATTTCTTGGGTCTGGACATCGATCAGCCTAATTTGCCAATGGTAAGATATCAGCCAATATTAAATGGCCATTGCGAGTTATTGGCCTACGCCAATTACTATGGATAATATGGTAACTGGGTAGCATTAAACTGTGGACTAGTTCACGCAGTTCAATATTCGAGATCACTGAATTGAGTTAATGCTTTAAGCATAAAGCCTCGGTATTCCCCTAGTGCTATTACAGCGCCCAGTTTTGCGAGCAACAATACAGTTTGCTCTCTGGATCGGCGGCAAAATAGAGTGGTAAAACAACCAACCTCTCTAACGCTGAACCTTAAGCAATACTCTGCGATAAGCCCTTGCAACACCGGCACAGCAAACATCGACAATGACAGCCAAATTTGGCTAACTCTGGAGTGTACGTGATATCAAAATTGCCCAAATGGGTTGAATATGGCGCCTTTGTGCTAGCGTTGATTGCTGGCTGCGTCAATGCCATTGGTTTATTGGGTTTCGAGCACCAGTCTGTATCGCACCTGTCAGGTACTGCGACTTTAGTGGGCACTCAATTACTCAGTTCTTCCCCCAATGCCCTGCTTCACTTACTTGGGATACTTATCAGCTTTATCATCGGCGCGACATTATCCGGTGCATTGCTATCTGGCAGTTCAGTAAAACTTGGGCGTCACTATGACACCTTACTCGTTGTTGAAGGTTTACTATTAATCGGTGCTATCTACTTTCTGCAAGCAGGCAGCTTTGTGGGGCATTACATGGCATCTGCAGCTTGTGGACTGCAAAATGCGCTAGCAACAACATACAGTGGTGCCATTGTCAGAACCACTCATGTCACCGGGATCTTTACAGATCTTGGGATTATGCTCGGAAGCTGGCTTAAAGGAGAAGGATTCGACAGGCGTAAAGCGGTACTGTTTCTGCTCATTATTACAGGCTTCATTTGTGGCGGAGCTCTAGGCGCCTTGTTATTTCAGCAGTTTCAGTTTTACGCTTTGATCGTTCCAGCCTGGATCTGCTTAACCTTAGCTATCAGTTATCGCTTATATAAACGTAAAACAGCACCTATGGCATCACAGTAATGCCGTAAAGCGACATCAATAGCTGCCGATGTGAGCTTTTCAATGACAAACCAGGCTAAAGTAGTCGCCTTGCTATTATTAAATTTAAATGCATTCTGTAGAAAGCAAGGTTTACTTAAATTAATTCTACTTTAATATAATGTTTATTAGCACTGACAGTAATTTTATTTAAAATAGTACTCATAGCAAAACAAAATGGTTACCACAACAGCTAAAAGTAAAAAACAAAATATTTGTTATTATTCCTCAAGATTATCTTTATCAAGATATATAAAACAAAAAATAAAACCAACCTTAAAAATTAAAACTAATACTGATAGGCATTTAACTAATAAACCTCATTTACAATCTAAACTAATCACGCTACAAAACCAAAAGCAGTTACAGTTTATTAACATGCCGACAGGTAAACACATATGCAACAAATAATGCATACCTCTAAATTAGAACAAAGGCTTACATAGAAAACCCTGATAAACACTGGCTTACAGACTACCTACTAAGGTGTACCCCTTTGTAGGTATTTGTTAGATTTATCTTATTTTGTTTACAACTAAGTTTTGTGAATTTATTGATCACTCTCACGTTATCGTTAATAAAATGTATGGCAAACCCACCCCTCATGTTAATTATCTAGCGGCAAATTAATATTGTTTAATAAAGTTAAACCAAGAAAGTTAAATTTGAATCGAAATAAATATAACACGAAACAAAAACAACATTTTTATTAGGTTAACAATATAAAGCTATATTAGATAATAAGTAAACAAGCAAATAATAAATAACAAATAGATTATTTAGAGGAGTTGTGATGAGACTACAAAAGCTTGCAATCGCCGTAGCGGTAATGACCGCATTATCAGCCTGTAGCGATGATGATGATAAAACTAAAACCTGTCCTGATGGAACAGAGCTAGATCCTGACACAAATGTCTGTGTCGTTATACCGCCAGTTGAGCCACCAGTAGAACCACCTGTTGAGCCACCGGTAGAAACTGATTTCTACAACAGCGACAACTGGAAAGAAACTTTCCCTGATCAATACACCACTTGGGCACAAACAGAAGAGAGCAACCCAGAGTCAGGTGTACCGACAGATTTGTTAGCAGCTAACCCTAATCTCGTCAGTGCTTGGGCTGGCTACGGATTCGCCAAAGACTACAATCGTGCTCGTGGTCATCACTTCGCATTAACAGACATTATTAAAACATTACGCACCGGTGCACCACTGATCGGACACGACGGTGAAATCGTCGGTGAAGCGATGAAAGCAAGTTGTTGGTCTTGTAAATCTCCTGATGTCGGGCGTATGTTTGAAGAGGTCGGTGAAGGCAAGTTTGCGGATAATGGTTGGTCGGTGTGGGGCGAAGAGATGCCAAACACAATCGGCTGTGCAGATTGTCATGAGCTAGGTGAAAACACGCTACGACTAAGCCGCGCATATACCACTCGTGCGATGGACGTGATTGATAAAACATTTACAGCGCAAGAGCACGTTGATCAAGCCGGGCAAACTTGTGCTCAGTGTCATGTTGAATACTACTTCGATGGCAACGACTCTAAAAAAGTACGCTACCCTTGGGATCATTGGGTACCAGGTGTAGATACCGATTACGCCAGTGTTGTTGACTACAAAGGTACTGACAACCTGTATAAAGGTTTTGCCGCTGAAGCACAGCTGGCTTTCTACGATGAAAAGAATTTTAAAGATTGGACTAACGCTATCTCTGGTGCACCGTCGTTAAAAGCGCAGCACCCAGAGTATGAGAACATGATGGATCGCACCGATCACATGATGTCTAGTCATTTAGAGTTCAGCTGTAATACTTGTCACATGCCGAAATCAACCAACTCTGACGGACAAGAGTACTCAAATCACAAAGTTGCATTTGATGCTAATAAGCTACCAGCTACCTGTACAGGCTGTCATGATGCCGATGCATTTGAGTCTAAGTTTGAGAAACGCAAAGCTAGTATCAATGCACTTCGTTTTGATGCTACAGGCACAGACCCTCGTCTTACTGAAGTACATTTCAAAGCACAAGCTATTTGGGCTGCTAATGGTATTGAGGGCTTAGAAGCTGGTAAGACTATTGGCGAAGCAAAAGCCGCTTATGAAGGTGCGCTAACAGCAGACAACGAACTTGCTACTGAAATGAATAGCCTGCTCGGTAAAGTACGTAATGCGCAGTGGTTCTGGGATAGCGCTACCGCATCTCATGGTATCTATGCTCATAACCCTGCAGAAGCCATTCGCTTGCTAACCAAGTCTAACACCATCTTAGATGCAGCAATCATCGAAGCAAATGCACTACTTGCTAAGTACGATGCTGACTATGTCTACGATGCAACTAAATACGACAGCAAAGCTAAAGTACAACCGCTTGCAGGTCTTGATCTAGACGCTATGAAGACTTCAAAAGAAGAGTTCATCAAAGAGCGTGTAGAAAAAGATTGGCCTGCTGAGCTACGTTAATTGCAAATGTAGTTAGCTAAAGGTACATCTCCAACCTAAATGCCAGTCACCTCACCGACTGGCATTTTTTTGCCTGTTTAGCACTACAATTCATTGCTCTATAGTTATAGCTGTTATAGCTGCTACAGCTCTAGAGCAAAAGAGTTTATGCTCCTCAGCATAATAATCTGACCATTCACCATATCAACTCCTGCATATGGCCTGCAATCTCAACTACAAACGAACCTAAATTAAGCAAGGTTAAATTACACCCAGGTAAATTAGCATTTAGAGATTCGTTATTTCAACATAAAAAACAACTAATCTAACCTTAGAAGATAACAACGAACTAGAAAAACAATAAATCCAAACTAACACAACTTGAAATTTAATATAAAAGACCAAACATTAATGTAGAATTAAGTTATAATTAATAAGTTAAACTCTGAAAAATAAAAATTAATGAAAGCTTTAAAAAAGAAAATTAAATACAAGTACATCAATAAAAACCAATCATAAACCCTCACATCAAACACTAAAAGATAGGCGATACAACCCATTAAAAACAGCAACTTAAAAGCATACCGTCATCTACCAATTTAAAATAACCAAAACTAATCCACTCTAAAAACCACAATACCCCTTAATAGGTATTATTAAGTAACCCTAAATATAAAAGAGTAGTTACGTCGTAACTTAAATAAGGGCAACATCACACTACCTGCTAAAATAAATTCACCAGTTAATTTAAAATGGTAATAATCACTTCGTTCTCAACCATCAATAATTAATTTCAAGTAAACAACTATTACTTTATTGATTGCATTTAGGAGTGATGATGAAAATTAATAAACTGTCCATAGCGATAATGCTATCTACTCTATTCACAGGTTCAGCTTTTGCCAATGATAAAGACGTAGATCTATACAACAGCGATAACTGGCAACAAGCATTTCCAGAGCAATACAAGACTTGGGCTCAAACCGAGCAAACCAACCCAGAGTCCGGTAACCCTGTTGATCTATTGGCCGCAAACCCAAACTTGGTCACGGCATGGGCTGGTTACGGTTTTGCTAAAGACTATAACCGAGCACGTGGTCACCACTATGCAATGACAGACATCGTCGAAACACTTCGTACTGGTCATCCTGTTGTTGGCCATGACGGCAACGTTGTTGGCGAAGCCATGGCTGCAAGTTGTTGGTCTTGTAAAACTCCAGATGTCGCTCGCATGTACGACAAAGTTGGAGAAGATAACTTCTCAAATAACAACTGGTCGACGTGGGGCCATGAGATGTCTAACACTATAGGTTGTGCAGATTGCCATCAGTTAGGCAGTGCAGAAATTCGAATGAGCCGCCCATATGCTGAGCGAGCTATGCAAGCCATAGGCAAAGATTTCTCAGAGCAAACAGCAACTATGCAGGCGAGCCAAACTTGTGCTCAGTGCCATGTAGAGTATTACTTTGATGGTAAGGACAATAAAAAAGTCCGTTACCCTTGGGATCATTGGGTACCTGGTGTTAAAACCGACTACAAAGAAGTCGTTAACTATAAAGGCTCTGGCGGCCTATATGAAGGTTTTGCAGCAGAAGCGCAACTCGCTTACTTTGACCAAATAGGCTTCAAAGACTGGACCAACGCTATTTCAGGCGTGCCATCAATAAAAGCACAACATCCAGAGTTTGAAAACATGATGGATAGAACTGATCATGCGATGTCTAGCCATATGGAGTTTGGTTGCACCACATGTCATATGCCTAAAGCGGAAAATAGCAAAGGTGTTGAATACTCTAATCACAAAGTCACTTTTAATGCTAACAAGCTACCTGAAAGCTGTGTAGGTTGTCATGACGGCAGCGACTTTAAAGAGATCTTCGACGAACGTAAAGCTGAGATCAATAAACTGCGTTTTGAAGCTGATGGTACAGACCCACGCTTAACCGAAGCACACTTTAAAGCTCAGGCTATTTGGGCTGCTAACGGTATCAAAGGGCTAGAAGCAGATCAAAGCATTGCTCAAGCCAAAGGTAACTACGAAGCAGCATTAAAAGCCAATACGCCTCTAGCCAAAGAGATGAATAGTCTTTTAACTAAGGTTAGACATGCACAGTGGTTCTGGGACAGCGCAACAGCCTCTCACGGTATCCATGCTCACAACCCAGCAGAAGCGATTCGTTTACTTGAGAAATCTAATGCGATATTAGATGAAGCACTTAATGAAGCAAATGCACTGTTAACAAAGTACGCACCAAAGTATAAGTACGATGCAACGAAGTACGATACTAAAGCAAAAGTACAACCGCTTGCCGGACTTAATCTAGAAGCTATGCAAAAGGCTAAAGAAGAGTTCATTGAAAAGCGCGTTGAAAAAGAGTGGCCTGTTGAACTACGTTAATTGCGAACCTAGTTAGGCAAAATACATCTCCAACCCAAAAATGCCAGTCACCTCACCGACTGGCATTTTTTTATGCTAAACATCAATGATTAACTTGGCTGAATACTGTTTAATCCGCTCTATTGACTGAATTAAAACCAAAGACGTAAGACTAAAGAACTCATATTTTTCTTATCCCGACGAACAGAAGCATTTCCACAGAAAACAAAACAAAAACAATAATAAACAGCAACTTAAAGCGATATTTCATTTTCAGAATAATTCCAGAAGGTTACCCACTAGTCGGTTCGCTATAGTCGAAACTCTTACTAGGAATCACTTCTTACAACAAAGTTCTAGTGAAAAATATTAATTAAAGTAAAGGAATATCTTATGAACGCATCACTAAGGAAAGTCAGCACACTATTCAGTGCGCTAATTCTGGCGAGTGCCAGTAGCAGTTTTGTCCAATCAGCGCCTGTTTCAGAGCCTAACATAGCCACAATTGCAAAATTAGGCGCCACAGGAGGCACTACGAGTACTGCTAACTGCAGCGCCGAATCAAGTTGGTTTACCTCACCATCAATGCCTAGTGAAGTCAAAACCAGTGATGGTCCAGGCGACAGTTCGTTCTGTGACTTTTACCAGTTCTCTTGGCAAACATTTGCCTACTTGATGGCTGAATCAAAAAACGACCCATCAGTTATCAACTTTCAAGACAATACTCAATTCAACCAATTAGAACTGAATTTGGATGGTAGCCCAGCGAATTCCTGTGATGACAAGCATGACTCACAAGTACTGTTTATTCGCACCGCCAAACATGAAGAGAATGGCACAGATATCGTCATACCAGAGATGATAGGACAGGCTGGTGGCGGCGCCACTATCTATGATCAAAATGGTAATGTGGTCTATTACGATGTTCGCTTTAGTAAGAACATGTGTAATGTAAAAGCGATCCAACAGCTACAGAATTTCCCTGCTGGCACCACCGAAATGAAAACCGCATGGAAGGTTCTAGGAGAAAATGATGATCCTAATGATTTCATCACCATGGATGCTAATATTACTCCAGTAGTATCAGATCAGAGTAATACCAAAAAAACGAAACTTGGTATGATTGGTTTTCATGTTGCGGTTGCCACTCAGGCACATCCTGAGTTTGTCTGGGCTACATTTGAGCATAAAGTGAATTCACCGGATTGTACGTTACCGCAGGAAACCACGGGGTGGTCTTTTGCGAGCCAAGAATGTAGCGCTGGGCTAAAAAACAACCAAGCTGGCTGCGAATTTAATAACCCTACAAAGCAATCTAAGGTAACAGGAAAACCAACACAAATTTGCCGAATGTACCCCTATGGTTCTTCGGAAGGCGATCTTAAATTCCAAGACAATGTAGATTCAATTAAATCACTTAACGCCAACGTTCAGCCCTATTTAAACGGCAATTTTGAAGTATTGAAAAACTACTTTAATGTTGGTGCTCTGTGGGTCAGCGATATCAATAAAGGCTCTTACACTACCCCAACTAACGGCCAAGCAGTAACTCAAATTAGTAATCAGCGTGGCTCTTTAAGGCTTGCAAACACTGTAGCTGAAACTGAGTATCAAGAGGTCAACACAGCAGCGATTAACCTTAATGGTAAATCATCACCTTCGGCTGGCTTTGTCTCTAACTGCTTTGGCTGTCATAACTACGAAGGCTTAGACAGCAATATCAGCAACACAACGTCAAATAGCTTGAGTCATATTTTCGATGATATTGCGGTCGGTTCTAAGCAATGCTTGGATGTACAAGCTGCTAATATCATCAACAGTAATACTCAAGCTAAAGCGGACTGCCCGACCACCTGTAGTAACTCTTCCAGTAAACTTAAGTGGAATGGTCAATGGACCAATCAAAATGCTAGCACTGGTGCACAACTAGCGAAATCTGTTTGTGGTTGCTGCGCTAACTAAAAAGCAAAGCTAACAACTTACACAATGAGTTTTCGGCTATTAAAAAGGCTCGCTTAGCGAGCCTTTTTAGATAAGAAACGGTAACGACCCAATCTTAGTTAGAGCATGATCCGCAACATACGCCACTGTCGCCATGTTTAGGTTTGGCATTTTCAGCTTTGACTGCAGCATTAGCCGCTTCCGCTTTTTCAGCTTTCTCGGCAGCCTTAGGTGTTAGCACTGCAGCTTGCTCCTCAGATTTGTTTAAACCAAATATTTTCTTAAATGATACTGACATATAAACTCCAAAACTCGTTAAGCTGCATTTTTTACGCATATTATAATTCCTGAGCAAATTAGTCAACTATTGACGCCCCACCTCTTTTCTTCTCAACTGTAGCTGTTAGCGAGCAAACTGACCTCGTTTGAGCAATTGTTCTCTTTACACCACAGTGAAGCCTATTCGACATTTGCACTTAAGCTCGCTATGTTGCCAATGCTATTAATGATTTTCTAGATAAGATAGGGAAAGCTACTGCATGAAATTAAATGGAATTTATTGCTTATTACTGTGCTCAATAGCATTTAGTAGTTGGGCGTCTAAATGCGACAAGCATTTTACTATGCAGCAGCTTCATCAACTCAAAGAGAACGAGTTTGTAGTGGAAGATTCAACGAAAAGACAAGCTACGGCCAAGAACTACTTAATTGCATCGATCATAGTGCCCCTGAGATCCGCGATGGCATTGTATTCGACGGGCTCAGCTTTTGGCTTAGAAATGAGATGTTGACGACCACAACCACCCAAACATTATTTACCGCTTTGAACCAAATACTATCTACTACAAATAAAGACCCAAATAATTTTGCTCAACCATTTGCAGCTTTAATTCTGGCGGAGGTGATAAGGGTTGATCGAATAAGCCCTTACCTAACAGATATACAGCGCCAAGATGTGGTTAACACAGGCACTCATTATATGATCTCCATTGATGATTACCGTGGATTTGATGACACCGTTGGTTGGCGACATGCTGTGGCACATAGCGCCGATCTATTGCTACAATTGACATTAAATAAACAGATAACGGCTTCACTGTTGCAGCAGCTACTCGCTGCAATATCGACGCAAGTTGTCGCTAAACATGGACATTTTTATCATTATGGAGAGCCGAAAAAGACTGGCGAAGCGTGTACAGCAGTAATCTTGGTTTAGCTAAGCTGCACAATAGTCGTAACTTTCTGCACAACCTGCTTATTATCAGTGGTAAGAGTGATAATCCTCAACTACAAAAACTTCATTCACTCGTTGAAGAGGCACTAAAAAAACTCTAGTGTATTATTTTGATTGCTGGTTCACCAGCAGCTAAAGGAGCCTTTGTAGGTTGATGTCATAGTAGCTAAAGGAGCCTTTGTAGGTTGATGCCATAGTAGCTAACTTTAACTCGCTGAGAACTAAACAGATTCAGGCCCAGAAGTGACGCCAGTTTGGCATTCAGAATCAAATTTTATAGCTAAACACTTTATGCCCGCCTTGCTACTATTGGCTGTTGTTCTTTTATTGCCTTCACTAGCGATAGTGTGTGTAACGTATGCTTAAATGCATTATAAAGCTGATTCAATTCATCTTTTTTAAACAGACTGCTGCCAACCTGATTGTTCATTAGTATCTCCCTTGAGACAATATGCATCTCGTTGTATGCCAGCTCCATCTCATTCAACCATGCTTCGTCAAAAATAAGGTCGTCTCTTAGTCGCCTAATCCACTTATCAAAATGACAACCAAAATCAGCAATATCTACCTGTTTATTCACCTTCTTCTCTATTAGACATTCTATATTTTTAAGCCAGTGGTTAAGGATCAGTTCAAGTTGTCTTACCCTCCTAACCTGCAATGTCATTTCTTGCTGACTAATTCCCAACCAAGTCTGATTAGGTTTATAAGCATGAATCCAACCTAATAGTTTATTAGCCGGCATTGGTTTTGATATTGCATAGCCTTGTGCGTTATGGCATCCCATCAACAATAACATTTGCCCATGTTCCGTCGATTCAACACCCTCTGCGATAACGTGTCTATTGAATGATTTTGCCAGCGCAATCACCCCGTCAATGATAGAAAAGTCATTCTGATCGACTAAGACATCTCGCACAAAGCTTTGATCTATCTTAATGGTGTCAGCAGGAAGTTCACGGAGGTGAGATAATGATGAGTAACCCGTGCCAAAATCATCTAAAGCGATTTTAACTCCTAACTCATCACGACAAGCACAGATAATATCTCTTATTCGCTCAACATTACCTAAAGTGCTACTTTCGAGCACTTCTAATTTAAAGTTACTAGATTTGATATTTTGATGATACTTAAGTGCATCACTAAGATTATCCAAAAAACTCGCATTTAAAAGCTGCATCGAAGAAACATTAACACTTACCTCTATATCTATCCCTTGATTACTGAGTGATTCAAGCTGCTTCATTGCTTGGTTTATGACCCAATCACCGACTTCATTTTCTAATTCGGAACCTTCGATGCAAGGCAAAAACTCACTCGGAGGAATGATCCCAAACTCAGGGTGCTGCCAACGGTTCAGCGCTTCAACACCAATGAGCTTGCCAGTTCTCATATTCACTTTGGGTTGATAATAAAGGCAAAGTTCATCGTTGAGTAAAGCCTGTTTCATTTCTTGTATTTTGACATGTAATTGACTCGTTTCTTGCGCTTGCTCTAAATCGAAAAATTGATAATTATTCTTCCCTTCTTGCTTCGCTTGATACATAGCCTGATCAGATTGTCGTAGTAAAATATCCAAATCCGTACCATCCATTGGCGATAAACTCACACCTATTGAGGCACTGATATTGATGGCATGTTTGTTTATAAAGTAAGTTGAACTGGTGGCGTGGATAATTCTTTCTAATATCTCATCACACTGAGACGTTGATTTTATATCGCCTAAAAGCATTGAAAATTCATCACCACCGAGACGTGAGACGGTATCTTCGGTTCTCAAAGCCGCCACCAAACGACGGGCAACTTCTATTAGCAACTTATCACCGACATCATGACCAAAAGTGTCATTTACAGGCTTAAAGTCATCTAAATCGAGGAAACAAACAGCAAGTACCGTATTCGAACGTTTTGAATGGGCAAGAGCTAGATTAAAACGATCTTGCAGCAGTGTTCGATTTGGCAACCCAGTAAGTGCATCGTAATGCGCCATTCGGCGCATACTTTCTTGCTGACGTTTGCTGTTCGTTATATCGGTGAACATACCTAAATAGTTAACGATACGCCCATCGGCATTTTTCAGCGAAGAGGTTGTCAATAACTCGGCGTAAACTTCACCACTTTTCCTCCGATTCCAAATCTCTCCTTGCCAAAACCCTTGTTCACTCACTTGTTGCCACATCTTTTTATAAAATTCAGATCGTTGCTTACCAGAGCTAAGAATATGTGGATTTTTACCAATGACTTCAGCACGGCTATAACCGGTAATATCAGAGAACGCTGGGTTAACATCCACAATCAGTCCTCCAGCATCTGTGATCATGATGCCCTCATGGGTGCCACTAAAGACTCGTGAGGAGAGCTTTAACTGCTTCTCCAGCCGCTTCTGTTTAGTAATATCCACAATACTAATCGGTACGTTACTGTAGTTATTTGTTGATATGGGAACTTGAAATGAAATAAGTGCAGTAATCTGCCTACCATCTAACGTCTCATAATTAGCCTCAGAGAGAAAAGTTTCCTGCTTATCCCAAATAGCACATAATTCATTTATAAAAACGTCAATGGCGTTAGGGCCAAAAGTTTGGTCAATTTTACTTAAAAACTCCACTTGGTCTTTAGCGTGAAAGAGCTTTAAAGTTGCATTATTAACTGAATTGACTTTAACCATGGCAGCTAGATCCCACGCCAACTTGATATTTGCGTACAAATGTTCTTTTAAATTAACAACTCCTTGTTGTCGCAAATACTCTAGCTCAATGACAACTGCCGAAAAGTCTTCACTCCAAATCGACACTTCTGCATTATTAAAAATAGCTCTGAAGCGTTCTTCGCTCTCATAGCGAGAAGACTCTGCTTTTCTAACTAAAAAGATAACAAATAATGCGGTGATGATATTTGAAATAATGATAAAAATAAGCAAACGATACAAAGAAGTCTTACTTAAACCATAAGAACGTTGGCTGTTATTTTTGAACTCAAGAGCTTTACTTTGAGCGAAATTGACGAGGTAACTCATGTTTTCATTCAATTTTTCAATATGCTCAGCTTCTTTTCCTACCGTGATGTTAGCGGCGAGTTGATGCTGATTCTGACGTTTAAAAGTGAGGATTTCATCTCTAATAATCTTCCACTCAACAAAGCTAATATAGGCAGTATTTATTCGATTCTTATCCCCAAGAAAACGCTCTTTAATTAGTTCAAAATTTCGGTAAACGTCAAGTTCATGTTGATCAACAAGTGAAATAGCAGTATCTAATTCTTCTTCTGTTCTAGCTAAAACGACATCCTTCATATAGCGGTGCATAGCCAGAATATCGCCACTGGCTTCTAATACTGCGATACTAACTGAAAAGGGATGCTGGTACATTTTGTCATTGAACTCAGCGAGCTTTCTGTTTTCAGCGATGGCCATTAAACCAAAAACTATCACCAATAGAATCATGGCAATAAATCCTACTGAAATGATCTGTGTAGATTTCTTTCCTTGAATTAATCCCACGTTATCCATGCACACAGTCTCTGGTTTGTTCTAAATCTAGAATGAGCTATTACACTTATTTTAGGACAGATTATTAAAGTTGGAATTTTGTTTAATGATAAGTCGCCATTAGCGAGATCTTAAAACTGATAGCGCAGAAGGCTAATTAGACAGTATTGCTGCTGAGCGGCAACGAAGAATTGCCACAAAGACACTTTTAGTAAACATTTATTGGAGAGAACTTATTCGCATGTAGAGCTGTAGGCATTCAGCTCAATGAGCCCTTGCAAAATAATGCCATGATAGCGAGCTTTAACCAGTTGATAGTCCAGCTCAGGAGCAAAGTAGTAGGTCACCTTCTCTTCTCCTGTTTGCTCAACTGGAATTAAAGTAAGCTCGCCCCAAGGCTCAATGTTAGCTTTTTTCTGCTGTTTAACATAAAGCTGGTAGGGTTCAATAGCATCTGATGCTTGTCTTACTAAAGCAAATTGAGTGCGACCTTGGAGCAAGAAGTGCCGCATTTGAATAGCCAAGGTATCAACATCCCGCAGTGCAATCGATTTCGAGTGATAACGTTCAATATCGCCATCAATATCGACCTCGGTATCGCGGCCATTATTACTAAAAGAGACTTGCATATCCCTTGCCCGAAAGCCGGTCACTTTTTGATGGAACTTATCGGTAAGCCATTCATCTGTTTTCGTTGACCAAGACAGCTCTGCACGCTGCTGATACTGAGTACCTATCCCCAAAATACTGGCTTTACTGCTTGAAGTGACAACCGCTGTTTTACCTTTCCAGTTTTCGACCCGTTCCATAGTGCCAGTATGAATGCCACTTAAGAAAATGTCATAACTGGCACTGCGGTGGCACTGTTTTATAAGCTGATTTAGCTTCGCCGTTTGCGTAGCTGCGGTTTGCTCTACCTGCGATGGCTGAGCCACAGCAGGAAGCGCTAGCCACATCGCTAACCCAAATAAGCTCAATTTCAGGTAAACAGTGAATAAGCCCATACTTAGAAGACTTCGTTCACATTAAGATAGAAATTAGTTTCGTTTTCGCCAACACCAATATCAAGGCGTAAATTGATGTTATCTTTTAGCTTAAAGCGGAAACCGGTGCCATAACTGGTCAGCAACTCCTCATTAAGATCGCTGACTTTATCAGCAACACTGCCCACTCCGCCCCAAAAAACCATACCGTAGCGCTGGAAGATAGGTAAACGATACTCAACTTGCCCCATCATCATCTGCTTGTCACGGTAACGGCCTTTAATATAGCCGCGCATGGCACTTGAACCACCTAAGTCGGGCAACATATTCCAAGGGACATCACCATCGGTAAATTGTCCCTGCACTTGCCAAGCTATCAGCCCTGGAGCCGAGCTTAGCAAGGATGTAGAACTTAAATCGATGTAGTTAGCAAGCTCTAAGTTATAGGTTGAAAACGTCGAGTACTCACTGTTTTGGTAAAGGCCAGCGTCTATCTGGAATAACCAGCCTTTTGTGGCATTTAAGCGATAATCTCGCGAATCATAAATACTGCTTACCACCACACCAGAGCTAAAATTACTCGGCAATGTAGCGTCGACGTCGACAGGAACGCCGGTTTCAACTAACTCTAATTTATCTGCACTGGCGTAGGTAAAATCCGCGCCAATCCCCAGAAAATAGTTATCGGCAACTTCGTTCAACCATGTGGGTTTAAAGCTATAGACCTGCTCTTCAAATTCATGGTGGTTAGCGTCAATATTACCGTCTTCGATACCTTGGCCGTAATAGACAGATGCTTCATTATGCAACTCAAGTCCTAATAACAAACGTTGCTTACCAGCGTTGAAAAAAGTCATATTTTCAACTTCAACACCGTAAGAGTTGTTCATCGATACAAAGGAGTTAAGCACCAATGACGACGGCTGCTCTTCAGCTTTAGCCCCCTCTGTTTTATATAAGCCTACCATTAACAATCCCACACCAAACTTTTTCTCAGGCGTGTAATAAGCAGTCGGCAAGTAGCTCATATCGATAGGCTTGCTGTCATCAAACTCACCGTCAGCACCAAAAACAGAGAGAATGTCGTCAACCCAAGTCGGCTCCATATCTTTAGGGGTTTCAAATAGTGGTTCAACTGCAACTGCGACATTAGAAAAAGCAAACAGGGTCAGCAATAAAATCCGTTTCATAAGTACTCGAATCGATAAAGGAAATAGTAGGATTGTAGCGACGTATTTTGCATTAGAAATCTCAAACAAAGCCGCCAAACAGATCAAGAATAAACTTGCGAGCGCATTCTACCATTACGACAGTTTTCAACAATTACTTTTTCAATTTAGCTCCAGACGTTATGGCTAATGCCAATATTGAGCGGTTTAACCTTGGAGGTATAACCATGACTATAATAACTTTACGGCGGTCATTTCTCATGAGTAAAGCGCTGGTACCATGTATTGCGATATTCTTACTGGTGCAGCCTAAATTCTGTGAAGCTTATGCATAAACCACTGTTAATTGCAGCTGAAATAACGCATCTTGATATAAAACAGGGATAGGACAGTCTTATGAAAATCCAATTGGATGATTACTATGTTTTTTGTCAGGTGGCGAAATATGGCAGCATGAAGCAAGCCAGCGAGAAAACACGCCTGCCGCTATCAACGGTCAGCAGACGAATTGTGTCATTAGAAGAGAGCCTAGGCTTACAACTCTTTATACGTAATAAAAATAAGCTGTCACTCTCCAATGAAGGGGTAAAGTATTATCAAAAGCTAAGCGGTATCGTTGAGCAGTTGGCTAATACCATCGATGAGCTCAACGACAACTCAGGTTTGCTGAGTGGCCATATAGTGATATCGACCACTAAGCTCTTTTACACTCAATTCATTCACCCTGCCATTCTCAACCTGCTAAAGGATAATCCGAAATTAAGTATAGAGTTAAAGCATTCGATCAATTCCACTACATTGACGGATGATGTCGATATTGCCGTGGTAAATGGTGAACTTCCTGAAAGCAATTTGATCGCCAGAAAATTAATTGAACTCGAATTAGCATTTATGGCGCATGAGGATTTTGCATTGCGGCATAAAGATGAAATTGCTAATGGCGAGTTTAATGCGCTGCCCTATGTTTCGACTCTGTCTCATCCTTCACTGCCTATTACCAATAAAAACACTGATGAAGTAATAAAGATCCAACCAAGTCAAAAATTCAGTGTGATAGATGCAGAGATGTTACTCAGTGCCGTCAACGATGGTCTTGGATACGCTATCGTCCCACTCTATGCATTGCAGCCAAACAACGAACAGTTCAAGCTAGTACAAATATTTGAAGACTATGAATTGGCACCAGTGCCTTTTTCTCTTTTATACCGCAGTCGTAACTTACAGTCCGCCGCTCAGCGAGCTGTCGTTGATGCCATCGTCAACGCTTTTAAATAGCCCCCTTCAGTAAAAAATGCCAATCTCATTTTTGGGATTGGCAAGCTCAAAATACGCTATATAGAAGATTTCAGGCTTTGCTTAATATTACCTCACACAAACAACGAACCAATTTCAGTTCACTTATGAGGTAACACCATGCAACAGATTACACTAGCAACTTACATCCTTACTCGTCTTAAAGAGCTAAACACTAACCATGTTTTCGGTATCCCTGGCGACTACGTACTGCCATTCTTCGATGAGATTTTAGATGGCAACCACGGCGTGAAACACATCATGCCAAGAAATGAGCTTAACGGCACTTATGCCGCTGACGGTTACTCAAAAATGAACGGTTTTGGCGCCATGGTAGTTACATTCGGTGTAGGTTCTTTAAGTTGCACTAATGCTATTGCCGGTGCGTATGCTGATGACACTCCTATTATGGTAATCGCAGGTACCGCAACGGTTGAGGTGCTAACGACACCTACAGAGCGCCGCTACCACCATGTTATAGAGAACAACTTCGATACCAATATCGAGATGTTTAAGCATATTACCTGCGCCAGTCAACGCCTGGTCGATTTAAGCACTGCTACTTTCGACGTTGACCAAATGCTACGTAAAGCAATGCAGTCTAAGAAGCCTGTTTACTTAGAAGTACCTTATGACCTGCAAACAGCAATGGTTGATGCACCAACTCGGCCGCTAGACCTGATGCTTGAACAGTCTTCATCTAGCAATCTAAATGCGGCTCTAGAAGCTAGTGTGACACTGCTTGAGAAGTCAAAAACCCGCAGTGTGTTAACTGGTCACCTACTGCAACGCGAAAATATGATCCCCCAAGGTGTGCAGTTGGTTGATCAACTCAATGCGGCGGTTGCTACCACCTTCAGTTGTAAAATGGGCGACTTTGAAGCGCATCCAAATAACATCGGAATATATATGGGTGAGGTCAGCGAAGATTACACCAAAGAGATGATGGATGGCGCCGATGTAGCGATCGCACTTGGAGTGACCTTCAATGAGTTTGATACCGGTGTTTTCACAACTCGACTGGGCCAGCAACAAGATGTCATTTGGATCCGTAAAGATTATGTTGAGATCAATGGTGAACGTTATGACATGGTATATCTGCGTGATTTTGTGCCTGCGCTTTTAGGTGCTATCAGACATATCGATGCGGGCGGGCTGCAACAACAAGCACGTCGTAAGTTCGCCTTTGAACAAAAAGACAGATTTACTCCCACAGATAATAATCTGACCATTGACCGATTATTTGTGCAATTCTCTAACTACTTAGAAGCTGGCGACATGCTGTATGGCGATACTGGTGGCTTTATTAATGCGTCTCAAGCTGAATTTCCAGCAGATGTCGTCATGCATGGCTGTGGTAACTGGGGCTCACTCGGTGCAGGCTTTGGTATGTTTGTTGGTGCAAATTTTGCCAACGAACAGCACAACCGCCGCTCAGTAAGCATTCAAGGCGAAGGTGCCTTCACCATGAGCGCCCAAGATTTAGCGACCTTGATTGAGCACAAGAAAGACTTAGCATTATTCATCTTAGATAACTCCGGTTACGGTGCTGAGCGAGCGATTCACCCAGGTAAAGAGCGCTCATATAATGACATTGCGGTGTGGAAATATGAAAAGCTAGGTGAAGCACTTGGCGGAACAGAAGGTGTTGACGTACATAGCTATGTGGTAAATACCGAAAAAGAGATGGATGCTATTTTCAACGCACTGAAAGAGCCAAAAGGCGTCAACATAGTGCGAGTGATGTTAGATCCCAATGACTCAGCCACTTTCAACCTACGTTTTAGCCAACTCTTACAGCACTAAAACCTAATGTTCGACTCGCCCCGGCTATAGCGAATCTTGACTGCAGCTTATGGGTTATTAGTCATATTCACATAGCCCAAGCCCTCGAATAAACAGCCTTGATGACTAAACTATCAAGGCTGTTTATATATTTACCTAGTTAGACTTGCGAAAAGCCATGATAAAAGCTCACTTTACCAAAGAGCTGATAGTCTTAGATTGACCACAAATTTAAGTAAATGGCAGCTCCTGCAATAACCAATGCAATACTTGGCAAAACATTACGGGCTAATCTTGCCTGAGTACTCGACTGCTGCAATTGAAAATCTTGCTGTTGTTGCTTAGCGTAATCCACAGCTTGATGGGCCTGCTCAAGCTGACTGGTAAGCTCGGTTAACATACGAGCATTAGCCGCTATATCCTGAGTATGTTTGTCCAGCTCACCTCGTAAGCTTGCTATCAACTCGGCTTGACTCTTGATTTGTAAATCAGCTTGTTGCTGTATTTTCAATAGCGCAGCGCTTTGCTTACTCAGTCTTGTAATCTCACTATCTTGAGATTGGTCCTTTTCCGTTTTAATTTCACTCTCTTGTTGCAGGGCTTGCGCCAATTTAGACAGCTGATTGATATCTTCATCTTGAGCGAGATCTTTTTTACGCTTGCTTTCACTTTTTTGCTGCAGTTCATTAATCAGCTGTTGGCGCGTATCAGCGCCTTGAATAATCTGCTCCGAAGTTTTATTTAGCCGCTCAATTTTGGCACTTTGCTCTGAATCAAGAATATCTTTTACTTCTACAAAGTCATCCAGCTCAGTGAGCTTACGTTGATGACTTTCAATCTGTTCCGACTGCGCTAACTGATAGCTAACTTGCTGCTCTAGCTTAGTCACAATCGCCAGTGCCGCATCTTTTTGATTACTGTCTAAGGTACGATCATCTTTGGCTAAATGAGCAATTTTCTCGACTAGCGCTTGATGGAAGTCTTTTAAGAAGCCATTTTTAATGTTCTGCACTTTTAGCACTATGCTCAAAATGCTCTGAGTCACCTCTAAGCTGGCGCCGAGGTTTTCAATCATACCTGCAAGCTCTTTGGTATTACGGCCTGAAATACCACCAAATGCGTTGCCCCAAAAGCCCTTTTCACTGATATCACTGGCAAGTTGCTGCACATTTTGGCTACTTTTCAGTGCCTCAGTGAGCTTGGCTAGGTTACTTTCAAAGTCTTGAAAGAAAACTTGATATTCTTGCCGTTCAATTAATTCTTGCTTTTTTGTTGCCAGTTCCACTATTTTGCTCCCAATGAAATGCTGTTTAATCTGTCTTCTATGCTGAATGCTTCGATAGCTTGATGCTGTTCTAGTTGGCAGGTTTTGGCCTTTAAGTCGACCACTAAGTCTTTTGATGAACGCATATAATCTTCGAGACCATTCACCAAAATAAGATCTTTCTCCGCATTAACGATTAACTGCGCACAGGCGCTTTTTTGCTGCTCATAGGATTGGTTCAACATGGGGTTAAAGTTAACAATTTTCTCCACAATCGTAGGAATAAAGCCCGATAAATAATGACTTGAAACACCAAAACCAATCGCAGCAATCGTGGCAGCAATATAAGGTGAGTACGGTGCAATTGGAGGAAACAAAGCCGTTAACTTCGCTTCTATAATAGGGTCAAGTGCATCCCATATAACCAAACAACCACTGGTAATGATAATTTCTGATATTTTGTGCACTAGCTCCGCCTTTGAAAGGCTCTTAGAGCCCTTATAAAGTTGCCATGCGGCGTAGCCTAGATCATAAATATTGCGAGCTAATTGGTAGATTTTGCGAAACGCGCTAGCAAAGGCATTGACGATGAACTCGAATAAGCCTTTCAGTATTGAGCCGGGATTCTTGACCATATTAGCCAGCACACCCCAAACTTTTTTGAATAAGCGCTTAACGCGGTCTTTCAACTTGGTTTTACCGCCTGAGACTATATCAACCAACTCATCTTTAAGCGCTTTAATACATGCAGTGATAAGGGTTTCTAATACGTTCCAGCCTACGTTAGCAGCCGCTTCTTTAGCCGCACCTTTTACCAAGGCGGCGGTACTACCTGAAGCGTCTTTCATTTTTTTAGCTTCGATATTGGATCGTGAACCTTGCTCATTTAATAGCTCTTCACGGGCATTAATTTCCGGTGTTGCATCTTTAATAAGATGCGCCTCAATGGCGGCGGCAGTTTCTTTAGAATCGCAAGAGATGAATTTTACAGTACAGCCTTCTGTAAACTGTTCTGTTAGCTTATATTGCTCACCATTTTTGAGCTTTTGGCGGTTTTCATTTAAATGACCAGCATGCCAACGGCTGCGAATATTAGTGCTGTCTCCCACATAAACTGCAGTATCCTGTTTATCAAATACCACATAAACTCCCGGAGTGTTAGGCACTTGGTGTAAGCCTTCAGCAACACCATCACTGACGCTGAACTCGCCATCAAACTGCATATTAGATAATGAGGAAATCCCATGAGAAAGACTTTTAGAGATCATCTCCTTCCAAGCTTCGCCTCTATTAGCGACCTCCATAACATCTGCAGCAGAGGTCGCCGCTAAACTATCGGACACAGTGGTTTTTAAGCTGCTTTTGTTGCTATTGGGTTGGGAATTATTTTTATTTCTCACGCCACCAACCAATTTGCGGGTCACGTTATCGATAGCTTTATCAACAATGGCATTAGAGAGAGGAGACAGACTGTGTACTGCTGCAGAACTATCAAAAGTATTCATTAACACATCCTTGTTATATCGACGAGCAGGCTCAGCCCAAAAAGGTACTCATCAACATATTGTTTAAATTGACTAAAGTTCAAAGCTAGCATAGTGCCGAAAATAAATTTCAAGCATATATCTCAATATTAACGATTCAACTACACATCGCACTCAAGTGAGCAAACTCTAAGCAAATGCTAAGTGATTTGAAACATCAGCTTTAATATGGAGAGACTAAGCCATTGTATCTTGATGGGTTGTTAGGTGTATTAACAAGAAAAAATGGTAAGAGAACGCGGCAATGCAGGCTGTTGTGAATAGAGTGAGCAGGCATTAAACAGAATGAACATGCAAAAGGGCTATTTATTTACCAAATAAATAACCCAAGCTGTTAACCACCAAAGGTAATCTCTATTTGGTGCTCATCTTTACTGACAGGTGCAACATTAAAGAATGTACCGAGCGGGCACTCATCAGCATGGATGGGCGCGGGTGATAAAAAGCCTTTCTGCTGGCCTTTACTGGTTGTCCATACTCGGCAAGCTCGTTCGCCATCTTTGGTCATAAAAACATATTCAGTGGTGCCCTGCTTATCTAGCGTCGGACCTTTACTATCACAGTTATGCCAGTCCTCATTTAGCGCATTCGCCACGTTATAACAGATAGATTTAGCCTCATACTCTATCGTGGTTTCAACAGAGGTTGCCGCGTTAGCAGCAAAGGAAGTTACACTTAACAGCGGTAATATCACCAGTGTCTGTTTCAACATTTTAAAACCTAATTAATGAGTGTCGAAACTATGGACACAAAGCCATTAAGTAAGTTCATTAGCCTTGCTAGTAATCGCTACTGACGCACTAAATCAGCCCAATTATTTAATAGTAGAAGCTCAAATTTCCGCCAAAAAGTTAAAACTTGTAGGTATACATAGCGATATAATTCTGCCTACCGTCACCGATATTAGCTTCTAAATCAAACGAGTGATGTTTAGTTAAACTCCAGTCAAAACCAATTAATCCGGCATAGTGAGCGACATTCTGTTGTGTAATGGTATAGCTTAGCCCTTCTAAAGTTGGTCCATCTTTGATCTCAGCATCCGACTGGCCAGTTGTTCCTTCGGTGTCCATATATGAAACACCGATATATGGGTTCACAAACCCCCAATTAGGGACATTAAATGATGTGCCAATTCTTGCACTTACAAGCAATGTCTCTGATTCAGTTCGATCATCATCAGTTTTGGTCCAAGTATAACTGAACGGAACCAGCACAAAAAAGTGATTAAATCCGTAAACAAAGTTGGTGGTAAAACCATAGTTCCAGCCAGAATAATCGGGAGATATTTCAGGCAACTCAATATTTTCAGGAACATCATCACAAAATGCTGGCGTCACTCTGCCGCCACACACCTCTTCAATTTTCTTAAAAATTGCAGTCGGGATTTTAATATAAAGATCGGTTGAACCTTCAAATCGGCCACCGTGGATGCCGACCTGCATGAAGGGGAATATCCAAGCTGCAGCGCGCAATTGTATGCTGGCAGTTTCAACATCTGGCTGGCCAAAATCAATGCTATCTAAGTCAATAACCTCACCGATATCGACACCTTTGTAATTTAATTTTAAGTTAGATAGCGACAAGTCTTGTTTGGAATAGTTAGGAATAATAGAGATTGAAAGCGGTAGAGGTAGGTCATAACCTTTTTCAATGACTTGCTGACCAAAGAATGGCAAGTAGCGTTCCCACTTTCGGTTGGGGTCGGTACTTTTACTGGGAATAATATCTGAGCGAACCGTTTCATTACGCTTTTGTTGACGCTTATCTCTAGCAGTTTGTGTTTCCGGCACTTCAATTTCAGCCGTGGATTCGACAGTTTCTGTTGTTTTCGGCACTGGTTCATCCGTTGCTAAAACAGAAAATGTAGCGCTGGAGATGAGTATGACCAACAATTTATACATAGTGAATTCCCTTTTAAAATGCTTCGTTAAAAGTTAAATAGAAGCCGCTTTCAGTCGCATTACGACCATAATCAACTCGTACATTCATTCTCGGTTGCAGCTCAAATCGATAACCGATGCCATAGCTATAAATGAGATCGTCATATAGCTGCTGCGGTTCATCTGCAATAGAGCCTAGACCGGCAAAAACCGTCATTCCATGCCTTGATAGTTGGCCATTGCTGTATTTAAAGGTGTGACGATATTCCGCGGTATTTTCAATAGAGTTCTTATCGCGATAATGTCCTCGATAGACACCTCTTAAAGAATCTTGGCCACCCACAGTCGGCATATCAAAATAGGGGACATCTCCGTCACTCCATTGAAATGCATTATAAAAAGCCAACACCCTTCCCTTGCTAAAGGAGTAGTAATAACGATAATCGAGTAGTAGTTTTTGATAGTCGCTATCGCTACCTATTGTCTGTGAATAAACGATGTACTCAAAATTGAAGAACTGGCCACTCCAAGCATTGACAGAGAAATCTCGGCTATCATGCTCAAGTGCCACCCCCAACCCTAGGGAAAATGGCTTATCTTTAAACTCTTGAAAATTGGGGTCGTCAATAGCAGTTTGCGGTAAAGTATCTTCGTCAGGCTGAAAGCTTTTAACGCGCAGAGCGGGGCCAAGATAAAAACCGTTAAATGTTAGGAAGGTGAGGTTTCCCTCATAATTTAGCAACTTATATTCATACAGAAGCTCATCTGATGCTTCAACGGCATCTCCCGCTTCGTAGCCCACTCCCCAGTAATACTCACTTTGGTTACCCATGGTAAATTTACCAAAAAGGCGCATAGCATTATTATCAAAAAACAGATTTTGTTTTGATCTCAAGCCTAGTCCAACACCACTTTCAACCTTATTGCCGATGGCGACCAAGGTCAGACTCGAACGCTGAAGCTCTTGCTCCTGCCTGTTAGTCGAAAAGGAATATAGAGCCCCTAAGGCCAACATCACACCAGTTTCTGGCATATACCCCGGCCCACCTAAAATCGAAAACAGCGGTAAGCCATTCTTTGTGGAGTGGTCTTTCAAGGCTTTTTTATAACTATCTAACTGTTGCTCAAGCTTGTCGCATTCGCTATTACAATCACCAAGTTTGTCATCGATTTCATCAATCGCCGTTTTATAGGCTTGCGCTCTCTGCTCAGCTTGCTCCAACGTCTTAAAAAATGGCAAAGCATCACCGACAGGAAGCTGCTCAACTGAATTCAGAGCAGCTACTTCGGCGCAAGCAATTGTTGGAAAAAGGCATAAAAGAATAAGCTTTTTCATAAAATCCTTTTGAAATCGCGGCTCATTTTTTATTTAAAATCTACAAACCCGCCACAGATAAATGGATATAAGTCTTTTATTTGATTAAATATAGTCGATGATGAGAAAAGCACATGTTTTTGAAGCGATGGCAGAGAAATGACTTATTGATGAGTAATAATATTATCGTAAAATAAGGAAAAAGAATGAAGATTGCCTGGAAGTATAGCGAGAACTTAAGCAGAGTCATGAATCGCTAAAGCATGAAACAATTCAGCTAAAGCCCACAGCGAGTGAGCTTAGCAAAATCGCGTAATTAGAACACTGAAAGCTGCTCTATAATCGGAGCCACTGCATTAACTCATTGGCTCCAATGACACCATACTGCCTTTTTATTAGTTTACCAGTAGGGTCAAACAGCAATACTTCAGCAGATTCAGCTCGATAAGTCGCGATCATCTTATCGCCATCTGGGGTGCCAGCTCTAGCTAACAAAAACAATGCATTATCACCAAGGTGAGCACGGGCTTCATTCATCTGCTCAGTTTGACTGTTGCTTATAGCTAAACCTGGATCATAGACAAACACGACTGCCGGTTTGCCAGAACCTATCTCTTCATGTGTGGCTTTAAAGCCTTTTGGCATCACCATCAACAACAACCAAACCGCCACAACAATTGATGCAATGACCCCAAGCACAACCCAAGGTTTTCGGCGACTCGCGCTCGAGCTGCTGTCAGGATTACGACTATCCATGATGATAAGCCTCTTTTATAAATGACATAATTAGCATTTTAGTTTAATAAACTTAGCTGAAATAAGTATTAAAAAAACCTTCACATCTAGCTCTGCAAATACACTGCTCAGCGAATTACTCTTTTTATTACAAGTTTACTCTGGCATCGCTTGTTTCTATTCAAGCGGCAAAGTAGATTAACAGCAAGTTAACATATATATAGTAATTACCTGCGTGCTCATTCCAATTAAAAATAATAAAGGGAAGACGATAAAAATGGATAAGAAGAGTAAAGAGTCTAAGACTTTAACTAAACACAAATTGAAAACCTACCTGCACTTCCCCTTAGCAGCAGCAATCGCAATGACGATGACGATGAGCTTGCCGACTCTTGCACAGGATACACTACTAATTGCCGATGCTTTCGTAGATGTCGCAGCAGGTAAAACCATTAAAGATGTTGCTATAGTGATTAGTGACAATCAAATAGCCCAAGTCACCCAACAGTCAAATATTCCGACGAATAATGATTACGATCTTGTCGATCTCAGTGGAAAAACCCTACTCCCAGGAGTAATGGATATGCATGTCCACCTATCTGGTGATGCAGAGGATAATTTTCTAGCAGCCCAGAATTATTCAGTTCCCCGCCAAACAGTTAAAGCAGTAAAAAATGCCAATAAAACCTTAATGGCTGGCTTTACCACAGTGCGTGATTTAGGTGCGTCTGGCTACGCTGTGATAGCGACTCGTGATGGTATCAATGCTGGAGAGATTGTGGGACCGAGAATTTGGGCCGTAGGTCATTCAATAAGCATTACAGGCGGGCATTGTGATGATAACTTCTCATCTCCAGAAAAGCAGGTAAAAGCACAAGGCGTGGCCGACGGCCCCTGGGCAATACGCGCAAAAGTTCGTGAAAACATAAAGTATGGCGCTAATGCTATTAAAGTATGCGCCACGGGCGGCGTATTTTCTAAAGGTACAAAAGTTGGTGTTCAACAGTTGACCTATGAAGAGATAAAGTCAGCCGTTGATGAAGCCCACATGCGTGGACTTGTTATTGCAGCTCACGCTCATGGAACCAGTGGTATTAAGGCATCAATAAGAGCCGGCATAGACAGTATCGAACACTGTAGCTTTATGGATGATGAAGCAATAACGATGGCAGTAAAAGCGGGGACATACCTTTCTTGTGATATTTACAATACCGAGTACACCCTCGCTTTTGGGGCAGCGAACGGTGTACCAGAGGCTAATATCAACAAAGAAAAGCGAGTATCACAAGCCCAACGAGATAGCTTTAGAAAAGCAGTTAAAGCTGGGGCAAACATGGTATTTGGTTCAGATGCCGCCATATACCCCCACGGCGATAACGGCAACCAATTCTCACGTATGGTTAAATTTGGCATGACTCCAACTCAAGCACTACAAGCAGCAACAATTAATAGTGCAGCCTTGCTAAAGCAAGACAATCTTGGGCAAATAAAGGTAGGTTTTTTAGCTGACATCATAGCTGTCGACGGTGATCCACTTAAAAATATTAGTCTTATGGAAAACGTCACTTTTGTGATGAAAGATGGACAAATATATAAACACATGATTAAAGACTAAATTATCAATCTTCTAGTGTGCAACAAGGGGGAACAATCCCTCTTGTTGACGCTTCTTGACTATTTTCTGTATTGCAGCTCATTAGTGGGTAATAACTAAACAGCATAGCTTCCGTCGTTATCATATTGCCCAGTTTGAAATACCATCGCCTCAAACGTAAAGTACGTTTCCCCTACAAAAAAAGCGATTAACCACAATAAAAATATGGCCTAATAAGGTTTGATATCACATTATTCTGAACTACATTAAATTAACAGCCGTATGCAGGGAACTAATGTAACCACAGAAAGCTCAACGAATAGTGTTTATAAATTTTTCTCGGCAAAAGCCCGGGATATTAAAAATAAAGAGGCAACATTTAATGAGAATAATGAGCAAAGTATTGATCAGTTCAACGATTAGCATCGCGGCATTAAGCACAGGTGTACAGGCTAGCGACCTTACCTGCAAAGTAAAAGGTGCTGATGATGTCGTTATGAAAAACATTACGATTTTGCGCTCTAACGAATCAATCGTGAAAATAGATGGCAGCTATAAATCACCGGTGATGAGCAATATCTATCGCATCGATGCGGTAGATGGCAAAGATATTAGCGCTACACCAACCTATTTATACTACAGCCAATATCCGCTAGCCGATCACCAACTGCTAGCAACCGTTCAAGTTGATGGACAAGAGGCTTTTAAAGGGCTTTGTACCGTCACAGAAGAGATGTAACCTCAAACAGTGATGCCTGAACAGCTGCGGCTAAGTATTACCAGAGCGATATAAAATAGTTTAATACTCTGGTAATGCCATCACTGTATCAATAAGCAACGTCATCGCGTCATAGATATTTTCTCAGTTAACTTGAACATTCCGCTAAGCCCACGACAAGCTCGCCTCCGCCGAGTCTAAAAGAGTAAATAATACGAGTCAGTATAAAACACTGCTCGCTCAGCGAGAGTTTAACCATTCTAAAGCACCACTCAAATTGATTGATAACGAGTCGATTCTATTCAGCTGCCGTAATCTTCCCACAATGACATTTTCTTCACTTTGCAAACAATACAATAGCGTCGACTTCATCCAACAAGAGAAAGGTATGACTAAATTCGACCAGGCCATTACCCAGCCAAACATCAACAAATCGGCTCTCGCAGGCTCAATATCAGCTCAAAATGATACTGGTTTTTTGTGGGGGTTATTCTTGCTAGTGGCAGCATTTATTTTACTAATGAAAGAAAGTGTTAATTACGCTTATTTCTTTAAGATCAATCAAGCCAGTCAACATTTTAACCCTGAGCTTTTAGCAAGCATTACCGACATGGGCAATGGGGTTGTTACGGGTAGCGTTCTAGTCATGATCCTTTGCTTCAAACCTGCTTGGATCTTGCGAGTGCTTCTTGCTGCCGTGATCTGCCTAGTGGTGACACATCTACTAAAAAGCTATTTTGATGCGCCGCGTCCAGCAGCACTGTTAGAGCAAATAAATATTATAGGCGATGTTCGTCACAGCAAGAGCTTTCCTTCAGGTCATACCGCTACCATTTTCTTACTCGCAGGCACAGCCTATCTGTCATCTCGACGATTGCTCAGCAGAATATTCTTTGTCTCTTTAGCAATCATAGTCGCTGTATCGCGGATTTCAGTCGGTGCCCACTGGCCGATTGACTTAGCATTAGGGGCTATTATTGGCTGGCTCAGTATTTATACTGCATCACTCATCTGTAAAGAGAGATTACTATCACCGCGTTACCAATACCTTATTTTAACGGCATTGCTGTTGCTGCTTGGCACCTTGAGCGCTATAAGCAAGAATGAATTCCCGCAAATGCCTATTGTAGAACAACTGCAACAACTGTACTTGGTCGTGGCTGCATTTAGTTTATATGTCAGTTATTTATTCAACCGCTATATGACAACTAGCAATATTGCTCATTGAGTTAAGAGGTCATCAAAAGAGGCGAATAATGGTTTTTTCGCCCCTGATATCTAACTAGAGTGTCCATTATTTTTTATCATCACCCAAATTAAAAATAGGTATAGAGCGACCACGACAAACCATTTCAAGCCAAGCACAATAAAACTACTTATAGTCATAATAATCCTCTTTAACTCTTCAATCGCTAACTTGTTGGAGTGAATTCACAGGGGGACATAAATAGCAGTGAATTACCGCCATCATCAGTATTCCGAAGTAAGCAGCTGCATGGTTGAGATACTCAAGCTGCGCGATAACCGCCATACAAACAGCAAGCATGGGCAACAATTGTGAAGTAAGAAATTCTTGGTAAGGTGTAAATGTCATGGCTTAGTATTTCTCACTCGGTCACTTACAACTCATTACAGCTAAATGTAAGCACCTAACGTTATGAGTCAGTTTATAGAGCAGAGATTAAGCGATAGTTATTGTAATATGAATGAATATGAGAAATTCAATTCTGCTCGATGAGCGGTTCGATAGTCCTGCAATTATCTAAGTATTCTGACCCGCGTGACCGGTTTGGCCGTCACAACAGTGGGCTTGAATGCCAGCTATTTAACTTGGCCGACGAGGGAAGTACAGCAATTGATATCACTATGGATAATGGTGCGAAGATATAGACAGTGTTGCAAGCAGGCAGAGCGCGTTAGCCACTCTGCCCTTTTAATTGTGATTTAAGTTACTTGGAAGCCGACAAGTCAAATCCAGTTAACCACTCAAGAATAAGATCTTGATGTGATTCAATCCATCCATCTGCAATACTCTCAGGAGTTTCACCAGCTCTCAATTTGGCGAGCATCACAACCGACTGCTCATTTTCAATTTTAAAATGGTTCAGTAACGTAACTAACTCATGGGATTTTTTAGCTAGTCCAGCTCGGTAAGCGACGCGGATCTCTGTTTTAGGCCACGCAGTTCCCATATCCGGTACTTCAGCATAGTCACGATTAATCTTTTGCCAAAGTGCAGCATCATGTGGCGCTTCATCAAGAAAATGAACATGTTGATTCATAAACAGTGCATCAGGGTAATAACAGAAAAACAGGCTAGGCACTCCACTTTGGTTATTACGCTCAATAAGCATATTCAAGATATCTTGATCGAACGTATGGTAGCGGTAGAAAGCGCTTAAGCCGTATGCTGATAAACGTCGCTTCTCAACATCAGCTGAAGTCCAGTCTGCCGTCCCCACCCAAATGTCACCTTTGTTATCGCCGTTAAGGTCAAAGTGGCTGGCAAAATCATCCTTAGTGAGATCGCCATAAGACAGTTGTTTGTGTCCTATGCCAATGTCGGTATAACACAAGCCCTGTGAACCTGTTACAGCTTGTTCACCAAGAGACACGCTGCCAAATGCTCTGACATAACGGCGGATAAATTTACTATTATTCTCCAGCCAGAGGTCAGGATGAATATCGACACTCCCCTCCTCATCATCCATTTCGCTAAATACTTGCTTACTCGACATCGAAAT
Source organism: Shewanella kaireitica (assembly GCF_023284045.1). GTDB lineage: Bacteria > Pseudomonadota > Gammaproteobacteria > Enterobacterales > Shewanellaceae > Shewanella > Shewanella kaireitica. The sequence continues at coordinate 51,273 of NZ_JAKIKQ010000006.1, forward strand.
CATCGCAGCATCTAACTCAGTATGCTGATTAATGATCCCCGCTAAGATATGCCCTTTTATTTGTGCACTCGGCCAATCAAGCAAGGCAATATTGATCTTAGTTTCATGAGTCGTTCGCGTCGAAACTAATGGCGAGCTCTCAAAGGAACGTTGCTGTTGCAGTGACTCATACAAAAAGCTATAACCAAAACCGACAAACAGCAGAGCAAAGATACTGAAAATCCAATATGCTTGCCCGCGAGTGCCACTTGAGGCCGATTTAGTTGCTATCGCATCATCTACCTGCTGCATCGCTAGGCTGATATCATTTTCAACTTGAGGTTCAGCAGATCTAGATTTAATGTAGCGCATTAAATTTGTACAAACTAATGCATGATCATGGCGAATTTGCGCATACCGGTCTCGCTCATAAATGATAAGCAGTAGATAGATAACAGAAGCACCGACAATAAGCGCAAACAAACCCGCCGACAGCGTTTCAGGGCGAAAAACTAATGAAAAGAAAACATTAGCGGCCCCCAGAAATAATAAAATAACAAACTCTTCTGCGGGGATCCTATCGCTCTCCATTGTCATCAACTTATTGCCAACTTTGAATAGCTCTAAAATACGATCTCTTTCAGCAGGCTTATTCTCCAACATCGGCAATAGTGCGTACTTGAGCTTTTCAGCTCGTAGCTGGTTACTATCAAGCTGTTTAAAATTGAAAAATGCTCTGACAAAACTATGCAAATTCCACAGCACGTATTGCTTTATCTTGCCTACGTAGGCGACGGTTTCCTCAGAACGATCATTCTTATCATGAAGTTCTAACACTCCAAAAACCTGTTCACTGAACTCACCGAGTAAGCTTTCACGTTCGCGGTTCAACGAGGTCGTTCTATCTAATGCAAAAGTCGCTAACAGAGCAAAAAATACCGTCGATACAGCCAGTAGATCATAATAGCTATCGATTGCAGAAACCGGAGCAAATAAGATCCAAATACCAATACTACAGACGGATACAAACAGCACTAACAATGATGACCGCAAAGGGTATCGAAGGCCTAAGAAAATATTGGATGAAACAATCAATACCGATGCCACAGCTTCGTACTGATTCAACATTCTACCTTGCATAATCGCAAGGATCAGCACGGCTCCAACCGGCATTAAATACCACAATGCACTTATAGATGCATTCTCAGCACTAAACACTGATAGATCGTACAGCAGACTACCTAATGCCAAGATCGCCACACCAACAAACATCAATAGCAATACATTACTGAGATCGAACGCAGGAATCGCTTCTCCAGAAATCCATAGCGCAGCAATCAACAACGGCGCAGCAACAAGTCGCACACCAGTCTCGGTAAGCAAACCTCTTTTAAAACTACTCAAGTTGAGCTTTTTGCTATCAGATACCTCACTCCAGGCATCCATACACTTCATCCGAAAATAACAGTTTACAGCCATAGCCAAACCACCAAGGGCTGCGAGCCCCATGGTTTCAAGCATCGGACTATCGAGTAATAACCAGTCGGCAATATCTACATTCGGCGCCGTTAACACTAAAAAGCCTGCAAAAGCGGCTCCCGAAAAAACATAATCATTAATGCTCGTTTTTCTCTTACTGCGTCTGAGGATGCTGTCAATATAGAAAAATAAAATAGGCCAGGTTTCAAAAACCAAAATGGCTATAACATCAAAGTCTTCCGAAACACTTAATGCCGCATAGAGCAGCAGATGGTTGGCACAAATTAATATGCCTGAGAACAGGGTTGGCAGTGAGATCTTGCTAAAGGAGTAGCTGTTAAGCACGTTACTGGCTTTAACTTTTTCACGACCAATAAACAGACTCATGACACACAATAACGTTGCTAAAGCAGCAAAAGAGTGCGCCACTGCAGCTACATAGAAAACGTTGGTTTGATCGACTAAATGGTTAACGACAGGAGGGTATAACATCCATAACCCTACAGCGATAATCATTAAGGCCACAGGATGACTTACGAGCCTAGTTAACATCGATCTCACTTCGCCACTCACTTATGCAAACAATTGATAATACTTGCAAAACATCTTACCCAAAAACCAATAAAAAATAATCAACTATTTCAGAACATAACAAATAAACTGCAGTCACCGCACACAGCAAACAGTACAACTAAATGATGACCCCTTTGCAGTGATTAACGCTAAAGTGTCGACACTATTTGCCGATAACTGGCTATAATCTTCACCTGCATGGAATAGCAATGAACATATCAGGTATCAATTCAACAGCCTCTATCACTCAAAACATGCAACAAGCAGAGATCAAAGTCAGATCGGATGCTACGCCAACCCAAGCATCTATGTCGCAAACTATAGAGCCAGATAGCGTGTCGATATCGGATGCAGCACAAAAGAAGTTATCGACTGAACTCGGCACTGCAATGCATAAAAATAGTGCCAACACCAAAGCCCAGCAGAGTGAACAAGTTGATACCCGAACTGAGACAGAAAAGAAGATTGATAAGCTCAAAGAGGAACTCAAAGAGCTAAAAGAACAACGCCAAGCACTGGCCAATGATCATTCTGAAGCCGCTGAACAGAAACGCAAAGATATTGATGCGCAAATGATGATGCTTAATGTACAACTAACTACTTTGCTAAAAGCCCAAAAAGATGAAGCTGAGAGTGGCGCCTAGCAGAGTAATATCATCGAATTAGTGACTTCTATGATTCAACTTATTCTTACAACGACGTAAAAAATTAAAAATAATTAATTTTTTCCATTAAATTCAAACACTAAAAATAATGCATAATAACTGAAATAGATAAAACAATAATATTAACAATTGGTAATATTGGGTGATATGCGGATTAAAAATGGATTTTTACAATAATCTACTAACGAATTATGCCAAAGAAATAAAATCAGCCTTTAAAGGAATCACATTCCTGTTAATGGTATTCATTATTTACAGCGTGTTAAAGCAGGAACAAGAAACCAAGTACTCGCAATACTTTTTCGACAATCAAAAAAAGTTTGAGCAACTATCCAAACTAACCTGTTCATTACTCGATAGTGATTTATCTAGGCTAGAATATCAAGTCGGTGAATACTACAATAGAGAACCATTTTTCAGTATTCCCAGCACCTATCCAGACAATGAATATGAGTTTAAGTGGCAGCGTTTAAACGAATACGCGCCTGGAGTTGAAAAAATACTGCAGCAGATAGATCAATTGCTTGTTGACTTAGATCTTGAAGATCTGACGGCTACAGAGATAGCCGGTGAGTGCAGGATTTTTAACTACCTTTGGGGCTGGGGAATGAATGGTGAGGGTCAATTCATGCACTACGTATTTAATCCACAAACTGTATACCCATATAACCCAAGTATTCATCGAGAATCGCATAGAGATCGCTCGACACAAATCGACTTTAGCATTGCTTTATCTGCAGGTTGGTATCTAACTTACTCCAATACACCTTAAACCTTCAGCAATAGAGTCGAGTCTTTTATACTCGACTCACAATACAGCTTAGCGACGCTTAGGTTTATCCCTTGCACCTGCAAGCCTGCCAAAAAATTCACTCAGACCCGTCTGCTTTCTAATGCGTTCCGCCCAAAAGCCACCAATAATAAAACCGACAGCGCCCCAAGCGATGACGGTGAGCGAATTAAGCTGACCTGATTGCAAACTCAATACAACTCCAACAAAAAGCCCTAAAAGTGTCGGCGATGCAGCGATAGCCAGCCACTGCAGCGAATAGACAAATAAACTCACTAATCTCATTGGTTCTCCTTAACCCTATATTAAAGCTAATAAAGCATACAGCTAAAACAACACCTTACGACATATTATGTCAAAAATACACCATTGAATGCCAAGCAGCCAAACCTAACTGACTGCTACCTTCTTTTAATATGCCAGCATAAAACCAAAAAACAATTAGGTTGTTTAACAGGCCATTACTAGAGAAGAGTTCCAGAAGGCACATAAGTTTAATTATCTCTAAATTAGGTAGCAGATACGGAATTGACGTATCGACTCGATAATCTCACATTTTATAAAAGGAGAAATATTATGTCTGAAGTAATCGATGTATTAATTGAAATGGATTTAGAAAGTATGCCTGAACTGAGCCAAGATAAGGCTAATCCAACAAAAGGGCTAAACAATTTTATCTTTCTCAGAGTTAAAGACGCTAATGGAGTGACTGGACAAGGTGGTGCAGAACTCAGGATAAAAGGTGAAGTGGGTGATAACGTGCGATGGCGCTCAACGTCACTAAGCGGAAACTTTGAAAAGTCAGTAGTACTTTATAACTTCGCATCACAATCAAGCCAAGGAGGTGAGATATCAACTCCTGCACTTCATGGTGGAGTTAAAAATGAGAAAACATTAACAACCAAAATTATGACACCTGAACAAGGTGGCCTGCCGTTATCTACTGAACTCATTGCTACACCATACAACTATATGGAATCTAATCTTGAAGCGCACGGCACCATCACCTACCAATTCTCATTTCAAGTGAATGATAGTGGCAGTGGCGAACTGATTGGATATGGAACCTGGGATCCATTTATCAATATTGAAGATTAAAAACAACTCATAAAAAATATGGGGCAAGAGTAAGCTTTTTACTCTTGCTCCACTCATTCGTAGAACTACAAAAGGATCCGTCAGGGTCAGAGTAAACTTTAACTAAACAGCTCTTAACCATCTAAAATCAAAAAGCCCCGATACCGTTAAGTATCGAGGCTTTCTATTATTCTTTTACAAGAAGTGGCTTTAGCGTTTAAGCTTCAGACCGACAACGTATTTTACGTAGGGTAAATCGTGTTAGAACAAGGCGCTTTACCACGACGTTTAGCTTTCTACTCTTAACTGTTTAGAGTGGTGAAGCAACGCAGCTATCCCCTGAGGTGCAACGCCATAGCAAACTCCAGACATAAAAAAACCGATACTGTTAAGTATCGGCTTTCTCTATTCTTTTACAAGAAGTGGTTTTAGCTTTTAAGCTTCAGACCAGCAACGTATTTTACGTAGGATAAATCGTGTTAGAACAAGGCGCTGTGAGCGACGTGTAGTTCACCTACACGAGCGAGCAGCAACGCAGTTATCACCGATTTAGACCAGTAAAATTACATCATGCCGCCCATACCACCCATTCCACCCATACCACCCATGCCGCCCATATCAGGTGCACCAGCTGCATCTTGTGGAATTTCGCCAACCATTGCTTCAGTGGTGATCATTAGACCAGCAATTGAAGAAGCAAACTGTAGCGCGCTACGAGTTACTTTAGTTGGGTCTAGGATACCCATCTCTAGCATGTCACCGTATGTGTCGTTACCAGCGTTGTAACCGTAGTTACCAGTGCCGTTCTTAACGTTGTTAGCAACAACTGAACCTTCTTCGCCAGCGTTAGTTGCGATTTGACGTAGTGGCGCTTCCATTGCACGTAGTGCGATAACTACACCGTGCTTCTGGTCTTCGTTGATAACTTCAACTTCACCGATTTTGCTTGCTACGCGTACTAGTGCTACACCACCGCCAGCAACCACACCCTCTTCAACCGCTGCGCGAGTTGCGTGTAGTGCATCTTCTACGCGAGCTTTCTTCTCTTTCATTTCAACTTCTGTTGCTGCGCCAACCTTGATTACGGCTACGCCGCCAGCAAGTTTAGCCATACGCTCTTGAAGTTTTTCTTTGTCGTAATCTGACGTTGATTCTTCAGCTTGGATCTTGATTTGAGAAACACGTGCTTTGATTTGTGTCTCTTCACCAGTACCGTCAATGATAGTTGTGTCATCTTTAGTGATAACAACACGCTTAGCTGTACCTAGGTCTTCTAGAGTGGCTTTTTCAAGCTCTAGACCAATCTCTTCAGCAATAACGGTACCGCCAGTTAGGATTGCGATATCTTGTAGCATTGCTTTACGACGGTCGCCAAAACCAGGGGCTTTAACAGCAGCAACTTTAACGATGCCACGCATGTTGTTCACAACCAATGTTGCTAATGCTTCGCCTTCAACGTCTTCTGCAACGATAAGCAGCGGCTTACCTGTTTTAGCTAGACCTTCAAGGATAGGGAGCAATTCACGAATGTTTGATACTTTCTTATCAACCAATAGGATGAATGGCGTTTCTAGTTCAACACTGCCAGTCTCTGGCTTGTTGATGAAGTAAGGGGACAGGTAACCACGGTCGAACTGCATACCTTCAACAACGTCTAATTCGTTTTCTAGTGCTTGCCCTTCTTCTACAGTGATAACGCCTTCTTTACCAACGCGCTCCATCGCAGTTGCGATGATTTCACCGATAGTTTCGTCAGAGTTAGCTGAGATTGTACCCACCTGAGCGATAGCTTTAGTGTCGCTACACTCTTGAGAAAGATTTTTAAGCTCGCTAACTGCAGCGATAACCGCTTTGTCGATACCGCGCTTAAGATCCATTGGGTTCATGCCAGCAGCAACCGCTTTAAGACCTTCAGTTACGATAGATTGAGCTAGAACTGTTGCGGTAGTGGTACCGTCACCAGCAGCATCATTGGCTTTAGAAGCAACTTCTTTAACCATTTGTGCGCCCATGTTTTCGAACTTGTCTTCAAGTTCGATCTCTTTCGCCACTGAAACACCATCTTTAGTGATAAGTGGAGCGCCAAAGCTCTTGTCTAGTACAACGTTACGACCTTTTGGGCCTAAAGTAACTTTAACTGCGTTTGCGAGTACGTTTACGCCGGCAAGCATTTTTACGCGAGCGTCGTTTCCAAATAATACTTCTTTAGCTGACATGTTTATTATCCTTTAAATTCTTTTCGTTCCGTTGACGTGGCTTAGCCTGCCATCAACGGTGAGCATGGTCTACCTGTGTGGCGAGAGTGGGGTTTATCCAACAACTGCCATTAAGTCTGATTCAGATAAGATCAGTACTTCTTCACCATCAATCTTTTCTTTTTTCACGCCGTAACCTTCGTTGAAGATCACGATGTCGCCAACTTTAACGTCTAGCGCCATTACGCTACCGTTTTCAAGAATGCGTCCATTACCTACAGCTAAAACTTCACCGCGGCTAGACTGCTCAGCAGCACTACCAGTTAGTACGATGCCACCAGCTGACTTTGATTCAACTTCTGAACGTTTAACAATGACACGATCATGTAATGGGCGAATATTCATCGATGGATGCTCCTATTATTTTGTCGCCAACGCTTATTGCTGGCTATTAAAGATAGTAACGACTTTGGCTAATTTCACCTTAGTGAACTGCAAAAATCATTTGATGTTCGAGATATGGGGGTAAAGGTCGGCACTTCCAAGCCCCATTTACAAAATAAATCGGTTTTTTTTGACTCTGATTTATAAATGTCGAGCCAATCCTGATAGAATTCGCCTCCGAGTAAAGACTAGGCAAGACTTCCCCATGAGAGACAGACACGGGCTGCTTACACAGCCAATTGGTCGTGTACTGCTAAATATGAGCCTCCCAAACCTGATTGGTATCTTAACCATTCTTGGGTTCAGCCTCGTTGACACTTTTTTTATCAGCCAGTTAGGCACTGAAGCGCTGGCTGCAATCAGCTTTACCTTTCCTGTAACACTGATTATTTCAAGCATCGCTATCGGTATTGGTGCTGGGGTATCGACCAATTTAGGCCGCTTAATCGGTGGCGGACATGCCGATAAAGCCAAAGTGTTTTTGCATGACGCCTTGCTGCTCACCTTTTTGATCACCGCGTTAATATCGCTATTTGGCAGCTTGTTTATTGATCCACTATTTAGTTTGTTAGGTGCAAACCAAAGTAGCTTACCGTTGATCCATGATTACATGTTTACTTGGTATTTAGGCGCACCATTATTGGTGCTGTTAATGGTAGGTAACCAAGGACTTCGCGCCACAGGCGATACTCGCTCCCCCGCAAAAATTATGATGTTGGCAGCATTGATCAACCTAATTTTAGATCCGCTACTTATCTTTGGTATCGGACCGTTTCCGCGACTTGAGATCCAAGGAGCAGCCATTGCCACGGTGCTCTCTTGGATAGTGGCACTGTCGCTGTCGACTCATCTATTAATTTTTAAACGTCACCTGGTCGAGTTTGCTGAGTTCAATATTGCCAGACTAAGATGCAACTGGAAGCAGTTGGCGCATATCGCTCAACCCGCAGCACTAATGAATCTGCTCAACCCCGTAGCAAATGCAATGATTATGGCGATGCTGGCACGTATCGACCACAGTGCAGTGGCCGCCTTTGGTGCCGGCACACGTTTAGAATCAGTCATGCTGATTGCGGTGATGGCGCTGTCATCTAGCTTAGTGCCTTTTGTGGCACAAAACCTTGGTGCGGGGCAAACCACTCGCGCCCGTGACGCACTGCTGTTATCACTCAAATTTGTATTGATATTTCAAACCCTGCTGTACCTACCACTCATATTTGCCGCCGAGCCGTTAGCAAGGCTATTTAGTAGCGACCCACAAGTCATTGAGTGGTTAAGCTTTTACATCTTGGTATTGCCTGCAGCCTATGGTCCGTTAGGGATGGTGATTTTAGTGGCGACCTCACTAAACGCTTACCACAGACCCATGAGTTCACTCATTCTAAACGTCTGCCGCCTATTTTTAATCATGCTGCCCTTGGCTGCCTTAGGCTCCTATTTAGGTGGTGTGAAAGGTCTATTATTAGCGCTACCTATCACCAATGCCATTATGGGCGTAGCTTGTTATATTCTAGCGCGCCGTATCTCAGAGCCAATGCCTAGCACTAATGCAGGCGAATAATCGAGGACAATAATGCAAGCTTCAAAGCAGATTTTTAGCCATGAAGATTTTAGCGATCAAGATCTGCAAGATGCACAGTTTGAGCATTGTGAATTTCACCACTGCCGCTTTAATCATGCCGATTTAACCGACGCCCGCTTTAGCCACTGTAAGTTTGTGGTGCAAGGTGAAGAGGATGGCTGCGACTTTAGCTACGCCACACTCACCAGTGCCAGTTTTAAGCATTGTAATTTGAGTATGGCGCTGTTTAAAGGTGCTCGCTGCTATGGCATTGAAATGCGTGAGTGCAACCTGCAGGGCAGTGATTTTAGCCGCGCGAGCTTTGCCAATTACATCACCGCCAAAAGCTATTTTTGCTCTGCTTACATCACCGCCTGTAACTTAGCCTATGCCGACTTGAACAGCGCACTATTAGAGGAATGTGAACTGTTTGATAACCGCTGGCGCGGTGCCAATCTAATAGGCGCTTCGATGAAAGGTGCCGATTTAAGTGGTGGCGAGTTTTCCTCTGAGCAATGGGGTAGCTTCGAGCTTAGCGGCTGTAACCTCACTCGAGTCGAACTTGAAGGCTTAGATCCGCGCAACGTGTCCCTTGATGGGGTGATGATTAATCAGTGGCAACAAGAGCAGTTACTGGCACCGTTAGGCTTGATCATTACTGCCGATTAACACTGTCATTAACACTCAATGCCTTAGCTATTTGAGTGTCATTTATTCTATATCAATTTATTATCAAATAAGCTGACAAAAGCCCTCCAATTGGGCTACACCGCCAGGGCAACCACTATACTTAATATAGCAATTAACTCAGGCTCAACACTGTAAAAGTGTTATGTAAGGAGGTCTGTATGAACACCTTCAAAATTGCTCTTTTTGCGGCAGTGGTTTTCTTCGCTTTCTCTATTGGCGTTAGCTCTAACATCAGCTTTCAAAGTCAGGTTTTACCGATTTTTAATCACTCTTGCGTAGATTGTCACTCCACTGCGGGCGAAGCAACTGTACAAACAGGATTGCGACTCGATAGCTATGCTAATTTAATGCAAGGCACGCTAGATGGTCCAGTCATTGTCCCTGGTAGCTCGGCATCAAGTACACTGTACTTAGCCATTAGCCAACAAGTTGACCCGGCGATACAGATGCCAAAACATCATGATGATGCGCTTAACGGTGATACTGATAACTCATTGACCTTAAATGAGCTATACGTAGTTAGAGACTGGATTGAGCAAGGAGCACGTAATAACTAGGCTCATATAAAATAGTTGCAGTGATAGCGGAATAACTTAACGGCAAGGCTGTAGATACGCTTGCCGCTTATCAGGCTACTTCATTGATTTAATCGCACCTCGAATACTGACGCTACGGTCACAACCGCCATTTTGAATACACTCTTCCATCGCCTCCATCATAAAATCGATAAAGCGTTGACTAGCAAGGCTAATAAAGCGCCTTGATGGATAAACTAGGTAACAGTGCCCTTCATGGGGTTCAATCTCTTTAAATAGCATCTCCAGTTTACCAGCATCAACATGTTCTTGAGCGAACGTGAGAGGCATCATCGCAATCCCTCGTCCTAACAATGTTGCTTCTAAACAAGTATCTAGGCTATTAACACAAAGGTTGCCTTTTACTGAAAACATACGGTCGTTACCGAAAGGAACCTCATTGAAAATTCGACCATTAGGATAGCGAAATAGAATAAAATTATGTTGTGCCAATGCTTCTGGCGTTGAAGGGTTCCCCGATTGAACGATATATTCAGGGCTTGCAAAAAAGTGCACTTTTTCAGTCAAAATATGCCGTGCAACCATCTCATTTTCATTAAAAGCGTCTTCTAGCATAAATGCCAAATCGATATTGTTGCGGATCATATCTTGTGGCTCTGAGCTAACGATTATCTCGACCGTTAATTCGGGGTGCTCATCCATAAAATCGAAAATAGCATGAGTAATATGCACCAATGCAGGAATAGGATAAATAAGGATCCGTAGGTGCCCCGCCACCTCTGAGTCTTGACCTGTTAACTCTGACAACGTTTGCTCTAACGTCGCTAACATACCGGTGGTTTTATCGTAAAAGTGACTGCCAGAAGCTGTTAAGGTCATGGTTCGACTCTGTCGATGAAACAGCTTTACATTCAGCTCATCTTCTAATGATTGTAAGCGTCGACTCAAAGTCGATTTAGGCAGATTAAGTATGTCTGCCGCCTCGACTAAGCTACCGGTTTCTACAATTCGATGGAACAGGGCTATATCTTCAGTTTTCATTATTCAACTCTAAAATTTTAACGGTTCGATGACTAATACATGACACTTTGCTCACACTAAACAGGCTAAAGCAAGCTTTAACTGTTCCACTTTATGGAACTCATGATTCCACATAATTCCATTTAACTCAACTAAGTTGACTGTTATTGTGACGCCCTAGTTAATACATATTGTCACATTTATACGGAATTCAATTTATGAAGCACTTGCCCACTACTCTCTCCTTTATTGTTCTTACCTCAGTGTTAGCGGGTTGCAGCGCAGAGTCTATTGAAACCCCAGCACCAACTGTACGGCCTGTTAAGCTACTTGAGATCACCGATGTAAACGCGGGTTCTATTCGAGTCTTCCCAGCCAAAGTAGCAGCCACTAAGCAAGCCGATCTTGCATTTAGATTATCGGGCCATTTAGTTGAGTTTTCATTTTTTGAGGGACAACATGTTAAAAAAGGCACTGTACTGGCAAGGCTAGATAGCCGTGATGCCCGCAACACCTTACTTAACCGCGAAGCTGATTATGAGCTAGCAGCTGCCGACTTTAAGCGTAAAGGTGAATTATTGCGCCGCGAGCTTATCTCACAAGCAGAATATGACACAGCTCAAGCACAGCTAAAATCGTCACAGGCAAATCTTGCTAGCGCGCAAGATCAGCTTAGTTACACAGAGCTGAAAGCGCCGTTTGACGGTACGATTGCCAAGATATCAATTGATAACTATCAGATGGTACAAGCAAACCAGTCTATTTTGGTGCTGCAAAAAGATCGCAATATAGATGTGGTGATCCAAGTGCCTGAGTCACTCGCCAGTAATATTGCCCGCTTTAATCCCAATGCGGTCACCCAACCTACGGTTCGTTTTACCACTAAACCAGAGCTATCTTTTCCGGTAAAACTCAAAGAGCATGCCACTCAAGTGACCCCAGGAACTCAAAGCTACGAAGTGGTATTTACCCTACCGCAGCCAACTGATATCAACATCTTGCCGGGTATGAGCGCCGAACTCACTATGGATGTCTCCAACAGTAAAGTGAGTGGCATTACCTCAGTATTACCCGCCAGTGCTATTACCAAACGCGACACTGATGGGCAGAACATTATTTGGACCTTCAACGCCGATAGCGGCAAGGTTCATTCACAGGTTGTTACGCTAGGTAAGGTGACCACCAACGGCATTGAAGTGACGCAAGGTGTTAGCGTAGGCGATAAAGTTGTAGTCGCTGGTGTGCAATATCTTGTTGAAGATCTCAATGTTAAGCCGCTTCGCTGGCAGCGAGGGGTGTAGTTAGCAACCCCATTTTTATCCCCGTTACTCACTCCCATTCGATTGTTGTTGCTAGCGCATTAACAACTCATTGAGCTTGAGTGCTGCCAGCCGAGCAGGCGTTTTAACTAAGAGATTTTATCGATGAATTTTGCAGAGTATTCTATCACCCATAAGGTGATCAGCTGGATGTTTGCCCTACTGTTATTGGTAGGCGGTTCAGTGTCATTTTTTAACTTAGGACAACTTGAGTTTCCTGAATTTACCATTAAACAAGCATTGGTTGTTACCGCCTATCCCGGTGCATCACCTGAACAAGTTGAAGAGGAAGTGACGCTTCCACTAGAAGATGCTTTGCAGCAACTTGAAGGGGTTAAACATATCACCTCAGTTAACAGTGCTGGCTTGTCTCAGATTGAGATAGAGATGGCTGACAACTATGCTGGTGACCAGTTACCACAGGTGTGGGATGAAGTCCGCCGCAAGGTGAATGACAAAATCAATGAACTGCCACCGGGCGCATTAACGCCGAAGGTGATTGATGATTTTGGTGATGTCTACGGTATTTTGCTCAATGTCAGTGGCGACGGTTATAGCGATCGTGAATTGCAAAACTATGCTGACTTTTTAAGGCGTGAACTGGTACTGGTCGATGGCATTAAAAAGGTCACCATTGCCGGTAAAGTGATGGATCAAGTCGTGGTTGAGATCTCTCGACAAAAACTTAATGCCCTCGGATTAGATCAAGACTATATCTATGGTCTAATCCAGAGCCAAAATGTGGTGTCTAATGCTGGCAGCGTTCGTGTTGGGGACAACCGCATTCGTATTCACCCTACTGGTGAGTTCGATAATGTTAGCCAAATGGAACGTCTGCTAATAAGCCCCCCTGGTAGCGCTAAGCTTATCTATCTCGGTGACATTGCCAATATCTATAAAGACGTTGAGGAGACACCAGACAACATATACCACGCCGATGGCAACAAAGCTTTGTCTATTGGTATCGCTTTTGCCAGTGGTGTCAACGTAGTGGATGTGGGCGCGGCGGTTAATGCTCGTATGAGCGAGTTAAATAGCGAACTGCCACTCGGTATGTCTTTAGATACCGTGTATGACCAAAGTAAGATGGTTGACGACACTGTCAGCGGATTTTTGGTTAACTTAGCAGAATCGATTGCGATCGTGATTGGTGTGCTATTGATCTTTATGGGTGTCCGCTCTGGTTTGCTAATGGGCCTAGTGTTACTGCTAACCATTCTCGGCACTTTCATCGTCATGAACGTGCTCAATATTGAGCTGCAGATCATCTCCCTCGGCGCGCTGATTATTGCACTGGGTATGTTAGTTGATAATGCCATTGTGGTGACAGAAGGCATTTTGATCGGCATTAAGCGTGGTAAAACTCGCTTAGAAACAGCTAAAAATGTTATCTCGCAAACTCAGTGGCCGCTGCTTGGCGCTACTATTATCGCCATTATTGCTTTTGCTCCGATTGGCTTGTCAGACAACTCTACCGGTGAATTCTGTGTGTCGCTATTTCAAGTGTTGTTGATCTCACTGTTTATCAGTTGGATAACCGCCATGACGCTCACACCATTCTTCTGCAACATTATGTTTAAAGATGGTGTCGCAAATGATGATGTCGATGAAGACCCTTATAAAGGCTGGCTATTTGCCCTGTATCGTCAAACGCTAAATATTGCCATGCGTTTTCGTTCTGTCACTTTACTCTTGGTTATCGCAGCATTGGTTTCGGCAGTATTTGGCTTTGGTCAGGTGAAGAATGTCTTCTTTCCAGCCTCAAATACCCCGATGTTCTTCGTTGATGTATGGATGCCTGAAGGCTCTGATATTAAAGCCACTGAAAAACTGCTTTCTCGCATTGAAGCAGACATTAAGCAGCAGCAGGCGGAACATGATATTGGCCTGACCAACTTAACCACAGTTGTTGGCCAAGGTGCGCAGCGATTTGTACTCTCTTATGTGCCAGAAAAGGGTTATAGCGCCTATGGCCAGTTACTGATTGAGATGAGCGATTTAACTACGCTGAATCAATATATGCGTAAACTTGAAACAGAGCTAAGCCAGAATTATCCAGAGGCCGAGTACCGCTTTAAATATATGGAGAATGGCCCAAGCCCAGCAGCAAAGATTGAAGCGCGTTTTTATGGTGAAGATCCAGAGGTACTGCGCCAACTAGCCGCGCAAGCCGCCACGATACTGAATAACGAACCGACTGCAACTGCTGTGCGCCACAACTGGCGTAATCAAGTTAACCTTATTCGCCCGCAGCTTGCACTCGCACAGGCAAGAGAAACTGGCATAAGTAAAACAGATTTAGATAACTCATTACTGATTAATTTCAGTGGAAAACAGATTGGCACTTATCGAGAAAACAGCCACCTGCTGCCAATTATTGCTCGTGCACCAGCCAATGAAAGACTGGATGCGGAAAGCATTTGGAAGTTACAAGTATGGAGTTCAGACAACAATACCTTTGTGCCAGTGACTCAAGTAGTGTCTAACTTCGAAACAGAATGGGAAAACCCGCTGATTATGCGCCGTGATCGTAAGCGTGTTATTGCCGTGCTGGCCGACCCAATTAATGGCACAGGCGAGACTGCCGATTCGGTATTTAGAAAGGTAAAAGCTGATATTGAAGCTATCCCATTACCACGTGGCTATGAGCTGGAATGGGGCGGCGAGTATGAAACGTCACTTGAAGCACAGGAGTCGGTGTTTAGTTCTATTCCTCTCGGTTACTTGGCGATGTTTTTAATCACCGTATTGCTGTTTAACTCAGTAAGGCAACCGTTAGTTATCTGGTTTACCGTGCCGCTGGCTATTATTGGTGTCGTTGCAGGACTACTACTATTTGATGCGCCCTTTAGCTTTATGGCCATGCTCGGCATGTTAAGTCTAACGGGGATGATCATTAAAAATGGCATTGTATTGGTAGACCAAATAAACCTTGAGCTCAGCGAAGGTAAAGATGCCTACCAAGCGGTAGTGGACTCGTCTGTCAGTCGTGTCAGACCCGTATTAATGGCGGCAATTACGACGATGCTGGGGATGATCCCGTTACTGTCTGATGCCTTCTTTGGCTCAATGGCAATTACGATCATCTTTGGTTTAGGTTTTGCGTCAGTGCTCACGCTTATTGTGTTACCAGTTACCTATACCATAATGTTCCGCATTCCTTATCCACATAAGCAAGCATGATAAGGGGGTTACCACGCATTAAATAACCCAATAGATCAAATTAGCTAGTTTAAAAAATGCTTCCCGGCAGTTCAGGCTCAGCTCAGTAATGTGCTGAGCCTGAGTACTTTTAGCCACTAGCCATAAAAGATGAACAATATTTTATGAGTAATCCCCAAGCCAGACTGTTAACCTTAAACTAATTCACATTGACCGATGCCACCTATGAAGCGCTTTGCATTATGTCATTTAGCTAACATATTCACCCTTGGGGCTATCCTAGTAGCAAGTTCATTCGCAAGCCCTGTATCGGCGCATAATGACGCCCTCCAGCAGCAATCAGAATATGAAATTGGTGTAATGGTTAAGGCTATCGACAAAGCCATTACCACTTCACAAACAGACTCACTCGAATTGATCTACCAATACGGCACAGATTCTCGATACTACGTGATGATCAGAGG
This sequence comes from Shewanella kaireitica, assembly GCF_023284045.1. Lineage (GTDB taxonomy): Bacteria > Pseudomonadota > Gammaproteobacteria > Enterobacterales > Shewanellaceae > Shewanella > Shewanella kaireitica. The sequence goes on from NZ_JAKIKQ010000006.1 coordinate 67,227, forward strand.
TTGGTTAGTACAAGAACTAACGGGCGCACAAAGTCAGCTTGAAGCACACAAGCAACAAGATGAACGTCGGCAACAATTAGAACACAAGGTCAGTTTTTTAAAGCAAGCTATTCGCCGCATTGATCTTGAGTAAGCACTATAAATAAGTCGCTAGCCACTATAAGCACACGGGAAAAACGATGAAAATCTCAGTAAAAGCTGCGTTGCTATCAGCATTTGTATGTCCTGGAGCGGGCCATTTTTACCTGAAGCAACGCGCGACTGGCAATATCATTTTGGTTACTGCAGTCGCTGCAATAAGTTATCTATGTTGGCATGCTTATCAAAAAGCACAGCTTATCTCTGAGAAGATAATCAATGGTGAAATTCCGCTACAACTTGATGCTATTTACAGTGCTGTTACTCAAGCGCCTGCAGGTAATGAGGCGCTGTGGATTAATATCGCAACTGCAGCCTTTGTATTATCCTGGCTTTTTGGTGTAGCAGATTCATACCGTTTAGGTCGACAACAAGACAAAAAGTGAATACACAAAACCACTCTAGTTAATTCACCAGCACTTAGAAATGACGTTATATATCTCGCTATATCAGCATAAAAAGGGCTACTCATTGAGTAGCCCTAAATACATCAAAACTCTATTCTATCTGTTTAATGGTTCAACTAGATGCAGGCTTGGTTAACTGCATCTGTTTTTGAAAAATCATGTTGAGTTGATGGCTTAACATGCTGCTTCACTTTCGCAGTAGGGTTTTTCGAGAACTCATAGCCCTTTGTGGCAGCTGATGTTTTAGAGAAATCATGGCGAGTTGTGCCACGCTCAATATCATTGACCTGCTTAGCTGCAACATTTTTAGAAAAATCGTAATCAGCACGTGCTGCTGAAGTTTTAGAGAAATCAGGTCTTTCTGCCATTGCAGAGGCAGAAACTAAAGTAACAACTACTGATAAGGCTACGCTGGTTAACATTTTCATATACAACTCCAATCTTATTTGCCTATTTCGTTAACAAACAGTCTAATTGATTTACCTGTTTTAGAGAACAAAAAAGGGACAAATTTTGCAATTTGATACATATAACATACAAAGCTTAAAAATTATGTTAGGTGATTATGCTATTGGAGGAGGATTAACTATTTGAGGGGGAACCGTTTTTATAGACCACTGCGGCTCAAAAATTTTTTCGCTCTCGAGGCTGGTTGGTAGAGCTAGTAAAGGTAAATAGTGCAACCCTGTTGTACAACCTCCATGAGTCGAACAATGGCCAGAGGCTAGAACTTCACAAATATTGTCGCAAAGGAGTGTGAAATCAAGCCCTAACTCAGCTAACAGATCGCTATTAGAAACCGTCTCATCGACTGCCACACTGCCAGAATATGACTCAGATATACTGATTGGATTTTCGCTAACCGTATGCAACAGATCTGGTAACGCCATCGCGGGTATGAGCATAAACTGCCACAACAACGAGATGACTAAAAAAAGATGTGTTATTGGTTTAAGCAAAGGGCTTCCTATATTTCAGTACAAATAGAGTTAATACGCTAATATAGACATGCAGGCCATAAAATAGTTTCGCTTCGTCAGCAACAAAAAAGCGCTTGGTTATTACCAAACGCTTTATGTGCTAACTAAAAAAAATCAATGAGCTTAGATAGGTGAACCTGGTGGCATAGGTACCGGTTTAACAATCAGCTTAATTTTTGGATTGAGTAACCCCTTTTCAATACCGTGCTGCAACCATGCAAAGTGCGCAGCTTCATATGCACTAACCCGCTTCACTTTGCGCTTCAATTGCTTAACGGTATAAGTTAATCGCTCAGCCAGCTGCGCTTTAACCTCAGGTCTGGTTTTTGCGTCATGGTAGGCCTGCAGTAACACATCGATAGTAACCGCATTAACCCGCATCCATACACCAAGTTCTGGGCCAGTCGGAATGTCCGAGAACACAGTTTTGGCTAGCACTTTGTCGGTGATCTTAACCACTGACCACTGCTCTTTATCGTTAAGGTAAGCTTGATTAACTCGGTTAATTCGCTCTGGCACGAACACTTGCGACAATGCATGACGGCTCAATACTTCAGCCATCCCTAGCGGATCAGCCACTACTCCTAATCCAGAGTGGAAACTCTCTCGAGTGTTTTGATAGTTGCCCGCCTTGGGGACTAACATCTGCTGCAATGGTTCAGAGATAGTCAATTCACTGGGCGTTAACGTCGATAAAATGGCTTCTAATGCTTGCTGTTGCAGCGCTGGGGCTAAGTAGTGCCAGCTTTTACCATCGACACCATCTCCATAAGTGTAATCAGTGCCACCAATAAACTTAGCCGCAGCTGTTAGTTGAAACCTCGTTAACAGATAGATAGGAACAAAGGCATCACTTAACTCACCTTTTGGTTGCTCGGCTAGCAGTGTTGCGGCAGAAAAATCCTCTATTGCCTTTGCACGAACAGCAGCTAATCGTTTCAGCTCTGCCACAGGGTCAGTGCCATTATCCCATAGACTAGCATAGGCATTACTCGCGCCTGCACTTCGTGAATCAGCCTCACCGATATAGCGTAACCCTTGGCGTTCAACCTGATTGCGAAGTTCAGCCAGCTTTGTTTGCTCCTGCTCTGGGGCAAACTCACTGTAGCCATACGCTACTGTATATTTATCCCACGTACCAACACCTTCATCATAAGGTTTGCTGATATCAATCTTACCGCCATTTACTGTGACCATAGGATGCGGGTAATCCATGACAGAAGCATTATCATTGCTTGATGCTGCAAAGTTATGATCTAAGCCCAATGTATGGCCAACTTCGTGCGCAGATAACTGCCTGATACGTGCTAAAGACAGTGCCATAGCGGCATCATCTGCTGCCGCTCTGTCTTGCCAGCCTGCCGTTAATCCACGTGCGATAAGGTGGTCTTGTCGTACCCGTTGACTGCCTAACGTGACATGCCCTTTGATGATCTCACCTGTTCTAGGGTCGGTAACGGCAGAGCCATACGACCAACCACGTGTTGCACGGTGCACCCACTGAATGACGTTATAGCGTACATCTTGCGGATCGGCATCCTCGGGCAATAACTCCACTTTAAAGCCGTTGATAAAACCTGCATCCGTGAAGGCATCTTCCCACCAACGAGCTCCTTCAAGCAGCGCTGAACGGATAGGTTCTGGTACTCCGGGATCAAGGTAATAAATAATAGGTTTAACGACCAGGCTAGGCGCAGCACCCGGCGTTACTTTCTCTAATCGATGACGCAGTAAAAAGCGCTGACGGATATCTTGGTCAACACGAGTACCATAATCGAGGTAATCATCAGAGAGGTAGCCACTCATTGGGTGGTAACTACGCACTTGATATTGCTCTTCTGGTAGGGCAATAAATGAATAACGAAGACGCACAGATAAATGCTTAGCATCAGGAGTGACCTGCGCGACGTATTTACCTGCTTTGGCACTATTAAAGGTTAGCAATACATCAACATCGCTGTTGCGCTCAAAGGACTTTACTCCTTCAGGTAAGATTAATGACTTGCTCTTATCTAACTGGTAACTGCCCTGTTTAGTCTGTTCTAGTACTTCGCTAATACCATGTAAATCATTGACCACCAGCTCGTTGATAGCCACTAAGTTACGCTTACCTGTAACCACTTTTCCACGCCACAACACCGATTCAGCAAAAGCTTCTTTAACGGCACGTTGCTCAGCTGCATTATCCGTACTCGCACGGTAAGCGGTATTAAGCTGCTTAAGAATTAGGTATGGACCATGACGCTCAAACTGCACCATGCGTGTACGGCCTAACTGGCCTCGGTCTAAACCGATATCATTAGAGCCTACGCCATGTGGCAGACTAGTCAGCAGTAAGAATGGTTTGTTTAGCTTGTTCGCTTCGAGATAGAGATCACCAGAGGCTTTCTCATAAAACAGATTAATGAAACCGGTGGCTGCTTGGCTTTTTTTAATAATAGTCGCAGTATTTGTAGCAGCATACGCACTAGTCAATGGCACTGTCGCTAAGGCGATTGCCAGTGCGAGTTTGTAGGGTTTCATGGTCTCTCCTTGAGCCTTATTAGTTGCTATCGTCAATCTCGATAGTCTTAATTATTTGTTAGCTTAATAAATAGGCTTGCATTTTAGCAAGCCTATATCAACAGTTAGACGTGAAACATTTACACATTATGATTTGCGGCCGCACTCTCCAATCCAATGACTCAAGGTTTCAAACAATTCATTGAGTACTATAGGTTTGGTGATGTGAGCATTCATTCCCGCCGATAAACTTTTTTCTCTATCGCCCGACATCGCATGCGCAGTCATCGCGATAACTGGTAACTCTGTCGCAGAGTAGCGCTTACGCAGCTCTTTGGTCGCAGTTAAGCCATCCATCACTGGCATCTGAATATCCATCAATACCGCGTCGTAATTAGCAGCGTCAATCATATCTAACGCAATCTGGCCATTCTCGGCCACATCTACCGTATAACCAGCACTTTTAAGCAATTCTGTAGCAACCTGCTGATTAATGAAGTTATCTTCTACCAGCAATATGTAGCCCGTATCCTTATCTGCCACCTCTTCATTGGCTTCAGGCAATGTATTTAAGCTAGGTTCATCTGAGAATGCCGAAATAATCTCATCAAACAACGACGAGGCTTTAAACGGTTTTTGTAGCAGTGCGTATACATTTGAGCCCGCTATATCTTTATGCATTGGCTCGGCCGCATAGGCTGTCATCATGATAATCACTGGACGCTTGGCTAACTTTCCTGAAGCGACCATGTCGTCGATCTCTTCAATTACCGCAATACCGTCCATTTCAGGCATCATCCAATCTAGCAGCAACAAGTCGACTGGATTCTTGCTCAGTTTGTATAATCCTTCAGGACCGCTAGCTGCGGTATCAACAGAGAAATGGAAGTCGCGCATCACGCTAGAGTAAATCTGCAGTGCTGTCGGGTTGTCATCTATAACTAGAGTTTTCAATCCCCCTAGTGTGGAAGGGATAACCAGCGGCTGCACTTCTGCTTCTTCAGCAATCTCAAAGCTAATGGTAAAGCTAAAGGTACTACCTACCCCCATCTCACTTTCAACCTGCATAGTGCCACCCATCATCGACACTAAGTGCTTACTGATAGACAAACCTAGACCAGTACCACCGTATTTACGAGTGGTAGAGCCATCAGCTTGAGCAAAAGCATCAAACAGTATCGCTTGCTGCTCTTTACTGATCCCAATACCGGTGTCACGCACCCAGAATTTTAATGTTATACGGTGGTCACGCTCACCAACATCTTCACAGCCAAGTTCAATTTCACCTGATTGAGTAAATTTAACCGCATTTGAGAGCATGTTAATCAGTACCTGACCAAGACGCAGTGGATCGCCCTCAAGGATTAGCCCTGCTGTGACTGGCGCATATAACAGTAACTCGACTCCTTTCTCTTGCGCTTTTAGCGCATTAAGGTCCAGCGCGTGATCCAAAACTTTATCTAGTGGGAATGCTACCCGCTCAAGCTCAAGCTTACCGGCTTCAATCTTAGAGAAATCGAGAATATCGTTGATGATCCGCAGCAGTGAATGCGCAGAAAAACCTGCTTTTTCTAAGTAATCTTTCTGCTGAGGAGTTAGCGATGTACGCTGCGCTAACTGCAACATACCGATAATCGCATTCATCGGAGTGCGGATCTCGTGACTCATATTGGCCAAGAACTCACTTTTATAGAGATTGGCCATTTCAGCGTCTTGTTTCGCTTCAAGCATGGCGACTTCATTACGCTTATGGCGGGTAATATCTTTGTGGGTACCGACCATACGCTTTGGCTGATTAGTCGGGGTAAACTCGACCACACGACCACGAGACAGTAACCAATGATATTCACCACTTTTTCCCAACATCCTGAATTCGACATCATAGGTGCCAATAGGATTGTTCAAGTATTCATTACGATGCTCTTCGACCCTAATGCGATCATCGGGGTGGATCAGCTCATCGATAGTCGAAACTAGTGCCGGAAACTCATTACTTTTATAGCCCAGCATTGAGTAATAGGCTGGGTTACAGATAATTTGTTCAGAATCTAAATACCAGTCCCATAAGCCATCTTCTACCGCGTCCATCGCCAAATGATAACGCTCTTCAGATAAACGTAGCTGCTCTGCCGACTCATATTCTCGGGTGACATCACGCCAAACAGCAATCAAACCAAGTAGTTCATCGCGGCGGTTATAAAATGGGATTTTTAGGGTATCAAGTAATACAGGCTTACCGGCAAAGTCGACTTTTTCTTGGTAACGAAGCGGTACTCGATTGGCGAGCACTCTCTCATCTTCGGCGCGAATACGAACCGCTTGTTCGCTCGGGATCAAGGCATCAGCATACTGACCAACGATCTCATTTTCGGTGTAGCCCAGCATTCGTTCAGCAGATTTATTACAGCCCAAATAGCGACCGTCTTTATCTTTAAATACAATAGCCTCAGGAATTGAGTCGAGTAAAGAGCGTAGCAGTGCATACTCCTCTTCACGTCGCTCAGTGGTATCTTTTAGTCGCTCAGTTCGCTGCGCGACTAGTTTATCCAGCCGCCTGTTTTGCTCCGCAAGATGGCGAGTATATTGCTTGTTCTCTTCAAAAATCCGGCTAACCAGCTGGAACCAAGGCCCCCAACCTTGAGTAATCTTCTCTGGCGGTTTAATTGGCTCAGCCGAGCACTCTTCTAAATGTGTCAGTAATCGAGTTGCAGGATTAACGAATGAACGTCTGGTTTGCCAATGCACGATTGTCACCAATACAGACAGTGCCATCACCACTAAAACGAATGTCAATTCGAGTTTTTCCCAAGAATCTTTAAACAGACCATCGACATCTTGCAAGTACAACAAACGCCAAGGAGCATTATTCAAAGCAACAGAATGGATATAGAACCCATTACGAATAATCCCTTCATGAGCGTCAAATAACTCAGATTCAGGAATCGAGTGCAGCTCAGAGGGGATCTTCTGACTAATGTGGTACACCCGATTAAACTCAGACGTATCGATATCACTGTGGGACAAAATGTTGTTGTCTTGATCCAGCAAAATCACGGTGCCAGGCATTTTAAAATAGAGCCGGATCTGTTTTGCGAGTGAGGAAAGGGTCATATCTAAGTTAATAGAGCCAATAAACTCATCTTCTAAATAGATGGGGACGCCTAGCGTTGTTAACAGTCCTTTTTCAGCAGGGTCAACGTAGGCTGGGCTCCAAAAAATACTGCGCTGCGGATTCATGGCAGGCGTTGCTAGCTGGAATTGTTTCTTATTAAGCAGTTCATCACGGAAGCGTTGCTCATTAGACGGCCAAGGAAAATAAGACATAATCCGCCGTTTAGAGGTGTAATAAATTGAGGATGCATTCGGTGCGGCGAGCGTAGCCACTGGAAATGATAGAGACAATTCAAATAGCATCTCTAGCTCTTGATAAAATTTATCGCTACGGCCGTTGAGAGAACCTGCACCAGTAATACGTCCCATATTGGTGAAAGGCTCACCGCTTTTAGCATAACTGGGTTCTAAGGTAAAAAACTGGCCACTCTCATTAAATTTTTCATATTGAGGTAAGCGCTCTTTACGCACTAACTCGCCCAACCTTAAATGATCAATGGCGACGTTACGTAAACTCTTCACCGCTCTAATACTTGACTCGAGCAATAGATCGATCTGCAGCACGTGACGCTCAACAAGCTCTTCACGCTGCTCTATCACTTGGGTTTTTTGTCTTTCAAAAAAGAACCAAGCGGTGACTAGCGCCATAATGATTACACCAATATAAGTGTAAAATACGGCTCTACTATAATTTTTCTGTATCGGTGACTTTAGCTGGGGCGCTTGATCAGTCGGTTTCATTTACAACCCTTGGTAATACTCAATCGAAATGCATCTTGGTTAGCGCCAATGCCTAAGACATATACTCATTTGATTCGAACATTGACTTATCTTGGCATGCTACCTAATAGTATCAGGAAGATAACGTATTGGAATACTCAATAGTAGCTTAAAATGTAACGAATTATCGAACAATGGCCTCAATATTTCTGAGGCCATTTAGTTCAAGCTTGTAATACCAATCAGAATAAAGATTTGATCGCTCAGCGAGAGTTTAGCGGCTTTGAAGTAAGGTAATGAATGAAGTACAAAGCTATTCTACGTTCAAGTTCATTAACGCAGCATCAGAGCCACTAAAACTCGCCTGTAGGAGTGTTTTTGGCTTGCTACTTCTGTGTTGAATAAACTCATAAGGGAATAACCATTATGTCATTTATCCGCCTTGAATTAGCTTGCCAAAAACACTCTGAGTAGATCAACTTCTTATACTGATTGGTATAAGTCTAATAAGCGATGGCTTAACTTATAGGTTCTCTTCAGCAAACTCTGCTAAACGAGAACGTACCACACCGTTTAAGTAAACATTGGCGCTACCATCAAAATCTTTAAAGCGCTCGACTATGTAGGTTAGGCCTGAAGTCACTGCCGTCAGGTAATTGGAGTCTATTTGTGCCAAGTTACCACTACAGATCAACTTCGTGCCCTCACCCATGCGGGTGATCATGGTTTTGATCTGCGATGCGGTTAAATTTTGACACTCATCAAGCAGTACAACCGAGTTTTGAATTGAGCGACCGCGCATGAAGTTAATCGACTTAAACTGGATGTTGGCCTTGTCCATGATGTAGTTCATGCTGCCGCTAGGGTTAACATCATTTTTATGCAGTACTTCCAAGGTATCGGTAATAGCGGCTAGCCATGGCGCCATCTTTTCCTCTTCAGTACCCGGTAAGAAACCAATCGACTCAGCAATCTCAGGGGTATTTCGAGTAACGATAACTTTTTCATACTTGCCACGCTCAACGACCATCTCAAGTGCTGCAGCCATCGCCAATAAGGTTTTACCACAGCCGGCGGGACCGGTTAGGATCACCAAGTCAATCTCTGGATCCAACAGCGCTTGCAGTGCCATCCCTTGATAAACATTTTTTGGTCTTATACCCCACGCATCTAAGTTCATTAGCCTTTCTCGGCCTAGATCTAAGAACTTAAGTTCGCTATCGGTTTTTTCGATAATACGACCACAAAAATCACGTCCCTCGTCTAACAAATATTGGTTAGTGTAAAAAATGTCGTCGCCTAATTTGTCGATTGGCACTTTGTGCACCGTATGGCGACCATTACTTTCGGTAGTGACATCATCAGTATGCTGCCAAAAGTCACCATCGAACTTATGGAAACCTTTAGTTAGGAAGCGAATGTCGTCAATTAATTGGTCGGTACGATAATCTTCAACACGCTGTATTCCCGCCCCTTTCGCTTTGAGGCGCATATTAATATCTTTGGTCACTAACACGACGGTGCGGGGTTGATGGAGCTCTTGTAGATGTAATGCAGTATTGATAATGCGGTTATCGTTATTATCACCGGGCATACTGCCAATGGTGAATTCGATTTGATGATCTGGAAAAATGGAGAGTGTGCCGTTAGCATCACTGTGATCTTCTCGCCTAGGCAGTGGTACACCTTGGACAATTTGCTCCGGTGTCGTTTGCCCACCGAGTATGTCTTCTAAGGCTCTAATTGCGACCCTTGCATCGCGACTAACATCTCGCTTTCTATCTTTGATGAGATCCAGTTCTTCAAGAACTGTCATTGGTACGACTACATCATGTTCCTTAAATGAATAAATTGCCAAAGGTTCATGCAGTAATACGTTGGTATCCAGTACAAACAACTTTCTGTCGTCTTGTTCCATGGCGCCTCCAATTGTGCATTAGTTTTGATTACAAGATAAATGAAGCTCCTTCTAAGAGTGGTAAGTAACAAGTCATTAACTTCATACTGCCACCAATATTGTCTCGCTTCAATGCCCTTACGTAATTTAAGGTGTCATCATTAGCGCTGAAATATGACAAGTTGATGATGCAGTAGAATAGGTTCATTCAATTGGTGAATTTGTAATCTATCACCAACAGATTTAAGCTAATATTAGTAGGTTCAATTTCAAAATGTGTGGGATTGTTATAACATACGCGCCCCTTGTGATTCACCCAGTATATGAGAGTTTTTAAATGCCGTTTTCCCTTGGTCAACGTTGGATCAGCGATACCGAATCAGAACTAGGTTTGGGTACAGTCGTCGGTATGGAAGGCCGTATGGTCACTGTACTTTTTTCTGCGACTGGCGAGAATAGACTGTTTTCTCGTTCAGAAGCCCCGCTAACACGCGTTATCTTCAATCCAGGCGATAAAGTTGAGAGCCACGATGAATGGTCATTAACCGTTACCGAAGTTGAAGAAAAAGATAACCTTATTATCTACCACGGCATTCATAGTGAAACGGGTGAGCAAGCTAGCTTGCGTGAGACGCTGTTGAACCACAATATTCGCTTTAATAAGCCACAAGATCGCCTGTTTGCGGGTCAAATTGATCGCATGGACCGTTTTGGTGTGCGCTACCAATGTCAATTACTGAGAAATAAGCTGGCGACCTCAGATCTACTTGGACTGCAAGGGCCAAGAGTTGGGTTGATCCCACATCAACAGTGGATTGCTCATGAAGTCGGCCAACGTTTTGCGCCGCGAGTGTTACTTGCCGATGAAGTAGGCTTAGGTAAAACCATTGAAGCGGGTTTAATCATTCATCAACAGCTGCTAACTGGCCGAGCTGAACGTATTTTAGTTATTGTACCGGACACTTTGCGCCACCAGTGGTTGGTTGAAATGCTGCGTCGCTTTAACTTGCGTTTCTCGGTATTCGATGAAGATCGCTGTGTTGAAGCTTATGCTGATAACGATAACCCTTTCTACACCGAGCAATTGGTTATCTGCTCGCTTGAGCTTCTGCGTAAGAAAAAACGTTTAGACCAAGCATTGGATGCCGACTGGGATCTGATGGTGGTCGATGAAGCGCATCATTTAGAATGGTCAGAAGAAGCGCCAAGTCGTGCTTATAAAGTGGTTGAAGCATTAAGTGAAGTGGTTCCAGGCGTACTACTGCTTACCGCAACGCCTGATCAGCTAGGCCACCAGAGCCACTTTGCTCGCCTACGCTTACTCGATCCAGACCGCTTTTATGACTACCCCTCTTTCTTGAAAGAGGAAGAGAGTTATAAAGATGTCGCTACCGCAGCGGATGCTTTAGCCAGTGGCGAAAGCCTCTCAAGTGAAGCTATCGCTAGCCTAACGCTGTTGCTATCAGAGAAAGATATCAGCGACAGCATCAATCTTATTCAAGATGAAAAGGCCAATGCTGACACTCGCAATCAGGCTCGTGAAGAGCTACTACAAGAATTACTCGACCGCCACGGTACAGGTCGTGTGCTGTATCGTAACAGCCGCGCCTCGGTAAAAGGTTTCCCTACTCGTAACCTGCATATTCATCCACAGTCGATGCCAGAGCAGTATGTTACTGCTTCACGTGTTAGTGCCATGATGAACAAGCATTTAGACACCAATGCAAAAGTACGACAAGTGCTGAGTCCTGAGAAAATCTACCAAGATTTTGATAGTGGTAGCGCCAGTTGGTGGAAGTTTGATCCTCGCGTTGATTGGTTAATTGATTTCCTTAAAACCAACCGCAGCAAGAAAGTACTTATTATTGCCAGCCAAGCTGAAACGGCATTGAGCCTAGAAGAAGCACTGCGCACACGTGAAGGGATCCAAGCCACCGTATTCCACGAAGGCATGTCGATTATTGAACGCGATAAAGCTGGTGCCTACTTTGCCCAAGAAACCGGCGGTGCGCAGGCGCTTATCTGTAGCGAAATTGGTTCAGAAGGTCGTAACTTCCAGTTCGCCAGTAATTTAGTTCTATTCGATCTCCCCCTTAACCCAGATCTACTTGAGCAACGTATTGGTCGCCTCGACCGTATTGGTCAGAAAAATGATGTTGAGATCCACCTGCCTTACTTAGCGGGTACTGCGCAAGAGCGATTAATGCAGTGGTATCATCAAGGGTTGAACGCCTTCGAATGTACTTGTCCAAGTGGTCATATTCTATTTGGTGAGTTCTCGGGCGAGCTGCTTGAAACCTTAACCACCGACGATGAATCAAGCCTTGAGACACTGCTTCATAACACTAAGTCACGTTACCAAGAACTGAAAGTGGCGATGGAGCAAGGGCGCGATAAACTGCTAGAGATCAACTCTCACGGCGGCGAGCGGGCTAACAAGTTAGTTGAAAGCTTAGCAGCCAGAGATGAAGACACTCAACTAATCGGTTCAGTGATCCGTTTATGGGACATCATAGGTGTTGAGCAGGAAGATAGTGGTGAGAATGCGATAGTGCTGCACCCAAGTGAGCACATGATGTTCCCGACCTATCCAGGCCTGCCGGAAGATGGCATAACCGTCACCTTCGACCGAGATATGGCACTTTCACGTGATGACATCGCGCTTATTACTCAAGAGCACCCTATCGTTCAGACTGGTTTGGACTTGATCACCTCTTCAGAAACTGGCACCACCAGTGTTGCAGTGTTGAAAAACAAAGCATTGCCCGCTGGCACAGTGTTCTTAGAGCTAATCTATATGGCTGATGCATCAGCACCAAAATCTAGTCAGCTATATCGTTACCTGCCGCCAACACCTATTCGTATCTTGCTGGATAAGAGTGGCAACAATCTATCTGATAATGTGACTTACGAAAGTTTCGACAGACAGCTAAGTGCAGTTAACCGTCATATTGCAAGTAAGTTGGTGACCGCCTCACAGGCAATTTTGCACCCGCTATTTGCTAAAGGAGAAACCTTTGCAGCGAGTGAACTCAAATTATTGACAGAAACTGCTCGAGAGAAAATGACTCAGCAATTGACGGGTGAGCTTGAGCGACTAAAAGCACTCAAAGCGGTTAACCCAAATATTCGTGATGAAGAGCTAACTCATTTAAGCGAACAGATGAGCGAGCTAAACCGCTACCTTGATAGTAGCCAGCTGCAACTTGATGCTATTCGTTTGGTGTTAGTCAGCCACGCTTAAAGTAACGACCGTTTCAGCCCCGCTTTTAAGTGGGGCTTTTTGTTTTTAACAGCCATATTTTTATATGGCAACAATTTTACTAACAGACCTTAAGCACTACATTGCTTTGCGATATACTCGATGAATTAACCTCACTATGCTTGGCTACATTAAGGTTGTACTCGCGTATGTATCAACAAACTTTTAATCCTTTAAAAATATTGCTTACGCTTGTCTTAACCCTATCAGTGGCCTTTGTTGCGGCACCCACCATAGCGCAGGATTTTTCTTATCTACCCCAGACCGAAGTCAACTACCTACAGGTGGATGACCAGCAATACCCAGCGCTTTTAAGACCCTGGCAAGGTAAGAAAAAGTTAGGACTGGCGATTATTGTTCCACAGCTCGGCTCAAGCCCTGATGAAGCGGGCTTTACTGCATATATACGACGTGAACTTAACCGAGCAGGCTGGGCAACACTTGCCATTACCCCCCCAAAAAAGCCAACAATGCCCAACTACGCAACTCAAGCTGAAGATGTTGCCAATGCAGGAGATAATCAGCTCAGCCAACAAAGCACCCAAGCTATGCCAGTGTTCAGTGAAGAGCAACTCACCCTCAATATTGAGCAACAGCAAAGCTTCCTAATTAGCAGCATGGCTCAGTTAGACAATTTAGGGAAGGAGTTTCAAGGCAAACGGATTTTAATCAGCTCAGGTGATAGCGCGGCTATTATCGCCGAATTACTAAAAGATAATCAGTTACCAATGCCAGATATGCTCACTGTGATCAATCCCTATAGTGACTATCCAAGCCATAATCAAGCACTAGCAAAACATCTCGCAGAGCTAAGCATACCCATACTTGATATCCAATCTAGAGACGGCACTGCTGCATCTCTTGCTACACAGCAAATGCGTTTAGAATTGTTACCACAGAACCAGCCTTACAAATATCATCAATACAGAATGTCTCTGGATCTACTACACAAAGAAGGTTGGAGTAACGGCATTAAATTAATTGAAGGCTTTGCACTGCGGATAAATAAAGCCTACCCGAACGGATAGGCATTATTATTTTTAGTCTTTGCTTAACTTTAATGCGCCAGCAATCAGTACCACGGTTATCCCCATATAAAGTAAATCTAACGTTGTAGCCGGTTTGATTTCACTAAAGAACGAAAATACTTTGATGATCAGCATCATCAGTATCACTTTACCTAATTTGCTCTTAAGCGAGTCGATACTACTGATGATCAGTATTTTTCCGCCCGCTTCACTTTTACTCGCTTCATCTAAGTTACTAATGAACAGCTCATACAAACCAAATGCAAAAATAAGTAAAACGGCGCCAAGTAAAAAGGTATCTAGGATCTCAACCACAACCATAACGAGATCATTACGTATTGCATGGCTACCACTAAACACATAACCCCAAATAAGATGTAGCATGTGAATAACGTCTTTTAACCCCATTGCAAACACAACAAAAGCCGCAATAATGCAAGATAACACACCAAACATGACCGAAAGTCGGCTACTCCATAGAAAACGTTCAAAAAGCTCACGCACAATCATTTAATCCAACGAGTTTAAGTAAGATGCAAAAGTGTAAAATATGCCTCCCACCTCCACACTAACTTCATGGTTATTTGTGATATTCATCACAAATTAAACAATAGATCATAATCACCAACCTGATTGCCTATTTCTATACTCCTTTAGAGAGTCTTTAGACTGTCTTATTGCAGCAATAATTCGGTTCTTACCAGCCAATAATCTCACCTGATAAAAAGACTCTCTGCGCAGTAATTGCCTTATGGGTGCACTCCAACTTTTTTGAATACTTTGCTTAATGGCCGCATTTGCATCTGGCGATGTTTGCATCAATTGCTGAGCGAATATGGTTGCGGCAGCCATAGGTTCAACCTCAACGGCTGTGAGCAAATTGTAGGATAATGCCTCTTCAGCAGTTAAAATATCAGCAGTCATAGTTAACTTAAGCGCTTGATCTCTAGGCATTAGCTCTCTAAGGCCGACAAAACCAGCCATATCCGGCACCAATCCCCAACGCGCCTCCATAATCGACAACTTACAACTAGGGGCTGCAATTCTAAAATCAGCACCTAACGCAATTTGCATCCCGCCACCATAACAAACGCCTTCCAATACTGCGATGACAGGTACAGGTAATCGTCGCCAGCCTATTGATACCCGCTGCGCCAAATTGGCATTACCTGGAAGCCATTTAAACAACAGTTTTACCGCATCGAAGGGAGATTTACTGACACTCTTTAC
Source organism: Shewanella kaireitica (assembly GCF_023284045.1). Lineage (GTDB taxonomy): Bacteria > Pseudomonadota > Gammaproteobacteria > Enterobacterales > Shewanellaceae > Shewanella > Shewanella kaireitica. The sequence continues at coordinate 82,502 of NZ_JAKIKQ010000006.1, forward strand.
ATCGAGGCCAGAGCAAAAGCTACCGCCCTCACCAAATAAGATAACCGCCCTTAGCGATTTGTCCTTTCTAAGCCGAACTATGCATGCGTCCACCTGCTTAAAAAGCTCATAATTCAAAGCATTATACTTTTCAGGACGATTTAGAGACACATACGCAATATTATCTTCTTTTCGCATCGAGACTAATTTATTGCTCATTTTCAAATCCTTTTACTCACTACTGGTCTGTCCAGATTGCAAGTTAACACATTTGGAATAAATCGTTAATACCTATAACATGTCGTTGTTTTTGACTATCGTCAATAAACTGTCATACAGTGCTACTTTCTATCAATGTCAGGATAGAGGATAATTATCGGTGAAAGATCTGTGTATTTCTGCATTTATGGCATTGATGTGACACGGTTAGGAAACTAATTCAATTGCAATATTAGCGTTAAAAAAGCAATATAGTAACGCAGTGAATTTATATTAAAACATTTAAATTCATATAGATAGGTATAAGGTAAACTTTCAGTTAGCTTTTAAAAATAACAAAAAATAGTTAACTTGAGCAGGAATATTAGGATAAAAGAACAATAATGCCCTTTCCCGTACTAATATGTGACGACTCTGCGCTCGCAAGAAAGCAGATGGCACGAACACTTCCAAAAGAGTGGGACGTTGAACTCACCTATGCCGCTAATGGTGCGGAAGGGATCGATGCGATCCGTGAAGGTAAAGGCGAGATTGTTTTCTTAGACTTAAATATGCCTGTCATGGATGGTTATGAAGTCCTCGAAGCGATCCAAAAAGAAGATCTTCCCGCTCTCGTCATTGTCGTTTCAGGTGATATCCAAATAAAAGCTCACGAACGGGTTAAAGTACTCGGAGCTCTCGACTTTATTCAAAAACCAGTGAGTGTTGACGCTATCAGTCACATCTTGCAAGAGTACGGCATTTTAGAACTCGCGATTGGTACTGGCCAAACTGAAAACCCGATGGTTGAGGTTGACCTACGTGATGCTTGCCAAGAAGTCGCTAACGTCGCAATGGGACGAGCCGCAGACTTGTTATCAAAACTACTCGATGTTTTCGTGTTGCTGCCTATTCCTAACGTTAATGTGCTCGAAGTCAGTGAACTGACAATGACGCTAAAAGCGACGGAGGAAAACGGTACAGTCTCCGCACTTTGTCAGGGCTTTATTGGTGCAGGTATAGCAGGTGAAGCTTTACTGCTATTCCATGACTCCTCTTTTCAAGATATGGCCAAGCTGATGAAGCTTGAAAATCCAGAAGATGAAACCACTGAGTTAGAAGTCATGATGGACACTGGCAACGTGCTTATCGGGGCCTTTCTCAATGGGATCTCAGAGCAGCTACACATGAAATTCAGCCAAAGCCACCCCGTGGTATTAGGCCGTCATTGTACCGCCAATGAACTCATCCATGAGAATTCAGATAAATGGCAACGTACCCTAGCAATGGAAATAAACTATCAAATTGAAGATCATGATATTCAATGTGATTTACTGCTGCTATTTACTGAAGACTCATTGCCAACGCTTAACTATAAGCTCGGCTACTTGCTAGATTAAGATGGATCATAAGATGGCAGACGATCAAAGCGCGATGAACGAGCTACACTGGCTGATTGATATGGTGCAAACCATTGAAGTTGGATTAGTCGTACTCGATACCGATTACAACATCCAACTGTGGAATGGTTTCATGGAAAACCACAGTGGCGTCTCACCTAATTCGATTAAAGGTAATAATCTGTTTGAGCAGTTTGAGTACCTTCCCTCAAAGTGGCTTAAACACAAAATGGAGTCAGTATTTCAGCTAAAAAATCGCGCATTTATTAGCTGGGAACAACGTCCATTTGTTTTTCAATTTAAAAACTATCGTCCGATTACCGGTCGCGCAGACTTCATGTACCAAAATGTAACTTTGCTGCCGCTGTCATCATTGACGGGTGAAGTGACTCACTTAAGTATGATTGTTTATGATGTTACTGATGTCGCTATTAACAAGTTGCAGCTAAAAGCGGTTAATGAAAGCCTTGAGGTATTAAGTCAGGTCGACGGTTTAACCCAGCTGTATAACCGCCGTCACTGGCAACTTTGTATGCAAAAAGAGTTCGATCGCAATAGTCGCTACGGCGATGAGACGACCTTGGTAATGTTGGATATTGATAACTTTAAGCTGATTAATGACACCTACGGCCATCAGGCGGGTGACAAAGTCATTCAAAACGTATCACACCTCATCAATAAGTCACTACGAGAGACAGATTGTGCTGGCCGTTATGGTGGCGAAGAGTTTGGCGTAGTGCTTGCCAATACGCCTGCTGCTAATGCGCTATTTTTTGCTGAGCGATTACGGAAAAAAGTCGAACAATCAGAAACTGTGTTTAACGAACAGATCATTAAGGTCACGATAAGCATTGGCATATGCGATATCCAACCAGAAGTAATGAGTAGTGAAGCGTGGCTTTCTTTAGCCGATCAGGCTTTATATCGGGCCAAAGAATCGGGCCGAAACTCATGTGCTATCCATCAGCATAAAAGCAGCTAGCCACTTAATTGGCTGATTTTAGATAGCAAAATGCCCATCAATGATGGGCATTTTTGATTCGAACTTAGTTGACTATGATGCTTAATCCAGTTCGTCTTCCTCTTCATCACGAACTTCACCGTCTTCATCGATGAAGTAAGTACCCCAACCGTCATAATCCACTTTTTGCTTATTCGCTAACAGCAATAGTTTTTCACAAGCTGTGTCGAGTAGCTCAACCTCAAGCTTATGAGAGGCGACAGCATCGAAACAGATAATCACCGAACCATCTTCTAGTTCCATCTCTTCAGCGTCATTCACTTCAAAACCTAATTTGAAGGCGTCTACAGCTGCTTTTTCTAAGCGATCAAAATTGGTCGATGAGAAGTGATGCTCAATGGTGTAATCAGCATCTGGCAATGAACCGTCAGCAAGGATCGCTTCTACGATTTCACGGTTCTCAGCTTTTTGTTCGTTTAACAGGCGTTCTATAGACATCAGTTGCTCCTCAAAAATTTCGCGAAGATTATACCGCTTTAGTCATTAATGCAGAAGCTTCTTGATTCAACTGTGATAACTTTTCCGACATCAAAGTATGAATGCGTTTAGAAAGCTCTTTCACCTGTGTCTTATCAACCCCTTTGGTTTCGATAGGCTCCATCATTTCAATAATAACTACACCATTATTCCAGCGGTTTAATTTGATATGACCTTGATTGGACGCCAACACAGGCACCATAGGCACCCCTGCCGCAATTGCAGTGTAAAAAGCACCAGCTTTAAAAGGTAGTAGCCCCTTGCCACGAGATCGGGTTCCTTCAGGGAAAATCCAAACCGATAAACATTTGTCTTTAATTTTTCTTGCCGTAGCAGCCATGGTATCAAACGCTTTACTGCGATTTTTACGGTCAATCAATATGTTACCTGACAGCCAGTAAATTTGGCCAAACAGCGGCATCCAAGCAAGGCTTTTCTTACCTAGGCTAACAGTCCCTTTAGGCACGACTGCGGTATGAGTAAACATATCGAAATTATTTTGATGATTAGCGAGGAAAACACAAGGCTCTTCACTTTCGCCTTTAGAGTTGCGAACAATGACCTTAATGCCAAGTACAGGCGCCGCCCAAGAAAAAATCTTAGCAAACATATGCACATTGTCACGGTGACGTGGTCGTAAAACGCAAGCTAAGCCACCGATAATAAAGGCTAAAACTAACATAACAGCTAAAATCAAACATCTAAGGATTAACAGCACTACAATCTCCCGCGATTTAATTGGCGCCAGTATAGCCAGCAAGCTCTGGCGACTCAATGTTTAGTTTACACATGTAGCCTGAACAAAGCCTATACAATGACGTACTCTTGTTACTTTAGCGCACGCAACTTAAGCGAACTTTAATCTAGCGCACATATTAAACATCGCGAATTCTAGCCTATAACCGACTTTTTCAAGGTCAGACCTCAGCAGCAATAGCTTTCGGCTTACTCGAAAAATGCAGTATAAGTCTAAAGCAAATTGCACTTACCGCTAAGGTCGCCACTATCGCTGCGCCGCTAGGTAGATCAAATGAAGCAGATAGCACTAGTCCCGCAACATAGCCAAATAAACCAACAAAGTAGGCCCAACCCAGCTTAAATCGGCCATTAAAGTGATTGACCGCGAGCGCTGGTAGTATCAAAGAGCTAAAGACCAAATAGACTCCGACAAGCTCAACAGAAAGCGTGATAACGATGGCGAATATCAGGTAGAAACCACGACCAGAAAGGATTTGAGGCTTTAGCGCCAAGAGTAACAAAATTGAGCCATAAATAACTGCAGGCAACACTAACTGGCTCCAGTTGACCCAAAGGATCTGCCCCGACATCAGCTGTTTTAGCATCTCAGCCCCATGAGGGTCATTCGATAGTAGTAGCATAGCCGCTACTGCCGCCAATACATAGAAACAGCCAATAATGGCTTCCAGCTCATCGGCCATTCGTTTTGACAGCCAGGCGATGAAACCTGCGCCTGCAATTGCAAACAGCGCTGGCATCCAAATATTAGAGAAAGGTAAAGCCTCAATATCGTGGTTCATATGACCCACAATAGCGCCTAAGGCTGCCACTTGGGCAATGGCAAGATCGATAAAAATGATGCCACGTTTCAATACTTGTTGTCCGAGGACAACATGGGTAGATAGAACCAGCATTCCGGCAACGAAAGCAGGCAGTAAAATTGATAATAGGTCCAGATCAAACATTAGCATTAACTCTGGTTAGGTGATCAAATTGCAGCTGAGTATTAACAACAATACTCAGCTGCAGCGGGCTCATAGGAAACTATTGAGCTGCTAACAACAGATCAATTGCACTATCGTACAAGCTAAACAGATCAACACTATCATCATTACCACCCACTGACATTGGCAATACGATAACAGGCAGATCAGCACGCTCCCCTAGCCAGTCAGCACCGCGTTCACTTTGATATGAAGCGATGATAATAGCTAAAATGTCGCCCTGCTTAGCACGATTTAACAAACCTGCTAAATGAGAACTACTAGGCGGAATACCGGGTTTGGGCTCAAGATCGGCTACTTGCTCCAAGCCTAACCAGTTATACAAGTACTTAAAGCTTGAGTGGTAAGCAATAACCTTCTTTCCCTGTAATGGTTTAGCTTTTTCTTCCCAACGAGGAATAGCTTGGCTCCAGCGTTCACTAAAACTAGCAAAGTTAGCTTTATACTCAGCAGCAGAATCCGCATCAATTTGAGCCAGCTTCTGTGTTAGTGCTTCTGCTACGCCCAGCAAACGTCTTGGGTCGAACTGCAGATGTGGGTTACCTTTAGCGTGAACATCTCCCATTGAACGGTCAACAGAACTCATCTGATCCAGTGTGTCAATTTGCTCAGCAGCAAAGAATAACCCTTGATCAGTTGAGCGTACTTTGGCGTTGGCCGACTTCATCTGTAGCATTGGCAACCAGCCAATCTCTAAATCCGCTCCTGCACAAACAGCTAAATCAGCTTGACGCATTTTTGCGATCAGGCTAGGTCTCGCCTGCACCTGATGAGGATCTTGCATCGCCGTTGTGGCCGAATAGATCCGCGCATCTGGCGCCAGCTCCTTTGCTAACGCCGCATACTCAGGCTCACAAGCAAAAATATTAAGCCCAGCGACAGCACTGTTAGCGGTACCTAAAGCCAAGGTCAAAGTGAGAGCCTTAAGCCCTCCAGTTAAAAACTGCTTAGAATTGATGCGCACCGTGAGCCCCCAGAGTCATAACATACTGAAGAGTTATAACATTATCGTCTTCTATACCGTCAAAGTTAGTACCTTGCTGGTTGGTATATTGCAAACGAACCGTTGAGAAATGACTATGGTGCCAAGCTAAGCTGACTTCAGTTTCTTTCAGCTTTTGCGGGTCAAAATGGTCATCATGCATCAATTGAGTATCTACCTGGCCATAACGTACACCTGCAGACCACTTTGGTGAGAACTGATAGACACCACTTAAGTACCAGCCATCCTGATAGTCTTTACCTGCATCGTCGTGATCATGCTCGTCATGATCATCATGCCCCTCTTCTAACGGTTTAAAATCAGTCACTCTAAAGTATTCGCCACTTAGAGTAAGATGCTGATATTTGTAGTTACCATTAGGCGCCCATTTGTAGACAAAATCAGCTACATAGGTGTTTTCACCGGTGTACTGCGCACTATGGCTATGATCATGCTCTTCTTGAACGGCGGCATGATCATCGTGCTCTTCAGCAGTCATGCGACCATTTTCATTACGTAGGTAGCTTAATCCCGCCTGCCACGAACCATTAACACCTGCATCGCCACCGATCTTGGTAAATGCAGTATAAACACCAATGGTTTTGTAATCGCGTTCACCATGCTCATCAGCGGCTTGCATACTATCGCCTTTAAATGCCTCAGCCCCCATAGTCCAATATAGATCTGTAGGCGCCACATAGCTCACTCGCAGACCGTCATCAAAATAATGGCTGCCTAGAAAGGCACGGTAGGCTGCTGGTCTGTCTGAGAACGCATCAGTGTGTACATGTTGATTATTTAAGTAGCCAATGTCTGATAAGAAGCGACCCGCTCTCATGGAAAGGCCGTAAGGCATTGCCATTGTTTGAATGAACGCTTCTTCAAGGCCTAGTTCAGTCTCACCATCATGCACCTCTATGACAGCGGTAAGCTTACCGTAGAACATATCATCGATATTGGCACTCATCGCCACTTCAGTGTGGCCTAAGCCAAACCCTTCAACACGTTCGCTCATCGGGCGTTCAGTGTTTTGATAGTAACCATCTAGAACTGCACTTATCGCAGGGTTGGTTAGGCTTGAATCTTCCGCATAAGCGTTGATTGAAAAAAAGGCGCATGCAGCAGCTACACCGGTTAGGCGCATAGTAGAAATAGTCATTTTGTCTCCGAAATACAGCTAAGCAAAGTCTTCCCAATAGGAATACTTAATTTAATTTTTAGTTATTTTTTGAATTACTAAACTGTAAAAGGAGGGGCGCGGCTATTGAAGAAATTCACATGAAGTGAATTAAAAACAGGAAGGATATACTCTTTGCTCTCAACAAACTGTCGTTCTACCGCAATATGTATTTCAAAGCTAGGTAGCAGCTTATTGACGTGGTGTTGGTGATAACACAGAGTACAATGGTTTTGAGCGCCATCATCCAAATGACTCAGATCATGAGCGGACGCTGCAAATGACAGGCACAAGAATACGGCAATAAGCCCTATTGCAAGTTTCTGTTTTACGCTACTCAGTTGAATCAAAGTGTTAACCTTGTTTACAAAAAAAACATGCCAATTCTATGTCGTTCGAAGTCGAAGTCAAGCGTTCACTAATTGAAAGCGTTACAAAGTGTTTGTGACGAATATCACTTATACTTGAATGACAATTAATACTGTCTTAAGCTCATACAGCTAATATAACTGCTGTAAAATGCATTCATAGTGATATGAAACAAGAGTTTATTTATTAATAAGGCGCAAATACTATGCTTGAACTTCTTCGCTCAAACTTAAAATTTCTTATTTTGACGTCGCTATTTTTTATTGTAGTGCTTGGCGGGATTTATTACGTTGAAGCTGCACTTGAAGCACAGGTTCAGGTTGTAGACTAGTCTTTACGTCATGACAGAGTTGCACTCTCTAGTGCTAACTCTGTTAATTACCTATAAGCTATTAACGATACTTCTGCCGCTCTTCACTGTTATCAACTTGCTCAGGCGCTTCGGTGACTTTCATATGATCCATCATATGACTAACCAGCAACAACATCACCGCAAATATCGCTACCGGGATACAGATATTACGTATGCTTTCGTCGAAATACCCCCATACGATTGCCATAAATCCAATATAGAAACCTGCCATTTTTACTCGCGCCATCGGTGCACTTTTTCCTAACCATGCGTCACAAAGTGGACATTGGATCTCTCCACTCAAGCCTTTTCCCCTTTGGTTGACTATTTTGTCGATCGCGAAAGACTTAGAACAATGTGCACATATCAAAGCGGTTTCTCTCTATATCATCAATTAAATTTGTTTTGTGGCTAACAACACCAATAAGTGCCATATGCAGCCAAAAACTGGCCGCCAATTCTAACAGATTAGACTTTCTTCAGGGCGTTATTTTTCTCAATGCTGCTATCAAACTTACAACGGGCGGCTGATATGCTAACTGCCATTATCGAATTCCTAGCGAACTGAAGAAAATTTGCGTCTCTGATTTGACTACCTATTTAATATAATTGGTATAATATTATTACTTTAGGGAATTAACGGACGCGCACAGATGCATAGATTGCTTACCCGACTCATCTTTATCAGCTTATGCTTTTTCTCCTCCATCATATCTGCAAATGATGATCCACTAACAAAAGAGCTCAACAAAATCCAAAGCGCCATTGATAGCGATGCTAAGGTGCTCGTTGGTACTAAAGGCGAAATAAAATCATTTCTAGAATATCGCATCAGCCGTAATGCCACTTTATTACAAGAAAAACTCAAAGAGCAAATTGAGGCAACACCACCTAATTTAGAGATGCTTAAGCCTTATATTGTTAAACAGCTTGCCTTCACTAACTTAGTTGAGGACTATTTTAACGATCAGAAAAAAACACTAATGGGTCAGGTGGGAGCCGACAATGACCGCAAGATAATGCTGCAATTGATCCATATACAACGGGAGCAAGACAAGCTTTATGTAGCCGAGAAGCAGTTAATCGATTGGGCGTTAATGGTTGGTGTCGATGTAAAAGACAAAAACAAACAGTTCATTGCCGCACTGGTTAACAGAGCTGACGATCTCGATAGTTTTGTTCATTACAATCAGTCTCGGCTCGCTCAAGCCGTTGCGGATGTCACCGTCGCGGGGAAAGATGTCAGCAGCGACCAAACTGCCATAGTGGTTGAGCTAAAAGAGCGCCTTGACCAAAGTTCATCAAGCCTGTCGATAGCCATTGGCTTGCTTGATGAGTTAGGGCAAGACACTGCGATGTATAAGCAAACTCTATTTAGTATCTCAGGCGATATTACTCAAGACGTCCTTAACTTCGATGTTGCAAGCAGCCTGCTCAGTGAGTGGATGTCGATTGCCAAAACCCAAGCCTTAGAAAATGGTGCTAGCGTTGTGTTTAAGCTGATTATTTTCAGCCTAATTCTGTTTCTATCCAGTTTGGTTGGCAAAATTGTTAAACGCGTAGTACAGAAAACAGTGAGTAATTCTAAGCTTAAATTTAGCTTGCTACTGCAAGACTTCTTTATCTCACTTTCTGGTAAAGCAGTTTTTGCTTTAGGCTTATTAATTGGTCTGTCACAACTCGGATTTGAACTGGCGCCACTGTTAGCAGGTTTTGGTATTGCGGGTGTGATTATTGGTTTTGCCCTGCAAGATACCCTATCTAACTTTGCTTCAGGCATGATGATTTTAATCTACCGCCCTTTTGACGTCGACGACCTCATTAATGCCGCAGGTGTTACCGGCCGAGTCAGCCATATGAGTCTGGTATCAACCACGATCAAAACGTTAGACAACCAACGACTAATTATCCCCAATAACAAAATCTGGGGAGACACTATCAACAACATTACTGTTGAACATCAGCGCCGCGTCGACCTAACCTTTGGTATCGGTTATGGCGATAACATTGAACATGCTGAAAAGGTGCTTAATGAAATTGTCATGGCGCACCCTAAGGTGCTAAAAGATCCTGAACCTTTGATCAAGCTGCACGTATTAGGCGAGTCATCTGTCGACTTTATCGTTCGCCCTTGGGCTAAGCCTATAGATTACTGGGATGTTTATTGGGACATTACCCGCGAAGTGAAAATGCGCTTTGACGCTGAAGGTATTAGCATTCCGTTCCCGCAACGCGATGTACATATCTATCAAACGACCTAAAATACACTGCTAACAAAAAGCCCCACCAGCAAAGGCTGATGGGGCTTTTTTATGACGAGTTTATTTTAGGCTAAACCAATAATCTCATCATCAGCATCGATATCTATATTCAAATAGCCAGGCTTAACTCCAAGTCCAGGCATCGTCATCACTTTACCAACAAGCGCAGTAATGAATCCAGCACCAGCATTAAGTCTTAACTCGTTAATAGGCAGTTCAAAGCCGTGGGGCACTCCCTTCACATTAGCATCATGGCTAATCGACATAGGTGTTTTAGCAATACAAAGCGGTAACTCGCTGTAACCGTGTTTGTGTAACCAAGCTAGCTGTAGCTTTGCTTTATCTGATAGAGAAGCACTGGCAGCGCCATAACCGACTTCGGCCAAGGTCATCAATTTGGACTCTAGCGTATCTGCTGTTTCGTATAAGCAATTGAACTCGGACTGTACCATTGTTGCTGCATGAACGACTTTTGCCAGCTCAACAGCCCCTTGAGCACCATTGGCAAAGGCATCACTGATCGCACAGCCAAATGCACTGGTCGTTGCCACCTTTGCCTGTAACCAATCAAGCTCAGCTGAAGTATCTGTTGGGAAACGATTAATCGCCACCACAACAGGCGCGCCGTATTGGTGTACATTGTTAATATGCCACTGCAGATTCGCAAAACCAGCCTCTAAACGAGCCATATCAGGCTGATCGATGGCTATGTCAGATTCTATACCGCTATTAGCTTTCAGTGCTCTTAGTGTAACAACCACAACTGCGGCCGATGGCTTGTACCCTGACTCTCTAACCTTAATATTACTGAATTTCTCAAAGCCCATATCAGAACCAAACCCAGCTTCGGTAACCACTACATCGGCCAATTTTGCAGCAATATTATCAGCGATAATCGACGAGTTACCGTGGGCGATATTGGCAAAGGGACCGGCATGAATAAAGCAAGGATCTCCCGATAATGTTTGCATTAACGTTGGCTCAATTGCATCACGCATGATAACCGTCATCGCGCCTGCAACTCCGATATCTTCAGCCGTTATAGGTTTACCATCTAGATCAAGTGCTAGCACTAGTCGACCCACTCTTTGGCGCAGATCTTTAACATCTTTGCTCAGTGCGAGAATCGCCATCAATTCAGATGCTGCAGTGATATCAAAGCCCGAACTATGCACGGGTCCGTTTATCGCTCCAAAGCCCACCTCGATCTGCCTTAAACTGCGCTCGTTATGGTCGACAACTCTACGCCATAGGATATTGTCAGGATCGATATTCACAGCGTTGAGGCCTGACTCTTTTGTGAAAGCTGGGCCTCCTAATCTTGTTTCATGAAACAACCGAGCATCAATCGCCGCTGCAGCAAGGTTATGTGCACTGCTCACCGCATGAATATCACCGGTCAAATGTAGATTCAACTCCTCCATTGGCACCACTTGAGCGTAGCCACCTCCCGCAGCACCACCTTTGATCCCAAATACAGGTCCCATGCTTGGTTGACGTATGCAAGCGCATGTTTTCACTCCGATTGCATTCATCGCCTGAGTTAAGCCTACGGTAGTAACTGTTTTCCCTTCACCATAAGGCGTAGGCGTTACCGCTGTGACAATGACCAGTTTTGCATCAGGTTTATTAGCTAAGCGGTTAGTAACAGACAATGAGATCTTGGCTTTGTTAGTACCGTGTAAAGAGAGTTCTGACTCGAGTATTCCAAGATTGGTCGCGATTTCAACGATAGGTTTACAGGCATGTTTACGAGAAATGTTTATATCTGACAGCATTGCTATGTATCCACTGTTTTATTTGTTGGGGTAAACTAGCTAGTAGAGCAATATAGTGGATCTGAAACCACGGTAGAATAGTGATACGACACTATTTTAGCTTTTCATAATCTACATCAATAAAATAGACAGGAATAGCTCATGCAAAGTAGTGAATTTCAGCTATCACAGTTTGTCGCGGGATTTTGGCGAGTTGCCGACTGGCAGTTATCAGCCCAGCAGCGCTTAGCCATTATTGAGCGCTACATTGAACTTGGCGTTTACAGTATGGATCACGCCGATATTTACGGTGGCTATCAATGTGAATCTCTATTTGGTGAAGCCTTAGCTTTACAGCCAAGCTTAAGAGATAGCATCCAACTCATCAGTAAGTGTGGCATAAAACTGGTCACTGATAAGACTCCCGATAACTACCTCAATCATTACGATACTAGTCGCCAACACATTATTAAAAGCGCTGAAGCCTCACTACAAAATCTGCAAACCGACCGCTTAGATCTTCTATTGATCCACCGCCCCGATCCATTGATGAATGCCGATGAAGTCGCTTCGGCTTTCGAGATTCTGCATCAGCAGGGCAAAGTACGGCACTTTGGCGTGTCTAATTTTAGTCCGCAACAATTTGACCTATTGCAGTCACGCACCTCACAAAAGCTGGTGTGTAATCAAGTAGAAATTTCCCCCATTAACATGAGCACGGTACATGACGGTACCTTAGATCACTGTCAACAGCACAATGTGGCACCAATGGCGTGGTCCTGCTTGGGCGGTGGTAATATATTTGAGGCTAACGATCCGCAATCTCTAAGGCTACGTGCAGTATTGGAAACCATTGCAGATGAAGTCAGTGCACAGAACATCAGCCAAGTGATTTATGCTTGGGTGCTTGCTCTCCCTAGTAAGCCTCATCCAATCATTGGCAGTGGTAATATTAGCCGAATTGAGTCAGCAGTTAGATCCGATAAGATTACACTAACACGGCAACAGTGGTTTAGTATTTGGCAAGCATCTACCGGCCACGGTGTACCATAATATCGGCAGTTTTCAGATACAAAAAAAGGCGCAATTACGCGCCTTTATATATGCCTGCAGCTTACAAGAAGCTAATTTCACCCGTTAGGTGTGGACGGCGACCTTTTTGATCTCTTAGTTCAAAAACTAAACTATCTTGCTGTTTCTCAGCGGAAAAACTAACATTGCCAGGCATAAACAAAGGTAGTTTAAAGGCGACATCGATCTTGCACGGCTTATTGATGATCTCTGGCATAACTTGTGCGACACAACGACCTTTAGACCACATTCCATGGGCCAAAACACGGTCAAAACCGAAACGTTTCGACAACACAGGGTGCAGGTGAATAAGGTTGTAATCTCCCGATGCTTTAGCGTAACGGCGACCTAAGTCTTCAGTTAGGCTCCACGCTTCAGGCGCATCCCAATTCATATCACTTGCTTTAGGCGGACGCACGCGTTTGGTTTTACCTTCAATACGGTAAAGGTAGGTTGATAGTGATTCCCAAACCAGCTCGCCAGCTACAAAGGCTTTTGATACTAATTCAAACTCTAGACCTGAATCTGTCATTTGACTGGTGGTTAACGAACATTCAATATCATAGTTTTCTGCCACACTTGTAGCGCGATGCAGAGTGATACTGTTCTTTAAGTGGATCATCCCCAGCAAAGGAAACGTAATCGCTTCGTGAGTAAAAATCATCGCATGTAATCTAAATGCCATCACATACAAATAGGTAGGCGGCAAAGTTTGACCATCAAACTCAAAACCACATACTTTGGCATACTGCTCGACCTTATCTGTAGCTAATGCCACATTGGGACTGCTCACTTTAATCATAGGCAGCGGCTGTTCATCCCACCCTGGTTTACGCCCAAAAAATATCTTTCGATACAGCGAAAACAGTGACGGCATAGCCTTTAAATCAATACAGTATTCTTTACTCAAACTAATCAAACCTTACATTAGAACGCAGACAAAAATAAAACGAGCGGCGGATTATACCCTAAAATGCCCAAAGCCGATAATCCACATTATAAAAGCTTTAAATACAACTGCTTTGCCAACAGTTTTTACTACTTACTCCGTAAGGCGTTAGGTAGGCCTGAACACTCTTAGCCCCCACTAAATGCCCTGCACCAACAACCACGAATAAAGGTTGTTTTGTTGTCGACAAATTCATCAGCTCGATCAGTTTACTCGCCATGCCCTTATTGCGCCCCCATAACATCCGTTCCACCATCTCCGTATTACCATCACGTAGCATTTCCCCTTCCATCAAGTCAGCCAACTCAGTTTCATCACCGCTTCGCCAGGCCGAAATCAGCTCCAACATATCTGAATCGGGCGCCTCTATTGCTTCACGCACCATCTCCCACTGTGTCTCAGGGCTAAAAGAAGACAACAGTTCAAACTGAAACTCAGTGCTTTCTAGCTCATAAATAGGGCGTTGACCCGCTTGTTCCACTAAAACTGAATCAACACCATAAAGAGCGCTATAACCTAAAGCTGTATAACGTCCCATACTTAACTGCATCGATTGCAACCAAGGGGCATAGCTGCTTAACGCAGTACATAAGGCCGCCTTATCCTGACAATAAGTCGCTAACACTTGTTTAGTATCATCATCCATAGGTAAAGTTTCAGCGCCGTATTTTTGCAATAGCGCTGGTACGTTAGCGCCTCTAACATCAGCCTCAACAACTAACGCTTTTGATTGTAAAAATGCCTGCTCAATTTGTTCGGCAAATGGGTAAAAATCAGCTTTTCCAATGTGAATAGAACCTAACAGGTAAGCAGTTTTACCTTGATAATCGATTTGATAAAACGGCGGTTTATCGGTGGGGGCAGCGTTAACAAACGTTGCCAACAATAGACTAGAAACACTAACTAACGATAATAAAGTTTTCTTGATACTTGTTGCCAACATACTTGCCCCTTATAATTCAGCAAATTTTAAAATGAGAGGCTGTTATGCCACACACACAGGTTACCGAGCAATTAAAAGCCAGTTTGCAAACCGCATACCGCCAAGCTATCGATGCAGATACCAGACTTGATGAGCTAAAAAAAGCGGGTCACGTTAAGTTTGATACTATCTTTACCAAAGACGAAGGCTTTTCTACTGCCAGCAATCGCTTTCAACCTTATGTACAAGAGCTCGCAGTTGAGATGGAAGCCATGACTCAAAACACAGAGACAATGGCACAATCGCTTGAAGGTTATGTGCGTAAGCTTGGCCTATTACTGCAAACTATGCAGGCTTTTAAATCTAACGCCAAATAATTTAACAGCAAGAACAGTCCATTAATGGCATAGCAACCAAACTTAGCGCATAGAGGTCATCGGTTGCTACTAATTTGTTAATGGATTGATTTCTGTCATCTAAATGTCATTCTAACGTCATATAATTTTCTGCCTCTTAGAGACTAAGTATTAGATATTAGGTAGATAATATGACCGCAATAGATCTCAAAAATGAACTCGCTAAAATAATCGAGCGAGAAAAAATCAACGCGGTTTTTCAACCCATCTGTAATATCTCAATTTTCCAAATTCATGGTTTTGAAGCACTGAGCCGTGGTCCAGAACACAGCCCACTTTACTCTCCTGTGCCGCTATTCAAAACCGCAGCCTATGAAGGCCGTTTGTCAGAACTTGAGAGTTTATGTCGCCGGATATCTATCCAGCAATTCAAAAATGGCGCGCTGCCCGGTAAGTTGTTTATCAATATATCTCCGAAAGCACTACTCGACCCCAATCACGCCAAAGGGCTGACTTTAAGCTTAGTGCAGGATTTAGGGATCCACCCTTCTCAAGTCGTGATAGAGCTCTCAGAGCAATACCCTGCCGATGATATCGACCTGCTAAAGTCTTGTTTAAATCACTATCGCAGCCAAGGTTTCTTGACCGCAATTGATGACTTAGGCGCAGGGTACTCAGGCTTAAGATTATGGTCAGAGCTGGCACCTGATTATGTTAAAATTGATAGACACTTCATTGATTCGATTGATTCCTCTCCGGTTAAACAGGAGTTCGTTCGCTCTATCGTGGATCTTTGCCAAAACTTGAGTTGCAAAGTTATCGCCGAAGGCATTGAGACTGAAAAGGAGCTCGCAGTATTAAAACAGTTGGGCATTATCTATTGTCAGGGCTATTTGCTGGGCCGTCCCGAAGCCTCACCAAAAACAAGCATTCCACGTCAAGCGAATATAGAACCAATGACTCATCACATTCGGTTCGCAGACTCAGCAGAAAGCCTCAGTTGCAGCGCGATAACTTGTGACTCAGGGACTAAACTAAAAATTGTCGGCAAACAATTTAGTCAACAGCCGGCCCTACGGGCGATAGTGGTAATGGATAGGCATAAGGTGATCGGCCTCATTGCACGTTCGCACGTCATCGAACTTTTCAGCACCCCCTATGGTCGCTCGCTACACGAACATCAAGCTGTTGACAATATTCTCGATAACAATGTCATTCAAATAGAGGCCCACCAACCTTTATCCCAGGTTAGTCAGCGGCTAACGTCAGAATCAACAGGCCTTGTCGCACAGCAATTTATTGTCCTCAAGCAAGGGCGACTTTTGGGTATTGGCCATACCAAAGATCTGCTAGCACAAATCACTGAGCAAAAAATTACTGTCGCACGTCATGCAAATCCGTTAACAGGCTTACCTGGCAACATACCGATCCAGCAAGAGTTACAACGATTAAAGCAACAGAAGAAACCATTCTATTTGGCGTACTTCGACCTATCGTATTTTAAGCCTTACAACGATATCTATGGCTTCAGCCGTGGCGATGAAGTCATCATGGAGGTCTCTCGATTATTACAGCGCCAGCAAAACAGCGACAACTTTGTCGGTCATGTTGGCGGAGATGATTTTGTAATCATAAGTACATGTGATGACATTCAGCAGCAAGCACTCAGCATCATTGACGAATTTGAAGCGGTAAAATCACTGTTTTATTCAGATAAACACTGGATAGAGCAACGCATGTTGGCGGAAGATAGAAAAGGGGTGACTTGTTATCACGGCTTAATTGCATTAACAGCAGGATTATTACCACCATTCATCACATCAAACTGCAATGAGCATCAGTTGTCCGTCTATAGTGCCCAAGCAAAAAAACAGGCTAAGCAAGCCAGCAGCTCATTTAGCCTATTTCAATTACACCAAGAGAGAATTGCTTAGCATTTAAATACTAAACATGATTAGCGATAATCAAATCTTAGGTGCAACGGTATCTTTTAACCAAGAAGTCAGCATCGCATTTTCATAGCGATTTGGCCTGTTATTGGTCTTATTAATTGAGTACATAAAGTTTAGATCAGTCAGCTTCTCATCACCCGCGATGATTACTTGCTCACCTTCAGTGATTTTATAGCTAAAGGTAATACGCGGTGGATAAAGATCTTTAACCACTCTTAAATCATTTGTCGTCGCCCCAAATGTAGGTCTCACATCTCCGGCTAAATCGAGATCTGTTACCACCATTTCCAACTTTTGATTCGGCTTAAGAATTTTAGCCGCTTCTTTGTTTAGGTTTTTAGTCAGCTCCTTAAAAGTTCGAGCTTCAAAGCGAGATTGAATATCACCACTGGATTTAACATCGCGAAAACTCTTAGGATCTTGCCACTCAACTTTAACAATACCATCCTCAGTAATCGGGTTTTCAACCGCTTCATCAGCAGCTATAGCTGATGCGGTTACCATCGAACCTGATAACATCAGTCCTGCAACGAGTAAGTGTTTTAAATTCATATATTGGCTCCACGGTTAAACAAAGGGTATGTTCTATTTCTTAAGTATAATCGCCTTTAGCTGAATCACTGCTTAATATGAAACGTCTAATATTCAGCCAGTCTTATATTAGTAGACCACAGCGCATACTGATTTGTTGCATCAATCTGTATCAGTTCACGATTAAACAAATTGGGTGAAGCAACAGTTTGCATTCTCAAGCTTAAATATTATCCTGTCAGCAACAGCTCGCTACCTATATCAATTGGATATATTTTCATGCAAAAGTTTGCTCCAGTCATTTTAGTGATCGTCATTTTTTCTGCCCTAGCCTTGGCTATCGTCAGTATCAATGAATCAGAACAAAGCTCATCTTATGAGACTTGGTCCTCTTTCGTATATAAGAGTGGCTATAATTCGGGAGGATACGACAAAAAAGACAACTTTGATGATTACTCTAGCTGTAAGGCATTCTCTCAACAGCAATCTAAACAACTGAATAATGCTACTTGGGAGTGCGGCCTTAATTGTAGTTTTGATTCAATGCGCCAAGGATTTCATTGTGAAACAATGACTAACGAATAAAAATGTTAACAGCATTGGTATCCAAAAATCTCTAACCGTAACAATTATCAGTTACTCAAAATAAACAAGCAGAGACTTAATCACTTGTTTATATTCATATTTATAAACTCTAAGTCTTAAACGACCCTCTGCTCACTTTTCGTTCAGCTTTGGTACATGAAGTATTCGATAACATACGTATCAAGCAAACGCATCCCCAGAGGAAAACCTCTTAGCTAAGTCGCAATACGCACAAGTTAAGAGAAAGCAGTTCCTATACTGGTCACTAATTAATACTTGGAGTCAAATATGAACTACTCAAACATTACAAAACTACCGTTTTCAGGTCGTCTGGCATTTATCGCTGCAATACTTTTCTCATTCAGCTTCATTGGCCAAGCAAGTGCCAATGACTTCACTCCAGCCGAGCAAGCTGCAGTCGACGGACACTTTGAAATCCTTGCAGAACAGCAAGCTCAATCAGACCAAGAGCTAGAGAGTAAACTTCAAGCAGAGTTTGACGAGCAGGTAAGCGACTCAGAAGAGGAGTTTATGGAGCTAACATGTGAAGCGCACGGTTATGACTTCGACAGTGAAATTAGCGCTTGTACCGACTAAATATCGCGATACAAAAAAACGAGGCCTTGCCTCGTTTTTTTGTCTCTTACTACCGTCTTAAAACGGAAAAGCGGCACTCAATAATGGATAAGTAGCCTTGAGCTGTTTTTTCTTATGAGAGAATTTCTTACCCGCTGGTGACGCCTGGCCTGATGGCACATAGGGAAGTTCATCATCGACGCGTTCTTCATAGATCTGACCGGCGATCAAATCATATTCATCTAAAAATGGGTAAGCATAGCCATCTTTCTCTGGCCACTCAGTCAAATGCCCAAGCTCGTCGGGTGACTCTACAACTTTGTCGTACCAGTCCTTACCTAGAGAGATCAGAAAGCACCTAAATTCAGCAAAAGCGTACTCAGAATCACAACCAGTGATGATGTAAGCAGCGCCCCAAACAGTCCATGAATAGCTGCGGCGCATCTGTTGGCCAAAGATTTTATCAAAATCACGCAACTCTTGATTACTCAAGGGCTCAAGTTTCTGTTTCAACGTTTCAGCCAAATCTGTTTGATTTTGCGTGGGAGAAGTACGGCTAACCAGTTCCCAAAACTGTGACTCTGTCATTTTGCTCTCTAAAATACGGTGGCTATAGCGCTATTCTAGCGTAATCCTCGATAAAATAGTTAGCAAACTAATGACAATTAGCAAGCTGATAAAGTGGACTCATTGCGCTGATTTTTTTACACTCACAGCGCTCTGTACGAAGAGTTAACCTTTTTTATACAACAAAGTTAGGAAGCCAATGAAGAAGCCTCACCCCATGCTGGCAGTGTTAATGTTTATCTATGTCTTACTGGCTTTTGCCGCTCTATGGCGTACAGCGACAACCCAATCCTATGACCTGTTCACTTTAGGTGTTTTCCCGGTGTTATACGGCCTTATCATGCGCCGCTATTGGGCTGCTGTGGTGCTCAAAATATATTTGGCTATTCAAACCGTAGCACTATTAGCATTAGCCACTGCAGCGGTTATCGCTTACCAAATTACTCCGGAAGATGTAAAAGTGGTTTTTCAAGGCCGTGATATCCCTATTAGCGCCATAGTTTTCTCAGCATTAATTGCCATGAGTTTCCAATATTGGATTGCCTTTAGCCAAAAGACAAAAGATTACTTAAAACAAGAAGAATAAGTTTCAATTTAACAAGTATGACCATCGCACTATAATACGGTGGACAAACCATATAACTAATAATAACAAGTGGTAAAGCTATATATGAGCGATTTACAACCGAGTGAACTGTCGATTCTGCTGGTTGAACCTTCAGATACTCAGCGAAAAATCATTGCCAATCGATTAGAGCAAGAAGGTGTCAAACAGATCCAAACAGCAACGAACCTTCAGCAGGCACTCACTATCATTAAACGCCATCAGCCTGATCTGATTGCCAGTGCAATGCATTTTGAGGATGGCACAGCCCTAGAACTGCTAAAACAACTCAAATCATCAGAACAATTTAGCGATATTCAGTTCATGTTAGTCTCTAGCGAATGCCGTCGAGAGCAGCTAGAAAGCTATCGGCAATCTGGCGTTGTGGCCATTCTGCCAAAGCCGTTTACGTCCAGTCATCTTGGTAAAGCACTCAACGCAACGATTGACCTACTTAGCCACGACGAATTAGATCTGACTCATTTCGATGTACAAGATCTGCGAGTACTGGTGGTCGATGATAGCAAGATGGCACGAAACGTCATTAAGCGCACCATCACCAACCTTGGTTTACGTATGATTACCGAAGCGCAAGATGGCCAAGAAGCGATTGAGCTCATGCAGCAACAGATGTTTGATTTGGTGATTACCGATTACAATATGCCCAGTGTTGATGGCTTAGCACTGACGCAATTTATTCGCAACGATAGCGAGCAATCTCACATTCCTATTCTGATGGTGTCATCAGAAGCTAATGACACCCACCTAAGTAACGTGTCACAAGCTGGAGTAAATGCACTTTGTGATAAGCCATTTGAGCCTCAAGTAGTCAAACAAATCCTGTTTCAACTGCTCGAAGAGTAGAAAAATTGAGAAATCGTTCCTATTTTTGACTTTAAAGGCTATTTCATAGGCTTAAAGCGCTTTTCAAATGCAAAAGCTTGTGGCATGTTAGATAGCGCTACTAACAAATAAATCTACGGAAAGAAGAGACGATTCAAATGAATAAGACTGAACTTGTTGCAAAAATGGCTGAATCTGCGGAATTAACGAAAGCTGAAGCCGCACGTGCATTAAAATCTTTTGAAGAAACTGTTGCAGAAGCGATGAAAAATGGAGAGAAAATCTCTATTGTTGGTTTTGGCTCTTTTGAAACTTCAGAGCGTGCAGCTCGCACAGGTCGTAACCCACAGACTGGTAAAGAGATCCAGATCCCAGCGGCTACAGTACCTAAGTTTAAAGCGGGTAAAACGCTTAAAGATAGCGTTAACTAATCACAATCTCTGTGATTAATATAAAACCTCCTCTAAGGAGGTTTTTTTATGCCCCTTGCCTGCAACCATTCTTGATATATGACTGAATGCTCTATCTTGTTCCGTACAGAATTTGCTATTGCCGTCTTCTTTGGCCGTCAGATAGAGGAGGTGCCAGTCCAATGAAGACCTACTGACAGCGATTAACCTCAAACTCGCCTTGCCTTCTGCAATTTAAATTCCCACTGTATGAACAGAGACTTAATGCAGTTAATAGAACTGCTGTAATATTGCACTAAACCAGTGCCCTCTGCCCTAGATTGATTCAATTCGACTTACAGACATTGTAGTCGCATAATTAACCAACTGTTTTATAACATGAAAATTTCTGGCTTGGTCTTTGCTTTATCCTCCACGACAATGACAAAAATGATAATTCTAGGGGAAGAGAATGAACAAGCTATTAATAGGTACAGCTGTTATTACCACAACTGCATTACTGAGTGTTTCAGCACATGCTGCCGTTGAAGCCAATATTGGTGCAACATCTAACTATTTGTGGCGCGGTATAACTCAAACAGATGATGCTGTTGCAGTTCAAGGTGGAATTGATTATAGCCATGATGTGGGCTTCTACGCAGGAACATGGGCATCCAATGTCGATTTTGGTAATGAGACAAGCTACGAGATTGACTTCTATGCCGGGTTTGCTGGCAGCATAGGGGACGAGTTTGGTTACGATATTAGTTATCTTTACTACGCCTACCCTGATGCTGACGACAGTGTTGATTTTGGCGAAGTAACAGCAGCCGTTAGCTGGAAGTGGATTGAAGTCAGCTACGCCCATGTTGTGAATGCGGGTAGCGACGTCACAGGCGAACCAACACTCGATGAAAAAGATATGGGTTACTTGCAAACAACCTTAACTTTTCCACTCTCAGAAAGCTTATCCATTGCTGCTCATTACGGTTATTCAACGGGTGATGTGGTTAGCGCTTGGTATGGCACCGATAACTATGCCGACTACTCACTGTCTCTCAGTAAAGATACTGACTTTGGCACAGTATCTTTCATCGTTAGCGATACAGATCTCGAAGAAGATGATGCAAAAGTTCTGCTCGGCTACAGCTACAGTTTCGCTCTCTAATCACTAGATTAACTATAAGCAAACGATCTACATAGGGTGTTTTTGGCAAACTAGTGCAAGGTGAATGCATTATGCATTTGGCTCCCATTGCATTTTCATTCAATACATAATCAGCACTGACAAGCCAAAACCTCTCTTAGGTCGCTATCTTAGTGGTAAACTTACATGAATCAAGCCGAGATAAAATCTAAAGCTACGCAATATATCGTTATTAAATTTCACTTAAACTCGCATTCAGTAGTATTTAGAACCATTGAATCGACCAAACTGTAATTTTGTTACACAGATCGCATATTTTTAATTAATTGCCTGCTAAATTCCTTCTTAAGCGCTCACTAATGTGGCAGTTAACAATGCCAATGCGAGCACGAAAAAATCTGTTATTAACCTATAAGTATCAATAACATTCTTACGACTCGGCAATAAAAAAATGCCAAGAGAGTGGATACTTCTTAAAGAGGAATTCGTGATGGCTCAGATACTAGATTTTGTGCCCAACGATGCAGAAATTGAAGCGTTAACAGCCCCTAAAAACAAAAAGGCTGCTGATGATCTAGCGCACAAGAAAGATGTCAAAAAACGCTTAGAAGCCTACTTAGAAAGAACCCAGCTAAAACAAGCAATGGGTGATGACGAGTTCTGGGCTTAATATCAAAGATATAAGCGCAATAAAAAGCTCCTGAAAAACATCCAGGAGCTTTATGAATCAAGTCTATTGTAGGCTTATACTACAAACTACGACTCAGCAGCTTCCGTTTCACGCTTCTTAAGAAAGTACTCTCTTGTCAACGCAAACACCACAGGGCTTAATAATGCCAATGCGATTAAGTTTGGTATCGCCATCATTGCGTTTAACGTATCTGCAAGTAGCCAGATAAACTCTAATGAGCTGACTGCACCTAAAGGCACAACGATCACCCAAAGGATCCTAAACGGCTTAATCGCTTTAACACCAAACAGGAACTGTACACACTTCTCACAATAGAAACTCCAGCCCAAAATAGTAGTAAATGCGAAGACTGACAAAGCAATTGCGACCACATAGTTACCTAACGGGAATGCATGGGAAAACGCAAACGAAGTGAGTGCTGCGCCGTTCTCACCTGATGTCCATGCCCCTGACACAATAATCGCCAAACCTGTAATGGTACAAACGATCAAAGTATCAATGAAGGTACCTAACATAGCGACTAAGCCCTGAGCCACAGGATTGTTAGTTTGAGCAGCAGCGTGTGCAATCGGCGCACTACCAAGGCCCGCCTCGTTGGAAAACACACCACGAGCCACACCAAAGCGAATTGCCGCCCATACCGCTGCACCAGCAAAGCCACCTTGTGCAGCAACGGGGTTAAATGCACTGTGGATAATCAATTCAAATGCCGCAGGAATTTCTGCAGCATATACCACCAATACCGCAATACCTGCAGCAATATAAAAAATGGTCATAATAGGTACAAGCTTACCGGCAACATCAGCAATACGCTTAATGCCGCCCATTAATACCGCGCCAACTAATACCATCAACACTAAACCAGTCACCCAAGTCGGAACGCCAAAGTTACTGCTTAATGCATCGGCCACTGAGTTAGCTTGTACAGTATTACCAATACCGAAACCAGCTAGAGAACCAAATAGAGCAAACGCTGTACCTAACCAAGCCCACTTTGAACCTAAACCATTCTTGATGTAGTACATTGGGCCACCCACGTGGTTACCATTGTCATCCACTTCACGATATTTAACCGCTAATACAGCTTCGGCAAACTTGGTGGCCATGCCCACTAATGCCGTACACCACATCCAAAATAGCGCGCCTGGGCCGCCAATAAAAATGGCGGTAGCGACACCAGCAATATTACCAGTACCTATGGTTGCTGATAATGACGTCATTAGCGCGTTAAACGGGCTAATCTCTCCTTTCATGTTTTTGTCTTTATCAGGAATACGGCCTGACCAAAGCAGTTTAAAACCAGTGCCCAGTTTTAAGATTGGCATTAGGCGTAAACCAAAGGTGAGGAATAAACCCACCCCTAAGATCATGACTAGCATAGGAGTACCCCATACTACACCGTTGATCATGCCAACAAATTCAGTAATAGCTTCCATTCAAACCTCGTTGATACAGATTATTTATAGTTATTTTTATCGTTTTATTTTTATGTAGGGCTTTTTGATCTTCCCCATAACAAGAGCAAGGTCAAAAGGCCCTAATGTAACGTGACTTAAGTCAACAAAATACATCGAACAAACAGAGTACAACGAAATGTTCACCTTTGAAAAGGCCACATGAGAGAAAGGCGCTTGAAGATTATGATACTAGCGTCCAATGACGCTATTAGATGTTAGTGATTGATTACTTTCTTGGTAACTTAAAAGAGATAAGCCAAGTCAGCAGTAAGAAGGTTGTAGAAATAGCTAAACACGCCCCAAGCCCAGCAACTTGATATACCCAGCCAGACAATATGGTACCAATAAGCCTTCCCATTGCATTCGCCATATAGTAAAAACCAATGTCGAGAGAGACACCATCATCCCCTGCGTAACTGACTATAAGATAACTATGCAGTGAAGAGTTGATCGCAAATACGGCCCCAAAGACCAACAAGCCAACAATTAGAGCCACTTGGGGAGCGACCCAAGCGGTATAGATTGCCAGAGTTAATAATGCGGTAACCAATGACAGTAGCCCAGCCCAGATTGTTGCAATTCTGCCATCAGGGGCTGATTTTCTAGCCGTGAACGATGGCGCTATCGATTGCACCATCCCATAAGCAATGACCCACAACGCGAGAAAAGCGCCAACACTGCTATGATCCCAATTTAGTTGGCTGGCAAGAAACACTGGCAGTGCAATCACAAACCAAACATCTCTGGCTGCAAATAAAAATAGTCTTGCAGCAGAGAGAATATTGACCTTGTCGCTCTTAGAAAAAATTTGGGTAAATTTAGGCTTAGATTTCGCTTTACCTAAATCAGCTTTCAAACTGACTAGACTGCAAAGCCAGACCACTAGCAAAGCAGCAGCCATAATCGCTATTGCACCAGTAAAGCCTGCCGCTGTGAGCAACACTCCACCGAGAAAGAAGCCAGCACCTTTTAAAGCATTTTTCGAGCCTGTTAGCATGGCTACCCAACGATAAAGTTTATCTTCGGCATCTTTGGGTACCAGAGTCTTTATCGCACTTTTGGCGCTCATTTTGTTGAGATCTTTAGCTATCCCAGAAAGCGCCTGTGCTGCCATCACCCAAGGTACGGTCAGCATAGCGGTTGGTAGCAACAACATAGATAATGCGGCAATTTGCAGCCCCAAGCCTATATTCATAGTGCGATTAAGTCCCAGACGCGCGCCTAACCAACCACCGACTAGGTTGGTGATAACGCCGAAAATCTCATAGAACAGAAACAGCATTGCAATGGCAAGAGGTGTATAACCTAGGTCATAGAAGTGCAACACTACCAACATACGCAGCGCACCGTCGGTGAGTGTAAAGGCCCAGTAGTTAGCAGTAACTAACAAGTACTGCCGAACACTTTCAGGTAAAGCACGATATTTTTCTAACACTTTTATCAACCTAAGTTTTTTCAAAAACCACAGTAATCATTGACCAATAGAAATCAAGCAGCTCAGCAATATACAGACAGCCCCTACTCTTTGGCGGCCAGGCTATTCCTGATCTTGTTGACCGACCATAATCGCCAGCTCTGCGGTGCGATTAGCGTAACCCCACTCATTGTCGTACCACACATAGAGCTTAACTTGCGTGCCATTAACAACCATGGTTGATGGTGCATCAATAATGCTCGAACGAGGGTCAGTTTTGTAATCGACTGAAACCAAAGGACGCTCTTCAAAGCCTAGAATGTCTTTTAACTCACCCTGTGCCGCTTGTTGCAGCAGCGCATTAACTTCAGCTTCAGTAGTATCGCGCTCAACTTCAAATACACAATCGGTCAACGAGGCATTGGCAAGAGGAATACGCACTGCATGACCGTTTAACTTACCTTTTAACTCAGGGAAAATATGAGTAATCGCCGTAGCACTGCCAGTTGTTGTCGGGATGAGGCTCAAACCGCAAGCACGTGCGCGCCTAAGGTCTTTATGGGGGGCATCTAGAATCGTCTGCGTATTGGTAATGTCATGAATGGTTGTCATCGAACCGTGCTTTATACCTATTTTTTCATGAATAACTTTTACCACTGGCGCCAAGCAGTTAGTGGTGCAAGATGCGGCGGTCACAATCGGATGGATATCTTTGTTATAAAGTTGATGATTCACTCCCATAACAATATTAAGCACCCCTTCCTCTTTAACAGGTGCAGTAACCACAACTCTTTTAACACCTTGATCCAAGTAAGCTTGCAGTAAGGCTTTAGTCTTCATAACGCCAGAGGCTTCAATTACCACGTCACAACCAGACCAATCTGTTGCCTCAATAGTATTATTGCGGCTAGTTGCGATCCGTTTATCAGCAACAACAATACTTTCACCCTCTGCGGTCGCTTCTTCAGACCAGCGGCCATGGATAGAGTCAAAAGTCAGTAGATGGGCTAATGTCGCCGCGTCTCCAGCGGGATCATTAATCTGTACGAACTCTACATCGCTATGATGCCAAGCTGAACGTAGTGCTAAACGCCCCATTCTACCAAAGCCATTGATACCAATTTTGATTGTCATAGTGCCCTCTTAACCTGTTATTTAATCATGTAAGTAGTACTAGTGATCGAGTTCATGCTCAAGACTAGCGTGCAAAACTATTTCCGATATGGCATCTGCCATATTCTGTGATAACGGCCTAAGCCTCATCAGCAAACATATGTCGGCTGCGATTAGCGATTGCCACCAGCGACAACATCACAGGCACCTCTACGAGCACACCGACCACCGTAGCGAGTGCTGCACCAGAGTGTAGCCCGAATAACGAGATAGCGACGGCGACTGCTAGCTCGAAAAAATTGGACGTGGCAATCATGCAAGCTGGTGCGGCGATTTTATGAGTTAGCTTGAGCTTTCTCGCTGCATAAAAAGCGATAAAGAAAATGCCATAAGTTTGGATCATTAATGGGATTGCGATGAGAAATATATCTTGCGGCTGCGCAATAATGGTTTCAGCCTGAAAGCCAAATAACAATACAACCGTTGCTAATAATCCAACCATTGACCAAGGTTTTAAGTTGGCAACAAATGCATTGAGCTGGGCATCACTGCCCTTTTTTTGTAAAAGGTGCCGAGTAATAGCGCCTGCCACTAATGGTAAAACCACATACAAGCCAACAGATGACAACAGCGTTGCCCAAGGCACTTGAATATCACTGACGCCCAGTAACAGTGCGGTGATAGGTGCAAAGGCGACCACCATGACGAGATCATTCACCGATACTTGCACTAGCGTGTAATTAGGGTCACCTTTAGTTAACTGGCTCCAGACAAAAACCATCGCAGTGCACGGCGCAACCCCAAGTAATATCATACCAGCAATGTATTCGCTGGCGGTCTGCGGATCGACAAACTCGACAAAGAACACTTTGAAAAATAGCCAGCCTAACGCCGCCATGGTAAATGGCTTAATCAACCAGTTAATCACCAAGGTCAGTACTAATCCTTTCGGGCTCTTGCCGACATCTTTTACCGCTGAGAAATCGATCTGCACCATCATCGGGTATATCATCACCCAAATGAGGACTGCGATGACCAAGTTAACATGGGCATATTCAAGCCCTGCAACTATGGCAAAAGAGCCTGGAGATAAGTTCCCTAAAACCACACCAGCCACAATTGCTAGCCCAACCCAAACACTTAAATAACGCTCAAAAATACCCATAACATCTGACCTAAATTTAAAATAGTGAAACAGAATAAAAATAGCAGCCTGTTAGCAGCATGTTTTAATGCGTTCAGGACGATCGCCCATTTGCTTAAGCTGACTTAAATTGTCTTTGATAATCTCATTTTGCTGCTTTGCTAAGGTCGTTAGGATCTCGCTTGCCCACGCTGGTAACTCCGGATTAACTCGATAAAAAACCCATTGACCTTGACGTCTATCAACCAATAATCCCAGTTTGCGCAGCTGTGCCAAATGGCGAGATATTTTAGGTTGGATCTCATCAAGCGCCGTCATCAACTCACAAACACAAAGCTCTGTTTCAGCCTGGATCAGCAATAAGCTACGCAGTCGAGTGTCGTCGGCCATCGCCTTAAAAAACGTTAAAGGTTTCATTTTCATTACCCGAAGAGTATAAGTATTAGAGACTAGATATATGAAAAATGATATATACGATTTACCATATATTCAAGTTTTAATTTGAAAAAGTAACGAAATAGTCGTGAAAATTGAGCTTTAGATCCGTTTACTGCTAAGTTATCTATATGATTTTCAAAATTGTATTCATGTCATAGCAATGAAAATAAAGGAAATATTTTTAACTGTAGCACTGATGATTTTTCTCAGCGGCTGTGCCAATTTTCGAGATCTAGCCAAAGAGGTCGACATGCTGGAACAGGTCTATGTCGAGTATCAGGTTAATATCGAGCCTGAGCATCAAGTGGGATCTTTTGTGTTAGTGCTGCTGCAGCAAGTCGATGCTAAGACTATCGATGGCTACGAAGTTGTTATTGGCA
The DNA here is from genome assembly GCF_023284045.1 of Shewanella kaireitica. GTDB lineage: Bacteria > Pseudomonadota > Gammaproteobacteria > Enterobacterales > Shewanellaceae > Shewanella > Shewanella kaireitica. Next base: position 111,346 of record NZ_JAKIKQ010000006.1, read on the forward strand.
ACCAACAGATCACTGTAACAACCGATGCTCTAAGCAAGTATCTTTTTACTTTCAACGATGTAAACCATGACTTGCGCTTTCAGGTTGGTGAAGCTTTTGCTATTACTGAATTAGCCGTAAATAGCCATGACACTGATCTTACAATAACGCTCAGCAAGACAGAGGGGACTCCGCCAACGGCATTGATTGATAGACCACTCGTTAACCTAGTCGACGTAAAAATTAGCCCTGCAAAAATAGGTGAAAAAGCTCAGCTAAATGAAGACAAATTCGATCGTAAAACGGCGAAACTTGGTATGTGGAAACCTGTTACTCACCTGTTTGAGGGTAACAGTGGCGTGTTCTTTCTTGATGAGTTTGATAGCAATAAAACGCCTATTCTTTTCATTCACGGCATGAACGGAACAGCCAGAGACTTTGCACCACTGCTTGCCAATATAGATAGACAGAAGTATCAAGTTTGGGTAATGAACTACCCCAGCGGTTTACCGCTTGAGTTATTAGCAAATGGCCTTAACAGCCTGATTAAAATTATCGACTATCGCTATAACGTAAAAACTCTGCACTTAGTGGCTCATAGTATGGGCGGCTTAGTGGCTCAAGCTTACCTCGATCTTTGCCGAAACCAATTAGGCTGTAATGATATTGCCAGCTTCACTTCAATATCTAGCCCTTTTGGCGGAGTCGGCTCAGCTCAAAGCGGCATTGATTACGCCCCAGTTGTCATGCCAGCATGGCGAGACTTAGCCCCGAGTAGTGATTTTATTGGCAAGCTATTCTCTAGCAGTGAGCTTCACTCTACAACACCGCCACATCTGCTAATTTTTGGTTATAAGATGAGTGGAATTCTAAACCAAGAGAGCAGCGATGGTGTCATTAGCCTCGAGAGCCAACTCAGCGATAAAGCGCAACAACGAGCTGTCAAAGTTTATGGATTAAATGAAGATCATGTCAGCATTCTTAGCAATGACCAGCTACTCCAAACACTCAATAGCTTTTGGCAAGAGAGTGAACAGGCGCACAGCAAAAGATAACCACAAAAAAGGCTTCCAGAGGAAGCCTTTTTCTTCAGGTATAACGGGGGATAGCTCGCAAAAACGAATAACCTAACTACCAGCGATCTTCATTTTATCCATCAAAATTCCGCCTGTGCGAATTGATGAGCGAAGATCTCTATCTTTTGCCACTGCGACAATGTTGCTGTACATATCTTTTAAATTACCAGCAATGGTGATCTCTTCCACTGGGTACAAGATAACGCCATTCTCGACATAAAAGCCTGCAGCGCCTCGTGAGTAATCACCAGTCACCGTATTAACCCCTTGCCCCATCACTTCAGTGACAATCAAACCAGTCCCCATCTCTCGAACGAGTTGATCAAATGTTTGCCCAGTTGATGACAATGTCCAATTATAAATCCCACCCGCGTGACCGGTGTTGGTCAGTCCAAGCTTTCTAGCCGAGTAACTTGTTAGCAGATACGTTGCTAAACGACCATTGTCGATAATTTTACGCTCTTGAGTACCTACACCTTCACTGTCGTAGGCAGCACTGGCTAATGCTCCTTTAAGCAGTGGTTGCTCCTCAATGCTAAACCAATCAGGAAAGACTTGGGTATCAACCGCATCTAACAGAAAGCTGGATTTACGATAAATACTGCCACCGCTAATGGCGCCAACTAAGTGCCCCATCAAGCCCGTAGCGATTTCAGGCGAAAACAGCACTGGTAGCTCTGTGGTAGCAAGTTTACGGCCACCTAATCTGCCTGCTGTCTTGGTAGCCGCTTTCTTGCCGACCAATTCAGGCGCTAACAAGTCAGCGTATTTTCTAGCGACGGTATAGTCATAATCTCGCTGCATACCGTTATCGTTTTCACCAATAGCGACACAACTTAAACTATATCGAGAGCTGCAATAACCATGTAGGAATCCATGGCTATTGCCATAAACTTTGACACTTGAATGAGCGTTAGCGCTAGCCCCATCGGATATCTGCACGCGATCATCAGCATCAAGAGCAGCCTCTTCAGCCAAAATCGCAATACGCGTTAACTCTTCAGGCGAAACAGTCTCAGGATGATAGAGGTCAAGATCAGGAAACTCCTTCGCCATCAGTGACTTTTCAGCAAGGCCATTAAAAGGGTCTGCAGAAGTAAAGCGAGCAATATCATCAGCCGCTTTTACCGCTTGTTTAATTGCCGCAGGGCTAAGATCTGAGGTTGAAGAACTGCCCTTGCAACCATCTCTAAATAGCGTGATCCCCAAAGCACCATCTTTATTAAACTCTACCGTTTCAACCTCTTTCATACGAGTTGAAACGGAAAGGCCTTGTTGCTTGCTAATTGCAACTTCTGCACCTGAAGTGCCTAAGGTCTTGGCATATTCCAACGCTATTGAAACAGCGTCTTTAAGGGGAACTAATTCGATATCAATGCTAGGTGAGGACACAAATCTACTCTTCAATAATCGGTAATGACATAAGCATAACAAACCCAAAAACCAATCACATTAAATAACTTTAGCTTTTAGATCGCCCTAATTAGGTTAGGCCAAAAATTGACAGGTCAACTGGCTTTATAAATGTTATTATTATCTTAGTATTTGTAAGAGATTTAAGATATGAAGATTGTCGGTGACTCAGAACACTTCCACCAGCCCTATGACAAAAATGATGATTACGAAAGCAGAGCAGATGCTAAGCGTGAAATCGTCATCTATCAAGAACTAGGTAAAAAATTGATTTTACTTAGTAAAAGTCAGATTGAGAGACTCAATCTAGATGAAATAGTTTATGACAACGTATTAAAAGCGAAGACGATTAAGATCAATACTGAAGCCTATCGTCGTCACCTGCAATATATTGGTAAGTTGATGCGCTACGTTGACATTGAAGAGCTACAGCTCGCAATGAAAAATGTATTGAATCAAAACAGCAATGAAAGTGCTAAAACTAACGTTGCAGACAAGACGCGTGATCAGCTGCTGAACGAAGGCGATCCTGCGATTCAAGCATTAATAGAGAAGCATCCACAGCTTGATAGACAGAAGTTACGTCAGTTTGTACGTCAGGCAAAGAAAGAACTGACTAAAAATGCTGATATTACTCTGTCGAAAACAGCGAAAGAGTTAAGTAAATATTTACGTAACGAAATCACAGAATAAGCGTGACTAATCTAGACATTAGCTCCCTGAATAAGTAGTTTATTCAGAGAGCTATTTTTTGGGTCAAATAGGGTGGAAATAGACCTATATATGACTACACAACTCCCCTTCAAACATTACTGTATATAGTTGCACAAGGAATTTGCGAATGCCCCTCACCAAAAAGCTGGCCGCCCTCCCTGTTACTCTTTTATGTTTATCTGCCTTAAGTGGTTGTAATGGCGCTTCAGGCGATAATGAAGATACCGATAATGGCGGTGTTTATAGCCTGTCTTTAAGCTATAAAACTGTGGTTGATGGACAATGTGCAGAAACCACTGATGCACTTAGTTTCAGTGCCGATAGTTCATTCTGTGCAGTCGCTCACCTTAAGCAAGATGGCAGTAACCGTAATGGCAAGCTGATCGCCTTCTCAACCAGCTTTGGCGAGCTTTCAGCGGCTACAAAACTGACCAACAGCAGTGGTCTAGCCGAAGTCATTGTTAGTAATTCAGCTGTAACTGAAGGTGCAGGCACTCTAACTGCAAACTTCTCTGAAAATGAAGATACTGCCAGTGGCACTCGTAATTTCGAATTTACCTCAGCCACATCGCCGTCAGAGCCAACATTTAGTCTCAACAGCGCCATCATTAATGGCACTACCATAGTGACTCAATTCAAAGCTGAAGAGACAGTACAACTGCAAGCACAGTTTTTGGATGAACAAGGCTTAGGCGTTGCCGGTAAAATGGCAACTTTTGTAGCGGGTAGCGTTAATCTAACTCCAAGTTCTGCACTCACTAAAGAAAACGGTATCGCTCAAGTGAGTTATACCCCAACAGAAAGTGAACTCGGTGCGGCCAACATGACGGTAACGCTAGAGAGTGACGGTAAAACCTACCAAAGCTCTGGACTTTATGAAGTTTTAGCAAAGGATGCTGTCAGTGAAGATGGCATCATTGTTATCGGTAGTTTCTCTGCTGATGGTGCAACTTTTACAGAAAACCAATTAGCCACAACATTACCACTCGTTGATGGCAAGTACATGGTTAGCGCCGGCGGCACCTTCGGTGTCACTGCTGATTTAGCAACAAAAAACGATGATGGCAGCTACACTCGGCTACAAACTCCTACCAGTGTTAGTTTCAGCTCAAGCTGTGTATTAAGTAATAGCGCCAGTATCGACTCACCGGTGACATCTCTTTCAGGCACTGCAAGCTCTACTTTCCAGAACAGCAGTTGTAGCGGTAATAGCGAACGCGATGACCAAATCACTGCAACAGTGGTTGCAGGCAACCAGAGCATTAGTGCCAACCTTGATTTCTCACTCGCCAGCCAAACCCTAGCAAACTTAAGCTTTGTGTCCGCAGAACCGACTTCAATCCGCATTAAAGGAACAGGGGGCACAGGTTCAAGTGAATCGTCACTGATCACCTTCAAGGTCTCAGACGCTAATGGTCAGGCTATTGCTCAGCAACAGGTCGACTTCTCTCTCGATACGAGTGTCGGTGGGATTAGCTTCTCTAATGGCAATACAACGATTAGCAATACCAGTAACTCTAGTGGATTGGTCAGCGCCAGCGTACTCTCCGGCACAATTCCAACCCCTGTACGCGTGCTTGCAACAGCGATTGGTTCTGATGATGAGAGCGTCACGACACAGTCAGAGCAATTGAGTATTAATACAGGTTTACCGCAACAACTTGGATTTAGCGCATCGGCATCAATATCCAATCCAGAAGCGGGGGATTTCAATGGCGAGAAAGTCTCTATTACCACCTACGCCTCAGACAGCTTTGGTAACCCAGCACCCGATGACACCACGATTAACTTTACCGCTGAAGGCGGGCAAATTGTTTCTAGTTGTTTAACTGTAAATGGTGCCTGTAGTGTTGAATGGACCTCTGCCAGCCCAAGAGTGCCAGATCACCGTATTACTATTTTGGCCTACGCGCTTGGTCACGAAACTTTTTTCGATACCAATGGTAATAACATATTTGATGATGCCGACGGTGGCTCAGTGGCTTTAGCCTGTTTGGATAGAGATGGCAATGCCGTGGCTTGTTCAGGCAACGGTATGGACATTGAAACTTACCATGCGGGTGGTTTTAGCGACCTTGGCGATGCATTCAGAGATGATGATGAATCTTATACTTATACCTCTGGCGAACCTTACTTTAATACTGCAGCCAAAGATAGTTACACGGCAGCCGATGGAAAATTCAACGGCCCTCAGTGTGACAGCGTCAGCTTATGTGGTGAAGGTTTAGCTAACAAGACTTATATCCGTAAAGCACTGATTTTAACTATGTCTGGCTCAGATGCCCATTTTGAAATTAGCCAAGATGGTAATGTGATTTATACTGATGGTGATTCAACTATCGCAGCGACTGCGATTCCAGCAGGTGCATCGTCTACATTTAGCATCCGTTTCTTTGATAGCGCCGACCAAATAATGCCAGCGAACACCACCCTCAATACCACAGCAAGTCAAGGTGAGTTGACCGCTGATGCATACGTGGTGCCTAACCGTAATAGTATTGGTGGCACGACGACAGGCTTCACTTTGACCAATGATATAGATCCCACAAGCACTGGCGAACCCGCTAAAAACAGTACAATTTCAATTGAGGTACTGACCCCTAAAGCAGTTAAGTCGACAATTGGCTTTAGTGTTGAGCTAACAGGAACTTAAGCTTCAAGCTGTTTTGAGTAAAGCTAAAAAAAGCCCGCTGCAATCTTATTGCAGCGGGCTTTTTAATAGCATACGAGCTCAACTTTTATAACGTTAAACAGCTCCGATTATCACTGAGCTGTTAACGCATTCCCCCTTAATCATCGATTACGGTGGTTAAACGCCTCTTTGTGCCCCAATAGGCGAAAGTAAAATATATCGCTACCATCGCCCACAGCTGCAGCCATTGCGGCATGATACTTTGCCAAGAGGCGCCCATTTGATTGAGTTCTAACATCGCCATTATACCGGGCACTGCGGGGAAAACTTGCGACACCGCCACCACAGATTCAGGGATCAAGGCCGTTGGCCATACAAAACCCGATACAAATAGAATAGGCATAGAGATTAGCAGTAACACCTGCGTCGGCAAATCACGTCGAGTAAATAGACTACTAAATGCAATTCCTGCTGCTGTGGTTGCCAGCAAAAATGGCAATAACAGTAACGCCACTTGACTAAAACTTGCCTGTAAACTTACGTCGTACCAATAGTAACAATAGCCAACATAAAAACTGGTTAGCAGGCTATAAATCACCATAAAAGCTGCCATCCGACCACATATCAATTTAAGCGGGCTAACCTGCTGCCAGTAACCAGCTTGTTGCCACTGGCTGGCTCCTAGAATACTGGTACCTATCAACAGTGTTTGATGCAAAATCAGTAAGAACAGTCCAGGCACAATATAAGGGGTATAACCTAAACTCGGGTTAAAAGCTGGAATACTATTGAGCTTAACGACATCAAGGCTTCTATCTGCCGCTTGTGCACCGCTACCTTGTGCTAGTAGACCTAAACGTTGAATATTTTTACCAGCATCAAGACCCGCAGCAATCAATCCTTCAGCAACAGCAGAGTAAATTAGAAAGTAACTCGCATCACCACCATAGCTCAGTGTTACCCCACGTCCGAGTATCAGGTCACGCCTAAAATCTGCAGGAATAACCAGCAGACCGTGTGCCCTGCCAGTTTCTATCCAGCTTTTTGCCTCATCAATGGAGCCTAATTTGGCAATCACTTTAATTTTAGCACTGGCATCAGCATGGCGGATAAGCTGTCGACTTAATGACGAATTATCGTGATCAACCACCACCAGTTGTTGGTCGGTAGGCACTTGATTGAGATAGGGTAACGGATAGAGGATAGCGTAAAAAAGCACACCACCAAATACAGTTAGCACTATGGTTTTGTCTGCTAATATTGCTTTCAACTCGGCGAGAATAAGCTGTAAAAAACTCATGCTAACTCTCCTCTTGGGTCGTTGCTATCGCAATATCATCAGTTGACTCAAACCCTTTCTTTGCTAGAAAACTAATAGGTATAAGCAGCAATAAATAACCCCAATAACTGGCAACCTGTGGCAATGTGGCTAACCAACCTTGACCATAACTAACAATGGCGACGTGGGTTTCAATATAGTGACTAGTAGGCATAATGACTCGCCACCACTGTGCTAGTTCAGGCATCTCATGGGTTGGGAACGTTACCCCCATAAACGCAAACGCGGGCGCAAACATCGCGGTACAAAAACTTATCACTCGAGCGCTGTCTTTAAGTGCAAAGAAGATCAACAGTACCATCAGCCAAACGGCAAGTAACATGATTAATTGCGCCACTAACAACAGCGCAATGCTACCCTCAATTGGTAAACCTAGATACAGATAGATGAGCGCCAGAATAAAGCCACCGTGCAATAAAACGAGTGGAGTATAAAACAGCATCTTAGCCGCGATCCCTTTCCACACCCCCAATGCCATCCATTCTGAAGTGGTATTCCAGCGTAGCTCTCGATTCAAACTATTGGCAAACACCATCATTGCGACCAGCTGTAATAGCGCAATAAGCACCGGCGGCACCAAAAAGCCGACATAGTTGTTATTGCGATTGAACAACGCGGTTGTTTGGCTACTCACTGGACTTAAATTAACGGCGACTTTTGCTTTAGGCACACCCGCTGCCAACTGCTTGATTGCCGCTAACGGTTTTAATCCATCAGCCATACTGGCTTGCAGCTGACTTGAAAGTAGTTTACCTACCAGCAAAAATTGACTGTTATATCGAATATCGATGGTGGGGCTTTCACCTGTCAGCAGATCTCGTTTAAAGCCGTGTGGCAGTACAAGCAAGGCATAAACATCTGCTTGCTGCATCGCTTCAACTGCGCTTGCAAGATCGGTATAACTGATAGGCTTTGTAACAGGGTTTGCTTGTAATTGCCTAGCTAAGGCACGGGAAACTTGGCTTTGGTCCAAATCGACCACCGCCACCGGCAGTTGTCTCGGAAGCCCGGCACTAAAAAGTAGCCACAAACCGATAATGCTGAGTAGCGGGATATAGCTGATAAGTGCCAACTGCCAAGGATCATCCATTAAGGCAGCAAGCTCTCTTTTTAGCATTGTCATCAAAGCAAAAGCCTCGGGCTACACTGGGTTATAGAGCAAATAGAACTGACATACCAACCCTTAGGTCAGTAATCACTTCACTGGGGCGTAGCTCAACTTGAAAAGTGCGCATATCAAAGTCATGGCCACTTTCCGTTGCGCGCCAAGTGGCAAAGTCACCCATCACCGCAATATGGCTAACGGTAAACTCTACATCACGTCCTAAAGCAGGGATAGTTAATGACAATGTTTGTCCCTGTTTAACCAGTTTCAGCTGGTCTTCTCTAATTTGAAATACTGCCCAGGCATCGCTCATGTCGATTAGACTAACAACAGGAAAACCGCTTGGTGCGAGTTCACCAGCTTGCAGTAAAACTTCGCTCACTTCAGCATTTTTGGGTGAGCGCATTTGGCTATCGGCAAGTATGGCGTTAACTTCATTTACCGCGCCTTCAGCCATAAGGGCATTACCTGCTGCTGCAGCTTTAGTTTCATCACGAGCACCTTCATCAGCCATCTGGTACATAGCCAATGCAGCTTGTTCGGTATACTTGGCAGCTTGCCACTGAGTAAAGGCCTCATCTCGCTTCTGTCTTGCCATTACACCTTCGTTAAACAGCGCCTCAACACGATCAAAGGTGGTGCTGGCAAGCTTGGAAGCCGCTTGTGCCTTCAACCACTGCTCTTTTGACGCCATAACCTCCTGTTTACGCGCGCCATTGTCAGCTTCTTGCTGCATAGCTTTAGCTGCATCACGGCCCCCTTCTGCTTGCATCAGCTTAGCCTGCAACTCTGGGCTGTAGATCGCGTATAACAAGTCACCTTGATTGACTATATCACCTCGGCGAACTAACACTTGCTCAACACGGCCAGGGACTTTAGATGAGATATTATATTCGCGAGCTTCTATCTGCCCCTGTAACACTTGAGATTTCGGCGTATAAGCTAATACTAAGCCGTAAGCGAGTATCCCAATGAGCACAATCATTGTGATTGCAGCTAAGATGCGATTAGTGCGCATTATATTCCCCTTGCTGAAGGCTTCTTCCAATAAATTCATCTAGCTGACCGCTAATCGCCATCAGTCTTGCATAAGCTTGTACGTAGCGATATTGCGCGCCAAGTTGTTGGGTTTCTACCGCGGTGAGCTTAAGCTCTGCATCCACTTTTTCAATAGAAGTGGATAACCCCTGCCTGAAGGCGATATCACGCAAACGTTTATTTTCTTCCGCCAAACTCAGCGAGGTATTTAGCGAAACAACTTCCTCTTGCGCTTGCAGCAATTGACGGTAGCTTTGTTCCAGCAATAGGTTTAGATCTTGTTGGGTTTGCGCTTTAGTGTATCTAGCCTGCAATAGTGCACTCTTAGCCGCTTCCACTTTGCCGCTGCGGCCATCTCGGCTAATAAGAGGGATATTTACCCCAACACCAACCATCCAATCAGGCTCTACCTTGGAGAACAAGCTGTCGTCTTCATAAAGTGTGTAATTACCGTAAAGGAACACAGTAGGATAATAGCTGCCCTTCTCGACACTAATAAGTCCCTGAGCTTGATCCTCTTTTGCAGCTAACAGCTTCAAAGCAGGGTGTTGATTCATGGTCAGTTGAGACAGTTGAGGCAGAGACGGCGCACTCTTTATCATAAACATCGGCGAAGTCGCATCCACTTGACGCTCATGCAACATCCGAGACAGTGCGATCATTGCCATTTCAGCTTGACGCTTGGCGCTGCCGTAACTCACTCTGGCATTTTCTAGTGCAACCTGCGCATTGAGCCGCTCTACCTTGGCAATCTGTCCTTGCTGCTCAAGTTTTTGAGCGTGAGATGCATGTAATGTGAGAGAATCAACCAGCTGCTTTTGAGTCTTGGCGAGTGTTTCAGTTACCGCTACAGCGTAATAGCGATCGACTAGGCTGACGAATAGGTCGCGAGTAGTAAGCTTTAGCTGTTCCTCTTTCTCGGCAACGTGGGCTTCATGAATCGCTTGTGCAGCGGTGATTTTTCCGCCGGTATAGATTGGCCACATCGCCTGTAAGCTCGAACGGAAAATATCTTGTTCAGTAAAAGGAGTGATAAACAAGGAACCAGGGATCCCAGCAAGTGCTCCACCTAAAGCCGGCGGTAAGGTAGCAGGATCGAGTGAAGCGAGAGGATTAAGGTCGCGCAAATCCAATTCAATCGGTTTTTCTAAACGAGTATAACTGCCCTTAATACTGACTGAGGGCAGGTTCATATCTTCACCAGCAACACGCTCAGCCTCTGCGCGGTTGACCTCTTGCGTACCAGCTTGCAACTTATCACTCACTTGGAGCAACTGCTGCCAAGCTTGATCAAAGGCTATAGGCTTAGCTTGTATCGACAGCGGAAAAACTAACAAAATAGCACAAAGCGAACGTTTCATTGGCACCTCTAGAGCTTATACTCTATTTAATGTGCGGATGGTATCATTGCTAACAGTCATTGCGCTAGGATCTAGTGCAATGACTGACTACTAAATCCTAGTTTACTTTGAATATTTTGCTTCTACAGAAGTTTATTAAGCTGTACCACCAACGGTCAGTTTATCCAGTTTAAGAGTCGGTTGACCAACCCCTACAGGGACACTTTGGCCATCTTTACCACAAACTCCGACACCTTTATCCAGTGCTAGATCATTGCCGACCATCGAAATCTGACTCATTGACTCAGGGCCGTTACCAATTAAGGTTGCGCCTTTAATTGGCTGGGTAATTTCACCGTTTTCAATAAGATAGGCTTCAGAAGCAGAAAAGACAAACTTTCCTGAAGTTATATCGACCTGACCACCACCAAAGTTAGGTGCGTAAACCCCCTTTTTAACAGACTTAATGATCTCTTCCGGATCGGAATCCCCTGCTTCCATGTAGGTGTTAGTCATACGTGGCATCGGTAGGTGTGCATAAGATTCGCGGCGACCATTACCAGTCGAACGTTCACCCATCAGGCCTGCATTAAGCTTATCTTGCATGTAGCCCTTTAAGATCCCATCTTCAATTAGTACCGTCTTCTGTGTTGGTGTGCCTTCGTCATCAATACTCAATGAGCCACGACGATCGGCAATAGTGCCATCATCAACTACAGTAACCAATTTAGAGGCCACTTGCTGGCCAACTTTGCCGCTAAAGGCGCTGCTGCCTTTACGGTTAAAGTCACCTTCTAAGCCATGACCTACTGCTTCATGCAATAAAACCCCGGGCCAACCTGCGCCTAATACCACTGGCATTTCACCCGCAGGAGCATCTATCGCTTGAAGATTAACTTGCGCTTGGCGCACAGCTTCTCGTGCAAACGCAAAGCAATAGGGTAGACCATCGTCGCCATCAGCCAGCAATACATCGTAACTATGACGCCCGCCACCACCAGAGCCACCGCGCTCGCGCTTGTCACCCTCTTGTAGAATGACACTGCAATTAAAACGAACCAAGGGTCTGATATCGGCCGCTAAAGTTCCATCACTGGCTGCAACTAATATCTCTTCATGCACCCCAGATAAACTCACAACCACCTGAATGATCCGTTCATCAAGACTACGAATATAGGCATCAGCCTCTTTTAAAAGGGCGATTTTTTTAACCTCTTCCATCGCTGCGATAGGGTCCGCACTAAGGTAAAGCGCTTTATCATGTTGCTGCTTCCAAGCGTTCACTTTGCCACTGCCACCAGAGAGCGCAATGCCACGCGCTGCGGTTGCTGCTGCTTCTAAAGCTGTTGGATTGATTTCATCAGCGTAGGCAAAACCGGTTTTCTCACCGGTTATAGCTCTAACACCCACGCCACGCTCAATATGAAAACTACCATCTTTAACAATGCCATCCTCTAGCACCCAAGACTCGTGGCGACTACCTTGAAAATAAAGATCAGAGAAATCAATCTTGTGCTCATGGATACGCTTCAAATAGCTTTGTAGATCATCTATTGCTAATCCATCTTGCAGAAGACTTTGTCCAACTTGGGTTAAAAATGACATCAATTCTCTCTCTTCGACCAAATTTAGTTCTATTTAAAAGGCGCTTAACAATAAGCAGCTCTATATGATTTAATATTACATGCTAAAGCCAATTAGTTTTAGCTTAAGCTTACTCGCTCAATCTCGGTGACTGAAAACGATTATGGTTGATTATTGGCATTTTAGCGCGAACATCTACCAACTCACTCATATCCAGTTCTGCACTAAGCCAGCCCGTTCCAGTCGGCTTTTCAGCAATAACATTTCCCCACGGGCCAATAATCATACTTTGCCCCCAAGTTTCACGCCCACCATCATTATGAACTCCCCATTGCGCTGCGGCTAAAACAAAACATTGAGTCTCGATGGCGCGAGCTTGCAGCAGTACTTGCCAATGCGCTTCGCCTGTCACTTTAGTAAAGGCGGCTGGCAGTGCGATAATTTCAGCCCCGGCTTCACGTAGCGCTCTAAATAGATCGGGGAAACGGATATCGTAGCAGATCGACAAGCCGAGTTTACCAAAGGGAGTGTCAACGACCGTGATATGTTTACCAGGGCAGAACGCATCACTTTCACGATACTGCTTGGTGCCATCAGACACCTCTACATCGAATAGATGCAGCTTATCGTAAAAACCCAATATGCTAGCATCGGTGTCGAATACATAGCAGCGGTTATAGATACGGCCGTCTTCAGCCAGAATAGGAATACTGCCAGCGACTAGCACTATGCTGTATTTCGACGCTAACGCAGCTAAGTCATGCTTCAGCTGGCTGTGAGCTTCATCGGTGGCATATTCTAGCTGTTGGCTCTCTCGCCCGCCAAACAGCAAGCAGCACTCAGGTAGAACCACCAGCTGCTGGCTATCAATTTGACGCGTTAGCTGTTTAAGCTGCGACTCGATGAATTCTAGATTCTCGGCTACGCTGCGACTGCTTTGACATTGCAGTAGATTCACTTGCATCAGACTCTCCCTGTATCAACTTCAAAGTGGGTTGCCCACTAACTGGCTCAAAGTTGGATTGCTCAGCCGCTTTGCCAGCTGGATTTGCTTGTGTTGGAACGCCTTCAGCTTGTGGGCTCGCGGCAGCTTCCACGGCAATTTGTTCGTTTGGTTCTGATGGAGGTCTTTGACTGCCCTCCACTTCGGGACTTAACTCTGTAGGGTTCGAATTAGGCTCAATAATGCCGCCCTGCTCCTCTGTCTTGCTCGTTGGCTCTATAACCTTTTTAGGCAATACAGACTCAGGAATTTCAATCTCTTTACTCTTACGCGATAGCTCTTCAAGTTTAGGCTCAGACATGGTGCCGGTTAACCTAAAGCGGATCTCGGAGATAACCTCAATGACTGGCTCCAATACTTTCGTTAGTGCAAAAGCGCCAAGACCTAATGTCCAACCACCGGTACTAAGTAGCACAACGGTTGGCACGCTAGAGGCAAGTTTAGGCACAAAGCGAATATCGTAATTCAGGCTTTCGCTCATTAAATTGGTATAGCCGCGTACTCGCATATTACCGGCGACCGCTTTCATTTCGGTATCGGTTGTTTTTACCACCCCGTTATCCAACTTCAAAGTCCCCGTAAACGAGTCAAAGTATAACCCTTTGCCAAATACATCGGAAAAATCGAGAGACAATTTACGCAGTAATGAGTCGAGACTAAATAACGAGAATATCCGAGCGCCTTTATCACTGACCTCAGATAGATGTCCTTTACCAAGTTCAAAACCGATTTGACCGTTTAATGTCTCTAGCGAAAATGCATAAGGTGCTCCGCGCCAAGAGATCTCTCCAGTCACCGAAGTCGGTGCATCTTTCAAACCTGGATCGAAGCCAAGCTGCTTTGAAAGGTGATCAAATTTTGTTGCATCCAGCGTTAAATTAAATGAAGTTAAGCTTTCACCATTCACGATAGACCAACTGCCGTTACCCTGAAGCTTCACCTCATCAGTTGTCATTGACAACGTCTGAATATTGTAAGTATCAGCTTTAGGTGTAGCTTGCAATACAAGGTGACCCATGGGGCGATCGAACATCATAAAATCATCAACATCAACGGCGAGCGGTGGCAGATTTGCTAACACCGTATCGGATTTGTAATGCGCAGTTTCATCTGGTTTAGCTTCTGGCGATAGATAAAGTTTACTGGCTACAACTTTAAGTCCCTGCTTAACCCAGTCAGGGTAAAAATCTATTCTGCCATCAAACTGCTCTGATGTAGCATCAAAACGCCAAGAATGCTCTGTTGGTGCCGCGCTAAAATGCAGTTCATTAAGCGCTTGTCCCATCAAATCAAGCTCATTAAAGTTCGCATCAATTGACACCAATGGTGGGAAAAAGCTCTTAGAAGTAACGGTAGTGTCAGTCGGTAATTCAGATTTAGCCGTAAAACTCTGAATAATCGGTAACCATGGTGAAAATTCTGTTTTATCGAGTTCTATCTGCAGGTGTCCCTGTTTCTTACGTAGTTGATCACCTGGTTTAAATAGACGGCCGAGGAGCAGATCAAAATGCGCCAAACCGTTACCAGATTCAACATCAAAGCCTCCCCAAAACTCTAGCTGCTTATTGAGCTTAATCCCTAAAGATGACTGTTTATTATCACCGATAAGCTCGGCTGTAAACGCTGCTGCTTGCTCAGATGATTTAGCAAATGGAGCTGGTAAATCAAACTCAGTGCCAATGAGGTCACTGTCCACTCTTGCTTGAATTCGATAGCCTGTGGGGTCAAAAATAAGCATCAAACCGCCAGACCAATCGACATTGCCCTTATAGTAATCACTCAATGGGTTATTAAGCTCAACGGGTAAATTGGCCAGCTGCCACTGACCTGCTAGATCAACATTCACTGCATAGTTTTTATTTACGTTACCCGTATCAAAACTAAACTGTAACGGTTGTCCGTACATCAAGGCGCTAATGTCACTGCCCGTCACCACATCATTGGTGAACTGAACTTGCCCTGTGACACTTTCCAGCGCGATACCTGGCTCACTAATAAAAACAGGTGTTTTATCAAAATCTACCGTGCCTTTAATTACAGCATCTGCGCCATCATATAAGGGAATACTAAGATCAAGTTCACCGGTAATATCACCATTAATCTGCACCACATCAAGGGTTGAACCCACGGAGCTTTTTAAAGGAGACAGCTGGATAACAGCGTTAGCTGCAGCTGCTTTAGTGGCTAAATCGGCTTTTACCACCAGTAGACTTTCATGGCTCATAGAGGGGATACCAATATAGGCACCCGCTGCAGACACATCCATCAACTGACCTTTATTGACCCACAAATCCATCGCTGCATTCTCAAACAATGCTGATAGATTGAGGTCAGAGACAGCTGGCCAAGTCTGTTGGAACTCAAAATTGGCTTTATCGAGTGTAAAGCCGGCTTGGAAAATACCGGCGCTTTGCGCATAAGGGTAATCTTTAAAAGCGCCATGCCACACGATCACGGCATCGTCAGTTTTCCCCGCCTTCAATGCCCCTGTTAAATAAGTCACTAAGCCATCACTCATCCCTTTTAGTGGAAAGTAGCGATGTGCATTGGCAACATCATTGATCTTAAGTTCGGCTAACAACGCCATGTGAGCGGCATCAGAAAACTCTAGTCGAGTTGAGGCATCAAGTGAAATATCGGCGTTACTAAAATGTACTTTGGGTAATATTAGTGCCGAAGTTTGGAAATCAAACAGACCAGAGAATGCTTCGCCATCTAACGCTAAAGGAGCCTCAAAACCATCATCAAAGTCGACAATGTATTGCTGCTTAGGCAACAGAAAACTGAGTGACTCACCCGTTACCACCAACTTGGCATCAATAGGACTAAGACCTGGGATCCCATCATGCGCTTGCCAACTAACACCATGAATATCAGCCGACAAATTAGGAGGTTGGTTTGCTCGAGTCCACTGAAAGTGAGCGTTGTCTATTTCCCCTTTGGGATCTAAAGATTGCCAAGCATCTAAGGCGGCCAAATCAACCCCAGGAATAAGTGGTAATAAAGGCAATATAGTGGCGAGATTTAACTGGCTTAAATAAGCGTCGATACTATCGCCATCTTGCTTGGCACTGAGTATAGGCAACGGCCAATTCTCGTCATTAGTCGCAAACGTAAGAGCATGACTGCTAACCTGCCAGCCACTATCATTAGGCTGCCAACGCATAGCGCCTGATTTAATTTCAAACTTTTGCGCTTCGTCATTTAAGAACCATTCCAACCAGCTAGGCTGAAATGCTACGGTCGCATCCTGTATCTCTCTGTTGGCCAAGCTAACCCACGCCTCAAGATTAACCACCCCTTCGAGCTGCAATTTCTTATCAGCATCAAAAGGATCTGGCTGGCGTGATGCCCACTCACCGATATCAAGCGACTCAGCAGCAAGATAAAACTGGCCGACTAAAGATTCCGGTTTATATCCATCGCCTTTAATATCAACACTTAAAGAGAGCAGTTCAACCTCGGATGCTTGCTCATCTAAAAACAATTTACCTTGACCACGATGGCGCTGGGCAGAATTACGCCACTTCATATCTTTAATAAAAATAGGTCGGTACTGGTGCTTGCTACTCAGCAATTGCAATCGAGCATTAACGATGGAGAAGCGATCGAGCTGCTCGAGCATCAATTTATAGATCCAGTCTGTTTCCATCTTGGCGCTTGATGAAGTAGAACTAGACGCCAGTCTGTCTAGATCGACCGCCACATGGGCACCATCAAAAATGACATCTTCAATCTGCGGTGTTGCTGTCAGCAAGCTTTGCCAGAAATCAAATTTAAAGTGGACTTGCTCAAAGAGCAGTGTAACCGGGAGACTCTCTTGTGAGGGCAATACAAAGTTCTTTACCGTTAATGCAGGGCCAAACGCTTGCCACTCAGCCTGCAATTTGCCGACCTGAACCTCGACTTGATACTGCTCATAGATGTAATCCACCAACTCTAATCGAACTTGATCAAGTTGCGGCAGCAAACCTCGAAACAGGCTAACGACTAGCGCAAAAAGCACCAGTATAATAGCTAGAGACTGTAGACAAACTCTTGGAAAATTAAATTTAACCGACTTGGGTGACACTACATTATCACCACA
Organism: Shewanella kaireitica; assembly: GCF_023284045.1. Lineage (GTDB taxonomy): Bacteria > Pseudomonadota > Gammaproteobacteria > Enterobacterales > Shewanellaceae > Shewanella > Shewanella kaireitica. The sequence continues at coordinate 128,656 of NZ_JAKIKQ010000006.1, forward strand.
TCAAATTTATTCTGAGCGTACATAGGCTCATTTTGCAAGCGCACTCGTTTAGAGATATACACTTCGAGCTCTGCTAAAAGATGGCTCTCGTCACCTTTAAGGCTGTGGTATACCGCTGGCGCGCAATAAACTAAGAACTCATCGGCGTCATAGCCGCGATTCAAGCGAATTATTTCTCTGAAGATTTCATATGAAACTGTCTCTACCGTTTTTAAACTTCCAGTTCCAAGGCAAGAGGGGCATTCGCCGCACAGCACATGCTCTAGACTTTCACGGGTACGCTTACGTGTCATCTCAACTAAGCCAAGGCCTGAAAAACCACTAATATTGGTCTTAACTCTATCAACCGACAATGCAGCTTCAAGGCTAGAAAGAACGCGCTTTTGATGCTCAGCCTCTTGCATATCAATAAAGTCGATAATGATAATGCCGCCTAAATTACGTAGCCTTAATTGGCGGGCAATCGCTTGGGTTGCTTCTAGGTTGGTATTAAAGATAGTTTCTTCTAGATTTCGGTGACCAACAAACGCACCAGTGTTGATATCGACCGTCGTCATCGCTTCGGTTTGATCGATAATCAGGTAGCCACCGGACTTTAGCTCGACCTTACGGCCTAATGCGCGCTGCACTTCATTTTCGACATCATAGAGGTCAAAAATAGGGATAGGTCCATTATAGTGTTCAAGCTTATTGGCTATTTCAGGCATAAACTCATGGGCAAACTGCTGCAACTCTTCATAGGTCTGATTAGAGTCAACTTGAATTTGGTCCAGCTCAGTACCGACAAAGTCGCGTACGATTCGCACTGGCAGAGCCAAATCTTGATAGAGTAATGATACTCCTCGGCGCTTACGACGCTCGCTGACTTTTGCCCAGACACGTCTTAAAAAAGCGGCGTCTTGCACCAGCTCATCTTCGCCAGCACTCTCTGCTGCGGTGCGGATAATAAATCCACCATCATCATCAACAAAGGGTTCGGTTATTTTTTTAAGTCTTGCACGAATATCTTCACTTTCAATGCGCTGAGATACACCGACATGGCTAGAACCAGGCATAAAGACCAGATAACGAGACGGCAGAGTAATATCGGTAGTTAAGCGAGCGCCTTTAGTACCAAGAGGATCTTTAACCACCTGCACCATAATATCTTGGCCTTGTCTAACAAGCTCAGCAATATCACGTACAACAAAATTGCCTTTCTCTACATCGGCAACACACTCTGTATGCGGCACAATATCAGAGGCATGTAAAAACGCGGCCTTATCTAAACCTATATCGACAAATGCAGCCTGCATACCTGGTAGTACACGACTAACCTTTCCTTTATAGATATTACCAACCAAGCCACGCTTCATGCGTCGCTCAATATGAACCTCTTGCAGTACACCATGCTCAACTAAAGCTACCCGAGCTTCAGTTGGAGTCACATTGATCAGCAGTTCAGAACCAATTTTTCTCTGGACTCTACCTGGCACGATTCGACCTGTATTCAAAACTCACCCCACTTAGGGAAATAGCTAACTTAAAAGGATTCGACGCTACTGAGTATTTTCACAACCAACAATTTTTCTTATTATTAATTTGCAGGGTTATAAAATTTTCATCTCACACAACAACGCACGGGTTTCTACCAAAGGTAACCCAACTACTGCGGAATAACTTCCCTCAATAGCCTCAACAAAACTGCCTCCGAGTCCTTGGATCCCATAAGCTCCAGCCTTATCCATTGGCTCTCTTGTCGCGATATAAGCTAAAATATCAGCTTCAGTCATAGTGCAAAAATTAACGCCTGTTGTGACCAGCTTACTAAGCGTTTTATCGCCATCAGTAACGGCTACAGCAGTCATCACTTGATGTGCTCGGCCTGATAACTGAGCTAACATCGCTTTAGCATCGGCATCATCCACGGGTTTACCCAATATCTTGTCGCCTAGCACCACAATGGTATCGGAGCCCAGCACCACAATCTGTCCACTATCGGGGTGAAGCTCGAGACCTGCCTGCGCCTTCTCTGTTGCTAAGCGCACCACAAAATCTTCAGCCAACTCACCAGCACGATGGCTCTCATCTATATCTGTAGCCAGAATATCAAAACTAAATGAAGCGTTATCAGTTGAGTTCAAAAAGCTTAACTGAGCCAATAACTCTTTACGTCTTGGTGATGCCGAAGCGAGTACTAACTTCATTCTACAATACCTATTAGCTCGCACTTAGCAAAGAAGATGCCGCGCAAGTAGAAAATAATTAAATAAACGTTATTGCCAAGCGCTGCTAGCTAACGGACTTTATATAGGCGCCTTACCCGACGCAGGATCCAAAATATCCAAGGCCACATGATCAAACTTGAAAATGCTGGGTAAAATAAAGTGATATCAAAGGTTGCTGTCCCAGTGACAAACTGTACCCAGAACACAATCAGGTTATACAGCGCCACTTGAGTCGCCACCAGCAAAGCTTGTTGCCACATAGGGAAATTACGCAGGCGCTGAAAATGTAACACCACCACATAAACCACAATCGACATGGCAAATGCCCGAATACCTAACGTCGCCCCCAGCAAGATATCCAACATCACACCCAGCACCCAAGCCGTTAGAATGTTGTATCTATGTGGTAGCGCCATTGCCCAGTAAATAATGACTAGCAATAACCAATCTGGTCGCCACGCTTCAACCAGTCCTGGCAAAGGCATGATTTGAAACATCATCGCTACTAGCAAGCTCAGCCAAACGACCCAACGGCCATTCGCGACATGTAAACTCATGGTGTCGCCTCCTTGTTGGCTTCTAATGCAGCTTTAACACTTTCAGATGTAATTAACTCCGCTTCATCAGCTTCGATATCAGGCCAAATCAGCAGCAAGTAACGAATGCGATCGAGCGCTGCTAGAGGCTGTGCAATAACGGTTGCGTAGTTTTTGCCATCCTCTTTTTCGACCGACATGACCCGTGCGACGGGATAACCTTCAGGGAATCGCTTACCTAAACCAGAGGACACTAATAAATCCCCAGCGCGTACATCGGTACTTTTAGCAACATGGCGTAGCTCAAGCTCATCCAAAGAGCCGGTGCCGATAGCCATCATTCTCACGTCATTACGCGTAATTCGAACTGGAATACCATGGGAGGTATCAGATAGTAGCAGTACTCGGCTAGTCAACTCACTGACCTGCACGACTTGCCCCACTACGCCTTGAGCATCAACAACCGGTTGCCCAACGAAAACGCCACTGCGTGAACCACGGTTAAGCACAACATACTGATGGAATGGATCGCTGGCGACCTCCATGACTTCAGCAACCACTTTCTTTGAATCCATATGCACAGGAGAGCCTAACAAGCCACGTAAGCGGTCGTTTTCCTGACGCAGGTGTTCAAAACGTTGTAAGCGTTCACTCATCAACAGTTGTTGGCGTAGCAGCTCTTTGTTTTGCTTAGCCAACATATTGCGAGTGGCTAGGCTTTCGGCGGACTCGTCGAGCAATACCCCTGGGATATTGGCGACATACTGCAATGGACTTAAAAGTGAAGACAAGGAATTGCGCACAGGCTCAAGCCTGTCATTAGCGACAAGTAGAATAACTGACATGATGACAGCTAAGGTCAATCTAAATTGGTTGGATATACCGCGAACAAAAATAGGTTTCATAAAAAGCTAGGGCGGTAATCACCGCCCTTTTTAACCGTCTTAATTTTCTTCGGAGAATAAGTCGCCACCGTGCATATCGATCATCTCGAGGGCTTTACCGCCACCACGAGCCACACAAGTGAGTGGGTCGTCAGCAATCATCACAGGAATACCTGTTTCTTGCATCAGTAGACGATCCAGATCGCGAATAAGCGCGCCACCACCAGTCAGTACCATGCCGCGCTCTGAAATATCAGACGCCAATTCTGGTGGAGACTGTTCGAGTGCAACCATAACAGCACTAACGATGCCAGAAAGTGGCTCCTGCAGTGCTTCTAAAATTTCGTTACTATTTAGGGTAAAGCTACGCGGTACACCTTCTGCAAGGTTACGACCACGTACTTCAATCTCTAATACTTCGTCACCTGGGTAAGCGGTACCAATAGTGTGCTTAATACGTTCAGCCGTTGCTTCACCAATTAAGCTACCGTAGTTACGGCGTACGTAATTGATAATAGCATCATCAAACTTGTCACCACCGATACGTACAGATGAAGAGTAAACTACGCCGTTTAGCGAGATAATCGCCACTTCTGTAGTACCACCACCGATATCAACAACCATTGAACCAGTTGCTTCAGAAACCGGAAGACCTGCACCAATTGCCGCAGCCATTGGCTCTTCAATCAAATACACTTCACGTGCACCCGCGCCCATTGCTGATTCGCGAATAGCGCGTCGCTCAACTTGGGTCGCACCAACAGGGACACAAACCAAAACACGTGGGCTTGGGCGGAACACGCTGTTGTTATGCACTTGCTTGATAAAATGCTGTAGCATTTTTTCAGTCACGTAAAAGTCGGCAATCACACCGTCTTTCATCGGACGAATTGCTTGAATATTTCCTGGGGTACGACCTAGCATCTGCTTAGCTTCAGTACCGACGGCCGCAACCGACTTCTGACCCGAACCAGACCGTTCTCCACGGATGGCAACCACTGAAGGTTCGTTCAGAACGATCCCCTCTTCGCGGACGTAAATTAGCGTATTAGCTGTACCCAAATCGATCGAAAGATCATTAGAAAAAATGCCGCGTAGCTTCTTGAACATGTAACCAGCCTGTCTCTGTGGAGTCGAAGAAAAAAGAAATCAGGTAACTTTATCACGCTCTGTATATTCCACAAGGCCGTAGACGTTAACATTTGCTAATGAAGCAAAGTTTTTTGCAAAAACGAGGAAAACTGTGAGTCAATAGTTTGCCGCGGCCACGCGTTAATGGCGCTTATGCTTATACTGCTTACGTTTAATTAACTTCTCGCCAATATATAATGCGATCATGACCGCGATAAGTACCAAAGAAAGCACTGGCTCTTGGGTCTTCAAGTGTGGCGCTATCAAAGTTCCAATACCATTGCAGCCACTTATCAACATGTAGCTGTAAACCGACCTCACCTTCAGCATTGGGCGCGGGGAAATAGATAAAGCTTTTGCCTAAGCCGATTGAGCCTGTTTTACCGCTGCCGCCTGTGTTGGTAAAGCCCTCGACGGCGCCAAGTCCCGCATCAGGCGTTAACACTAAACCAGTATCCTCGACAACTGTTGCGGTAGTGGTATCGAAAACAGAGCAGCTATCTTGCCCATTACTCACCCACCGTGAATTTGCATCAACATATTCAGTGCCAAGCTCAAGCCGCAGCTCTTCTGATGAGGGGCCATAGGCATTTTGCATCACTAAACGGCCGTAGCGCATTTCAAAGTTGTCATCTTTGGCTATGTCATTAAAAGTGATACCTGTACAAGCAGCTGTCGCGTTCTCTTGATAGCAGATACCGTCAGTATCTTTGAGATCATTAACTTCAAGGCTGAGCTCAAAGACGGCATCAAAAGGTGTTATTAAAGCAGTGGTGCGGTTGTATCTAAGCGTGCCATCCATTAAATAGGCTGATCTAACCTCGCTGTCCGTACCATCAAGATAAGCAACAGTGCGACTATTAGGCTCTAACTCTTCAAGCACTGGGAATGTCGAGCCAGCAATATTATTGAATGTTCGATTAGTCCATTGATTTTGATACTTCCACCAATTTTCTACCTGATAGTTTTTAGTTTCATTACCATCGATATTTTTACCAAGCACCAGCAGCTTAGGCTCAGCCCCAGTTTTGAATAAAAATGGCTCGTCCATATAAGTAAACACACCACAACTTGCTTGAGGGGCTGGATTGTTAGGGGTTACCGTTAAGTAATAAGGGGTAAAGCGTCCTATTTTCTTCGTTGTTGCGCCAGGGATACTGTAGCCAAAATAGCCGCCAGCTTTAGGTTCTACTGAAAAAGTGAAAATACCCACTTCCGACACAGATTGTGCGATCACTTGCTCACCAGCATTTTGTTCGTATTCACTTTTGCCCAAGGTTCCAGTTTCACCACCTTCAGCGGCTGTTGGACTGATAAGCTCATGAGTCAATAGCATTTCGTCGTGAGAAAAGTTGGGAGTAATCGCATTGCCACTACAGATATCACTGTCACTATCTGACTGCCAAGCCATAGCTTTAACCTTGATATCAAACTCCTCTCCTGCTCTTTTATATTTCGCACTGCTAACACTACAGTTGGCACAGGAATCGGACTCTAAGCAGATCCCTACAGGTCGGCGAACAAATTTATTGCTACCGTCCATCACTAGGCCGTCTTCATCACCTGTTCCTGTATATCGTGCATTGAGCTGCATCTCGCCGGCATCGGCATAGTTAACGTCAATTTTAGCTTCGCCATTCTCATCAAAATTAAGGTTCAGGCTCTCAGCTGTTGCCAAAGAGATACCAACTTCCTTTTCAACACTGGCTGATTTAACCGAGACCTTCATGGTGCCTGTCGTAGGGTCTGAATAATCACTCCAGAAATTAAGCGATTTAGTTTGACTCTTAAATGCAGGCACACACGCTTGACCAACATCACTTTGCTTAACTGCCTTTACCAGAATATCCGTTGATGGTTTATTTGAAAGCTCATCAGGGATATCGAAAATAAACCCACTTTCGGCAAATGCAAGCGTACAACTGGCGCTATTTAGCGCCCCACTACCTTGCCTACAAAGAGTGTTACTGCCTGCAACCGTCGATGGGAAAGAACTAGAAACACCGATAGTCACCGGCGACACAGTATTAGAACGCAAACTCACTGTCGCTGTGCCATTAATCAGGTTAACCACATTGCCACCAACCCAGCCACCATTAGTCATTGATGCAGGTATTAGATTGGCTGTAACAGGATCGGTAAACAGATCGCACTCAGCATTACGACAGGCACGAATGGTCATCTCTTCTGCATTACAGGTTAGTGGACTACTTGAGTAATCAAACTCAAAGTGATGCACCAGTTGACCTAGAGGGTTTGAATCTAATGCACAAACTTCAAAGTTATCAATTTCATGGTTGTTATTAGCTCCACCTGTTGAGCCCGTTATAGATAGATAAAAATCATCAGGAACGCCGCCCTGTCCATCAATTTCCCTAGCATCAAATTCAGGCACTAATATTTGGAATCCATTGCCGTCTTTGATATCCCGCTCAACTAACACTAATGCTTGACCTGCTACTCGGGAGTCAACAGTGATTCTATACCTATGATTGGGCGAAGCTGTATTAGTCGGTCTTTTATCAATAGCCGGATTTAAATTGGCCGCAGTGCCAGCTAAGTACATGTAACTAGAGTTAGCTGAACCACGGATTGTGACTGATTGAGATCTAAATCCAGGCCCTCCGATTTTGCCCTCTGTTGGATTTGAGAAATTACCATATTCATCTAACCCGACTCCCATCCAACCGCCAGCAAAACCTGGTGTACCGTTGTTACGCTGAGCATAACCTAATGCACCGCCAAAGCTGCCTGGTTGTGGAGTGATAGATGCATCAGATAAAATAATAGCGACACCATCTCCTCCAGTCCCTGACGAGGGAGACCAAGCGTAATAGTCAAACTCAACCTTAACGAAATTATCAGCCGCAGGAAACAGGCGTTGATAAGTGCTCGATGTCGCTTGATTACCTCTTGCTGGCGTAATGCGCATTCGATTGGATTCAATTGCAGGAGCCGTAGAACTGCCCAGCGTTTTAATTGCCCAGTCGCTACCTAAATCATCACGATTAAAATCATCGTAGAAACACTGTAGTACAGGCGTTTCATCGTCATATGACAGCGCTACAAAAGCGTAATTTTCAGCGACATGGTTACGTTCGGAATCTTGATACTGATCTTCATCAACACCAATACTAACTTTATCATTTGTCAGAACACATCGTCTTAGCCAGCCACCATCCGGACCATTTCTCGAACTTTTACCTGCAACAAAAACGGGAGGTGTGTCGAAGCCCGTAAGATCACTTTCATATGCGCACTGATCATCGAGGTTTTTTACTGTGCTTCTAGGAATTGTCCAATAACCACTGTCGAAATGGTATTTAGTCTGTTTACTATTGAGTGAGATAGTGCCGTTGCCACTTTCCAATGCTAAATAGGCAATATCTTCACTTTGTAACTTATTGAGTTTAGTATTCGCGGGCTGACAATATTTATTACCGTAGCCATTACCTGAACCAGCATTAACCACCTCAGAGACGTCCATCCCTATAGAGAGTTGACTACCATTGGGATCTGCAATACTTGATAGCCAACAACTGTTATTAGCCGATTGAATTTGACTGAGCACTACATCAAAGCTCTGACTTAAAGAGACACTCTCATAATTGCCAAGCGTTTTATAAAGCACCTCATCAACCGCCTTAATACCCGCCTCAAATTTAGTGCCGTCAGAAAATTCGTGTGTTCCTGCTGTGGTGGCTATCCAGTGAACTTCTTCCATCGGCTTAGCGGAAATACCGGAGCCTTGAGGTGAACGCTGACTCCAACTAAAGCCTGCATTTGAAATGCTAGTAATAAAAACTGAGGCTGGACCATCATTATTATTAGGGTCATCCTCTGTGATAGTCGGCATCAAAAAAACCAACGGCGTGACACCAACATCAAAAGCTGTATCAAACGAAACTGTGCCTGACGTGGCTTTACCAAATTGGAAGTTTAGCGGCTGCTGTGGGCTAGCATCACAATTAGGAATGGTATCAATGTTATTAGAACTATCAGTAAAGGTAACTGAACTTCCCCCCTCTAGCTTTACCTCTTTCTCAGCAGTGACAGCGCCCTCAACTGAAGAACTTCCTTTAAGCTTTACGTTTTTCTCAGAAACAATATGCGCTAGAACATGATTTGAGCCTTGAAGTTCAAAGTCACCGTACGTGTAAATTAGCAGTTGTTCGGCTGAATTGGCGAGGTCACCATTCTTATGTTCATACTTATGATCTGGGCCAATAAACCAACTCACTGTACCATCGTCTGGGTAGATTACCGTTACGCCACTTTTTATTTCTAAATGCTTTATCCAATACTGCCCCGCTGCAAACTCTAGTGTTCCGCTTTCAGCTTTTAGGTGTTCCATCTTATAAACACCATTATCGGTGGTAAATCTTATCGCTCTATCACTGCCATCCTTTAAATGAATATGACCATAGTCACCAGCAGAAACGCTTATGTCGGGGTTGTTATAACTAGTTTCAATTTTCAGATCACTACTCGACCTGCATTGCTCAAAAGATATCCTCTCTGAAGGAATACGAGCTAATTCATCAGAGTCCTCACATTCAAGGGCATTACCAGAATTTGGAACACAGGCTTCACCTTTATCATCGACATCTTCGGAAGGAAGAGCACCATCTTGCGGCGCATTATAGAGTTTTGCAGAAGATTCGAATTTGAGCTTTCCTTTATCATCAGTAGAGTTAACCCCTTCAGGAAACGTTTGGCTCCAGTCTGTGGCGATTGCGTTTTGCGCGAACAAAACAGCCGATATAAGTAAGCTAAGAAGCAAACTAGCTCGGAATTTAACAAGATTAATCACGGGCTTCGACCTCCACGGTGCGATTAACGCGGATACAACTAGCATCGCTATTGGTGCCTGAGTCACACTGACCCGTGCTGCAAGTGGCTGTGCTGGTAATCAAGTATTGCGTCATATTTATCGGTAGTGTTGTAGTTGTCACAGCGTTACATCTAATATTAACCGAGCAACCATGAAAGCCGACTAAACCAGTGTCTGTTCCGATATTCCATGGCACCCCAGTAGGGTTGGCATTACAGGTTCCTACACCTACTTGATCAACCGGAAATAGTTCGGCTAAAGCCCTATCTGCACCACTATTTGCCGCTGCAAAAGCGCGAGTGCCCCATACTTCGAGGCTAATTTGTTGGTCTGCATCATCTAAAACATTGATAAGCGTCGCTGCTAACAAAAACATCACGGTGATAATAAACACACCGATGATCAGTGCGCTACCGCGCTGCTTAGTTAAAGGCTGCTTAAGAGTATGCTTCATTTTATTCTGCGACTGATTAGGGGACATTTATCACCTGCACTTGGTGATGATATTGCAGTGCTTGCCCCTGAACATCAAATAGAGGATTAAGGTGAACCATGGCATTATTTTGCAGTGTTCCTGGCGTGTATGCCATAGGTTCATTCGATGCGATGGTATTCTCTATATTCTCAGCCATTAATACCGCAGGTCCCATGTTTGCTGGCGAAGGTTGGGTTGTCGGGTTATTAAATCCGTAACCAGCGTAGCGATTAAGCAGAGCAAGTTCATCAGTGACCTTCTCAAAGCAGTAACTTACCGCGCCAGCCACCCCAAAATAACGTTGTCGCGGCGACATCTCGCTAAACTGTACTGTTTTATCAAACTCAACAGTAGTGGCATTAGTTAAGGCACTATTGGTAACCTCTTTTATGGTAAATAACTTACCTGTGATGCCATTGGCTGAGGTATAAACATCAGCAGGTCTTAACGGATAGATGAGTAACTGCTGATCTTTCGTTAACGGCGCGCTATTACTCGCTTGCATCACAATAGCTGTATTAGCGGCGGGTAAAGGGGCTACTGGCGCAAGAATATAGGAAGCACTAGAGGCAATAGGCATCATCTCAACACACTGCCAATCATTACCGCTACTTCGAACACGAATGCTATTGGGCACTGCATTACGAATATCACGAGTCATACGCTCAATGGCAAAGCGGCTCTGGCTCATCACTTGCTCAACCGAGGTTGAATCGATAAAAATACGAGTGCCAAAAATGAGAAAACTGCTGACACCTAGCACCAATATTCCAAGGATGATTACCACGGTAACCATTTCAACTAAAGTGAAGCCACGACTCTTACAAGCCATTTTTCTATTACGGTGCAGAGCAAATGTTAATGGCTTAGACATTAATAATTCCTCCTTATCGCGTTATAGGTAATCACTTCACCTGTAGGAGTCGTTACATTAACGGTTACAAGTTTACTATTCAAATCAGGGTGTTGATTATACGTAACCGCTACTGACAGCTGGTAGTTGATATAACGACTGGCATAGGTTTCGTTACTATTAAGCATTTCACTGTCAATGGTGAGGCCTATGTAATCATCAACATCGTTAAAGTCATTACGACCTTCTGTGGCCTCTGGGCCTAAATCACCCTCAGCAGTACAAGCTATCCCAGCAGGCAGACCCAGCAAAGGTTTTTCAACCGCACCACAAGCGGGAACACCGCCATTCGCATTGGTGTTCTGATCGTAACGCTTACCCCAAATCTCATTCAGTATCGAGTGCGCAAGTTCTGCCGAGCGGACTCTATGCAAGGTATCAGATGCTCTTTCAGCTTGGGGGAATAGCATGGTACTGAGCATCACAAAGGCGATGCTAATAACCACCATACCTACCACTAGCTCAACTAAGGTAAAACCCTTATGAGATGCCATAGAGGGCTTTGTGGCACAACTAGCCCGCATGAATATACCCCTCCGACTCAATTGCAATAAACTGAGTTTCATCAGCGAGCACTGTAATGCAGCGGCCACTGCAAAGGCTGCCATTCACAATAGGTACGCCTTGGGCATTAAACTCGACGCTGAAGTTGGTGGTTGTGGTATTGGTTAACATTAGCGAGGCACCACCTTGAAAGGTTTGCGCTGCATCTGTACGCGCAGGCGTGCCACTACAACCTTCGTTGAAACGGCCGTTATAGCGAGATACTTGATATTGAGTCGATGTTACAGACAAACGATAACAGCGGTCTTGATTATTCATCGCCATAATCTGCACTTTGCGCAGTTCAGCAATGAACTCTTCGCGCAGGGTAAAGGCGCTATAACTGGAAGTAGTAAAAAGACGCGGAATGACTACCACCGAAAGAATGGCGATTAAAATGATAGTGGTCACAAGCTCAACTAGAGTAAAGCCTGATTGGCGGTGCGCTGTAAGCATTGTCTGTCCTGATTGATGCAGCTAAGCAATGGTAGTAGTTACTCGGCTTAAGTATTAGGGAACCTAATACCAGAGACACTTATTCATCAGTGTCTAACAGTTTAATAAGTATGGCAAATAAAACGAGCGTGTTACGCCGTTAGTTATAAAAAAGGCCTGCTTAGCAGGCCTTTTTTATTTCAATATCAATTAACAGTCATCAGCGGTTGGCATTGTGCCGTAATCTGGTGGTGTTGTCGTGTTTGCAGCTTCAGTGTATGTAAATATACAAGTTGTTGGCGCATCTTTTTGCCTAAAGCTCAATATACCTGCCGTAGTTCCTGGTACGCTTTTAGTGTCCTCTACGATAACCCAATCACTAGCAGTTATATCTAACGCATCTGATACATTGTCTACATCAGCTTGAATGTAACCGTAATTTAAAACAGCTCCTTCAATTGTCTCTTCAGTAGCTTTCTCTTTTCCACCAATCGCAGCTTTTGAGTAATATAAAGAGTTCGCGCCTTGCAACGCTCCCTTCATACCTTGCAACGTAGAAACTCTAGCATCACTTTGTAAGTTGATAAATTTAGGTGCTGCGGTTACCGCTAGAATACCCAAAATAATAATAACCACCACTAACTCTATTAGTGTAAAACCATTTTGTTTTTGCATTTGAAAGCTCCGATTAGCAACCATTATCAGTTATCACGTATGTAGGGATAGTATTTGCATCAGCAGCTTGGGTGTAAACCAACTTGCAGGCAGCCTCAGAACCAGAAGTAGTGACTTCTTTCGGGGCACCATTTTGCGTGATAGTAATAATATTAGTACCCTCAACAACTAGCCAATCTGTATCCGCTGTACCAAAATTTGCATCAATTGCATTATTAAACTCATCTTCAGTCGCTTGAAGATAACCAAATTGTGTAATAGCCACATTCTCCGCACCGATATCTACACCGTCATCAGCATCTGCAGCCCAACCTGTTGCAGCTAGCTTTTCTTTCCCAGCTAAAGCAGCTTTGGCAAAAACTAAGCCATTAGCGCCTTGAATAGCACCTTTAACACCTTGCAGTGCTGACTGGCGAGCATCACTCTGTAAATTAATAAACTTAGGCGCGGCGGTTACGGCCAAAATACCGAGAATAATAATCACCACCACTAATTCAATTAGGGTAAAACCATTTTGTTTTTGCATATTGATATTCATTTTAATTCCTCAAAATACGAGTTACAGCTGATGGTAGCTCTTAATCTAAACCACGCATCAGCTACAAAAAATTAGTTGATAAAGCTTTGAACCTGGCCATTACCAGGGCTATAAGTCACACCTTTGCCAATCAATTGAGTCGGCACTGGATTTGGTTTGCCATTAGTATCATCTAGCACTAGTGATTCAACCAAATGGTAAACACAAAGATCTAAGCCCGTTATTGCATTTCCGTTAATGTCAATGCCTGTTCCATTGTTGTTATCACCACCAACATTTGGCTCAACACTAACAACATATCTTTGCTTACGTGCATCTTGGGTAGCTGATACGTTACGAGGTGCATTTTGTAAAACAGTATTAAAAACTTCACTACAGCGAGTGACATTCATATCTGTGGCAGAGTTTCCACCAGTCCCTGTTGGGAAGCCAAAACGAGTATCTAACTGGACACGCGCACCATCTAGAACAACATTGTTATTACGACGTCCATCAACTTCCCATTGTGAGCGCACAAAACTCACTGCTGTAGCCAAACCACCAGAAACACCTTCAACACTAACGTCTTCAGCATCTTCAGTTACATTCAAAAAACGTGGGATTGCTGTTGCTGCCAGCAGACCCAAAATTACAATCACAATCACTAATTCGATAAGGGAGAAACCCTTCTGATACTGTCTAATCATTTAAAGCCCCATTTGGTTATATGCTTATTCTATCAGCTTGTTAAAAATAGAAAACAGATAATTTCACTATTTACTTTACCCCTGTCAAAAAAATGACCCTACCAGAATCTATTTGATAGCTGATACTTCCGCCACTTTCGCCAATATACCGACACACGCCTAAACTGGAATTGAACTTAGTGACAATTTGTTGCGAATAACCAGTCCCCAACAATTCATCAATTAGATCACGACAACCAGTAACAGTTGTTTCACTGGGCAGCGGCCAACCACCTTTTGCCATAGAGACAAAACCAGTTGATTCAATATCTCCATCCAATTCACTGCGCCAATCCAATTTTAACTGTTCAGGTTTACCTCTAATTAACCACTGAGAGCGGATAACGCCCAAAGTATTCAGTAGTCTATTATGATCAACCAATATATGTTGCTGGCTTGCCTGCTTAATACCGCCAAAATAACCAAAAGCTAAATAAGACAATACTAACAATAGTATAACTAGCGCAAAAATCTTGCCAAAAAGCGTTAAAAGTTCATTATCAGCCTTTTGTTGACTAAGCACTGTTACTACCCACAACGGCCATTAGCTGCCACCTTTAACAACATTGAGCATATCCCACATCGGCAGGTATATGCCTAATGCAAGCACTAATACAATACAGGCTACGAAGCCAATCAGTATCGGCTCTAACTTTGCCGTTAAGTTCTTAAGGTCGTAATCGACTTCACCTTCGTAAAAATCAGCCGCGTCATTAAGTAACTGATCTATTTGGCCAGTCTCTTCGCCTACCGCGACCATCTGTAGCACCAGCGGCGTAAATAGTTGACTGCTATTATGTACCCGCAACATTGAATCACCCGACTCGATCCCGCGCCGCATAGCTACTATGCTGTCATGCATATAGGCGTTATCAACCGCATCGGCCACTAGACTAAGCGCTTGAGTCATAGGAACCCCGGCACTGAGCATCATAGAAAAGCTGCGGCAATAACGGGACAAGGTCGAGCGCTCAATAATACTGCCGACAGCCGGAATATTCAGCTTCCAGCGATCCCATTGTCGCTCACCCTTTTCGGTACTGTGCCAATACCGAATGCCAACAAAAGAGGCGACTAGCACCACGATCATCACTGGCCAGTAATTAACAAATATGCTGGAAGTATTAATCAGTAACTTGGTTGCCCACGGGAGGTCAGCACCAAAGCGTGAGAACATCTCGGCAAACTTAGGGATCACCATAATATTGAGGATCACCATGGCAATCGCGATGGCGATAAGTACAAATATGGGATAGCGCATGGCGGCTTTAATGCGCCTACGAGTCTCTTGTTCGCGCTCTATGTAACCTGATAGCTGGATAAAGGCATCTTCTAACTTACCGGTATTTTCGCCCACGTGGATCATCGACACAAAAAGCGCATCAAATACATCAGGATGCTGGTTCATCGCTGAGGACAGTGGCCTACCCGATGTTAGCTGCTCAGAAATATCATTCAAAGCATCTTTCATTCGCTGCGAATGAGTGGTTTCAGAAAGACCTGCAATCGCTCTTAATATCGGAATGCCTGATCGAGTCAGTGAATACATCTGTCGCGTAAAGATCTGTAACTCGTCGAGTGCAACTTTTCCCTTGAACAGTGACGTGAGCGAAAACTGCTTTACCTCTTTGGCAAGCGACAACTCAAGCGGGATCACACCACGGGACATCAGCTGGTCAGCCGCGACGCTTTCTGAGCTAGCATCTAACTGGCCAGTCACCTGCTCTCCTTGTGCGCTGCGTCCTCGATACTGATAACTTGGCATTATGCTCCCTCACCGATCACGAGCGTGTCATCACTCACATCTTCAACCAACTTGGCAACCTCTTCAATGGTTGTCATCCCTTGGGCAAGATAGTCTAGAGCTGAATCTGCTAACGGGGTAAAATTAGGGCTATTATAAGCGGCGTTAGTAAACTCTTGCGGATTGCCTGAACGCATCGCTTCAATCATAGGTTCGTCGAGCTCTAAGATCTCAAACACCCCGATTCGACCACGGTAACCACTACCATTACAACTCTGACAACCTGAGCCAGTTCTAAAAGTCGCGTTAGAGAAATCTAGCTTGCTAACGGTAGACAACCAGACTTTGTCTTGTGCGGTTAGCGTGTAGGGGCTAGCACAGTTTTGACACACCCGGCGTACCAAACGCTGAGCGATAATCACTCTAAGCGCACTGGCGACAAGATAAGCCGCGGCGCCCATATCTAATAGTCTTAATGCACTGGTTACCGCATCATTGGTATGCAGCGTCGAAAGGACAAAGTGACCAGTTAATGCACCACGTAGACCAATCTCTACCGTCTCTTGGTCTCGCATCTCACCCACCATGATAATATCGGGATCTTGACGCAAGGTTGTTCTCAGTACGTTAGAGAAATCTAAGCCTATCTTGTGGTTAACTTGCACCTGGTTAATGCGCGGCAGTTGATACTCGACTGGGTCTTCAACGGTGATGATTTTTCTGTCAGCGGTATTTAACTCGCTCAGTACACCGTACAAGGTGGTGGTTTTACCACTACCCGTTGGCCCTGTAACCAGCAACATACCGTGAGGACGCTTAATCTGCCTTCTAATACGCGCCAACATTTCAGGCGGCATACCAGTCTCATTCAGTGTTAATAAGCCTGCTGATTGATCCAAAAGACGCATAACGACTGATTCACCATGATAAATCGGCATGGTAGACATACGCACATCAATCTTGTGACCCTTAATCTCCATATGGAAACGGCCATCTTGCGGCAAACGTTTTTCAGAGATATCAAGCCCAGCCATCAGCTTCAAACGTAGCACTAATGCTGCAGCAATATTAACCTCAGGCAATACGTTTTCGTGCAACTGTCCATCAATACGTTGGCGGATCCTTAAGGCATTTTCACCAGGTTCGATATGGATATCCGAGGCACGCATCTGCACTGCATCTTCGAATATTGACTGTAATAACTTAACCACTGTGGTTTCGTTATCACTGTCGCCATCGGTTAGATTAGCAAGGTCGAATAGATCATCTGCGGCATACTCTTCTTCAAGCTTACCCGCTATCTCTGCGATCTCTTCAGTACGGCGATAGAGGTTATCAAAAGCATCAAGCAACTGGTTTTCAGTGACAACTGCAATGTTAATCCGCTTCGGAGCCAACAGATCTTCTAAGGTGTCCATCGCTTGCAGGTCGGCCGGGTCACTCATAGCAACTAGGGCTGACTCGCCTTGATCTTCAACCACTAATGCACGGTATCGGCGTGCCTGCACCTCTGGCAGCAACCCAACAACAGCAGGAGAGATAGAACGCTTGCTGATATCTAAGAAAGGGATATTAAGCTGCTGTGACAGAAACTTCAGCAACTGCTCTTCAGTGATGCAAGAGAGGTCGATTAGCGTACGCCCAAGCTTCTTGCCCGAATTTCGCTGCTCACTAAGCGCTTGACCAAGCTGGTCGTCAGTAATGATATGCTCTTGAACGAGCAGATCACCAAGCCGCATTTTTAACTTAGGTTTCACTAGTATGCTCCTAACTGCACCAATCGATTATCGACATAAGCTTGCGCTTGCGATGACAGGTTCCCTTGTGCCAAGGCTTGATTGTAGGCATTTTTAGCCTCGGTATAATTCTTTTGTGCGTCAAGTGCATAACCAAGTCCCATCCACCAACGCCCTTGGCTAGGCTCATTTTTAGCAAGCTGTCTAAAACTTTGTTCTGCGACCGGAAAATTCTGCTCTTTTTGAGCCAAATCGCTCTGCTGATGCCATTTTTTAACCGCGAGCGGGCTGGTATCGGGGATCTGCGCTAAACTGCTCAATGCCTGCTTATTCTGCCCAGCAGATTGCTGCACTCGAGCAAGCAGTAGTGCATATTCATATTCTTGTGGGAATAACAATTGCCCCTGTTTCAATAACAGAGCAGCCTCGGAGAGCTTATTTTGACCATAATAAAGTGCTGCAGCCTGTCTCCTCGCCTGATGAAGCGCAGGGTTATAGGATAAAGCCGCTTTATAGTAAGTTAATGCATCGCTGTGTAGGCCTTGCTGCTGAGCGTCGTTTGCCAAAATCATCTGTTTCTGCGCTAGTTGCTGTGGAGTTAACTTCACCTCTTTAACCGCCATATTGCTGCCAGAATATCTATCTTGATTTCCCCGCTTAGCCGGCGCAATGCTCATTGAGCTAACAGATTTGGTTGCTGTTTGCTTTTCATCAATTTGAACAGGGGCTTTCTTAGCACCTAGAGAGGCGCGAGGGCTCACCGTTTCTATCGGCTCTTCAGTTGGAGTATCGACCACCTCTGGCGCAACACTCGCTAACTCTATGTCTGTAGAGGCAAGCTTACTCTTAGCTTCTTTCACCGCCTCGTTCTTTGGCTCTTTTACAGCCAGAGTACCGACAACATCTGCGGGCGCTGCTGCACTCGCATTCGCCATACTTGCGCTATCGATACTCTCTTTTTGACTAGGGCCAACATTTTGCTTTGGCGTTACTGGCAGCTGTTCAGCATTATTTTTTTGCGCCGCTAAGTGATTAGTAGCAGTTCCAATCAAAGCCGGTTCCATAACCAAATAAACGACTAGACCACCAAGCAATAATGATAATGAACAGGCAAACACCAATGGCCGCTTTGACTGTCGTTGCGGCATGACTGCACTTTGTGGCTTGGCCATGCTTTCAATACCATGAGGCTGTTGTCGTTTATCTAAGTCTTTGAGCATTTTGTTGATGACACTCATGCAACGCCTCCTTTTAGCCAATAAATAACAGCGGATATCATGCAAATAATTGCGCCTATCGCTAACATCCAATTAAACAAAGAAACCTTGGATACTGTGGCATCTTCAGTATCAGCAATAGCGGCATCAACGTGCTGTTTCGAAATCTTAATAGCGCCTTCTCCAAAGCAAACCAGCAACGCTTTGTGGCACAAAATATTAATGAGTCTTGGGATCCCTCGCGCAGCTTTCGCTAAACGTTTAGAATCCAAGGGGGTAAATAACGTCTCCCCTTCACTTCCTGCAACTTGCAGGCGATGCTGAATGTATGCCGATGACTCTTCTAATGTGAGCGAACGCAAACTATAACTAAAGGTGATCCGCTGCCTTAATTGCCTAAATTTATTCTGCGCCAACCTTTCATCTAGCTCTGGCTGGGCAAACAACACCACTTGTAACAGCTTTCGGCTCTCTGTTTCTAAGTTAGTGAACAATCGAAGCGCTTCTAAACTGTCATCGGGCAATGCTTGTGCTTCATCTAACACCAAGATAATGGAGTGTCCATGTGCGCTGAGCGCCATTAACTGTTGCTGAATCAACCCCGTGAGTTGCTGTTGACCTATTTGAGCGGAATGTTTAAGGCCTAACTCCATTGCCACCGCCCAGCGAAGCTCATCGGGCGTTAAATAAGGATTGGGCAGATAAGCACAATGAAATCGCTCAGGTAGCTCGTTGATTAGTTTTCTACAAATTAATGTTTTACCTGTGCCGACTTCACCCGTCACCTTGATAAAACCCTCCCCGGTTTGCAACGCAGTTTGTAGCACTTGTAAGGCTTCAACATGCGGTGCTAAACCGAAGAAAAATTCCGTATTCGGCGTCAATGAAAATGGCGTTTCAGTTAACCGAAAGTGCTGCAGATACAAGCCTATTCCTCCTCAGGATACCAACGGTCAAGCAGCTCTTGAGAGCGCTTAAGTTCAGTCTCCCAAGTATCTGCACCAACAACCACTGGTTTAAGCAGAATAACTAACTCTGTTTTAACGGTAGAATTCGCTCGGTTAGTAAATGCCTCACCTAAATACGGAATATCGCCTAACAGCGGCACCTTTGACACCAACTCAATATTTTCGCTCTTCATCAAGCCACCAATCACAACAACGTCGCCACTTGCAGCTTTAATCACAGTATCTGATTCACGAATTTCGCTCTGTGCTAATGGCAGTTCTAAGGTGCTATCGGAGATTTTAATGGTTTTTGTCTGCTCTTTAATATCAATAACTGATGGGTGGATGTGCAATAACACATTTCCTTCGGCATCAATTTGCGGGGTTACATCAAGTGCAATACCAGAGAAAAATGGAGTGAGTTCAACCTCAGGCGTAGTCACAGGCGTTGTGCCTGCGACTGTTGTTGAAGAGACATCGGTGACGAAGTACTCATCAGTACCGACTTTAATCACCGCTTTTTGGTTATTCGAGGCTGTAACTCGTGGACTAGACAGTACATCGACGTCACCCTGCGTATCAAGCAAGCTGATCATGGTACTAAAGTCTGAACCTTTAAGCTGGATAGAAGTTACACCACCTAACACACTGGTGATCTTATCACTCAGACCTGTGGTTGGACTGGTACCAAACGTAATGTCAGTGCTGCCAGCATGACCTAATACACTCTCCCAATGAATACCTTGCTGGTATCCGTCTGAAAGCGTAACTTCTAGTACTTTCGCTTCTAAAATAACTTGACGCTGTAAATGACTCTCAGCAGTTTTGATGAAGTTACGTACCTGTCTAATCTCATTTGGATAAGCGCGAATAGTCACAAGTCCAGCTTGGGGAGTAACCACAACTTGACGTCCGCCACCGCTATCACCAACAATTGAGACCAGTGTTTCTTTTAGCTCGCCCCAAAAATCAGATTTAGTCTTAGAGCGGATAAAGGTGCCGTTAGTTTGCTCACTGCTTTCACTGTTTGAATTTGAGTCACTGTTAGAACTGCTATTCGAGTTATTACTGTTACCGTTACTGTTACTATTATTACTGCCACTTGAGCTATTGTTATTGTCTGAGATGCGTCCGGAGTTAACTGATGTTAACGATAGACCTTGGCGCTCCATATATAAGTAGTTGAGAGAGAAGGTTTCAGTACGCATTCCCGCTGGATAGATCCGTAAAATGCGGCTTTCCCTGCTAACTTCGTAACCGTAAATATCTTCAACAACCTGCAGAGCTTCGTTAAGTGTTACCCCTTTTAAAGACAGGGATATAGTCCCAGACACATCCGGATGCACAGCAACACTTAGTGGGGTACCTTGCACTAGACTCGGGAAGAAAACCTTAGCATCAACATCATGGGCCGACACATCAAATCGACGCTCAGCTCTTTTAGCCGGAGTAAAACCAGCCAGCAAGCTATTTGAAGCCAGCTCTCTTTGCACATCATCTGGCATCACTGCTGGAGGCGGTGCCAAGGCGGCACTTTCCGCAGTCGCCAATGACTCTGCTATCGCCTGTTTTGACTCAACAGGGTTTGGTCGGTCAACAGTCTGACAGGCCACCAGCAGCAAAGTCATTAAAGGGGTTATGTAGTATATTGAGCGCATCTGGTTATTGTCCCTTAATCTCTGTAATCGCTTTAAACATTGTCAATTTACGGCCATCCGCTAACGACACAGTATCCTTGCCAATCTGCACAATTTTAACGCCTTGTACTCGTTGGCCCTTCTTATATATTTCATTATTTATTACTGCAAAAGCGCCACTCTGCTTAATGACGACACTATTGAGCGTTAATGTTTTATCAACTTTCACTGTTGCAGAAGTTGTTGAAGTCGACCCAGCGCCTGGCAGCGTTGGGTCACGCAAACTAGCGGCGTTGAGACTAAAGCAGATTCCACTCACAACAAGGAAAAGTAACGAGCGACTAATTGGTTTTAGCGACACTAATAAAGTCCTTATTTATGCTTAGGGTATAAAGCTCTAGCGTGATAGCTGCTTTCGGATAAGCATCAACTTTGTAGTCCATGCTACGCCAATAGAGTTTATTCGGCATGTTTTCTACAGCTTCAACAAAACGTAATACTGAAAAGTAATCACCGGTAAATTCGAGTTTTATACCGTGACTATATAAATTCATCTTTTTCTCTTCACCCACCTCTAACAATGGCGTAGGTGCAATGGAGGTGAATGCTTTTAATTTAATGCCTTTTACATTGGAAAGGAGCCCTGCAAGCAAAGCTGGCATATGGTCCGCCGGCACCATATCAACCATCTCAAAAGACAACTGTTCATCAATCTGTTTCGTCTGTTGAATGATATTGGCTAAACGCTGGCGATATTCAGTATCCGGATCGGTGGCTAAACTTTGCTGATAGAGAGCGATCTGCTGTTCAGAGATATTGTTCTCATTCTTAAGTGACGCTATCTGTTGCTTTAGCTGGGTATGTTTGGTCAACAAAGACTCTAATGGTAGATATAAAATCATTCCTACTACAATCAATACCGCGGCAGCGACTAATACTCTTTCACGTTGGCTAAGCAGATCAAATTTGGCGGCTAAATCAGTCCAATACTGTTTCATTTTTTAACCTCCGCCGTATTGGCTTCCATAGCATCACTGGTTAATTTAAATGCTAGCGGTTGATCTTCACCCAAGCTCATCGTCATCGACGCAAATGCATGCCCTTTGAGCGTGGTGGTGGTTTTCAATCGATCAATCCAGTTCGGTACACTTTGTGGATTCGAGGTATAACCTTCAAAAATATAACGGTTTTCGTTTACTTGTATACGGTTAAGCCAAATACTGCGATCTGCCACGCTGGCCAAATCAGTCATTAACGGCGAATAGCCATAACTGGTTAGCTCTTCCTGCTGACTCAGTTTGCCGATTAACATCTGCTTAAGCTCAAGCTGTTGCGCTTTTAACTCAACTTCAGCGACCAAAGTAGCACTGGGCTTTCTTTTGGCTATTTCATCTTCAAGCTCAACTTTTTGCTCATCCAATAACGCTTTAGCATGCTGCAATTCAGTCTTTTCAGACTCAAGACTAGAAACAAAGCCGTAAGCAACAACACTACCTAGCAGTAGCGCTATAACCAAGCCTGCTAGCACTTGGTTTAACCGTAAAAAAGATAAACGTAACTCTGTTGGAAATAGCGACTCTGAGTAGAGGTTAACTCTTAATTTCATTATGATTCGCCTCTTGAAAATTCAGCTAACGCCATCTGCGAAAAGACCGCATCGACGGATTCAGCTTGGTAAGGCGTCACGCTTTGGTTGAAGTTTTCACTTACTAAAGCTGCAAGTTGGTCACGAGCCCCTAGCATTAACAGATCGATAGAGACCACAGGCGCTTCGCGTAGTTGACTTTCAAAGAAGTCCATTGAGCGTTGGATCTCAAGACTTAAATTGTCAGCCAAGCCAAAGGCTAAATCTTCTGCCGCTACGGTATCTAGCTGCAAAAAACCTCTCACTCTTCGCTGCATATATAGCTCACCGTTTTTCACAACAGCAAGCAGAAGTTCACCACCCGCGCGATGGCTGAGTAGCAACCTTGCTTGGGTGTCATTAAACAGGTTGGTAATCGCCATCTCTTCAATCGTTACGCCGCAGGTTTCAATGCCGCTGGCTTTCGCTGCCGTTAAAAGACTGGTTAATTTTGATTTTTCTGCAACGACAACACTGACTTTATTGGTGGTTTGCTTAGATGACTCAAAATAATCAAGATGGATATTGGTGACAGGTTGGCTAACGAGGTCTTTTACTGACCAAAGTAGTGCGGCACTCATCTCTTCTGGTTCAACATTCGGCTTATCGACTTGTATAAGCTGATAAAAATCGGCGGATAACACCATTTGAACTTGTGCAGGCCCCAATGCTTTGACTAACTGTTCGAAAGCATCTTTCCAGTCAAACTCTTTAAAACTGAAACTAGAATATTGCTCGGGAGAATTATCTGTACCACTTTGATATGCGTATATTTTGTCAACACAAACATACAACCCTAACTTTATGGTCGGAGCAGATTTCTTCCAAAACTGAAGTTTGCTTAGCAAGCTATCTTCCATTCATCCATGCCTTAAATACTGTCAATTTCTATCGAAAAAAAATTAAATTGTGTCGAATTCTGAGAACGACTTTTTATTAGTTTGTCTAGAGCACTTATTGAGGTTAGAACAATAGTCTTCTTATGTCATTAGTGTAACCACTAATAGCTGAATATTATAGAAAAACATCCATAATACCTATAAAGCCGAACACCTGTATTATTTATATACAACTAGACTTCTTCTACAGGCTCACTAAAAAAACTGCCTTGTCCGGCACTCACACCTAAAATCTGCAATGTTTGCCACTCTTCAAAAACTTCAACACCTTCAGCACAAACTTGAACGTCAGTACGAAACAGACCCGCTATTAAGCTTCGAACAAACAATTGGTTTTCTGCACGCAAGTGTATTTGACTGACAATAGATCGATGTAATTTGATCAATGATATAGGATAGCGCTGTAAATATTCAGTGCTTACAACTTGCTGCCCAACGCGGTCAACACAGACCCCAGCTCCCATCTTGCTGATCATATCCAGGGGTTCAGTTAATACCGCTTGATTGTGTACCAAAATATCCTCATTGACCTCAAAGATAATCCGCGGAGCTAAGTGCCTGTATTCCAATAAGGTGGTTTTCAACCAACGTATAAACGCACGACTAGTCAATGTATCCAAACTTAGGTTAATACTGAACTTCAGGCTGGTGTCATTTTGTTTCGGCAGCAGATCAAACAACACCATCTCGATAACTTGCCTCTCAATTTGAGGCGTTAAGCCACACTTTATTGCCATAGGTAAAAATAACGTTGCACGGACTAAATTACCTTGGGTGTCACGTAGACGACATGAGACCTCTTGATGATGTGCATTTAGATCACTGTCGACCACAGGTTGAGAAAACAAGAAGACTCTCTTACTTACTAATACGTTTTCTAAAAAACTACGCCAACGCACAGAGCCTTTTGATAAGTCACCATCAACAGCAGCGCCTTTGTCGTACATAAACCAGCTACTACCGCCTTGAAACTGTGCCGAACGTAATGCCTGCTCAGCCTCTTCAACTAAAGCATCCTTATCATCGCCAACTTCAAAATAAGCTCCGCCTAAATGTAGGAAATCATCCGGGGTATCGATCAGGCTATCAATTCGGCTTAAACTTGCTTTCAGCAATTTTGCCGCTAGTTGGTCTGCCTCTTTTTGCGAAATTTGTGGCACAACAACGGCAAACTGATTGTTGGAGCGACGTGAGAAGATGGTGTTCGCTTTACTCACTAGAATTTGGTTGATGGTAGCAATAATTTGAGACAGCATTTCATTGAGCTCTTGCTCACCGATTTCTCGACTTAACAGGTCTAGATCTTCCATCTCAAATAGATATAAAACACCCGGCGTCATCATGCCGCTGCTACTGCTTAGTGCATCTAGACGGTTTTTCAAAAACAGACGGTTACCAATACCCGTCTCGGCATCTAAGAAAGTATTCGAGCGAATAAACTGATCGAATCTTGCACGCTCTTTATGCGCTTCATAAAGTTCAAGCAGTAACTGTGTCATAGCACGGTTTATCATCCTAGGCCTACCGTGCCCTTTCTCTGCCAGTGCTTTATCACGTTGACCAGTTAAGATCAGATTCGCCCGTTGAGCCAAATCTTCAATGCCGTTAAGTTGCTCTGAAAACCATCTAAAACCAAACCGAACAAACAGCATCACAGCAATACATCCAACCACAAGAATCATCCACTCGTACGCACTGACTTCATGCTTATTAAACGGTTGGGGTAACACCAGCTCCATTGTTAAGCCATATTCAAGTTCACTGCTATATCGCACACCCGCTTGTTGTAGATTATCCTGCTGATATTCAAACAATGTCACCTTATCTTTGCTAAGCACAAACGACTCAGCCTGATAAGCATGCAATAAGGGCGGTAACCAATTATTAAGCTCCCAACGCTGTTCAGGCGCAATATTTACCGCAAATTGCTGTTGCAACATATTCTCAAGTTCAGAGACTTTCTGTTGCTGAAATGCATAGGTCAGCTGGAAAAAACTAAACATAGCAGTGATAAAGCAGATAAAGGCGACGCCAGCTAGGGACATAAGCCAAAAGCTAGTGAGTTTCTTGGTAAGAATTCGAGTGAGTATCATTCTGTCCGCTTCCTGCAGGATCTTATACCAATCTGTATAAGAAGTTGATCTACTCAGAGCGTTTTTGGCACGCTAATTCAAGGCGGATAAATGACATAATGGTTGTTCCCTTATGAGTTTATTCAACGCAGAAGTAGCAAGCCAAAAACACTCCTATCAGGCGAGTTTTAGCGGCTTTGATGCTGCGTTAATGAACTTGAACCTAGTTTAACTATGCTCTTCATTCATTGTCTTACCTCAAAGCAGCTAAACTCTCGCTGAGCGATCAAATCTTTATACTGATTGGTATTATTTTTATATTAACAATTAAACGCTATAGCTAATACCAATTGCATTAAAAGTTTGACCATTCAGCGGGAATTCAAAACGCTGTAGGAAAGTAGTGGGATTTGAGCTAATAGTTATTCTATATCCAAATCCCATAGCGAATCATACAACGTTTTGAAACCCGCACTACGTGAGTTCCTCAGTCTTTCCACTTCTGCTTTGCATTGGCTTAAAAGGGAACAACCATTTCTTTACCAATGCGCTTTGAATTGAAAAGACTGAGGGGCTCTGAACTGGCCAAATACTTAATGCTATTGGTATAACTATTAGCGATTATTAAACAGCGGCTGGTAAAAGGCAAAGTAAAACGCTAGAAAACAAAAAAGGGACCGAAGTCCCTTTTTCAATCAAATCAATAATGAAGTGATTACGACTCCATGTAACCTACTGGTAGAGTTGTAATATTTGCCACACCAGACTCAATAGCCGCAAGCGCTACTGCTTTAGCCACATTTGGCAATAAACGCGGATCCATTGGCTTAGGAATAACGTAGTCCGCACCAAACTCTAATGAGCTCACATCAGGGTATGCGGCAAGTACTGAAGCAGGAACCGCTTCTTTCGCTAAGCTCGCAATCGCATGCACTGCAGCAATTTTCATCTCATCATTAATCTTTGATGCGCGCACATCTAATGCACCACGGAAAATGAATGGAAAGCACAATACGTTGTTAACTTGGTTAGGGTAGTCGCTGCGACCTGTACCCATAATTAAGTCTTTGCGAGTCTCATGAGCGATTTCAGGTCTAATTTCTGGATCTGGGTTTGAGCAAGCGAAAATGACAGGTTTCTCAGCCATCAAAGCAACATCTTCAGCAGCCAGCACATCAGGGCCAGATAAACCTAAGAATGCATCAGCGCCTTTAATCACATCTTGCAGCGTGCGCTTATCAGTATTATTTGCGAACAGCGCTTTATACTCATTGATGTCTTCGCGGCGAGTGTGGATAACGCCTTTTCTATCTAGCATGTAGATATTTTCACGTTGCGCGCCACACTTAACGATCATCGTCATACAGGCGATAGCTGCAGCGCCGGCGCCCATACAAACAAATACCGCATCCTCAATCGACTTGCCTTGGATCTCTAATGCGTTGATCATGCCAGCGGCAGTTACAATTGCAGTACCATGCTGGTCGTCATGGAAGACCGGAACGTTACAACGCTCAATCAACGCTTTTTCTATTTCAAAACACTCGGGTGCTTTAATATCTTCTAGGTTAATACCGCCGAATGTGTCAGCAATCGCCTCAACAGTATTAATAAATTCTTCTGAAGTTCTATGTTTAACTTCAATATCAGTCGCGTCAATATTGGCAAAATGTTTAAACAATAACGCTTTACCTTCCATCACAGGCTTAGATGCCAGTGGACCTAGATTACCAAGACCAAGAATAGCAGTACCGTTAGAGATCACGGCAACGGTATTACCTTTGCCGGTATAACGATATGCATTTTCAGGGTTTGCTGCAATTTCACGAACAGGCTCTGCAACACCGGGGCTGTACGCTAGTGCTAGGTCCATGCTCGTTTCAGCGGGTTTTGTAAGGCAAACTGCTGTTTTACCTGGTACGGGTAATTCATGATAATCGAGGGCTTGTTGACGAAGATCTGCCATTTTTCTAATCCTGAGTGCGACTAATATTATCCAAAGCGAAAGGTCGACAGCAAAACGTTTGTTTAGGTTAAGGTCTTTAAAATGTAAACCTAAATAAAATCGTATACTGATAGCCGCTAAGATACTCGAATATAGAAGCATTTCAAATAAGATCTGCCAAAATTTTAACTTTATCGCTATATATTATTTCAAACTGTCTTTTTCAACGGTTATCTGTGATGGATGGGCACCATTTAGTCGCCACTTACTGTAATAAAAATACACCCAGCCTTGTTACAAAACGGGGCTTTGTAGCAGTTTTAGATTCAAAATGTTGCCAAACTTACCAATATCTTACTTAGCTACCACCAAAACTAACTTTTCATCGATTATAAGCTCAAAAAGCTGACCTTTTCTTTCATAGCCTCTCACAACACCTCTGACCTCTAACCAACGATGGCTATCCTCTCTTGAAAGAGTTTCTATCGAGCGGACTTTATAGTCTTGATGTCGCCATAGACCGAAATAATTGCGTCGTGTAACAGTTTCAATATCGGCTAAACAGTGCCAAAACATGTCATTTTGAAACACCTTCGATTTCGCAAAACCATTAGCAAGTAGTAACTCCTGCAGATGTTCCCCTTTCTCCGTGTATACATAGGCAAGTGTACGGCCGAATGGGTTAAGTTTTCGTTGCCGAGGCAGGAAGCCAAAAACACTCCTTACAGGCGAGTTTTAGCGGCTTTGATGCTGCATTAATGAACTTGAATGTAGAATAACTATATTCTTCATTGCTAACCATATGGCCAAGCATGTTCCAGACATGCTTAAGGCATTCCCTCCCTCTTTGGAGGTCAGATAAAAGAGGTACGAGAGTAAGGAGGCTCGAAACTAGAATCATGCAGGAGCGATTATCGAGAGTAACGCAGGAGCAGTGCATTTAATGACCTTCCCCCAAAGTTGCTAAACTCTCGCTGAGCGATCAAAGCTTTATACTGCTTTGGTATGATTACAATTATAATCTAATCACTCACAAGAGCTGTCGATACTAAAAACTTAATCTCAGAATAGCAAAAGGCGCCAATAGGCGCCTTTTTAAAATTCAATGTAGAAGTAAAATTACTTCTTACCAAGTGCACCAAAGCGCTTGTTGAACTTATCGATACGTCCGCCAGTATCCATAACTTTCTGGGTACCAGTGTAGAATGGGTGACATGCACCACAAACGTCTAAATGTAAGTCTTTACCTACAGTAGAGTTAATTTTGATAACGTTACCACAAGTACAAGTTGCAGTGATTTCTGCATAATCAGGATGAATGCCTGCTTTCATTGGAATTACCTCAAGTTTAAGGCCATGTCGCTCTTCCAACCCGAAGTCGGACACCACATGCAGTTAATAGATAGTTTAGGGCGCAGGATGATACAGTAACTCCCCCTGAGATTCAAGCGACCGGCAAATAAAAGTCCAAGTCGCTTGTGTCACGCTATTAACTTACGAAAGCCCTTGCGTTATAAAGGTTGATCCATCGAATCATAAAGCTCTTCAGCTGCAATCGCATCACTATACCTATCCAATATAGCCTGAGACGGACATTGTAGTTTTGCATCAGCTCTTAAGCCGTTAATGCTACTTTTTCTAAATGCTCTCGGGTTGGCATCAAAGATGGCCAGCATTGCGCCGTATGTACTAACGCCCCACACGTTAGACTGACGTAAACCAATGCGCCACAGTGTTTCGCTGCCATTAAAGCCGATGCTACAGTTGTCTTTTATGTTCACTTTAACAGTCGCTGTGCTTGCTGTTCGAGTACTGACAATCTCTTTACTATTCTTAACTGGCTGCTGAGTTTTAACTGGCACCGGTTTGCTAGAAACCTCCTCAACCACTTGGTTATTCACACTCCCAGCGTCAAATATGCTGAGTACACTCACTTCTCGCCAGCGGTTAATACGATGCTCTTTAACCACCAGTACCGCTTCGCTATCAACCACATCCTCCACACCGGTAATCAGGACCGAGAACTGGTTAAGAGGTTTGGCCACCAAACGTTCTTCACCAACTGATTGGCGTAAAAAGAACTGCACCTTATTCGGGTTTTTGTGGCTAGAAACAATATTGACCTTTAGCTTAGGGTAACCACCCAACTCAAACAGCCTTTGATTGATACTGACGTGAGAAACTTCTGCAATAACCGTTGTGCTAAATAGCGCTAACGTCACGAATGCTAATATTATTATTTTTTTCATCGTTTCCTTTCCTAGCATTGAATCCACATATTTAGTTAAATCTGACTAGCTCTGACTGACTCCCCTCGGTACACTAACGGCTTATCTCCTATCGAATTAGAGTTCTATGCCTTTGTTTGTTGAGGTCGCACTGCCCGTTCCAATGCGGCAAACCTTTAGCTACCAAGTACCAGACCATATCAACATCGCGCCTCAAAAAGGCATGCGAGTCCAAGTGCCATTTGGTCGCCAGCAATTGATTGGCCTTATTACTGCTGTAACAGATAGCTGTACCTTAACGCCAAAACAAATAAAGCCGCTGATTAGCATTTTAGACGATGCACCACTATTACCTGATTCACTCTATAAACTAACGGCTTGGGCTGCAAGATATTACTTCTGTAGCCTAGGACAAATGCTATCACAAGCGATCCCCGTCGCCCTTAGAAAAGGTGCCGAAGCCAAAGCTTCAACAGTAGGCTACTGGAGTTTAACTGATGCTGGGCGTGAGGCTGATGTCAATCAACTTAACCGCGCCCCCGCTCAACGAAAGCTGCTTAATACTCTAATTGAACGAGAATTAGAACAACACGAAATAACAACGTTAGAACTGAGTAAAGCTGCGCTTAAAGCACTGGAAGATAAAGGCTGGATTGCTAAAAAGTCACGCATCGGTACCGTTGATCTAAACTGGCGAACCGAACTTGAAATGACAGAGGATCCACACAGGCTAAACCCAGAGCAAGCCATCGCAGTTGCGACATTGACCCAACAATCAAATTATCACTGCACCTTGCTTGAAGGGGTAACAGGCTCAGGCAAGACAGAGGTTTATTTGGCGCTGCTTGAAACCATCCTTAAGCAGGGAAAGCAAGCACTCGTGCTGGTGCCAGAGATTGGTTTAACCCCACAGACAATTAACCGTTTTAGACGCCGCTTTAATGTCAAAGTCGCCGTCATTCATTCTGGCTTAACCGATAACCAAAGGCTAGATGCATGGCGTCATGCCAAAACAGGCGAAGCAGCCATTATCATTGGCACCCGCTCAGCACTATTCACCCCGATGGCGCACCCAGGGGTGATCATTTTAGATGAAGAGCATGACTCAAGCTTTAAACAGCAAGAGGGCGTAGGTTATCACGCTCGCGATCTAGCCGTTATGCGTGGTCATTTAGAAGATATTCCGGTGCTTTTAGGCACAGCAACACCATCGCTTGAGACATTACAGAATGCCCTTAGCGGCCGTTACCAACATCTGCAACTGGGCAAGCGCGCAGGTAACGCAGAAAAGGTGCGCCAAGGGATTGTCGATATTCGTAATCAACCACTGCGTTCAGGCATGTCACATGCTTTGCTTAATGAGATGCGCATTCATCTCGACGCTGGCAATCAAGTTATCCTATTTCTCAACCGCCGTGGTTTTGCTCCAGCGCTAATCTGTCATGAATGCGGCCATCTACATGAATGCGACCGTTGTGACGCCTTCTTTACTGTGCATCAAGCACTAGGGGAAATCCGTTGTCACCACTGTAGCAATCAATACGCTATCCCTAAGCAGTGCCACCAATGTGGTAGTACCATGCTGGCAGGCCAAGGCGTAGGCACCGAGCAACTGGCTAGCTTTTTAGAAAAAGAGTTTCCTAACCATCCAGTTGTGCGTATTGATCGTGATACCACCCGTAATAAAGGCTCACTAGAGGGCCACCTCAATGCAATCCATAAAGGTGAATATAAAATTCTAGTCGGCACCCAAATGCTTGCTAAAGGTCATCACTTTCCCGATGTCACTTTGGTCGGTTTGCTTGATGTTGATGGTGCGCTTTTTAGTGCCGACTTTAGAGCACCTGAGCGATTTGGTCAGCTCTATACTCAAGTATCAGGCCGTGCCGGCCGTGCAAACAAACCGGGCACAGTGTTACTGCAAACCCACCAAAGCGATAACGCTATGCTGCGCGAGTTGATGCACAAAGGCTACGGTGAGTTCTCACGTAATCAACTCAATGAACGTAAGCAAGCACTGCTGCCTCCTGCTTGGCACATGATCCTTATCCGCGCCGAAGCCCATCAAGCATCCGATGCTGATGCCCTGCTCAGTCAGATAGGTGCGCTACTGCCACAAAATGAAGAATGCGAAGTGATTGGCCCAATGCCAGCACCTCTTGACAGAAAAGCCGGTAAGTACCGCCGCCAGCTGTTGTTTCAAACTAAAAATCGAAACCAACTGCAACTAGCCTTTGAACAAGCATTGCCACAAATTGAGCAACTTCCGTTGGCTAAAAAGTGTCGCTGGAGTCTCGATCGTGATCCGCAAGATCTACTCTAAATCGAGTTTATTTAAACTAAAGCAGAAAAAGTTCGCTAGAGGATAGTAATTAGGTGCCACAAGCGGCTAAAATAGTCGGTTACTCCTATTATTTTTCACTACTTGTAAGTGCCGATTAAACGCCAATGAAATCACATACTCAATCTTTACTCGCTGAATCGTTAAATGCCCTTAAACAACAAGGTGTTGTTCCTGCTGATTTTGAAGCCCGCATTCAAGTAGACCGAACCAAAGATAAGAGTCACGGTGATTTTGCGACTAACTTGGCAATGATGCTAACCAAAGCCGCACGCAAAAATCCGCGTGAAATAGCCCAACTGATCATCGATAACCTGCCTCAATCTAGCCATGTAGAAAAGGTAGAGATTGCTGGCCCAGGTTTCATCAACTTCTTTATTGATGACAACGCACTCGCTAATCAATTAATGGATGCGCTAAAGAGTGACCATTTAGGCGTGACCTTGCCAGAATCACAAACAGTGGTAGTTGACTACTCGTCGCCAAACCTAGCAAAAGAGATGCATGTTGGTCATTTACGTTCGACCATCATTGGTGACAGCGTAGTACGTTCGCTTGAGTTTATGGGGCACAATGTTATCCGCCAAAACCATGTGGGTGACTGGGGTACTCAGTTCGGTATGTTACTGGCTTACATGGAAGAACTACGTGCAGCCAATGGCGAACAAGCACAAATGGAGCTTTCAGACTTAGAAAACTTCTACCGCGCCGCTAAGGTGCGTTTCGACGAATCAGAAGATTTTGCCAACCGCGCCCGTAAGCTTGTGGTTTCATTGCAATCTGGCGATGAATACTGCAACAAACTATGGCGTGAATTTAACGATATCTCCCTCAGCCATTGCCATGAGATCTATGAGCGCTTAGGTGTTAGCTTAACCCGCCAAGATGTGCGCGGCGAAAGCTCATACAATGATGACTTAGAGCAAGTGGTTGCTGATTTAGATAGCCAAGGTCTACTGTCGGAAAGTAATGGCGCTAAAGTTGTCTTCCAAGAAGAGTTCAAGAATAAAGAGGGCGAGCCTCTACCTGTTATTATCCAAAAAGCAGATGGTGGCTACCTATATGCCACCAGCGATATGGCTGCGATGCGTTACCGTTCAAACGTATTAAAAGCGGATAGAGCGCTGTATTTTGTCGACCTACGTCAAGCACTGCATTTCCAACAAGTCTTTAAACTGGCTAAAACGGCTAAGTTTGTCCGTGAAGAGATGAGCTTTGAACATATGGGCTTTGGCACCATGAATGGCGAAGACGGTCGTCCATTTAAGACTCGCTCTGGCGGGGTAGTTAAACTTATCGATCTGCTTAAAGAAGCTGATACTCGAGCACTTGAGTTAGTTCGCAGCAAGAATCCTGATATGGATGAAGCTGAGCTTGCTGAGATTGCGCGCGTGGTAGGTATTGCATCGGTGAAATATGCCGATCTATCTAAAAACCGTACTAGCGATTATATCTTCAGCTTTGAACAGATGCTCAGCTTTGAAGGTAACACAGCACCATACCTACTTTATGCTTACACCCGTGTTGCTGGTATTTTTAAGCGCGCACAAGATGTTGACTTAAGCGATGCTAAAATCGTGCTTGAGCATGAAAAAGAGAAAGATCTTGGTACCAAGTTAGCCCAGTTTGGTGAAGTGATGAACCGTGTTGTGAATAAAGGTCAGCCGCATGCATTATGTGCTTATCTGTTTGAACTCGCGGGTGCATTCTCAAGCTTCTACGAAGCTTGCCCAGTATTGGCTGCTGACACCGAAGCGCAGAAGAAGAGCCGCTTACTACTCGCTCAACTAACAGCTAAAACACTTAAGCAAGGGCTTAACTTGCTAGGACTAGAAACCTTAGAGCGGATGTAATCGTAACACCATGACCAGTCGTGACTACGCAAACCGTAAACCCACGCGCAAAGGCAATGCCAAAAAGCGTGGGTCAAAAGGGAATCCGCCTAAGCGCTTCCCTGTATTAGTATTTATCATTACTCTTTTAGGTCTAGCAGGCTTTGGTTATCTTTTATGGCTGCTGAGCGATACTGACGATACCGTCGCTACGCCTGTGGTGGTAGAACAGCCTAAAAAGGCTGCAGTAAAGAAGGATCCAAACGCGCTACCGCCAGCTCCTGAAGAGGAGTGGACCTATCTTGAAGAGCTTGAGAATAAAAAGGTAGAAGTGGATCTGCCGGAAGTGTCAGACAAACCTAAGCGTCCTTACCAGATGCAGTGTGGTTCGTTTAGAAAAGAGTCTCAGGCTAATCAACTTAAAGCGATGATCGCCTTCCAAGGATTAGAAGCGCAAGTTCGCAAAGTTAAAGGCACCAGCGGTATTTGGTATAAGGTCGTTCTTGGTCCTTATGACAAGAAACGTGATGCAGAAAGACAACGTCACGTCCTGCAAAACTCTGGTACTAACGGTTGCCAAATTTGGTTCTGGGAAAGTTAACCCCCAAAACCTATTCGCTATTCTTAAGCGCTGCTCATGCAGCGCTTTTTTGTATCTTCAATAAATAGCTCTGCAGTAACCATCAGTCCCAAGAAAACTCCCCATGCCATAGAACACTGTGCTTTTAGTGCGATTGCCAAACCCTACTTCTACTTCACAATAATTCAGGTAAACTGCATTATCTAAACAAAGCAATGACTAAAAGGCTAGTTCATGCGCCACTTCTTACTTACGCTAAAATGGGCTTTATTAACAATCGTGCTAGCCCCAATTGCTTTGTACCTTATCTTATTGCTTATCAATATACGCGACGCTGCGCCATCTGAGCTGTCGCAGCGTTATCTAACTCAAATAGCAGAAATCGATAGCACCCTCGCTAAAAACCACAATGACAATGCTTATATCTTTGCATTAGGCTTTGGCTCCGCCAAAGATAAGTCACCAATAACAGTTGGGCTCAAATCTCTACATAATCTGCAAAATAAAGATGTTTCAAGTGTCGACAAAACACAGCAATACGCTCTGCCTAATTTGCCACTTGAAAACTGTTTAGCTGAAGATGATTTTGTTGCTGCCTGTAGCGCCAATCTCAAGAAAAACACTCATCTTAAAACCCTTTTATCTAACAACCGTTGGCGAATCAATCGCTATCAACAGTTACTGCAAATGAGCAGTTGGCATGACAGCCCTTCTTTCAATGCGGATATATCTGTGATGCCATTTAAAGCGCTGTTGCTGGCACAAAAGCTTTACCTGCTTGATGTTTATCAAAATATGGATAGCACTTCAGCACAATTTATCGCTGAGGCAATCGAGCAAGATATGCTTTTTTGGCAAAGGTTATCTTTAAACACCCACATATTGATCAACAAAATGGTCGGTGCTAGTGCAATATCTATCAACATGAAACTGGGTGAAGTCATTTTGGGACAGAAGAGAGTAGAGCAGATTGCCAAGTGTTGCCAATTAGCTGGACTAAACTATTGACAGCTAGTGTATTATCACTAGACAAGGTTAAGTTGGGCGAATGGCGTTATTTCACCAAACTCACCAATACGACTCTAGTCGATGATAGCAGCATAGATACAATGACGAAGGTGGTCACCTCTTTGTTACACCCTTTTATGCAAAACCAAGATACTGCTAACCGTTATGCCGCGATTTTAGTTGACTCAAATAACCTACCAGACTGTAAGTCCATCGATAATATTAGTAGCTATATCTACAACCCTATTGGGAAATACATTCTCTGTACTGGCGTTCCTTCATTCAACGCTCACCAAATAACCTTAGATAAACTAGAGCAACAAAGGAAAAACCTTATTACACGACTTAAGCACTAGTCGAGTCATAATCTGGTAAGACAATGCGACACTTGAGCATATATAAGTTTAAGTGTTGCAACTAACATAAATGGATTCACTCATAGAGCGCTGCAATCCAAGCTTCCCCCTTGATATTTATTCATCCATCCCCATATCGGTTATATCGTCAACCAGCAGGCACCTTGTCGCTGGCTAGAGAAGAGGATTTATCGTGACCACTATCGTATCAGTACGCCGTAATAACCAAGTTGTTATCGCCGGTGATGGCCAAGTTTCTCTCGGTAATACCGTGATGAAAGGCAATGCTAGAAAAGTTCGTCGTCTATACCACAATAAGGTATTGGCAGGCTTTGCTGGCGGTACAGCAGATGCATTTACTCTATTCGAGCGTTTCGAAGCCAAACTCGAAATGCATCAAGGTCATTTAATGCGCGCTGCGGTTGAAATGGCTAAAGATTGGCGCTCAGACAAAGTCTTGCGCAAGCTAGAAGCACTATTGGCTGTGGCTGATGGTGAAGCTTCACTAATCATCACAGGTAATGGTGATGTGGTTCAGCCTGAAAACGACTTAATTGCAATCGGTTCTGGCGGCAACTTTGCCCAGTCAGCAGCTACGGCTCTGCTAGAGAACACCGATCTTAGCGCGCTTGAAATCGCTGAAAAATCTCTGACAATTGCAGGTGACATTTGCGTGTTCACCAACCAATTTAAGACCATCGAAGAATTAAAGTACTAAGCAAATTTTCGCTTAATACTAAGACTGATGCTTAAGCATGAGGAAAGAATATGTCTGAAATGACACCCCGCGAGATTGTGCATGAACTTGATAGCCATATTATTGGGCAGCAAAAAGCCAAACGCTCTGTCGCTATCGCGCTGCGTAACCGCTGGCGCCGAATGCAGCTCGCTGCCGATCTTCGCCAA
Source organism: Shewanella kaireitica (assembly GCF_023284045.1). GTDB lineage: Bacteria > Pseudomonadota > Gammaproteobacteria > Enterobacterales > Shewanellaceae > Shewanella > Shewanella kaireitica. The sequence goes on from NZ_JAKIKQ010000006.1 coordinate 165,624, forward strand.
GAAGTGACTCCAAAAAACATTCTAATGATTGGCCCAACCGGCGTAGGTAAAACTGAAATTGCTCGCCGTTTAGCTCGTCTTGCAAAAGCACCTTTCATTAAAGTCGAAGCGACCAAATTTACTGAAGTCGGCTATGTGGGTAAAGAAGTTGAGCAGATCATTCGCGATCTAACCGACTCAGCCATTAAACTGACTCGTGAAGAGCAGATGGCTAAATGTAAGTTTAGAGCCGAAGAAGCCGCTGAAGAGCGCATTCTCGACGCATTACTGCCTAAGCCGAAGGAAGATTGGGACAACGAAAAGCCAAGCGATAACGCAACGCGTCAGGTGTTCCGCAAGAAACTACGTGAAGGTCAGCTCGACGATAAAGAGATTGAAATAGATATTGCAGCGCCGCAAGCTGGCATTGAGATCATGTCGCCTCCTGGCATGGAAGAGATGACTAATCAGCTACAAAGCATGTTCCAGAATATGGGACCAGGAGCGAGTAAGCGTCGTAAGATGCCGATTAAAGAAGCTCACAAGTTATTAATCGAAGAGGAAGCTGCCAAGCTAGTCAATGCTGACGATCTCAAAGAACAAGCGATCGAATTGGTTGAGCAGCACGGCATCGTGTTCTTAGATGAGATTGATAAAATTTGTAAGCGCGGCGAATCTTCAGGGCCTGATGTATCTCGTGAAGGTGTGCAGCGTGACTTGTTGCCTCTCGTTGAAGGTTGTACGGTTAACACTAAACACGGCATGGTTAAAACTGACCATATCTTGTTTATTGCATCTGGTGCATTCCAGATGTCTAAGCCTTCAGACTTAATTCCTGAGCTACAAGGCCGCTTACCAATTCGCGTTGAACTTGAAGCATTATCAGCAGATGATTTTAAGCGTATTTTGACAGAACCTCATGCATCACTGACTGAGCAATATGTTGCACTAATGGGCACTGAAGGCGTTAAGGTTGAATTTACCGAGTCTGGTATAGATGCCGTTGCAGAAGCTGCTTGGCAGGTGAATGAGCGCACTGAAAATATCGGTGCTCGTCGTTTGCATACTGTGATGGAGCGCTTGATGGAGGAGCTTTCTTATGAAGCCTCTGACAAATCAGGTTCCGTAACCGTTGTCGATGCTGATTATGTGAAAGCACACCTAGATAACTTGGTACAAGACGAAGATCTGAGCCGCTTTATTCTATAGTGTTATTACTAGCAAATGCTCAATGAGTGATAGCGGTTAAGGACTTTTAGGTGCTTAACCGCTATTCTGTTTTTAGACCCTATTACTTACTGGCAAACTTATGACCCAAGACAATAGCCCCAATGTTGAATCCTTAAAGTTGAAGCGTAAATCACGCCAGTTAGAGATGCAGTTTGATAATGGTGAAACCTATCAGCTTAGCTGCGAAATGCTGAGAGTTTACTCACCATCAGCAGAAGTGCATGGCCACGGTAATCCGGTGCTAGTTACTCACAAAAAGAACGTTAATATCTCAGCTATTGAGCCTGTAGGTAACTATGCGGTTAAGATTGTGTTTGATGATGGTCACGATACCGGACTGTTCTCGTGGAAGGTGCTGTATGACTTAGCCACCCATCAAGTAGACCTGTGGGAAAAATACCTCGCACGCCTGCGCGCTGAAAAAGCCAGTCGTGAACCGCTTATTGATATGGCAGTTAAATATCATAAGTAGCCGCTAGGCCAAGTCACACTCTACATAGTGACAATTTTACTTCACAAAAAAGGTGCCTAACGGCGCCTTTTTTGTGATCGAACGGCTGATATCGTGTATTAATCAGCCTATGCGGACTTATGTCCTCTACGGATCACTCTCTGGCTATTACTATCGGTTGTAATCAAAAAAGAGGATTACTCATGACTGCACATATCGATGGTAAAGCCGGTGATTTTGCCGAGACAATGATCATGCCTGGCGACCCACTGCGCGCTAAATATATTGCCGAAAACTTTCTAGATGACGCGGTCGAAGTGACCAATATCCGCAACATGTTTGGCTATACTGGTTTCTATAAAGGTCAGCGTATTTCAGTAATGGGACACGGTATGGGCATCCCCTCGATGGTGTTATACGCCCACGAATTGGTCACTGATTTTAACGTCAAGCGCATCATTCGGGTCGGCAGCCTTGGGGCTACTCAGCAAGATGTCAAAATTAATGATGTCATTCTAGCGCAAGCCGCTGGCACTGATTCGCCAACCAATGCTAAACGCAGTAGTGGTTACCAAATGGCGACATCAGCCACATTTGATCTACTACACAAAGCGTACTCGATCTCCCAGCAAAAGCAGATCAATGTCAAAGTGGGTAACGTATTCAGTGGCGACATGTACTACGACCCCGATGAAGATATGATCCCTGCGCTAGAGCGCTTTGGCGTATTGGGTGTTGATATGGAGGTTGCTGGACTATATGGCCTAGCCCACCATCTAGGGTTCGAGTCGTTAGCGATTCTAACGGTATCTGACCACTGCTTAACTGGCGAAGAGACCAGTGCAGAGGCCCGTCAGTTAACCTTTAATCAGATGATTGAGCTGGCATTAGAAACAGCCTGTCAGTAACACTTTTAAGCCGCATGATACTCGCTGTCATGCGGCTTAACTTTATAACGTTGAATATTTGATACAGCAAATTAGATCTAGGAACAGATGATGAAAAATAAAATATCCTTAACATTGCTCAGTTTTTTAGCCAACTTTGTCATGGCGGGCTTTGCGACCCAGTTTGGTATGTTAATTGAACCAATTGCAGAGAAGTTTTCAGCCAACGTTAACGAAGTGGCCTCGATTTTCTCGCTACTCAACGGCGGTGCACTCGCAGGTACCATTGCCGCCTTTTTCTTGATTGAAAAAATCGGTGTAAAGCGCATCACCCTTATAAGCTATTTCAGTATCTCACTCAGTGCTGCAGCGCTGCATTTCACCAGCTCACTTTCTGTGGTGATGATCGCCATGACCGTTATCGGCCTTTGTGGTGGCGTTGGCCTATGTATCGCTGGCACGATTGTGGTATCAGTTTGGAAAGACAAAATCCAAAGCACCATGCTAGTTGTACAAGATGCTACTTTTAACGTTGCAGGTGTGGTTTTCCCACTTATCACGACTTATGCATTAAGTAATGCGCTTTCTTGGAGCTACAGCTATTTAGCTGTGGGTATTGTCGCGTTGGCGACTGCCGCGATTGCGCTTGCGACTAACTTCTCACTGGTTGAAAGCCAAACATCAAGTGATACAGGCAAAGATGAATCAGAGTGGAACCTTGGCATCATTAGCGGTGGCCTAGGTTTGTTCCTTGGCATGCTGGCGCTATACACCTTCCTCACTTGGGCACCAATGTTCGTCAAAGAGAAATTTGATATTCCTTTTGAAGAAGCGGGTAATATCATCACCCAGTATTGGTCAGCAGCACTGATTGGTGCACTCGTATCAACAGTGATTGTATCAAGAGTGAAGATCCAGCATTTTATCATGGGGATGATTTCACTGGCGCTGATTATCACCGGTATGATTGTTACTACTGAGAATCTGGCTTGGATTGGCTACTTAACTTACGGTTACGGTTTTGCCTGTGCCGCACTTTACAACGCCTTTATCGCTTACGGTGTGTCATTTGTCAAAACAGCTAGCAGCCGTAATGTCTCTTATATCTTGATAAGTGGTAGTGCAGGTGCAATGTTCAGCCCAGCGATTAGCTCAATGTTTGAAAGCATCATTGGCCTACAAACAGTGATGTACGCCATCCCTGTTATCTACGGCTTAATTATCGCGATGTTGCTTATCTCTAATAAACAAAAAGCGGCGATGTCGACTCAAGCGGCTTAAGCTCTGATAAAGATAATCCCCAGGTTTATGCTTGGGGATTATTCTATAAAAGCCTTCAACCCTTCAAGATCGCAAATCACCAAGCCCTCTTTATCACGCTTAATTAGTTGCATATCTTCTAGTTTTTTAACCGCTCGGCGATAAACTCTATCGGTCGTAGCAAAACGCTCAGCCTCTAAATAGCACTTAGTAAACCCTTCAACAGGTTGGTCTTTCAAATACTGATGATAGAGATCGTAAGCGATATTGTAAGCGATGGGGTACAGCATTCTGCGGGTAAAAATATCAACGGTATCTTGATAATCTATTGCAATAGCACTAGCAAAAAACAGCGCAAACTGCGGTGTTTTCAGTAAGGCTTGCTGTAGTTTCTCACCATTGATAACCGTCAACTCTAATGGCTCTTCAGCAACAATATCCAGCTGGCACAAGTAGTCGGTAAAAAACTCCATCTCACCAAAAAGCTGAGAATCACAGGTCATAGTACCAAGTTGAAAGCTGCGACCGTTTCTGGCTGTGTAGCCCATAGAGATCCGCCCATGGGGCACCAAATACAAGTCGTTCACCTGCTGCCCCTGCTGCATTAGCTTATATTGAGCGGGAACAGTTTTTGTTTCGGTAATACACTCGCGCATGATCTGCTCGATGGCATCATGTTCTTGTTGCCATAACGCGTGAAAGCGTCCTTTTTCAAGTGGTTTTAGCTGCATAATAATATTGGTCGAGATAGTCGTTTGGCGAAAGACTTAACCAGTATACTCAAGTCACTTGCCAATATCCCTTTTTTAAAGTTACTGCTTAACCACTCTTTTTTTGCCAGCTTAATGGCAAATTAACTTGTGACCAAAGTGACTGACATAAAGCCTCTGGATCACGCCAGTCACCTTTAAGTATCCAGCTCACCAGTGCATCCCCAACCTCAGGATAACTAATAGGTTCAGGCATAGGCGCTTTTAACCAACGGCGTAACACTAGCGGCTCAAGACTCAACTTCATGCACTCTGCAGCGCCAAGTAGTTCAAGCGCCGCAACATTGGATAACTGTTCAAACTGGCCAAGCAAAGGTTTTATCAGTAACTTTTTACCTAACGTCAACGCCTCACTCGCCAACTCAAAACCAGCATTACCAATCACGCCGCCGCAGCGGGCCATCGCTGCTTTAAATCCCTCTCTATCGAAGCCATGCCACTTTATATGAGCAGGTAAAGTTTGCGGACTTCGACCAGCGTGATAAACCAAGAATGTGTAATCTGAAAATGGCATTAGAAAATCAACGATCGACTGCGGCGATTCGAAAGGTAGATATACCAGCACTTGAGATGGCAGCACCTTATCGATTTTATCTACCTCAACAAACGGTGGTAAAATAGGAAAACCAAAGTGATGCCAATGGCAGCCCAGTGCAATATCAACCGGAGCAAAGTAGTTCAGCATGGTTTCGTTAAACCAACTATCACCCGCTTTGGGAACCGCAAAATTTAACGCGGCTTGATGACTGATTCCTATCGAAGGTATCCCCTGATTCTTGGCCGCCCAAGCAGAAACGGGTTCGTAATCGTTAAGTACCAAGTCATAACTGCTTAAATCGAGATTTTTGACATCCTTAACAAATCCAAGCCATGCATTCATTTTTGCGGTCTGCGCCACATTGACTCGACCATTATGAGTTGCGAACGTCAGCCCTGATTGCACCCGGTATTGACCAAAACACTGCATATCAAAGAACTGTTCAGCAGAGCGGCCTGAAAAGAAAAAATCGACATCAACGCCCTGTTTTTGCATCGCTTTGGCCATCACTCTAGCGCGGCTTAAGTGCCCATTGCCCGTACCTTGTACTCCATAAAGGATTTTCAATGCTCTCTCCTAAAATAGCTGCTGACTCAGTACCACAGAAAACACACCGAGTGCCGCTCCAGCGACAATGTCTAGTGGGTAGTGAACCCCAAGGATGACGCGCGACAAACCAATACCGATTGCCCAAAGAGCAGCCATATAGAAAAGTTGTGGGTAGAGTAGATAGATACTGCTCGCCATCACAAATGCAGCTGCAGTATGACCTGATGGCAGACTGAATTTATCCGCGGGTTCAAAACGCGCAACACCGTCAGCCAAAGCATGGCAAGGTCGTTGTCTGCGGATGAGATTTTTAAGAATAAAGTACAGCGGCAGTTCAACCAAGTAGGCTGCTAGTAGCATGTTAAGCAAAGACTCGCCATTGCTGTCTAACAATAAAAATAGTAGCGCAACATAGAGATAAACTGGACCATTACCCGAGGAGGATAACGATAATGCTAATGGCTGTAGGCCATTGTCTTGGCCAAGGCGTACAACAAACTGATAGCCGTTTTTGTCTAACCTAGAAATTGAGGCGAACATTACAAGCTCCCAAAACATTGTTTGATAGCAAGCTATGAAATGTCCATGACGTCTGAGTGACAAACAGTCTAAAGTTTTATGACATAGAAGAAAATTAAAGAGGGTTTCACGAAGAGAAGTCAATCTGCTAGCCCAATCATCGACAGACAATCAGGCTAGTATACCCGTGCAACCTGAAGATGCAGGATTCAGTGGGAGTTTAATGGGCTTTAATCAAGGCATTGATTGCCATTAATGGTCGCTCCCTTAGTAAAATCAATAACACCGAGTAAAGCCCATTAAAACCCATCGCAGAAGGCCTTGTGCCAGCCCACTTCGTTGTTGCACTAACTTAAAAGGGAATAACCATTTCTACATTAATGCGCCTAGAATTGAACTGGCACAATGCCTCTGAAACGAGCATATTCAAGTAGAACGGGTATATAATTTCAAACTAGTTTAATCAGCAGCAAGTTCAGCATTATTGCGATTGCGGTAGATCTTTAGTAGGTGGTAGATATTGATACACGCCACAAAAGCGTTCATACCCGCTACAGGCCAAGCCTCGATTGATGCACCGTAAATAACGAACAGTGAACAACCAGTAAAGTTTAAACATCTCAACCAGATGATGTCTTTCATCATAAGTGAAATTGCGACCATCACTGACGCAGCGTAACCAATGATTTCAATAGTATTAATAGCTTCCATAAGGCACCTTTTAGGCCCTCTGCCTTCCCTAAGCTAACTGGGGGATCCGTGCCCCTAAAGCGACTCAAAATTAAGTTAAGTTAATATATCTGCATGCATGCTAACAAAACTGAACCAAATTGGTAATAAAAAAACGTTATATAATGACCTGAGTCATGTTTTTGCTGTTTTAATAATCGAGGTGTTGAAATATTACCACAACAACCTCAAACGTTGCCTTTATAGACAATTGCGTGATTGATAACACTTTTCTTTTCAAGAATCCCTTATATACTGGTTTAAATTACTTATTTGCTCAGATTGATGAGCTACGCCTATCCAGCAGGAGCGTTCTTATGGAATACAACACCTCAGAACTTTGTGACACTTATATCGATGTCGTTGATGTTGTCGAACCCATGTTCAGTAATTACGGTGGTTGTAACTCTTTTGGTGGCTCTATCAGCACCATCAAGTGTTTCGAAGATAATGGTCTTATCATCGATGCTCTTCAAGAAGATGGCGAAGGTAAAGTACTACTGGTTGATGGTGGTGGTTCACTGCGCCGTGCCTTGCTCGATTCTTCAATCGCTCAAGTTGCAGTCGACAATAACTGGGAAGGGATCATCATCTACGGTTCTGTCCGCGATGTTGATGCGTTAGAAGATTTAGACATTGGCGTGCAAGCTTTAGCCTCTATTCCTGTCGGCGCTGATGGCAATGCTGTTGGCGAGCCTGAAATTCCAGTCAACTTTGGCGGCGTGACCTTCTTACCTGGTGACCATGTTTATGCCGATAACACCGGTATTATTTTGTCACCAGAGCCACTTGATATTGATTAACTATGAGTTGTTAAAGAGTTTTGCTCTTTTCTACTCCGCCTATTAAGCCAGCCTAAGCCGCTGGCTTTTTTAATGACCGCAGTTGCCGCAATAAGCCCAGTTGAAAGCACGGGACCAGCCATTCAGTATCCATTTTGGCAAACAACAACGATTGGTATTACACTACCGTCCATCAGGCTTTAAACCATAAGAATAATAAAATGCAGTATATCTCCCCTTTCACAAGCGCTAAGTTAGCCAACTTACTCAGCCCAAGAGATGGCGAAACTAAACTAGGTCAACGTTTACGTATTCCAGCAAGTAATGATCTTGCGACGGAGCTAACTCAAGCTAAAGCTGCAGCTTGCCGTTTCGCCATTATTGGTATTGGTGAAGACATCGGCCCTCGCGCCAATTTGGGCCGCGGCGGGTCGTCCGATGCTTTTGACAGCGCTATGCAGCAGTTTTGTAATATGCAATCCAACCGTTTCTTAGATGGCAGTGAGTGTTTACTGTTAGGGCAGATAGAAACCACTGACTTACAGCTGCCTGATGGTAGCAACGCTGAGCAACTTCGCCAGAATGTGGAACAGTTAGACAAACGCGTCATCGCAGTAATATCTCAAGTTATGCAAGCCGGACTTGAGCCCATTGTGATTGGTGGCGGCCACAACAATGCTTATGGATTGCTCATGGCGGCGAAAGCCAGTCATAAGCGCCCTATTGCAGCGGTGAACCTTGACCCACACTCTGATTTTAGACCAAGAGAAGGTCGTCATAGTGGCAATGGATTTAGCTACGCAGCTGCGTCTGGCGCCTTAGGGCTTTATCATGTGCTAGGTCTTCACGAACTCAAAAATAGTGAAGCAACTTTAGAACAGCTCAAGGCTTTTGGTGGTGATTGGCATACTTTTCAGCAGATCTGGGTGAGACGAGAACTCGCTTTAGATACCGCACTAAAATCCATCACTAAAGAGCTTAACAACTGCCAGTTACCCGTAGCCATAGAGCTAGATTTAGATGCTATCACCAATATGCCGAGCAGCGCCTCGACGGCGGCTGGAGTGCCGTTGCTCGACGCCTTGTTCTATGTTAGCTATGTCGCTAAGCACTGCCCTTGTGCATACCTACATTTAGCAGAAGCGGCACCAAGCTGCCACGTTGCAGGTGTTGAGGCTGGTTACCGCGAAACAGGACAAAGTATCAGCGAATTGATCTATAGCTACATCCACGGACGTATTAATGCTCTGTAGTGAACAGTAATAGCAGATCGTCATACACTGATTACTTAATACAATTGGAATAATAACGATTCAACATTCGTCGTGATTATGGTGTAATGCGCAGTCAATTTTACGATTGCCTGCATCTTTGCTTATTTACGCTAGATCCAGTGGCTGATTGATAGATCCATCACATAGTGATAGATGAAAGATTCAGCAATTCGGTTTGATGACTTACAATCGCCATAATTCAACAGTTAACGTATAGGAATAGATAGATGTCAGAGGAAACTCCAAAAAGCACTCACTTCGGTTACAAGACCGTTGAAGCTGAGCAAAAGGCCGACATGGTCGCTGGCGTATTCCATTCTGTTGCCGCTAAATACGACATAATGAATGACGTAATGTCTTTTGGTATCCACCGTATGTGGAAACGCTTCACCATCGAAAGTGCTGGTGCACGTCCAGGTATGAAGGTACTCGATTTAGCCGGTGGCACAGGCGATCTGACTGCCAAATTTTCTCACATTGTCGGTGAAAAAGGCCAAGTGACCTTAGCGGATATCAACGATTCAATGCTTAAAGTTGGCCGCGAGAAGCTGCGTGACAAAGGTATTGTTGGCAATGTGAACTATGTGCAAGCAAATGCTGAAGCACTGCCATTCCCAGACAACCACTTTGATATTATCACTATCGCTTTTGGCCTACGTAATGTGACTGACAAAGATGCAGCAATTGCATCAATGTTAAGAGTATTAAAGCCAGGTGGAAAACTACTGATCCTTGAGTTCTCTAAGCCAAAGCATGAGATTATGCGTAAGGTTTATGATCTTTACAGCTTTAAAGTGATGCCAAAAATGGGCGCATTGATCACCCAAGATGCTGACAGTTACGAATACCTTGCTGAATCTATCCGTATGCACCCCGATCAAGAGACCTTGAAGCAGATGATGGAAACCGCAGGTTTTGAGCAAGTAAACTATACCAATATGACTGACGGTATCGTGGCATTGCATAAAGGTTATAAATTCTGATTGGACTCACTATGTCTCGTGACATGTCTCTACTCACTTGCGCGGCGATTGAGGTTGGCTTAAACAAGCTAATCGCTCAATCGCCTGAAGACTACAGCTCACTGCGTGGTCTTCACGGCAAAGTGCTTTGTATTCAACTGACTCAACTAAGTTGGCCTCTTTACCTACTCTTTGCTAAGCAGATCCAAGTATTAAGCCAATATGAAGGTGATGTGACCACCAAAGTAAATGCCGATATTACGACGCTATATCAACTGACAGAAGGGGCAAACCTCACTGAGCTTATTAAGCAAGACAAGCTTAGCCTTGAAGGTGACCTGAGTTTACTGCAGTCATTTAGCCACTACATGCAAAGTGTCGAGTTAGACCTAGCAGAACCGCTTTCTCAATATATAGGCGATGCTCCAACTCACTTTGTTAGCCAAGGCTTAAAGCAAGCTAAACATGATATCTGCCAAGTATTTCAAAAGACTCGCTCTCATTTGGGTCAATTAACCACCGAAGAGTATCGACTAGCACCGCATAAGCTCGAATATATTCACTTAAGTGATACTATCGAGGATATCGCACTAGACGTAGATGCTTTGGGCTCACGGATAGAGCAACTACTAAATAGGGCTAAAGCTAAACAATGACAGTTAAAAGTATCAAGCGCGCTTATCAAGTCATCCGCACCACGCTTCACTATGGTCTCGATGATTTAATCCCTTCAAAGGTAACGCCTTGGTATTTTAAGTTGTTAAGAGGCTGCCTGTTTTGGCTTAGAAATAAACATAAAGATAAAGTCGGTGGCGAGCGCTTAAAGCTTGCTATGCAAGAGCTTGGGCCTGTTTACATTAAGTTTGGCCAAATGCTGTCAACTCGCCGCGATCTGCTCAGCGACGAGTGGGCGGAAGAGTTGGCGATGTTACAAGACAGAGTGCCTCCTTTTGACTCCGCAATTGCTCGCGCATCAATAGAGCAGGAGCTCAATGCTCCAATCGAAACTTATTTCGATGATTTCGAAGATACTCCACTCGCGTCAGCATCTATTTCACAAGTGCATACAGCAACACTCAAATCTAACGGCGCCAAAGTGGTACTCAAGGTATTGCGCCCTGACGTTGAGCAAAAAGTGCATGCTGACATTCAGCTTATGTCGCAAGCTGCCAACTTTCTAGAAAGCTTACTTGGCGCTAATAACCGCCTGCGTCCAGCTGAAGTCGTTGAAGATTACCGAACTACGATTGAGGGCGAGTTAAACCTCAAACTCGAGGCGCTGAATGCGATAAAGCTGCGCAATAATTTCCTTGATTCTAACGCGCTTTATATTCCATTCATGTATGAAGAGCTCTGTTTTACTCGACTCATCGTCATGGAGCGTATCGACGGCGTGCCGGTTTCAGATAAAGCTGCACTAGAAGCTCAAGGCACGAACTTAAAACTACTCGCAGAGCGTGGCGTCGAACTGTTTTTCACTCAAGTATTTCGCGATAACTTTTTCCATGCAGATATGCATCCAGGCAATATCTTTGTTAGCCGCGAGCACCCTAACGACCCTTTCTACATTGGTTTAGACTGTGGCATTATGGGTACGCTTACCGATGAAGATAAGCGCTACTTAGCCGAAAACTTTCTTGCTTTCTTTAACCGCGATTACCGCCGTATTGCCCAGCTCTATATTGAGTCGGGCTGGGTCTCTGCTGATACTGATATCAGCGCCTTTGAACAAGCAGTTAAAGTCGTTTGCGAACCTATGTTTAACAAGCCTCTGGATGAAATATCATTCGGTCACGTACTGTTAGAACTATTTAGAACTGCACGTCGATTCGATATGGTAGTACAACCACAGTTAGTACTCCTTGAGAAAACCTTACTTTACATTGAAGGCCTAGGCCGTCAGCTCTACCCCCAGTTAGATTTATGGCAAACCGCTAAACCTTTCTTAGAAGATTGGATGGCTGAGCAAGTTGGCCCTAAAGCCATGGCAGGGAAAATTAAGCAGCAGCTTCCCTATTGGGCGGATCAGCTGCCAGAGTTACCAGAACTTATCTACGACAATTTGAAAATGGGCCGTAATTTGGCTAAAACCCATAACAAATTGCTCGATCGGTATCTAAAACATCAGCAAAAAGCCCATAAAAGTAACTATCTTTTGATCACATCCGCTATTTTAGTGATCTGTGGCACTATTTTGTTAAATCAAGACGCTACACTATGGGCTTCTTACGGCAGCATCGGCACTGGCCTCATTTTATGGGTGCTCGGATGGCGATCTAGGCCAAAGAATCGCAAATTTTAGCTAGACCTAAATAACCAAAGGTTCATAATAGAACCAGTATCTAAATTAAGAGGATTCGTACATGGGTGGCATTAGTATTTGGCAACTTCTTATTATTGCATTGATTGTAGTATTATTGTTTGGAACTAAGAAGTTACGCTCTCTAGGTGGTGATTTAGGTGGGGCAGTTAAAGGCTTCAAGAACGCCATGTCTTCTGAAGAAGAGAAGAAAGCTCTAGAAGACAGTGCAGCTGAAAAAACAGCTGAGAGCACTGACACAGCCGAAAAAAAGGCTGAATCTAAGGACAAAGAACAGGCGTAATCGACTATGTTCGACGGTATCGGCTTTATGGAGTTGCTGTTGATTGGAGTTTTGGGGCTAGTAGTACTTGGCCCTGAAAGACTTCCTGTCGCCGTGCGCTCAATTTCAGGCTGGATCCGCGCCATGAAGAAGATGGCTAACTCAGTGAAAGACGAATTAGAGCAAGAGCTTAAAATCGAGCAGTTGCATACTGATTTGAAAAAAGCGGAAAACCAAGGCCTTAAAAACCTTGCGCCTGAGTTACAGGATTCAATCGATCAACTTAAACAAGCAGCGGAATCTGTTAATCGTCCTTATCAAGTAGAAGATGCTCCTTCGGCAAAAGAAACACCCGCCAAAGAGACCCCGACTACCGAGACAGCTTCGACAGAGAACGCAAAGTCAGACAAACCTAACGGGTAGTCCATGTCACAACAACAGCCGTTAATAAGCCATTTGCTTGAACTGCGTAATAAGCTGCTTCGAGCAATTGGTAGTGTTCTCTTGGTGTTTATCTGTTTGGTCTATTGGGCCAATGATATTTACCATTATATGGCCATTCCATTGATGCAAGCTCTGCCCGAATCGAGCAGTATGATTGCAACGGATGTTGCCGCGCCGTTTTTTGCACCATTCAAACTAACCTTAGTGTTGGCATTCTTTATTGCTATTCCCTATGTGCTGTTTCAAATATGGTCGTTTGTTGCTCCAGGACTTTATAAGCATGAAAAGCGCTTAGTTGTACCACTGCTTGCAAGTAGTACATTACTGTTTTACCTCGGTATCGCATTTGCTTATTACGTCGTATTTCCTGTTGTATTCGGCTTCTTCACTAGTGTGGCGCCTGATGGCGTTGAAGTTGCGACCGATATCAGCAGTTATTTGAGCTTTATTCTAAAACTGTTTTTCGCATTTGGTTTAGCCTTTGAAATACCTGTTGCCGTAGTGCTTTTATGCTGGGCTGGTGTGACTACACCGGAAGAGCTTAAGAAGAAACGCCCTTACATTGTGGTTGGCGCATTTATCGTCGGCATGTTATTAACTCCGCCGGATATTATTTCGCAAACAATGCTCGCTATTCCAATGCTAGTGTTATTTGAAGGTGGCTTAATCGCAGCACGCTTTTACAGTAAAGGTGAGTCCGAAGAGGACGAAGACGATAGCACTGAAGAGAGTGAAAGCAGTAAGTAGCCAAAAGATATAGATCGAAAGATGTGATAAAAGGTATTGTCGTTCATCATAGATGAAGCAATACCTTTTTTGTTTTTAGCGTTATGCCTTGTTTGTAATTCAGTGCACCTCAGCGATTCCCCCAATCAGAAGAAGTCCCCATTTTTAACTCTCTATTAATACCAATTGCATTAAGTATTTGACCAGTTCAGAGCCCCTCAGCCTTTTCAATTCAAAGCGCATTGGTAAAGAAATGATTATTCCCTTTTAAGCCAATGCAAAGCAGAAGTGGAAAGACTGAAGGGCTCACGTAGTGCGGCTGAGGTTAAACAAAATTGGCAAAACGCTATATGCTTCGCTATGGGATTTGGATATACGACTAAATGGTCTATTTTGTTCCATACAAAATAAGACATTCCGGCCCTCCTTGGCGGTCAGATTTAGGAGGTACGAGACCAAGGATGGTCGAAGGTAGAATAATGCAGGAGCAATTATCGAGAGCGAAGCAGGATGCCAGAGCCGAGAATAACTATTAGCTCAAGCCCCAATACTTGCCTACAGCGTTTTGAATTCCCGCTGAATGGTCAAACTTTTAATGCAATTGGTATAAGTCATTCCAAAGTGATTGCTATTACTCATATCGAAACACATTAGAAGCAGATACTGAATTGATTACATCTATGAAGGAATTGATATAAAATCTTCATCTAACCTGTTTCTAAGGTCTGTTGGTCTTTCGAGCTTAGTTTTTGTTCGAATTCAATGCTTTTAGGGCAAAGCTTGAGCGATAATGCATAGCTACCTAAATAAAAAGCTCGTAACGCTAAGATAAGAGCTACAACCCTTAATAATAAAAGGACATTTTTAATGATTAAGCCCCAGCTTTTACTGATAACAACAGCCTCAATTTTGTTATCAACCTTTGCACATGCCTCAGTTGAATCTCAGCTATCCAAATGCGCGACAGTACAAGATAAGCTGGATCGCCTTATTTGTTATGACAACATCGCAAATTCATTGCCAGCTCAAAGTTCTAACAATCCAGCTCCTACAACTGAAACTGTTGCTGTCGCATCTTCTACAGCGATTGTAACCACTACAGCCAACACGCAAAAGAGCGCTGTCGAAGAGTTTGGTAATTTAGAAAAAAGCAAAGAAGAGCAAACTGTAGATACTATTTATCTAACTGTAAGCAAAATAAAAAAAGACGCATATGGCGCATTAAAGATTGAGTTTAAAAATGGTCAAGTCTGGAAGCAAACTGACTCGCGGCGCTTTAAGTTGAAACCTGAACAACAGATCTTTATAAAAAAAGCAGCTCTAGGCTCTTTCACTCTAGGTATGGAAGATCGCAATACCACTATTCGTGTTAAACGTCTCAAGTAATGCCACAGTTTATGGACATAGCTGTCAATCTAATTGGCAGCGCTTTAGAGAAAAAAATTCAATGCGTTGTAGACGATGCCAACGAAGTCGGTGTCACCTCAATGATAGTGATAGGAAGTCACACAGAAGAAAGTGCCCAAGCGATAGAATTGTGCAACATGCACCCCAACCAGTTATATAGCACCGTTGGTGTTCACCCTCACCACGCCAGTGAATGGACACCACAAAGCAGCCATCAAATTAAACAACTAAGCTTAGCTCAATGTGTGGTTGCCATTGGCGAATGTGGCTTGGATTATAATCGTGACTTCTCACCCAGACCTAAACAGAGACAAGCTTTTGCTGAGCAGCTTGAATTAGCCGTAGAACTGCAGCTTCCGGTATTAATGCATGAGCGTGATGCCCATGAAGACTTTCTGGCGATAGTGAAAGAATATCGCTCACAGTTACCCGCTGCCCTGCTGCATTGCTTTACCGGAAACCGCGAAAGTTTAGCGGCTTATTTAGAGCAAGACCTACATCTAGGTATTACGGGGTGGGTATGCGATGAGCGTCGAGGACAAGAGCTTGCAGAGCTAGTACCACTGATCCCTGATAACCGTATTTTAATTGAAACCGATAGTCCCTATTTACTACCTAGAAGTATGCGGCCCAAGCCTAAATCAAGTAAAAATGAGCCTAAATACTTACCTTATATCGCGGAGTATGTGGCTAACCTTCGGCAGCAACCTTTTGATGATTTTGCGCAGCAAACCTATCGAAATAGCCGCTCATTTTTTGGGTTACCCTATTAATGTCACTAATTACTCGCGCGACTTTCATTCTGTTCCTAATATATTCAAGTGTTGTAAATGCTGAAAATGCATTAACAATCGACATTAATACTGCGGATAAGCTTCCGTTAACTGACTGGGTTTACATCACATCGACGAGCCAAAGCAGCGATATAAGTCAAGTAAGCCGCTTGTCTTCTACGGATTGGGACAAACTTTCTCCAGATATCATTCGCGGGTTAGGTGACAAGCAGTTTTGGGTGAAATTTAGCTTATATAGCAATGGGGCGTTTACCAGCAACAAAATTATTTCAATCGCTAACTCACATCTAGATCTCATTGAGTTATATCACTTTAACCGGCACAGATTAGTCAATAAAGTCATCATGGGCGACAGCATTCCTTTCTCTCAGCGTCCCATAATCAGTAATGATTTTTCATATCCTTTTAGCAGTAAGAATGATGATTTTCATACATTTTACATCAAAATAACCACTACAGGTTCCGCAAGCATTCCGATGACACTGTGGTCAAATAACGCCTATTATCAAAATTCAGAACAAAATTCATTGCTCTATGGCTTTCAGATTGGTGTGCTCATGGCCATTGGTATTTTCAGTTTATTCATCGCCCTTACCTCGCACTCATTTAGTTATACTTATTACGCAGGTTACGTGCTCTCTTTGACTTTGTTTGTGGCAACCTTGCACGGCATCGCCTTTCGTTTTATTTGGCCAAATTGGCCTGTGGTTCAAACCTTTATTTTACCAATGCTATTATGCATATCGATGGCATTTGCCTATCTGTTTTCGGAAAAGGTAATGCAGCTTAAATATCATAGCCGCACTATGCTAAGGGTTTGCCGAGCCGGTGCTGCAATTTCAGTTTTACTGTTGTTTGTAGGATTATTTCTCGACTATGACTTAGCGCTAAAAATCGATGTATGTGCAGTCATGTTCACCTGCTTATTATTAATGTATATCTCACTGCAACAAGGCCTTCGTGGCTATAAGCTTGCCAAGCTTTTTGCTATTGGCTGGGCAGGTATGATGTTAGGTGTGCTTATATCCGGCTTGATGTATTTGGGCTATATAGAGCTCAAAATACAAGCTGACACCCCATTTATGCTCGGCCTTAGTTTCGAAATTGTATTTATGGCTGCGCTACTCGCTATTCGTTATAACGATGAGCGTCTCGCTAAAATGCAAATCCAAAAAGAAGCCTTGCTGCAAGCCGAAAATATAAAGCAGACCCGAGAAGAGGCACTACGTATAGAAGCTAGAAGTAGTGAGCAGCTTGGTCAGATGGTGCAAGAGCGAACTTTAGAGCTAGAGATTGCTTTAAGAGAACTCAATGAGGCCAACCAAAAATTAACCGAACAAACCACTATCGATAGCCTAACTGGTGTTAAAAATAGAAATTCCTTTGATAAACGAATTCTTGCTGAAGGTCGCATTAGTCGGCGCCAGCAAACACCAATGGCAATACTCATGTTAGATATCGACCACTTTAAATCGATAAATGACACCTATGGTCACCTTGCTGGCGATCAAGCTTTAAGAGTCATTGCTGATGAACTAAAGCAAAAATTAAAACGACCAACCGATCTGGTATCACGTTTTGGCGGTGAAGAGTTTGCTATTATATTACCGAACACGAATCAAGAAGGCGCCTTGCAAGTTGCTGAGTCAATAAGGAAAGCTATTTTTGAGTTACCGATTAGTTGGGGCGATGTTACCATCCCACTAACGGTTAGTATTGGAGTGAGCGTCGAAATCGTCTCATCTGAACAACATACAACCTTGCTATTGGAGCTGGCTGATAAAGCACTTTATCGCGCAAAGAATGAAGGTCGTAATAGGGTCATGCTATACACGCCTGAACAGAGTTAACTCCAGAGCCGATAAAGTATTGAGTGCATATAAGCTCTCAGCTAGATTAAGCCTTAAGCAAGATTGACATCACCATAAGTTTGGAGCCGAATGTGAATATTATTACCAGTGCCTACCCACAGCGTAGAATGCGCCGTATGCGTAAACATGAGTTTAGCCGTCGTCTCATGTCTGAAAACCAGCTCACTGTAAATGACTTAATTTACCCAATGTTTGTGCTTGAAGGTAACAATCGTACCGAGCAAGTTGCATCTATGCCAGGTGTTGAACGCCTTTCTATCGATCTCCTTCTTAAAGAAGCTGCCGAGTTAGTAGAGCTTGGGATCCCATTGATTGCACTCTTCCCTGTGACGCCTTCAGAAAAGAAAACCTTGATGGCAGAAGAGGCATATAATGCAGATGCATTAGCTCAACGTGCTGTTCGTGCACTAAAAGAAGCCTTTCCAGATCTAGGCGTGATGACCGATGTAGCCCTCGACCCATTTACCACTCATGGGCAAGACGGCATCATTGATGAAACCGGTTATATCATGAATGATATCACCACTGAGATTTTGGTTAAGCAAGCACTTAGCCATGCAGAAGCTGGCGCAGATATTGTTGCTCCGTCTGATATGATGGATGGACGTATTGGTGCTATTCGAGAAGCGCTAGAAGCAGCCGGCCATGTGAATACTCAAATCATGGCTTACTCAGCCAAATATTCGTCAAACTACTACGGCCCTTTCCGTGATGCTGTAGGCTCTGCGGGGAACCTTAAAGGTGGCAATAAACATAGCTACCAAATGGATCCTGCAAACAGCGACGAAGCATTGCACGAAGTGGCACTCGATATTCAAGAAGGCGCTGATATGGTGATGGTTAAACCAGGTATGCCGTATCTTGATATTGTCCACCGCGTTAAAACCGAGCTTGCCGTACCGACTTTTGCTTACCAAGTAAGTGGTGAATACGCGATGCACATGGCCGCAATTCAAAATGGTTGGTTAGCTGAAAAAGCCATTGTCATGGAGTCGTTGCTTTGCTTTAAACGCGCTGGAGCAGATGGCATTTTGACCTATTTTGCCAAACGAGCAGCACAGTGGCTTAAAGAAGATAAGTAATACCTAACAAGATACAAAAAGCCACTGATTCAGTGGCTTTTTTTATTTCAGCCCAAACAGTCCCTGTCAGTACAAAGCTGTGCTTCAAGCATGCTATCAACCCACTTGAAACACTAGAACTTGAATGTTTCTATACTGATTAATTGTGATCCACAATTGCGTAAAAAGGTTAAATTAATTCGTTAAATAGCGATTTTACCGCCGTTAATGTGTGAAGCACTGCACTAATTAGATAAATAGCCAGTGATCCCCCTAACACTGCCGCATTTCCGCGCTTCACCCCTTAGTTAAGACATGATTGAATAAAGCAGAATTCATTTCTTCTCGCGAAAGGTATAATCATGCACAATAACGTTAAAGCATTACTTGCCACCACAGTTTTATTTTTTAGTAGCCAAAGTATGGCTAATAGTGGTTGCGGATTCGAAGAAGGTGAGCAAGAAGGCTTTATGGCCACTTGCAGTGAGGAGAAACAAGAAGTGATCTTAACCGGATTAGTTAGCAATGAACAACTGAATGTACTTGATTGGTTCAGCCAAGAATATAGCGAATACAAAGCTGATCAAGCAACGATTGCACAGCTTAAAACTATCACAGAGCCAACCGAAATAACGGTTATTATTGGCACTTGGTGTCCAGATTGTCACCGTGAAACACCACGATTCATCCGTATCATGGAGCAAGTTAATAACCCAAACATTACGGTTAAATTTATTGGTGTAGACAGAGCCAAACTAGATCCACAAGGATTGGCGAAGAACTATGAGTTCAGCCGTATTCCAACCATTATCGTTGAACAAGACAACAGCGAGATTGGTCGTATTATTGAAAGACCTGAAGTGACCTTAGAGAAAGATTTAGCGGCTATTTTGAAAGCATCTTAAAATCTAATGAAGTAATATAAAAAAGGCCGCTAATGCGGCCTTTTTTGATCGAACCTAAACTCGATATTTGAATGTAGGTTTAGAACTCGTAGCGTGCGACCACAGAGAAGAAACGCTCTTCTTGACGGCCTGTCACCATACCGTAATCAGGGTTCAGTTCTATGCCTGACGGAGTATCTGCATAACGGGCTCTTTCTTCATTGACGTTAGTTGCAGAATCTGAATCCAGTACGTTATACACAGTGCCTTTGATTAAGAAGTCACCATCAAAAATATCAGTCATGTAAGTCAATGATAAATCGATGTTAGTAACCCAAGGTAAAGTGCCAGCGGTACCGCGTGGAGCAGGATTACCATTCTCATCATAGTGAGACGCCTGGTCGTAGTAACGGCTTATACAATCATCCCATGGGTTACCCGTCGCACAACTATCCACACCTGTTGGATGCTGTGAAAAGTAGCTTTGAGGACGACCAGAAGTCACACGAGTAACAAAACCAAATATCAAATCTTCAGTAATGTTATACGCACCACTCACTTTGAAAGCATGTGTATGATCATTTGGAAGGTCGCCATTTGAATGGTCCATCAAATCGCCATAATCATACGAGGTAGTCCAACCCGGATCTGCCTGGTTATTATCAGTTTTAACTAAACCTTCGGTATTACCGTAACTGTGTGACCAGGTGTATGACGAGTTAATACGTAAGTCGTCAGTCACAGCGCCATCTAAGGTGAACTCCATCGCTACATACTTACGTTCAGCTTCAGGAAGTGCCATCTCTTCTGCAGTTAAATTTACATTATCAACAGTGCCATCACCATCAAAATCATAGGAGATACCAACATCTTCACCTGGATTCAGTAGGACATAATAAGAACCCTGCCCTACATTATCATCAATACCTAACTCTTTTAGTTTTTTACCTAAAACTGGCCCAACATCAGTATCTTCAACGCTACGACCTAGGTCACGGTAGATACCACGTACGCCCGCAGTCATAGTTTCAAATACTTCTTGCTGGTAGCCTAACGTGAACTCATCAGAGTACATCGATTTAAGAGATGATGAAGCGATTAAACCTGGCTCAGTAATGCCTTTTTGACGGTAACGACGATCTCTCAGCATTGCCCCACGACTAGGAGAACCATCAGCAGTGAGCACCGGATGTCCATCTGAGTCTACTTGATCAAGCTCTGAGTATTCAAACCACTCAATAGAAGATGAGCCCTGTGTAATATTCATGTTTGCAGATACAGGTTGAAAATAACGCCCATAAGTCGCAAATACTTTCGCTTCACCATCACCAAATACATCGTAGATAGCTTGAACACGCGGAGCGAACTGATCTTCCATCTTCACATACGCGCGGCCATCTGTAACTGTGTTTTCAAATTCGCTATAACGTAAACCCAAATTTAGAACTAAGTTATCAGTTGCCTGCCAAGAATCATTGATATAGAAAGCTGTTGAAGTGACATCTGAATCAGTAAAGCGTTCGCGAACACGGCGTTGAATATAATCCTCCCCCGCCACTTGCCCTGAAATATCGTCTACACCCGCAGTCTTAATAGACCACCAACCTTGTGCATCACCAATACCATTTTGTGCCGAAATATAATCAACTTTAACTTTAGTGTAATCAATGCCAAATTGAATCGCGTGGTTTTCTAGATCCCAGTTAAAATCAATTCGAGCTTGGTCACGTTGATAATGCTCTTCCGAAATAGAAGAGTTACTATGATCACTTAGAGTTACACTGCCATTACGGTCGTCCCATACTCCAGGGTCTGTAGATGCGACGACATTTTCAACATCTTCCTGAACGCGACCTAAAACAGCTGAAACAGAAAAATTTTCACCAAAGTAACCATTGTAGTTAAAGCTATAAACCTTACCGCCATCTTCACCCGGAGCATCAACACCTTTCTGCGTACCTACTTCATTAGTTTCCCAATCATAGTTATATACTTTTTTTGTCCAAGTACGTTTGTTGTTCATGGCAGAGAAACCAATTGAATGATCTTCAGCCATGTACCAATCTAGCTTAGCAAACCAACGGTCTTCTTCACGTTCACGATTTGTTTTCGTTGTTTGTCCAGCCCAATCTTGGTCTTCACGTCTTGGGGCAAATAAACCATAGAAGAATAATGAGTCCTCAATTATCGCGCCACTTGCCCACAATTGAAGCTCTTTAAAGTCATAACTATCTTGCTGAGTGTTAGTGTCAATTTCACCACTGGACTGATAAATATTATCGTGAGATGACCTTAGTGCGGCAGGATCCCATCGCGCTTCAGCACCAAATTTAAATTCATTTTCACCTGACTTTGAAACGGCATTTACAATACCACCTAACGCACCGCCAAATTCAGGGCTTACGCCGCCTGTTTTAACTTGCGTCTGTGAAATAGCTTCCCAAGGTAGACGAATAGAACCAAGTCCTGTTCGAATACTTGTAACGTTCAAACCATTGAAGTAGTAGCCGTTTTCAGCTGCTGATGAACCACCAAAGCTTGATGCACCTTTAAAATTAGAACCACCTGGAGCAGCAGTACCAGGAGCAAGCAATGCAATACTTTCAAAGCCCGTATTTACAGGCATAGTTTGCAGTTCATCTTGACTAAAAGTTAAACCGGAGGTCGAAGATGCGGTATCTACACGACGGATCATACTACCGGTCACGGAAATACGTTCTACGTCGTCAGCGCCAGTTTCAGTTAACTGACCATCTAAAATAACTGACTGGCCAATACTTACTCGAATGCCAGTTTCTTGGTTTTGGACAAACCCATCTTTGCTGATTGTAATGTCGTAATCACCAACAGGAACGTTACGCAATAAGTAATCACCATTAGCGTTTGTTTCAACTGTAAACACTAGACCTTTAGCTTTATGCTTAAGAGTAATGGTTGCGTTCGACAAGTCGGCACCAGTAGCGTTGATAACATGACCTTTAACAATGCTTGTATCCGCCGCCATAGCTGCAGGAGCAGCCATTATTAATACAGAGCTTACCGCGATTGCGGCAAGTGTTTTTCTTGGTATAAATCGCTTTGCAGCGCTACTTCCGTTCATAACCTGATTTCCCTTTATTCCTATAGTTATTATGCAAATTCCCTTTATTATTTTGAGTGCCGTTGAACAACGACAGAGCCAGCCAGGGAAGCGCAACAACACATTAACATTGACTACATAATGTATACAATCTATTTTATTTTCGTGATTTTAGAGTTGTTTTAAATGTGGCAATAAAAAGAGAATTGAGCTTATTTCCAAGGAATTATGAGTAAAAAGTCAGGATAAATTACGTAAAAAAGGCGCTATAACAGCTAAAAATGTATCAACTGCATAAAGATTAAATTGAAATAATATACAATATAAAGTTATAAGGACTGCGTTTACTCTATACTAAAGAGCAATAACCCTTGCCATATAACACCTTGGAAGGATTAACGAATTCGCTGGGCAAGTTGATGCAAAACGCCTTCACGTAGTGCGCCACCAGAAAGGTGTAACTTTTCAATATTAAGCAGTTCAAATAGTGCTAGCAGTATTGCTACGCCAGCTGCAAAGGTGGGTGCTCTCTCAGGTTTTATTCCAGCGATGGCAAGCATTGACGCTGATTCCTGAGTAAGAATTTCGTGCTTAAGTGTATGTAAAACATCTAGGCTAATAACCGCTGATAGACCACGAGCATTAAGCAGTTCAACAACCGATTGCACACTGCCAGAGGCTCCGACAACACTGTGCCAACCAAGATATGTTAGTTGTTTCTGGTAATCCCCTAACGCTGCTTTGACGCTATTCTTAACTTGGTCAAAGTCGAGAGCCTGAAAAGGAAATTGATTAAAGAAGCGATTGTTGAAGGTAACACACCCCATCGCAAGACTAGTTTTAAGAAGAATGTTATCACCGTCACCAATAATAAACTCGGTACTCGCACCACCAATATCAATCACTAAGCGTCGTCCTGAACCTTCAGTGGTTGCCGCCATGCCTTGATAGATAAGTTGCGCTTCTTCAATACCGGAAATAATCCTAATTGGGTGAGGTAATACGGTGAGAGCTTGCTGACAGAAATCATCGGCATTGCTAATTTTTCTCAAGGTAGCGGTAGCGATGATCTCTACATTATCTGCAGATACGCCCTCTTTAATGAGCATCTCAGAGAACATAGCGAGGCAATCAATACCTCGCGTCATTGCTGACGGGTTCAGCGACCCATCAGCCTCTATCCCTTCAGCCAAACGCACCTTACGCTTGTATTTGGCAACAATTTTAGGATGGTGGCTAACGGTTTTAGCCACCATCATATTAAAACTATTTGAGCCTAACGTAATGGCTGCATAGCTAGGAGAGGTCATTTACGCCGTATCTCTGTTACGAATGTCTACGTGTCTTGTCGTGACGACGTGGTGCATTACCACGATGGCCGCCTTGTGGGCGAGAGCCACTACGATCGCGAGAATTGCGGCTGTGACTGCTTGGCTTGCGATGGATACGTTTTGGCGCAGGGATATCATCAAGCAAAGCTTCACTGTCGTAGGATGTCACCGGAATTGAGTGTTGGATATAACTCTCAATAGCAGGTAAGTTCAGCGCATACTCTTCACAAGCAAAGCTAACCGACACTCCTTTTTGACCCGCTCGACCTGTACGACCGATGCGGTGTACATAATCTTCGCAGTCATCGGGTAGGTCATAGTTGTATACATGAGATACGTCAGCAATGTGTAATCCACGAGCTGCAACATCCGTTGCCACTAAAACGTCGATGTCACCACTGGTAAATTGCTCAAGAATACGTAAACGCTTCTTTTGTGGTACATCACCTGTTAGCAAGCCAACTCGATGTCCATCTCCCTCAAGCCATGACCATACTTTTTCACAGCTATGTTTGGTATTTGAGAAAACAATTGCTTTTTCTGGCCAATCTTCTTCGAGCAAAGACAATAGCAACGGCATCTTCTCTTCCATCGATGGATAGAAGATCTCCTCTTTAATATTCTTAGAGGTTTTCTCATTCGGCGCGATTTCAACTTTTTCAGGTTCGTTCATGTGATCATATGCCAACTCTTGCACTTTCATTGAAAGCGTTGCAGAGAACAGCATATTCAAACGTGATTTAGCATCAGGCATGCGTCTAAACAAGAAACGAATGTCTTTAATGAAGCCTAAATCAAACATACGATCCGCTTCATCAAGCACTACCGCTTGAATCGCACTCACATCAATAACACCTTGGCGAACGTAATCGATGATCCGACCTGTAGTGCCAATCAAGATATCGATACCTTTATCAAGCACTTTTCGTTGTGCTTCATAGCCTTCGCCACCATAAACAATACCGACTTTAAGGCCGGTATGCTTAGCTAGTAGATTAGCATCTTTAGCAATCTGAATAGCCAGCTCACGTGTTGGCGCCATGATAATGGCCCGTGGCTGATTGATTTTACGCTCGGTTGGAGCAGCTTCAGTCAACAGGTGGTTAAATGTCGCGACTAAAAAAGCTAATGTCTTACCCGTACCCGTTTGTGCTTGTCCGGCGATATCTTTTTTCGCTAATAAAATCGGCAATGATAACGCTTGGATCGGCGTACAAAACTCAAAACCAACTTCGTTAAGTGCTTGTTGAACTTCTTTATGTAACGGGAAGTCGGCAAACTTTTTTGTAGATAAATGTGTTTCGCTCATAGCGCAGGCTTACCTGTAAAAGGTTGCAATAAGAAACGTGATCGTTTGAAATAACGATATTATTTTTATCGCTGAAAATTGGTACACACTCAGAGAAACGTTTTTCACGATATTTGCAGCATCGGTGACGGAATCACTATTCCCTCTATTTTATGGTGATGCGATGAAATTTTAGCGTGTATTTAGCGTTCTCTTAAGGCGAATTAAATACGTTTTTAGGCGTTAGTCATCGTTGACTTAGGCTCACTATGCCTATAAATCATCGTCTTGTCTAAAGCGTTTTACGATACCCGAGACTAGCGACTTTATTAAATGATTAACTTTTAGCTTGAAAAGCTATTTTACCGACCCAATATACAGGTTAAGCCATTAACAAACCAGCAATGGCAACCAAACTGGAGAACAACATGAGCGACAAGATTGTATACCTAAGCGACGATAGCTTCGAAAATGACGTAATTAACTCAGAACTACCAGTTCTGGTTGATTTTTGGGCAGAATGGTGTGGTCCTTGTAAAATGATTGCCCCAATCTTAGATGACGTAGCAGAAGAGTATGCAGGTAAAATCACTGTTGCTAAGTTAAACGTTGATCAAAACAACGTATCACCAGCTAAATATGGTGTTCGTGGCATCCCAACTCTACTGCTATTTAAAGCAGGTGAGCTTGCTGCGACTAAAGTTGGCGCCCTTTCAAAGACTCAACTTAAAGAATTTATTGACGGACAACTGTAATATAGCAACCGGTATAAAGATTTGGTCGCTCAGCGAGAGTTTAGCGGTTTTGAGGCAAGGTCATTAAATGCTCCTGCATTAATGACATTCACCACATCCATGTGGTTTGCAGTGAGTGAAGTACATAGTTATTCTACGTTCTAGCTCATTAACGCAGCATCAGAGCCGCTAAAATTCGCCAGTAAGGAGTGCTTTTGGCTTCCTACTTAGGTGTTGGATAAAGGCATAAGGGAGCAACCATTATGGCAATTATCCGCCTTGAATTAGTTCGCCAAAAAACACTCTAAGTAGACCCACTACTTATACCGATTGGTATAACACTTTAGTGGCGCTATAAGCCACTAAAGCAAGTTAGAGTGACTCCCGACACAGCTTTAATAAGAAAATGTGTCGGGTTTGACTAAATTTCTAGACGCCCCGCCAAGTTAGTGCTACTTTAATAACCAAAGCGATTCTAACTAACCCACTTCTCGCTATCCGATCGATTTTCAAAAAGATTTAACCTCATTGATCTAAGATGGCATCGTCACGTAAAAAACAAGACCCACCAAGATGAATTTATCAGAATTAAAAGACACATCGATTTCAGATTTAGTACAACTAGCCCAAGACATGAAGCTCGAAAATATGGCCCGTGCTCGCAAGCAGGACATTATTTTCTCGATCTTAAAAGCCCACGCCAAAAGCGGTGAAGATATTTTTGGTGGCGGCGTATTAGAGATCCTACAAGATGGTTTTGGTTTCCTACGTAGCTCTGATGGGTCTTACTTAGCGGGTCCAGACGATATCTATGTATCACCAAGCCAAATTCGCCGCTTTAACATGCGCACCGGTGATACGATCTTCGGCAAAATTCGCCCACCAAAAGATGGTGAACGTTATTTTGCACTATTGAAAGTAACAGAAGTCAACTTCGACCGTCCTGAAAATTCCCGTAATAAAATCCTCTTTGAAAACTTAACGCCACTGCATGCTGAAGAACGCTTACGCATGGAGCGCGGTAATGGTTCAACCGAAGATATTACCTCGCGTATTTTGGACTTATGTTCACCTGTTGGTAAAGGTCAACGTGGTTTGATTGTTGCGCCGCCAAAAGCAGGTAAAACACTATTACTGCAAAACATGGCGCAAAGCATTACTTACAACAACCCAGACGTTGTATTGATGGTACTACTGATTGACGAACGTCCAGAAGAAGTTACCGAGATGCAACGCATGGTGAAAGGTGAAGTGATTGCTTCTACTTTTGATGAACCAGCAAGTCGTCACGTACAAGTCGCAGAGATGGTCATCGAAAAAGCTAAGCGTCTTGTTGAGCATAAGAAAGACGTAGTCATTCTGCTCGATTCGATTACTCGTCTAGCGCGTGCCTATAACACTGTTATTCCTTCATCAGGTAAAGTGCTTACCGGTGGTGTTGACGCTAACGCACTACACCGTCCTAAACGCTTCTTTGGTGCAGCTCGTAACATTGAACATGGCGGCAGCTTAACCATTATCGCAACAGCGCTTGTTGATACAGGTTCTAAGATGGACGAAGTCATTTACGAAGAGTTTAAAGGTACTGGTAACCAAGAGTTACACCTTTCTCGTAAAGCTGCTGAAAAGCGCGTATTCCCAGCGATTGATTTCAACCGCTCTGGTACTCGCCGTGAAGAGAAACTAACGACTCCAGATGAACTTCAAAAAATGTGGATCTTGCGTAAAATCTTGAACCCAATGGACGAAGTGACGGGTATGGAATTCCTTATCGATAAATTGGCAATGACCAAAACAAACGATGAGTTTTTCACTGCGATGAAGCGCGCTAAGACTTAAATCTTAAGCGAGTAATAGACTAAAAAACCGCATTAATGCGGTTTTTTTATGCCTGCGATTTCTTAAATCATTCAAGTATCTTGCGCATATAGACTCTAACAAAGCCAAAGGATTCATCTTGCTCTTCTCGAGTCACCGACCACCCTTGCTTCTGATAGAAGTTAAGCGCTTGCTGATTGCCCTTAAAGGTTTCAAGGCGCAAATGCTCATAGCCTTCAGCTTGTTGCATTATCTCAACTTGTGCTAATAAGTAAGCACCCAAGCTCACTCCTTGCCACTGAGGACTTATCATCAGTATATGGATGAAACCCTCTTCTGCGGCGCAGTAACCAGCGATAACGCCGTCAACTTCAAGCACTACAATATTAGAAAAATGTTCAATAATCTCTTTGTCGCTGCCACCGCCGTTGATAAACCAGTCAACGCCCTCATTACCGAGAAATGATCGATAGCACTTATCTATCGTCTCTTTAGCTAAAGCTTGTACCGCAATTAAGTCAGCCTGTTCTGCTGGCCTAATCACCTTTACTGGCAGCTTTGCAGAAGCGTCTTTTAAACAGCGATCTTTAGTCCTTGCTAGCCAAGCTTTACAGCGCTCTCTAAGCATGTCTCGCAGCAATAGAACCACAGGCGTAACATGTTCACGACCAGGGCAAACAAGGTATAAATCAGCCTCCTCACCAGCGAACTCAGTGAGCATTGGCACAAGACGCCCTGCATCAATATCATCTGTTAAATCTAACCAAGATTTATAGACTACACCTTGACCTGCTACTGCCCAGCGTCTGGCGACATCGGCATCGTTACAGGTGCGATTAGAAGTTACCCGCACTTTATGTTTCTGGCCATCACGGCTAAAAAACCACTGGTCATGGGTACGCTCGTCCAACATAAAGAATAAACAGTTATGTTGTTGCAATTGCTCTAATGAGGTCACAGCCCCAACTCGCGCAATGTACTCAGGTGAAGCGCATAACACGCGGCTAGACTTACAAATTTTAAACGCCACCAGCGATGAGTCTTTAGGTTTACCCGATCGCAATGCAACATCAATTTTATCGCGATAAAAGTCTGATAAGTTATCGCCGATATGCAGCCTAAGATTAAGTTCTGGATACTCAGAAAGAAAATCATCCAGCCATGGAAGTACCACATTACGGCCCACATCTGATGGCACTGCTAGGCTGATAGAGCCTGATATTTCAGCAAGGCTGGAAGTAATTGCACGCTGCCCCATATCAAGATCAGCAAGCGCACTCCTGCAATGGATCAAGTAACGCTCACCCGCGGCAGTTAACCTAAGGCTGCGAGTGCTGCGGATAAATAGTGAGGTGCCAAGCTCTTTTTCTAACCTTTTAAGGCCAGCGCTGGCAACTGCAGTAGAAATATCAAGCTCAACCGCCGCCGCAGTTAAGCTACCGCAATCGGCAACTCTCACAAAAAGAGTTAAATCATTTAGCTGCATTATCAATATTCCATCTATAAACGAGCAAAAATTATCATCTGATTGTAGATAATAGCCAGCTAAACGTCATCCACAAAAAAGCCTGCTTATGCAGGCCCTTTCTTAAAGCAAAACTAGCCTCAAACTAATGTCACCGCCATCTTACGTCTTAGATAGGCTATCTGCTGCATATGCGGCAGATCTTTTGGACAGTTGTCTTGACAGCCCAGCAGTGTCATACACCCAAATACCCCATCTTGATTTCCTATTACATGGTAAAAATCTTCAAGCTCACGGCCATCTCGGCTATCGAGCTCGAACCGTGCCAGTTTCATCATGCCAACCGCGCCGACAAATGTGTCACGCATCTGCGCTGTCGCACAGGCTGACACACAAACTCCACACTCCACACAGCGCTCTAATTCATAGAGCTTGGCGGCTTCAGCGGGATCCATCGGTGCTTCTAGGCGATGTACATCGATATCATCACTGATAGGGTGTAGCCAAAGCTTTAAACGCTCTGCAAGTTCACGCATAAACTTACCGGTGTTCACTGAAAGATCGCCAATCAGTTCAAATCCAGGCAGTGGCATCAACATGATGTCACCTTTTGGATATTTAGTGGTTAAGGTACGACAGGCTAATGTTGGAAAACCATTAATCACCATCGCGCAGCTGCCACAGATCCCCGCACGACAGACAAAATCGAATTGCAATGAGGTATCTTGCTCTTCACGCAAGCGGTTAAGCGCAATAAATACCGTCATGCCTGGTGTTTCTTCGAGCTGATACTTTACCATCTTGGGCTTATCACCCGGCTCTTGAGGGTCATAACGGAATATATTAAAGGTTAACATGCGGCCTTTTTTCGCTTCTTGGCTCATTTGGCCTCTCCTACAACTTGCTGCGGTGTCATTTCACTCAAACGCTCATTTTTTGGTGCTAACGATTCAGGGACTGCAAACGGCATTAATGCAGCTTGGCGCTCATGTCGGTCAGCTTCATCGCCTAATTGACTCAAAACCTCGGTGATCTGATGTTCACGCTTCTCTGTATCTGGGTGCGCAATCGCATTATTAATACCATAGCCACGGTATCCAGGTGGCAACTCCATCTTCATCACATCCAGTTGTTCGTAATCAAGTTGTGGCGATAACGCCTGTGCATCTGGCCAGCTTGCCAACGTGCGGCTTAGCCAGTCTTTATCGTTACGCTGCGGGAAGTCTTCACGAGCGTGTGCTCCGCGGCTCTCAGTGCGAGCAGCAGCGCCAGCTGCAACAGTTAACGCAACTTTGAGCATGCGCTTAACACGCAGCGCTTCAACAAGCTCAGGGTTAGCGTGACGCTTCTTACATTTAAGCCCTAGTGCTTTGGCACGTTTCAATAGTGCTTGTAACTCATTAACCGCCTTGTCTAACTCAGGGCCATTACGGAAAATACCGACGTAATCCATCATGATGCGCTGCATCTGCTGCTTGAGCTCAAACGGATTTTCAGTGCCGTCGCCATCGACTAAGGTGTCGATCTCAGTTTGCACTTTCGCGACAAAAGACTCCGCTAAGCCAGTGTCTATCTCTAAAGTGTTCTGCTGACAGAAATCAGCGACATACTTACCGATAATCATGCCGCCGACGACGGTTTCAGCCAGTGAGTTACCACCGAGGCGGTTAAAGCCATGCATATCCCAACATGCAGCCTCACCAACACTAAACAAACCTTTAAGCTGCGGGTTTTGCCCAGTAGCATCGGTGCGAATACCACCCATTGAATAATGCTGAGTCGGCCTCACAGGGATCCAGTCTTTAGCAGGGTCGATGCCTAAGAAATTCTCACAGATCTCTTTAACTTCACGCAGGTTCGTTTCAACATGCTTACGACCCAGCAGCGTAATATCGAGCCATAGATGCGGCCCATAAGGGCTGTCTACGCCCTTGCCTTTACGCATATGCTCGGTCATTCGACGGGAGACAACATCGCGCGAAGCCAGCTCTTTCTTTTCAGGCTCATAGTCAGGCATAAATCGGTGGCCATCTTTGTCGCGTAATAAACCGCCATCACCTCGGCAACCTTCGGTAGTCAAAATCCCAACCGGCACAATAGCGGTTGGATGGAACTGTACCGCTTCCATGTTACCCAGTTTGGCGACACCGGTTTCAAGTGCTAGCGCCTGACCAATTCCTTCACAGATAATGGCATTAGTAGAGACTTCATATAACCGACCATAGCCACCAGTGGCAATGGTGGTCGACTTAGCAACGTAAGCACGTAACTCTCCGGTGACCAAACAACGCGCCACGACACCATGACAGCGCTTGCCGTCATGAATCAGCGATAATGCTTCCATACGCTCGTGTACAGGAATATCCATCGAAATAGCTTTGTTATCGACGGCATAAAGTAAAGAGTGACCAGTACCATCAGCGGTATAGCAGGTACGCCACTTCTTAGTCCCACCAAAATCACGTGCGTTGATCAAGCCGTGCGCCGCTTCCGCCTCTTCAATAGTGACCTTTTCTGCGTTAACCACCACTTGTCGCGGCCCTTTAGTCACACGAGTCCAAGGTACGCCCCAATTTGCCAATTCACGTACGGCTTTGGGCGCACAATGGGCAAACATACGTGCCACATCTTGATCGCAGCCCCAATCCGACCCTTTTACCGTGTCTTGGAAATGCACATCTTCATCATCGCCCATGCCTTTCACGGTATTGCCTAGGCTTGCTTGCATGCCACCTTGCGCCGCTGCCGAATGCGACCGCTTGGCAGGGATAAGTGACAACACCACAGTATCTAGCCCACGCTCTTTCGAGGCGATAGCTACTCGTAATCCAGCAAGTCCAGCGCCGACCACTAACGAATCGGTATATATCAGTTTCACACGTGCTCCTTAAGCGGGTGCAGAGTCAGTTTATGGTTACAACGTTTAAATATGTTGGCTCATCATCTTTGTTGAGTCTGTCTAATTCGTTTTTTACTAAACATTTGCATAGGGCAAAAATGCCAATAAAGAGGCTATTCCCACCAAGATGAAAATAACGCTAATAATGCTCTTAATTTTTTTCATTCTGCTGCGGCTGTTGAGATCTCTAGCGGCGCCCCACTTTACAGCGACGCGGTACATTCCAATCGCCGCATGCAGCTCAACACACAGCAGTAGTGGCAGGTACAGCAGCCACACACCTTGTTGCCAGATCCTGTCAGCACTACCGTAAGGGCCAATGGTCTCAGGTGCTGCACCTATCAACCACAAATGTACAGGCAGCAGTAAAAATATCACTACACCTGTCGCAGCTTGCCAAACCCATAAGCGAGTATCACCGTGACTAACGACATTAAGCTGCTGCTTAAGCGCTCTTTGCTGACGCAAGTTCAGTGGCATTTTATGAGCCGCCACCAATACGTGTATCAAAGCAATAACGGCAATAACCATCGCTATAATAGTGACGACCCAAGGGTAGCCATGTCCATCAGCCGTTAAGAAACTCAGCTCCATGGTTTTAGCAACCCATGTCATCGCCTCAGCACCAAGCAATATCGACGACACCAATATCAGGTGTGTCCACAAGAATATTGCGAGAACAACCCCACTTACGCTCTGGCTTATATCAAGCCAACCACTCAATTTACTGCGATTTATGATTCCCATTCACTTACCTATCCATGCTTTAGAAGCTTTACTGAACGACTGTACCAATGTCGCTCACAAACAGCTTCTCAGTCGTGAGGTAGATCAACAAAAAAGCGATTACACCAGCGATTGCTAATTTATTCGAACAGGAATAACGAACTGCCATTAACTCGGACGGTATGCTTCTACTGGCAAGCTGAGTTCACTGCCAATCAATAAGTAGGACACCAAGCTAAGCAACCCAATAATAATCAGATAGATAATCAAGCCTTTCGCTAGTTTTCGTAGCCCTGTACGTTTAGTGGTTAAACCCCATTTCACTGCCACACGATAAAGGCCAATCATGGCGTGGATAACAACAGCGGGCAGCAATAAGGCATACAACAACCAAGCATTTTGATGGTAAACACGTTCAGCAGAAAGGTGCGGGCCAATCTCTGGATTAGCTATCATGGTAAAAAGATGAACAGGAACTAAGAAGAATAAAACGAAGCCAGTCGCTAACTGCCAAAACCACGCATGGCTATCTTTGTGATTAATCACTGACATATGGCGTCTAAGTGCCCGCCACTGCCCAAGTTGTGCAGGGAAACGACGTAAAGCCACTGCAGCATGCGCCATCACCACTAGCAGCATAAAGACTGAAAATACTTTAGTCACAATTGGAAAGCCGTGCCCAGTAGAGCTAAACATACCACCCTCTAGAAACTGAACCACGATATAAAAAGCATCTTTACCCAGTAAGATGCTCGATTCGAAATGCAGATGAGCTAACAGGAAACAGCCCATCAACACGCCAGTGATGCTTTGAATTTTGTCCGCTTTTGCTGATGCGGGGTGTCCATTTGCGCTTATGTAGGATGCTAACATGGTGGTTGTCTTGTTTATCTTATGCCTAGTAGTGGGATTTACACCTTAGCAAGATGTTTCTCATCGCGTTGCATCACCATTTTTAATCGTGACCTAGCTCACCCTGTTTCAGGTCAGCATTAGAGGCAGATCACAAACAAAGGGGTAAAACAAAAACAGCGGTAATACCTTTTAACCAATGTTTTTCAGTAGCTTGAACCACCATTTCAAACAAAACAAGCTCGATGAGAAGTTTACAACTGTAATAGTAATGCGCTGTTATTGAACCAATTAATAGCCAAGCAATAACATGAATATTACCTTCATCTCCTGCACCTAATAGCGGTTTGGGTATACAATACGCCGATATACCTAGCAAACGAGAATTCCCATGCCTTGGATCCAACTTAGAATTGATACTGACGGCCCTCATGCAGATGCACTTAGCGATCAGCTGATGGAAGAAGGGTCAATTTCTATTACCTTCGAAGACGGTAAAGACACACCTATTTATGAACCAACCTTAGGTGAAACACCACTGTGGAACCACACGGTAATCATCGCTCTATTTGAAGCAGACCATGATTTAGTGCCAGTGGTTGAGCGTCTAAAGTTACTGCCTTATTTAGGCGAGAACTTCAGTCACAAGATTGAGCAGGTCGAAGATAAAGACTGGGAACGCGAATGGATGGATAACTTCCACCCTATTAAGTTTGGTGACCGTCTGTGGATCTGCCCAAGCTGGCGTGAAATTCCAGATCCTACAGCAGTTAACGTAATCCTTGATCCGGGCCTAGCATTTGGTACCGGGACTCACCCAACTACAGCATTATGTCTAGAGTGGTTAGATGGCCTTGATTACCGCAATAAAGATGTTATCGACTTTGGTTGTGGTTCAGGCATTTTAGCCGTTGCAGCACTAAAGCTCGGCGCAGAGAAGGTGACAGGCGTTGATATCGATTACCAAGCGATTGAAGCCTCTAAAGCAAATGCTGAGCGTAATGGCGTTGAAGATCAGCTTGCCTTATACCTGCCAGAAGATCAGCCTGAAGGGTTAATCGCCGACATCTTAGTGGCAAATATTCTTGCCGGGCCACTACGCGAACTGGCACCTTTAATTGCCGAAAAAGTAAAGCCTGGTGGACAACTGGCGCTGTCAGGCCTGCTAAAAGAGCAAGCTGAGGAAGTTTCAGCCTTCTACAGCCAATGGTTTAACATGGACGCGCCTGCTCACAAAGACGACTGGAGCCGCTTGACAGGGATACGTAAATAACGGTATTGCGCGGCGCACTCTGCGCCGCGACAGACTTCTCACCTAGCAAAAGTCAAGCAAAAAAGTTGCCCTCAGGTCATTTATTGACCTTTTCACAGGCTTGAAAAAGGCGTACTATAGCGCCCCTTTGACGAGCAAGGTGATTTGATAAATGCAGATTGGACCCTATCGACTGAAAAATCAGCTGATCGTGGCCCCAATGGCAGGCGTCACAGACCAGCCTTTTAGAAATCTTTGTATTCGTTATGGCGCAGCCATGGCAGTTTCAGAGATGCTTTCATCGAATCCTGATGTTTGGGATACCGATAAAAGCCGCTTGCGTATGACACACGCAGGTGAAGACGGGATACGTTCGGTTCAAATTGCGGGGTCAGACCCTGAGTTAATGGCGACTGCTGCCGCTGTGAACGTACAGCAAGGCGCTCAGATCATTGACATCAATATGGGCTGTCCGGCGAAAAAAGTGAATAAGAAGCTAGCAGGCTCCGCCTTGCTGCAAGATCCACAGCTAGTAGAAGCAATTCTAAAAGCCGTAGTAGCAGCAGTCGATGTGCCGGTTACGCTAAAAATTCGAACGGGTTGGGTTCCAGAGCACAGGAATGGTGTTCATATCGCCCAGATTGCGGAAGATTGTGGTATTGCCTCGTTAGCCGTTCACGGTAGAACGCGACAATGCATGTACAAAGGCGAAGCCGAGTACGACACCATTAAAGCAATTAAAAAACAGATCTCGATACCTGTCGTCGCGAATGGAGACATTTTAACGCCAGAGAAAGCACGTTTTGTGCTGGATTATACTGGTGTGGATGCTTTGATGATAGGACGGGGCGCTCAAGGACGGCCTTGGATATTTAGGGAAATCCAACATTACCTGGACACAGGTAATAAGCTAGCGCCCGTTGAGACGAATGAACAGCGTCAAGTGATGCTGGAACATCTTAAAATGCTGTACTCATTGTATGGTGATTATAAGGGCATTCGTTTCGCAAGAAAGCACGTTGGATGGTATCTAAACCAAGAATCACAACGCGCTTTTCGAGCCGAATTTAATCGACTCGAGACCGTTGAAGAACAAGGTTCCATGGTGGAACACTATTTTGATGAATTTGCAGCAAATTAATAAAGAGCAGAATACCAATGTTTGATCAAACAACTCACACTGAAGTTCACCCACTTACTGTTGGCAAAATTGAAACCGCAAGTGGCGCTATCAAGCCACAATTGTTACGCGATGCGGTTAAGCGTGCAGTAACAAACTTTTTCGCTCAGATGGACGGGCAAGAAGCTGAAGAAGTATATGAAATGGTGTTAAGCGAAGTTGAAGCACCTCTGCTAGATATTATCATGCAACACACTCGCGGCAACCAAACTCGTGCTGCAAACATGCTAGGTATCAACCGTGGTACTTTGCGTAAAAAATTAAAAAAATATGGCATGAACTAAGACTAACGTCTTAAGCTGTTGTATTGAAACGGGCTTTCCAGCAATGGAAAGCCCGTTTTTGTTACTGCATACCCAAGCATATAAGTCAGCCTATTAACCCCTAACCTAGCCAGCCGTCTCACTTCTCCCCCGCTTAAACAGCACTCTATAGCGTTTTAGCGCTATATTTTCAATCACCCAATACAGACCCGACAATGACAATAGCAATGTAAGTACTGCAAATAACCAGCTAAACGGGTTGTTGAAACTGCCTTGATTGAGGTAATCCATAAAGTGCAGCTTAAACATGAGATCAGCAAGTTGGGTTTGCTGATTCTTATGGCCAATAAGCTGACCATTAACTGCATTAATATAGATCAGAGTCTCTAGATTATCAGCCATATTAACTTGCCACATCGGATTACACTGCTTAGGCCACACATCACTAGCAGTTGCGAGCTTATTGACGCTGATAATCTTCCCTGGTCCCATGTAACTGCCCAACGCTATTTGAGCCGCAATCTGATTATCAATCACGAAAAGGTTCCCGCTATAGGCATGGCGTAATGATTGCTCTTGGCAGTCATGCTGATAACGCTGAATCTGCTCATCCAATAGGTAAACCGGTTGCTCGGCAAGCATCTGTAATTTAAGCTGCTCAACAGTATTGTTTGGGAATTGACTCAGTACTTTCTCAGCACTGAGCAGGCGCTCAGGATCAATGTTAAGCGCTTTGGGTTCAATATGATGGCTATGGTTATACACCATACCTTTAAGCTCATCATGGGGAGTTAGATTGAAGTACACGCCTGTTACTAACCATACCAGTAGCTGCAGACTAACAATAGCGCCAAGCCAGTAATGTACCACTCTTACCCAGCGTCTAACCGACTTAGTCTGCATTACAGGTATCTCCGTCGGCGTTGCCAAACTAAAAATAGTCCAGCAAGCACAGCAATAATCGAGATCATCGCTGCCGTCAGCAATAACTTGTTATCAATCGCCTCACCATCATCGTAATCCATAATGTGCCATTTCCAGAATAGATCGAATAACCGCCAATAATCATGTCGGCGGGTAACGACCTCACCACTGCTCGAGGATATATACACAGTACTACTCGCACTGTCATCAAAGTCGACTCTCCAAACAGGCAAGTGTCGCTTAGCAAGCTCACTAGGTGGATGTTCGGTGATTAATGTCACTCTAAGTAACTTTGCATCTGATGCAATTGATTGTGGATGTTGCAATCGCTGAGCAATGGCTGTTGCTTGCTGCTCACTAAGTTGGTTAACCAGCAACCCACTACTGGCATCAATTAGCAACGTTTTGCCCTTAATCCTAACTTGGTAGTAGTTACGATTAGCGAGGTTTTTTAAGCTGATAGTTTCAGCCTGTGGATACCGTCGATAAACATCAGCAACCGGGTAGTTGAATTCACTCAGAGACAGATAATTGACCTTTACAGGCTTTACATGGTCACTACGAATATAACCAAGATCCATGAGTACAAAATAGCTGCCGGTGAGCGCCCAGATAAGGATCGGCAATGCCAAAAGCAACATCAACCAACGATGTAAAAAATGGGCGGATAATTTAGCGGTTAGTAATCTCAATCTACTCAAAGTAAGCACTAAGCCTTTATTATTATGTTTATGTCGATGGTTAATAGCAGTCGCTATAAGTGACTATAGAGACCATTTAAATGCCAGGTAGTATCGACGCCCCATTAGGTCATAAGTCATGGTGTTGGTGTTGCCATCGGTATAACTCTGGTGATAAGGAGCGGCTTTATCAAACAGATTATCAACTCCTGCCGTTAAGGCAACAGCTTCGCTAAATAGATAGCGTACTTGCAAGTTATGGTAAGTCACCGCATCAACACTGTCGCCGGTATCGCCCTTATTGGCATATTGATCATCCGCCGCACCGATATATTGAATGTTGTAGCTATAGCGCCATTTAGCATCACTGATATCAAAGTATAAATTTGAACGCCACTTAGTATAACTACCGTCATAACCAATGGTTCCGGCACGAGACTCTATCGGTGCGCCGGCATAAGTTTGAATATCATATTGGTCTAAATAGCTCACTTCCCAGCTGGTATTGGTTGAGAATCGCCCCAGCTCTTTTTGATAAAATAGCGCCATATCAACACCTGACACCTGCTCATTGGCCGCATTACCCAGTTGAGTTTGTAAGTACGAGATCTCTCCCGTGAGTGGGTCTCGAGTAAAGTGTTCGTCACTACAAAACGGATGAGACATGCCGTTACTGTCGTAACATGCCGCAAGTTTACTGGAACCATTGACCGAGTTAATTGCATTTTCAATACTGATTTTGTAGTAATCTAGAGTGATATTTAGCCCATCGACCATGGCCACATTCCAGACTAGTCCGGCGGTAAACGTATCAGCTTCCTCAGGCTCCAGGACTGAATTACCACCGCGGTCAGTCAGGATAGTCCCCTCTTGTTTGTAATCTACTGGCACTCCAGCCGCCATGCAGTTAGCGTAACGATTAGAGCTTGGGTCGAGCTGGCTCCATTCACTGCAAGGATCAGTCGTGTTCATATAGCCCTGATCGATACCGCCAAATAGTTCTGGAATATTCGGCACTCTAAAGGCTGTTGATTGCGTCGCGCGGAGCATCAACTCATCATTGACGGTCCATTGCAAACCAAGCTTGTAGTTAGTATCGCCACCAAAGGTATCGAAATAGGAGTAACGTAAAGCGGCGGTTAAATCGAGCTGCTTAGCAAAAGGTAAATCACTTAATAGAGGGATAAGCGCTTCCAAGTAAACTTCATCTGCAGTGTAGCTGCCGTCAATAGGATCTTGTTGCGCGGTATTGGCTTCACCGCTTATTTTAAGCGGGTCGGGATCATTCCAGCCTTTCTCTTTACGGTGCTCCACACCGGAGGCGAAGCTCATTGTGCCAGCAGGTAACTCCCATAAATCACCGGTGACATTGGCGGTAACGCTGAACTGCTCGTTGCCACCATTGTCTTTCATGTCAAATAGGAAGTAATCTAACATTTCTGCGGTGAGTGAGTTTTCACCCCACATATCAGCACAGGGGATATTGGGATCGCTACTACATAAGCTGTAGTCAGTTGTTTCTGCCAATCTAGCATTGTTGATCACATTGCTGACCTCATAAGAGCCTCGATTACTGCCGTAATTGACCGCTACATCCCACTGCCAACTATTTTCCAACTCGCCTTTTAGCCCTGTCACCAAGCGCCAGGTATCAGAACGAATATCAAACTCTCGCGGCGCTTCCGCCAATCTACGACTGTTGAGCAAAAAGTCTTGCTCTGTTGGGTTTGACTCATGCCACGCAGGGATAACGATGCCGGAGACGGTTTGCGGCGTTGCAGGTAATTGTGAGGTTCTGTGGGTATACATAGCTTCAGTAAATAACTGAGTACTATCGGTCAGGTCATACTCACCATATGCAAATAGATTAAAGCGCTCATTTGGCTGCACCGCATTAAAGTACTGGTAATAATTATCGCGCTCACCACCATAAGGAGACGAGCCATCAGGCAGAAGTTTAACCTCATCACCAATAGGGCTGCCGTTTTCATCTAAAAAGTGCCCTCTGCCGCCAGGGAGTGCAGAACTGCCGCTGCACACCAGTTCACCATCTTGCTCTGCAAGCGGGCAAGCGGCGCGGCTTAACATATCAACCGCTTGGGTCTTGTCATAACTCATGGCAAGGTAAGCACTGCCGCGATCACCAACATGACCCATCGCAACGTCGAATTGGTACTGCTCACCATCTCCTCGCTCGGTGATCCCTGTGCGTGCCTGTAACTCAATGCCGTCAATTTGTTGCTTAGTGATGATATTAACCACACCCGCAACGGCATCGGCGCCATAAACCGCTGAAGCCCCATCTTTAAGCACTTCTATCCGTTCAATAACACTCACCGGAATGGTATTTAAATCAACGGAAGAGTTGGCACCAGTGCCGCTATTAACCATGCGGCGACCATTTAACAACACCAGAGTTCGGTTAACCCCCAAGCCTCTTAAATTCACTTGGGTTGAGCCGTAACCCCCTTCGGTCCAATAGGCATTAGTTTGGTTGCCAGCAAACCCGGCTGAAGCAGACATGCGTTGCAACAACACATCCACCGAGGTTGCACCAATTTTCTCAATATCCTCTGCGGTAAAAACGGTTATCGGCGCGCTCGAAGTCATCTCTTCGCGAAAGATACGACTGCCAGTTATCGCTATGTGCTCCATCTTCTCAGCTTGCTCAGTGGGCTTAGCCATGGAAGCTGCGAGGGACGGCAGTTCGAGATTTGAATCAGCACTATAAACATGAAAATGGGGCTGAAGGCCCAAAGAAA
This sequence comes from Shewanella kaireitica, assembly GCF_023284045.1. Classification (GTDB taxonomy): domain Bacteria; phylum Pseudomonadota; class Gammaproteobacteria; order Enterobacterales; family Shewanellaceae; genus Shewanella; species Shewanella kaireitica. Next base: position 206,576 of record NZ_JAKIKQ010000006.1, read on the forward strand.
GTGTCATTGCACTCCCCAATGCACAGCGATACATAAACAGTCCTATGACAAATTTGTTTTGATTATGCAGCGATTTATAAATGATTGATGATAGATAACAATTAAAACCCAACTAACTGCGACACTGTGTCACACCTTGCTGTGACACAGCATACAAATCAAAGATTTATGTCGACTTACAGCTGTTCAAAAAAGCATCCAAATATGGATATTCAAGCCGCTCGCAATATGCTGAGGCCACAACGAAAAAAAAGCCCTTGAAGGGCTTTTTTTCGAAAAATATCGGCTCGGAGCGCTATAGATTAGGTGAATAATCAAAAGAACCTGATGCTGACTGATCAACAAAGTTGTCGACTGGCTTTTTCTTATTCAATACGCCATTAACCATATTGCTTGGGAAACTTTCAATCCGGGTATTGAATATCGCGACGTTTTGGTTAAACACCCGCAATGCCGCTCCTACATGCTCTTCTTGATTAACAATCTCTGCCATGTTCTTGCTGAACGACTCTGATGCCTTTAATTCAGGGTAGCTTTCAGAAACAAACCTCAAGCTCTGCATCAACTGCTCTGAGACATTGCTCACTTCGCTGCAGCGGCTAGGTTCAATCTCTTTGCCATCAAGCTGCTCGACACTATTTCTTAAGGCAGCAATTTTCTTAAACACATCAGATTCAAACAGCTTGTGTTCATTAAGCACTTTTTCCAATTCAGGCAAAATGCGCATGCGTTGTCTTTCAATAACAATCACATCATCCCAAGATTGCTGTACTGATTTATGCTCAGAAACAATACTATTATATAGCGCGATGATGGTACCAATGACAGACACTATAATGGTACCAGCGATTACTTGTTCAAACATTATCAGTTCCTAATTATATATTTTACTATGGACGTTACGGGTATATTGCATAAAGATTTCAAGTGAGGTTTTTTCGAGCAATTCTTCTGTGAAGTTATCGAATGTAATATAACCTTCCAAAGGAGGTAAAATATCAACATCAACCTGTGAAACTAACAGATGACCATCCTTATCCGCTTCAATAGTTAAATTACTATACTGCTGTGATAATGCCTCAATATTCAACATCATCTTCGGCGTTAAAAATTGTGCAACCGCTATTTGAGTTTCGCCTTCACTGTAGAATTTTTTATCAAAAGAAATTAGCGAAGGTTTAAAAGTTTCATAACCAGCAGACTTAACAACACTGCCTGAATTAGAAATTTTGACTCCTTTATGACGATTGCATCCACTCATGACAACACCATAACGCCAGAATGTCTTGTACTCGTAGTAGACTCTTTTATTCTTGCCAAACCCTTCGGTACGTTTAATTTGTTCAGTATGCTCAGAGCGAACAATTGCAAAGGCATTCACCCCTTCAAATTCATCACCTAGCTCAATTCGATAAGCAGCAACATGGTTACTATAATTGCCACGCTGAAAATCGTAAAATGCTGAGCTACTTAATGATTTCACTTGTGCGCCATGGCGCAGCAACAGCACCTTGTTATAAACAGCTTTGGTTTGCCTTTTAATGTAGTTTACAAATTTGTCTTTTTTGGTTTTCTTTAAGTTAGCAACAAGCTTAACTAGCAGATACATTAGTGCAAGAGTTGCCACAGTAACGATAAAACCATTACTGGAACTAGAGCCATATGTATATCTCGAATTCAATAAAGTTAAATACATCCAACCAATGTAACTAGCAAATACTAATACTATTAAGCTATGCAAAACATTTACCGAACGACTACAAAGGAAACTATAAAAAAGGTCTCCTTTTTTTTCTTGGTATTCGTCCACTAACTCGGTTAATTCATCGACGGACTCAGATTTTTCGACCCTTTCCAGCACCTCATCCATGTAAGCAACGCGGCGATGATATTTATCATCTTTTAACCACTGACTAAATTTATTACCTTCTAACCACTTACTAATTTTATTATCTTTAAATGCCATTCATAAACCTAAAAATGAGAATTGTTATTCGCCATAAATATAAGAAATTTAACGTTCTACATTATATTGATAAAAATGGTTAATTTAATCTTCTCCTTAACAATACTCAGCACAAAGAATAAAAACTGGTAATTTTACTAGGCCTAAAAATAGTGATTAATACCAAAAACTTGCATAAAAACTGTTCGGTACCGATTAACTTTGACCCACTATGATATTTTGTTACATTAGGAGCTGTTGATCTTTCACGGTTGTTTTTGCCGCAGTTTATTGGCTATTTTGACAAGGCGGAGGCTATGCCGTTTAGTTATTCTCCACAAATAGTCTATAACACAGTAAAGATAGCCAAGAAACGCGGCCCTTTGGGGTCAATTCAATGCATCTATTCTTTTATGACTAGCATGTGTTATGAGCTTTTCACTTAGTCAGCTAAGCTTCATCGCTCAAGCCTTGTACTAGAAGCATTATTCCTTACGGTAAAGAACCGAACAAAACTAAGCTCGAAAGATCAACAGCCCCTAATGACTCAAACAATTTAGTGAGCCTAATCATGCCCAATATCATTATCTTTTTACTATTGTTTGCTTACGCAACAACTGCGACAGCTAAACCGCTAGCAGACTTGCCAGAGCCGGTCACGAATAATGCAGTGGCAATAGTCAGCAACGATTCAAAGGATTACCTGCTGAGCTTTATGGGGATGGGGCAAAACAAAGATTATAAGGCGATTCATAACAAAGCATGGTCACTAGAGATAAGCCATCCAGCAGCTCAATGGCAACCATTACCTGCCGTACCACACATAAATGAAATAAGTGGACGCTTGGCTGCTATAGCTGTTGGCATTAAAAGTGATGCTTACCTTTTTGGTGGCTTTACTGTTTCTAGTGATCATCAAGAGCTATCGACTGCCGATAACTACCGCTTCTCAATTAAGGATAAAAGCTATACTCGCATCGCCGATATGCCGGTAGCTGTTGATGACACCAGCGCACTGGTTTATCAACACCGATATATCTATCTACTAAGTGGCTGGCATCAACATGGCAATGTCAATTTAGTGCAGGTGTATGACACCCAAACTGATACTTGGGCCCAAGCTAGCCCGCTACCTATACCTGCAGTATTTGGCCAGGCTGGCGGCATTGTGGGTAATGAATTGGTCATGTGTGACGGCGTAACAGTTACAGCTCAACTCAATAAATCAAGAACATTTAGCGCTTCGCCGATATGTGTATATGGCAAAATAAAAGCAGATAATCACCTACGTATCGACTGGCAGCTATTACCCCATTACTCACAGCAGGTGGCAGGTAATTTGCCACAACCCGATGCCGTAGCCCATTATCGAATGGCAGCTGCGGGAAATGAGCTTACCAAGCAAATCATTTTCATTGGTGGCAGCAATAACCCATACAACTATGATGGTATCGGCTATAACGGCCAGCCAAGTTCAGCATCCGATCTAATACACCGCTTTGACTTGGCCTCACATCAATGGCTTCCTGCAGAGATTGTGAAAACCTCATCTATGGATCATCGCAGCCTTATTATTTATAAAAACCAGGCACTTCGCATTGGCGGCATGCTTAAACAACAACAGGTAAGTAACAGCGTATTGAGCGTACCTCTAAAGTAAGGTTTTGACCGCCAAAGTGTGATTACCTGAGCATTTTACTCAAGTAATGATTGAGAAAATAAAAAGATGCAAATAATATACTTGTTATATTAATTTGTTGGAGTGCCACCATGTCTCAATCAAAAGAAGTGCTACTTAATACTCGAGTCGGAGAGTTAGTCGCCAATGACTTTCGCAGCGCTCATATTTTCAGTCAATATGGTATCGACTTTTGTTGTGGTGGCGGTATTACACTAGATCGTGCTATTTCACGTTTTAATGCCGATGAAGAAGCATTACTTAATACACTATTAGCACTTGATGGCAACACGGTTACAAACGATGGGCTTACGGAGTTAACATTGCCTGACTTGCTTAACTACATCGAAGCCACTCACCACACCTTTGTCAGAGAAAAAGCACCGCTGTTAGTAGAATACAGCCAGAAAATGGTACGTGCTCACGGTGAAAACCATGGCGAAATAAAGCCGTTAGCAGGCTGGATTGCAGCGCTAGTCGATGACTTAATGCCACATTTGATGAAAGAGGAACAGATCCTGTTTCCGGCCATTTTAGGCCTGCACAATCAAGTTGAAAGCCAAACTTGCTTTGGTCACATCAGCAACCCAATCAATGCGATGCAGTATGAACATGATGACGCGTTGCAGATTATGGAGAAGATTAGCGAGCTCACCAACGGCTTTCAACCGCCAGAGCATGCTTGCACCACTTGGCGCGTTTGTTATGCCAGCCTCGCAGAATTCGATGCAGATCTAAAACAACATATCTACATTGAGAACAACATATTGTTTCCAAAAGCATTAGCATTAACTGCTTAAGTCACTTTCACTAAAATGACTTAAGCTTAACTAACTCTTGGATATTATTAATTTCAATATGAGGCAGCTGTTGAGTTAAAGCAGCCTCTTTTGTTACACCAAAGCCAGGGTTGAGCCACACAGCCTGGCAACCCGCTTGCCTTGCCCCAACCACATCGTTCATGGCGCTATCGCCAACATGCAGTATGTGCTCTAGTGGAATATTGAGCCGCTTAGCTGCTTGCGCAAACATATCTGCTGCGGGCTTTTGTCTAGTCCCTTTACCGGGATGTAAAACGAATTCAAGTAGATCACCTAAACCAATGCGCTGATAATCGACATTGCCGTTGGTGATGCCAATTAACCGATATTGCTGCTTAAGTGTCCCGAGTAACTCAAGTACCTGCTGTGATACTGAAAAGTGACTTCGATGCATGGCAAAATGGTCAAACACAGCTATCGTACCTAATTTGGCCGTCCTTGCGTCGTAACCCAATTTAACTAAACCACATTCCAACATTACTTGCCGAGCTAGGCTAGGGTCATGGCGTAGTTGCGGGCGCTGCTTTATCAACGTTAACTTTAATCGATGCCAGTCGCCGATTTTCCACGCTTGAGATTTGGGGTAATGATGATTCAGAAATTGCTGTGATGCCGCCTCTGCTTGACGAATAATAGGTCGGTTGTCGTATAAGGTATCATCTAGATCGAAGCTGATAACGCTAAAGGCCTCTGGCCGAATAAACAGCTTCATGATTTACTACCTCGCTTTTTGGCTCTGGGGTGCGCGCCGTCGTATACCTTAGCTAAATGTTGGAAGTCCAAGCTGGTATAGACTTGCGTTGTCGATAGGTTTGCGTGACCCAATAGCTCTTGCACCGCGCGCAGATCTGCGCTTGATTCAAGCATATGGGTCGCAAATGAGTGCCGCAGTTTATGGGGGTGCACCTTTACGCTCAGCGCTTGCTCTTGCCCCCATTTAGCCAGTCTGGCTTGAATACTGCGATGCGCCAAACGTCGGCCTTTGGCGGTGACAAACAGTGCATCATCTTCACAAGGGATATCTCTTTTAATATCAAGCCACTGAGAGATTGCAGTCAGTGCTAATTTTCCAATCGGTACGATACGCTCTTTGCTGCCTTTGCCCATGACTTTAACTTGCGCTTGGGAGAATTTAATATCAGTGACATTTAACGCAGCAAGCTCTGCCAATCGTAGCCCTGATGAGTAAAACAGCTCCATTATTGCTTTATCTCGATAACTTAGCGGATCGTTCGCATCGATTTCTAACAGATGGGTCACCGAGTCCACATCCATATTCTTAGGTAGCGGCTTAGCTTGTTTAGGCGCACTGAGGTTAAGTGCTGGATTAACGGAGATTTGCTGTTCTCGGAGTAAAAAATCAAAAAACTGTTTAATTGATGACAACGTAAGAGACAGAGACCGTGGACTCAGCCCTTTACGGTGTAATTTAGCAATAATGGCTTGCAGCGACTCGTGCTTAAGTGCAAGCCAATCATCATTAGCTGAAAATACCGCTTCTACTCGCTTTAACTCAAACAGATAGTTTCTCACTGTGTAAGCAGAAACCTGCCTTTCAGTTGTTAAGTATCGTTCAAAATCGATAAGCCAAGGTGACGTGCCCGAAGATACATTGTCAACCATAAAGCCTCGCTATTAAATTTTGGGCAACTGATGATCCAGTAACTGTTTGAGCTGCGAAAGTAACAGGTGGTCCATGTCAGGGTGAAAATGCATCGGATCTGAGCTGGCGATAGCAAAGATCACTTGACCACACTCTTGCGATAAACGCGATAACGCCACTGAGCCTACTTCAGATCCAAACAGACGTTTTGACTCTTCATTGGTTAAGCGACCAAAATAGTAACCAGAATCTAAACGCTTTCTCCAAATCTGCGACAGTTCACTGTCGATATCATGCACTGTGATTAACCGTACATGGCTGAACTGAAATTGTTCTTTTAGACCACTTGATAAAACTTGGCGTAACTCACCCATATCTTCACATTTTAGCATCTGCATCGACAATGCACTGTTAAACATGTAGATCTGTTCATTACGAGATGCCATAGACAATAAAGAAGTGATCTCCTCTTCAAGCTGAGACACCCGTTGACGCAGCGACTCTTGCTGACGCTCAACTAACGAAACCGCACCGCGCTCTGCATGAGGGATCCGCATTGCCAATAATAACTCTGGATAACGGCTAAAAAAATCTGGGTTATCGAGCAGATACTCTCTAATCAATATTTCATCAAAAGGAGGTTGCTGTTTCATGCTGCTATCTGTCATTGGGGAATTTGTCCATCATAAACGTGTTCAGCAGGTCCGGTCATCCACAGTGGCTTGCCTTCACCATCCCAATTGATCATCAGGGTGCCGCCAGGTAGATCCACTCGCACGTTTCTTTCTAGTTTGCCTTGCAGAATACCTACAACTACCGCCGCGCAAGCGCCAGTTCCACAAGCTAATGTCTCAGCAGCACCGCGTTCATAGACTCGTAGTTTTATATAGCCAGGATTGACCACCTGCATAAAACCAACATTCACCCCTTTGGGAAAACGCTCATGTTGGGTCAATTCGCTACCAATGGTATCGACATCGGTATTAGCTACATCGTCGACATCAATCACACAGTGTGGATTTCCCATAGATACCGCACCACAAAGATAGGTTCCAGTAGACGCCATGAGTAAGTAGGTTTTCTCAACTTTCTTAGCATTGAATGGGATCTTCGACGGCTCAAGCATAGGCACACCCATGTTGACCGTCACTTTGCCATCACGCTCTAGCCTTAGTGTTATCTTACCTGATGAAGTACTGACTCGGATTTTATGTTTTTGGGTCAGGCCTTTATTACGGACAAAGCGTGCAAAACAGCGCGCACCATTACCGCACTGTTCGACTTCGCTGCCGTCGGCATTAAAAATGCGGTAGTGAAAATCGAGATCAGGATCGTACGGAGGCTCCACCAACAATAATTGATCGAACCCAATGCCAAAATTTCTATCGGCTAAGCGCTTGATCTGATCGGGAGAGAAGAACACATTCTGTGTGACCCCATCAACAACCATGAAGTCATTGCCCAAACCGTGCATCTTCGTGAATTGAATCAAGATGGACTTCCTTTAAGGTAACAGTAGCGGATAGTACCTACCACGCTACATTCTATTTATTGAGTTTACGGCAGTAGCTGCTCACCTTGCCACAGTTGGGCAAGTTTTTCTCTTTCTCTGATCACGTAAGCATTGTCGCCATCAACCATCAATTCCGCTGCTCGTGGACGCGAATTGTAATTTGAAGCCATAGTAAAACCATAGGCGCCCGATGAGCGAATAGCCAAATAGTCACCTGCTGCTATGTTTAACTGGCGATCCTTACCTAAAAAGTCGCCCGTTTCACAAACTGGGCCAACAACATCATAGTTCAAGGTCTCACCACCACGATCGATCGCAGGGATAATCTTTTGCCACGCTCTGTAAAGAGAAGGTCGAATCAAATCATTCATTGCGCCGTCAACTAAAGCAAAGCGCTTATCACTATTCTCTTTAAGGTACAGCACTTGAGTGACAAAGATACCAGCATTCGCGGCAATTGCTCTGCCTGGTTCAAAAATCAGTTTAAGATCTCGACCACCTAAACGCTCCAGTAGAGCAGCAGCATAAACATCTGGTTGTGGCGGTAACTCATCATCATAAGTCACACCTAGCCCACCACCGACATCAAAGTGCTTAATTTCAATATCAAGATCAGCTAAACGATCGATTAAGGCTAGCATTCTGTCCATTGCATCTAAAAACGGTTTTATCTCAGTAAGCTGAGAGCCAATATGACAATCTACGCCTTTAATTTCGATGCCAGCTAACTCTTTAGCACGCAGGAAAATAGCTTCAGCTTCTTCCATCGCAATACCAAATTTATTCTCTTTAAGGCCGGTAGAGATATATGGGTGTGTGCCAGCATCAACATCTGGGTTGATACGCAACGACACTGGAGCCACTTTATTCATCCGCTGTGCAACAATACTTAGTTGTTCCAACTCTGCTGCAGACTCAACATTAAAGCAGTAAATACCGATATCTAACGCCATCTCCATTTCAGCAACGGTTTTACCTACGCCAGAAAACACCACTTTAGCGGGATCGCCACCGGCTTCAATCACTCTAGCAAGCTCGCCGCCAGAGACAATATCAAAGCCACTCCCCAAACGTGCAAGCACATTTAATACTGCAATATTAGAGTTTGCCTTAACCGCATAACAAATGAGATGTGGATGATTAGCGACTGCATTATCAAAAGCATGCCAATGACGCTCTAATGTCGCTCGAGAATAGACGTAAAGAGGCGTGCCATGTTGCTTAGCTAATTCAGCAACCTGGCATTGTTCGGCGTAGAGTTCTTCTGCTTGATATATAAAATGATCCAACGTCTTTAATCCTTCTTACTTTCTTCGCTTTGCTTCGGCTCTGCGTCAGGCGACTTTGCATCCGTCGCTGCTTGATTAACGTCTTGCGGAGGTGCTCTAAATAGTGCACTTTTTTGCCCACAACCTAAAAGTACTAGGCTACCAAGCCCAAGCAACAAAAACAGTCTCATTTTTTTCAACATCGATGACCCTTTAGTGCAATAACTTGAACTGAGGTAACATCAGTCAATGTCTTGCTGTGTGGCAAAAAATAGATACCTTGATGGTTGCAGACTAGGCTATTAGCAGTCAACCCTATATCGCATTTATATCCACTGTTTCTAACACTTATTTAGTGCTAAGTAATATGTGTTTTACTAAGGTTTATGGCGAATAAACAATAATTTGGCGAGTTAATCGTCGTCAGCGTGCTATTTATCTATATTTCACCACATCATTAACACATCACCCTATTAAGCAGTAATTTAAATAAATACATATAAAACAACTATATAATTAGGATTGATAGTGATTTACAATCACAACAGTCAATAACCTTAAAATTATTGTGATTGGTAAACTCAAGCTGGATTGGTAGTATTAACTTCATTAACGCGGCAATCTTAAAAATCTGAGGAATTACTCGCATGGCTATGACAGATTTCGAATTTCATCAACTAGCAGATGAGATGTTTCAAGCAATTGATAGTGCGATTGAAGTACTCATTGACGAGCAAGATGCAGACGTCGATGTGGATGGTTCAGGTAATGTTTTACAATTGGAATTCAACGGTACTTCCAAGATCGTTATCAACAAACAAGAACCGATGCATGAGATTTGGTTAGCCACTCAGTTCGGCGGCTACCATTTCGCTTACATTGACGGAAAATGGTTAGACCAACGCAATGACAACGAGTTTATGCCATTTGTCATTGAATCTATTTTCAAGCAAAGTGGTTTAAAACTAGATATTAAATAACTATCCAGTTGTTGATAAAAAGAGGAGTGCAGATGCTCCTCTTTTTTATGCCAAAACTTCAACTTAAAACTCTACTTCATAGGCCTCTTTCGAGACACCGAACGGCAGCGCTACCAGTTTGCCATTCAAGCGTTCCAATTTAAAAAACTGCGGCATATTAAATTGCTCTCGATCCAATATAGAATCATTAAAAGCATGATGATGACTAACCTGACTCACTAGCCCTTCAATATCGACCTCTTCTTGGACATAATGATTGAGAGCATTGTTTTCATCTAAGATAAACACATCTAACCCTTCACTTCTTTGACGCAAGAAATACTGAATAGCCCCTCTCGCGGCATAATCTTGGATCACTGAAGGGATCTTTGAAAACGGCTCATTACCAAGCTCTGGTCTTGGTATTTCAACTAGTTTTCTTTTTGATAGCTGCTGGTAAAAAGACTTAGCATCACTCAAGTTTTCGAAATGCATGCCTCTATTGTTAAAGAAAATACCATAACGCGTGTTCCCCACTTTAAGCGGATAAACCAATGTTGACGACTCTTGGGCATTACGACCTAAACGTACTGTTCTATCGAGTAAATTTTTAACGCTACGCTCAGTTTGTGAACGTAACTTACTAGCACAGCTAATGACTTCCATAGACACATCTTGTGACGCTCTTCTCATGCCTGGCGTGACAAACATCAATGTATCTAATAATGCTTTTTGCCCTTCAAAATGATGACAATGCCACTCACCCCAGCTGTTTAGGCTGATAACATCGATAGAGCCCAACATATTAATGCAGCTTTTTCCCATAGAGAATACATTACTGTTTAGATAATCAGCCATTATCTCTTGGCCAACCCATTGCTCTGTTGGATCGCTATTAAAGTTAAGCAGGAACACCAGCTTCTTAAAGTGCCAAGGCTGACAGAGTGCTAACTTTGAGACTTTCATCGAACCAATATCAATCAAGCCAACTAACCGATCAGCCGCCGTTGTTAAAAAAGTCGCTCTACGCTTACTTTTCTTAACTTCATACCAGCGCGTCCCCTCAACAGATACGCCATTCAGTGAGGCCCAGACCAATAGTTTAGCCTTACTTTTTGAGTGATAAACCGCACTATGTTGTAGAAAGTTTCTTGGATGAGGGGCGCATCGATACAGATAATAGTTTTTATCTTGTTCACTATAAATAATCGACAAGTGAGGTTCTGTTAGCGAGCGACTCCAGAGTTGGTTGAGCGTCATTATCTGATGCTCATCCTCACTAAAGTAAGTGTGCAATTTTCGGGTCAGTAAGCCCAACTCAGATATTCTGAGACTTTCACTCAATCTATGCGCTGAAGCAAAATGCAGCAAGGTTTGATAGCTACCCAACATGAGTTCATTAAGTTGCTCATTGAACCATTGCAGCTGCCCACAATGCCAATGTTCACAATTATCGAGGGTTTCAACTAGGCTGGCTGCCCATCCCCAATCTTCAACCAACTGATGGATCTTATAGTAGCGCCAGTCTTTCGCTTGTTCCGGCAAACTGAGCCTTACGCCGCATTTTAGATAAAAGCAGCGACGGGTGATCTCCAATCTTCTCGCATCACCTAGCTTTAACAGATACTTTTCAATTGACTCATACAATAAGTAATAAGCGTCATTGCCTGCTGAGAAATCACCTTCCAAGGTACGCTGCCAGATGCGTTCACTAACCAGTTGCGTATTAGGGTATTCGCTTGCGTACGCTTCTAGGAGTAACACTTTTAACAAGGCTTTATGAGGCTTTTCGACCCCTTTATACAGCTGCCATAAAGACGCACCAAAATACTCACTAGCCGGTAGTGTTTGCGCATCGCCGAGCGAAAGTAAATGAGATTTGGTTTTAGCTCCAGGCCACCAAGCAATGACTTTGCCTGCAAGCTTAAAATGGCTGCGATAAAACTCTTCTAATAACAACCAGTGCTGAGCACTGCCACTGTGCTCATGCCCCATACAATTATATAGATGTGCTTGCTCCTCTTGAGCCATAATGAACTGTTCTGGATGAACCAAATAAATATTCACTTCGAAATCATACTGGGCAAACCATTCGGTTAATAATGTGGCTTTTTGGGATAATAACTCACACTGATTTTTGCTCATTAATGGACTATGGATAAGCCAAACATCTATATCACTCTGTGAATTTTGCCCGAAGCTGGCAGTACTTCCCATGCTATAAACCCCTTCAATCATAGGGTTAGACTTAGTAGCATTTGGCGGAACATTGAGGTTTAGGGTGTCACAAGCTTCAAAGTCTTCGCTGCTTAAATGGAAATCAAATATGCCACATGGGGTAAACGGCCCATTGTAGCCAGGTAGCTTTTCTGAACGATGATGCAATAGAACAGGGATTAGACGAAGCAGGTAGCGTTTAAGGGGCGACAGTAAAGCGCTCGCTCTGGCGTATCGAATACTATCCAATCTTTCAGCTGCACATTCGTGCATATCGAGCTTTTCTACCAAGTTAAGCTAACTCCTTAGTCTATATCGCTATGTCTAATGTATACGGCAAAATGTTTTGCAGCAAGTAAATGTGACTCCGATCACGTTTTTCAGTGATATATAATTGGGTATACTTCAAAGAATCAACAGCAGAATGTTACATCTGCAATCGGGCAATGTTAGCATTGGCGCAACTAAGTTCTAAGATGGAATATTCTGCATGTCTCAAAATGTAATCCGTATCGCAACACGTAAGAGCCCTCTTGCCATGTGGCAAGCTGAATTTGTGAAAGCTGAACTGGAAAAAATCCATGAAGGCCTCACCGTTGAATTGCTGCCGATGAGCACTAAAGGTGACATCATCTTAGACACACCGCTTGCTAAAGTTGGTGGTAAAGGCTTATTCGTAAAAGAACTCGAAGTTGCCATGTTAGAAGACAGAGCTGATATTGCCGTTCATTCAATGAAAGACGTACCAGTTGATTTCCCTGAAGGCCTAGGTCTTGAAGTTATTTGTGAACGTGAAGATCCACGTGATGCATTTGTGTCAAACAACTTCTCTAGCATTAATGAACTACCGCAAGGCGCAGTGGTTGGTACTTCAAGTTTACGTCGTCAATGCCAGATCCGAGCGGCTCGTCCAGATCTTCAAATCAAAGATCTTCGCGGCAATGTAGGTACTCGTTTAGCTAAACTTGATGCAGGTAACTATGATGCCATCATTCTTGCAGCAGCAGGTCTTAAGCGCTTAAAGCTTGAAGAGAGAATTACCAGTTTCATCTCAGCAGAAGACTCACTACCAGCAAACGGCCAAGGCGCTGTAGGCATTGAATGTCGTACTGATGATGCTCGTGTAAAAGCACTACTAGCACCACTTGAGCATTTAGAAACACGTCAACGCGTTATCGCTGAACGTGCAATGAATACCCGTCTTGAAGGTGGATGTCAGGTGCCGATCGGCGCTTACGCTGAGATTGACGGTGACACATTGAGTCTACGAGGTTTAGTGGGGAATCCAGATGGGAGTCAAGTCATTGAAGCTGCAACCACTGGCAATAAGAACGATGCAGAGCAACTTGGTGTAGCACTTGCTGAAGAGCTGCTATCAAAAGGCGCAAAGACTATCCTTGATGCCGTGTATGCAAAAGCATAAGTTGATTCGATGAAGGTATTGCTGACGCGTCCAGAGGGACGCAATCAGTTAATGGAAGAGGCGTTATCTTTTAGGAACGTCTCTTACCTTACTATGCCTTTGTTACAGGTAACACCCACTTCAAATCTCAAATCTACACAAGTCAGCAGCACACTTGCCCATGCTGATATCATCATTTTTATTAGTACCAATGCCGTAAAGTTTGCTTCCGATGCTATTAAAGCCAGATGGCCAAAATCTGCAAAATACTATGCCGTCGGTGAAGCGACCTATTTAGCCTTACAAGCCCTTGATATTAGCGCCGAGAAAGCGCCCGATGATTGCCAGCAAACTGAAGGCTTACTCAGCTTACCCTCACTTAAGAGTGTCAATGATAAGAATATTGTCATTGTTCGAGGCGTCGGTGGCAGAGAGGATTTAGCAATAGAACTAACCAAGCGCAAAGCAAATTTAGCTTATTGGGAAGTCTATCAAAGAGGATGTCCCGAGTTAGATATGAGTAATATTTGCCAGCAATGGCAATCGTTTGGTATAGACACTATCATCATTACCAGTGGCGAAATACTCGATAACCTCGTCAAAACTGTTCCAAATGAACTATTTGCATGGCTGCAAACTTGTCATATTATAGTCCCTAGCTCCCGAGTATATGATAAAGCTACTGCGTACGGCCTAATCACCGTAACCAATGCAAAGGCAGCCAATACCAATGCGATGCTGACTGCACTATCCTTATAGTTTAGTCACTTAAGCATTAGTAAATACTCGTTTTACTGCAGCATCATCGCTTTCAAGGACTGTTTAATGGAAAACAAGCACACTGACGCCAGCTCCACAGAGCCCACTCCAGAACAAACTAATGCGTCACAGCCCGTTATTGAGGCTCAGTCTGAACCGCAAAGTAGCGCAGCACAGCCTGCGGCGAATGAACTTCCTGCAGCAAATAAAACGACACCATGGGGCGTTATTATTACGCTTTTTTTACTATTGATAATCGCTTTTACTACAGCTGCTGGCGGGTACCATCTATATCAACAGCTTGAATTGCAAAAAGCGCAATCATTGGCATTAGAGCAGAAGCTACAGGCTGAACTTGTTAAACCCAATCAGCGTATCGCCTTTTTAGAGCAGCAGCAGAACCAATTTAAATCTGCTGTGGATTTAGCGCTATCAACCGCTCAAAGTGAACAAACGCAACTACAAGAAAGAGTCTCGATAATTGCTCAGCGCAACCCTAACCATTGGCGCGCAGAAGAAGCGAAATACCTAGTACGCCTTGCAGGGCAAAAATTGTGGTTAGAGAAAGATCCTAGCACCGCAACTAGCCTCCTAAAAGCAGCCGACGAACGCATAAAGTCGATGCGTGATCCCTCACTAATGCCACTTAGAAAAGCGCTCGCAAAAGATATTGCCGCTACCGCCTCGATTAAGAATACCGATATTGCTGGCACAGTATTAACCCTTGATACCTTAATTGATGGTATAGAAACTCTGCCATTAAACCGAGCTGAAACTCATTTTTCTGCTGAAGAGTTAAAAGATACCCAGGTGAGTGATTCTCTAGATGATTGGCAGTCAAACCTTGCTAAATCTTGGCAAGCACTGATTGATGACTTCGTTATTATAAGAAAGCGCACCACTGATGCTGCGCCATTACTAGAACCCGATCAACAGTGGTACCTTGTCGAAAATACTCGAAATAAGCTGCTACAAGCTCAACTCGCACTATATCGCCAAGACCAAGTGAATTACCGCAACTCAGTTAAGTTGGCGAGAAAATGGATCTATCAATATTTCGACCTTAAAGATCAACAGGTCACCGATGCTCTAACCACTTTAGATGCATTAGAAACCTTGAAGATTCAAACAACGTCGCTTGAACGATTTGATTCATCTAACTTATTAAATCAATTAGTCACCTACGGCAACTTGATGACAGAGGGGGCGCAATAATGGTTCGCGTTCTGGTCTATCTAGGTATTATTTTACTGGGCTTCTTCATCAGCCCGTTTCTAGCTGGTAATAAAGGCTACCTTTATCTTGCCATTGGTGACTATCAAGTAGAGACCAGTATCGTCTTTGCCGTTATTGCACTGGTTATATTTTACAGTCTGCTACAACTGGCTGAGTTTGTTATTGTATGGGTGTTAAACCTAATTTTAGGAAGTCGACTACTTCCAGAAAAATGGCGTAAGAAGGCAGCAAGAAAGCACACTCTTATGGGGGCTTTAGCGCTCGCAGAAGAGGATTGGGCCGCTGCTGAAAAAGCCATGGTTAAAGGCGCTGATAAGGGGGAAATTCCGGCGCTAAACCTACTTGCTGCAGCACGAGCAGCACAACATCAGAATAATATTGTTGCACGTGATGAATATCTGGCCAAAGCAGAGCTTGAACCGTTAGCCACAAAAGCGGTGAGTACTACCCGCACCCGCTATTTGCTGCAACAGGGTGAATTAGCTTTAGCCCGAGAAGAACTAGATAAGCTCAATCCAACCAGCAAAAGCAAAGCCCCCGTGTTAAAGCTCGCTGTTGACCTATATAAAGCACAGCAAGATTGGCAAGCTCTTAAACTTATTTTACCTATTGCCAGCAAAAAACAGATTATGGCTGATGATGCGTTTAAAAAGCTTACCTTTGAAACCAATATCGCTTTACTGAAGAATGCCGCAAGTGCAAATGAGCAAGAACTAGAGAAATGCTGGCACTGGCTATCACGTAGCGAACGAAAACAAGCTGAGTATATCGCAGAGTATGCTATCGGCTTAAATCGCTATAACCAAAAAGAGCAATCCATAAAGCTGCTGCAAAAACAGCTTAAAGCAGCTCCTTCAAAAGCCATTTTTGAAGCATTATCTCAAGTTCTCACCCCGTCGGATGTTGAAGCTAAAAAGCAGCTATTAGCACTCGAAGCTAACTTTGAAGACAATGTTGATTATCAGATCTGTTTAGCTAAGTTGTATCACCAGAATCATGACTATCACAATGCTAAAATATGGTGGCAAAAGGCTTGTTATCTCCAGGATGATATCAATAACTTGCATGCCCTTGCTGACGTACAAGAGCACCAAGGTGAATTAAACAGAGCACTTCAAACCAGAAGAAATGCCGCTAAGCTGTAACTTATTTTTATATCCATTATGTATATAAAAGCCACTCTATAGTGGCTTTTATATCTTTAAACAATGACCTCTAAACTCCCGAACAAGCTAGCTGGCTGATAAGACTGATCTTTAAAACATTTCACAATCTTCTATAAATATATTACCTCTCCTCCTTGACTTTAGCCGACTTGACAACAATTGAAGCACGTACGAAATTTGTACTGTTGGTACACTAATTAAAAATGACTAAGTACTAACGATCCTTCATTTAGCTCACGGATGAGATGTTCGAGTAATTTATGATGGGTACATATATTTCAAAACAGGATGCCACCATAGTTGAGCTTTCTGGCGTTATCAGCAGTCAAAACAATCAAGGTGAGATGATCCCCCTTAAGGTGGGCGATACTTTACGCCAGAACACCTCATTTAATGTTGCAGCAGATGCGACATTTAAACTTGAATATAGCGACGGCACCATAGTCACCCAAGCTGATTTCCAAGACACAGCCGAAGTCACCAGCTCAGGATTTGAAGCCACTGAAGCAATTAGCGAAACAATCGATCCTGAAATAGCGGCATTACAAGCACAAATCTTAAGTGGTGAAGATCCAACCTTGAACTTGCCAGATACCGCTGCAGGTGAAACTAGCCCAACAGGTAATGAGGGAGGTGGCTTTGTTTCTGTTGGACGTGCTGGTGACGAAACAATTGCGGCAGCAGGACATAGCACCGACGGCTTTATTCAGCCACAAACTTCTCGCCTAGATGAACAACCTAACTTTTTAGAACAGTTTGCTAAGCCTACAATTACGACAAGCTCCGTGACACTGTATGAAGAAAACTTGGCTGAAGGCTCTGCGCCTCAAGTAGCAGCACTGTCACAAGCTGAGAGTGTTTCTGTTGCCGTACAAGCGGGAATTCAAGCCCTTACAATCAATGGTGAACAAGTATTTGTTGACGGTAACTTCATCGGCCCAGTTACTATTCCCAGTGAATATGGCACTTTAGTGATAACAGCTTATGATCCTACAAACTCCATCCTTACCTATAGCTACACCCTTAATAGCGCATTAGATCACAGTGAATCTGACATTTTATCAGAACTATTTGTAGTACAACTTACTGATAATCAAGGAGACAGTACCACTGCGGTAGTAACAGCAAATATTGTCGATGATGCTCCTACGGGCCTCGACGATGTCAATGCTATAACTGAAGACAACCTTGCAGGGGTATTCGGCAATGTATTAGCTAACGATACTCTAGGTGCTGATTTAGCCCAAGTGACGCAAATATCTTCAGGTTCAGGCACAGCAGATATAGGCGCTGAAACCACGATTGCTGGTGTTTATGGCTCTTTAATTATCGCCGCTGATGGAAGTTACAATTACATCCTTAATAATCAAACAGAAGAAGTTCAATCGCTAGCTCTAGGTGAACAAATAACAGATACTTTTGATTATCTATTAGTTGATGCAGATGGTGATGAAGTCTCTCTGACTTTAGTGATAACCATTACAGGTGAAAATGATGCTCCCGTTATCACCTCTTCATTTGAAGATGCACAAGGTAACGTAGTCGAAGCTGGCGTGCTAGTCGGCGGTAACGAAGCTACAGTAGGTATAGCTGAAACCGGCGGATTGTTAACTGCCAATGATATTGATGATGGTGCAGTTCTTACATGGAGTTTAGATAGCCTTGCCGAAACGCCATATGGAATATTTACCCTTGATGAATCAACAGGAAGTTGGACATTCACTCTCAGTAATGAGCTAGCAGATAGTTTAGCTTTCGGTGATCTAGTAACCGAAACATTTAATGTTACTGTAACCGATGAATATGGACTTTCTGCGAATCAAGTCGTTACAGTGACCATCTCAGGCACCAACGATATACCTGTTATCACTTCCACTATTGAAGATGCCACCGGTGAGGTACTTGAAGCGGGCGTGATGGATGGCGGTAACGATCCTGAGCCGGGCAACTTAATGACTGGCGGCACCTTAACCACCGATGATGTGGATAACGGCGCCAGCTGGAGCTGGAGTTTTGTCGCCCAAGTCAACGATTACGGCAGCTTTGATATTGATGCTGACACTGGCGTGTGGAGTTACACTTTAGCCGATAACGCGCTGGTCAACGCCCTCGCCCAAGGTGAGATGCACGATGAGACCTTCTTGGTTACCGTCACTGATGAACATGGTGCCTTCAGTCAGCAATTAGTGACCGTGACAGTCACCGGCACTAACGATATTCCAGTTATTACTTCTACCATTCAAGATGCCACTGGTGATGTATTAGAGGCTGGCGTGATGGATGGCGGTAACGATCCGGAGCCAGGCAACTTAATGACGGGCGGCACTTTAACCGCCGATGATGTCGATAACGGCGCCAGCTGGAGCTGGAGTTTTGTCGCCCAGGTCAACGATTACGGTACCTTTGATATAGATGCTGACAGCGGCGTGTGGAGCTACACCTTAGCCGACAACGCGCTGGTTAACGCCCTCGCCCAAGGTGAGATGCACGATGAGACCTTCTTGGTCACCGTCACCGATGAGCATGGCGCCTTCAGTCAGCAGCTGGTCACCGTGACAGTCACCGGGACTAATGACATTCCGCTTATCACTTCCACTGTTGAAGATGCCACTGGTGATGTATTAGAAGCGGGCGTGATGGATGGCGGTAACGATCCTGAGCCGGGCAACTTAATGACTGGCGGCACTTTAACCGCTGATGATGTGGATAACGGCGCCAGCTGGAGCTGGAGTTTTGTCGCCCAAGTTAATGACTACGGCACCTTTGATATTGATGCTGACACTGGCGTGTGGAGTTATACTTTAGCCGACAACGCACTGGTCAACGCCCTCGCCCAAGGTGAGATGCACGATGAGACCTTCTTGGTTACCGTGACCGATGAGCATGGTGCCTTCAGTCAGCAATTAGTGACCGTGACAGTCACCGGCACTAACGATATACCTGTTATCACTTCCACTATTGAAGATGCCACCGGCGATGTATTAGAAGCGGGCGTGATGGATGGCGGTAACGATCCGGAGCTTGGCAACCTAGTCACTGGCGGCACCTTAACCGCTGATGATGTGGATAACGGCGCCAGCTGG